>NZ_JAASKP010000001.1:856168-2594928 GCF_019730495.1 Enterobacter sp. Y17
GGGGGAAGGATTCGAACCTTCGAAGTCGATGACGGCAGATTTACAGTCTGCTCCCTTTGGCCGCTCGGGAACCCCACCAGGGGTAATTCAAATTTTGATGTCGTGCTGAGAGATGGTGGTGGGGGAAGGATTCGAACCTTCGAAGTCGATGACGGCAGATTTACAGTCTGCTCCCTTTGGCCGCTCGGGAACCCCACCACGGGGTAATGCTTTTTACTGGCCTGCTTCCTGCTGGAAGCGGGGCGCATCATATCAAATGAGGCGCCCCTGTAAAGCATTCCTTTAGGTAAATGAAGCTGTTTGCCTGCTTTTTATCCGTAAAGGCGCAAAGCTAATCAATTCATTTTCCGAAAGATTAAAGAATGATGGTTCTGTTGCCGTAGACAAAGACACGCTGCGCCAGCACCTGATACAGCGCACGACTGAGCACGTTCTTCTCAACGTCACGCCCTGCACGCATCATGTCCTCGGCCGTGTAGGTGTGGTCCACGTGAATCACGTCCTGCATGATGATTGGACCTTCGTCCAGGTTGTCATTCACATAGTGCGCGGTCGCACCGATGATCTTCACGCCGCGCTCGTAGGCCTGGTGGTAGGGACGCGCACCAATAAAGGCCGGCAGGAACGAGTGGTGAATGTTGATGATCTTGTTCGGGAAACGCGCCACGAAGGATGGCGTTAACACGCGCATGTATTTCGCCAGCACCACGTAGTCCGGGTTATGCGCTTCAATGGCCTGCGCCATCAGATCGTCGTGTTCTTCACGGGTATGGCCTTCGTGGCTCACCAGCTCGAACGGAATATCAAAACGCTCGACCAGCGTGCGCAGCGTCTCATGGTTGCCAATAACGGCAGCTATTTCCACGTCCAGACCGCCGTAGTTTGCTTTCATCAGCAGGTCGCCCAGACAGTGTGCTTCTTTGGTCACCAGGATCACGATGCGGCGTCGACCGGCTGGGGTTAGTTCGCGCACGGAACCTTCCGGAAGCGCGCTGTCGAGATCGGCAAGCAGGGTGGTGTCGTTGAAAATACCTTCGAGTTCGGTACGCATAAAGAAGCGGCCGGTACGGTGGTCAACGAACTCGTTGTTCTGCACGATATTCAGTTCATGTTTGTAGCAAATGTTGGTAATTCGTGCGATCAGTCCTTTTTGATCGGGACAGATGGTGCGCAGAACTTTTCGTTGTAATGATTGCATCGCCGGGAAATCCTGTTTGTATTTGCGAAGTCTGGGTTGTCAGGCATTACTGCCCGCAACACTTTTTAAATTTTTTACCTGAACCACACGGGCAGGGATCGTTACGACCAAACTGTGGGCGCGTTCCGTCAATATAATACCACTGCCCGCTTTCCTTTAAGAACCGGGAACGCTCGATAATGGCACCTGGTTTATTATTCTCGGTAAAACGAGCAACAAAGCTGACGTAACCTTCATCCACATGACTGCCCGTTGAGGATTCATAGACGTTGAGGCCGAGCCACTGCGTGTTCGCGAAGCCGGCTTCGATGTCCTGTCTGAATTCGGCAGCATGGCAGGAGGGATGCCAGGTATTAATCAGGTAGTCTGCGTCTTTGATCACAAAAGCGGTGTAACGTGAACGCATGAGGTGTGACGGGTCTGGTGCAACCTGATCGCCAGACAGATATCGCTGGCAACATAGGCTATACTCCAGAGCGCTACCACAAGGGCAGAGTTGAGACACGATTCTCTTCCTGGAACAAATAATAAAGGCGTAAAACGCTTCGGGTAGCACTATGTTAACTGAGCTGTTGCGTTGACGCTATGTCAGGAATCCAGGGGAAGTAAAACAGGGCTAATGAGAAAGGTTAAAATTGGACTGGCGCTGGGCTCAGGTGCAGCCCGGGGATGGTCACACATCGGCGTGATTAATGCCTTAAACAAGATGGGCATTAACGTAGATATTGTCGCAGGTTGTTCAATAGGATCGCTTGTCGGCTCCGCCTACGCGTGCGGGAAGCTTCCGGAACTCGAGACCTGGGTGCGTTCCTTCAGTTACTGGGACGTCCTGCGTCTGATGGACCTCTCGTGGCAGCGTGGTGGGCTGTTGCGCGGCGAACGCGTCTTTAACCAGTTCCGCCAGGTTATGCCTCTCGAAGACTTCACTGATTGTCAGATGCCCTTTGGCGCCGTCGCGACGAACCTCAGCACGGGACGCGAACTCTGGCTAACCGAAGGGGATATCCATCTTGCCGTGCGCGCCTCCTGCAGCATGCCGGGGCTTATGGCGCCTGTCCCACACAACGGTTACTGGCTTGTCGACGGTGGCGTTGTAAACCCGGTTCCCATCTCTCTGACCCGTGCAATGGGGGCGGATATCGTGATTGCCGTCGACCTGCAGCACGACGCCCACCTGATGCAACAGGACCTCATGCCGGTCAATCTCCAGAGCGAAGATGCCGAGGGCGAGAAGCTGGCCTGGCATGAGCGCCTGCGCGGTAGAATCGGGCGTATGGCCGCGCGACGCTCGGTTACCGCGCCGACGGCGATAGAAATCATGACCACGTCAATCCAGGTACTGGAGAATCGCCTTAAGCGCAATCGTATGGCAGGCGACCCGCCAGATATTCTTATTCAGCCTTACTGTCCGCAAATCTCTACTCTTGATTTCCATCGGGCTGAGGCCGCCATCGCAGCGGGCTCGTTAGCCGTCGAAAAGAAAATGGACGAATTGTTGCCTTTTGTGCAAACAGCACGTTAAGCACCTTTTTTTGACTACTTCAGCAAAATCTGACAGGCGATAGTGCCGATCGCATGCCACTATTTAGTTACTGTCAGCCAGGGGAGGAACCATGACGCAGCCATTGGCCGGAAAACACATTTTGATTGTTGAAGACGAGCCCGTTTTCCGATCGCTACTGGATTCGTGGTTATCCTCGCTGGGAGCAATCACTTCACTGGCTGAAGATGGTATCGACGCCCTGGAAAAAATGATCAGCATTACGCCCGATTTAATGATTTGCGACATTGAGATGCCGCGCATGAACGGGCTGAAGCTGGTTGAACATCTGCGTAACGAAGGCAACCAGACGCCGATTCTGGTGATCTCTGCCACAGAGAATATGGCGGATATCGCCAAAGCATTGCGACTCGGTGTCCAGGATATTCTGCTTAAACCGGTCAAGGATCTGAACCGGCTGCGAGAAACGGTCTTAGCGTGCCTTTATCCGAATATGTTTAATTCCCGGGTAGAGGAAGAGGAGCGTCTTTTCCAGGACTGGGATGCCCTGGTGAGTGACCCTCCTGCTGCGGCGAAACTGTTGCAAGAACTTCAGCCACCCGTACAGCAAACTATTTCACACTGCCGCGTAAATTATCGTCAGCTGGTGGCGGCTGATCAGCCGGGACTGGTACTGGATATCGCACCTTTATCTGATTCCGACCTTGCGTTTTATTCTCTGGATGTCACCCGGGCAGGGGATAATGGTGTATTAGCCGCGTTACTTCTTCGCGCGCTTTTTAATGGTTTGCTGCAGGAACAGTTATCCCATCAGGGACAACGGCTGCCGGAGTTAGGTAGTTTGCTCAAACAGGTAAACCAGCTTTTTCGCCAGGCTAATTTGCCTGGACAGTTCCCGCTGCTGGTCGGCTATTACCACAGCGGTTTAAAGAATCTGATCCTCGTTTCAGCAGGTCTCAACGCTTCACTGAATACCGGTGAACATCATATTCAGGTGAGTAACGGTGTTCCGCTTGGGACATTGGGTACGGCGTATCTTAATCAAATTAGCCACCGCTGTTCCTCCTGGCAGTGCCAAATTTGGGGCGCCGGGGGACGGCTACGCTTAATGTTGTCCACGGAATAAGCAATTGGATCTTAATTTTAAGATTGCTTTACCTGTGTTTTACGGGGAGTGCTACTATCGCTGCCCAGATTCATGCGTATTTGTCCTAATTGATCGGCAACGCGTTCTTTTCAGACCCGGACTGCGGGGCGAGGCTGATATACTCAACGCGTTATTTATTGCATAAAAGTTCAAAACTTGAACAGCTCAGGAGAATTTGAATGGCTGCCCTAAATTCGAAAGTCAGAAAGGCCGTCATCCCGGTAGCGGGATTGGGGACCAGGATGTTACCAGCAACTAAGGCAATTCCTAAAGAGATGCTGCCTCTGGTTGATAAGCCATTAATCCAGTATGTCGTTAATGAATGTATCGCAGCCGGCATCACTGAAATTGTGCTGGTTACGCATTCATCAAAAAACTCTATCGAAAACCATTTCGATACAAGCTTTGAACTTGAAGCCATGCTGGAAAAACGTGTTAAGCGTCAGCTGTTAGAAGAAGTTCAGTCTATTTGCCCGCCACACGTTACCATTATGCAGGTTCGTCAGGGTCTGGCTAAAGGTCTGGGCCACGCTGTGATGTGTGCACATCCTGTTGTAGGTGATGAGCCTGTAGCGGTAATTCTGCCTGACGTAATTCTGGACGAATACGAATCCGATCTTTCTCAGGATAACCTGGCAGAGATGATCAAACGTTTCGACGAAACCGGTAGCAGCCAGATTATGGTTGAGCCTGTTGAAGACGTGACGGCATACGGTGTGGTTGACTGCAAAGGCGTTAACCTTGAGCCGGGCGAAAGCGTGCCAATGGTTGGCGTGGTAGAGAAGCCTAAAGCCGACGTAGCGCCTTCAAACCTGGCTGTTGTAGGTCGCTATGTTCTGAGCGCTGAAATCTGGCCTCTGCTGGCGAAAACGCCTCCAGGAGCGGGTGATGAGATTCAGCTGACGGATGCCATTGATATGCTGATCGAGAAAGAGACCGTTGAGGCTTACCATATGAAAGGTAAGAGCCATGACTGCGGTAATAAGCTTGGTTATATGCAGGCGTTTGTTGAATATGGTATTCGCCACAATACTCTTGGTGAAGAATTTAAAACCTGGCTCAAAGAGAGCGTAGGTATTAAGAAATAAGCCACGGGTACATATGTCCGAAACCGGTGAGGCGCTGCCCACCGGTTTTTTTATGCCCTAAACACTTCTGAAACCTGTCTCTAAGTACAGTTATTAAAATTGCCAAATAATGCTTTATGACAGAGTGTAAGGGGATGTTTGCGACAAATTTAGGTTAAAAAAAATCCCGCATTACGCGGGATTTTTCTGAATACGGCTGGATTAATCCTTGATCAGGAAGTCGTCCAGCTGTTTACCTTGTTCGTCCATGGCTTTCTTGATAACAGCAGGAGTGCGGCCCTGGCCAGTCCAGGTTTTAGTTTCGCCGTTCTCGTCAACGTAGCTATATTTAGCAGGACGAGCAGCACGCTTGGCTTTAGTACCGGTTTTAGCTGCAGCCATGCTGTTCAGCAATTCATTTGGATCGATACCATCAGCAATCAGCATTTCACGATATTGCTGCAGTTTACGAGTACGTTCTTCGATTTCAGCGGCAGCTGCGCTTTCTTCTTCACGACGTTCATTAACTACAACTTCTAATTTTTCCAGCATTTCTTCAAGGGTTTCGAGGGTGCATTCTCTTGCCTGCGCACGAAGAGTACGGATGTTGTTCAGAATTTTAAGTGCTTCGCTCATTGTAGTAATCTCAAACTTATAATGGGGGGTGGTTTGTTGACCTAATAATAGAGCCATAAATTCAGTTGTGCAATAGCCAGGAATGTAAGGAATTCAAAAAATACTAAATAATGCCGCTATTATTAATTACGCTAACTTAAATTTCATCACCCAACAGTCTCGTTTGTTATCAGCTAACCCGGCTGGACCCGGTCGATTGCCTCTTTTTTTTGTGACATTTACCGCAGGAATTATAGTTGCGGCGGAGAAATATCAGCCTTTTGTATTAGTTCCCCTCCGTGATGTTAAGACTGAAATAGTTAATAAATAGTGAATTTTAATGAACGGCGATTCCACTATAAAATGCAGTGTTATGTTTGGCTAAACATATAACATATTGGCCAGGCTGAAGGAGTTTACTTCATGTTTTAGCGGGTTATTTTCATGAAAAGAAGGTTGTGAACTCCGCGCTGAAACGCTTCCTCTGTATGCTACATCGCTGATGACCAGACAAATTATGGTACAATGAATCATCGGGAATATTACACATTGATTGGGGTTTTACGGCCAATGGCACAACTTTATTTCTACTATTCGGCAATGAATGCCGGGAAATCCACCGCGTTGCTGCAATCCTCGTACAATTACCAGGAGCGCGGGATGCGTACCGTTGTTTATACGGCTGAAATCGACGATCGCTTTGGCGCAGGGAAGGTGAGCTCCAGAATAGGGCTCTCGTCGCCTGCCAGACTGTTTAACCCGAAAACCGATCTCTTTGAGGACATTCGTACAGAACATGCTTTGCAGCCCATTCACTGTGTTCTGGTAGATGAGAGCCAGTTTCTGACGCGTGAACAGGTTCATGCCCTTTCAGAGGTGGTCGATGAGCTCGATATTCCCGTGCTGTGTTACGGCCTGCGTACGGATTTCCGCGGTGAGCTATTTGCCGGTAGCCAGTATTTGCTTGCCTGGTCGGATAAGCTTGTCGAATTGAAAACAATCTGCTTCTGCGGTCGAAAAGCCAGCATGGTGCTTCGTCTTGACCAGGCCGGGAAACCTTATGCAGATGGCGAGCAGGTGGTTATAGGCGGTAATGAACGCTATGTTTCAGTCTGTCGTAAGCATTATAAAGAAGCGTTGTCTGTAGGCTCGCTGACGGCGATTCAACACGACAACAGGCAATAACGCCAGCCTTGTTATACAGACATAAAAAAACCCGCCATAAAGGCGGGTTTTTTCTTCTGCTTTCAATTAAGCGCTTTTCTTCGCTTTCTTGTCAGCTTTGATGACAGGAACTTCTGTTTTCACAGCGGCAACGTCACCTTCTTTGAACTCACGACCGTAGAAGGTATCCAGCAGAATCTGTTTCAGCTCGGAGATCAGTGGGTAGCGCGGGTTGGCACCAGTACACTGGTCATCGAATGCATCTTCAGACAGCTTATCTACGTGAGCGAGGAAGTCAGCTTCCTGAACGCCTGCTTCACGGATAGATTTTGGAATACCCAGCTCAGCTTTCAGGCTTTCCAGCCATGCCAGCAGCTTCTCAATCTTCGCAGCAGTGCGGTCACCCGGTGCGCTCAGACCAAGGTGGTCTGCGATTTCAGCGTAACGACGGCGCGCTTGCGGACGGTCGTACTGGCTGAAAGCAGTCTGCTTGGTTGGGTTGTCGTTAGCGTTATAACGGATAACGTTGCTGATCAACAGGGCGTTCGCCAGACCGTGAGGAATGTGGAACTGAGAACCCAGCTTGTGCGCCATAGAGTGGCAAACACCCAGGAAGGCGTTCGCAAACGCGATACCGGCGATGGTAGCTGCACTGTGAACGCGTTCACGTGCTACCGGGTTTTTAGACCCTTCGTTGTAGGACGCTGGCAGGTTTTCCTTCAGCAGTTTCAGCGCCTGCAGAGCCTGACCGTCAGAGAACTCAGATGCCAGCACAGAAACGTAAGCTTCCAGGGCGTGAGTTACCGCATCCAGACCACCGAACGCACATAGTGATTTCGGCATCTCCATGACCAGGTTCGCATCAACGATAGCCATGTCTGGGGTCAGTGCATAGTCAGCCAGTGGGTATTTCTGACCTGTTGCATCGTCCGTTACTACTGCGAATGGCGTAACTTCTGAACCGGTACCGGAAGTGGTGGTTACCGCGATCATTTTCGCTTTTACGCCCATTTTCGGGAACTTGTAGATACGTTTACGGATGTCCATAAAGCGCAACGCCAGTTCTTCGAAGTGGGTTTCAGGATGCTCATACATGACCCACATGATTTTCGCGGCGTCCATTGGGGAACCGCCGCCCAGAGCGATAATCACATCTGGTTTGAAGGAGTTAGCCAGCTCAGCACCTTTACGCACCACGCTCAGGGTAGGGTCAGCTTCAACTTCAAAGAACACTTCAGTTTCAACGCCAGCCGCTTTCAGTACAGAGGTGATCTGGTCAGCGTAGCCGTTATTGAACAGGAAACGGTCAGTCACGATGAGCGCACGTTTGTGGCCATCAGTAATCACTTCATCCAGCGCGATTGGCAGAGAGCCACGGCGGAAGTAGATAGATTTCGGAAGTTTGTGCCACAACATGTTTTCAGCTCGCTTAGCAACGGTTTTCTTGTTGATCAGGTGTTTTGGACCAACGTTTTCAGAGATGGAGTTACCACCCCAGGAACCACAACCCAGAGTCAGGGAAGGTGCGAGTTTAAAGTTGTACAGGTCACCGATACCACCCTGAGAAGCAGGGGTGTTAATCAGGATACGTGCAGTTTTCATCATCTGACCGAAGTGGGCAACGCGTTCTGGCTGGTTGTCCTGGTCGGTGTACAGACAAGACGTGTGACCGATACCGCCCATGGCAACCAGTTTCTCGGCTTTCTCTACCGCGTCTTCGAAATCTTTCGCACGGTACATGGCAAGCGTTGGAGACAGTTTTTCATGTGCAAACGGCTCGCTTTCGTCAACAACTTTCACTTCACCGATCAGGATTTTGGTTGTTGCCGGAACGGTAAAGCCTGCGAGTTCAGCAATTTTGTAAGCCGGCTGACCCACGATAGCAGCGTTCAGTGCGCCATTTTTCAGGATGATGTCCTGAACTGCTTTCAGCTCTTTGCCCTGCAGCAGGTAGCCGCCGTGGCTGGCGAAACGTTCACGAACTGCGTCGTACACGGAATCAACAACAACAACAGACTGTTCAGATGCACAGATCACGCCGTTATCGAAGGTTTTAGACATCAGTACAGACGCAACGGCACGTTTGATGTCAGCAGTTTCGTCGATAACAACAGGAGTGTTACCGGCGCCCACACCGATCGCTGGTTTACCGGAGCTGTATGCGGCTTTAACCATGCCAGGACCACCGGTCGCCAGGATCAGGTTAATGTCCGGGTGATGCATCAGCGCATTGGAGAGCTCAACGGAAGGTTGGTCGATCCAGCCGATCAGATCTTTTGGTGCGCCAGCAGCGATCGCCGCCTGCAGGACGATATCCGCAGCTTTGTTGGTCGCGTCTTTCGCACGTGGGTGTGGAGAGAAGATGATTGCGTTACGGGTCTTCAGGCTAATCAGTGATTTGAAGATAGCCGTAGACGTTGGGTTAGTTGTCGGAACAATACCGCAGATGATGCCGATAGGTTCAGCGATGGTGATGGTACCGAAGGTGTCGTCTTCGGACAGCACGCCACAGGTTTTCTCATCTTTATAGGCGTTGTAGATATACTCGGAAGCAAAGTGGTTTTTGATCACTTTATCTTCCACGATACCCATGCCGGATTCGGCAACGGCCATTTTAGCGAGAGGGATTCGAGCATCTGCAGCAGCCAGTGCGGCCGCGCGGAAGATTTTATCAACCTGTTCTTGGGTGAAATTGGCATATTCACGCTGGGCTTTTTTAACGCGCTCGACGAGGGCGTTCAGTTCAGCGATATTAGTAACAGCCATAATGCTCTCCTGATAATGTTTAAACTCTTTTAGTAAACCAGCGCTCGATACGTCACACAGTATAGACAGAGCCGATACGACTTGCGTAACACAAAGTAAAACAAAGAGTTACTTTCTGCGTCAGCACACTAATTTACTAAAAGAGCCTTACCTTAGCATCATCCCTTTTTGTCAGGTGATCTCCCTGGGGGCGTAAACAAGATTACTCACTTCTGAGTACGGAAATCATGATCTGCGTCAATTTTCCCCCAAGCTGATACCTTTCAGCAGGGTTATTTCGTTGAGATTTTTCAAGTGTTAAATAATTACGTAAGTAATGGAAGTGACGCTATCATTGATTATACATATGTTTAACATCCTGAAATGATAACGTTTTGCCACAGATTTCGAGTGAAGTATGCTAATAAAAAGGGTATCTTCAGCGCGATTTCTCATGACAAAGTGTCAGTCCCGGGCATGTGTATAAGCGGAGCAAAACGTGATCCAAACGCTCTTTGATTTTCCAACGTATTTTAAATTTTTTATTGGTTTGTTTGCCCTGGTCAACCCGGTGGGGATCATTCCTGTCTTTATTAGTATGACGAGTTATCAGACGGCGGCGGCCAGGAATAAGACCAACCTCACCGCTAACCTGTCAGTGGCTATCATATTGCTCACCTCCCTTTTTCTTGGGGACGCCATTCTCCAGCTCTTCGGCATTTCGATTGACTCTTTCCGCATAGCGGGTGGGATCCTGGTCGTGACCATCGCGATGTCCATGATCAGCGGTAAGCTGGGCGAGGATAAACAGAACAAGCAGGAGAAGTCAGAAACAGCTATCCGCGAAAGTATTGGCGTGGTGCCGCTGGCCTTACCGCTCATGGCTGGCCCTGGCGCCATCAGTTCAACCATTGTCTGGGGCACGCGTTACCATAGCCTGATGCACCTGATTGGCTTTTCCGTTGCCATTGCGCTTTTCGCACTCTGCTGTTGGGGAGTATTCCGCATGGCGCCCTGGCTGGTGCGCCTGCTGGGGCAGACGGGCATTAACGTCATAACGCGTATTATGGGGCTGCTGTTGATGGCGTTAGGGATAGAATTCATCGTTACAGGAATTAAAAGCATTTTCCCCGGTTTGCTGCACTGATATTTCGTATGAAAGAACGGAGCCACGGCTCCGTTTTTTTACGTCATTATCAGTAAATCCTATAACTAAAGTTGAAATGCTCACATATCATAATAAATTCTACTAATAATGTTCATTGCTTGTATTTCAATGAGTTATTAATTCCCGCCAAACCCGCCTGCGCAGAAAACCTTCGATCGATCTGTTATTTTACTCACATGATACTCTGGGGCTTGCTGAGAGATAACCGAAATGATATTAGTAAATTCAACATTCCCCTAGATGAATGTGCTAAATAATAACCAGTTGTTAAATTTTTGTACAAAATCACTCGATGATAGCGCAGCGACGCGCGTGTAGAGAAAATTTTCTCTATCTTATTGAATATCATAATTTTTAAGTGGTATTCGATGTCCGGCAGGGCTGCCCTCAACGATGCGGTACTCACCGTAAAAGAGAATTGCTTAACAAATTTGCAAAATGTATTGGCGCGCGTTTACGCCATTTGATACTTTCCGGCCTAATATTTTGCAGCATAAAACAAGCAGATGAGAATTATTTTCATATGGTTCTCTTCTCAGATATCCAGTGCAGGTCTCAAACAGGGGAGGCCTGTAAAGAATCGACGCAAGACGGCCATACGAGCGGTCAGTAATAAAAAAGTCGGTGATAGCAAGCAGTAAAAGAAGAACCTGACAGCAGCAAAAAAAACTCCTGCGCTGTACAGGCCCCAAAAGGGGATTACACAGCTGGCGAAGGCCAGTCATTATAATGAGTGGAGTACCAACACAATGTCCATCATCACAAAAAAAAATCTGGTAGCAGCGGGGATTTTAACTGCGCTAATCGCGGGCAACGCTGCAATGGCTGCGGACGTTCCTGCAGGTGTTCAACTGGCGGAGAAACAGACGCTGGTGCGTAACAACGGTGCGGAAGTTCAGTCTCTTGACCCGCACAAAATTGAAGGTGTTCCTGAGTCTAACGTTAACCGCGACCTGTTCGAAGGCCTGCTGGTGACAGACGTAGACGGCCATCCGGCACCGGGTGTAGCAGAAAAATGGGAAAACAAAGATTTCAAAGTCTGGACATTCCATCTGCGTAAAGATGCGAAATGGTCCGACGGTACACCGGTTACGGCCGAAGATTTCGTTTATAGCTGGCAGCGTCTGGCGAATCCAACCACCGCCTCTCCGTATGCGAGCTACCTGCAATATGGCCACATTGCCAATATTGATGACATCATCGCGGGCAAAAAACCTGTTACCGACCTGGGCGTAAAAGCGATCGATGCCAATACCTTTGAAGTGACGTTGAGCGAACCTGTTCCGTACTTCTATAAGCTGCTGGTTCACCCGTCCGTCTCCCCGGTACCAAAATCCGCCGTGGAAAAATTTGGTGAGAAATGGACGCAGCCTGCCAATATCGTGACCAACGGTGCCTATAAGCTGAAAGACTGGGTGGTCAACGAACGTATGGTGCTTGACCGTAACCCGCAGTATTGGGATAACGCGAAAACCGTTATTGACCAGGTGACCTACCTGCCAATTTCGTCCGAAGTGACTGACGTTAACCGCTATCGCAGCGGTGAAATCGACATGACCTATAACAACATGCCGATTGAACTGTTCCAGAAACTAAAAAAAGAGATCCCTAAAGAAGTTCACGTCGATCCGTACCTGTGCACCTATTACTATGAAATCAACAACCAGAAAGCACCGTTTACCGACGTACGTGTACGTACTGCGCTGAAGCTGGCACTGGATCGCGATATCATCGTGAACAAAGTGAAAAACCAGGGCGATCTGCCGGCGTACAGCTATACCCCTCCATACACCGATGGCGCAAAACTGACCGAGCCAGAGTGGTTCAAACAGACTCAGGAACAGCGTAACGCAGAAGCGAAGAAACTGCTGGCCGAAGCGGGCTACACCGCAGATAAGCCGCTGACCTTCAGCCTGCTCTACAACACTTCCGATCTGCACAAAAAACTGGCTATCGCCGTTGCCTCAATCTGGAAAAAGAACCTGGGCGCGAACGTGAAGCTGGAGAACCAGGAGTGGAAAACCTTCCTCGACAGCCGTCATCAGGGCACCTTTGATGTGGCTCGTGCTGGCTGGTGTGCGGACTATAACGAACCGACCTCCTTCCTGAACACCATGCTGAGCGACAGCTCGAACAACACCGCTCACTATAAGAGCCCGGCGTTCGACAAGCTGATTGGCGACACGCTGAAAACCACTGACGAAGCGCAGCGTACAGAATTGTACTCTAAAGCCGAGCAGCAGCTGGATAAAGATTCCGCGATCGTTCCGGTTTACTACTACGTTAACGCCCGTCTGGTGAAACCGTGGGTAGGTGGATATACCGGTAAAGACCCGATGGATAATATCTACGTTAAAAACTTGTATATTATCAAGCATTAATGGCAATGAGTGGGGCGGGCATGCTCGCCCCACGGTGTCTAACCAACGTCACATAATATAGGCACACGCCAGAAGGTACGGGCAATGTTGAAATTTATCCTACGTCGCTGTCTTGAAGCGATTCCAACGCTATTTATTCTCATCACGATTTCCTTCTTCATGATGCGTCTTGCGCCGGGCAGTCCATTTACCGGTGAGCGTACGCTGCCGCCTGAAGTCATGGCGAATATCGAAGCGAAATACCACTTGAACGATCCTATCTCCACCCAGTACTTCAATTACCTGAAGCAGCTGGCCCACGGCGATTTTGGACCGTCATTTAAATATAAAGACTATTCCGTTAACGACCTGGTCGCGTCCAGCTTCCCGGTATCGGCTAAGTTGGGTGCTGCGGCATTCATTCTGGCCATCGTTTTCGGGGTCACCGCGGGCGTTATCGCTGCGCTCAGACAAAATACCAAATGGGATTATGCCGTAATGGGGGTGGCAATGACCGGGGTAGTGATACCCAGCTTCGTTGTCGCGCCATTACTGGTGATGATATTTGCCATCACGCTGAAGTGGCTGCCTGGCGGCGGCTGGAACGGCGGGGCATTGAAGTTCATGATTTTGCCGATGGTGGCATTATCGCTGGCGTACATCGCCAGCATCGCGCGTATCACCCGTGGTTCAATGATCGAAGTGCTGCACTCGAACTTCATTCGTACCGCGCGCGCTAAAGGGCTGCCGATGCGTCGGATTATCTTCCGCCACGCGCTCAAACCGGCGCTGTTGCCCGTGCTCTCCTACATGGGACCGGCATTCGTCGGGATCATCACTGGCTCTATGGTTATCGAAACAATCTACGGTCTGCCTGGCATTGGTCAGCTGTTCGTTAACGGCGCGCTCAACCGCGACTATTCGCTGGTGCTGAGCCTGACCATTCTCGTCGGTGCGCTGACCATTCTCTTTAACGCTATCGTCGATGTGCTGTATGCCGTCATCGACCCGAAAATTCGTTACTAACGCTGGAGCACGCCATGATGTTGAGTAAGAAAAACAGCGAGGCGCTGGAAAACTTCAGTGAAAAACTGGAAGTAGAAGGTCGTAGCCTCTGGCAGGACGCGCGCCGTCGCTTTATGCACAACCGTGCAGCGGTTGCCAGTCTGGTTGTTCTGGTGATCATCGCGCTGTTTGTGACCCTGGCGCCGATGCTGTCGCAATTTACCTATTTCGACACCGACTGGGGCATGATGTCCAGCGCACCGGATATGGAATCAGGCCATTATTTTGGCACGGACTCCTCCGGACGCGATCTGCTGGTGCGTGTCGCTATCGGTGGCCGTATCTCGCTGATGGTAGGTATTGCTGCCGCACTGGTGGCGGTGATCGTGGGTACGCTCTACGGTTCACTTTCCGGCTACCTCGGCGGCAAAATAGACTCGGTAATGATGCGTCTGCTGGAAATCCTGAACTCCTTCCCGTTCATGTTCTTCGTCATCCTGCTGGTGACCTTCTTCGGTCAAAATATCCTGCTGATCTTCGTGGCTATCGGGATGGTTTCCTGGCTGGATATGGCGCGTATTGTTCGCGGCCAGACGCTGAGCCTCAAACGCAAAGAATTTATCGAAGCCGCGCAGGTAGGCGGTGTGTCCACCGGGAATATCGTGGTTCGCCATATCGTTCCTAACGTGTTGGGCGTGGTGGTGGTTTATGCCTCACTGCTGGTACCAAGCATGATCCTGTTTGAATCTTTCCTGAGCTTCCTGGGTCTGGGTACACAAGAGCCACTGAGCAGCTGGGGCGCGCTGCTGAGCGATGGCGCAAACTCGATGGAAGTTTCACCGTGGCTACTGCTTTATCCGGCGGGTTTCCTGGTCGTTACCCTGTTCTGTTTTAACTTTATCGGCGATGGCCTGCGTGATGCCCTCGACCCGAAAGACCGTTAAGGAGCGCCGTCATGACAATTATTGAAACGGCCACTGCGCCACAGGCGCAACAGCAGAATAACCTTCTGCTGGATGTGAAAGATCTCCGCGTGACCTTTAAAACGCCGGACGGGGATGTTACCGCCGTCAACGATCTCAACTTCAACCTGCGCGCGGGTGAAACGCTGGGGATCGTAGGGGAATCCGGTTCCGGAAAATCCCAGACTGCCTTTGCGCTGATGGGCCTGCTGGCTGCTAACGGCGTGATTGGGGGCTCCGCTAAATTCAACGGTCGCGAAATCCTCAACCTGCCGGAACACGAGCTGAACAAGCTGCGCGCTGAGCAGATCTCGATGATTTTCCAGGATCCCATGACCTCGCTGAACCCGTATATGCGCGTAGGCGAGCAGCTGATGGAAGTCCTGATGCTGCACAAAGGCCTGGGCAAAGCGGAGGCCTTTGAAGAGTCGGTCAAAATGCTGGATGCGGTGAAAATGCCGGAAGCGCGCAAGCGTATGCGCATGTTCCCGCACGAGTTTTCTGGCGGTATGCGTCAGCGCGTGATGATTGCGATGGCGCTGCTGTGCCGGCCAAAGCTGCTGATTGCCGATGAACCTACCACCGCGCTGGACGTTACCGTTCAGGCGCAGATCATGACCCTGTTGAACGAGCTGAAGCGCGAGTTCAACACGGCGATTATCATGATCACCCACGACCTGGGCGTAGTGGCGGGCATCTGTGACAAAGTGCTGGTGATGTACGCCGGTCGTACCATGGAATACGGCAAAGCGCGCGATGTCTTCTATCAGCCAGCCCATCCGTACTCAATTGGTCTGCTGAACGCGGTGCCGCGTCTTGATGCAGAAGGGGAATCTCTGCTCACCATTCCGGGCAACCCGCCAAACCTGCTGCGTCTGCCGAAAGGCTGTCCGTTCCAGCCGCGCTGCCCGCACGCGATGGAAATCTGCAACAGCGCTCCGCCGCTGGAAGAGTTTGCACCAGGCCGTCTGCGCGCCTGCTTTAAGCCGCAGGAGGAGCTGGTATGAACGCATTAGATGAAAAACGCAACGTGCTGCTCGAAATCGCCGATCTTAAAGTGCATTTCGACATCAAAGACGGCAAACAGTGGTTCTGGCAGCCGCCGAAGACCCTGAAAGCGGTGGACGGCGTCACGCTGCGCCTGTACGAAGGGGAAACCCTGGGCGTGGTGGGAGAGTCCGGCTGCGGTAAATCGACCTTTGCGCGAGCCATTATCGGTCTGGTCAAAGCCACCGACGGTAAAGTGGCCTGGCTGGGTAAAGATCTGCTGGGCATGAAGCCCGATGAGTGGCGCGAGGTGCGCAGCGATATCCAGATGATTTTCCAGGATCCGCTGGCATCATTAAACCCGCGCATGACCATCGGTGAGATTATTGCCGAGCCGCTGCGGACCTATCATCCGAAGATGTCTCGTCAGGAAGTGCGCGACCGCGTGAAGGCGATGATGATGAAAGTCGGCCTGTTGCCAAACCTCATCAACCGCTATCCGCATGAGTTCTCCGGCGGTCAGTGCCAGCGTATTGGTATTGCCCGTGCGCTGATCCTCGAACCGAAGCTGATTATCTGCGATGAGCCGGTTTCCGCGCTGGACGTATCCATTCAGGCGCAGGTGGTTAACCTGCTGCAGAAGCTGCAGCGCGAAATGGGGCTGTCGCTGATCTTCATCGCGCATGACCTGGCCGTGGTGAAACACATCTCTGACCGCGTGCTGGTAATGTATCTGGGGCATGCCGTGGAGCTGGGCACCTATGACGAGGTGTACCATAATCCATTGCATCCATACACCAGAGCGCTGATGTCCGCGGTGCCGATCCCCGATCCGGATCTGGAAAAGAATAAAACGATCCAGCTTCTGGAAGGGGAATTACCCTCACCGATTAACCCACCGTCAGGCTGCGTCTTCCGCACGCGCTGCCCGATGGCCGGGCCGGAATGTGCTAAAACGCGACCGGTTCTGGAAGGCAGTTTCCGACATGCGGTTTCCTGCCTGAAAGTAGACCCGTTATAATCGCAAGGGCTGACATGATGTCAGCCCTTATTTTTTGCGAGGTAACTGTGTCGCGTATATTCACGTCAGCCCGTCGGCGGCTATATCATTTTTTATTCGACCCTGAAACGGTTTCAGGGCGACGCTTTGAAGGTCTGTGCGGTTTATTTGCGCTCCTCAGCGTGGTAGTCATCTTTATTGAATCGGGTGCCGGGACGCAATACCACCTGACGTTTGACGAATGGCATATCTTTGTCTGGCTTGAGCTGGCGATTACCCTGGTTTTTACCGCTGAATATCTCCTCCGGGTAATAGCCTGGCCCAACCCGGCCAGATATGTTTTCAGCTTCTGGGGATTTATCGATTTAGCCACCATCCTGCCGCTCTATGTCATGTGGCTTTGGCCGGAGATTAGCCTGAGCTATGTCTTTGCCTGGCGCGCGATGCGCGTGATTCGGGTATTACGTATTCTGAAATTGCTGCGTTTTATGCCGTCATTACGCGTGTTCTGGAGTGCGATCGTCAGCGCCCGCCATCAGCTTATTTTGTTCTACTCGTTTATTGCCATCGTCATGATTGTTTTTGGCGCGCTGATGTATTTAATAGAAGGGCCCAAATATGGCTTTACGACGCTCAATGCGTCCGTCTACTGGGCCATTGTGACCGTCACCACCGTGGGTTACGGTGATATTACGCCCCATACGCCACTGGGGCGCATCGTGGCGTCCGTGCTGATTTTGATTGGCTATTCGGTGATTGCGATCCCGACGGGACTTATTACCACACACATGAGCAGCGCGTTTCAGAGCCGCAAGCAGCAGCGTAAGTGTCCTCATTGCCAGCAGGGCGAACATGAACACAGCGCGCGGTTTTGTTACCGCTGCGGCAGTGAATTGCCGGAGTAAATAAAAAAGGCTGCAATCGCAGCCTTTTTTATTATTCGCGCCAGAGAATATGGCACAGCTTGTGGTCTTTCTCGCGACAGAGCAGAACGCGCGCGAAAATATCGTTAATTTCGCCGCCGTCTTCATCGGCCAGCCCAATCACCACTTCGGCAAAGAAGTCAGGATTCAGGTCGAAATCAACATGCTCAGCCCAGTCTTCTGAAGGGTCGAACAATTCGGCGCCGCCGCGCTCTTCGAACTGCAGATTAAAGAGGATCACGTCTGCGGGATCGAGATTATCAACCGCCAGTTCGAGAAAAATGTCATAGGCCTGCTCGAGCGTTTCGTCTTCGGTCAGGCGATTGTTCAGATCCATTTCCATGATGACTACCTGTTTAACATCGTTGGGCACGTTTTACAGCAACGGACTAAAGAAGTAAAACAGTCGTTCGGCAATTCTCTGCCACATCGGACGTTTTACCCACAGTCTGGCATCCAGCAGCCGCGAGCGGGAGATATAATCATCCTGCACCGCCGCAAGGTCGCCGCCAAAGCCGGCATCATCAATAACCAGCGTGATTTCAAAGTTTAGCCACAGGCTGCGCATATCCAGGTTGACCGTGCCCACCAGGCTCAGCTCACCGTCGACGAGAACGCTCTTGGTGTGGAGCAATCCGCCTTCAAACTGATAAATTTTTACCCCTGCGGCCAGCAGTTCGCTAAAGAATGCCCGGCTGGCCCAGCCCACCAGTAGGGAGTCATTTTTGCGTGGCAAAATGATGCTCACATCGACACCGCGCTGCGCGGCGGTACAGATCGCGTGCAGGAGGTCGTCGCTGGGGACAAAGTAGGGCGTCGTCATGATCAGATATTCACGCGCCGAGTAGGTTGCCGTCAGCAGCGCCTGATGGATTAAGTCCTCCGGGAAGCCCGGCCCGGAAGCAATAGTATGAATGGTGTGACCGCTCGCCTCTTCAAACGGCATGATATTGCCGTCCGGCGGTGGCGGCAGGATACGCTTGCCGGTCTCTATTTCCCAGTCGCAGGAATAAACGATGCCCATCGAGGTGGCAATCGGACCCTCCATTCGCGCCATCAAATCAACCCATTGACCTACGCCCGAGTCCTGTTTGAAGAAGCGCGGGTCAACCATATTCATACTGCCGGTATAGGCAATATAGTTATCGATCATGATCATTTTGCGATGCTGACGGAGATCCATCCTGCGCAGAAACACGCGCAGGAGATTCACCTTCAGCGCTTCAACCACTTCGATCCCGGCATTACGCATCATGCCCGCCCAGGGGCTACGGAAAAATGCCACGCTACCCGCGGAGTCAAGCATCAGGCGGCAATGAATGCCGCGCCGCGCGGCGGCCATCAGCGATTCAGCGACCTGGTCAGCCATCCCGCCGGGCTGCCAGATATAAAAAACCATCTCGATATTATGACGAGCCAGCTGAATATCGCGGATTAACGCCTGCATGACGTCGTCGGACGAGGTCAGTAGCTGCAGTTGATTGCCCTTAACGCCGCCAATCCCCTGGCGGCGCTCGCAAAGCTTAAAAAGTGAGGAGGCGACGCTGCTGTTCTCCTCGGCAAAAATATGTTTGCAGGCCTTAAGATCGTTCAGCCACTTCGCGGTGGAGGGCCACATAGCACGGGCGCGCTCGGCGCGGCGTTTACCCAGATGAAGCTCGCCGAAAGAGAGATAGGCAATAATTCCCACCAGCGGGAGGATATAAATGATCAGAAGCCAGGCCATGGCAGAGGGTACGGCTCTGCGCTTCATCAGGATGCGTAATGTCACACCCGCGATTAACAGCCAGTATCCCAAAATGACCAGCCAACTCACCACGGTGTAGAAGGTTGTCATAGGTAAAAAAATCCTTTTGAAAGCGTATTGTTATGAGTGTACGCATCAGGATTCATCTGGCAAATAAAAACGCCAGGTAAAAGCGCTGGTTTGCTGCCGGGTTGGGTTTATAATGGCCTTTCTTTTAGAGAAAAAGTGTTAGAGAAAGAGTTGTAGACATGAAGCGCAGTAGAACAGAAGTAGGGCGCTGGCGCATGTTGCGACAGGTGAGTCGTCGCAAGGCTCGTTGGCTGGAAGCACAATCCCGCCGCAATATGCGTATTCACGCCATCAGAAAATGTGGATTGACCAGGTACCGCAATGCGTTGCTGTTCGCAGTCCAGGATATCTGAAACCATGAGGGCACCGTAACCGGTGCCCGCTGATTTTATAGCGTCTGATTTTCTTGGGGAATAGCGTATTTGCAGCGATATTCCTGTTGTATTTAGCAAAAGGAGGGAGAAGTGTTTGCGGAGTTTGGCGTACTGAATTTCTGGACGTATGTTGTCGGCGCGTTTTTTATCGTGCTGGTGCCAGGGCCGAATACCCTGTTTGTGCTAAAAACCGGGATCGGTCACGGCGTTAAAAAAGGGTATCTTGCCGCCACGGGCGTATTTATCGGCGATGCGGTGCTGATGTTTCTGGCCTGGGCGGGCGTCGCGGCATTAATCCAGACCACGCCGGTACTGTTTAATATCGTGCGCTATCTTGGGGCTTTCTATCTGCTCTGGCTGGGCGGCAAAATGCTCTGGTCAGTGGTGAACCGCCAGAAAAATGCGCATGAGAGCGGCCCCGAACCGGCAAGTATGATCATGAAACGTTCGCTGGTATTAAGCCTGACCAATCCCAAAGCGATTCTGTTCTACGTATCGTTCTTCGTTCAGTTCATTGACGTGAATGCACAGAGTACCGGAACTTCTTTCCTGATCCTCGCGACGACGCTGGAGTTGATAAGCTTTATGTACATGAGCTTCCTGATCTTCTCCGGCGCGTTTGTCACGCGTTATCTGAAAACGAAAAAGAAACTGGCAAAGCTGGGGAACGGGCTGATAGGGCTGCTGTTTGTCGGGTTTGCGGCGAGGCTAGCGTCGCTGCATTGATGGTTTGAAAGGCTCCTGAGGGAGCCTTTCAAAGATTAGAATAAATCACCTACAGTCGTTTAAAATTGTACATAATTCTTCCAGATTAAAATTTGTTTTGTCTATAAACACATCTAATGGAATTTCAGGCTTTCCTAAAATGAATTTCGTATCATTTTTAGTATAAGTACCTATTATTTGCTGTCTGGGGGCAAGTTGAGTAGCAACACTAGAGCGCAATAATTCGTTAATTGATGGTCTGGTTTCATAAGGGATACAAAAAACAGACTCATTTGAAGCAATGATGAGGGGCGAGTTGTCTTTATCAATTAATTTTTTTACTGCGTTAGTATCAACAGGAACATTGTTGCATGTGTCAACGTTGGCCATAAGTTTTAGTTTTCTATTTTCTCCTTCCAGCTTATAAAAATTAACTCCATATGGCATGGTTTGCTCCTGAATATTATCATAAATTCCTGTCTGAACATTAAGTGGCCCAGACGAAATACCGATAAGTTTCTCAGTAAACAAAGGAGAGGCAACATTGAGTTCTCTGCGATTGAAAAGACCTTTTTCATTTATTTGATACTGTACTGTACCATTATGTGTTAACTCATAGCCACATAAGCCTTTTTTACTATGAGATGTTATAGAGCAATCATTTATATAAAAAAGAATATTATCTTCGGTGGTTAATTTTTGTGCGTTTAAGGCAAAGGCTTCAAAATAAATGCTCTTGATGTTTTTATTCTTGTCAGCGGATCCGAAGAGAGGCCATTTATATTCTTGTTGACCAATTGTCAATATGCCATCCTTAAATGAGAATTTGTCATTCAGGGAAGGGTAGTTCCATAGTGAAGACGAAAAACCTAGATAATCGCTAATATTTTTAGAATTTTCCCATGATTGTAATATCTGGCTTTTCTCATTGCGAAGTAAACTATGACCAAATCCAAAATCAGGTTTATCAGCCGAAGAGATATCAAGTATAGTCGGCCAGACATCCAGTAATGTTCCTGGTTTGGCGATTTTAGCGGGTTTAATACCTTTTTTAATAACAATAAAGTTGTTTCTACGCTTGTCCTGAATGCTGTCAAGTTCTTTACTGGCTGCGTTAGCCATCATCAAATGGTCTGACACAAGAACAATGATTGTATTGTCAAAATGGTCTGAATTGATGATTTTTTTTATAAAGTTACCAACAAGATAATCAGAGCAACTCGCTGATTTAAGCATCGGATTACTAATGGGGGCATTAATATGTCCATCACAGGCAGATAAATAAGTGCCTGCTGGCGGATGAGTGTTGACGGTTAAGAACGAGAGAAGGAAATTGCTTTTTGAGGCCGATAATTTCTCAAATTCACTATATACATGTTCTATGAGCGAATCATCATGAACTCCCCATCCACTAATATTATTTTCATCTACTACGCGATGATTAAGTAAATATTGTTTATCATGTTGATTTAGCCAGCCATGCTGAGAAAAGAACTTATCACCACCAGCAAACTCTTTATCACTCCCGCGTATAAATTCAGTAGTGTATCCACTATTTTTCAAATGCGTTGCAATGCAATCGGCCCCAGCCAGGAAATGAGACATATTACTCGCTGAATTCCCCTGGGGGAGAACTAATGGGATAGCACATTGCGTATTAACCATTCCTGCCATTGTCCATCCCATACCAGGAATTTGCTGTATGTCAGTAAATTCAAGGTATTGATCTGCGAGTTTACTTATATTTGGGATGTAATTAATACCATTTATATTTCTCAATGAACGCTCAAGACTCTCAGCATAAATAAAGACATAGTTATATTTATTTTTTATGTCGTAATCAATGCCGTTATATTGTTTAGCCACTTTTATCCCGTTTCCATAGGATAAGTTTTGAAGCGAGTTAAAAATATTTTGAGTTGCGTTAGACTTAAAAATAAAAATCGAAAGGAGAAGTATGTATAATGATATAAATAATGGGGTTTTGCTATGTGGTAATTTATTTCCATATTTGAATGAAATAAACAGTATCGCAATTGATAGCAAAATAAATATGCTTGCAGCAAATATCTTAGGTAATATATCATCAATGGACGTTCCGTGAACATTGCTTTTTAGATGATAATAAACTGCATCATTTACACCATTTCCGGTAAACATATCTGATATAAACCAAAATGCAAATGTAAGCAATGCAATAACCATAATAATTGATTTAATTCTGACAAGTACAGAATTGGAAAAACAAACGGCCAGTAATAATACTAATAAAATATAATCCATAACAAATCTTTCTAAGTAAAAGAGATGGATGGATTATATCTTTTTTCATTCAAAATGGTAATAGGGCAATAAAACGTTAGTTTGCTGCCCTACATTTAGTTGATTGATTTAAAACACTTTCTTATACGGTCTGACCGTTACTTTCGCATACACACCTGCGGCAACATACGGATCTGCGTCAGCCCATGCCTGAGCGCTTTCCTGAGATTCAAACTCAGCAATCACGGTGGAACCGGCAAAACCGGCGGCGCCCGGATCGTTGCTGTCTACTGCGGGCATTGGGCCAGCGGTCAGTAAACGGCCTTCATCCTGGAGCAGCTGCAAACGTGCCAGATGCGCAGGGCGCACAGACTGGCGTTTTTCGAGCGAATCAGCAACATCTTCAGAGTAAATCACGTAAAACACGGCGAAGCTCCTTAACCGGTAAAAGTGTCAGTTACGTTATGTGAAAGGGCAAACGACTGCAATGTAAAATAAAAACAATGTTAATACCCTGATCTGAATGCGCCTTTTTTGGCCTCTCATGCGCTAAAGTTGCGCCAGAACAAAGTGTCTTATTGAATATGATTGCTATTTGCATTTAAAATCAGTGTTCGGTTTTTTAACGTTGATGATTATGACTTCGATGACCCTTGATTTACCTCGCCGCTTCCCCTGGCCGACGCTGCTTTCTGTCGTGATTCACGGTGCTGTTGTGGCGGGTTTGCTGTATACCTCGGTTCATCAGGTTATTGAAATGCCCGCGCCCGCGCAGCCGATTTCGGTGACGATGGTATCGCCAGCGGATCTCGAACCGCCGCAGGCTGCACCTCCGCCACCGCAGCCGGTGGCTGAACCTGAGCCAGAGCCCGAGCCTGTTCCGCCGCCACCGAAGGAAGCGCCGGTGGTGATCCACAAGCCTGAACCGAAGCCAAAACCTAAGCCGAAGCCAAAACCGGTGAAGAAGGTCGAGGAGCGTCCGAAACGCGAGGAACGTCCGGTTGAACCACGTGCGACCCAGACGGTCGAGAATGCGGCGCCTTCGCGTCCGGTGATGAATAACACCGCAACCGCGCCTAAGCCGACAGTCAGTGCCCCTGCGGGCCCGCGCGCGCTGAGTCGCAACCAGCCTCAGTATCCGGCGCGAGCGCAGGCCTTACGTATTGAAGGCCGCGTACGGGTTAAATTTGACGTCACTGCCGATGGCCGCGTGGATAACGTGGAAATCTTGTCCGCTCAGCCTTCCAATATGTTTGAGCGCGAAGTGAAATCGGCGATGCGCAGATGGCGCTATGAAGCCGGAAAACCGGGCAGCGGACTGATTGTGAATATTGTTTTCCGCCTGAACGGCGGGGCGCAGATGGAATAAAAAAAGCCTCCTGATGGAGGCTTTTTTTTGCCTGTCAATCAGGCCTGCGGAAGTTGACGAGGTTTTCCCTCGCTATCCACTGCAACATAAATAAACAGCGCTTCAGTGGCCTTATAACGCTGTCCAATGGGTTCAGAAGAGACTTTCTTAACCCATACTTCGATGTTGATTGAAATAGAGGTGTTGCCGCGTTTGACGCAGCGCGCGTAGCAGCAAACCACATCTCCCACCGCAACCGGGCGCAGGAAGGTCATGCCGTCCACTCGCACAGTCACCACGCGCCCGTGGGCAATCTCTTTTGCCAGAATTGCGCCGCCCATATCCATCTGCGACATCAGCCAGCCGCCAAAAATATCGCCATTGGCATTGGTGTCAGCGGGCATTGCCAGTGTGCGTAAAACCAGTTCGCCCTGCGGGGCGTTAGTTGTTGTCATTGTTTTAACTCGTAACGGAAGACTTCAGGCGGGATGCTACTATGATTTCACAGCGGAGAGAATAGACCAGAACGCCTGTCATAGACGTTCTGGTCAGTCATTAATCAGTGCTTGTCGTCCTGCGGCATGTGGCGATAGATGTATACGCCGCTTAACAGCGTGAAGATAAGCGTCAGCCCGGTCAGGCCGAAGACCTTAAAGTTGACCCAGATATTCTGCGGCAGCCAGAAGGCAATATAGATATTGGCAAGACCACAGAGAATAAAGAAGACCGCCCAGGCGATATTCAGACGGGACCAGACTTCCTGAGGCAGCGTCAGCTCTTTGCCCAGCATGCGCTGGATCAGCGGCTTTTTCATGACCCACTGGCTAATTAACAATGCGCCCGCAAACAGCGAGTAAATAACGGTCACTTTCCACTTAATAAATTCATCATTGTGGAAGAACAGCGTAAGCCCGCCGAATACGGCGACCAGGACGAACGTTATCAGCGCCATCTTTTCGACTTTGCGATAGCGCACCCAGCTGTAGATGAGTACAACAGCGGTCGCAACGATCAGCGCAGTGGTCGCGGCATAAATATCGTACAGCTTATAAAAAGCAAAAAAGACCACGAGCGGTAAAAAATCAAGAAACTGCTTCATTCTGTGATTCCATCTTCTGAGCGGGGCGGGAGGCAGCGATGCCACCCGCCTCAGGATTACTGACGAATTAACATATACAGGCGGAACAGATAGACCAGCAGTACCGCTGAAATCAGATTGCTCAGCGTATTCGCCACTACCGCGCCAACGTTCGGCGTTAATACCGCAAAATTCGGTGCAAACAACAGCAGGAGCGTTTTGGCGAGCAGCCAGCCGATCACGGCGGGAGCCACCAGACGCATATTAGCCCATGCCAGTCTGATGCTGCTGCGCATCGCGGTAAAAATCCCCATTTTATCCTGCACCACCATCACAGGCGCAAATGAGAGCACGATAGCCAGTAATACGCCCGGCACCACGACTAGCATAATCCCCATTTGCACCAGCATGGTGGTTAAAAAGATCAGAATAAACAGCTTAGGTAAGACTGGCGCACTCGCACCAATCGCCCGTAAGGCGCTGACCCGGTGACCCGCCGAGACCAGCTGAATCATCAGCAAAACGCCGCCCGCCAGAACCGCATTACCGATCAGGCCCGAGAACGTGGACGCGGCAGACGCCCGCAGCAGAATTTGCTGCTGCTCCGGCGTCATGTTTTGCACCAGTTCAAACAGCCCCACGCTTCCGGCAAGATGGTCGCCCTGGCTCAGGCTGGCAATCTGTTCTTCACTCGGTGAGAAGGCATGGCCCAGCACCACCGTGATAAAGGCACATAGCAACGCGATCAGTAAAAAGGTTATGAACTGATTGCGGAAAAAGTTTCCCGTGTCACGGTAGACAGACTTCGCCGTGATAGACATGCACTCTCCTTGAGTATTGCAGGTGTTAATTAGCCGGCAATTGTACACCGGATGCACCTGCTGTGGCAGCATCAAGGCTTGTATGGAAAAGCATATCTTTGTAAAGCGGCGGTAATCCAACGCGCGCCCGGGCGCGATTGCAGGCTTCGTTAACCTGCCCATCTTCCCTCGACATGGCAAATTCCCGGCACGGGCTGGGCCGATCCTCATAAATGGAACATCGGGTAGAGACCCCTGGCTCACCCTGTAGCGCTACGCAGCGGGCCTGCTTTTGGTTTGTGCCGCTCATGCAGCGCAGAAAGGGCGTTAACGGCTCAGTAAGATGAACCGGAACGGTACCGCCGCCATCGCTGGCTTCGGCCCAGTAGAAAGAGACTCGAAAATACGCACAACAGGCTCCGCACGTCATGCACGGGTTAATGTCACTCATGGCACACCTGCAAAAGAAGAACGCATCAAATCAACTTGTGAGAGCGATAAATTATCCAGCCGTCAGAGGAAGAGCAAGAGGGGAAAAAAGGAAAATTTTGTAACCGTGAAATGCCAAAAAATTGACATGGAAACAACTTATCGCTTTTGGACGCGTAACAAAAAATTAATCCAGATCAATGAATGTTAAGTTACTGGTTTTAATGTGATCTGTAGCAGATCACTTATTACTCATTTGTGAGTATATTCTCATCCGCGATTAAAACCACAACGATGGAGCGGATATGAAAAAATTAGCGGTGGCAGCCCTTGTATTAAGCAGTCTCTCTGGCGGCGCGTATGCGCATGAAGCAGGCGAATTCTTTATTCGTGCCGGTTCGGCTACGGTTCGCCCGACTGAAGGATCGGATAACGTGCTGGGTATGGGCGGTTTTAACGTCAGTAATAACACCCAGTTAGGGTTAACGTTCACCTATATGGCGACGGAAAACGTTGGTGTTGAGCTTCTGGCTGCAACGCCGTTCCGTCATCGCGTGGGCCTGGGCGCAACCGGTGATATCGCTACGGTTCACCATTTACCGCCAACGCTGATGGCGCAATGGTACTTTGGCGATGCCAGCAGCAAGGTGCGTCCTTATATTGGCGCCGGTGTGAACTACACCACCTTCTTTGACGAGAAGTTTAACGATACCGGTAAAGAGGCCGGTCTGACTGACCTTAGCCTGAAAGATTCATGGGGTATGGCGGGGCAGGTCGGTCTGGACTATCTGATTAACCGCGACTGGCTGATTAACGCCTCGGTCTGGTACATGGATATTGATACGGACGTACGCTTCAAGGCGGGCGGTCAGCAGCAAAGTATCAATACTCGCCTGGATCCGTGGGTGTTTATGTTCTCTGCGGGTTATCGTTTCTGATCCCCCGTCAAACTGGCCACAGGGTGGCCAGTTTGCTTTGCTCACTTCAAAACGACGGATAAACCGGCCGCTCATCAAGCTTTACGCAGTGCCTCAGGATCTTTTCCCCATCGTATAAATAGCTGAAAGCGTCGCTGGACAGGGAATGGAAAAGAATATCGCCGTTGGCAAACGGGATAATTTCGGTATCTCCCGCACGTTTATGTCCCGCACCGGTTTCAAAATGACCTTGCCATCGTTCCTGGGTATGGTCATAAACGTGCAGAATGATCTCGACAAGTCCTCTTTGCGGACAATTAAGGCGCAGGAAGGTTGAAGAGAAATTCAGGGACAGCGCATGGAAGGGAATCAATAAGGCGAAAACCAGTAAAGCTCGTAAATACATCAAACCGCGAAAACCTCCTTCAAAAGGGAAATGAGATTTTACTTAAGTCAAAAATTGCGTTTTTGCCGTGGATCAAGATGTCCTATAATTCAATAGGATAAAGGCCCCTTACGAGGCCCTTAGCGATCACTTCTGAATCAAATACCGAATGGTCGGGCCATCCTGCTGGATATCCAGCACCGTGTAGCCGTGGTTTTTCGCATCCAGCGGAATGTTGTTGATGGACTGCGGACAGTCGCTGACCACTTCCAGAATTTCCCCTTTTTTGAGCTGCGGTAGGGCTTCAAGCGTGGCAACAGCCGGATAAGGGCAGGGTTCACCAACCATATCCAGACGGTAATCGGGCACGATCTCTTTCATGCAGCATTCTCCTGGGTTTCTGTTTTAACACTCGCGCGACGGAAGAAGCGTTTCTCCTGCGCGACAACCAGTAAAAAAGCGACCAGCAGCAGGGCATAGGTGACCAGCAGGCCGCCGAGAGGGCCGAAGGTGCTCAGCAGGTTGACCTTGTCCCAGTTCGTGGCAAGCGCCGGGGACAGATCGTCCCAGAAGTACGCCAGGATCGTCGAGCCGATAACATTTCCCAGGCCCACCCACCAGTAATGCACCTGACCTTCAACGGCGCGGTACATCCAGCCGGTTTCACACCCGCCAGCCAGCACAATCCCGAAGCCAAACAGCAGGCCGCCAATCACCGCGTTAGGGCCAGCCCACATGATTTTCGGTTCAACGCCCAGCTGAACATAGCTGAAGATACCGATGGCGCTGACCGCCATCCCGGCGATAATCGCCTTTGCCATCATCGTGCGGCCGGTGATCCACATATCGCGAAACGCGGAGGTAAAGCAGATCTGCGCGCGTTCAATGAGCAGACCAAAACCCACGCCGAACAGCATCGCCAGGCCGAGTTTGGGCTGATTCATCGCAGTGCAAAGCGCCCAGGCGACCATAGCCAAAAAGACCAGCATACCGAGGCGGAAACGGCGACGCGCCTGGTCCGGCTTCTGGGTTAACGGAGACGCTGCGCTGACTTTTGTCATTTTCACCGGAATGCGGAACAGCGGCAGCAGGGTAAATTTGGCACCGAAGTAAGAGCCGATGGCCGTGGCGACTGCAAAGAACCAGGCGTGAAGCGAAAACTGAGGAATACCCGTAAAGAAAGCGGCCAGGTTACAGCCCATCGCCAGACGGGCGCCAAACCCGGCAATGATACCGCCGACTACCGCCTGCATTATGCGAATACGGCTTTTGGGCATCCGCAACTTAACGTTGTTTGCCCACAGCGCCGCCGCGAAACAGCCACCGAACATGCCGACGATCATCATCCCGTCGATGCGGGTAAGTGGCGTGCCGTCCAGATGGATGAGTTTAAAGTAACCCCACTCTTCGGTATGCACGCCAGCGAGCTGTAGCAATTGACCACCCCAGCGGGTGAACTCGCCGGTCACGGCCCAGAAGGTGCCGGTAATACCGAAATAGTAGGTAGAGAGAATGCCTGCCGCGATAACGGCCGGAACAGGTGACCAGAACTTAACCAGGTAAGCCTGTTTAAAGGATTGCCATGACATGAATAAGCCTCTGAACTCAGAAGGATTAAAGATAAAAAAAGAGTCCAGATCATACGCTTGCAAGCCAGAATGGAAAGCCATTCACGCCGAAAATATCGACGGGATCAATTTTGAGGTAATCCGTTGTAGAAGGTGGGGAAGGAAGGGTAACCGTCTGGCAGGAAGCCAGACGGTGGAAGGGTTATGCTTTACGCGTCGCCGCTTTCATTGCGGTCACAAACGCTTTCAGCTCGGCCAGCATCTGCTCTGGCTTGTCCACGTTCTTCTCGATGATCTTCACAATTGCGGAGCCGGAGATGGCACCTGCCGCCTTCGCGTCAATCGCTGCGCTGACCTGATCCGGGGAGGAAATCCCGAACCCCTGCAGCGGAGGCGCGGCATGGTACTCGGCCAGCTTCTCCACCAGATGATGCAGCGGCAGTGCGGCTTTATTCTCGGCACCGGTCACGCCCGCGCGGGAGAGCAGGTAGGTATAGCCGCGTCCGTAAGAGGCAATCTGGCGCAGCAGGGCGTCATCGGCGTTCGGCGGGCAGATGAAAATCGGGGCGACGTTATGGCGCATGGCCGCCTGACGGAATGGCGCAGATTCCTCGACCGGCACGTCTGCCACCAGAACGGAGTCGACGCCCACGCGTGCGCACTCGGCGTAAAACTCATCGATACCGCGGTTGAACACCAGGTTGGCGTACATCAGCAGGCCGATCGGAATGGTCGGGTGCTTCTGGCGAATCGCCGCCAGCATCTCGAAGCACTGGGTCGGCGTCACCCCGGAGGCGAATGCGCGCAGCGTCGCATTCTGGATGGTCGGGCCATCCGCCAGCGGATCGGAGAACGGAATACCCAGCTCCAGCGCGTCGGCACCGGCCTCAATCAGGGTGTCGATGATCTTCAGCGACTGTTCCGGGCCCGGATCGCCCAGGGTGACGAAGGGAACGAAAGCGCCTTCCTGGCGGGATTTCAGCTCTGCAAATACGTTATCGTAGCGTTCCATCAGATTTCCCCTCGTGCTTTCAGAATATCGTGAACGGTGAAGATATCTTTGTCACCGCGGCCGGAAAGGTTTACCACCAGCAGCTGTTCTTTTTCCGGGTTTTCTTTCATCATTTTCAGCGCGTGCGCCAGGGCGTGTGAAGACTCCAGCGCCGGGATGATCCCTTCGCTGCGGCACAGCGTTTTAAAGGCTTCCAGCGCTTCGTCATCGGTAATGGAGACATAGTCCGCGCGGCCGGTACTGTTCAGGAACGCATGCTGCGGCCCGACGGACGGGAAGTCGAGGCCGGCAGAAATAGAGTAAGACTCTTCAATCTGGCCCTCATCGGTTTGCATCATCGGGGATTTCATCCCGAAGTAGATCCCCACACGGCCATGCTTCAGCGGCGCGCCGTGTTCACCCGATTCAATGCCGTGCCCGGCAGGCTCTACGCCAATCAGACCCACGCTGGTGTCGTCGATAAAGTCTGCGAACATGCCGATGGCGTTAGATCCGCCGCCAACGCAGGCGATCACCGCATCCGGCAGACGCCCCTCTTTTTCGAGGATCTGCGCTTTGGTCTCTTCACCGATCATGCGCTGGAATTCGCGCACGATAGTCGGGAACGGGTGCGGGCCCGCCGCGGTACCGAGCATATAGTGCGCGGTTTCATAGCTGCCAGACCAGTCGCGAAGCGCTTCGTTACAGGCATCCTTCAGCGTCGCGGAGCCGCTGTGCACCGGGATCACTTCCGCTCCCATCAGACGCATACGGAAGACGTTCGGAGACTGACGCTCAACGTCTTTCGCTCCCATATAGATGCGGCATTTCAGGCCGAGCAGGGCGCTGGCAAGCGCAGAGGCCACGCCGTGCTGACCTGCACCGGTTTCGGCGATGATTTCGGTTTTGCCCATACGCTTCGCGAGCAGCGCCTGGCCCAGCACCTGGTTAGTTTTATGCGCGCCGCCGTGCAGCAGGTCTTCACGCTTCAGATACAGCGTGGTTTTGGTGCCTTCCGTCAGGTTGCGGCATTTGGTCAGCGCGGTCGGACGACCGGCGTAATTTTTCAGCAGGTCGGTAAATTCAGCCTGAAACGCCGGATCTTTCTGCGCGCTGACAAACGCTTCTTCCAGCTGGCGCAGCGCGGGCATCAGGATTTGCGGGACGTACATCCCGCCGAACTCACCAAAATACGGGTTAAGTAATGTCGTCATCTTCTCTTCCTTAATATGCACGCAGAGTTTTAAAAACCGAGGCCAGCTTGCTGGCATCTTTGATACCCGGTTGGGACTCTACGCCTGAATTGAAATCGAGGCCTGCGCAGCCGGTTTTAGCGGCTTCTACGCAGTTATCCGGGCTTAATCCGCCCGCCAGCAGGACGTTGTCCAGCTTCTCGCCGTTCAGCAGCGACCAGTCAAAACGCTGGCCGGTGCCGCCCTGGCCGTTATCGAGGACGTATTTATCCACATGGTTCAGGTTACGCGAGGGCAAGGTATCGCCAACGCTTTGCGCTTTCCAGATTTGCACCTGTGGTGCCAGCGCGGCGCGCAGGGCATCGATGTAGCTCTGGTCTTCATCGCCGTGGAGCTGCACCGCGCTGAGGGATAACGCGTCGGCTTTTGCCGCAACGTCTGCAATATCTGCGTTGCGGAAAACGCCCACGTAGCCGAGCGGAGCCGCTGCGATGACCTTACGCGCCTGCTCTTCACTGACCGCACGTGGAGAGGAGTCCACAAAGATCAGCCCGCCATAAATCGCCCCGGCTTCATACGCGGCCTGGGCATCCTGTTCGCGGGTTAAGCCGCAGACTTTGTTTTCACCCAGCAGCACGCGACGCACGGCCGCATTGAGATCGTCATGCTCCATCATGGCGGAGCCAATCAGGAAACCGTTGGCGAAGTGGCTTAGCTCGCGCACCTGGGCATAGCTGTTAATGCCGGATTCGCTGATCACCGTCACGCCAGAACCCAGACGCGGCGCCAGCTGGCGGGTACGGTTCAGGTCAATGGACAGGTCGCGCAGATCGCGGTTGTTGATCCCGACCACTTTGGCTTCCAGCGCAATCGCGCGCTCCAGCTCCTCTTCGTTGCTCACTTCGGTCAGCACGCCCATGTTCAGGCTGTGCGCCACGGCGGAAAGCTGGCGATACTGCTCGTCGTCGAGCACAGAGAGCATCAGCAGGCAGGCGTCGGCCTGGTAAAAGCGCGCCAGCCAGATCTGATACGGGTCGATAATAAAGTCTTTGCACAGGATCGGCTGCGGCGCGATGCCGCTGACGATCGGCAGAAAGTCGAAGCTGCCCTGAAAATATTTCTCATCCGTCAGCACGGAGATGGCTGAAGCATGATGCTTATAAATGCCGGCAATACGCGCCGGGTCGAAATCGTCACGAATAACGCCTTTGGACGGGGACGCTTTTTTGCACTCAAGAATAAACGCGGTGCGCGTACCCCGCAGGGCGTCATAGAAACGACGGCTGCTCGGGACGACGTCATTCTGGAAACTCGCAAGCGGCTGCTGTTGCTTGCGGGCTTCCACCCAGATGGCCTTATCGGCAACGATTTTCGCTAAAACGGTCTGCATTCTTTACCCTCTTGCCGCAAGTGCGGTAACGCGATCGTAAGCTGCACCGGAGCGCAGTACATCCAGAACTTTTTGAACGTTGGCCTTCAGGTCTTCCTCACCGTGCAAACGCATCAGCATGGCGACGTTGGCAGCAACGGCGGCCTCATGGGCGACCTCTCCTTTACCTTGTAATAAGCGAGTCAGAATGTCACGGTTTTCTTCCGGCGTACCGCCTGCCAGCGCTTCCTGATGGTATGGCGCAAGGCCGAAGTCGGCAGCCTCCAGCTGATAGCTCAGGATTTCGCCGTCGCGCAGTTCGGCCACCAGCGTTGGCGCATGAAGAGAAACCTCATCCATACCGCCGCTGTGCACCACGGCGGCACGCTGATAGCCCAGCACGCGCAGCGTCTCGGCAATCGGCAGAACCAGCTCAGGGCTGTAAACGCCAATCAGCGCCAGCGGCGGGTGGGCCGGGTTGATCAGCGGGCCGAGCACGTTAAACAGCGTGCGGGTTTTGAGCTGCTGACGAACCGGCATCGCGTGGCGGAAACCGGTGTGGTACTTCGGCGCAAACAGGAAGCAGACGCCCAGGTCATCCAGCGCTTCGCGGGAACGCTCGGCGTTCATATCGAGGTTAATACCGAATGCGGCGAGCAGATCGGAAGAACCTGACCGGCTGGAAACGCTGCGGTTACCGTGCTTCGCGACCTTCAAACCGCACGCCGCCGCCACGAAGGCGCTGGCGGTGGAGATATTGATGCTGTTACTGCCGTCACCGCCGGTACCGACGATATCCGCAAACTGATAGTCCGGGCGCGGGAACGGGGCGGCATTTTCCAGCAGGGCCGTAGCGGCACCGGCGATCTCCTGCGGGCTTTCGCCGCGCACCTTCATGCTCACCAGCGCGGCTGCCAGCTGTTCAGGCTTCAGCTCGCCGCGAACCACGGCGGAGAAGAGCTGATGGCTCTCCTGCTGGCTCAGGGTCTGCGCCTGATACAGTTTTTCCAGAATCGGCTGCAGGGTATTGGTCTGCTCCAGTTTCTGTAACGCCCAGTCCAGCGTCTGCTCCAGCAGGCGGGCGCCGTGGGAGGTCAGGATTGATTCCGGGTGGAACTGCAGGCCGCAGACGCGGTCCGCATCGTGGCGCACCGCCATCACCATGCCTTCAAACGAGGCGTTAATCGTCAGCCCGGCGGGAATATTGCTGCCAACCAGCGAGTGATAGCGCGCGACCGGGAGCGGGTTCGGCAGCCCGGCAAACATCGCCTGGCCGTCATGTTCAATGCTGGACGCTTTACCGTGCAGGATCTCACCCGCCTGGCCGACGTAGCCGCCATAGGCTTCAACAATCGCCTGATGGCCGAGGCAGATGCCGACGATTGGCAGTTTGCCGCGCATGCGGGTCAGCAGCTCCGGCATACAGCCGGCTTCGCTCGGTGCGCCTGGCCCCGGGGAGAGCATCAGCACCGGGTTTTGCATGGTGGCCAGACGGTCAATCAGGGTCTGCGCAGGAACGTGGTTGCGGTAGATAACGACGTTGTGGCCATTCGCACGCAGCTGATCTGCCAGGTTATAGGTAAAGGAGTCGATATTATCGAGCAGCAGAATGTCAGCCATCAGAAAATCTCCTGTGCATGGTGTGCGGTAGCAATGGCGCGAAGGACCGCACGGGCTTTACTGCGCGTTTCGTCAGCTTCAGACTGCGGAACAGAATCAAGGACAATCCCGGCACCCGCCTGAACGGTGGCAATACCGTCTTCAACATAGGCGGAGCGGATTACGATGCAGGTGTCGAGATCGCCGTGGGCGGTGAAGTAACCCACCGCGCCGCCGTAGCTGCCGCGACGGCGTCCTTCGGCGGCGGCAATCAGCTGCATGGCGCGCACTTTCGGCGCGCCGCTCAGGGTGCCCATGTTCATGCAGGCGCGGTAGGCGTGCAGCACGTCGAGATCGTGGCGCAGCTCGCCGACCACGCGGGAGACCAGGTGCATCACGAACGAATAGCGGTCAACTTTGGTCAGGTCCGCCACGTAGCGGCTGCCGGGAGTACAAATACGTGCCAGATCGTTACGCGCCAGGTCAACCAGCATCAGGTGCTCGGAGAGTTCTTTGTGGTCGGTACGCATTTCAAGTTCGATGCGGCTGTCCAGATCGCGGTCCAGCGAGCCATCGGCGCGACGCCCGCGCGGACGGGTTCCGGCAATCGGGTAGATCTCAATCTGACGGCTGGTGGCATCGTACTTCAGCGAGCTTTCCGGCGAGGCGCCGAACAGCGTGAATTCGTTGTCCTGCATGAAGAACATGTACGGGCTTGGGTTACTCTTTTTCAGCACGTCGTAGGCTGCGAGCGGCGACGGGCAGGGCAGCGAGAAGCGACGGGACGGCACGACCTGGAAAATTTCCCCGGCGCGAATCGCTTTTTGCATCTGGCGAACCACGGCGCCGTACTGATCGTCAGTCTGGTTAACGTCGCAGGTCATTTTCTCCACGCGCTGCACCGGCAGCGCGGGTGGTGCTTCCGTCATCTGCTGCTGCAGCTGAGCGATGCGGTGCTCAAGACGGTTTTTCTCAGCGGCAGACGGCGTGAACAGGCTTGCCTGGATGCGGGTGTATTGCTTCTGGTGGTCGATCACCAGCAGCGTTTCAGCCAGATAGAAGCAATAATCCGGGCAGCGATTACCCTGCTCGGTTTCCGGCAAATCTTCAAAACCGGCAACCAGGTCGTAAGCAAACAGCCCGCCGAAGAACATCGCTTCACGCTCGTCTTGCGGCACGGTGACCAGATTCTGCAGCAGGCGGAAGGCATCGAAAACGGACAGGGAGCAGAGGCGCGCGTCTTCGTCCAGCAGCTGGCTCACCGGCGGGAAATGCAGAATGCGCATTTCTGGATGATGTTCGTTTTCAATGCCTGAAGGCAGGGCGGCATCCAGCAGCGGCAGCAGCGATGCGCCATTGTCTGATAATGCCTTGATGGTGACAGTGTCACCTAAAGCGGTAATGCGCAGCGCGCTATCGACCAGCAGCAGGCTTTTGAGATCGTCCTTGCTGTCGATATCCGCCGATTCCAGCAGCAGCGTTGCCGGACGTGCCCCGCACACCTGATGAAACAGCGCGGTCGGGTTGTGGCGATAGGCCGCCTCGCAGGTCAGCAGTTCGAGATGAGGTTTGGCTGTTTGCATGTTGTTGTTCTCATATTTTGTTCAAAAAAAAGCCCGCTGGGTAGCGGGCGGATATCTGTTTGCATTTCGCAGACGCGTGACACTGCCCGAAGATCAGGAAGTGCGCCACCAGCCGTGCAGAGTGAAATGTGCGGTCATTTTCAGATACCTTTCTCGTGTGAACTTTCGTACTAGTTAACTAGTTCGATGGCAAGTTGTCAACCCTTGATTTCAGAATTTCGCGTTAAGTCGGTATCATGGTGTTTTCGGATGTCTCCAACCTGTTATGGGAAGTGCTTTGAGCGATACCACCTACGCCATTATTTATGATTTACACAGCCATACTCAGGCCTCTGACGGCCTGCTGACACCCGAAGCCCTGGTTCATCGCGCCGTTGAAATGCGCGTCGGCACGCTGGCGATAACCGATCACGATACGACAGATGCCATTCCGGCGGCGCGCGCCGAGATCGCCCGCAGCGGGCTGGCGCTGAATCTGGTGTCCGGCGTCGAGATCTCGACCGTCTGGGAAAACCATGAGATTCATATTGTTGGCCTGAATATCGATATAGACCATCCGGCACTTACGGCATTTTTGCAAGAACAAAAAACGCGCCGCAATCAGCGCGCAGAGATGATCGGCGAGCGTCTGGAAAAGGCGCATATTCCGGGCGCGCTGGAAGGCGCGCAAAAGATGGCGAACGGCGGGGCGGTCACCCGTGGTCATTTCGCCCGTTTTCTGGTCGACGCGGGCAAAGCGACGACTATGGCAGACGTCTTTAAAAAGTATCTGGCGCGCGGTAAAACCGGATACGTTCCGCCACAGTGGTGTACAATAAAACAAGCTATTGATGTGATTCATCATTCTGGCGGTAAGGCCGTGCTGGCCCATCCTGGGCGGTATAATCTTTCTGCTAAATGGCTGAAAAGGCTGCTGGCACACTTTGCCGAATGCGGCGGCGAGGCGATGGAAGTCGCCCAGTGTCAGCAGGCGCCCAACGAGCGCGCGCAGCTCGCGACCTATGCCCGCCAGTTCGGCCTGCTTGGGTCACAGGGCTCTGATTTCCATCAGCCCTGCGCGTGGATCGAACTGGGGCGCAAGCTCTGGTTGCCTGCTGGCGTTGAGCCGGTCTGGCAGCTCTGGGAACAGCCGCAGCAAATTGAAGAGAGGGAAGTATGAGTCAGTTTTTCTATATCCATCCGGATAACCCGCAGCCACGTCTGATCAACCAGGCCGTGGAGATCGTCCGCAAAGGCGGCGTGATTGTCTACCCGACCGATTCAGGCTACGCGCTGGGCTGCAAAATCGAAGATAAAGGGGCAATGGAGCGCATTTGCCGTATTCGCCAGCTGCCGGACGGCCATAACTTTACCCTGATGTGCCGCGATCTCTCTGAGCTGTCGACCTATGCGTATGTTGATAACGTGGCGTTTCGCCTGATTAAGAACAACACGCCGGGCAACTACACCTTCATCCTGAAGGGCACGAAGGAAGTACCGCGTCGTCTGCTGCAGGAGAAACGCAAAACCATCGGCATGCGCGTGCCGTCGAACCCGATTGCGCAGGCGCTGCTGGAAACCCTCGGTGAACCGATGCTCTCCACCTCGCTGATGCTGCCCGGAAGCGAGTTTACCGAGTCCGATCCGGAAGAGATCAAAGATCGCCTGGAGAAGGTGGTCGAGCTGATTATTCACGGCGGCTATCTCGGCCAGCAGCCGACCACCGTGGTCGACTTAACCGAAGATGCACCGGAAGTGATTCGTGAAGGCGTGGGTGACGTAAAGCCTTTCTTGTAAAGGTATAAGCAGATATACTACGCGGCCATCAAAGCAGGGCTCAGCCCTCTTTTGACCTGATTCGACGCCTGTGAAGGCGACACCTGAGGAAGCTCAATGAGCGAGAAGTTACAGAAAGTGCTGGCGCGTGCCGGCCACGGTTCACGCCGTGAAATCGAAGCCATTATTGAAGCGGGCCGCGTGAGTGTGGACGGTAAAATCGCCACGCTGGGTGACCGCGTAGAAATCGTACCGGGGCTGAAGATCCGCATCGACGGTCATCTTATCTCCGTGAAAGAGTCCGCTGAACAGATCTGCCGCGTGCTGGCTTACTACAAGCCGGAAGGCGAGCTGTGCACCCGCAACGACCCGGAAGGTCGTCCGACGGTGTTTGACCGTCTGCCTAAACTGCGTGGCGCTCGCTGGATTGCCGTCGGCCGTCTGGACGTGAACACCTGCGGTCTGCTGCTGTTCACCACCGATGGTGAACTGGCAAACCGTCTGATGCACCCAAGCCGTGAAGTGGAACGTGAATACGCGGTGCGCGTATTTGGCCAGGTTGACGAAAATAAACTGCGCGATCTGTCGCGTGGCGTTCAGCTGGAAGACGGTCCTGCGGCGTTCAAAACCATCAAGTTTACCGGTGGGGAAGGCATTAACCAGTGGTACAACGTGACCCTGACCGAAGGCCGTAACCGCGAAGTTCGTCGTCTCTGGGAAGCGGTAGGCGTGCAGGTTAGCCGCCTGATCCGCGTCCGTTACGGCGACATTCTGCTGCCGAAAGGTCTGCCGCGCGGTGGGTATACCGAACTGGATCTGACCCAAACCAACTACCTGCGCGAGCTGGTCGGCCTGACGCCGGAAACCACCTCAAAAGTGGCGGTGGAAAAAGATCGTCGTCGCATGAAGGCGAATCAGATCCGTCGCGCAGTGAAGCGACACAGCCAGGTGAGCAGCAGTCGCCGCTCCGGCAGCCGTAACAACAACGGTTAATATAAAAGCCCGGTCAACGAACCGGGCTTTTTTCTTTAGTAATCAATTCCAATTTGCGCTTTGATGCCTGCATCAAACGCATGTTTGACCGGACGCAGCTCGCTGACGGTATCGGCCATCTCCAGAATATCCCGATGACATCCGCGCCCCGTGACGATAACCGTCTGGTGTACAGGACGATTCTTCAGAGCATCCAGCACGGCTTCCAGCGGCAGGTAGTCGTAGGCGACCATGTAGGTGATCTCATCCAGCAGAACCATATTCAGCGAGGGATCGGCCAGCATTCTCTTTGCATGCTCCCAGACGGCGAGACAGGCGGCGGTGTCGGTTTCCCGGTTCTGAGTATCCCACGTAAACCCGGTCGCCATCACCTGAAACTCAACGCCGTGAGGCTCAAGCAAATTCCGCTCACCGTTGGGCCATTCGCCTTTGATAAACTGGATCACGCCCACTTTTTGACCGTGTCCAACGGCGCGTGTCGCCGTGCCGAATGCGGCGGTGGTTTTCCCTTTTCCGTTGCCGGTAAAAACGATGACGATCCCACGTTCGTCCTGGGCTGCCGCGACGCGCGCATCGACCTGTTCTTTCAGACGCTGCTGGCGCTGCTGATGGCGTTCTTCACTCATTGCGAAATTCCTGGTTTACGTCCCGGCTGGGCGTCAAAGGTCATCCCGGTTTTGCGGCGGCTGTCGTCGCCCATCAGCCAGAGATAGAGCGGCATAATGTCTGCCGGGGTTTTCAGCTTCTGCGGATCTTCGCTCGGGAACGCGCTGGCGCGCATTTTGGTGCGCGTACCGCCCGGGTTAATGCAGTTTACGCGCAGATGGCGGTTCTGGTACTCCTCCGCCAGCACCTGCATCATGCCTTCGGTCGCGAATTTTGAAACGGCATAGGCTCCCCAGTTTGCGCGTCCTTCACGGCCAACGCTGGACGAGGTAAAGACCAGTGACCCGGACTCGGATTTGAGTAATAAAGGAAGCAATGCCTGTGTGAGGAAAAACGTGCCGTTGACGTTGACCTGCATCACCTGCTGCCAGATATCTGGATCCTGTTCATCCATCGGACGCACTTCACCTAGCAAACCGGCGTTATGCAGCACGCCGTCGAGTCTCGGATAGTGAGCGCTGATGCGCTGGGCTAATTCCTGGCACACCGCAGGCGTGCAGGTCAGTAAATCGAGCGTATACCACGGGGCCGGCGTGCCGCATACGGCCTCAATCTCCTGGGCGACGTTTTTCAGTTTTTCTTCGTTGCGCCCGATCAGAATGACGTTGGCGCCATATTCGGCGTATGTCAGGGCTGCCTCGCGGCCAATCCCGTCGCTGGCACCGGTGACAAGAATAATCCGGTTTTGCAGCAGATTTTTTTGCGGTTGATAATGCACGGTGACTCCTCAGGCGACCGGTGACGCAATGGCGCCTTTATGATGACTTTTCGGCTTTATGCCCGAATTAGCCTAATAATTCAATCAGTCTACAGGACGCATTACTGTAAAATTAACAATTTGCAAATATTTAAACTCCAGTCCGGGGATTCCTGAAGGCGGCTCGCAGAGGTAATGTCACGAGCGAGACGCATGGGCAGGGCTGTTGTACACTGCCGTGAAAGATTCGTGGTTAAATCAAGGTGGAACGCGTGGAATTACTTTCTCAATATGGGTTGTTTTTGGCCAAAATCGCGACGGTGGTGGTTGCCATTGCGGTGGTTGCCGTTCTGATTGCCAACCTGACGCAGCGCAAGCGTCAGCGTGGGGAGTTACGCATCACCCGCCTGAGCGAGCAGTATAAAGAGATGCAGGAAGAGATGTCTCTGGCGCTGCTTGATAGTCATCAACAGAAACTCTGGCAGAAAGCGCAGAAGAAAAAGCATAAACAGGAAGCCAAAGCGGCAAAGGCAAAAGCAAAGCTCAATGCGCCGCAGGATAAGGCCACGCCGCGCGTCTATGTGCTCGATTTTAAAGGCAGTATGGATGCGCATGAAGTGTCTTCTCTGCGGGAAGAAGTGACTGCCGTTCTGGCCGTGGCGACACCGCAGGATCAGGTTGTCGTGCGTCTTGAAAGCCCGGGCGGGGTGGTTCACGGTTACGGACTGGCCGCCTCACAGCTGCAGCGCCTGCGTGAAAAACAGATCCCGCTGACCGTTGCCGTGGATAAAGTGGCCGCGAGCGGTGGCTACATGATGGCCTGCGTGGCGGACAAAATTGTTGCCGCGCCGTTCTCCATTATTGGCTCGATCGGCGTGGTCGCACAAATTCCGAACTTTAACCGCTTCCTGAAAAATAAAGAGATTGATATCGAACTTCACACGGCGGGTCAGTACAAACGTACCCTGACGCTGCTGGGGGAAAACACGGAAGAAGGGCGTCAAAAATTCCGCGAAGATCTCAACGAAACGCATCATCTCTTTAAAGATTTTGTACACCGTATGCGCCCAACGCTCGATATTGAACAGGTCGCGACGGGCGAGCACTGGTACGGCGTCCAGGCGCAGGAGAAAGGGCTGGTGGATGAAGTCGGAACCAGCGACGATCTGCTGCTCAATCTGATGGAAGGCCGGGAACTGGTGGGCGTGCGCTTTACCCAGCGTAAGCGACTCCTTGACCGCTTTACCAACAGTGCGGCAGAAAGCGCGGACCGTCTGCTGCTGCGCTGGCTACAGCGCGGACAAAAACCGCTGCTGTAAACAAAAACGCGAGGCATATGCCTCGCGTTTTGCGTTAATCGACCAGGTGATATTTCTCTGAAAGCGTATGCGCCAGGTATTTGAACATGTTAAACACGGCGGTGCTTTTCGGGGTCGGTAAACCCTGTTCGTCAAGGAAGTATTCGCCGCTGAAAATCAGCACGCCATTACGCTGCTCTACGCCGGTGGCTTCAATGCCCGCCAGCGTATCTTCATGGTCACGGATAAGCTTGTTTGCTTCGATAAGCAGAGAGGCTCGGTCAATAGGTTGGGTCGTATTCTGCATAATCCACTCCTTAAACAGTGACAATAGTCTACGCCGAGGGCGCTTTGGGGGCAAATTTTCCCTGTAATGTGAGGGGATAAGGTGCAGGGTCCTGGCTGGCGGGATCTGCTTTTGCATGCTAATAAAGTTGCGTAACGAATTTTATCAGGTAGAGTGTGCGCTTTCGTCATTCTGGCAACAGAATTGCTTGACATTCAACCGGGAATTCGTCACGAATTACACGAGATGTGAGAAAAATACCCGAAAACTCAATCACCTGGGCGTCTTCTCATTAACGTCCGGTAAGTCAAAGGGGTTGATATCTCCTGACGCAGTCGCAATATCATTGGCTCGTCGTCAGCGGAAGGGAAATCAACGTGCGGCGTATTCCTGGAAGAATTAAATTAGGTAAAGGTGAATATGGGTAAAGCTCTCGTCATCGTTGAGTCCCCGGCAAAAGCCAAAACGATCAATAAGTATCTGGGTAATGACTACGTGGTTAAGTCCAGCGTCGGTCATATCCGCGATTTGCCGACCAGTGGCTCAGCCAGCAAAAAGAGCGCAGACTCTACCTCCACCAAAGGGGCTAAAAAGCCTAAAAAGGATGAACGTAGCGCGCTTGTCAACCGCATGGGTGTTAACCCATGGCATAACTGGGATGCACAATATGAAGTGCTGCCCGGGAAAGAAAAAGTCGTTAACGAGCTGAAGCAGCTTGCTGAAAAAGCAGACCACATCTATCTCGCAACCGACCTTGACCGCGAAGGGGAAGCCATTGCGTGGCACCTGCGGGAAGTGATCGGTGGTGATGACAAACGCTACAGCCGTGTAGTGTTTAACGAAATTACGAAGAATGCGATTCGTCAGGCGTTTGAGAAGCCGGGCGAACTGAATATTGACCGCGTAAACGCACAGCAGGCTCGTCGCTTTATGGACCGCGTTGTGGGCTACATGGTCTCTCCACTGCTGTGGAAGAAGATTGCCCGTGGCCTGTCCGCAGGGCGTGTGCAATCCGTCGCCGTGCGTCTGGTCGTTGAGCGTGAGCGCGAAATTAAAGCCTTCGTGCCGGAAGAGTTCTGGGAAGTCGATGCCAATGTGACCACGCCGGGCGGTGACGCTCTGCCGCTGCAGGTGAGCCATCACAACGACAAGCCTTTCCGTCCAGAAAACCGCGACCAGACTATGGCCGCCGTAGCGCTGCTGGAAAAAGCACGCTATCAGGTGCTGGAACGTGAAGACAAACCGACCAGCAGCAAGCCAGGGGCACCGTTTATTACCTCCACGCTGCAACAGGCTGCAAGCACGCGTCTGGGTTATGGCGTGAAGAAGACCATGATGATGGCGCAGCGCCTGTATGAAGCGGGCTACATCACCTACATGCGTACCGACTCAACCAACCTGAGCCAGGACGCGGTCAGCATGGTGCGCGGCTACATCAGTGACAATTTCGGTAAGAAATACCTGCCCGAAAGCGCTAACCAGTTCGCCAGCAAAGAGAACTCTCAGGAAGCACACGAAGCGATTCGTCCTTCTGACGTCTCGGTGTTAGCCGAATCGCTGAAAGACATGGAAGCCGACGCGCAGAAGCTGTATCAGCTGATCTGGCGCCAGTTCGTGGCGTGCCAGATGACGCCAGCGCAGTACGACTCCACCACGCTGACCGTTGGCGCGGGTGAGTTCCGTCTCAAAGCGCGCGGTCGTATCCTGCGTTTCGACGGCTGGACGAAGGTGATGCCAGCGCTGCGTAAAGGTGATGAAGACCGAACGCTACCGGCGGTAAATAAAGGGGATGAGCTCTCGCTGGTTGACCTCGTGCCAGCCCAGCACTTCACCAAGCCGCCTGCGCGCTTCAGTGAAGCGTCCCTGGTGAAAGAGCTGGAAAAACGCGGTATTGGTCGTCCGTCGACCTACGCGTCCATCATCTCGACGATCCAGGACCGTGGCTACGTACGCGTTGAAAACCGCCGTTTCTATGCGGAAAAAATGGGTGAGATCGTCACTGACCGTCTGGAAGCAAACTTCCGTGAGTTGATGAACTACGATTTCACCGCGCAAATGGAAGACAGCCTCGACCAGGTTGCCAGCCATCAGGCGGAATGGAAAAAGGTACTCGACAGCTTCTTCAGCGACTTTACCGACCAGCTTGAAAAAGCGGAGAAAGACCCTGAAGAGGGCGGCATGCTGCCTAACCAGATGGTTCTGACCAGCATCGACTGTCCAACCTGCGGCCGCAAGATGGGGATCCGCACCGCAACCACGGGCGTGTTTCTTGGCTGCTCCGGCTATGCGCTGTCACCAAAAGAGCGCTGCAAAACCACCATCAACCTGGTGCCCGAGAACGAAGTTCTCAACGTGCTGGAAGGTGACGATGCGGAAACTAACGCTCTGCGTGCCAAACGCCGCTGCAAGAAATGCGGCACGGCAATGGACAGCTACCTGATCGATCCAAAACGTAAGCTGCACGTCTGCGGTAATAACCCAACGTGTGACGGGTATGAGATCGAAGAGGGCGAGTTCCGCATTAAAGGCTATGACGGCCCGATTGTGGAATGCGAGAAGTGCGGCTCTGAAATGCACCTGAAAATGGGGCGTTTCGGTAAGTACATGGCCTGTACCAACGACGAGTGTAAAAACACGCGCAAAATTCTGCGTAACGGCGAAGTGGCTCCTCCGAAGGAAGATCCGGTTCCGCTGCCAGAACTGCCGTGCGAGAAATCCGACGCGTACTTCGTGCTGCGTGATGGTGCCGCAGGTGTCTTCCTGGCCGCCAACACCTTCCCGAAATCGCGTGAAACGCGCGCGCCGCTGGTGGAAGAGTTGCATCGCTTCCGCGATCGTCTGCCTGAGAAACTGCGTTATCTGGCCGATGCGCCACAGCAGGATCCGGAAGGCAACAAAACCGTGGTACGGTTTAGCCGTAAAACTAAGCAGCAGTATGTTGCGGCCGAGAAAGAGGGTAAAGCGACCGGATGGTCAGCCTTCTTTGTCGATGGCAGATGGGTTGAAGGCAAGAAATAATCTTCCCTTACCGTAACTTACCTGTAAAAGGGCCGGATTTCCGGCCCTTTTTTATTGCCTTGTTATTATTTTTTGTTCCGTACTATACAGTCAGGCTATAAATGATATAGTGGTTATAGTTAACCTGTTTCTTATTATTAAATCGTCTTAAGCGATTGACCGCATGCGCTAAATCGGATGGTCTGGCATGAAATTACAGCAGCTTCGTTATATCGTTGAGGTGGTGAATCATAACCTTAACGTCTCTTCTACCGCCGAGGGGTTGTATACCTCGCAACCGGGCATCAGCAAACAAGTTCGTATGCTGGAGGACGAGTTAGGTATCCAGATATTTGCCCGCAGCGGTAAGCATCTCACCCAGGTGACGCCTGCGGGGCAGGAAATCATCCGCATTGCGCGGGAAGTCCTCTCTAAAGTCGACGCAATTAAGTCGGTGGCAGGGGAACACACTTGGCCGGATAAAGGTTCGCTGTATATTGCCACGACGCATACCCAGGCGCGCTATGCGCTTCCCGGCGTTATCAAAGGCTTTATCGAGCGTTATCCCCGCGTCTCTTTGCATATGCACCAGGGCTCGCCAACGCAAATTGCTGAAGCCGTTTCCAAGGGGAATGCAGACTTTGCCATCGCCACCGAAGCGCTTCACCTGTATGACGATCTGGTGATGCTTCCATGCTATCACTGGAACCGTTCTATCGTGGTGACCCCCGATCACCCCCTGGCGGGCAAAGGGTCGGTGACTATCGAAGAGCTGGCGCAATATCCGCTGGTAACGTATACGTTTGGCTTTACCGGACGGTCCGAGCTTGATACGGCCTTTAACCGGGCAGGGTTAACGCCGCGCATTGTCTTTACCGCGACGGATGCCGACGTGATTAAAACCTATGTGCGGCTTGGTCTGGGGGTGGGCGTTATTGCCAGCATGGCGGTGGATCCGGTATCAGACCCTGACCTGGTGCGACTTGATGCGCATGATGTTTTCAGTCATAGCACCACAAAGATTGGCTTCCGTCGCAGCACCTTCCTGCGCAGCTATATGTATGATTTTATTCAGCGCTTTGCCCCTCATTTAACGCGTGACGTGGTTGATACCGCCGTTGCATTACGCTCAAATGAAGATATTGAAGAGATGTTTAAAGACATCAAACTCCCCGAAAAATAATCACACCCGGTATCTTTCCCTTAGGGAAAGATACCGAAATAACGCCTCAAAGCTAAATTAGAATTATCATCATCTGCGTATCCCCTGTCATATAATGTCATTATCCATTTAATCCGTATGGTTATAATGTCGTGAATTGGCGACAAAAGTAGAAACTAATTTACGCCTTCGCAAATTTTTCTTTTCAATTATTTATTTCTGGTCAAAAGATTGAATATTTCATACCTTCCGGTGCGTAAATTCACTGGCTTTTCGGCTAAAGTTTCTTTAGGATTTATCTCAACAGATGATTAATTGTACCAATTGTTTGGTCCTAAATGATAAGCGATGTCGATTGTATGAGGTTAGCAATGCCTTCAGGAAGTGAAGAACCGCAAAGGGATCCTGCGCTCAAGCGTAAAGCCTGGCTGGCGGTCTTTCTCGTCTCTACCCTGTTTTGGGTGGTGGTTGCTCTCCTGGCCTGGAAATATTGGGGTTAAATATGGCAGTGACGGTACGTACAGAAACGGTAAAACAGATGTGTCAGCATCGTGACAACGGCCACAGAGGGCGTAAAGCACCTGCGACTGTTGTACCCGCGTCCTGGAAACTGACGCCGCAGCAGCAAGCGTTTATTGATGTGTTCGCAGAAGACGAACCCAAAAAACAATAATTTAGTTAATTGCGTAATGATGCAAATAGTCTGAATATCGACTCTGCACTTTCGTACTCTTTAATAAATACACATCAGCAATATAGCACTGAGGACTTACCTCGGAACTTTTAATAAATAATGCCTGGTGTCCCTATGATGAATAACATGACGTCTCACAAATACTGGTCATGGATCGGCGTTTTTACCGTGTCGATTCTGTTCTGGAGTCAGCTCATCTGGTTGGCCCTCCACTAAATTGTAAAACCTCGCTACGGCGGGGTTTTTTGTTTTCCCTTTCTGGACCAATCCTAAATTTATCAATTTGGGTTGTTATCAAAACGTTACGACATCTTTGTGTTATCTTTAATTACGGCCCTGATGATTGTCGGGGCATCTCTGTGATTAAGGAGGAGCTTATGTCGTTAACCCTACGCGAAGCCAGTAAGGATACGTTACAGGCAGAAAATAAAACCTGGCATTACTACAGCCTGCCGCTGGCTGCCAGAACGCTTGGGGACATTTCGCGTTTACCCAAGTCATTGAAAGTTTTACTGGAAAATCTATTGCGCTGGCAGGACGGTGACTCTGTCACCCTCGATGATATCCAGGCGCTGGCAGGGTGGCTGGAAAATGCCCATGCCGACAGAGAAATCGCCTACCGCCCCGCCAGGGTGCTGATGCAGGACTTTACCGGTGTTCCTGCCGTCGTTGATTTAGCCGCGATGCGCGAGGCCGTTAAGCGTCTCGGCGGAGATACGGCAAAAGTGAATCCGCTTTCCCCTGTTGACCTCGTCATTGACCACTCCGTAACCGTTGACCGCTTTGGTGATGACGACGCCTTTGGCGAGAACGTGCGTCTGGAGATGGAGCGCAACCACGAGCGCTACGTATTCCTGAAGTGGGGGCAGCAGGCGTTCAGCCGGTTTAGCGTGGTCCCGCCGGGTACCGGTATTTGTCACCAGGTTAACCTTGAATATCTGGGTAAAGCCGTCTGGAGTGAATTGCAGGATAAAGAGTGGGTCGCCTATCCGGACACGCTGGTGGGCACGGACTCCCATACCACCATGATCAACGGTCTGGGCGTGCTGGGCTGGGGCGTCGGGGGTATCGAAGCGGAAGCGGCCATGCTCGGCCAGCCGGTGTCCATGCTTATCCCTGACGTGGTGGGCTTCAAGCTCACCGGCAAGCTGTCTGAAGGCATTACCGCCACCGATCTGGTGCTCACCGTCACCCAGATGCTGCGTAAGCATGGTGTGGTGGGCAAGTTTGTAGAATTCTACGGGGATGGTCTGGATTCGCTGCCGCTGGCCGACCGTGCCACCATTGCCAATATGGCGCCGGAATACGGTGCAACCTGTGGCTTTTTCCCCATTGATGATGTCACGCTGGAATACATGCGCCTTAGCGGGCGCAGCGAAGAGCAGGTCGCGCTGGTGGAGGCCTATACCAAAGCGCAGGGCATGTGGCGAAACCCGGGCGATGAACCGGTCTTCACCAGTACGCTAGAACTTGATATGGGAAGCGTCGAGGCGAGCCTCGCCGGGCCGAAACGTCCGCAGGATCGGGTTGCGCTGAGTGACGTGCCAAAAGCCTTTGCCGCCAGCAATGCGCTGGAGGTGAATGTGGCGCAGAAAGACCATCGCCCCGTCGACTATGTTCTGAATGGACATCAGTATCAGCTCCCGGATGGCGCGGTAGTTATTGCGGCCATTACCTCCTGCACCAACACTTCAAACCCCAGCGTGTTAATGGCGGCTGGTTTGTTGGCTAAAAAGGCGGTAGAGCTTGGGCTAAAACCTCAGCCATGGGTTAAGGCCTCGCTGGCACCGGGTTCCAAAGTGGTATCGGATTACCTGGCGCAGGCCAAACTGACGCCTTACCTTGACGAACTGGGCTTTAACCTCGTGGGCTACGGCTGTACGACCTGTATTGGTAACTCTGGTCCACTGCCTGAACCCATTGAAACGGCGATCAAGCAGGGTGACCTGACGGTAGGCGCCGTTCTATCCGGTAACCGTAACTTTGAAGGGCGCATTCACCCGCTGGTGAAAACCAACTGGCTCGCCTCGCCGCCGCTGGTTGTGGCTTATGCCCTGGCAGGGAACATGAATATCAACCTGGCGACCGATCCAATTGGTCACGATCGCAAGAATGACCCTGTCTATCTGAAAGATATCTGGCCATCATCGCGTGAAATCGCGCTGGCCGTTGAGAAGGTTTCTACCGAGATGTTCCGTAAAGAATACGCGGAAGTCTTTGAAGGCACGCCGGAATGGAAAGCCATCAACGTTGCAGGTTCGGATACCTATGGCTGGCAGGATGACTCGACCTATATTCGTCTGTCGCCGTTCTTTGATGAGATGCTCGCCGAGCCGGCACCGCTTAAGGATATCCACGGCGCGCGCATCCTGGCGATGCTAGGAGATTCCGTCACGACGGACCATATCTCTCCGGCGGGGAGTATCAAAGCCGATAGCCCGGCGGGCCGTTACCTGCAGAGCCGGGGCGTCGAGCGTCGCGATTTTAACTCCTACGGATCGCGTCGCGGCAACCATGAGGTGATGATGCGCGGGACCTTTGCCAACATCCGCATTCGTAACGAAATGGTACCGGGCGTGGAAGGGGGCATGACCCGTCATCTGCCGGGGACGGAAGTCGTGTCGATTTATGATGCGGCGGTCAAATATCAGCAGGAAGGTACGCCGCTGGCGGTGATCGCCGGGAAAGAGTACGGTTCCGGCTCCAGCCGCGACTGGGCGGCGAAAGGTCCGCGTCTGCTTGGCGTTCGCGTGGTCATCGCCGAATCGTTCGAACGTATTCACCGTTCGAATCTGATCGGTATGGGGATCCTGCCGCTTGAGTTCCCGCAGGGGGTGACGCGTAAAACGCTGGGCCTGACCGGGGAAGAGCTGATTGAGATTAGCGGTCTGCAAAGCCTGCAGCCAGGTAAAACGGTGCCGGTAAAGTTAACCCGTGCAGACGGGAAAACCGAGGCGCTGGATTGCCGGTGCCGTATAGATACGGCAACCGAGCTGACCTATTACCAGAACGACGGCATTTTACATTATGTGATTCGTAAGATGCTGGATTGATGAAACGAGCCCGGCACGCGTGCCGGGCTTTTTAGCATCACTCTTTCAGCAGATGGCCCATTTTGGCGGCTTTGGTATCAAGGTAGTGGGCGTTTTTCGGGTTACGGCCGACAATCAGCGGTACACGCTCGACGATGTTGATCCCCGCTTCGGTCAGGATCTCCACTTTTTTCGGGTTATTGGTCAGCAGGCGAACTTCGTCCACGCCCAGCAGCTTGAACATATCGGCGCACAAGGTGAAGTCGCGTTCGTCAGCGGCAAAGCCGAGCTGATGGTTTGCTTCAACCGTATCGTAGCCCTGGTCCTGAAGCGCGTAGGCGCGAATTTTATTTAGCAGGCCAATATTACGACCTTCCTGACGGTGATAAAGCAGCACACCGCGACCTTCTTCTGCAATATGAGACAGGGCGGCTTCCAGCTGGAAACCACAATCACAGCGCAGGCTGAACAGCGCGTCGCCGGTAAGACACTCTGAATGGACGCGGGACAGAACCGGCGTCTGCCCTGAAATGTCACCATAAACCAGCGCGACATGATCCTGTCCGGTTGCCAGTTCTTCAAAACCCACCATCAGGAAATCGCCCCATGGGGTTGGCAGTTTGGCTTCTGCCACACGTTTAAGCTGCATGTGATTCTCCAGAGTAGGCTGACACGTTTCGTGCCTTTGCCCTGTTTTGCTTTCTGTATCAGTTCATTTTGCCACAAGCTCAGCAGGTTCGCCTAATGGGCACCATGCTATATGAACGTTAAACGCACGATCCGACATATCCACCAGGATGATTAATTTCAGTTATGATTGTGACGCTTAGCGAAAAAGGAGAAGACATGCTTTCAATCGCCAGACGTACGGCAGCAGGTGCGGCCATTTTACTGATTATGCCTCTGGCCGTATGGCTTTCAGGCTGGATGTGGCAGCCCGGGCAGAACGCCACGTGGCTGAAAACGTTATACTGGATAACGGAAACGGTCACCCAGCCGTGGGGGATTATTACCCACGTACTCCTCTGCGCCTGGTTTCTGTGGTGCCTGCGCTTTCGTCTGCGCGCGGCGCTGATGCTCTTTGCGATCCTCGGGGGCGCTATCCTTGTCGGTCAGGGCGTGAAGTCCTGGGTTAAAGATCGCGTTCAGGAGCCGCGTCCTTTTGTCGTCTGGCTGGAAAAAACGCATCATGTTCCGGTAGATGAGTTCTACAATTTAAAGCGTAAAGATCGCGGCGCGCTGGTGAAAGAACAGCTTGCGGAACAGCAGGATATCCCGAAATTCTTGCGTAAACACTGGCAGAAAGAGACCGGGTTCGCGTTTCCTTCCGGTCACACCATGTTTGCGGCCAGCTGGGCGTTGCTGGGAGTTGGGCTGCTTTGGCCAAGGCGTCGAACGATCACTATCGTGATTTTACTGATCTGGGCGACCGGGGTTATGGGAAGCCGCCTGCTGCTGGGGATGCACTGGCCGCGGGACCTGGTCGTCGCCACGCTCATCTCATGGCTGCTGATTATGATGGCGACCTGGCTCACTGAACGATTCTGCGGCCCGCTAACGCCACCGCCAGAAGAGAAAGAAGAAATAGCCGAAAGGGACCAGACAGACGCCTGACGGTTGATATTCCGTATTTTGCCCATAGATCCATGACCTGCGCGACACTTTTTCCGTTTCGCGCTCGTCGCTAAAATGGTAGTTTATAAGGCTGATTGCGGTGAATTGAACACACTTTATTCGCTTGAACCACATAACGGGAAGTAATGTGAAATATTTACTCATTTTCTTACTGGTATTGGCGATTTTTGTCATTTCAGTCACGTTGGGTGCACAAAACGATCAGCAGGTGACGTTTAACTATCTGCTGGCTCAGGGTGAGTATCGCGTCTCGAGCCTGCTGGCGGTCTTATTTGCTGCCGGCTTTGCCATTGGCTGGCTGGTTTGCGGTCTGTTCTGGCTGAAAGTCCGTGTTTCTCTTGCGCGCGCTGAACGTAAAATTAAGCGACTCGAAAATAACATTGCCCCTGCGTCTGACATCCCGGAAAGCTCTGGTGTGCCGGTCGTGAAGGAATAATCGACTATGCTGGAGTTGTTGTTTCTGCTTTTGCCTGTAGCCGCAGCCTATGGCTGGTATATGGGCCGCAGAAGTGCGCAGCAAACAAAACAGGATGAGGCCAACCGGCTCTCCCGCGACTACGTTGCGGGGGTGAACTTCCTCCTGAGCAATCAGCAGGACAAAGCGGTAGACCTGTTCCTCGATATGCTGAAAGAGGATACGGGGACGGTTGAAGCGCATCTCACCCTGGGCAACCTGTTCCGCTCGCGCGGCGAGGTCGATCGCGCCATTCGTATTCACCAGACCCTGATGGAAAGCGCCTCGCTGACCTACGATCAACGTCTCCTTGCGGTGCAACAACTGGGGCGGGATTACATGGCCGCGGGGTTGTACGATCGCGCTGAAGATATGTTCGCGCAGCTGGTGGATGAAACAGATTTTCGCATCGGGGCATTGCAGCAACTCCTGCAGATTTATCAGGCCACCAGCGACTGGCAGAAAGCCATTGATACCGCTGAACGCCTGGTGAAGCTGGGTAAAGATAAGCAGCGCGTTGAGATCGCCCATTTCTACTGTGAGCTTGCGCTTCAGCAGATGGGCAACGACGACATGGATAAAGCCATGGCGCTGCTGAAGAAAGGCGCCGCGGCGGACCGCAACAGCGCGCGCATCTCCATCATGATGGGGCGCGTCTTTATGGCGAATGGCGACTACGCCAAAGCCGTTGAAAGCCTGCTGCGGGTTATCGACCAGGACAAAGAGCTGGTCAGTGAAACGCTGGAAATGCTGCAAACCTGCTATCAACAGCTCGACAAGCAGGAAGAGTGGGTAGCATTCTTGCGTCGCTGCGTGGAAGAAAATACTGGCGCCACCGCTGAACTGATGCTCTCAGACGTCGTTGAGCAGTATGAGGGGAGCGACACCGCGCAGGTTTATATTACGCGTCAGCTGCAGCGTCATCCGACCATGCGGGTGTTCCACAAGCTGATGGATTACCATCTGAACGACGCTGAAGAAGGGCGCGCCAAAGAGAGCCTGATGGTGCTTCGCGACATGGTTGGCGAACAGGTGCGCAGCAAGCCGCGCTATCGCTGCCAGAAGTGTGGTTTTACCGCGTATACGCTCTACTGGCACTGTCCTTCCTGCCGCGCCTGGTCCACCATCAAGCCAATCCGTGGCCTGGACGGACAGTAATTTTTTAAAACGCCGCATTTTAGTTACAACATACTGATGGTTTTTCCACTGTCCTGTGCTCCGTGCGGTTAGCCGGCCTGGCAGGCGCGTAAATGGATCCTGTCAATTTGCGGCGTCGGCAGGTAGAATGCTGGCCGTTTATCTGTTCCGCGCCGCTGCGCGCCCATAGACGAAAAGGGCTGGTCATGACGTCTGTTACATCCTCCACTTCCCGCGTAATTACGGATTCTCCTGTTGTTGTTGCGCTTGATTACAATAAGCGTGACGCTGCACTGGCGTTTGTCGACGGCATCGACCCTCGCGACTGCCGTCTGAAAGTTGGCAAAGAGATGTTCACGCTGTTTGGACCGCAAATCGTTCGCGATCTGCAGCAGCGCGGCTTTGACGTTTTCCTCGACCTGAAATTCCATGATATCCCGAATACCACGGCGCACGCGGTTGCCGCAGCCGCAGAGCTGGGCGTATGGATGGTCAACGTCCACGCATCGGGTGGGGCAAGAATGATGACGGCCGCCCGTGAGGCGCTCCTGCCGTTCGGTAAAGATGCACCGTTGCTGATTGCGGTCACGGTGCTGACCAGTATGGACGAAAACGATCTTCGCGACCTGGGCGTGACGTTGTCACCCGCCGAGCATGCCGAACGTCTCGCACGTCTGACGCAGCATTGCGGCCTGGATGGCGTTGTTTGTTCCGCGCAGGAAGCGGTACGTTTCAAATCAGCGCTGGGCCAGGATTTTAAACTGGTAACGCCGGGTATTCGTCCTGCAGGCAGCGAAGTGGGCGATCAGCGCCGCATTATGACGCCTGAGCAGGCTCTGGCTGCTGGCGTTGACTACATGGTCATCGGGCGTCCGGTAACGCAGTCTGCCAACCCGGCTGAGACGCTTAAGGCTATCAACGCATCGCTGAAAAAGGGGGCCTAATGACCGATTCCAACAGCCGTCTGGTCTATTCAACCGATAGCGGGCGTATAGACGAGCCGAAAGCGAAAGTGGAACGTCCAAAGGGGGACGGCATCGTTCGGATCCAGCGCCAGACCAGTGGACGAAAAGGGAAAGGGGTTTGCCTTATCTCCGGCATTGACCTGGATGATGCTGAACTGGCAAAGCTGGCGGCCGAGTTGAAAAAAAAATGTGGCTGCGGCGGCGCCGTGAAAGACGGCATTATTGAAATCCAGGGAGATAAGCGCGATTTAATAAAATCTCTGCTGGAAGCCAAAGGTATGAAAGTCAAACTGGCAGGCGGTTAAAATAAATGAGCCACGGCAAATGCCGTGGCTCGTGTTATATATGTGCGTATGTCAGACCTGAAATGCGTTCAAATATCGCAATACCGGGGAAGGCTTAGATAATAATTATTTGCCAACCTGGTGACCGATAATACCACCGACAGCAGCGCCACCTAATGTACCCAGCGTACTACCATCCGTTAATACTGCACCACCGAGAGCACCGGCACCGGCACCAATAGCGGTGTTACGGTCACGTTTAGACCAGTTAGAGCACGCGCTCAGGGACATTGCTACAGTGATTGCCAGAACAGCGGCGGCTAATTTTTTGCTGGTTAAGGTCATAATACTTTCTCCTGAATTATCGATTCACGGAAAGATGTACACGTTAAGTATAGACGAATCGAATACTTAATTCTGTTCTCCGTGAAAGCTGGTCGCGCAGGCGTTACGTAATCACGCAGGTGATAGTCACTTCCTGTTATATCGCTAACATTAATTTTACGACTTTAATGCAGGTTAAACAGGTAAAAACTCTTAAAGAAGTACCAGGAATCATCTCAGAGAAAGAAGGGGCGTATGCGCCCGAAATTCGGGCGCGGAGGGAAACTCAGGCGGTCGTTTTAATAATATTGACGATCAGCCCGTCATCTTCCAGTTTATTACGGTGCGCATCGCTCAACCGTTCATCGGTAATCACGCGGCTAAAGCGTGACACGGGGCCCATCGTGTAAGGGTGAACGGCGCCAAATTTAGAGCTGTCGGTCAGCACAATGGCTTCACACTCTTTTTCAAGCACGGCATTCACCACGTCGGAGCGCATCATATCCCGGCCGGTAAAACCTGTCTCCGGTTGCCAGCCGTCAATCCCGATAAAGGCCTTGCTGAAATGAACCTGCTGAACATACTGACGGGTCAGCGGGCCTACCATGCTTTCACTTTTTTTCTGGTAAATACCGCCGAGCAGAATCACCTCACAGCGCGTCTCTTTGAGCAAGTGCGCGATATAGCTGCTGACGGTGATGATGGTAACGTCTTTTTGATCGGCAAGCGTGCGCGCCAGAAGGGCATTGCTGCTGCCGTTTTCAATAAAGACGGTCTCGCCGTTGTTCACCAGGGACGCGGCAAATTCCGCCAGTTCACGTTTGAGCGCGTAGTTATTCATCATGCGCGTCTCGACGTCATCACTGTCCAGCGGGACAGCATATCCGTGAGCGCGACGCAGGTAGCTCTGTTTTTCCAGCAGATTAAGATCCTGACGGATGGTGACTTCAGAAACGCCGGTGGTTTTAGCGAGATCGACTACGCTTACGCGTCCCTGATCGATGACCATCTGCAAAATGAGTTGTTGTCGGGAATTCATAGCATCCATTTAATAAAGCGAAACGAGGTCGGAGACGGTGGGATTAAACTTCCCACGGCGCTTTTGGCTGTCTGTTTTCTGGCGCATTGTCAGCACCATTCTGAGCAAGAAGTTCAGACTTCAGGATCTCGAGATTACGGATAGCAGAGTGATAATCGCCCGCCACCAGGATATCCAGCACGCTATCAATTCGTTGTGCTACAGCTTGTGCGTCAATAGTCGACATAATCTCACCCCAGGCGCGAAAAGTTAATATTTTCAATGATGCAGAAATTAGGTTCAAAAGAGAAGGGAAAAAATGCAATAACTAAATTACATAAACATAAGTGATAAATTTATTCCCCCTCATGCAGCAGGCTTAATGACTGGATTAGTCTAAAACTGCGCGCAAGGCGCTTTTTTATAAGAGGAATTAGACTATGACAGTTATCAATCAGCCTACCTGCACACTGTTTACCGATACTGAACGGTTCACTCAGCTGTCAGGGTATTACGAGGCGGAGCGTCACACGGTCTGGATGATGCTGCGGGCTCAGCCACGTCCTTGCTTTAACCATGCTTTAATAGAGGAGATCATGAACTTTTCATGGCTGGTTCGCCAGTCCGGGTTTGCGGTTGATTTTTGGGTAACCGGATCGCTGGTTCCCGAGATGTACAATACGGGCGGTGATTTACAGTTCTTCGTCGAGTGCATTCAGAACGGACGTCGGGAAGCGTTACGGGCGTACGCTCGCGCCTGCGTTGATTGCGTCCATGCGGCCTCACGGGGGTTTGATACGGGAGCCATCACTCTGGCAATGGTAGAAGGCAGTGCGTTAGGGGGCGGGTTTGAGGCCGCTCTGGCGCACCATTTCGTCCTGGCTCAGCGCGATGCCCGTTTAGGTTTCCCGGAGATAGCCTTCAACCTGTTTCCGGGTATGGGAGGATATTCCCTGGTTGCACGCCGTGCAGGCATGAAGTTGGCGGAGGAACTTATCTACAAAGGGGAATCCCATACGGCTGAATGGTACGAGCAGCACGGGCTGGTGGATGTCCTGTTTGAACCGGGACAAAGCTATGTCTCTACACGAACCTTCATCGATACGCTGCGGCCAAAACTGAATGGCGTAAGGGCGATGCTGCGCGCCCGTACGCGCGTTCTGCAATTGCCCCGCAGTGAACTGATGGACATCACGGAAGACTGGGTTGATGCCGCTTTCTGCCTGGAGCCGAAAGATATCGCCTACATGGAACGTCTGGTCACGCTGCAAAACCGCCATCACGCGGCGGGCCTGCGTAAAGCCAGTTAACGTTGATTTCGCGCTTGATATCGTTTTAGCCATCGCTCGAATGCGGCAGCGGGCATCGGCTTAGCAAACAGAAAACCCTGCCGTTCGTTGACGCCGTTCTTGGTCAGAAAGGCGTCTTCTTTTGCATTCTCCACACCCTCGGCAATCACCTGCAGATTTAACGCCTGCGCCACCGCGACGATAGCGCGCACCAGCGACTGGGAAATAGACTGCTTATGAATATCCCTGACGAAAGATTGATCGAGCTTAATGGCGTCGATAGGGAAGCGGGCCAGCTGAGAAAGGGAAGAGTAGCCGGTGCCAAAATCATCCAGATGAATTTGCGCCCCGAGTCTGCTGAACTGCTGGATCACGGACAGCGCCAGCTCTTCATTTTCGATAAGACAGCTTTCGGTCAACTCAACGTCGACCGGGCAGTATTCAAAATTCAGATCCTTCAGCGCTTGCTTTAAGTCGCTGAAGATGGTCTGGTCGGCCAGCTGGCGTGCAGAGACGTTCACCGCCACGCGCAGGTTTATTCCCTTATCGCGCCATTTTGCCACCTGGCGAACCACATCGAGCATCACCCAGCGGCCCAGCGGCACAATCAACCCCGACTCTTCGGCATAAGAGATAAACTCCAGCGGCGGGATCAGGCCGCGTTCTGGTGATTGCCAGCGGACCAGCGCTTCAAGGCTTCTGACTTCTCCACGCCAGGTTATTTTCGGCTGATAGTGGATCAGAAGCTGATCGTTATCCAGTGCCTTGCGCAGGTTGGTATCCAGCCAGAGATACTCAAACACGCGCTGGTTCATCTCGGGTGAGAAGACGCAGAACTTGCCCCGGCCGTTCTCTTTGGCGGTGTACATGGCGGTATCGGCGTTGCGAATAACGCTTTCCCGGTCGTTCCCGTGCTGCGGGGCGAGGGCGATACCCAGAGAGCAGCCGGTATAAATCTCAATCAGACCGATTCGGAACGGCTGGCGCAGACGGGTTAAAATGCGCGACGCCATCGCCTCCAGAGAGCCCTGAGAGGTATTGGTGGCCATGACGATAAACTCATCGCCGCCAAGACGCGCCAGCACCTGTTCCTCGTCCAGACAGCTCAAGATGGCGAGGGCGACAGCCTGCAACAGCTGATCGCCAAACATATGCCCGTAAGCGTCATTGACCTTTTTAAAATTATCCAGATCGAGATACACCACGCCCACCTGCGTGTCGCCGCGGTTGTCGATGGCGTCAGAAATCAGATCGTGGATCGCATTGCGGTTTGGCAGGCCGGTGATGGTATCGGTGTTGGCCAGCACGCGCAGCCGCTCCTGAGCGCGGCGCTCCTCGGTAATATCTGTCCCGGAACAGATAAGGAAAATTTCATTTTTACCGCTGCCGCTGTGCACGAATTTGTTTCTGAACAGAAACAGCCGCTGCCCTTTACGCGTTTTGATCCAGCGTTCGACTTCGTAGGAACTGCCGTTGCGAAAAAAACCGGTAATATTGCGCTTTGAGGCTGCCGCTTCGCTGCGGCTCATAAACAGCTTAAACACGTTCTGCCCAATCACTTCTTGCTCTTTCAGGCCGGTGTACTCTTCGCTAAGCCGGTTAAAACGCTGAATATTGCCGTGCTGATCGAGAATAACAATGACGGAGTTGGCCTCAGAGACAACCTGTTCCGCGAAAGAGAGCCCCTGAGCCAGATCGCGCGCCACGGAGGGCGTATCGTTCCAGGCGGAAGCGGTGCCTGCCCACTCGTTGCGGGTAATTTTACGGCCCACAAGATGAACCGGGACATCTTCTCCGTACAGGGAGAGCGACATGGAAATGCTGGAGGTAATAACGGTTAAATGACGGATGAGATCGGCCTGTTCATCGTCCAGCGCCACGACCTGAGTGACATCGGCATTTTCGCTGGTGGAAAGGTGCAGAGCGTTGCTGTCAGCTGACAGGCGCCACCACGGGCTGTGAGTTCCCATGTAGCGAAACAGCAAATTCTGCTCCAGATCGTCCATCATGTTTTCTCCCGCAGCTGTTCATTAGCGCACAAATTATTCATTTGCTGTCGACTTTTCCGTTGAGAAACAGCGGCAAAACCGAAGTGAACCTGTTGTTTTTCCCTGCTTTCTTATAATAAAACGAGTCAGGTTAAAAAGGATACTGAGCGTATAGAAATTCACGTAACCGAATATAACAACACTCTTTTACTGTAGATAATTATGGCGGTTTTGGGCGAAGGGGTACTGAAAATAGTAAGGAAAAATAATGATTTTGTGGCGGGGATAAAAAGAAAAATTGTCGGCCCTTCCGGAGAGGAAATGGCCGACAATTGAACCGGTTATCAGGCGACAGGGCGCGCGATAATACTGCGGGTTTCCATGCGAACTTCGGCGATAGTAACGTCAATCACGTCGGTGACTTTGTAAACTGTTTCACCTTTAATTTGCACGGTACCGTTTTCCTGGCTACAGACCATTTCGTCACGAACCGCATGCAGGAACGGCGCAGGAATAAACGCGACAGCACCGTTATCGACCAGACGGACGCGCATGCCCCCCCGGCTGATATCGATGATCTCTGCGGCGAAACGGGTATCCGTACCGGCTTTATCCTGCAGGAAGCGTGCATACAGCCAGTCACCAACGTCACGCTCGGCCATGCGGTTCAGACGGCGACGATCGGCCATCTGCAGCGTGGTGTCCTCCTGAGGACGGGCAATGGTTTCACCTTTGATAATCGCTTTCAGCAGGCGGTGGTTAACCATATCGCCATACTTACGGATCGGCGATGTCCAGGTGGCGTAAGCTTCGAGGCCAAGGCCAAAGTGCGGGCCAGGCTCGGTGCTGATTTCAGCGAAGGACTGGAAGCGACGAATGCGGCTGTCCAGGAAGCCCGACGGCTGCGCGTCCAGCTCGCGGCGAAGCTTGCAGAAGCCCGGCAGCGTCAGCACTTCTTCCGGATCAACGTGCACATCGTGATTTTTCAGCAGGGCCGCCAGCGCTTCGGTATTCGCCGGATCAAACCCAGTGTGGACGTTGTAAATGCCAAAGCCCAGCCTGTCGCGCAGCACGCGTGCGGCACAGATGTTGGCGGAAATCATCGCCTCTTCAACGATGCGGTTCGCAATGCGTCGCGGTTCGGCCACGATGTCCAGCACTTCGCCTTTCTCGCCCAGAACAAAGCGATAATCCGGGCGGTCTTTGAACACCAGCGCGTGGGTTTTACGCCACTCGCCGCGGTTCAGGCAGATGCGATGCAGCAGACGGATTTGCGCGGCAATGGCGTCTGATTCAGGTTTCCAGCTACCGGTATTTTCAAGCCAGTCGGAGACGTTATCGTAGGCCAGCTTGGCTTTCGATTCGATGGTAGCGGCAAAGAACTCGATATCGTCTTCAATCGCGCCATCTGCGGCGATAGTCATGCGGCAGGCAAGGACCGGGCGCACTTCATTTGGACGCAGCGAGCAGAGATCGTCTGACAATTCGCGCGGCAGCATCGGAATATTGAAGCCCGGCAGGTAGTTGGTGAACGCACGGATTTTCGCCGCGTCATCCAGCTTGCTGCCTTCGGCAATCCAGGCGGTTGGATCGGCAATGGCGACGGTCAGATGCAGTTTGCCATCGGCGCTCTCTTCAGCGTACAGCGCGTCATCCATATCTTCCGTGCTGGCGCTGTCGATGGTGACAAACTCCAGCGCGGTGAGATCGCGGCGCGTCAAACCTTCGTCCTGCATCTCGGTCGCTACGCCGTTCGGCGCTTCTTTTTCAAGATTGTGGCGTGCCAGCGTGACCCACCATGGTACGAAATGGTCGGCGCCAAAGGTGATGAACTGGGTCAGCTCAGCATAAAAACCGCGATCGCCTTTCAGAGGATGACGGCGCATTTCTGCTACGGCCCAGTCACCTTCTTTAAAATCATGCTCAACGCCACGGGCGGCGCGGCAGGGAATAGCATCTTTCAGCAGGGGATGATCCGGCACGATAGCAAGACGATCGTCTTTTCTCTGCACCTTGCCCACAAAGCGGGTCAGGAACGGTTCGATCAGTTCTTCCGGCTCGGCAGACTCGCGATCCTTCTCGGTATGAATGACGGCCATGACGCGATCGCCATGCATCACTTTCTTCATCTGCGGAGGCGGAATGAAGTAGCTTTTCTGCGCGTCAACCTCAAGGAAGCCAAAGCCCTTTTCCGTGGCTTTTACGACCCCTTCTGCACGCGGCGTCTGGGAATGCAGTTGCTGTTTAAGCTGCGCTAGCAGCGGGTTGTCCTGAAACATAATGTTCTATTTTCGTAGCCATTGAGCGGCTGACAGTTTTACGCGATTCTCACTGTCTCAGCAAGCGCTCTTTGGGTAATTAGTATGGTTATTCCTCTTTACCAAACGCGACTTTCAGACGATTGAGCCAGCCATCAAACGCGCTCCGGGTAAGCAGCGTGATGGCATGTTCGCCGGGGAGTCCTTGATCCGTGAGCGGGGTAAACTGCGCGGCGCTGAAGCGGTCCGGAGAGCGCGTCAGCAGTTCGACCGCCGCCGAAAGTGCGGGGGACGTCAGCGGGATCGCTTCGCGGGTGTTTAACAGGATTTCTCCGGTCAGGTCGAGCAGCGACGGCTCGTGGCAAAGGACCGGCGTCAGCGCCTCCAGCGCGGGTTCTGCCTGCCAGCGGGACAGCGACTCAAGCTGATGCGCACTCGCATAGCGCAGCTCGACGACGGGCAACAGCGGCACCCAGGCGGCGTGGCTCGCGGGCAGCGTGTGCGGCTGAATATGATGGCCTGGCAACCAGCGAACGGGGTGTCCTAACAGCGCCTGAAAAACCGCGACCACGCGCGCCTGAAAACCAATAAACCCGATAATCTGGTTAATCACCACAATGTCATAGATTGACAGGCCAACCTCATCAAGCTGGTTCTGCGCTTTATCATCAATCACATCAGGAGAGCTGGCGAGCTGGCGGGCATACTGCGTAATTTGCGCCAGACGTCGGTTGCTTTCACGCGAGGAGTCGGGGCCGGGAAGCGGGGCGAGGAGGGCGGCGTAATGGTTACAGAGCCGCTGAACGCCACAGGCCTGGGCGACCGTTAGCGCGGTGCTGAGCCGATCGTAGGCGCTGAGCGTATGCAGGCGGTTCACGGGAATCGAGAGCGGAAACAGCTGGTGGCACAAGGCTCTGGCAGGGGTAAGCCAGCCAGAACAGGCGGCGACAATCTCATCAGGCAGGGCTAAATCGAGCAAAAAACGATCGTCGACGTTAGCGGCTTCGGGCACCAGAGGCAGAACATCTGTCTGCGCGTGGTTCGACTGGGTCTCGTGATACCAGTGGCCTTTGCCGGAAAAACGGCGTTGTTCCATGTGCGTTCCTTGATCTCAAAATGGCGATCAATATCCTGGCGTAAGGCAGATAAAGGGAAAAATATTGTTAGGTGATAACAAATAGCAGAACGGAATAACGAAGGGGTGGTGCGGGGGGAAAACTCTCTTCCCGTGCGGGAAGAGAGTCACAGCTTATTTAATTTCCAGCTCGTTCATTGCAGCGATGTTGAAGCCGCCGTCAACGTGAACCACTTCGCCGGAGATACCAGCGGAAAGGTCAGAGCACAGGAATGCTGCAGAGTTACCCACATCTTCAATGGTAACGGTACGACGAATCGGGGTAACCGCTTCGCAGTGTGCCAGCATTTTACGGAAATCTTTAATACCGGAAGCTGCCAGGGTGCGGATAGGACCTGCAGAGATGGCGTTAACGCGCACGCCTTCAGGACCCATTGCGTTCGCCATGTAGCGTACGTTGGCTTCCAGAGAGGCTTTCGCCAGGCCCATAACGTTGTAGTTAGGGATAGCACGCTCCGCGCCCAGGTAGGACAGGGTCAGCAGGGCTGCGCCCGGGTTCAGCATCGCTCGGCAGGATTTCGCCATCGCAACGAAGCTGTAGGAGCTGATGTCGTGAGCGATTTTGAAGCCATCACGGGTAACCGCGTTCACGTAGTCGCCGTCCAGCTGGTCGCCAGGAGCGAAGCCAATGGAGTGAACGAAACCGTCGAATTTCGGCCATGCTTTTGCCAGTTCAGCAAACATGCCGTCGATGCTTTCGTCTTGTGCAACGTCACATTCCAGAACAATGCTGGAACCCAGCTGCGCGGCAAACTCTTCAACACGGCCTTTCAGCTTGTCGTTCTGGTAGGTGAACGCCAGCTCAGCGCCTTCGCGATGCATTGCCTGTGCGATGCCGTATGCGATGGACAGTTTGCTGGCAACGCCAGTCACCAGAATGCGCTTACCGGAAAGAAAACCCATAGCTTTAATCCTTATATTCATTGCTAATTTTGCCTTGTAATTCATAGCGTTACAGGCAGTATTTCAAAATCATTCGAAATTAGCTCGAAATTATAGCCCACTCACAGCCCCTTGTGTCACGATATTTCTCGCTGTTCTCCGAAGACGCCTGTCCCGAAGAATGCGCCGCGGACTCGCGGGGGCTCAAAATTTCAGCATTCGTCCAGTATATCACCCGGCAACAGGTTCACCTCATCCAACCAGCGAGGAAGCGCGATCCCGCGAGGGTATTCACGCTTTCCTGAGGTTGTCGATGAAGCGCGCGATGACGATAAAGAAAACCGGTACGAAGAAAATGGCGAGAAGCGTACCGCTAATCATGCCGCCAAATACGCCGGTACCGATGGCATGCTGCGTACTGTCGCTCGCACCATTGGCCAGCATCAACGGAACAACCCCTAAGGTGAAGGCTAACGACGTCATCAAAATAGGGCGCAGGCGCTGGCCGGCGGCATGAATGGTTGCCGCCAGCAGGGGCTGCCCCTGGCGATGGAGCTGCCTCGCAAATTCAACAATCAGAATGGCGTTCTTGGCCGACAGGCCAATAAGCGTAATCAGGCCGACCTTGAAGAAAACGTCATTCGTCATGCCGGCAACGGACACCGCGATCACCGCGCCGATAAGACCCAGCGGAACGACCAGCATGACCGCAAATGGAATAGACCAGCTCTCATACAGGGCGGCCAGCACCATAAACACGACCAGTATCGACAGGACGATAAGGCCCGGAAGCTGAGATTCCGATTTTCTCTCCTGCAATGAACTCCCGGCCCACTCGCCAGCCATGCCCTGAGGCAGACTCATGGACACGTCCTCCATAACCTTCATTGCGGTGCCGCTGGACTCTCCCGGCGCCGCATTTCCGGTAATGCGAATAGCCGAATATCCCTGATAACGCGTCAACTGCTGGGGCGCAACGTGCCAGGAAAGCGTGGCAAACGTCGATACCGGCACCATCTGTCCCATCCGGTTTTTCACTGATAATGTCAGTATCTGCTCAGGCTGCATTCGGTAAGGCGCATCGGCCTGAATAATCACCTGCTGGACGCGGCCGTTGTTCGTATAGTCATTGACGTAATTTGAGCCCAGGGTGACGGAGAGCGTCTGGTTGATTTCATCAAATGCGACGCCCATCGCTTCCGCCTTTTCTCTGTCCACCTGGAGCGCAAGGCTTGTTCCTTCCGGCAGACCGTCTATATACACGTCACTCAGTTCAGGGCGCTGGTTGGCCTGCAGGACCAGAGCGTCGGCAGCGCGCTTTAACGCCTCGTAGCCCAGTCCCGCTCTGTCCTGCACGTACCAGGTGAAGCCCGACGAGGTGCCCATATCCGAAATGGCCGGCGGGAGCAGGCTCATCGTGACGGCATCAGAGACGTTTGCCATGCTGGCCTGAATCCGGTCGGCTTCCCCCTGGGCCGTCGAGCCCTGCCGATCTTTCCAGTCCTTCAGCGTGGTGAAGGCCATAGCCGAGTTAGGTCCTGAACCTGAAAATCCAAACCCCAGGATCATAATGTTGCTTTCAATATCCGGCCGGGCCGCAATTTCCTCTTCAAATTTTTTAACCACGTTGAGGGTACGCTGCATCGTGGCATCTGAAGGCAGCTGGATTGAGGACATAAAGTAGCCCTGATCTTCATCCGGCAGAAAGGACGACGGTAGCGAAGACAATCCCAAAAACAGCGCAGCACAAAGCGCAGCGTAAAGGAACAGCATACGCCCGGTTCGCTTCAGAACGGCACCCAGCCCGGCTTCGTAACTGGCAGTGAGCGAACGAAAGCGCGCGTTAAACCCGATCGCGAACCTTCCGCCTCCGCTCTTTCCTGCCTTGTGCGGCTTGAGTAACGTTGCGCACAGGGCAGGCGTCAGCGTCAGGGCAAGAAACGCGGACAGCAGTATGGAGACCGCCATGGAAATACAAAATTGTCGGTAGATAATCCCGACGGATCCTTCCGCAAACCCCATGGGGATAAAGACGGCGGTCAGCACCAGCGTGATGCCAATAATCGCCGGAGTGATTTCCTGCATGGCTTGCCGCGTGGCGTCACGCGGGGACAGGCTTTTTTCCTCCATCAGTCGTTCAACGTTCTCCACGACCACGATGGCATCATCAACGATAATCCCTATTGCCAGCACCATGCCGAACATCGTCAGAATATTGATGGAGTAGCCGCTCAATAGCATCACCGTGAAGGTGCCAAGAAGCGCGACGGGAGCAACAATCGCCGGGATAAGCGTACAGCGTATCTTGTGCAGAAACAGCAGCATAACCAGGAAGACGAGGACCATCGCTTCCACAAATGTCTGAACAACCTTCATAATAGAAAGTTTCACAAACGGCGCGGTATCGAAGGGGATCGTAAACGCCATTCCGTCGGGTAACACCCGGGAAAGCTCGTCGATGCGCGCCCGTACGCCGGAAGCCGTGCTCATCGCATTCGCGCCAGGCGAGAGCTGGATTGCTGCCGCCGTTGCGGGCACGCCATTTTCACGGATGCCAAAGGCGTAGCTTTGCAGGCCAGATTCAATCCGCGCAATGTCGGACAGTTTCAGGCGGGCACCGGATGCGTCAGATTTCAGGGTGATATTCCTGAACGCCTCTACCGAGGAGAGCTGTCCCTTCACGGTGATGGGATACGTCACCCCTTGTCCTGCAGAGGCTGGCTCATCTCCCGTTTTGCCGGGCGAAACAAGGGCATTTTGCTGGCCAACGGCGGTAAGAACATCGCTCACCGAAAGCCCGTAGCCGTGGAGCTTCATGGGATCCAGCCAGATGCGCAGCGCTTTTTCGCCGCCAAACAGCTGAACTTTCCCTACGCCGGGCACGCGACGAAGCTCGTCACTGACGTTTCTGGCAAAATAGTCGCTTAAATCGGCTTCCTCAAATTGACCCGTCGCGGATTTCAGCCCCACCATCATTAAAAAGCCAGAGTTAGCGGCCTCGACGTTAATGCCGTTTTGCCTTACCGCCTGAGGCAGACGAGGCTCGACGATCTTAATCTGATTCTGCAGATCCATCTGCGCCAGCTTGATGTCCGTGCCCGGTTTAAAGGTGACGGTAATCGATGCCGAACCGGTTGTGTCACTGGATGATTCAAAGTAGAGCAAATTATCTACGCCGGAGATTTCGCGCTCGATTAACGATACCACCGACGTGTTCATGATATCGGGGCTGGCCCCCGGGTAACTGACGGAAATAATGATTCCAGGCGGCGCCACCGCCGGATACTGCGCAACCGGCAAACGGGGAATAGACAGGAGCCCTGCCAGAACGATAAAAAGCGCCACTACCCAGGCGAAAACGGGGCGTTCGATAAAAAAATGCGGCATTAAATTAACGTCCGGTTACGTGAATTTCATCATCAGTGGATACGCGCTTGCCGATATCCCTGAGCTGCGAAAATTTCTCAAGAAGCTGCGGCGCGTCATCGAGGCTCGTCGCGAACATCCACATATAGGTCATCACCGAGTAAATATGTCCGGCGGTAATGCCGGTTGAGCGCGTCATCCAGACGATGGTCAGCGTAAAAAGCGCGGCAACAAGCACGCCGACCCACAAATAACCCCACGCCTCGCGGTCAGATAATGCGATACGCAAACGCGCCAGCGTGGAGTAATGGCGGTGAAGGGTAGCCGTGCCCGCCTTATGAACATAATCCACTTCTTTTTCCAGCCGATTATTCAGGCGCATGAACAGCCATTCATTTTTACGGGCATATCCTGAGACAAATCCGAGCAGGATAAATACAATCGCAAAGCACATGACGCCGGCCCAAAATTCAATAAACAGCAACATGATTGCGGCACCAAAAAGTGAGCTCAGCGAGGTAATAAGCAGGGGAAGGTGCATTTCAAAGAAATCCACATATTCGCGCGAGAGCGTTACCCTGGCGGCGATCGCCGAATGGTTAAGCTGATATTTGCGCTGTGCCAGGACGACGGAAACCGCGAGTCCGGCATAAATGCGTGCAAACGTGCGCGTGTCTACGCTTCGTCTGGCTGCTCCGATGAACCACATGCAAAGTACCATCAGGCCATACAGCGCGGCGTTAAGCGTTTCACCGGCGAGGATGGCATTTATCGCGATGCCAGCCAGAACGGGATAAAGTAAAAACGTCACGTTTTCGGCCACCACCAGGAAAAAAGTGACAACCAGTTTTTTCCGGTGCCGTATCGCGAGTTTTTTTAGCGAGTGCATCACTCCGACAGGTTCAGAAGAACGAAGATTATTACGGTTCATCATTATGGATAAGTTTTATCAGATTCTTAGGTGAGTTATTTTTGTACAAAATAGCGTGAGGGAGAGTCTACCGCGCGCCTGTTTAGCGGAAATGGGCGGTTTGTGGAGGCTATGTGGAGCAACGGCTCAAATCATTCTCATAATAAGGTACAGCGGGGCTCCACCAAAAAAAATGATCAAATAACACTCGTAGTAAAAGATAAGATCTTCTATATCGGGCATCGCGTTTAACAGAACGGTGAACGTAATAATGAGATAAACAAAAATCACCATCAGCCAGAAGGCGACGACGAGTAGCTCAGTCAACGCGCCGGCTTTATTCTGGATTATCAGAGAGACAACCGACAATGCAATGCAGCCATAGATGATGGGTGAAGAGAGCAGCGTTGAGGCGACTTTTTCATCCATTTTGTGTACCAGCATCAGCCAGGTATAAAGTAATCCCCAGGACAGCAGCAGGAACAGGGAATATATACCCAGTTTTTTAGGAGAGAAATATTTAGAAAGTTCCATGTTCATTATTTCAGCCAACTTCATAAAATCTTTAAGAAACAGTGGTAATTTGTAACGCGCAATGCACAAAGGGCTATGCCTCAATAGCGATTATGCGCGGACATTGTCGAGTCTTTATTGACTGAATGTGTAGGCTATGTGGAGAAATAACGGGGCATTTAAATCAACCGGGAAATTTTCGTGACCACGGCACTTTTTCGCGGAGGCTGTGTCTTATTGTGCTAAAGATATCTAATAGCGAGCTCAAAGGGATTTCACCCGCGGAGATAAAATGCACAAAAATACGCTGATCCTTGTTGTTGAAGATGAAGACGAAATCGCCGATATACTGATGAGCTACCTGGAGCGTTCGGGAATGAAAACGCTCCGAGCCAGGCAGGGCGAACAGGCCATAGCGCTCGATCGCCTCCATAAACCGGATCTCATATTGCTGGACATTCACCTGCCCGTATGTGACGGCTGGAGCGTACTTACCACGCTTCGTCAGGAAAGTGCTGTCCCCGTCATTATGGTTTCCGCTCTCGATCAGGATGTCGATAAGCTCATGGGGCTGAGGCTGGGCGCGGATGATTACGTGATCAAACCTTTCAACCCTTCTGAAGTTGTCGCACGGGTTGAGGCAGTGCTGCGCAGGACAAAACCCGCGCTTCAGCAGGCGGGTTCCCAGCCGCTCAGAACGCCATTTATTACGGTCTATCCGGATGACTTCTACGTGGAAGTCACCGTGGGCGCAGAGGTTGTCTCCCCGGTATTAACGACGACCGAATTTAAATTGCTCACATACCTGGTGAGATATCCGCGAAAGGTCTGCTCCCGCGAAGAGCTGCTCAACGCGTGTCTGCCGGAAGGGGATACGCTCGACAGAACGGTCGACAGCCATATGAGCAAGTTGCGTAAAAAACTGGAGCTTGCCGGCCTCTATGGTGTTCCCGAGAGCATCAGAGGCATGGGCTACCGGCTTGGGGAAAAGAAATGAACAAAGAGTCTGTCCTGAGCCGTCAGATCTTAACGTATATGCTGTTGCTGACGTTTACGATCATTGCCATCGCCATACTCGGCTCCTGGTTTTTTTACTCCTTTATTCTGGATCACCTCCCGGGCGGCCCTGCTGCGGGCGATGACGAGCAGATGACGATGTGGGACTGGGTATGGATTGGGACCGCGACTACGATCAGTATGATTATTGCCCTCTTTTTCACGGTCAAACTGTCATCGCGGATCCTCACCCCGCTAAACGCGGTAGCGTCCAGCCTGAAAAAGATTTCTCAGGGCGATCTGGACGCCCGGGCATTCTGCGCCAGTTCCCGGCTGGGTGAGATCAATCACCTGGTGACGGATTTCAATGAAATGGCGGAAAAACTACAGACGCTGGATATTCAGAGGAAATCCTGGAATGCCGCTATTGCGCATGAGCTGAGAACCCCTGTCACGATCTTACGCGGACGGCTTCAGGGGTTGGTTGACGGCGTTTTTACCCCGGATCCGGTGCTGTTTAATAATCTTCTCAAACAGACGGAAGGGTTAACCCGCCTGATTGAAGATCTCCGGGTTATCAGTTCGGATGGCGGGGCGGGATACACGTTATGCCAGTCAAGAACGGATCTAAAAGGGACAATACAGAACGCACTCGATACGTTCATGCCCGAGTTCAGCCGTAAGGCTTTTACCGTCAATACAGACCTGAGGGAGCAGCAGTGCGTATTCGATCCATTGCGCATCAATCAGTGTTTGACCGTTTTATTTGATAATGCCTTACACTATTCAACCTCGCGCACGCTCATCGTGAAAAATGGCGTTTCTGATAAAGGCAATTTTATCCTTATTCAGGACGGGGGACCGGGCATCCCCAGAGAGTTTCATGATTTCCTGTTTCAGCCCTTTCAGCGCGATAATGGCGCCAGACATGTGAACCCGGAAGGCTGTGGTTTGGGCTTGTCGGTGGTAAAAGCCATCATGCTGGCTCATGGTGGCGATGTTACCTATACCTTATCGACGCAAAACCACTCGATATTTAAACTCACCTGGCCCGACTCGTGAGCTTCAGCGGCAGGTCAAATGTGCCTGCCGGCGATAAATGCCATATTTTTCCTAACTTAGCATCCCACTCCTGCGGGGTAATCGTCAGCTTACCGCGTCTCGGGCTTAAGGTTATTTCGCTGAAATAGATTTCATCTTTTTTTAGCATAAGGTCAACGCGGCAGTAGTCAATTCCATCCGCCAGCTCCTGGGAGGCCAACAAAGCCTGGCGGAATAAGAGCGGTTCGCCTGGTTCTGCTGAAGTATTTGGATATTCCATCCGGAAGGGTTGTAAGTTCCAGTACCTGTCATAAACGTTGATAAACCCTTTGCCGTTATCATCCGTAAAATCCGCTTCTACATAGTGGGCAACGCCGTGAAAACAATGGATCCTCAGCATTTCGGGCGTTGTGTTCCTGTCAGCATCGTCGAAGAGATCGACAAACGGCTCGCAAAGTATACTCGGCGTAATGTTTTTGTACTGCCATTCGCGCGTGGTGTAGTAAAGATTTTTCTTTAACGCGAGGCTCAGCTTTTTACACGCTTCTTTTTCATTAAATTGCGCTTTGTTTGTACATATTATTGTGCTGCCGCTGTCATGGTTGCACTTAAGGACGAATTTGTCAGGAAGAACTGAAAAATCAATCTGCGACGGCCTGGTATAAACGCCGATTAATGGCACCGTTTTCACGCGCGTTGTTCTGGAGGAAACGTATGCCCGAACGGCGAGTTTATCGGCAAGCATCGTGTAGAAGTTATTATGGTCATAGACCAGTCGATGACATATTTTTTCACTCAACGTCGTGGGCGAGTTAATGTCAGGGGTTTCCCCGGTTGTTCTCTTAAGCCTCACGGTATGAAAATGCAGGTCCGTCATTAAAAATGAGCGGCATTTTCTGATGAGATACTCTGTGTATTTTAAAATGTAAGTGGCGGTGTTCATTTCTTCTCCTCCGTAATGTCCGGATATTCTGGAGAAGAACTGTTGATTGATATTGCTTAAAATATGGAGCAGGGATGGAGACGAAAAATTAAAGGATTAAATAGCGCACGCAGGCTATTTAATCCTTAATTTAGTGGGGCAATTTGTGTTGAGCGTCGCGCTTAGCGGTCTTTTCTCCACGCATCGGCGGTCAATGCTTCACCAAAATGACCGGCAATCAGTCGTTTTGTCAGCTCATGAAGCGGGGAGGCCATCACATCCGCCGTGCTGCCGCGCTCGACAACTTCGCCCTGGTGCATGACCATCACCTGATCGCTGATGTGCTTCATCATTCCCAGATGCTGGGTGACGTAGATATACGAGATCCCCTGTTTTTCCTGCAATTCCAGCATCAGGTTAATCAGCTGCGAGCGCATCGACATATCCAGCGAGGCAAGCGCTTCATCCGCAATGATCACTTTTGGCCGCAAAATCAACGCACGCGCCAGGCCCAGACGCTGTTTCTGGCCGGGGGCCAGCATATGCGGGTAGTAGCTTTCGTGATCCGGCAACAGCCCAACCATGCGCAGGGTTTCAAATACGCGCTTACGGCGCGCCTCTGGCTCCAGGTCGGTGTTCAGACGCAGCGGAAAATCGAGGATCTGAGAGATGCGCTGGCGCGGGTTAAGCGAGGTCGAGGGATCCTGGAAAATCATGCGGATGCGCTGGCTGCGGAAAGAGTAATCGCCGAACGTCAGAGGATGATCGTCAATCAACACTTCGCCTGCAGTCGGTTCAACCATGCCGGCGAGCATTTTCGCCAGGGTGGATTTCCCGGAACCGTTCTCGCCGATGATCGCCAGGGTCTGTTTTTCACGCAGCGTAAAGCTCAGCGGCTTCACCGCGTCGACAGTTTGACGATGAAACAGCCCCGTGCGGTAGCGAAAGGTCTTACTCAGGTTGCGAACTTCCAGTAAGGTTTCGACCATTTCACTCTCTCTCCATGTTCAGCGGGAAATGACAGGCGTACAGATGATTCTTGGCCCCGGTCAGGCGTGGCGTCTCGATACATTTACGCTGAGCATAGGGGCACCTTGGCCCCAGACGACAGCCTATCGGCAGGGATTCCAGCAGCGGAATCGCCCCCGGCAGGGTATTCAGGCGGCTCTTATGCGGCATCGCGCTGCCAAAATCCGGAATGGCGCGGATAAGCGCCTGCGTATACGGATGATGCGGCGCGCCGATCAGATCTTCACTCGGCGCGGTTTCGACCGTTTGCCCGCAGTACATGACGTCAATTTTATCCGCCCATTTGCTGAGCATTTGCAGGTCATGGCTGATCAGCAAAATGGTGGTGTTGTTATTCTGGTTGAGACGCGACAGCAGGCGGAAAATTTGCGCCTGCGTGGTGGGTTCCATCGCGTTGGTGGGCTCATCCGCAATCAGCAAACGCGGCTGATTTGCCAGCGCGATGGCAATCATCACTTTCTGACATTCGCCGTCGGTCAGCTCATAGGGGAAGCTGCGCATCGCATCTTTGTGATCTTTAATCCCAACGCGGTGTAAAAGCTCGATGGCGCGGCGCTTGCGCCAGCCAACGCGTTGCCACCAGCGGCCTTTATAGGTCCAGCCGGGAATGTTCTGCATGAGCTGTTTACCCACGCGTTCGGACGGGTCGAGACAGGACTGCGGCTCCTGGAAAATCATCGAGACGTTATGCCCGACAAGCTTTCTCCGCTCGCGGGGGGAGAGGCGCAGCAGATCGATATCGTCAAAACGCATACGGTCTGCCGTCACGCGCCAGTTGTCTTTCGCCACGCCGCAGATAGCCTTGGCAATCAGGCTTTTTCCCGAGCCGGATTCCCCCACCAGCCCGCGTATTTCACCCTCTGCAAGGGTGATGCTGATGCGATCGACGGCTTTAACCCAGCCTTCACCGGTTTTGAATTCGATGGTGAGGTTGCGAATATCAAGAAGCGGCATTATTGCACCCCCGCGTTAATTGCACGGCGAATACCGTCGCCCAGCAGGTTGATAAGCAGCACGCTCACCATAATGGCCGCACCCGGCAGCATGACCGTCCAGGGTGCTACGTAGATCAACTCCAGCGCATCGCCGAGCATCGCACCCCATTCGGGCGACGGCAGCTGTGCACCGAGATCGAGGAAGCCGAGCGCCGCGATGTCCAGGATCGCCATCGACAGGGCGCGGGTGATCTCAGTGACCAGCCCGGCGGCGATGTTGGGCAGCACGGCAAACCACAGAATGTTGAAGGTCGTCGCGCCGTCCAGACGCGCGGCGACGACGTACTCTTTTTCCAGCTCATCATGCACCATGCTGTAAACCGAGCGCACGATGCGGGGCAGGATAGCCAGCCAGACGGCGAACATGGCGTGCGACAGGTGCGGACCGGCAAAGGCAACAACAATGATTGCCAGCAGCAGGGACGGAATCGACAGCAGCGTATCCAGAATGTGGTTAAGGACCGCCGAACGCAGGCCATGGGTGGATCCCGCAAAAATACCGAGCGCCAGCCCGCAGATCGTAGCCGCGAGCGTCACCACAAATGCGCCGCCCACCGTCGGGGCTGCACCGCTCAACAGGCGGCTCAACACGTCACGTCCGAGGTCGTCCGTTCCCAGGAAGAAAGAGACTTCACCGTAGCGCGACCAGGACGGCGGCAGCAGCTGATAGCCAAGGAACTGCTGGTCGATGCCGTACGGCGCGAACCACGAGCCAAAGACGCAAAGCAACACCAGGCCGGCGCAGCCGTAAAGGCCGATCATCGCCGTGGTGTCACCATAGAATTTACGCCACACGGTACGCAGCACGCCGGGCGTGCGCTTTTCACTGTATACGCTATCGTAAGGCATACCATTCCTTATGCTTCAATGGGTTAGCCATGGCACCCAGAATATCGGACAACACGTTAACAATAATCACCAGCGAACCAATCACCATCACGCCCGCAGAAATAGCGGCGTAGTCCTGCTGGCGGATGGCGTTAATCAGCCATCGCCCCAGGCCTGGCCAGCTAAAGACCATCTCGGTAATCATCGCCAGCGTCAGCATGGTGGAAAACTGTAATCCCAGACGCGGAATAACCGGCGGCAGCGCGTTGTGCAGGACATTGCGGCGAAGTATGGTCAGGCGGGACAACCCGCGCGTGGCCGCGGCTTTGACGTAGTTCTGGTCAAACACCTCGATAGTGCTCAGGCGCATCAGGCGGATCACTTCGGTTGTTGGCGCAACCGCCAGCGTCAGCACCGGCAATACCATATGGCGCACGGCGCTGACGATCATCTCATGGCGCCACACCGAATCGGACAGCCATGCGTCAATGATGGCAAAACCCGTCACCGTTTTAACCGTATAGAGCAGGTCAAAACGACCCGAAACCGGCAGCCAGCCCATCGTCAGCGAGAAGAACAGCGTCAGCAGCAGCGCCAGCCAGAATACCGGGATGGAAAAGCCGAACAGGGCGAGGGCGCTGATAAACTTATCCTGCCATTTGTTGCGATAGATCCCGGCCAGCATGCCCACGGGGATGCCGACCATCAGGGCAAAGCCGAAGGCCAGAATGCACAGCTCCATCGTGGCCGGGAAAACCTCTTTCAGCTGCTGGGAAATCAGCTGCCCGTTGATGCTGGACACGCCGAAATCCCAGTGCAGCAGCCCGTTAAACCAGAACAGCCAGGCATCCCACAGCGACGACCCCTGGAGCGGGGCGTGGGGCGTGAAATAGCTCAGGCTGAAGCCGACAAAGTTCAGGAAAAAGAGCGTCACCAGCAGCAAAAGGAGCCGACGTAAGGTAAAAATAATCATGGTTTTTTCACCTCTTGTTCTTTTTCACGCGACACGCCGGCGAACGAGGCGTTGCCGAACGGACTCAGCACCAGGCCTTTAATATCGTAACGATAGGCCTGAAGACGCAGGGAAGAGGCCAGCGGCAGCACCGGCAGCTCCTGGGCAAGGATCTTCTGCGCTTCATCATAGGCGTCGATGCGTGAGGCCAGCTGTTGGGAAGCCAGCGCTTTTTGCAGCACGGCGTCAAACTCACGGTTACACCAGTGGGCGTAGTTGGTCTGCGAGTTTATCGCCGCACAGCTTAGCAGCGGCCGGAAGAAGCTGTCCGGATCGTTACTGTCGGTGGCCCAGCCGGTCAGGGTTAAATCATGATTCATGTCCATCAGGCGCGCCTCCTGGAAACGGCCCTCAACCGGTACGATGATCACCTTAACGCCCACCTGCGCCATATCTGCCTGCAGCAGTTCGGCGGTCTTGAGCGGGCTCGGGTTCCACGCCTGGGAGCTGGTTGGCACCCAAAGCTGCAGCGTGAGGTTTTCCGCCCCCAGCGCCTTCAGCTGTTCACGCGCTTTTGCCGGATTGTATTCCGTAATTTTAGCTTCACCGTCATAGGCCCACGAGGCGCGCGGTAAAATTGAGGCGGCGGTTTCCGCCGTGCCGTAGTAGATCGACTGCATCAAACGCTGGTTGTTAATCGCCAGCGCCAGAGCGTGGCGTACGGCAGGGTTATTCAACGGCGGCTTATCCGTGTTAAAGGCCAGATAAGCGATATTCATGCCGGGGCGTAACGTCAGGCGCAGGCGCGGATCGTCACGCAAAATGGTGAGCTGGCTGGCCGCGGGCCAGGCGAGCACGTCGCACTCCCCGGTGAGCAGTTTTGACAGACGTCCCGTTCCGCCTGAACCGAGATCGACCACCACCTGCGGCATCAGCGGGGTGCCGCGCCAGAAATGCTCATGACGCTGCAGACGAATATACTGCCCGGCGCGGTATTCAGCGAGCTGGAACGGACCGGTGCCGACCGGCTGACGATCGAGCAACTCCTGACGATCTTTTTTCGTCAGGTTTGCCGCGTATTCAGCGGACATGACTGACGCATAGTGGGTCGCCAGGTGCCAGAGGAAGGAGGCATCCGGGCGCGTCAGCGTAAATTCAACCGTCCGGTTGTCCAGCTTGCGCACGCTTTTGACGGTGTCAGCAAACTGCAGGCTGTCGAAATAGGGGAAATTATCCCCGTTAACGTTATGCCACGGGTGGTTGCGGTTAAAGATGCGCTGGAAGGTAAAGACCACGTCATCTGCGTTCAGCTTGCGCGTGGGGGTAAACCAAGGCGTGCGCTGAAACGCGACGTCATCGCGCAGGTGAAAACGGTAGGTTGCGCCGTTATCCAGCACTTCCCAGCTTTCCGCCAGCTCAGGCACCAGACGGTAGGTGTATGGGTCAACATCAAGCAGACGGTCGTAAAGCTGCGCGGCCAGGGTATCCACGATCAGGCCGCTGCCCGCTTTTTGCGGGTTGAAGGTATCCACCTGGCCGCTTACGCAATAGACAAAGCCGCTGTCACGAATGTCAGGCTGGGGAGTTTGCCCGGGCGCGGCAAAGGCCAGGCTGCTAAACAGACCGAGTGCTAAAAAGGACGATAAAACCAGACGCATAATTTTTAAGGTTTTTAGGTTCGATCTGCAAAGTGTATCGCACTTACGCCTGCTTCGTAAAAATGTCTGCAGGTAAGTGCTGATATTGTCAGCGCATTTGATGCTTTTTGAGCAATGCCCTTAACTGATGGTAGGTCAGACCCAGCAGTTCAGCCGCCCGTTTCTGGTTATATTTTGCCGTCTTCAGGCTTTGCTCCAGCAACTGTTTCTCCTGATCGTTCTGGAACTGGCGTAAATCAAGGGGGAGAGTAGGGAGATCGCCTGAAGGCGCTGGTGCGGACAGTGGCGCTGCGCTGCGCTGAAAAGGATCGATAATGATATTGTCCAGCTCCGTCTCGCTGCTGCCGTGGCGATAGACGGAGCGCTCCACGACGTTTTTCAGTTCACGGATATTTCCCGGCCAGTGGTAAGCCAGCAGCGTTTCCTGCGCATAATCGCTGAAGCCGGGGAACAGCGGCAGTCCGAGCTCGCGGCACATCTGAATCGCAAACTGGTCTGCCAGCAGCATGATGTCGCTTCTGCGCTCGCGCAGGGGAGGAAGCTGAACGACGTCAAAGGCCAGGCGGTCAAGCAGGTCGGCACGGAATTTCTCCTCCGCCACCATCTCCGGCAGGTTGGCGTTCGTGGCGCACACCAGGCGTACGTTAACCTGCAGCGGCTGGCTGCCGCCGACGCGCTCCAGCTCGCCGTACTCAATCACGCGCAGCAGTTTTTCCTGCACCAGCATGGGCGCGGTGGCCAGCTCATCCAGAAACAGCGTACCGCCGTCAGCGCGCTCAAAGCGTCCGGGATGGCGTTTCTGTGCACCGGTAAACGCGCCCGCTTCATGGCCGAAGAGCTCGGTGTCGAGCAGGTTTTCATTCAGCGCCGCGCAGTTAAGGGAAATGAAGGGGCCATCCCAGCGCCCGGAGAGGTAATGCAGACGGTTGGCTATCAGCTCTTTCCCCGTTCCGCGTTCACCGACGATCAGCACCGGTTTATTGAGCGGCGCTAGGCGAGAGACCTGTTCCAGCACTTCGAGAAAGCTGTTTGCTTCGCCGAGTAAATTGTCTTTGTATCCGGGCATGATGAAATTAACCACTCCTTAGCGATATTCACCAGGGAAGAATAGTTCTTCACTGCGTAAAAATCAATCAGACTCAGTGAAATCAATAAGATAAAAACCTGGCATGATGTTTGTATTATCAGTACAGCAGGGCATAGCCCGATAACAGAACTATGAGGATTAGATTATGGGTATTTTTTCTCGTTTTGCCGACATCGTGAACGCCAACATCAACTCACTGCTTGAGAAAGCGGAAGATCCGCAGAAGCTGGTACGTCTGATGATTCAGGAGATGGAAGACACGCTGGTTGAAGTGCGTTCAACCTCTGCCCGCGCGCTGGCGGAGAAAAAACAGCTTACGCGTCGTATTGAACAGGCAACCGCTCAGCTGAACGAATGGCAGGAAAAAGCGGAGCTGGCGCTGCGTAAAGACAAAGAGGATCTGGCCCGTGCGGCGCTGATCGAAAAACAGAAGCTGGCTGATATGGTCGCGACGCTCGAGCATGAAGTCACGCTGGTGGATGACACGCTCACCCGTATGAAGAAAGAGATTGGTGAGCTTGAAAATAAACTTAACGAAACCCGCGCGCGTCAGCAGGCGCTTACCCTGCGTCACCAGGCGGCAAGCTCTTCCCGCGACGTGCGTCGTCAGCTGGACAGCGGTAAGCTTGATGAAGCGATGGCGCGTTTTGAATCGTTTGAACGTCGTATCGACCACATGGAAGCGGAAGCCGAAAGCCACGGCATCGGCAAGCAGAAGTCGCTGGATCAACAGTTCGCCGATCTGAAGGCTGATGATGAAATCAGCGAGCAGCTGGCGGCACTGAAAGCCAAAATGAAGCAAGACAACCAATAATAATTCCTGCGGCACCTGAGCGTGCCGCATCATAAGACAAGGAGTACACATGAGCGCGCTTTTTCTGGCCATTCCCCTGACAATTTTCGTGCTGTTCGTTTTGCCGATTTGGCTATGGCTGCACTACAGCAACCGTTCTTCTCGGGGCGAACTCTCCCAGAGTGAACAACAGCGTCTGGTACAGCTCTCCGACGAGGCGAACAAAATGCGCGAACGCATTCAGGCGCTGGAAGCCATCCTGGATGCTGAGCATCCAAACTGGAGGGACCGTTAATGTCTGGACTGAATCTGAACAAAAAGTTGTGGCGTATTCCACAGCAGGGCATGGTGCGCGGCGTTTGTGCCGGGCTGGCTCACTATCTTGATGTCCCGGTCAAACTTGTCCGCGTGGTCGCGGTGCTATCGATATTCTTCGGCCTGGCGTTTATTACCCTGGTGGCATACATCGTCCTGTCGTTTGTTCTTGACCCGATGCCAGAAGGAGAACTGGCTGCGGAGGGAGCTCCGACCAGCAGCGATCTTCTCAATGCGGTTGATGAGCAACTCGCCGCCGGTGAGAAGCGGCTACGGGAAATGGAACGCTATGTCACGTCGGATACCTTTACGCTGAGAAGTCGCTTTCGTCAGCTTTAAGAGAGAGATGAGATGAAACAACACTGGCAACAGGCCGGTCAGAAGGTAAAACCCGGCCTGAAAATCGCAGGTAAACTGGTCCTGCTGACCGCGTTACGGTTCGGCCCGGCAGGTGTGGCGGGTTGGGCGATCAAATCCGTTGCCCGCAAACCGGTCAGAATGGTGCTGGCCGTGGCGCTCGAACCGCTGCTGCAAAAGGTGGCAAAAAGGCTTTCTCGCCGTTACTTATCCCAATAATTCCTGCTGGCGTTAGCCCTTTCCCTGACGGGGGAGGGACTGGCGACGGTTAACCGCATTTCCTCTTTTCCCGGTTCTTTCTTTGCGGCAGCTCACAATATTGCGCTGAGCTGCTTTGCAATCACCTTTTTCTCCTTTCTGGTCCGTTGACAGATATTTTTCATGGGAGTAGATTGCCACTCCGTGGGACCGCTACCATGGAAAATGAAATGAATACAAAAATTAAAGAACTCATTAATCTTGTTTACGGGGGAACGTTTTCTGACGCCCATCTTAATGTGCTGCTGGAAAATATTGGAAATGCCGCTTCTGTTATTACGGAAAAACGTAAAACGGGTTGGGATGAAAAAGACGTTGTCCTGATTACCTATGCCGATCAGTTTTCAGCGAAAGGGGATAAGGCGCTACCGGTGTTTACACGTTTTTATAACAGGTGGCTTTCTCGTTCTTTTTCTCATGTTCATCTCTTGCCTTTTTATCCATGGTCTTCGGACGACGGGTTTTCGGTTATTGATTATCACGAGGTTGCACCGGAAACCGGAACGTGGCGAGACGTTGCCGAATTAAAACAGTCAGCCAGTTTAATGTTCGATTTCGTATGCAACCATATGTCAGCCAAAAGCAAATGGTTCGCTAATTACCTGAAGCAAATGCCAGGATATGAAGATTTCTTTATTTCTGTCGATCCTGAAACAGACTTATCCGCGGTGACGCGTCCGCGTGCCTTACCGCTTCTTACGCCTTTCACGCTGCATGACGGCAGCGTGCGACACCTATGGACCACCTTCAGCGAGGACCAGGTCGATCTCAATTTCGCCTCTCCGCAGGTGCTGATCGCGATGGTTGACGTGCTGCTGCATTACCTGATTGAAGGGGCGCGATACATTCGTCTGGATGCGGTGGGATTCATGTGGAAAATACCCGGAACAAACTGCATCCACCTTGAGCAAACCCACCAGCTCATCCAGCTTTTCCGCGCGATTACCGAGGCTGTCGCCCCTGGAACGGTGATTGTTACCGAGACGAACGTTCCGCATAAAGATAACGTTGCTTACTTCGGTGACGGCGAAAATGAAGCGCAGATGGTTTATCAGTTCTCTTTGCCCCCGCTGGTGCTGCATGCGGTGCATTCTCAGGACGTCGGGACGCTGAGCCAGTGGGCAGCGTCGCTGACGTTGCCTTCCACGAAAACCACCTGGTTTAACTTCCTGGCCTCGCATGACGGGATTGGTCTGAATCCGTTACGCGGAATTTTACCCGAGTCGGAAATCCTCTCGCTTGTGGAAAAACTTCAGGCTGAAGGGGCGTTGGTTAACTGGAAAAATAACCCAGATGGTACACGCAGTCCTTATGAAATTAATGTGACCTATCTGGATGCTTTAAGTACGCGTGACAGTCTTGATAGCGATCGAATTGCCCGGTTTATTCTGGCGCATGCCGTCCTTTTAAGCTTCCCCGGCGTGCCTGCGGTTTATATCCAGAGCATTCTCGGCTCGCGTAATGATTATGCAGGTGTTGAACGACTGGGATATAACCGTGCGATTAATCGTGAGAAATACACGGCAGGAAAAATTGATGGCCTGCTTGAAGATAAAAATAGCCTGCGTTCTCAGGTCTATCGCTCGTTAAGCCAGTTAATCACGCTGCGTCGGGCGGAGAAAGCATTCCATCCTGACAGTGAAGCTTATTTCAGTACGTTAGGTAGACATGTTTTAAAAATCGTTCGCGTCGCGGATTGTGGTGAGAAAGTAACGGCGCTGTTTAATTTCACTGATGGCATTCAAACGGTAGAATCCGATATTCATTCCGGAACGGAATTGATTTCCGGGAAAGATATTACAGATAAAACGCTGACCCTATATCCATGGCAGGTGTTGTGGATTAAAGAAAACTAAAAAGGACCTTAAAAATGAAAATGCCCAGAATTGTGCTGATTTCAGCACTGGTTTCGTGCGCCTTGTTATCAGGGTGCAAGGACGACAAAAAGTCTGCTGTCACTATTGAGTTTATGCACTCGTCAGTCGAGCAGGAGCGCCAGGCGGTTATCACGAAGCTTATCGAAAAGTTCGAGAAAGAGAACCCTGGCATCACGGTGAAACAGGTGCCGGTCGAAGAGGATGCCTACAACACCAAGGTTATTACGCTCGCCAGAACGGGCGCGCTGCCAGAGGTGATTGAAGTCAGCCATGACTACGCGAAAGTCATGGACAAGGAACAGCTGCTGGATCGCAAAGCTATCGGCGAAGCCATTAAAGCGGTAGGCGAGGACACCTTCTATGACGGCATCTTGCGTGTTGTTCGTACGGAAGACGGTTCTGCCTGGACGGGTGTGCCAGTCAGCGCCTGGCTATCCGGCGTCTGGTATCACAAAGATGCACTGGCTGCGGCGGGTATCCAGGAGCCGCATAACTGGGCGCAGCTGCTGAAAGCCAGCCAGAGCCTTAACGACCCGGCCAAAAAACATTACGGCATTGCGCTGCCCACCGCCGAAAGCGTGATGACGGAGCAGGCATTCTCCCAGTTTGCGCTTTCCGGCGGCGCGAACGTTTTTGATGCCAAAGGGAACGTCAACATCGATACCCCTGAAATGGCAAAAGCCCTGGCGTTTTATAAAGATCTGGCCGCGACCACCATGCCGGGTTCAAACGACGTCATGGAGATCAAAGATGCCTTCATGAACGGTTCTGCGCCGATGGCGGTTTACTCCACCTACATCCTTCCGGCGGTATTCCAGGACGGAAACCCTGCCAACCTGGGCTTCGTCGTCCCAACAGAAACCTCTTCTGCCGTTTACGGCATGGTCACGTCGCTGACGATTACCACCGGTCAAACCGAAGATGAGACCCAGGCGGCTGAAAAGTTTGTGACCTGGATGGAGCAGGCTCAAAACGCAACCGACTGGGTCATGATGTCGCCCGGCGCGGCACTGCCGGTGAACAAGCTGGTGGTGGGCACCGATACCTGGAAAAACAACGATGTGATTAAAGCGTTTGGGCAACTGCCTTACGAACTTATTGCGCAGTTCCCGAATGTGCAGGTGTTTGGCGCCGTGGGCGACAAAAACTTCACACGCATGGGCGATGTTACCGGGTCCGGCATCATCAGTTCCATGGTGCATAACGTCACGGTGGGGAAAAAAGATCTCAGCAACACGCTTAGTAACAGCCAGAAGCGTTTGACCGATCTGATTTCACAACGATAGGAGCGCTCTGCGGAAGGAAATTATGAAGACGTTGTTTTCTGGTCGTTCAGATATGCCTTTCGCCATGCTGCTGTTGGCCCCCAGCCTGATTTTGCTGGGGGGCCTGGTGGCCTGGCCAATGATTTCCAATATTGAAATCAGTTTCTTACGTCTGCCGCTTAACCCGCGCATTAGCGCTGTGTTTGTCGGGCTGGATAATTACATTCGCATTCTCAGTGATGCAGCATTCTGGCACTCCCTGTGGATGACGTTCTGGTACACCGCGCTGGTGGTGATCGGCAGCACGGGGTTGGGGCTGGCGGTGGCGATCTTCTTTAACCGTGAATTCCGTCTGCGGAAAACGGCACGTTCACTGGTGATTTTGTCCTACGTCACCCCGTCCATTTCGCTGGTGTTTGCATGGAAATACATGTTCAACAACGGCTACGGCATTGTGAACTATCTGGGCGTTGACCTGCTGCATCTGTATGACCAGGCGCCGCTGTGGTTCGACAATCCTGGCAGCAGCTTTGTGCTGGTGGTGCTGTTCGCCATCTGGCGCTACTTCCCGTACGCGTTCATTTCGTTCCTCGCGATTTTGCAGACCATTGATAAGTCGCTGTATGAAGCGGCGGAAATGGACGGCGCGAATGCCTGGCAGCGTTTTCGAATCGTTACGCTGCCCGCGATTATGCCGGTGCTGGCAACGGTGGTGACGCTCCGCACTATCTGGATGTTCTACATGTTTGCGGATGTCTACCTGTTGACGACCAAGGTCGATATTTTGGGCGTCTACCTCTACAAAACGGCATTTGCTTTCAATGATTTGGGTAAGGCTGCGGCGATCTCCGTCGTGCTGTTTGTGATCATCTTCGCGGTGATTCTGCTGACCAGAAAAAGGGTAAACCTCAATGGCAACAAATAAACGCGTACTGAGCCGTATTGGTTTTTATCTCGGTCTGGCGGTGTTCCTGGTCATCACGCTGTTCCCGTTCTTCGTGATGCTGATGACGTCGTTTAAGAGTGCGAAAGAGGCGATATCGCTTAACCCGACCATATTGCCGCAGGCGTGGACGCTGCAGCATTACGTCGACATCTTTAATCCGCTGATTTTCCCGTTCGTGGACTATTTCAAAAACAGCATGATGGTGTCGCTGACCTCCTCGGTGATTGCCGTATTTCTCGGCACGCTGGGGGCTTACGCCTTGTCCAAACTGCGTTTTAAGGGCCGCACGACGATCAACGCGAGTTTTTACACCGTGTACATGTTCTCCGGAATATTGCTGGTGGTGCCGCTGTTCAAAATCATCACTGCTCTTGGGATCTACGACACCGAGCTGGCGCTGATTATCACCATGGTGACCCAAACGTTACCGACAGCGGTGTTCATGCTGCGCAGCTATTTCGACACCATCCCGGACGAAATCGAAGAAGCCGCGATGATGGACGGCCTGAACCGCCTGCAAATCATCTTTCGCATCACCGTGCCGCTGGCGATTTCCGGGCTCGTGTCGGTGTTTGTCTACTGCTTCATGGTGGCGTGGAACGACTACCTGTTTGCGTCCATTTTCCTGTCCAGCGCCAGCCATTTCACCTTGCCGGTTGGGCTGAACACGCTCTTTAGCACGCCAGATTACATCTGGGGTCGCATGATGGCGGCATCGCTGGTGACGGCGCTTCCGGTGGTCATCATGTACGCCCTGTCTGAACGTTTTATTAAAAGTGGTTTGACCGCCGGTGGCGTGAAGGGCTGAGGCGGCCAATTTTAACAAGGAGTCAGTCATGAAAAAATTAGTTGCGACAGCGCCACGCGTGGCGGCGCTGGTGGAATATGAAGATCGTCCGGTTGCCGTCCATGAAGTGAAAATTCGCGCCCGCTTTGGCGCGCCGAAACACGGTACCGAAGTGGTGGATTTCCGCGCCGCCAGTCCGTTTATTGACGAAGAGTTCAACGCGGAGTGGCAGATGTTCACCCCACGTGAAGAGGGGGCGGCCCGCGGGATCGAATTCGGTAAGTTCCAGCTGGGCAATATGATTGTTGGCGAGATTATCGAATGCGGTGCTGACGTCACGGAATACCAGATCGGCGACAGCGTCTGCTGCTACGCACCGCTGCAGGAAACGGTGATCGTTAACGCGGTGAATAACTATAAGCTGCGCAAAATGCCGCAGGGCGCCTCCTGGAAAAACGCCGTTTGCTACGATCCGGCGCAGTTCGCCATGAGCGGCGTGCGTGATGCCAACGTTCGGGTCGGCGACTTTGTTGTCGTGGTCGGTCTGGGAGCCATTGGGCAGATTGCGATCCAGCTGGCGAAAAAAGCCGGTGCGTCAGTGGTTATCGGTGTTGATCCAATCGAGCACCGCTGTGAGATCGCCCGTCGTCATGGGGCAGACCACTGTCTGAACCCAATAGGCACCGATGTCGGTCTGGAAATCAAAAAGCTGACCGGGAAGCAGGGCGCGGACGTGATCATCGAAACCAGCGGCTTTGCAGATGCGCTGCAGTCCGCGCTGCGCGGGCTCGCCTATGGCGGCACTATCTCCTACGTAGCCTTCGCGAAACCGTTCGCGGAAGGCTTTAACCTCGGCCGCGAAGCGCATTTCAATAACGCGAAGATTGTCTTCTCCCGCGCCTGCAGCGAACCCAACCCGGATTACCCGCGCTGGAACCGTAAACGTATTGAAGAGACCTGCTGGGAACTGCTGATGAACGGCTATCTAAATTGTGAAGATCTCATCGATCCGGTAGTCACCTTCACCACCAGCCCGGAAAGCTACATGAAGTATGTCGATCAGCACCCGGAACTGAGCATCAAAATGGGCGTCACTTTTTAAGCTAAGGAAAGCAAAACATGAAAATCGCAACACAAAATCAGGCCTTTTTCCCGGTCAATATCAAGGAGAAATTCGAGTACATCAAAGCGATGGGTTTTGATGGCTACGAAATTGACGGCAAGCTGCTGGTGGAAAACCTCGCCGAGGTAAAAGCGGCGATTAAAGCCACCGGTCTGCCGGTGACGACGGCCTGCGGCGGATACGATGGCTGGATCGGCGACTTCATCGAAGAACGTCGTCTGAACGGGTTAAAGCAGATTGAACGTATCCTGGAAGCGCTGGCGGAAGTGGGCGGCAAGGGCATTATCGTGCCTGCTGCCTGGGGGATGTTTACCTTCCGTCTGCCGCCAATGACCTCCCCACGCAGCCTGGACGGTGACCGCAAAGCCGTAAGCGCCTCCCTGCGCTGTCTGGATGAGGTGGCGGCGCGCACCGGAACGACCGTCTATCTGGAGCCGCTGAACCGCTATCAGGATCACATGATCAACACCCTGGCTGACGCGCGCCGCTATATCGAAGAGAACGGCCTGAAGCACGTGCAGATCATCGGCGATTTCTATCATATGAACATCGAAGAAGACTCGCTGACGGATGCGCTGCATCAGCACCGCGATCTGCTGGGCCATGTGCACATTGCAGATAACCACCGCTACCAGCCGGGCAGCGGCAGCCTCGATTTTGCCAGCCTGTTCGCTCAGCTGCGTGCGGATAACTACCGGGGTTACGTGGTGTATGAGTGCCGTGTTCGCGCCGAGGATCCGGCTCAGGCATACCGGGACTCGCTCACTTACTTGCGTAAATGCTAAGGATGTCGAGCGTGATGAGTGCTTCTACACCTTCGCCTCTGCGCGTCGCCATCATTGGTGCCGGACAGGTCGCGGATAAAGTGCATGCCTCGTATTACGCCACGCGCAGTGATGTTCAGATGGTGGCTGTCATGGACAGCCATCCTGAACAGGCTCGGGCGTTTGCGGAACGTCATGGTATTCCCTCGGTATGGCAGGATGCGCGAGAGATGCTCGAGGCGGTTAAGCCGGATATGGTGAGCGTCTGTTCGCCTAACCGGTTCCATTTCGGGCACGTCATGGCCGCGCTGGAAGCAGGCTGCCACGTGATGTGTGAAAAACCGCCAGCTATGACGCCGCAGGAAGCCGATCGGATGCGCATGGCCGCGCGCAAGGCGGGAAAAGTGCTGGCGTATGATTTTCACCATCGTTTTGCTCTCGATACGCAACTGCTGCGTGAAGCTGTGATGAAGGGGGCGCTGGGAGAAATTTATTACACCACGGCGCAGGCGTTACGCCGCTGCGGGGTTCCCGGCTGGGGCGTCTTTACCAACAAAACGCTTCAGGGCGGTGGGCCGCTGATTGATATCGGCATCCATATGCTCGATGCCGCGATGTACGTGCTGGGGTTCCCGGCGGTAAAAAAGGTGACGGCACACAGCTTCCAGAGGCTGGGAAACCGTAAAAGCAGCGGCCAGTTTGGCGAGTGGGATCCCACGCAGTTTACCGTTGAAGATGCCCTGTTTGGCACCATTGAGTTCTGCAACGGCGGCATTTTGCGTCTGGACACGTCGTTTGCGCTCAATATCCGTGAACAATCCATCATGAACGTCGCATTCTGCGGCGAAAAGGCTGGCGCCATGCTGTTTCCGGCGCACATCTACAACGACGAAGCCGGTACTTTAGTCACCCTCACGCAGCGTGAAGAGGCTGACGATCGGCGTCATATGCGCAGTATGGATGCCTTCGTACGGCATGTGCAGGGAGAACCCGTCATGATCGCTGATGCGGAGCAGGGGCTGGTTATCCAGCAGCTCGTCGCCGCGCTGTATGAATCAGCAGAAACAGGGGAAAGCGTGACGTTATGCTAAACGTGTCTGTATTAACCGACCCGGGCTTTTGTCCACACAGCCTGAATAAATACGCCTCCATCATGGCCTGCGGTAATGGCTACATGGGGATCCGCGCTGCGCACGAAGAAGATTACACCCAGCAAACCAGAGGCATGTATCTTGCGGGCCTCTATCATCGTGCTGGTCGCAACGAGACCACTGAGCTGATCAATCTGCCGGATATCATCGGTATCGATGTTGAGCTGGATGGCGTCAATTTCACGCTCCTGTCAGGCGAAATCCTCGAGTGGCAGCGCGAGCTGGCGTTTGCTAATGGGGAGCTTCGTCGCAGCGTCGTCTGGCGCTCGCCTGACGGGAAACGCTATCGTCTGGAGAGCCGTCGTTTTGTGTCGCTAAACCAGTTGCCCTTAGTGGCCATGCAGCTTTCGATTACACCGCTCGATGCCGCCACGCAGGCCGTGCTGCAAACCGGCATTGACGCAACGCAAACGAACAGCGGCAGACAGCATCTGGATGAAATGTCGGTCAGAGTGTTCGACCAGCAATATATGCAGGGCGTGTATGAAACGCAGGACCGCGCGTCTGAGATTGTTGTTTCAGCATATTGTCAGCTCTCCGCGAAGAGCGATAGCTGTTTCACCGCCAAAAATCGTCGTCTCAGCGTTCATCATTCGCTGACGATTGCTAAGGGTGACACTGTCACGCTTGAAAAAATCGTCTGGGTGGCACATCGCAGTGATAAAGCACTGTCGCAGGCCTCGTTCGCCCGAAACGCGCTGGCCGATCTTAAGGTCTGTGCGGCAAGAGGCTACGACGCCTTGCTTGAGAGTTCGGCGTGTGCCTGGCAAGAGGTCTGGTGCGATGCTCGGGTGGAGGTGGAGTCTACGGAACATCAGGATCAGATGGCGCTGGATTACGCCGTCTGGCATTTGACGACCATGACGCCAACCCATGATGAGCGAAGCAGTATCGCCGCCAAAGGGCTGACGGGAGAGGGGTATAAAGGCCACGTCTTCTGGGATACCGAAATTTTCCTGCTGCCTTTCCATCTCTTCACGCGACCTCAAATCGCTCGTAGTCTGCTGCGCTATCGTTGGCTCAACCTGGCCGGGGCGCGGGAAAAAGCCCGTCGCAACGGCTGGCCCGGCGCGTTGTTCCCATGGGAAAGCGCCGCCAGCGGGCTGGAAGAGACGCCGGAGTTCGCGGCTATCAACATCCGAACCGGCACGCGCCAGAAGGTGGCCTCCGCGCTGGCGGAACACCACATCGTGGCGGACATTGCCTGGGCCGTCGTCGCTTACTGGCAGGCGACGCAGGATGAGACCTTTATGCGAAACGAAGGCCTGACGCTGCTGATGGAAACCGCCGTGTTCTGGATGGGCCGCGCGACGGAAATTAATGGTCGTCTCGAAATCCATGACGTTATCGGACCGGACGAATACACCGAGCATGTGAACAACAACGCGTATACCAACTATCTGGCCTGGCACAACGTCGCCTGCGCTCGCCAGTTTATGGCGATGTTTGGGCGCGAGGATGAAGGTTTTACGCAGAAAGCGACACGGTTCCTGACGTGCTTATGGCTGCCGGAGGCCAATCCAGACGGTGTGATCCCGCAGGATGATACCTTCATGGCCAAACCGGCCATCGATCTCAGCCGCTACAAAGCCAAAGCGGGTAAGCAGACCATTCTGCTCGATTATTCCCGCGCGGAAGTCAACGACATGCAGATCCTTAAGCAGGCTGATGTGGTGATGCTTACCTACCTGTTGCCGGAGCGGTTTACCCCGCAGCAGTGTGCCGCCAATCTGGCGTTCTATGAGCCCCGCACGATCCATGACTCTTCGCTGAGCAAGGCCATTCACGGCATTGTGACTGCCCGCTGTGGTGACGTCGAAGGTGCCTACGCCTTCTGGCGCGATGGCGTCGCTATCGATCTTGGGGACGACCCGCACAGCTGCGATGACGGAATTCACGCCGCTGCGACCGGCGCTATCTGGTCCGGCGTCATTCAGGGCTTTGCCGGTATGCAGATAGTGGATGGGGAGCTGCATCTTTCGCCCAGGTTGCCGGCCCACTGGCGAAGACTGGCATTCCCGCTGCGCTGGCGAAATGCAACGCTGCACTTCACCTGTGAAAACGAGGTGTTAACCATTGAAGCTTCGGCACCTTCCATGTTGACGCTGTGGGGCAAGACGCTACACGTATCGGGGCGGACAGTTTGCGCTTATAAGGATTTTCTTGCACCTGTTGATGGGACCGCTACCACGGAGGGGCGCCATGACGCTTAAGGCGGTTGTATTCGATCTGGACGGTGTGATCACCGATACCGCACACCTCCATTTTCTGGCCTGGCGTGCAGTGGCGGATGAAATCGGCATCACCTTCGACGAAGTATTTAACGAACAGCTGAAGGGCATTAGCCGCATGGATTCCCTGCAGCGCATCCTGAAGCATGGCGGGAAAGAGGGGATGTTCAGCCATGAGCAGGGCCTCGCGCTGGCGACGAAAAAGAACGCGCTCTATGTCCAGTCTCTGGCGTCGCTGACGGAGGATTCACTGCTTCCGGGTATTCGCGACGTCCTGGCGGATATCCGTGCGGCGAAGGTCAAAATTGGGCTCGCCTCCGTATCCCTGAATGCCCCGGGGATCCTGCACGCGCTGGGCATTCGTCAGGCCTTCGATTTTTGCGCCGATGCTTCCCGTATTCGCCGCTCAAAGCCAGACCCGGAGATCTTCCTTGCTGCCTGTGCAGGCCTGAATGTGCGTCCTGACGAGGCTATAGGTATCGAAGATGCACCTGCAGGCGTTGAGGCGATCAACGCGGCGGGAATGCTATCGGTTGGGATTGGATCTGGCCTGAACCATGCGGGTTTACAACTTCATTCAACGCGGGAACTGACCTGGAAATGCCTGACCGAGTTTTGGGCATCCCGGACGTATTGATAAGGAATTAACAATGGCTCAACTGTCCCTGAAACACATTCAGAAAATCTATGATAACCAGGTCCACGTGGTTAAGGATTTCAGTCTCGAAATCGAAGACAAGGAGTTCATCGTCTTCGTCGGGCCTTCGGGCTGCGGGAAATCCACGACGCTGCGCATGATTGCCGGTCTGGAGGAGATCAGCGCGGGTGAACTGATTATTGACGGGGTGTGCATGAATGACGTGCCCGCCAAGTCACGCGATATCGCGATGGTGTTCCAGAACTATGCGCTTTATCCGCATATGACGGTCTACGACAACATGGCGTTCGGCCTGAAGATGCAAAAAATTGCGCCTGTGGTTATCGACGAGCGTGTTAACTGGGCGGCACAGATCCTCGGATTACGCGAGTACCTCAAGCGTAAACCGGGCGCGCTGTCCGGCGGCCAGCGACAGCGCGTGGCGTTGGGCAGGGCGATCGTGCGCGAAGCGGGCGTGTTCCTGATGGATGAACCGCTCTCCAACCTTGATGCCAAGCTTCGCGTGCAGATGCGGGCTGAAATCAGCAAGCTGCACCAGAAGCTCAACACCACGATGATTTACGTGACCCACGACCAGACGGAAGCCATGACGATGGCGACCCGCATCGTGATCTTAAAAGACGGCATTATTCAGCAGGTCGGCGCTCCGAAGCAGGTATACAACGAACCGGCAAACATGTTTGTTGCTGGGTTTATTGGATCGCCAGCCATGAACTTTATTCGCGGTGCTATCGACGATCGCTATTTCGTCACGGAAACGCTGCGTCTGGCGATCCCGGAAGACAAGCTCGCTTCACTGAATGCCGCAGGGTATCAGCGCAAAGCGGTGGTGTTTGGGATCCGCCCGGAAGATATTCTCACTCTGCAGAGCAGTGGTAATAATATCGCGGCGAAAGTCAGCGTAGCCGAACTGACCGGCGCAGAATTTATGCTTTACGCCACCGTTGGCGGTCATGAGCTGGTGGTTCGCGCTGGCGCGGCGAATGATTATGCCGCAGGGGATAATATCAACATCCAGTTCGATATGAATAAGTGCCATTTCTTCGACGCTGAAACCGAAGCGGCTATTAGATAAGAAAGGTGTTCGCCGGAAATGCAAATTTCCGGTTTTTTTGTTTGTTACTTATAAAGGGAAAATTAAATGAGTACTCTACTAAGAAGTGCTGCGCTCGTTCTGTGCGCAGGAGTTAGCTGTGCACAAGCATCAGAAGCAGCTAAACAGTGGGAATTTAATATTGGCGCAATGTATGAAATCGAAAACGTTGAGGGGCAGGGCGACGATAAAGATGGATTATATGAACCTTCCGTGTGGTTTAATGCAACCTGGGATGCGTGGACTATTTCGCTGGCGATGTATCAGGAGGGGCCGGTTGATTACAGCAGTATGACCCGTGGAACCTATTTCGATCGTCCTGAATTTCAATTACGCTATCGCTTTATCGGAACAGATAATTTCACCTTCGGTCTGACCGGCGGTTTCCGTAATTATGGTTATCACTTTAAAGATGAGCACGGTGCCAAAGACGGCAGCGCTAATATGCAGCGCTACAAAGTTCAGCCTGACTGGGATATTAAATTAACCGACGACTGGCGTTTTGGCGGCTGGTTTGCCATGTATCAGTTTGCTAACGATCTGCAAAAAACCGGCTATGCTGACAGCCGCGTTGAAACCGAAACGGGCTTTACCTGGACCATTAACGAAACCTTTGCGGCTAAAGTGAATTATTATTTAGAGCGCGGCTTCAATATGGACAGTTCCCGTAATAACGGCGAGTTCTCTACTCAGGAAATTCGTGCCTATCTGCCCATTTCGTTAGGTCAGACCACCTTAACGCCTTATACCCGCCTGGGGCTCGATCGCTGGTCGAACTGGGACTGGCAGGACGATCCTGAGCGTGAAGGACACGATTTCAACCGACTCGGTCTCCTCTACGCTTACGATTTCAACAATGGTTTATCCATGACGCTGGAATACGCCTATGAGTGGGAAAACCACGATGAAGGCGAAAGCGACCGCTTCCACTATGCGGGGGTTGGCGTAAACTACGCGTTCTGACCGACTGCACGCCAGGGGCACTTCGCCCCTGGCTTTAGCGAAGGGAAGCAGCCAACAAAAAGTGGGTATCAACCAGCACTTTTTGCGGGGCGGGATGACCCGCAATACGCCTGAAAAGAAGATCGCAGCTCTCTTCCCCCAGCTTTCGGGTGGGGATATCAAAGCCGCCAGGCGAGGGAGTTAAAATGAGAGACAGCATCGGGTCACTGTATCCGGCTATCACCACCTGCTCCGGGATCATCAGGTTCAACTCATCCGCCGCGCGATAGAGGCTAAGTAACTTCATGCTGTCGGTAGCGAATACTGCATCAGGCGGCGTGGGTGAAGACAACAATTCCAGCGCTGCCGTAAGCGCACTCTCATGGGTATAACCGCCATCCCTGATCCAGTCCGGGTTAAGGGCAATATGGTGCTTTTCCAGACTGGCTTTATAGCCCGCAAGGCGATCGATCGAAACATGATAATCAAGCGGGGCATGCAGACAGGCAATTTTACGGCGTCCGTTTTTAATAAAGGTTTCGGTCAGCGTGGCGCTGTCATGGAAATTATCCGTGTCGACGGAATAGATATTTTGATACTCACCTTCCACTTTACCGATAACCACTACCGGTACGCCATACTCATCCAGCGTGGTGAAAAAGGATTCATTTGCCGGTGAGCTCAGCATAATGATCCCTTTGATCATCTTCTGTTTTATTTTACTCACGCATTTCAGCAAATCATCTTCGCTGCTTTTTGACGTTTGTAAAATAACGTCAAATCCTTCTTCTTCCGCTTTTGCCGTAATGGCATGCAGGACATCGGAGAAAAAAGGATTACCGGCAGTGGTTTTGGTTGAACGGGTCGAAATAACCATAATGGCATCGAAGCCTGAAGAGGTCAGGGCGCGGGCCAGTTTGTTGGGCTGATAATTTAATTCGTCAATCGCCTTCAGCACTTTTTCACGCGCTTCGGGAGAAATATTCGTTTGTTTATTCAGAACGCGGGAAACGGTTGATTTCGATACGCCCGCAACCCGTGCGATATCATAGATGGTGGGTGACATACACCTTACTCACTCCGGACTGACAGCAATACCGTTCATCTTACTGGAGAGAAAACGGCAATAGCAATAAATAAGAATTGATAATCAACGATCTGCCCCCATTTATTGTATTCTGAAGCCATGCATTCAAGGCTTCCAGGCAACGAAGGACGGCGATGAAGCGACTTAAAAACGAAATCAATTCACTGGTGAACCGCGGCGTTGACCGTCATCTGCGTCTGGCCGTGACGGGGCTGAGCCGCAGCGGTAAGACGGCGTTTATCACCGCGATGGTGAACCAGCTCCTGAACCTGCACGCCGGGGCGCGTCTGCCGCTGCTCAGCGCGGTGCGGGAAGAACGCCTGCTGGGCGTGAAGCGCGTTCCTCAGCGTGATTTTGGGATTCCACGTTTTACCTATGACGAAGGGCTGGCGCAGCTCTATGGCGATCCGCCCATGTGGCCGACGCCGACGCGAGGGGTGAGTGAAATTCGCCTCGCGCTCCGCTTTCGCTCGAATGAATCCCTGATGCGCCACTTCAAGGATACCTCTACGCTGTACCTTGAAATCGTCGATTACCCCGGTGAATGGTTGCTCGACCTGCCGATGCTGGCGCAGGATTACCTCAGCTGGTCCCGCCAGATGACGGGGCTGTTGCAGGGGCAGCGCGCCGGGTGGTCGGCCAAATGGCGACAGCTGTGCGAAGGCCTGGACCCGCTTGCACCGGCCGATGAAAATCGTCTGGCGGCCATTGCCGAAGCCTGGACGGCGTATCTGCACCAGTGCAAGCAGGAAGGGTTGCACTTCATTCAGCCGGGTCGCTTTGTCCTGCCGGGTGATTTAGCGGGCGCCCCTGCGCTTCAGTTCTTCCCCTGGCCGGACGTGGATAGGGTGGGCGAGTCGAAGCTGGCGCAGGCCGACAGGCACACTAACGCCGGGATGCTGCGCGAGCGTTACAATTACTACTGTGAAAAAGTGGTCAAGGGATTCTATAAAAACCATTTCTTGCGATTTGACCGTCAGATTGTGCTGGTGGATTGTCTGCAGCCGCTCAACAGCGGGCCGCAGGCCTTCAACGATATGCGCCTGGCGCTGACGCAGCTGATGCAAAGTTTTCACTACGGGCAGCGGACGCTGTTTCGCCGTCTGTTCTCACCGGTGATCGATAAACTGCTCTTTGCGGCCACCAAGGCCGATCACGTCACGGTCGACCAGCATGCCAATATGGTATCGCTGCTGCAGCAGCTGGTGCAGGACGCCTGGCAAAACGCCGCCTTCGAAGGGATCGGCATGGATTGCCTTGGGCTTGCGTCCGTGCAGGCAACGCAAAGCGGGCTGATTGATCTTAACGGCGAGAAAATACCGGCATTACGCGGGAACCGGCTCAGCGACGGTGAACCGCTTACCGTCTATCCGGGCGAAGTGCCTGCGCGGCTGCCGGGTCAGGCCTTCTGGCATAACCAGGGCTTCCAGTTTGAAGCCTTCCGCCCGCAGGCAATGAGCGTCGATCGGCCATTACCACACATCCGTCTGGATGCGGCGCTGGAGTTTTTGATTGGAGATAAATTGCGATGACGGAACCGTTAAAACCGCGCATAGACTTTACCGGAACGCTTGAGCAGGATCCTCAGGAGGCGTTTAAAACCGCGCAGACGTTCAGCGGCACGCAGGCTGATAACTTTGCCCCGGCCCTGACCGAGGAGCCCGGCGTCGAGGAAGGTCCTGCTGAGGCCGTTGTGGAAGCCGCCCTGCGTCCAAAACGCAGCCTGTGGCGCAGGATGGTCACCGCCGGTCTGGCGCTGTTTGGCGTAAGCGTGGTTGGGCAGGGCGTGCAGTGGACGATGAATGCCTGGCATACTCAGGACTGGGTCGCGCTGGGCGGATGTGCCGCGGGCGCGCTGATTGTGGGGGCGGGCATCGGGTCGGTTGCCACCGAGTGGCGGCGGCTCTGGCGATTGCGCCAGCGCGCGCACGAGCGCGATGAAGCGCGGGATCTGCTCCACAGCCATGGTACCGGGAAAGGCCGCGCGTTCTGTGAAAAGCTGGCCAGCCAGGCCGGAATCGATCAGTCGCATCCGGCGCTTCAGCGCTGGTATGCCGCCATCCATGAAACCCAGAATGATCGGGAAGTGGTGACGCTCTATTCCCATATGGTTCAGCCAGTGCTGGATGCCCAGGCGCGACGCGAGATCAGCCGTTCTGCGGCGGAATCCACCCTGATGATTGCCGTCAGCCCGCTGGCGCTGGTCGATATGGCCTTTATCGCCTGGCGCAACCTGCGCCTGATCAACCGTATTGCAAACCTTTACGGCATAGAGCTGGGTTACTACAGTCGGCTCAGACTGTTCAAACTGGTCCTGCTCAACATCGCGTTTGCCGGGGCGAGTGAGCTGGTGCGCGAAGTGGGCATGGACTGGATGTCGCAAGATCTGGCGGCGCGTCTTTCTGCGCGTGCCGCCCAGGGTATCGGCGCGGGATTATTGACGGCGCGGTTGGGTATTAAAGCGATGGAGGTCTGCCGTCCGCTGCCGTGGATTGATGGCGATAAGCCCCGGCTGGGGGATTTCAGGCGCGAGCTGATCGGCCAGCTCAAAGAGACGCTCAATAAAAAACCGGCTCCGTGAGGTTTTGTTCACTAATCGTGCTGGCTGTCAATATTTGTTGACAGCCATCTTCCGGATCACCGTGTTCTGACATATCATTTTACTGTTATTGGCTTAAAACGGTGAATTTCCCATGCGTCTTGAAGTCTTCTGTGAAGACCGTCTCGGTCTGACCCGCGAATTACTCGATCTTCTTGTTTTACGTAGCATTGATTTACGTGGCATTGAGATCGATCCTGTTGGGCGAATTTACCTCAATTTTGCCGAAATTGAATTTAATACCTTCAGCAGCCTGATGGCGGAAATCCGCCGTATCGCTGGCGTTACGGATGTACGCACCATTCCCTGGATGCCCTCTGAGCGTGAGCACCTGGCGCTGAGCGCGCTGCTGGAAGCCATGCCAGAGCCGTTCCTCTCCCTGGATTTGAAAAGCAAAGTTGAGCGCGTTAACCACGCGAGCTGCCAGCTTTTCGCGCAGAGCCAGGAGAAGCTCAGCAATCATAACGCCGCGCAGCTGATCCCCGGCTTTAACTTCCAGCGCTGGCTGGACAGCAATCCGCAGAACACGCTTAGCGAGCATGTGGTGATTAACGGGCAGAATTTCCTGATGGAGATCACGCCGGTCTATCTGAAAGGGGAAGGGAATACCCGCGTGTTGACCGGGGCGGTGATCATGCTGCGCTCGACGTTACGCATGGGTCGCCAGCTGCAGAACATTTCCAGCCAGGATGTTGGCGCGTTCAGCCAGATTATTGCCGTCAGCCCGAAAATGCGCCATGTGGTTGACCAGGCGCGCAAGCTTGCAAGCCTGACCGCGCCGCTGCTGATTACCGGGGATACCGGCACCGGGAAAGACCTGCTGGCTCACGCCGTGCATCTGGCGAGCCCGCGTGCGGCTAAGCCTTATCTGGCACTTAACTGCGCCTCTATTCCGGAAGACGCCGTTGAAAGCGAGCTGTTTGGCCACGCGCCGGAAGGCAAGAAAGGGTTCTTCGAGCAGGCTAACGGCGGCTCCGTGCTGCTGGACGAAATCGGCGAAATGTCGCCGCGCATGCAGGCTAAGCTGCTGCGTTTCCTGAACGACGGAACCTTCCGCCGCGTCGGTGAGGATCACGAAGTGCATGTGGACGTGCGCGTCATTTGCGCCACCCAGAAAAACCTGGTGGAACTGGTGCAAAAGGGGATCTTCCGCGAAGATCTCTATTACCGCCTCAACGTCCTGACGCTGAATATTCCCCCGCTGCGCGATTGTCCGCAGGACATCATGCCGCTAACGGAGCTGTTCGTCGCCCGCTTTGCCGACGAGCAGGGGGTGCCGCGTCCGAAGCTGTCTGCCGATCTCGGCACGGTGCTGATGCGCTACGGCTGGCCGGGCAACATTCGCCAGCTCAAAAACGCCGTTTATCGTGCGCTGACCCAGCTGGAAGGCTATGAACTGCGTCCGCAGGATATTCTGTTGCCTGATTACGACGCGGGGACGGTATCGGTTGGCGAAGAGGCGATGGAAGGTTCGCTGGACGATATCACCAGCCGTTTTGAGCGTTCAGTGCTGACGCAGCTGTACCGCAGCTATCCCAGCACCCGCAAGCTGGCAAAACGCCTTGGCGTCTCGCATACCGCGATCGCGAACAAGCTGCGTGAGTATGGGTTGAATCATAAGAAAGGCGACGAATAACAAAAAGCCTCTGTAAAGAGGCTTTTTACTTTGCGTTTATTCCTTCGCCATCGGCGTGTTAACAATTTCTGTTTTTGTCTCTCCCTGAATCGATGCAATCCTGTTTTCGACCTCTTTCACCTGCTGCGGGCTGTGCAGCAGGGTATAGGTCAGGTCAAACTGCGCGCTGGCACCGGGCTGTAGCTGCTTAACCCGCTTCTGCTCGCGTTCAATCGTAACGGGGTAGGCGTAGCTGGTGCCCGGCTCAATGCCCGTGACGTAGCCCTGCTTCAGCGTATCGGTGTTCTTCCATAAGGTCAGCACGGGCAGCTGGCGGGTATCAAACTGGATTGACGCGCCTTTATCTCCGGCTTTATTGACCACCGCCGCAAGCGTTTCGTGGTTATTGTCCGCGAGCGGTTTAATGTTAAAGACCATCTCATCAAAGCCTTTTGTCGGCCTGGCATAGGTTTGCCAGTCGTTAACGCCCGCCTTGGCGTAGTCATTGAACGGGCTCACGCTCGCCGCCGGCGCAAGGAAGCGGGCGCCTTCTTCGAGGATCGGCGTGCCGAAGTTGCTGTGATAGATGATTTGGTAATCATGAGGGTAATCCGCATGGTTGGTCAGAACATCGTGCAGGCTGAACTGGTTGGTTCCGGGAACGTAACGCAGTTCGGTCATGGTTTGCAGATCCGATTTTTTAAACGTGCTCTCTTTGATCAAACCGCGAACGTGGATCTCATGCGGGGCGGCATCCGCGATTTCAACCTCGACCTGCGAAACGGGGGTATTACCGGCCCTGCCGTGCAGGGTGTAAATTTGCCCGTCAGCGGTGACCGGATGTCCTGTCCACTCATAGCCACAGCGCACCATCATCTCGTTGAAACCATCCAGCCAGCCGAGACCGTTGCGGCTCTCAAGATTGATATATGCCGGATTAACGACTTCTTTAACGGGCGAATTCCACCCCAGTCGGGTGCCAAAGCCTTCTACATGCAGAAGGTTCATCCCGCGGGTCGGGCTCAGGGTAATCGTCAGGCCGTCTTTACTGCTGATTATGATGACTTTGCTGCCTTCCTGTTTACCACCGTGCAAGACTTTTTGCTCAATGCTGAACGTTTGATCTTTAACTTTCAGCTCATCACTGGAAATCTTCCAGTTTCCTTTCTCTACGCTGCTTTCAGCGCTTGTCAGCACCCAGGTTTTGGCCGCTGCATGGCCAGAAATCAGTACCGCAAGGAGCGTAAAAGCGAATTTAATTTTCATATTTTATCCTTTTTGCTGAAACGATTATTTTCTTTCGTAAGCAAATCTAATGTTTAGGCAAAAAGGGAAATGTGATGTGCTTCACTGCGGTCGAAAATAGAGAATTTTAACGATTATTATGCGTTATTGATCACGTTAATGTTACGCGTCGACGTTTTTATTGCATGACTAATGTGATTTGTGAGCATTTATGCTTTAACGATTCAGCTTTATTATAATAAAAAACCCCGCCGCGGCGAGGTTGAGAATAAGTTGTATAGAATGCTAAGTACTTATTATGCTTTCAGCACGTCCAGCGCGGCAGTGTAATCCGGCTCGGTGGTGATTTCGTTAACCAGTTCGCTGAAGACAACGGTGTCGTTTTCATCCAGAACCAGTACGGCACGTGCCGCCAGACCTTTCAGTGGGCCTTCCGCGATGCTGACGCCGTATTTCTCGAGGAAATCTGCGCTGCGCAGGGTGGAGAGGGTGATAACGTTGCTCAGGCCTTCAGCACCACAGAAACGGGACTGGGCAAACGGCAGGTCAGCGGAAATGCACAGCACAACGGTGTTGTCCATTTCAGTCGCCAGCTGGTTGAATTTACGCACGGACGCGGCACAAACGCCGGTATCAATGCTTGGGAAAATGTTCAGTACTTTGCGTTTACCCGCAAACTGAGCCAGTGTGACGTCAGACAGATCTTTAGCCACCAGAGTAAAAGCCTGCGCTTTGCTGCCAGCCTGCGGAATGGAACCTGCAACAGCAACCGGGTTGCCCTGGAAATGAACGAGTTGTGACATAGATATCTTCCTGTTTACATATAGTTAACGTCGGGGCTAGTGTATGCCATCAGCGGATAACACGGCAAACCAAATTTTTCGCCTTTCCGGGCCGCAAGGAGTCAGTGATGAGAAGCGTTAAGGTCTATGAAGAAGCCTGGCCATTGCATACCCCGTTTGTGATCTCCCGCGGCAGTCGAAGTGAAGCCAGCGTGGTCGTGGTTGAAATTGAAGAAGAGGGGGTTAAAGGCGTTGGGGAATGTACGCCTTACCCGCGCTATGGAGAAAGTCCTGCGTCGGTGATGGCGCATATCATGACCCTGGTGCCTGACCTGCAAAAAGGGCTCACGCGCGAGGCGTTACAGCAGCGTTTACCCGCCGGGGCTGCGCGCAACGCCATCGACTGTGCGCTCTGGAGCCTTGAGGCCGCCAGGCAGCAACAATCGCTGACGTCCTTGCTGGGGGTGGCGCTGCCGGAGTCCGTCGTGACGGCGCAAACGGTCGTGATTGGTGAGCCGGAGCAGATGGCTGCCAGCGCAAAAGCGCTCTATGACGCCGGGGCCACGGTGCTAAAAGTGAAGCTCGACGATCGCCTGATCAGCGAGCGGATGGTCGCCATTCGCTCGGCGGTTCCCTCGGCCACTCTGATTGTTGACGCCAACGAGTCGTGGCATCCCGAGGGGCTTGCCGCGCGATGCCAGCTGCTGGCTGACCTGGGCGTGGCGATGCTGGAACAGCCTCTGCCAGCGAAGGATGATGCGGCGCTGAAGAATTTTATCCATCCGCTGCCCGTCTGTGCGGATGAAAGCTGTCATACCCGCGAGAATTTGAGCGCGCTTAAGGGCAGCTATGAGATGGTCAATATCAAGCTCGACAAGACCGGCGGGCTGACAGAAGCGCTGGCCCTGGCGGCGGAAGCGCAGGCGCAGGGCTTTTCCCTGATGCTGGGATGCATGCTCTGCACATCCCGGGCGATCGGCGCGGCGCTACCGCTGGTCAATCAGGTCCGTTTCGCCGATCTGGACGGCCCGACGTGGCTGGCGGTTGACGTTTCACCGGCGCTTAATTTTACCAGCGGCGTGCTTCATCTTTGAGGCTGCCAGCGCAGTAGCTCCATCATCGCGTTTAAGTATTTTTCGCTGGCTTCGTCGGAGGAAATTGGCGGGAATTCAGCGGTAATACAGGGCAGGCTCAAATCGGCGCACCAGCTACCGAACGATCCGGGTGTTTCATAGCCGACGCTGGTGACGAGCGGCAGGGCGAAAGCCTGCGCCAGCCACGCGCCCAGTTCGGAGTGACGCGGATCTTCAATGCAGGCCAGCGGATCGTGGAAGGAGACAACCCAGGCGGGGTGGATCTTATGGATAAGCTGGCACAGCGCCTGCGTTTCCGGCTCCGAGCCAGGCTTGTCTCCCGTCAGCAGCACCACGTCCCGCTCCTCGGCGGAGCTGTTCCAGCGATAAACCGTTTCTCCGGCGCGCCAGTTTGCCGCCGGGAAATTACGGTTCAGGTCAACGCCCCTCGCATTCGCCCGTAATCCAAGCTGACAGCCGTCCGGATTGACGGCAAGAATTACGTGGTGACGGCGCAATGAAGGCGTCAGCGTCCGCAGCGCGCAGGAAAGCGTGACGATGGACGAGTTCTCGTCTCCGTGCGTGCCGGCAATGATCAAACCGCTGCTGCGATCGGCATCGGGCGCCGGGAACCAGATCAGCGATGCGCCTAAAAATGAGCGGCCATATTGCTCAGCGCCCGGCGGAAAGGCCCCGCGCTCCGCTCGTGGTCGGGTGATTGCCATACGAAATCCTGATAAAGAAGTCTCTACTGGCAGTGTTGTGCAAAACCCGCTGTTAATCAAATAGTTTCCGTAACGCTTGAGAATTGCCTTAAATCACTATTCAGGCGTAAGGTATTTGCATTTCTCTGTTTCGAAACAAATAATTACGCATCTGCTTGTTACCTGAATTCATCAAAGGGGATCTTATGAAGCATCCTGTTTCGCGTCTCTGCGCTGCACTGTACCTGTGCGGACTCTCTACACTCTCGTACGCTGCTGATGTGCCCCAGGGCACGGTACTGGCGCAAAAACAGGAGCTGGTCAGGCATATTAAAGACGAGCCGGCTTCGCTCGATCCGGCAAAAGCGGTGGGATTACCCGAGATTCAGGTAATTCGCGATCTTTTCGAAGGGCTGGTGAATCAGAACGAGAAAGGGGAGCTGACCCCCGGCGTGGCGACGCGCTGGCAGAGCAACGATAACCGTATCTGGACGTTCACCCTGCGCGATAACGCGAAATGGTCTGACGGTACGCCCGTCACCGCGCAGGATTTTGTCTACAGCTGGCAGCGTCTGGTTGACCCGAAAACCACGTCTCCGTTTGCCTGGTTTGCGGCGCTGGCGGGCATCAATAACGCGCAGGCCATTATCGATGGCAAAGCGGCGCCAGATACCCTGGGCGTGACGGCGGTGGATGCCAGAACCTTACGCGTCCAGCTGGACAAACCGCTCCCGTGGTTTAGCAACCTGACGGCAAACTTCGCCTTCTATCCGGTGCAAAAAGCGAACGTTGAAAGCGGGAAAGAGTGGACGCGTCCTGGCGCTCTGGTGGGTAACGGCGCGTACGTCCTGAACGACCGCGTGGTGAATGAAAAACTGGTTGTCGTGCCGAATACGCACTACTGGGACAACGCGAAAACTGTCCTGCAAAAAGTGACCTTCATTCCGATTAATCAGGAATCGTCCGCCACTAAGCGCTATCTGGCGGGGGATATTGATATCACCGAATCGTTCCCGAAAAACATGTATCAGAAGCTCCTGAAGGACATTCCGGGACAGGTGTATACGCCGCCTCAGCTCGGGACCTATTACTATGCGTTTAACACGCAAAAGGGCCCGACGGCCGATGCCCGGGTTCGTCTTGCGCTGAGCATGACTATCGATCGCCGCATTATGGCGGAAAAGGTATTAGGTACAGGCGAGAAGCCGGCCTGGCATTTCACCCCTGACGTGACGGCGGGCTTCACCCCTGAGCCTTCACCGTTCGAGCAGATGTCCCAGCAGGAGCTGAACGCTCAGGCGAAAACGTTGCTCCAGGCCGCAGGTTACGGTCCTCAGCGTCCGCTGAAGTTGACCCTGCTGTACAACACCTCGGAAAACCACCAGAAAATCGCCATTGCGGTGGCGTCCATGTGGAAGAAAAATCTCGGTGTGGACGTCAAACTGCAAAACCAGGAGTGGAAAACCTATATCGACAGCCGTAATACCGGCAATTTTGATGTGATCCGCGCGTCATGGGTAGGCGATTACAACGAGCCGTCGACCTTCCTGTCCCTGCTGACCTCAACCCACAGCGGTAATATCTCGCGTTTCAATGAACCGGCCTACGATAAAATTATCCACCAGGCAACGCTGGAAACCACGGCGAAAGCGCGTAATACGGACTACAACATGGCGGAGAAAATCCTCCTGGAGAAAGCGCCTATCGCGCCCATTTACCAGTACACCAATGGTCGTCTTATTAAGCCCTGGGTGAAAGGCTACCCCATCAATAACCCGGAAGACGTGGCGTATAGCCGGACGATGTTTATCGAGAAGCACTGATGTTTTATGAGGCCTGGCGCGAGAATGCGCCAGGTCTGCAAAACTCGGTACCGCTTCATTCGCTATGCGTGGCCCGATACCTGGTCTCTGTTATTCTAACAGCGCATTAAACTTCGCCAGCCACTGCGGATGTGCGGGCCATGCGGGAGCCGTCACCAGGTTACCGTCTACATGGGCCTGATCGATGCCGATAGCGGCGTAGTGTCCGCCGCTGAGACGGACTTCAGGCGCGCAGGCCGGGTAGGCGCTACAGGTTCGTCCTTTCAGAATCTCCGCGGCAGCAAGCAGCTGTGGTCCGTGGCACACTGCGGCAATCGGCTTACGCGCGGCGTCAAATGCCTGTACCAGCTTTAAGACGTCCTCATTTAACCGCAGATACTCGGGCGCTCTCCCGCCGGGGATGAGCAGCGCGTCGTAGTCCTGCTCCTTTACGGCTGAAAAATCGGCGTTGAGGGTAAAGCGGTGACCGGGCTTTTCGCTGTAGGTCTGGGCGCCGTCAAAGTCATGAATTGCCGTCATGATGTAGTCGCCCTTCGGTTTGTCGGGGCAGACCGCGTCCACCTGATGACCAATCATCTGCAACGCCTGAAAAGGCACCATGGTTTCGTAATCTTCGGCGTAATCGCCAACCAGCATCAGGATCTTCTTGCTCATCTTTCCTCACCTCTATCAATAAAGATGATTAAGATATAGCCTGGCGTGGGTGAATTGCCGGAAATAAAAAAGCCCGTCAGAGCACGGGCAACATAAGCAAATGAATAAGTGATTCGTTATCAACGTTGTTGGAGGATAACGCCGCGTATTTTACGCGGCTGTAACGGAAGCAGATACCTTACATATTCGGTAGGTGAAACAAGCGATTAAACGTGCGTTACGGTGCATCGAAGGTCGGGTAAAGGCTATTTTCCAGGAACTCGACGAGATACCAGATCTCACCGCTAAAAATAAACCAGAAGCCAAATATAATAAGGAGTACAATAATTAAGGTGAGTATTATTTCTGTTTTTCCCATTGCGGCTTTTACCCACCTGACGCTAATTGTTTCGAGGTGGGCATTGTAGCGGGGCTTTTCCGGATACTCCAGTTTCATGCCGCAAGGACTTTATTGCGTCCGTCATTTTTAGCGCGATACAGCGCATCGTCCACACGCTTAAACAGCTCGTCAATACTTTCACCCTGATTGTGCCGCGCTACGCCGATGCTGACGGTAAACCGCGGCAAGCCTGGAATCGTAATGCGGGCAACGGCTGCACGGACTGACTCGGCAATCTGCATCGCAGTGTCGAGAGAGGTGCGCGGCAGCAGGATAACGAACTCTTCGCCACCCCAGCGGAACACCATATCGCCCTCCCGACTACAGGCTTCCAGCGTCCGGGAAAGGGCGATAAGCACCTCATCGCCTTTCAGATGGCCGAACAGGTCATTAATGTTTTTGAAATGGTCGGTATCCACCAGCAGCAGGCTAAATTGCTGCTGCGCGGGAAGTTTATTCAGATTGCTTTGATCGGTAATCGCGTAGAACTGGCGCCGGTTGAGTAACCCCGTCATGGAGTCACGTAACGCCGCATGTTCCAGCTCCTGCTCCAGCCTTTTTTGCTCGGTGATATCGTGGATGATGCACAGCATCAGCTTGTCACCGTAGATCTCAATGGGCCCGGCATACGTCTGAACGTGGCGGGTGGATCCATCGGCAAGGCGGTGAACAAAATTGAGCGGCTTGTGACCACCGGGCAGCGCGGCAATCGCAGTCATAATGGGCATCACATCTCGCCCCAGCGTATTGATTTCCCAGGTATGCTTACTGCACATGTCATCATGTGAATAACCATAAAAATTGAGTGCGGCCAGATTTGCATCGACGATTTGGCCGTCGCGGGCCGGATCGATTAACAGCATCGGGGCGCTGTTGGTCAGAAAAAAGCGCGCATAAAAACCCTGTTTTTTCCGCCGGTAGGTAGCGGAACGGCTGGCCTTCAATCCTGAGAGTATTTGTTGGGAGATGCCCTCGAAAACAATCACATCGCCCCAGGGCGCGTAGTGGGCAAGCGAGAGGCGACAGCTTAACGGCGTATCCTGTCCATCCCGGTTCGTTGTCCAGATTTCGACGATCTCCTGCTCTGTTTTCAGTTCAGATACATACATCGACAGGACGGTTTGCGCACTGGCTGAATAGATCCCTTTGCGCAGGTCATCAAGCGTTTTATCTCCCATGATCTGCGTTGCGGCCACATTCGCAAAAATGATCTTTTCCGACACGGGTGAAACGAGCCACACGGGTGTTTTAATTACATTCAACGCATCAAAACAAGGTTGCGACATAGGCGTTTCCTGTTCATCGACAACATGTGCCTGACAATCATGACAGAATTGACTCGCGTGTACTCCCTTGAAACATACTCCACTTAACCCCGTCAGGCATGATTTTTTTGAGAAATAAATGCGGGGTCCGTTTGAATTTTATTAATGGGTATAATCTGTTTGTCTGAGTTTATCTGCAGCAGTAGCCACGGTACCTGTTCGGCAGGTAAGGGGCGGGAGAAAAGATATCCCTGCAGGTAATCGCAGCCGAGTCGGGTGAGAACCGCCTGCTGTTCTTCCGTCTCGATCCCTTCTGCCACCACATTCATCTCCATGGTCCGGGAGATACTGATAATGGTTTCAACCAGCTTGTAGCTTTTTTCATTTTCCAGCATCGACGTGACAAAGCTTCTGTCGATCTTGAGTTCTTTTGCTGGCAGCACGCTCAGCATCAAAAGGTTGGAATAGCCCGTCCCAAAATCATCAATCGAGACAACGATCCCCGCGTGATTAAACGCATTGAGCAACTCAATGCTGCGGTCAAGATTTTTAAGCGCGGTGCTTTCCGTTACCTCAAGGATCAGCCGGGACGGAGACAAGCTATATTTTTCCAGCATCGACGAGATGATCTGGAAAATATCCGGCTGTTCAAACTGGATGGGGGATAGGTTGAGAGACAGCGTCCACTGGCTGAAACCTTGCTCTGTCCAGAAATGAAGCTGTCGGCATGCCGCTTCAATGGCCCAGTTACCTACCGGAATAATTAAGCCCGTTTGCTCCAGAGAAGGGATAAACAGATTAGGCAGCACAACCCCTTGCTCAGGATGCCGCCAGCGCAGAAGGGCTTCAAAACCGTGAATGGTTTTCTCTCCCGCATGCCAGGTTGGCTGGTACCACAGTTCAAACTGATCGCGCTCAAGCGCCTGAGAAAGCTCCTGCAGGAAACCGGGTTTCGCCGGGATCGCCGTTGACATCTCGGCCCGGTAAATCGCCCAGCCGTTGCGGCCCTCTTCCTTGACGCGATGTAATGCTGCATCCGCCTTGAGCTTCAGCTCGTGCAGCGTTTCGCCGTCCTGAGGATAGAGGCTGACGCCCGCGCTGATCGTAGTGCTCAACGTGTGCCCACAGACAGACAGAGGACGTCGCACGTCTTCAAGCAGCGCGGTGACCAGGGCGTTGAGCCTGTCGTCGTCACATTCCGGCACCAGCAGGATAAAGGCGTCGCCTCCCAGCCTTGCCAGGGTCATCTCTCGCGTGAGCCGGGCCGTGATGCGCTGCGCGACCGCGATCAATAGCTCATCACCGACGCTGTGACCCCACGTATCGTTAACGCGTTTGAAGTGATCGACGTTCAGGAAAATAACCGCAAATGGCTTCTTGCTCAGCAGCGCGCTGCGCAGACAATCCTGCATGCGGAGATCCATCTGGTGGCGGTTTGCGAGCCCGGTGAGCGCGTCAAAACGCGCCTGTAGCTCAAGCTGGCGGTTGAGCTGATGCAGATTATCCGTCAGCCGGATGGTGCGCCGGTGGGAATCGATCAGCGAAATGATTAACATCACGCCGAGCAGGCAGAGCGTGGTGACCGAAACCCAGATGGATAACCCCAGCTCGCCGATCCCGCCCGGGAGGGTATGCGCCATTTCCTGAAACCGCGCGGCACTCATGCCGGTATAGTGCATCGCACAAATGGCGGCACCCATGACGAAGGCCGCGAGAATGCGATTGATAAAGACGCCTTTGTGTTTATCCCGCAGGCGGAAAGCCAGCCACAACGCCGTGCCGGAGGCAACAACCGCAATAACCACGGACAACCCCACGAGGCGGCGATCCCAGATGATGCTGTCATCCAGCATCAGGGCCGCCATACCGATGTAGTGCATCGACACCACGCCAGCGCTCAGGATCGCCGTGGCAAAGATCAGTCGAAAGGGAGAAAGTTTTTTGCCCGCGACGGCAATATTAAGTGCCGTGGCCGATGCAACCACCGCGACGCCCAGTGACGCAAGGGTTAACCAGAGGTCGTAGCTCATCATCATGGGCATTTGCATCGACAGCATGCCGATAAAGTGCATCGACCAAATGCCAATGCCCAGCGTGACCCCACCGGCAATGCGCCAGAACAGGGCAGCCTTTCGGCTGGAGAGGGGGATCTTTCCGGCGCTGTCCAGCGCCACAAAGGAGGCGATAAACGCCACCAGATAAGAGATAGCGATTAACACAGGGTCCCACGATATATTGAGCATTATGCAATCCCACGCCTGAGAGGGTTACCGATTTCGCCTGCCGGATACATCTTTATCGGGCAACGAACATGCGCATTCAAACCATATTAGTTATTTATCGTGAAAAATGACCAGTCATATTAATACTCTAAAACTTATTAAGAATATAAAATATATTCTCTCGTTAATATATTAAGCATTGCTAAACAAGAACGAATAGCAGTAGCAAAGCTCCTTAAATATGAGGGCGATCGTGTCGTCTCACCGCGGGCGATACTATCGCTTAACATGGCTGGAGACCAGTATCACAGCATGCTGAGCAAAACATTTTCACTAATACGCTCTTTTTATCTGACTTAACGTAAATCTCAGGATACTAACGGCGAAACAAAAAACAAGCGTTGTTTGCGATGAAAAACTTCCGGGCCAATGCTATAAGTCTAAGTGCCGGCCAAAATATAAAATGTGGGTATTATCATGCTAAAAAATATTAGTGTAAGGACCTTTATTATCGGGTTCATTTTCTCTCTTTTTTTGGTAAGTGCAGGTGTCGTTGTTCTATTTTCCAGCAATACGTCTCTCTTTATTTCGCTTAATGTCATCAATTTCGTTGCGCTATTTTTGCTCTGGGTCTATATGACGAAGTATCTTGTGACGCCGATCAATACGGTGAAGAGAAGTATTGAGGAGGTGACCGCAGGTAACCTTGGCGTATCTATCCCTGAATTTGGCAATAACTGCGCGGGCCGACTCATCCCCGGCATAAACAGCCTTTCCGGCAATATTGCGACGCTGGTGCGTGAGATCAGGGCGTCATCGCAAACCGCCATGACCTTATCGGACCAACTTTCGGCACGCAGCGCTCAGCTATCGGTGAAAACCGAGCAGCAGTCAGCGTCTTTGGTGCAAACCGCAGCCAGCATGGAGCAAATGGCCGCGAGCACCAAAAACAATGCCGATAACACCCGCCTGGCGAGCGAGCAGGCAAATGTGGCGACGTTACAGGCGCGTAAGGGCGGCGAGCTGATGGGGCAGGTCGCCAGCAATATGCAGTCCATTACCGAATGCGCGCAACAGATGACGGAGATTATTTCGCTCATTGACGGCATTGCGTTCCAGACAAATATCCTGGCGCTCAACGCGGCCGTGGAGGCGGCAAGGGCGGGCGATCATGGCAAGGGTTTTTCTGTCGTTGCGGAAGAGGTAAGAAACCTGGCACACCGCAGCGCGGAGGCCGCGAAGAATATCAAAACGCTGATTGAAGTCACCAGCAGTAACGTCACGCAGGGAGCCAGCGTTGTGTCACAGGCAGAGAAAAACATGCATGAAATCGTGACCGGCTCGGGAAATGTAAGCCGCTTAATGGACGACATTTCCGCGTCAACCTCAGAGCAGGAGAAAGGCATTTCTCAGATTACCCTGGCGCTATCGGAGCTGGAGCGGGTTACGCAAAGTAACGTGGCAATGGCAGAGGAACTCAACGGTTCGTCTGATGTACTGCGTAATCAGGTGATTGAGCTGCAAACCCGGACGCGTAATTTCAGGCTCGATCAGTCATCCTTGTCCTCATCACCTGGCGGTTCGCCATCCTTCCTCCAGCGGCCAGAGCACTCTCTCTGACAGCACCTCAAAGCCTGGCATGCCAGGCTTTTTTCATGCCTCCGCCTGGTATGTACAATTCCTGAGCGATTTCAGCGCGATGGGATACATAGTTGTTGCTTAACACCTGATGAAAGCTAGACTGACACCGAAGAGCTAAAAAGGTGGAGGCGCTGTGGAAAGCATTAAAGGATCTGAACTAAACGTTCCAGACGCAGTTTTTGCGTGGGTGCTGGATGGTCGCGGCGGTGCGCGACCGCTGGAAGATAATGATGTGATCGATAGTGCGCATCCCTGCTGGCTACATCTGAACTACACCCACCCGGACAGCGCTGACTGGCTGGCCTCGACGCCGCTCTTGCCCAATAACGTGCGCGATGCGCTGGCGGGTGAAAGCCTGCGGCCCCGCGTGAGCAGAATGGGTGACGGGACGCTGATCACCCTGCGCTGCATTAACGGCAGCACGGATGAACGCCCGGATCAGCTGGTTGCGATGCGTGTCTACATGGACGACGGGCTGATTGTCTCCACCCGCCAGCGTAAAGTTCTGGCGCTGGATGACATCGTCAACGATCTGAAAGAGGGCACCGGGCCGGTCGACTGCGGCAGCTGGCTGGTGGACGTCTGCGACGCCCTTACCGATCATGCGAGTGAATTTATTGAAGAGCTGCACGACAAAATCATCGACCTCGAAGATAACCTGCTCGATCAGCAGATCCCGCCGCGCGGTTTTCTGGCCTTATTGCGTAAGCAGTTGATTGTGATGCGCCGCTACATGACGCCGCAGCGCGACGTGTATGCGCGTCTTGCTAGCGAAAGGCTCGCCTGGATGAATGACGATCAGCGACGCAGAATGCAGGATATTGCCGACAGGCTGGGGCGAGGGCTTGACGAGATTGATTCCTGTATTGCCAGAACGGCGGTGATGGCGGACGAAATCGCGCAGGTGATGCAGGAGTCGCTGTCGAGAAGAACCTATACGATGTCCCTGATGGCGATGGTGTTTTTACCCAGCACGTTTCTTACCGGGCTGTTTGGCGTGAATCTGGGTGGAATTCCGGGTGGCGCCTATCGCTACGGCTTTACCGCCTTTTGCGTGATGTTAGTTGTTTTGATTGGTGGTGTTGCATGGTGGTTGCATCGTAGTAAATGGCTGTAAATTTACGCTTTTTTCAGCTTTCAACGGGATCAAAACGCTCTTTTAATTGAGCGAAGTCAATAAACATCTACCCCGTAAGGTGCAATATTACTCCCGCAGGTGAATGCAACGTCAAGCGATGGGCGTTGCGCTCCATATTGTCTTACTTCCTTTTTTGAATTACTGCATAGCACAATTGATTCGTACGACGCCGACTTCATAGTCGGCTTTTTTTTGCCTCCTGATTCTCAGCGTCTACCCTAAAAGGGACGACAGCAAATTCTGGAGGGAATGATGAGCATCCTGAACGCTCTGCTACTGCAACAATCGCGTCAATCCGATCCCGTCCCCACCGATCCGGTGCCAATGCCCGATCCCATCCCGCGTCCGCAGCCGATGCCCGACCCGCCGCCAGATCAAGAACCGATTAAATTGTCGCATCGAACCGCGAGATCTGCGAGGATACGCGCCATCTGACCGCAAAGATGACCACGAGAGACTACTGTGACCGCTTTTTCTACCCTGAATGTTCTGCCCGCCGCCCAGCTCGATAACCTCAACGAGTTGGGTTACCTCACGATGACGCCTGTTCAGGCGGCCGCGTTGCCCGCCATCCTTGAGGGCCGTGACGTGCGCGTGCAGGCGAAAACGGGCAGCGGGAAAACGGCGGCATTTGGCCTTGGCCTGTTGCAGCACATCGATGCGGCGCTTTTTCAGACCCAGTCTCTGGTGCTGTGCCCAACCCGCGAACTGGCAGACCAGGTCGCGGGTGAACTGCGTCGCCTGGCGCGTTTCCTGCCCAACACCAAGATTTTAACCCTCTGCGGCGGACAGCCGTTCGGCGCGCAGCGTGATTCACTCCAGCATGCGCCGCACATTATTGTCGCAACGCCCGGCCGCCTGCTGGATCACCTGCAAAAAGGCACCGTCTCGCTGGATGCGTTACAAACGCTGGTGATGGATGAGGCAGACAGGATGCTGGATATGGGCTTCAGCGATGCGATTGACGAGGTGATCCGTTTCGCCCCGGCCGATCGTCAGACGCTGCTGTTCTCCGCGACCTGGCCGGAGGCCATCGCCGCCATCAGCGGGCGCGTGCAGAAAAATCCGCTCACCATTGAAATCGACAGCGTAGATGCGCTGCCCGCTATCGAGCAGCAGTTCTTTGAAACTTCGCAGCAGGGGAAAATTTCGCTCCTGCAGAAATTGCTGAGCCAGCATCAGCCTGCGTCCTGCGTGGTGTTCTGTAATACCAAAAAAGACTGTCAGTCGGTCTGTGATGCCCTGAATGCCGCCGGCCAGAGCGCATTGTCGCTGCATGGCGATCTGGAGCAGCGCGATCGCGATCAGACGCTGGTCCGCTTCGCTAACGGCAGCGCCCGCGTTCTTGTCGCAACCGACGTCGCTGCGCGCGGTCTGGATATTAAATCCCTGGAGCTGGTGGTGAACTTTGAGCTGGCGTGGGACCCTGAAGTGCACGTGCACCGTATTGGCCGTACCGCGCGCGCGGGAAACAGCGGTCTGGCGATCAGCTTCTGCGCGCCGGAAGAGGCGCAGCGCGCCAACATTCTCTCTGAGATGCTGCAGATTAAGCTGAACTGGATGAATGCACCGGCCAGCGCCAGCATTGTGCCGCTGGAGGCTGAAATGGCGACGCTGTGCATTGATGGCGGTAAAAAAGCCAAGATGCGTCCAGGTGACGTATTAGGGGCGCTGACCGGGGATGTGGGTCTGGACGGGGCGGATATCGGCAAGATTGCGGTCCATCCGGCGCATGTCTACGTAGCGGTTCGCCAGGCGGTTGCCCATAAGGCATGGAAGCAGCTGCAAAACGGGAAAATTAAGGGTAAAACCTGTCGCGTACGTCTGCTGAAATGAAGAATGAAGCGTCTCAGAAGGTGTTTCTGAGACGCTAATCGCTTACTTCACTTCAAGCACGTTGAGACGCAGCTCTTCAAACTGATTGTCATCTTCTTCCGGCTGCCAGCCCGCTGGCTGCATGGGAATATCTTCCCGATCAAACGCCAGGTCTCCGCCGTTCACAACTTCTGACTCGTGGTTGATGCCTTTAAAGTCGAACAGCTCCACATCCGCGAGATGGGAAGGGACAACGTTTTGCATCGCGCTGAACATGGTTTCGATACGCCCTGGATAACGCTTATCCCAGTCGCGCAGCATGTCGCCAATTACCTGACGCTGCAGGTTCGGCTGAGAGCCGCACAGGTTACATGGAATGATCGGGAAACCTTTAGCCTGAGAAAAACGCTCAATGTCTTTTTCGCGGCAGTAGGCGAGAGGGCGGATCACAATGTGCTTGCCGTCATCGCTCATCAGCTTAGGCGGCATGCCTTTCATCTTGCCGCCGTAGAACATATTGAGGAACAGCGTTTGCAGGATATCGTCGCGGTGATGGCCCAGCGCAATTTTGGTCGCGCCCAGCTCCGTCGCGGTACGATACAGAATGCCGCGGCGCAGACGAGAGCAGAGTGAGCAGGTGGTTTTCCCTTCCGGGATTTTCTCTTTCACAATGCCGTAGGTATTTTCTTCGACGATTTTGTACTCAACGCCCAGCTTCTCGAGGTATTCCGGCAGAATGTGCTCCGGGAAGCCCGGCTGTTTCTGGTCAAGGTTGACCGCCACCAGGGAAAATTTCACCGGTGCGCTTTGCTGAAGATTACGCAGGATCTCCAGCATGGTATAGCTGTCTTTACCCCCTGACAGGCAGACCATGATGCGGTCACCTTCTTCAATCATGTTGAAGTCTGCAATGGCTTCGCCCACGTTACGGCGCAGTCGCTTTTGCAGTTTATTCAGGTTGTATTGCTCTTTTTTGTTAATCTCTTGATTTTCTTGCATTTATTACTACCTTCGGAGCCAATAGGGGCATAATAGGGGCAAAAATTTTTCAGCGTGCCAGCTTATCGTTAAGCATCAGCACCTGTTCGCCATTCATTTCTTCAATCCACGCACCGTAGACTTCATAAACCATTTGCGCGTTTTCATGCCCCATCTGGCTGGCTATGAAAGACGGGTTAGCGCCGGCAGATAAAAGCCAGCAGGCAAAAGTATGCCGCGTATGGTACGGATTCCGGCGGCGAATACCAGCACGTTTTACAGCTGCGTTAAATCTGGAGCCGATACTCGATAAAGAGTAGTAGGCCTTCTGTATGCCCTTGCGCATCCTGGGCATGAAAACAAATCGCAGGTTTTGATATTCCATCGCACCATACTCACGGTGATGAAACACAATCTCGGTTTTGGGCTGTAACGAAGTCAGTTTACGCTGTGCCTTCAAGGCCGCTAGTGCTGGCTCTAATAGCGTGATAACTCGATCACCTGCATCGGTTTTTGGTGGGACGAACATTCCTAGCGCATTAAGATTGCGCTGTATGTGAGCCGTACCTTTTTCCCAGTCGATATCTTCCCAGGCAAGAGCTGCAAGCTCTCCATGACGGACACCAGTATAAACTGCGAACGTCCACATATTGAGGCTTTGGCCACGCTCGGATTCCGCAAGCAAACTAAACTCCTGCTTCGTTAAAGGATCCGGTTTTACTTTCCCTTTGTGTAGTTTCTTGATCCCTTCAAAGGGCTTGCCACTGATAAAGCCAGATTTGTGTGCAAACCGAAGCAGGGAACACAGTAGCGATATATAGTTGTTCACGGTACGCACAGTGCGTCCCTGTTTGTTGCTTCTGGGATTTGCCAGATAAAGTGTCTCACCGTTCAACAGCTCCTTTCTGTATTTCAGAATGTCGCTGTGGCGTATAGTTGAAACAGGCGTATCTCCGTTAATGATGTGCATTAACGTACCGAGTTGTGAGCGAGTCTTACGCATGGTATTCGCGCTAATTTCGGTTTCTTTAATGCTCGTCCACAGTTCACACAGCTCTGAAAAGGTTTGAACTGAAACAGTGGTTACGGTTTTTTTTGCTCTGGACGATGAAGGAAAGCGCTGGTGGTAATCAAACTCTCCAAGGTTGATCTCACTAACGATCACAGCCCGAAGATTCCCGGCTTTTTTGATGTTCGCCGGGGTGTTAATCCAACCTTTGAGAATTTCGCGGCAACGCTTTCCCCGGTACATAAACCAGATACAAATCTTATTGTTTCTGATTTCGACACCTGTAGGCAAAGCTGCCATCTTACGCATCCCTTATTAACTGATTAATTCTCGGATAGTTGTACCAGGTTGTGCCACGCAAGGTTTTTTCTCCGGAAGGAGAAACCCGTTTAAAATGGACACCTTCCACCCAACAGCCCTGGCGATACTTCTCAATTTGTCGTTCGGTCAGGCCTGTTTTTTCTGTGAGTCTTGCGCCAACAACCCATTCTTCGTTAAAAATTACCTGCGACATGGTTCACCTCAGGTAACCGGCATGAGTATAGATATGCCGGTCTGTAGTCGTTGATATTTCAGTTTCAGTTTGCCTGGCCGGGCAGGGAACGCAGTCGGCGCATGCCGGTCATTGCGGTGGCCACGTAGCTTGCCTTGCAGTTGATCACTTCAACCCAGACCTTCACGCCTTCCACTCTCACCGTATAGGTCTCTTTCATCTTGCTGCGCCCATAGTCGCCGTATCTTTGCTGGTGGGCTGCGAGTGCGATTTCACATGCCCGGCGAGCCAAAGGGGATTGCTTACTGCCTCGATTAATCAGTCGCATTTCTTCTCCTTGAGGGAGGGTTTCCCCTCCCGATCTCGTTAGTCCACGTATTCCGGTTTCATATCCGCCAGGGTGATGCTGAACTGACCATGCAATTCGTCGCCCAGATGGCGTTTAGACGATGCAAGAACGCGCTCTACCTCTGCGAACCGCGCAGCTGCATCGGGTTCATCTGATGGCGGCAAGGAATTGATGGCTGCTTCGACTTTGTTCCGTGCATCAACCAGGTAATAACGCTTCACGGCCTTGTTTTTCAGCTCAGTGAACAGGGCAGAACCCAGCGTTGCTTTCACGGTTTCAATATCTGCGCGCAGAGCTTTAGCGCTATCCACATCCTGAGCCGCCTCGATGCGGTCACGAAAATCATCAGCAAGTGCATCGATGTTTTGAGCTGATTCCTGAGCCGTTTGAGTGGCAGTGACGTTGTCACCTGAAATGTCTGCAAGACTTACGTGCTGCGCCGGTGCTGGGTTTACCTCTCGTTCTTCACGGCGATCATCCAGTTCATCCGGGGTGTAGACGCCCAGAATCACATCGGGGCAGAACAGTCTCGCCCAGCGTTTGACGGCCAGGTACGCCAGTTGCTGGCGAGGGTCGTCAGCCCAGAGGGTAGAGTTTCGGGTACGGGCCTGAGCCAGCAGTAAATCTAGTTCTCTCGGCTGATCTTCGCCTTTCAGGGTTGCGCTGATAATGATGCCGATCCCTGCTTCGTCAGCCAGGGTCCAGCCCGGGACTCGGTACTCGCCTTTGTCGCCTTTACGGATATGGAATTTCCCAACAACCTTTTCCCATGGTCCGTACCATTCATATTCAAAGCGGCTGGCCAGCACACCGCTTCGTGAAATGACGGCATTAACCAGCTGCGCTTCATACCCGAGCACACCGTTAATCAGGTGCGTCTTCTGCGCCACGGCAAAGGGATTCATCTGCCACTGAGCCGCTTGCATCGCTACAGCCATGCAGTCGGCCTGATTGCCCTGCAGGTGCTTAGGAACAGTAGCGGTGCCCTGGGCCATAATCTGCGCGAACGTGCTGATGGCGTTCAGATACTGGGAATCGAACAAAGCCACGTTGGAGTTAATAACGGTGTTCTGGTCAGCAACGGTAACGTTAGTGTTATGCATAAATCCCCCTTAAGCCTGAGCGCGCAGCGCTTCGAGGCGGCGCAGGTCGAAGTCGTTCAGTTCATCGGTGTAATCGGTAGTGATCGGCGCTGGCCAGTCGCCCGTGTCGAAACCTGTGGCGATGGCGCGCATTGTTTTGCGGTACTCGAGCATGCCCAGTTCCAGCAGTTCGGTGGATGCCTCAATGATGGCGATCCAGTGGTAGTTCTCGTCTTTGTTGACGAAAATCCAGAAGAACTGATCCAGCGCCGCGGTCTCGCAATACATAGCCGCGCTGAGGTGATAGTCACGGTCTATGATTTCCCGGTGCAGCCTGGCGCGCAGGCTTTCCTGCTTCACATTCCACATGCTGATGGTTTTCAGGTCAGCACCGATGCGCACGCCGTCCAGTTCAATCTCGAGGTCAGGGCGTACACGCACTTCTAATCCGGTTTCGTCGTCGAAACCGAAATAGCTCACCTCAACGGCGCGGCTTGGATGTGTCAGCAGCATGCCCGCGGTCGGGTGCGCCAGTAGTGCGGACTGAATTGCCCGCGCTGTGGCCAGTTGCTGGCGGGTAACCAGAATCTTTTCACCAGGGTTGTCGCGCCAGGCATCCAGCAGTTCGTCGGCGAATATGGCATCGGGCTTAACTGATTTAATTGTCTGGATCATATCTGCTTTGGTACCGGACACTTTCAGCGGCGTCGGTTTCTGCGCTTCTTGCGCCACCAGATCAGGATTGATGATCGCTAATTGCTCGAGTAGCGCATCACGGCTGCCGCTGGTTTTAACTGGCGCGGGCAGGGTGGCGTTGTACTCTTTAATACATGCCTTCATTACTGTTGCTGTTTGCTTCTGGCCTTCTTCAATACGCTGGTACTCAGCAGGGAGAGCCATATAGCTTTGAGCCGTTTCTTCCAGGCTCGCGCCAAGCGGCACTGGAGCGGGAAGGGATGCGTTATGTTCTTCAAGCAACGCTTTAATCTCGTCAGCGCTTAGCAGCGCCGGTAGGCTGGCGTTGTACGCATCGATGAACTCGCGCAGAGTTGCGGTGGTGGTGAAAGCACCCTCCGGGATCTCCGGTTCTACGCTGAACTCTGCTACGAGGTTTTCCGGCTGCAATGCAAGGGCGTGCACTAGGTTTCCCATATCCAGTACTTTGGATGCTGTTCGCGGGATGGTTTTAGCCACATGGCGCGCGTTAAAGTACATCAGGCTGACGCGGGCATCTTTCACTTGGGTTGAGCTAATACCGTTTGCTGCGTGATAAACGTCATTCGGTAGGCATTCGTAGCGGCCAGGCTCGAAGTAAGCCGGGTATACAATTACCGGTTCTGCTTGCTGTTCCTCCAACGCTACGGAATCTGTCTGCGAATTAGCTGCATCAGTGCTTTCGCCCGGTGGTACCGAACCAACATCTTCGTCTTTCTCTGGCTTAACCGTTTCCATCTGCACATCGCTGATGGTCTCCGCTATTTTTTCCGTTTTTTCGACTTCATTTGAGGAGGTATTGATGACCGGTTCGGTATTTCCATCCATCAGGCCATCGATGGAGAACACGCCGCTACCGAGATTTTCAACCTGCGGTTGTTCATCTGGGGCTTTTGTCTCAACTGCATGGGTAGGCAACGGCAGTAACTCCACAGCAGAGTTAAACTCAGCCGTCATGGTTTTATTAACGAACTCAAGATGAGCCGCTGGCGTGTGATGAATGTTCTCGGGAGCGATGCGGATCAGATTGAAGATTGCCGCACGGTTCACCGCCAGTACACCCGGCTGATTACGCAAGATGGCGCCCCATGATTTCCATGGTTCTTCTTTCTTAGCCACGATTTCTTTGGCACGTCGTAATACGCTCGAAGGAATTTCGAAGTGGTGGAAGTCCATAGGCAGTAGGGCGCATGCGATCTCAAGATCGAGGGTGTCCAGAGTGTGATGCGCGCCTTCGCCGCGATCCGTTACATAGCCACCGTCGGCATTGGTACCAGAATTGCTGCGCTGAACATTACTGATGCGGTTTCCGGCAGCCCATTCGCGCGCCAGGATGCCGCGGTCAATGTAATCAGTCGCCGCCCAGATTCGGGTGAAACGGAGAACCAAAGCGAGTTCGTGGCGCTTCTCCTGGCTGAACACCTTGCGAATGGCGTCGGTATAGCGCCACAGGTCTTTGGTGTCGTAACCCTTAACCTCTTCGCAGTTTTCTGCCGCCAGCAGCAGGTTCTGGACATAGCTGTTGTCAGTGTCCATCTCCAGAGCGCTGATACCTTCGTATTCTTGGCGGGTTAAGTGGTGGCGCAGTTCGTTGGCGGTGAACTGGGCGAGTAGCTGCTTCCGGAACGGCATACGCACGACTGGATAACGAGTGGTTTCGTCATCATTCTCGTCAATCTGGATACCGTTATCAGGTTCCAGAACCTGAACGGTTGTAACGTCGGAGTTGCTGGTGCTTTCTGATTTGAGAAGAGAAAGCTTTCCGCTTCTCCACTCTTCAACTAACTGATTGCGGTCGCTGGCATCTGCTCTCGCCCAGTCAGCCATGAATGCAGCGATAATTTCGGTTTCGTGTGCTTCATCTGGCGTGAATACCTGCTTAATCGCCTGAACCAGTTTCCACTCAGCGTTCAGGCTGAGATCGGCAACTTCAGGGATGTCGTTCTTCGCCAGCAGCAGGTTCTGGAGATAGGTGTTGCCTTCATCCAGTGACATTTCGCTGGCAGACAGCTGCTGCTCTTTAGTGATGTGTGACTGGTATTTGTCGCTGGTCAGGTGGACGGCAAAACGGACCGCTGGAGTGCGGTTTTCAAGCGGGACACTCTCGACGGTAGTTTCGACATTAACGGACGTTTCCGGTGCGGCAGTGGTGTCCACAGGTCCAGTCAACTCAGCACCAGCCTTTGGCAGCCAGGTGCGTCCATCTTCCTGCAGTTCGTAGCGTTTGCACCAGGTGTAATCCACCGCACTTTCTTCCGGCAGGTCGTTATACACGGGGAAATCGGTCCGAACTGGTTTGGCATAATCCGTGCCCCGGCCGGTTTCAATGCCAGCATCTTCTAGCTCTACATCCAGCTGCAAATTGGCTCGTGCTTCTGATTTAGCCGTGAACCAGATAACGGCATCTTCTTTGCCGGATTTCTGGGTTGCCTTGATAAAATGAAAGAATTCCATATCGGGTCCTTAATTTTGGTTGTAAGATACCCGCAGCTAATGATTGCCGCCTTGGGTAGTGGTCATTGGTCAAAACTCGATTCCGGAAAGCTTTGGTCGGCTGACCGGGTACTTAACCCGCCTTGCGCGGGTTTTGTGCTTTTAGGGGCTGGTAACAGCCATTGGTCATAACTCGATTAAAATTTGAAAGCAGGCTGGTGGTCGTCAGCCGGTCTATATGGGTAACACTCTCCTTTTACGTGCTGTTCTTTGGCAGCTGCATCACAGCCAGCTTCGGTTTGGTATACACCGAGCATGATGTCTGAGCATTCCCCGGTGAGGGCGCAGACGGTAACGATCAGGGCAAAGAACGAGCTCATGCTTTTAGCTCTGGATTGCCTTTTTGCGCCAGTAAGTAGCAAAGCTTGCGAATCCATACTTCCGCCGCACTGAGGCGGATAGCTTGTTGTCTTGAAGGTGTTCGTGCAAAGTCGATCATTTATCTTTCCTTTTAATTCTGACTGTCGTATCGCGGTCCTAACTTCAGTGCTATTGTGGTTATTCCCGCACTCTAATGAGGGAGTTAACTGTGGAAAAAGAAGAGAAAGTCTTGTATTTAACTCGCTTAGCGGTTGATACATATAACTCTTACCGTTCTGCTCAAATCTCTTCTGGCCGGAATCTTTCTGACCCCCACGATCCGGTGGAAGAGATAGAAAAAATCTATGCAAAATTCGAAGTCTTTCTTGACCAGAAACTCTCAGAAGACGAATGGAAATAGGGTTATATGCTTCCCCAGCTAGACCTATTTCTCCAGAGTGAGCTGTTGCAATGTGCATAAAGCTCACTCTTTCTTATGACCGTGTCATCCACAATTTTTCCCCCTATATGCGCCTGTAACGCCGGCCAGCGGAACGTTTAAACCTGATGCGCGTTAATCTCTCCACCTCATCCGACTATTCGTATGCCGTCGGCGGCTACTTCGTGGGCGTCCTGCCTTGGTGGTTCGTAGTGCGTCTTAGTGAGTTAGATTAAACACAAAGTTTAAGTCGTAGTCAACAAAATGAGTAATTTTAGATAAACAAAATGTTTATGTGGTGCTTATGGAGAGTGAAATTTTGTCCTTTGGAGGAAAAAAATTCGACGAAATGGTGCGTGCCGGAAGTCCGCGGAATGGTCGCTTACTACAAAAGATGTGCTAGTTATTAGAGGGGCATAAAAAAAAGGCCACTTCATGGCCATTTCTTATGGTGGATCTTTACGATTCATTGCTGAAAGGATTACTCAATCATCCTGCGAACGAATCCGGCCTTTCATATACTTATCATATAGTTCGTCCAGCTCTTTCAGGCGAAGTGCGAAGATGCGAAGCATGTTCTGTTGCTCTTCTTCGGGAAGCTGACGGTAAAGTTCCAACAGCCGTTGTTCGTCCGGCTTCAGTCCATCTTTTTTGCCAACATCTTGGCCAAGCAGCCACTCAAGGCTCACCCCAAGCGCATCCGCCAGCTTAATCGCTGAACTTTTACCAATCGTCCCACGAACAAACCAGTTATTGACCGACTGAGCACTGACGCCGCATATACGGGCCATGTCTGATTTGGTCAGCTTCTTGAGCTCAAGAACCTCGTTAAGCCGCTGAACTTGGGGGTGGTTAATCTGATGAGTTTTTTCTTTCATGGACGAATTCTAAACCAAATGTTTATTAGCTCAATATTCAAAATGTTGACACAAACATAAACAATATGTTTAATTGCGTTGTTGTTACAGGAGCTATTTATGAAAGCAATTGATAAAGCAACTACCAAAGCAGGAAATGCTACGCGCTTAGCCCAACTGCTAACCGTAAGCGCCATGACTGTTAGTCATTGGCGAAATCGATATCAGGGTGTCGTACCGGCAGATCGAGTTTTGCAAATTTATGGGGTTACCGGCGTAACTCCGCACGAGCTGCGCCCAGATCTCTACCCAAACCCAACAGACGGTTTACCTAAACAGGATCCTTAACTATGCAAACTGTTTCATTTCAACAGAGTAGCAGAGCTTCCTCTAATCCAATGATATTCCCGTGTCATCAAAGCGAATCGGCAGAGCAGGATCTTGATCATCGAGATATTTGTTCTGCAGTCAGGGCGTGGGCAGCGGCAGAAGGGCGCGTAGCTGTTGCGCTTCAAATCCAAGAAGCGGCGGAAGAACTTCAACTTGATGGCGTAGATTTTTCTGGCCAGGCCGATGTCTGGAACGTGAAGCTGTTCCGCTGGCTCGACAACAAAGAAGACTCCGCATCGTACCGAAAGAACGTTGAACTGCTGGTGCCAGCGATCATGTCCGTATTACCGCTTCGATACCGCGACCGTGTCGTAAAGAACGACTCCTTTGCACATCGCATGGCCAGATTAGAAAAAGAGGTAAGTGAGGCGAAGCAAGCTTTGATGCTCGATGCACCGAAGAAGGAAAAGCTTAAGGAGTTAGGCGAGGGGATTTTCGAAATGTTCAGAGTCGATCCGGATCTTACAGCGCCGCTGCTGGCGATGGTCACAACCATGCTGGGGGCGATATGAAGACTTCAGAAAAGGCGAAAGCCGGTCTGCGCGAACAGAACCGACTTTCAGGTGCAAAAACGGAGTGTAATTGCGGAGCTAAGTATGTCAAACACAGCTGAAATTATCAATTTCCCCCACAGAACCGAACAACCGGGAGGTCGTATGGCCGACCTGTCGAACGGGTATACCAAGGTTGCTAACGAGATCCAACAGCTCAAGCCTCGTCTGAGAATGTCAGGCCGGGAGTGGCAGTGTTTTGAGGCGGTGATCTGGCTTACCTACGGCTGGAACAAGAAACAAGACCGCGTTACGAACACGGTGATCTCTGAGCTTACAGGGCTGAGTGATTCGCATGTTTCTGATGCGCTCAAATCGCTCACAGAACGCAAAATTATCTTCAGTCAGAAGCAGGGCGTGATGAAAATCGTCGGTATAAATACTGACCTTTCTGCCTGGATTTTAGACAAACCGAAAACGGGAAAAACCTTCCCGAAATCGGGAAAAGTGTTACCGAAAACGGGAAAAACCTTCCCGGAAACGGTAGACACCCAAGACTATAACAAGAACAATATTAAAATATCCTCGTCTCGGAATTCTGACGAATCCCGAAACCAGAAAACTCAAAAATTTCTCTCTCGCCATCCTGAAGCTGCCGCCGGGATATACACCCCGGCAGGTAAATCATGGGGATCCGCTGACGACCTCAAGGCCGCACGCTGGATTTACGACAGGCTTCTCACCGTCAACGCATCGCTATCCGAACCAAACTGGGCTGAATGGGCAAACACCATCAGGCTGATGCGTGTCCAGGACAAACGCACTCACTACGAAATTTGTGACCTGTTCCAGTGGGCCAACCGGGACGAGTTCTGGAAAGACAATATCCTGAGCCCCTCGAGTCTGCGCAAACAGTGGGATCAGCTCACTACCAAGCGGTTGCGTGCAACCGGAACGGTAAAACCTTCCCGGGGCGGCATTGACCTGCATAACACCGACTGGATTGACGGGGTGCTGGAATGAAAAACCTCGCAGAGAACATTCGCAATTTTGACCGGGAACAGGCTCGCCGTGTGGCGCATAACCTGTCTGAGCAGCACACCGAGCGCGAACAAACGCAGCAGGTGGCGCAGATTATCAACGGGCTGTTCGTACAGCTGGCGGCCGCGTTCCCGGCAAGCCTAGTTAATCGCAGCCAAGAAGACGTGAACGAGATCCGCCGTCAGTGGGTGCTGGCCTTCAAAGAAAACGGGATCACCAGCATGGAGCAGGTAGAGGCCGGCATGCGCGCGGTGCGTCGCCAGGAACGCCCGTTTTTGCCGTCGCCAGGTCAGTTCATCAAGTGGTGCAGGGAAGGGCGTTGTGTTCTGGGGATCACCACCGCAGACGTGATGGCTGAATACTGGAAGTGGCGCAAGCTGGTGTTCCGGTATCCGAGCAGTGAGCAGTATCCCTGGCCTAAACCCATTTACTATCACATCTGCCTCGAGCTGCGGCGCCGGGGAACTGATGGTCAACTGTGCCACAAAGAACTCGAGCATGAAGCCGGCGACATTCTGGATATGTGGGAAAAGCGGGTGCTGGCCGGGAAACCAATCCCGCCTGTTCGTCGTGCGTTGGCAGCACCAGTGGCTCCGAGGGGGCCAACGCCAGCTGAACTTCTGAAGGCTAAATACGCGCGCCTAAAAGATGAAGGGAGAGTTTAACTGTGCGAGCAAAGATTCTTCAGATTCGTACCATACAGCGAATGAGTAGAAGGCTTTGTTTCCACAACGTGTTATAAACAAGTTACAAGTCGCCTCCTCTGGCGACAAAGAGGCATGGCATGAAATTACGAATCACAAGAGCAATCGGCCTCAGCAAGTTCTCGCCACGTTGGGTTAAGGTTATCTGTTTACGGTTGACTAAAAACGATATTGAGCGCTCCCTCAACGCGCTTCTGGCCACAATTGATGAAACTGAACTCTCTTCGGAGCAAGTCAAAGCATTGAGGGAATGCGTTGACAGAATCAACCTGGCAAGGGGAAAGGGGATGCAAGCGTGAGCGCTACTGCTATTGAGCCGAAAGAGATTTTTTATACCACATGCTCATTGCTGAACACATAAAGCGTAGCTGAAGTGACTGATGCTGACTGAGTGATGCGCGGAGAAATAGTTGTCTAATAACTCAATCATATTAATCACTTTTCCCATGGTACCTTTTTTATCTTGAGGATTAGGCAGTACGAAATCCTAGCTTTGGCCGCTCTATTGGATCCTACACCTCTGAACTGCTAAGGACGGAATATGAACGGATGAAAGCTAGCATGAGGTGCGAGTGGTGTTGAGAAAGGTCCACTGGACAATCATTTGAATAATTCTGTGAAAAATTCATTTGTATAAAGAGTCTTCTCCTTCTGGGCGCGTTTTGAACCTTCGATGCATCCACAGGTATTGCTCAGGGGCGCGGAGGATTTCACGCTCGATGATTTTATTCATATAAGCAGCTGCAGCGATATTATCGTCCTCCGGATATCCTAACAATGGATTACTGATATACATATGATAACCTTTTTTATCGCTCCGTCGAATCATGCTAAGTGTGATCAAATTTGCTCCAGCGAGTTTTGAAAGTGCGTACGTTCCGTTCGTTGTGGCTGCTTTTTTTACCGAGAAAAAGGGTGCGAAAACGCTCCCCTTAGGCCCGTAATCCTGATCTGGTGCAAACCACACAGCTTCACCGGCCTTGAGTGCATGAACTAAGCGAGATAGATTACGTCGATCAATCATAGCTTTATTTGAACGCATACGTCCTTTTGTCTGAACCCATTCCATCAATGGATTGTTGTGCGGCCGATATGTTGCCATCATTGGATGGCATAACCCCATTACTCTTCCGCATAGTTCAAGCGACATGAAATGAATCCCGACAACCATTACCCCTCCGGTTGCGTTAGCCAAGTTTTCAATCCCTTCTACGTCAAACCACTTTTTGACTCTCGCATCGCTCCAGAACCAGGCCATGCCAGTTTCCATCAGTCCCAGCCCGAGAGAAACAAAGTTATTATTTATCATCTGGCTTCGGGCAATCGGAGTCATATCGGGAAAACAGAGTTCAATATTCCTAACCGCTATACTTTCTCTACGTTTTAAAAAGGGCCTGGAGATTTTTCCAAGACCGGAACCAAGAGTATATAAAACCGGATAAGGAAGTTGGACTATAACCCACAGAAGTGCCAAGCCTGCCCAGGAAAACCAGTGGCGGGGATGAAGTAATTTGTATGTAAAGAGTTGTGACATAAATTTCCCTAAGCTAATGAAGGTTGTAATGCACATGGATAATTTGAAAATTTGTTTTTCAGCGGAACGTTTCATTTAGATAATTGAGTTTTTTTCTGAATTCAGGGGGACAGATTGCGTGTGGGAGTGGATGCTCACTAAATGGTTTAGTGAGGCGAAAAAAATTCTTTTTCTATAAGACTCAATGGGTTATTAACGATATTCGAGGAATTGCCTTCTGGATTCATCCTCCCCAACATACTCAAAAGATAGAAGACGAATTGGGATTAAGTTATAAAACCAATAGCAATCATTTCGTTGAATAACTTCGCCTGGCTTGAAACATATCCCTGATGCTTCCCGAACAATTGCATATTTACCATTGCTAAATTTCACTCTGTGGATATAGAAATGTTGACCGATCTGTCCATGACAGCTGTTCGAAAGTATATCTCCTTCAATAAAAACAGATTTTTTATCTTTCATCATAATGCCCTCTACCACTATACTATAAAAGGAATGTTGGCATTTACAGATATCAGTTAAGTTGCAGGAACTGTTCAGCCGCCGATGCACCAGCATTCTGATGGCCTGAACAACAGTCCGCAGGCAGGACATTCCAGAACAGCATTTTTTCTTAGTTTACCTGCTTTCTGATTGGCTCTGTATGCGCATACCGGGCAAGCAACATGGACCGGTCTTTCTTTAAAATGTCTAAGTCCCTCTGTAAATGACATAAAATAACCTCTGAAAAATATAATATTTATTATACGCTTTAAAATATAAATTGTCGGGTTAAGTTATGAATATTTATTGCTGAATAAAATATGAGCTTTTAGAAAACAACAGTTTGATTTATGTTACAATATCCTTCCATGAGAAATTTATGATGAAATCAGAAGACACTCTTGACTGGTACCCAGCGCAGTTGCCGCCAGTAAAAATTATTTTAGGTGAAGCAGTGCTTGCTGTGGGTAAACAGGGAAGGCCGATTAATACCCGGACCTTGCTCGAGTATCTTCAAGTCATGCAAGGTAAGCAAAAAAGACGTGATGATAAAGTTGCTATGCAGACTGCGATTGAAGTGCTTAGAGACAATCAGCGCATTAACGGTAGGCGTTAATGCGCTCTTAAGATCCCTTAGTTCTGAGTGATCTCTACTATGTGTCTTTGACCATCCTGCTTTAAAGGTATTCGGTCATCAGACAGTTCGATACCATCTAGTATGACCTGATACTCCCCGTTGCCACGTGTAATGGTAATCTCGTAATGACTTTCGTCATGCTGATATGTCAGAGAAAAAGACTCCCACTCTGCTGGTAACAGGGCATGTATGGTCAAGATATCACCGGAACGTTTTATGCCCATCAATTCTTCTGTAAGAAGACGATAGGCCCAACCCGCTGATCCGGTGTACCAACTCCAACCTGCACGTCCAGTATGTGGCGCGATGCTGTAAACATCTGCACTCATTACGTATGGTTCTGCTCTGTAAATCGCAACTTCTTCGTCAGTAGACGCGTGGTTTATTGGATTGATCAGTGACCAGAGTTGCCACGCACGCTCTGCATTTCCCATTCGGGCAAATGCCATCACGGCCCAGATAGCACCATGAGTATATTGCCCGCCATTTTCACGCACACCAGGCACATAACCCTGAATGTAACCGGGATTTGGTCCGTGTCCATCGAATGGAGGCGAAAGTAGCTTTATCAACCTGGATTCGGAATTTACCAAATGCTTGTCCAGAGCCTGCATTGATTTACCGGCACGTCCACAGTCAGTCGCACCGGATAAAACGGACCAACTTTGAGCTATTGCATCAATCCGGCAGTCTTGAGAACTTTTGGAGCCTAAAGGCGTTCCATCGTCAAAATATCCACGCCGAAACCATTCCCCGTCCCAGGCTGTCGCATTCAGATTTTTCTGCAAGTGTTCCGCCTCCGTGCGACACAGCGATGCTACAAGCTTATCTTGCTGACGATCAGCGAGCGTCGCGAAACGCTTTAAAATGTCGAACAGGAAGAACCCGAGCCAAACGCTTTCACCTTTTCCTTCGATGCCGACCCGGTTCATCCCATCGTTCCAGTCGCCAGCGCCCATTAGCGGCAGACCATGTTGTCCAAAACGAAGCCCATGCTTAATGGCTTTAACGCAGTGTTGCCATAGCGTCTCTTCGGTGTGGCTGATTAGTGGTGTATCGTAAACGGACTCTTCTCCAGGCTGGAGCTGACGTCCTTCCAGATAAGGAATCATCTGCTCTAGTATTCCGATATCCTCAGAAGTGTCGACGTAGTGACAGACGGCGAGCGGGAGCCAGAGAAAATCATCTGAACATCGCGTGCGTACGCCGTTACCGTGAGGTGGATGCCACCAGTGCTGCACATCGCCTTCAATAAACTGTCTTGACGCACATAGTACTATTTGGTCGCGCAGGCGTTCCGGTGCAGCGTGGGTCAGTGCTAATGTATCCTGGAGTTGATCCCGAAAACCAAATGCGCCACCCGATTGATAATAACCACTGCGCGCCATGAGTCGACAGGCCATTGTCTGATACAGAAGCCAACCGTTAACTAGCTTATCAACTGAATGGTCTGGTGTATTGACCACTATCTTATCCAGCATGCGGTGCCAGTGACGATGGACATTGTCCAACTCCTGTCGAACGATATTTTCATCCAAATAATGAGCGAGTATAGTCTGAGCCCGGGCGGAGTTTTCCTCGCTGCCGAGTACAAAAATAAAGGTCTTCTGATCACCGTCAATTAGGGTGGTAACAGACTGAACTGCACCGCATGGATCCAAACCGGCGCCCGTATTTCCCGATAAACTGCGAAGCTTCATTGCGGCCGGTTTTTGCAAAGAGCCATTGCGGCCAATAAACTCTCGGCGATCACCTGTCAACGAACAATGAGGATCGTTGACAGCGAAAAATGCAATGCGTCCTTCGCCGTTAGCTCCGTAAAAGTTATTTGCTGTAACTCCACTACCAGCCGGCACGATCACCGTATGTGTAACGATATGGGGAGCAGAACGCGAGCGTGATTCCCCAAGCGTCCACTCTACGTACCCTGTGACCGATAATTTGCGCGTGCGGCCCGAATTGTTACTAAGCGTCAGAAGTGCCAACTTAACAGGATCGTGTTCGCTAACCAGTATTGTCAACTCGCTATCTATACCACTATCGCGGTGCGCGAATACGCTGTAGCCAAAACCATGACGGGTTAAATAATCCCCGCGGCCACGCACAGGTAATGTCGTGGGTGACCATACCGTTCCGCTCTCTTCATCACGAATATAAAAAACCTCACCGCTACGGTCGCTTACTGGATCGTTTTCCCAGGGGGTTAAACGATATTCATGAGCGTTCTCATACCAACTGTAAGCCTGTCCGGCTTCTGAAATGACGCTACCAAAACAGGAGTTTGCCAGCACATTTGACCAAGGGGCCGGCGTTGGAACATTTTCCTTCAGGATAATCTGATACTCCCGTCCATCCTCAGAAAACCCTCCATGCCCATTGAAGTTGAACATATGTTCTATATGCGGCGTCCAGTCTTCGTGTCGATTGCTTCCCTCAGTGACAAAAGGTACAAATGGCCTTTGCGGTTTAATTGACGAGTGGAGCCGCTGATTAAGTTGCTCGTTTAGCCCGCCGGCGCGATCGTCAAGATGCATACATGCAACGCTCATCAACAATTGCTTATCTTCGGAAGACAAATGCTCCCCGTTACGGACAAAAATGCCGCCAGGTTTATCCAGCAGGCTGGCTTCTGAACCGGCATAGATTAAATCCATAATCAGTGTTTGTAGGGCCTGCTGATAGCCACCGGCGCTGTTATTGAGGATAACAAGGTCCACTTCAAGCCCTTTTAGTCGCCAGTAACGATGAGCTTGAATCAGTGTAGTGATAGAGGTCATACTCTCATCGCTGGTCACGCTATGCAGTACAATCGGTAGATCACCTGAAATACCCCAGCCCCACAGTCCGGACTGACCGCGGCGGTTACGGCTTATGACTTGAACGTCGGCGCGTAGTTCCTGACAGGAATAGAGCACAGCGCTAGCGAGTCGGTTAAACAGCGTTGCGTCATCTTCGCTAGCATTTATCTGCCTGAGCACTACCAGACTGTGCGACCAGGCAAGCTCAAAAACACGCTCAGCGATTGGGTAATCACGGTATTTTTCCAATAATGCCTTGCTTTGCTGACGGCTCTCACTGATGCCATAAACGATATCAATCGTTATCGGAATGCCTGGCATGAGTCTCACAACTTGTCGGATCGCTAGTACAGGATCCAGCACGGCACCGGAAGTATTGCTGAGCGGCCCGTTAGCATAGATAGCAGCGGCATCAGCCGGACTTCTGCCCCTCCCAATAAACTTAGCTCGGTCTGTTTCAAACGAGGCTTCATTATGATCATTGCTATGCACCACCATCATGTGAAACAGAAATGGGCTCGGTTCATCTTGAGAACGCGGTCGTCGATGGCAAAGAATAGCGTCCCGACTGTGATCAATCTCAGTTTCAATGAACAAATTACTGAATGCCGGATGCGCTAGATCACTGGTTTCTGGAGCAATCACTACTTCAGCATACGTTGTTAGCTCAAGCGTTCGCGGTAGACGGCCATGGTGTACCAGGGTGACACGCCGCAGCTCTATATCATCTTCCGGGGAAACCACAACCTGTGTCCTAACGCTTAGGGCTCCCAAGGTACGCCTGAATTCTGCGCCTGCGTCGGTGAAGATTATCTCATCGCTGCTGTTCGCATTTCCGCCCATGGGCTGCCAAGTATTGCTCCACACCTCATTCGTATGCGGATCACGGATATAACAGAACGATCCCCAGTTATCACGGGTTGTATCGCTGCGCCAGCGGGTAACTGAAATCGAATTCCAACGGCTGTACCCTCCACCACCTGGCGTCAGCATCAAATGGTAATGCCCATTTGAGAGCAGTTGTATTTCCGGAGTAGGGCTGTCTACATGACTGAAAACTCTCGGTTCATATCGCACCGGTTTAACCCTTCCTTCATGGGATTCAAAATGACGGCGAGGGCTGTAAAGATCGACTGAATCCGGGACGCGTTCCTGCAAAAGAAGATTCGCCGACATAAAGGTGGGGCTTGTCATAAATCGCTCGCTCATTGGGGCATCAAGCAGGATATGCGCTAGCGCCTGGAATCCCATCCCCTGGTGGTGTGCCATCCAGGACTGTACAACCGCGTACAGTTGCCCGGTAGCAAGCCGCGATGGCGTGTAGTCCAGCGCTTCATAAAACCCGTATTCGCCATGTGCGCCGCTCTGCTCCAGTCTAAGCAAGTTTTCACAGGCCTTCTGGGGGGAAACGAGCAGAGCCAGTAGTGTTGCATACGGCGCGACAACCATATCGTCCGCAAGTCCTCGGCGAAGACCGAGTCCAGGTACCCCAAATGCCTGATACTGATAATTACTCTGGACATCAAATGCATGATAGCCGGACTCAGAGACGCCCCATGGTACGCCACGTTCCTTGCCCCAGTTAATCTGGCGTGTCACTGCGGATTTGCCCATTTCATCAAGCAAACTGCCGCGCCAGTTTGGCATCACCAGATTCGGCATCAGGTATTCAAACATCGAGCCGCTCCATGACATCAACGCGGTTTCATTGTCGATATTGGTGAACAACCTTCCCAACGCATACCAGCTTTTCATCGGAAGCTGATTTGTCGCGATAGCGAGATAACTTGTCAGCCTGATTTCAGAGGGCAGAAGGTCATAGTGGCTTTTATCGGCGGTATTTGTGTCGCAGTTATATCCGACACTCAGTAGGCTGGTAGCTTCGCTGTAGAGAAAGGCAAAATCCATTCGTGCATGGTCATTTAATCTCTTTTCAAGTTCGCTGATGATATCCAGCCGCAAACGGGCGTGAGTAATTACTGGTGCAGGAGGCGTTCCTTCTCCGGTATCGGTACTCTGCGCCAACCAGCTTAGTGTTGGCAGTGTCTCGCTTTGGTATGTAGGGGGTATCCACGCGAGCAGATGTGACCATTCGTGGCATAATTCAACCAACTGATGCTCCAGATGTTCGGCCCAGCGCACCACAAGATCGCCTTCCTGCTGACTCGCAGCGGTGAGATGTTTGCACTGAGTTCGCATCTTTTTAAGTTCGCTGTAAAGAGCTCCCGGAGGTAGTTCCGCTGAGCTGAAACACTGCTTTTGAAGCTCTTTAAGCGAATCCGGTGCCCCCGGCCCCCAGTGTTTTTCAAGAAGTAATAATGTATCGATTAACCCTGCAAGTATTCTTTCGACATTCAAAATGGGCTGGTTTCGCATGGCTAATAACCCTTCACGCAGAGTTAACAAATGTCCGGCCATATTACCGCTGTCCACGCTTGATACGTAACGTGGACTCAGCGGCGCAAGCGTTCGAGTGTCATACCAGTTATATAAATGACCACGAAAATGTTCCATATTATCAAGAGAGTCGAGCGTGAGCGTTATGCGTTGTAAGACGCTACCGCCTGGCAAATAGCCAAAATCCCAAGCAGTAAGGTTAGCCAGTAGTGATAACCCAATGTTGGTTGGAGATGTACGGTGCGCGATCGTCGGCTGCGGTATTTCCTGGTAATTATCAGGGGGGAGCCAATTTTCTTTCGCTGTGGCGAAGGTCTCAAAAAAAGACCATATTTCTCGGCTTGTCTGTCTCAGCAGAAGTTTCTGTTTCTGATCTGGCAAAAAGGGCTTACACGCGGGTTGGCGGCTCAGCCAAGCCATAATAATGGGAGATATGCACCACCCGACGCTAATGGGCAATGCAATGAACATCATCAGCGGATCAAACACCAATGCTAGTGATGCGAGACTCAGACCGCAGGCAACATTCAGCCACATTGCCCGATAAAAACCTAAAACAGAGATACTGGATTGGTAGTTATCTGGGTTATAGCTTACCCATTGGTTGAGGTTACGCTGGCTTATACCTAGTCGCCAAAGCGTAACTCCAATAGCGTATAATGAGTAACCGGCCTCGTGGGGTAGTATCATAAATGTGAGACCGATACGTGAAACGCGCTTCAAGGCTCCAGCTGAAACCAGTTGCAGATGTTGTTTAAGGGGACGGCGGTGCGGTTTATGAACGAGATCCCATGCTATGCTAAGCGCCGCAGGAAGAAACCATATTAGCGTTAGCACGCTAAACCAGTATAAAGGGTTGGGGAGCCAGAGCAGCGTGCTAAATACAAGCAGCATGATCGACGGCGCTACCAGGCTGCGTCGGAGATTATCCAATAACTTCCAGCGAGAAAGGATGGACAATGGATTTTTTTCCCTACTTCCGTCAGCTTTTCTGACCCGAACCCTCAGCCAATTGAGCAGTTGCCAATCTCCTCGGATCCAGCGCGTACGACGTGCGACGTCTGAGAGATAATTAGTTGGATATTGTTCGTAAAGTAAAACGTTGCTCAGCAGACCAGAGCGGGCGTAACATCCTTCCAGCAGGTCGTGACTGAGTACGAGATTTTCCGGACAGACGTTGGCAGTGGACTGGACAAAAATATCTACGTCATAGATACCTTTGCCTACGAACGATCCCTCGCCGAAAAGATCCTGATATATATCTGAAGACATCATCGAATAGGGATTATTACCCGGGACGCTGCTGCGCATGGCGGCGTAGCGCCCCTGACCGTAAAGAGGCATTTCCTCTGCTAAGCCTGGCTGTAAAATTCCGTACCCTTTAACGACTCGTTGGAACGTTGGATCATATACTGGTTTGTTCAGCGGATGCGCCATTGTGGCCACCAGTTTATGGGCTGTATCACGAGGCAGGAGCGTATCACTGTCAAGAGTGATGACATATTTAATCCGTCCGGGCAAAGCCTGCGAGGGAAGGTCTGCAACGCTCGAAAACTGGGTTCCCGGTTGGCGTAACCAGCTGTTAAGAAGAGCTAGTTTGCCCCGCTTGCGTTCATATCCCATCCAGATTCTCTGCGAATCGTTCCACTCCGGCTGGCGGTGCAGTAGATAAAATCGAGATCGGCCGCTAGGGTTGCGCCGATTAAGTCTCTGCATCTCAGCAATCGCTTGCCTTAAAAGGACAGTGTTTTCCTCGGTATCCTCAGTTGATGAATCCGGAAAATCGGTAAGAAGTGCAAAGCAGAGATTTTCATCCTGATTGCCAAGGCTGCAGACTTCCAGGCGGAAGAGAAGTTTGCAGAGGCTTTCATAGCTTGTCAGCATGCAAGGGATCGCAACCATTGTGGCATATTCAACTGGTATCCCACTTGAAAAGTCCATCCGCGGCAGAGGCCTGGGAATACGAAAGCGTGTCGTTGCTTCGCTAAGCATATCGCTGGCGAGTTGACTAATGGCAACAATAAGGGGGAGTGCTAGGGGGATGAGCAGCCAGAATATACCCTGTAGTGCAGTTTCATACAATATGGTAGCTGAAGCGGCCGTGGTCAAAAGACTCAGGCTACCAAGCCATGACAGAAGGGGCGATTTATTCATACTCTGCCGCAGCCGTTTCAATAGAGACCTTTCAGCTGACAACAGTTTTTCAAGTTGTGGCCTTCCACCCCCAAGCAGAAAATAACCGATATGTCGGTGCTCAGGATCTAGACTCGGTTCGCAAGACATTGCCATCACACGGTTTGCAACTTCCGGCTCACTTAAGATCGCATCCCTGGCAAGCGTTTCAATCACATGGCGATAATGATCTCGGGTGTCGAAGTGCATGTGAGGATATATACCAGCTGGGTCAAGGCGTAATGTTTGCTCGACTACGCTGATGGTCTCTGCAAAATCAGACCAGTTCGTTTCATTCAGCAGACGTAAACCCGAAATACTGTTACTGACGGAAAGCTGGCTGGCGGCAAGCTGCTGATTGAAGCGATGAATCAGGACCTCAGTTGTAACACCTTGCTCTGCAAGACGTTGTTCAATCCAATTCAGAGGGAGTGCAAGAGCATTGCCATGTCCCTGCAGACGACGAACCATTTCAGCGACAAAGGCACTGCTCAGCGGAGGGTGAGTACGCGCCATATCGGCAACAATCATAATTAGGTCGGCGGGAGCATTCTCTGCACAATCAAAAATCCGCGTTATCCACATATCTGCAAGATTTCGCTCCTGCTGGGCTTGGGTCACTTCGTTGCTCACACGACGCAGGTTTTCAATCAGCGCTAGACGCAGCATTCCTGGCAAAGCCCATATCTCCCCCAACGTCAGAGGTGTCACCTCTTGATAGGCGGAAATATAACTGGTAAGACTGCTGGTGTCCCAGCGTCCGTCGCCATGCGCTATGGCCTCTGAGGCTAAGTCATAAATTCTGGGACATCTATGCGGGTAGGCTAGTAGCGGAAGACCCTTACCAAAGCTTTTCGGTAAGTGCTGGCGTACCATGCGAATCTGCTCTTCAATCAGGTAATAGTTGTCCAGCAGCCACTCACCTGCGGGCATGATACTCGTTTTTTTTCCTGCATTGAGTAGATAGCAACATCGCGTAATTATCGTTTCATTGTCAGTTAGTCGTTTAAGAAGGTAGTACGGTAGTATTTCCGGAGACAATTTGTGCGTACGAGCCAGTTTTTTTCCAAAGCGTTCCAACTGAGGGGTAGAAAACAGTTCCGAACGTAAATAGTTTTCTCCTCCCCAATCGTTGACTGTGGCTGATATGTGTGCGCTGCCTTCGGGCAGAATACGAGATCGCTTAAACCACGCGATATGTTTCATTTTCATAGGGTTGCTCTTTTGCTACGTTAACGCGCAGGAGCAGATGCGAAATCAGTTCAGAAACGTTCTCTCAGGATGGGCGTAAGGCATCGGGGATTTTGACAACTGCTGATATTATATTAAGTGTAGAACATCGGCTGTGAAGCTAGCGCGGAGAGATAAAAAGTGCTTTACACCCCGGACAGAGCATGGGGCTTTTTAGACGCAGTTTAGAGGAAGACTGAGCGGATTTTAATCCGCAAACAGGGCAGGTGACGGTGGTGGTTAATACGCTTCCAAAAAGTTTCATTGCGTAATCGATAACAGACATGATGATTAGCCTCTCAATGAATGTATTTCACTCTATCACATCTGGCTAAAATTAAACCAATTTAAAAGTCACCCAATTTTTTAACATAAGTGATGTTTTTTTCTCTTTTCTAGCACATCGCTTTCATGTCCGATTTAGAAGCGAATGAATTCCAACCTTTTAAAATCCTTATGTTATTTTGCGACGCGAGATCAGTTTTATCTAGGTTGCCGCCTGGATTGAACACTTGATTTGTTCTACAAGAAAAATCGGTTGATTCAAATTCGATGTTCTGAAAGCGTTGCAAAACCCGTAAGATATGTTTATAAATATACTGTATATACATACAGTAATTCATTGCGGAGGGAAAAATGAAAATCGAGTTAACCATTGATCGCATGAAGAAACTTCCTGATGGATCTATACCTGCGCTCGAGTCAGAACTGCTGAAAAGGCTCAGCAAGCAGTTTGATGATTGCCAGCTTACGATTAAGCGTGCCAGCCATGATGGGCTGACTGTTTTCGGGGGTGACAAGAAAGAGGTCGAACATATCGTGCAGGAGACCTGGGAAAGCGCTGACGAGTGGTTTAATTAATCGCGTGAATTTCACTGGAGCAGTTTCAAAGAGTATTGCTGTTTGCGCTCCCCTGGCTGTTCCCGATTACTGTTTACCGTGTCAATAAGTCGCTCTGGGGGAAAATAGTGTGTAGTGCAGATGCCTTTAATGCAGATGATCAATGGTACGACGTGGTCAGAAGGGCCGATAAAGCAGTTATCTATAGCTTCCCGGCGGAAGGGAGATATCTGGTTTATCGAGTAAATGGAATAGTTTCATTACGACCGTTACTCGACGAGGAAGAAATCTTCACTCTCAACGGGTTTATGCAATTTGCAAAACGACTGGGGTACCGAGTTACACCACCGTCTGATATTATTCTTTCATAGGCCTGAACGCCCTATACCTGATGCGCCACGGAGAGAACCATGGCGCTAGAATTACAACTTATCAAACACCATTCAGGAATACTGATCCCGGCTACTCCCGAGACCAGCTATATCCTGCAATCCAAAACCCGGCTCGGCGATGTTCTTGTTGCCGAGTTCAGGCGGGTACGTAACCCGGCGTTCCATCGGCGTTTTTTCGCGCTACTCAATCTCGGTTTTGAATACTGGGAACCAACCGGCGGGGCCATCTCAAGTAACGAGCGGAAGCTGATCACCGGCTACGCAAAATTCCTTGCTTCTTATGGCGGGAATGAGGGCGCGCTGATCGATGCTGCTGAGCAGTATCTTGAGCAGGTTGCTTACCGGCGCGTCACGAATGGCATTAGTCTGTGCAAATCCTTTGACGCTTACCGCTCCTGGGTGATCGTTGAGGCGGGGCACTTTGATGCCATTCAACTGCCAGACGGAACACTCAAAAAACATCCTCGAAGCATCTCGTTTGCCAACATGGACGAGCTCGAGTTTCAGCAGCTCTATAGAGCTGCGCTCGATGTTCTATGGCGCTGGGTCTTGTCCCGTTCATTCCGCAGTCGTGATGAGGCTGAGAATGTCGCCGCGCAGCTGCTTGGCTTCGCGGGGTGATGGAATGAAGAAGACATGGTTCCATCATACCGACTGCAGCACCGAACAGGCTGACGAACTGGTTAAGCGTTACAAAGCGCGCGGCGTTCGGGTTGAGCGCAGCCTTAACCTGGATTACGTGACTTGGACTGTCAGTGCATTCTTGCCGACCTCAAATACACCAGCGCGCCCGGACAGCCGCTGGCGAAACCGGATGTGGGGGTGAACGTGAAAACATATCAAATCACTTTGCCCTGGCCGCCGAGCAACAACCGGTATTACCGGCACAACCGCGGGCGTACACACATTAGTGCTGATGGCGTCGCGTACCGCTATGCCGTGGCCAGTGTCATTCGAAGCGCCCGGCTAAATATCCGAACGGCTGAACCACTCAAAATCCGCATTGAATGTCATATGCCCGACCGCCGGCGCCGCGATCTGGATAACCTGCAGAAAGCTGTATTCGACGCTTTAACCAAGGCGGGGTTCTGGCTGGATGACTGCCAGGTTGTCGACTATCGCGTTGTGAAAATGCCTGTCGTTAAAGGCGGGAAATTAGAACTCACCATTACTGAGATGGAGACCGCATGAACCTTGAAAACACCCTCAAATATCACTTCGCCAAATCGACAATAATCAGCGACTCTCCGCGTGCAACGGCGTCAGACTCATTAACCGGGACGGATATCATGGCCGCTATGGGCATGACCCAAGAACATGCCGCCATGGGCTACAGCGCCTTTCTCGGAAAGATGGGAATCAGTTACAACGATCGGGCGAGGGCGATTGCGTTGCTGGCTCAGTATGCGCTGACCAAGTGCGATCGGGTGGCTGCTCTGCGCAAACTGGATGCCAGGGTTAAGCCACTGGTGATGCATCGGTTGGCCAGCTTCGCTTTCGAGGATTATTCCCGCAGCGCCGCCAGCGTAAAGCAGTGCGATGGATGCAATGGGGAAGGGTTTATTGACGCTGAGGTTTTCAGCATGAAGTCTCACACTCCGGCAAGAGAGAAGAGGTTCGTGAAGATGTCTTTGCAAATGGGCATCGAAGATATTCGTCCTTCCGACTATGAGGTGCACAGGCAGGTTAGGGAAGTCACTCGAGTTCTATGTCCACAGTGTAAGGGGAAGAGGGTCGTTAGTTGTGCTTGTAATGACTGTCATGGACGCGGGAAAGCCATTAATCAGGCTCTTACAAAACAGCAGGGCGTTCCGGTTCTGGCTGATTGCAAACGCTGCAGTGGGCGGGGGTATGAAAGAATTCCATCAACTGAGGCTTACGCCGCGGTGTGTCAGATAACGGATGCAATCAGCCTCGATACTTGGAAAAAGTCTGTTAAGCCATTTTACGATCAGCTAATCACCAAGTTTGATATCGAAGAGGCTTGGGCTGATGCGCAGCTTAAGCAGATAACAAAATAGGGCATTATTTTATCGTGAGCTATTTACTTTTCCCGAATCTGTGGTAGTTTTCCTCTAACGATGGGTTATTGCCTTCGTTTAAAGCCCCGCGGTTAACCCCGTGGGGCTTTTTAAGTTTCTATGTCTATACTGTGAGTGTTGCGAATCCCCCTCTGCGGTGGGGCGTTCCAGTAGTTACCTGAAAAGGAAACCTCTCAGACGCGGGAATGTTTACTGGTGTCATTCTCACCGGGAGGCACCCGGCGCAACAAACTATCTTCTTTCCTGATGAAAACTGAGCCAAACATTTTTCAAAGCTGCCTATCGGCGGCTTTTTTTGTTATCCCTCGTTTTAAGAGTGCCCATAGCAAGACATATTGACCATGCGAATGAATTCATCGTAATTTATTCACGTGGTGAATCCTTTCTATGCGAAAGGGCGTACCAGTCAACTGCTGTCTGCAGGTATGCGCGCGTCTTTGCTGACTGGGGTAGAGTCACCGGGAGGCACCCGGCACCATGAAAACAACAACACAAGTTTCAAATTCCTTGAGAGCCTGCCATAAAACGCAGGCCTTTTTTTATGACTTGGAAAACTACTGCTACGCTTTAAGTCGTGAGAAGTTACTGAATGCTCGGTGGTTCTCCTGAACCTTATGTGAATCAGCCGATACAGCTTCACTACTGAGTCATTGGTTTCAATCACACCTACCTTACAAATAGTCAACTGATTGGCCCGCTCCAAAAGAGCGGGCTTTTTTTATCTATCCACTCAAATTTTCTGTATGGGGAGGCAGAGCAAGAGGGGGCTGAATGTCTGATCATGTTTCTGGCACTGATGTAGTGGCAGGTAGATATTTGATAGCTTGCTCAGTGCACTAAAAAGTGCGGAGAACGACATCAATCTTCTCCGCATTAATAATGCCAGTGCTACCCGCTTGTATTTCTTATATCCCTTTGAGGATAAGTTTTTAACTTAACGCAAATGATAACATCTAAAAACTATGCGAATAGTTAATTGTTTTAAAGCTTTAAATAGTTCTTCTTAAGGATTATTTAATTTATTGCATTCCTCAGAAGAGGGAAGCTCCAGCAGGTTACAACCCTCACAAGGCTGCCATATGGCGGCCTTTTTTATTTCTAGCAATAGCACCCGCACAAAGCGAGGTGAGAGACCATGAAAATGAATGATTCAGGGAACATCTTCACGCAGTTCTTCGCGTGGGTAGCAGCTCTGGCGTCAGCAATTGGGTTTACCACTCAGGATCTGGTGTTCATGTTTTTTGGCGCTGCTGGTCTGCTTATCTCGCTTGCCTCCTACATTAACGGGCGGGTGGATGCAAACCGCAGGCGTAGAGAGGATGAGAAGCGAACAAAAATGGTCAATGACTACCTGAAAGGCGTATGTGATAAACCCCTTCACGAGCGTCCTGCTGCTGCAAGCGTGGTCGTTGAGGCATTACAAAAGGAAGCTGAGTGATGGGAACCAGAGCAAAGCTTAGTACTGCAGTTCTGGGGCTGGTACTTGCTGGAGCGCCAGCATCAGTCATTCTCGATCAGTTTCTGAATGAGAAAGAGGGTAACAGCCTTACGGCGTACAAAGATGGCGGTGGTATTTGGACTATTTGCCGAGGCGCAACGATGGTTGATGGTAAACCGGTTGTGCAGGGCATGAAATTGACACAGGCCAAATGCAATCAGGTGAATGCTATCGAACGCAATAAGGCTCTGGCATGGGTTGACCGCAATATTTCGGTACCGCTTACCGAACCGCAGAAAGCTGGGATCGCCTCTTTCTGTCCGTACAACATCGGGCCGGGTAAGTGCTTCCCGTCCTCCTTTTATAAGCGCATTAATGCCGGTGACCGCCGCGGAGCATGCGAGGCAATTCGCTGGTGGATTAGAGACGGTGGCCGCGACTGCCGCCTGACTAAAGGCCAGAAGAACGGCTGCTACGGTCAGGTAGAACGGCGAGACCAGGAAAGTGCGTTGGCGTGCTGGGGGATAGACCAGTGAACTTTTATCTTTTACCAATCGCGGTTGTGGTTATTGCTGGTCTCTCAGTCGCACTCGTTAAAAGTTGCTCAGACGCCAACGGCCTGCAGCGTGATAACGAGGTTCTGCGCAGTGACAATGCTCTGCAGGAGCAGATAATCGCCACCCAAGCATTCAACTTCAACCGGTTCAATCAGGTTGCGGAACAAGCCAACAGGCTGAATTCCCTGATCGACATCAGTACAGAAGAAACCATAATCGAATACCGGGAGATTCTCCGTCGTGAAAAAACCTGTAATCTGCCTGTTCCTGCTGACATTGCTGGTGGGTTGCTCGAATACGCGCACCGTTTACGTGCCAGCGCCTTGTACTCCGATACCCACAGACCTGACACAGCCGATGATCGTGCCGCTGCCGCCAGCTCAATGACGTACTGCCAGGCAGTGCTCTGGATCAAGCCGCTGCTGGCCGTGATTGAGAAGGGCAACAATAACCTGGCTGGTATACGGCAGATAGAGCTGGAAAGGAAAAACTAGGGATGGCTCATCCTTGAGCACACGGGTATTTCTTAACGACGGCTTTACCTGACATAGCAAAGCACCTTTAAATTCTAGAAAAGACTCAATATTTCACAAGGGAAGCGCATCAATTCCAAAAAAAGCCCCCACAAGGAGGGCTACAGGAGTCTCAGTTTCACATGCTCTTTTTATCGATGATTCCCTGGAGTTGGCATTCTCCGCATCAGAGTCTTGGATAGCCTGGCAGTTAACCAATAATCAACAAGCGTAAGCGAAAAGTATTAGGAATTTCCTCAGGCTGGCAGCCTTTAATAGTACTTACCTGTTGCATATGCTTCACATGATATTCCCAATAATCAGATTGATTTTTACTCGAAATTACATGCACAAATAGGAATGGGTAGAACTGCGTTCTGCCATAAAAAATGCCCCTTGTGAGGGGCAATTATGAGTTGAATCTTTTGTTATGTTTATGTGCTTCTTGCTCTAAGGCTTAGGCAAAATAACATCTCACTCAGATATTGCAAATTAAATGCACTTTTAAATGCAATAACGTGAAGCCCCTCATCTTGCGCTATCAATCTCAGGCGGAAACGGCAATCATTAATAGCTGGCTTCACTGTAGCGGAAGGTTTTGAATTGCCCTGTTCATAGCGGCAGTGATGTGTCTGATTGTTCTTCTTGTCATGCGCCAATTTTGAACAAATGAGGCTGCGGGCTTCCGGTGACTAAGCGACGATTCACAAGGATGTACCCTGCACCATGTGGCAAAAGCTCTTGTAATGATGAAGGAGCTTTTTTTATCATTATTTGGGGCATCACTGACGCTTGGGACCCCATAGGGGACAAGCTGAACGTTAGCCCATTCAGCATCTGTAACACAGGTAGTCTACTATTTACATACAGTTAGGTTAAAGGCAGCTTATCTATAACTGTCGCCTTACTTGATAGTGGAAATAGTAAACGGCCAAAAGAGGTAATAATGAAAATTGAAGAACTGACGCACAAGGCAGAGGAAGAAATTTCTGCCCTCATATCAAAAAAAATTTCAGAGTTACGAAAAAAAACAGGCCATGAAGTTTCCGAAATTGAGTTTATCGCTCGTGAAGCGATGACAGGTCTTGAAGGGTACGAGGTCAAAATCAAACTCCTTTAATCGTAACTTCACAAAACAAGGTCGCTCATGCGGCCTTTTTTATTGCTATTTGAAAGTGAGTGACGCAAGGAAAAAATATGGCAAAACCGGACTGGGGCGAGCTTCAGCAACGGTTCCTGTCCGAACATGCCAAAACAGGCGTATCACCGAAGGAATGGTGTGAAGCGCAGGGACTTAATTACGCTACCGCCCGCCGATACATCAAAAAGCCTACTGCGCAAACTGCGCAAAAACCTGCGCAGAAAAAAATGCGCACTGCGCAAAAGGATAAAAGCGCAAATGAGCTGGTGGATGATGATGGGCTTACCGCTCAGCAGCGCTTATTTGTAGCGGAGTACCTGAAGGACAACAACGCCACAGCCGCCGCTGCACGTGCTGGTTATAGTGACCCAAACTACGGTCGTCAGCTTATAGCGAATCCTAACGTTGCGCAGGCAATTGCGCAGCAGCAAAAAGCCTCCATTGTTCGCACGCTTGGCAGTGCCGATGAAGTCCTTGCGCAGATGTGGCAGCTCGCCACCTTCGATGCAAACCAGCTCTCACAATATCGTCGCGGCGCGTGTCGATACTGCTGGGGGTTCAGTCACCACTACCAGTGGCGTGATGCCGTGGAGTTTGAGGAGAAAAGACTCGAGGCTGTTGAGCTTGACAGACGTGAACCCGAAGATTCCGGCGGTTACGGTTACGACCACAACCGTAAGCCTAACCCTGAATGCCCGCGCTGCAATGGTGACGGCATCGGCCAGCCTTACTTCCCTGATACCCGCAAACTCCCTCCAGTCTCACGGCTCGCTTACTCCGGCGTGAAGGTCGGCAAAAATGGCGTCGAAATCACAGCGATAAGTCGCGAACGGATGTTCGAAGCGGTAATGAAGCGCCTTGGCCTAGCTGATAGCGAGTTCGCGCAGCGCCTGCAGCAGATTGAAATCGAGCGCCGGCAGTTGGAGGTAGAAAAGCTTCGTAAAGAGTTGGCCGGTGATGGTGAGGACGATGTACCAACCCCAGTGCAGATCAATATCAACGTAGTGGATGCGAGGGCAGACGATGGGGATCAGCCCGACACTTAACATTCCTCAGGCGCGCTTCCTCGCGATGCAGCACAAATTCAAAGCCTACGTTGCTGGGTTCGGTTCCGGTAAGACGTGGGTGGGTTGTGGGGGCATCTGCAAAGGGATGTGGGAGCATCCTAAAATCAACCAGGGTTATTTCGCGCCGACGTACCCGCAGATTCGTGACATCTTCTACCCGACGATAGAGGAGGTGGCCTTTGACTGGGGGCTGAGCGTCAAAATCAACGAGGGGAACAAAGAGGTTCACTTCTACGAGGGGCGGCGCTACCGCGGGACAACCATCTGCCGCTCGATGGAGAAGCCCGGCTCGATAGTCGGCTTCAAAATTGGTAATGCGATGGTGGATGAGCTGGACGTTATGGCGGCTGCCAAAGCGCAGCAGGCCTGGCGAAAAATCATCGCCCGTATGCGTTACAACATTCCCGGTCTGAGAAATGGAATTGACGTCACGACAACGCCGGAAGGCTTCAAATTCGTCTACCAGCAGTTCGTGAAGGCTGTGCGTGAAAAGCCAGAGCTTGCGGCTCTATACGGACTGATTCAGGCCAGCACGTTCGACAATGCGAAGAATCTACCGCCTGATTACATCCCATCGCTGCTGAGCTCTTACCCTGACGAACTGATTCAGGCCTATCTGCGCGGGAAGTTCACCAACCTTAACAGCGGGACCATTTACCACACCTTCAACCGTAAGCTAAATAACTGTTCTGACGAGATTCAGGATGGGGATCCGCTGTTCATTGGTATGGACTTCAACGTGGGAAAAATGGCCGCGATTGTTCACGTTAAGCGTAATGGCCTGCCGCGTGCGGTTCGTGAGCTGGTTAAGATCTATGACACGCCGGCGATGATTAAGCGCATTCAGGAAGAGTTCTGGCGCTACGAGGATGGTCGCTACGTTAAAAACCGGGAGATTTACATCTATCCGGATGCATCAGGGGACTCACGCAAATCCCAGAACGCCAGCAAGACCGATATTGCTCAGCTCAACGATGCCGGATTCAGCGTCATTGTAGATGATGCCAACCCGCCGGTTAAAGACCGCATCAACTCGATGAACGCCATGTTCTGCAACGCCAACGGCGAACGCCGCTATCTGGTTAACGTGCAAAACTGCCCGGTCTATACCGAAAGCCTTGAACAACAAATCTGGGCGGCAAATGGCGAACCAGACAAATCAGCAGATAACGATCACCCCAATGATGCAGGTGGGTACTTCATCGTGAAGGATTACCCGATCGTGAAACCGGCATATTCAATCACCATGGACACCACTTTCTGATATGGCAAACGACGACATCACCTGGGTTCGACCAGAACACCGGGCGGCTTCTGCTGCCTGGAGGAAATACAGGGACTTCTGCAAAGGGGCTGGGGCCGTAAAAGCGGCGGGTAATAAATATCTGCCTTATCTCGACCCAACCGATAAATCCATGCGCAACCGTAAGCGTAACGAAGACTATCTGAGCCGCGCGGTGTTCTAAGCCATTGCCGGCAATACGAAGATCGGCATGCTTGGGATGGCGTATCGCAAGGACCCCACGTTTAACGGTCCGGAGAAGCTGAAGTACCTGTTGGACAATGCGGACGGAGCCGGTACCAGCATCTATCAGCAGTCGCAACTGGTGGCAGAGAACGTGCTGGAGGTCGCGCGAGAGGGCATTTATGTCGATTACGCTGAAGAATCCGACGAAGCAATTATCCTCCGCTACCCGGCAGAGAACATCATTAACTGGCGAACAAAGCGTATTAACGGGCGCGATCAGCTGGTTCTGGTGGTACTGCGGGAATGCGTAGAAGAACCGGATGGTTACGCTTACAAGGACGAAATACAGTACCGCGAGCTGGCGCTGGAAGAAGGGCGTTTCATCTGCCGGGTATGGCGCCGGGCTGGTAGCACAGCAAGCGGAACATACACCGTTGACAGTGAATACCGTCCTAAGCCCAAAGGGCAGGACTACTGGGACGAAATCCCGTTCACCTTTGTCGGTGCTCAGAACAACGATCCCACTATCGATGATTCTCCCCTGGCCGCGCTGGTGGAGATAAACCACGGACATTACCGAAACAGCGCTGACTATGAAGACAGCGTATGGTTTTGTGGCCAGGTGCAGCCGTATATGACCGGACTCGATACCAACTGGCGCGATCACCTCGAGAAGAAGGGCGTGAAAATTGGTTCCCGATCACCGCTTTTGCTTCCTAAGGAGGGCTCGTTTGGTTATGCCCAGGCGCAGCCGAACATGCTGGCTAAAGAGGCCATGGACAGTAAGCGCGATTACATGGTGCAGCTGGGCGCCCGATTGATTGAGCAGAACGCCACGGCGAAGACGGCAACCCAGGCGAGCGGGGAGCAAACATCCTCAACGTCGGTGCTCGGTATCTGCGTATCAAACGTTTCTGAAGCCTATACGCTGGCGCTTGGTTGGTGTGCGAAATACCTCGGCGTTAAGGGCGAAACGACGAGTTACACCATCAATCAGGAATTCATCACGAAGGTTGCTGAGTCGGGCATGGTGACGGCAATCGTCAACGCCTGGCAGTCCGGTGCGTTACGCGATAGCGATATGATTCGCGCACTGCAGAAGCTTGACCTTATAGACCCGGCGGACAGTCCGGACGAGGTTATTGATGTGCTTCGCAATCAGGCACCAACGTTGACGGGAGGCTGATATGCCCACCATTAACGAAAGCCTGCGTGATGAATCTATCGCACATTCCGTTTGGTTAAGCCGCTACGCTACGGGCGTGGCAAACCGGATGGTGAAGTTGCTTAACGAGACGGATGCTGACTTGTCGGCACGTCTACTGGATACGCTGGACAGATTGCCTCCTGAGAGCTTCACCGTTAGCCGTCTGCAGAGTTTACTGGGCAGCGTGCGTGAGCTTAACCATCAGACCGTAGCCACCATGCAGGCAGGGCTCGAGAGTGAGCTGGTGGCACTGGCAAAGAACGAAGCCAGTTATCAGCTGAGCCTGTTCGATTCCCTTCTGCCATCACAGGTCTTGTCTCACTATCCGCTGCAGGGCATCACAGCCGATATGGTGTATGCCGCGGCGATGGCGCAGCCCTTTCAGGGGCGGCTGCTGAGTGAGTGGGCGGAGAATCTGGAATCGGACAGGCTGGCGCGGATCGTGAACGCCGTTCGCAGGGGGTATCTTGCCGGCGACACGGTAGAAACAATCGCGCGCAGTGTTCGCGGCCACGCCAACAAAGATTATCGCGACGGTGCACTGCAGATGAGCAGGGCAAATGCCGCCAGCATCGCTAAAACAGCTGTGAATCATCTGGCTGCCACAGCGCGCAACAGCTTCACCAGCACCAACAGCGATATCGTGAAAGGTAAACAGTGGCTGTCTACGCTGGACAATAAAACAAGTCATGACTGCATTATTCGTGACCTGTTGCGTTATACCCTGGATAACAAACCGGTCGGGCATAAGGTGCCTTACCTGCAGGGACCCGGGAAGATTCACTTCTGCTGCCGTTCTACTGAAACTCTGATTCTCAAATCGTGGCGCGAGCTCGGCATCGATATTGATGAGATGGACGAGAGCACTCGTGCCAGCATGGATGGACAAGTACCCGCTAAAACCACGTATCTGGAATGGCTCGAACGTCAGCCCGCTCAAAGACAGGACCAGGTGTTAGGCGTCGAGCGCGGCCGTCTGTTCCGAGCCGGTGAAATCAACCTGGCTGATATGTTCACTGACAAAGGCGAGTGGATCTCCCTCGAACGTCTTAAGCAGCTATCAGGTACTGACAACTAACAACCATTACTTTCTTCACGCCCTGGCATCCGCTGGGGCTTTTTTATGGGCGAGGCCCGGCAAAATCCCGAGGGGAAAATATGTTAATTCGAAACATGCTTCTGAAATTCTATGCACCAGAAAACGGCGGCGAGGTCAGCGGTGCCGGTGGTATCGAAATCACCCCTGAAATCCAGAAGCTGATAGATGAGCGCGTGACCAGCGAAGTCACTGGCCTGAAATCGAAAAACTCTGAGCTGCTGGGTACCATTAAGCAGCAAAAAGAAAACCTGTCTCGCTTCGATGGTATCGACCCTGATGCAGTGCGCGGGATCCTGCAGCGTTTTTCCGACGACGAAGAGGCAAAGCTGATTGCCGCCGGAAAAATCGATGAGGTGCTCGATAAGCGCACCGAGCGTCTGCGCGCTGACGTTGATAAGCAAATCAAAGCCGCAAATGAACGCGCGGACAAAGCCGAAGCGTTCTCCAACAAATTCCGGGATCGAGTTCTGGGCGATGCAATCCGTGCAGCAGCGTCAAAAGCTGGCGCGCTGCCGGAAGCATCGGACGATCTGATTCTGCGTGCCAAAGGCACATTCCAGCTCAACGACGAAGGCGAGGCCGTAGCAGTTGATGCAAATGGCGATGTTCTGTTCGGAAAAGACGGTAAAACCCCACTAAGCCCGCTTGAGTGGGCGGAGTCTCTTAAGGAGACGGCTCCGCATCTGTTCCCTCGCGCGGAAGGCACCGGCGCGGGCGGACACAAACCAAACGGTGGTGGCAACCTGAAACGTTCCGAAATGAGCGCCAGCGACAAGGCGGACTACATCCGCAAGCATGGCCAGCAGGCCTTCCTCAAACTTCCGAAATAAGGGATTAACTCATGTCTACCACTGTTAATAGTGACCTGATCATTTATGACGACCTGGCGCAGACCGCTTTCCTCGAGCGCCGCCAGGACAACCTGGCTATTTTCAACGCGTCCTCCAACGGAGCGATCCTGCTGGATAACGAGCTGATTGAAGGCGACTTCCGCAAGCGTGCATTCTACAAGGTGGGCGGCTCTATCGAATCGCGTGACGTTAACTCCACCGAAAAAGTGACGGGTAAGAAGATTGGCGCCGGTGAAGCCGTATCCGTCAAAGCGCCGTGGAAATACGGTCCATACGAAACTACTGAAGAAGCGTTCAAACGCCGCGGCCGCTCGGTTGACGAGTTCTCCGAAGTGATCGGCACTGACGTGGCTGACGCGACTCTGGAAGGCTATGTGAAATATGGCCTGAAGGCGCTGACGGCTGCTATTGGCGCAAATGCGGACATGGTGGTAACAGCCGATATCGAAACAGACGGCAAGAAGACCCTCACGCGCGGCCTGCGCAAATATGGGGACAAGTTCAACCGCGTGGTGCTCTTCGTTATGCACTCCGCCACTTACTTCGACATCGTGGATGAGGCGATCGCCAACAAAATCTACGAAGAAGCGGGCGTGGTGGTTTACGGCGGGCAGCCGGGCACGCTGGGTAAGCCTGTGCTGGTGACCGACACCATGGACGCTGATGCGATCCTTGGGCTGGTAGCTGGAGCGGTTACCGTCACCGAGTCTCAGGCGCCGGGGTTCCGTTCTTACGACATCAACGATCAGGAAAACCTGGCGATCGGCTACCGTGCTGAAGGTGTGGTGAATGTCGACTTGCTGGGTTACAGCTGGGATACCTCCAAAGGTGACAACCCGGACCTCACCAAAATCGGCACCGCTGGTAACTGGAAGAAGCACTTCACCAGTAACAAATCTACTGCTGGCGTGCTGATTAAGCTGGGATCCGCAGCGGGGGAGTAACGCTGTCAGCGGATAAAACCTCCGCAACCGCTGACAGCACCGATGCGGTCACCATTTCCCTGAAGTACACGCTAAACGGCGCAGGTGTTTCCGGCAAAACCGTTACCTGGAATTCAACCGGCGGCACGCTCAGCACTGCCAGTTCTCAAACCGGCTCTGCTGGTGGGGCGACGGTCAAACTTACCTCTGATACGGCAGGTACTTTCACAGTCACTGGTACTGTTGATGGTATTGCTAAATCGAGTGAGGAAATCACCTTCACCGCACCTGCTGCAGGCTAACCGATGGGGCGTAAGCCCCATTCTACGGATGCTCAGATGATTATTACTGATATCACCGCCTCTGACGTTAACAGTTACGCCAGTGAAGATGAACTGGTGTCATTTGCCGCGCTGAGAGGAGTTGAGCTGCCTGAAAAGCTCGCGCCGTTACTGATTAAGGCGATGGACTATCTGGAAGGGCTTGATTGGGTAGGTTCCAAAGCAGACCCTCGACAGCCGCTGGCATGGCCACGCGCAAATGTCATTCTGGATGGACACGACTTCCCATCCGACCAGGTGCCGCGGCAGGTTATCACCGCACAATGCATGCTGGCTATCGAGGCGATTGAGGGCGATTTGCTTTCAAGCGTTCGTGAGGCCGCGGTTAAAACCGAACGTGTCGAAGGCGCCGTTACCATGACCTATGCGGTTGCCGATGGTGAGGTGTTCACACCATCTTACCCGGCGGTAATGGCTATTCTCGGCGACCTGGCTGGTGGGCGTGGATATGCAATCAATACTTTCGCGGAGCGCGCGTAATGGCCATCAACTATCAGCGAATGCATGCGACAACGACTCGTATGCTCGAGCAGAACGGCATTGCTTACGACGTCACGCGTAAGGGCACGTTAATCGTCATCGGTGGTGTGGAGCATCGTTCCGAGGATATCCAGTTCACCGCCACAGGAGTGAAGACGGATTACGCGCCAGGCGAAATTGATGGAACCGTCATTGAAAACGGCGATGTTCGGATTGTCTTCACCGCTGAGAAGGAAATTAAAACCGGCGATCTTATCGACATGGACGGCGTAAGGCATCGCGTGGTTAAGCCTAATCCGGTGAAACCGGGCGGTGTGGTGCTCTGCTACAAATCTCAGTTAAGGGCATAACATGGACGATAATAAGGCGTTCACGGCTGCCATCACCGCGTTCGTGGACAAAGCCAAAGCGAATCAGGAAGCGGTCGTACGTGCTGTCGGCATTCGGATCCTTAATCAACTGGTGATGACGTCACCTGTCGGCAACCCCGAACTCTGGGGCATCAACCAGACGGCAGCTTCTTACAATCAGGCGGTATATGACCATAACGAAGCGCAAAAATCGGACCCTGCCAATCTGACTAAAACCGGACGGCTTAAGAAGAAGGCTCGGCTGGTGGATGGGATGGATATCAAAGCGCCGCCCGGATATACCGGTGGACGGTTTCGGGGCAACTGGCAGGTGTCTTTTGATGCACCGACCACAGATGAAACGGGCCGTGTCGATAAAACCGGAAATCTGACAAAAGCCGCCGGCAGTTACACGCTGTCGCTGTTCAAAGTCGGGATGAAGGCTATTTATTTCTGCAACAACGTCCCTTACGCGTATCGCCTAGAGATGGGGCACTCTTCCCAGGCTCCGGGAGGGATGGTACGCATTACTGCTGCTGAGTTTCAGCGATTTTTTGAGGAAGCAGTAAGGGAGGTGACTAAATGATTCCCGATATCGCGGCGGCGCTGGCCGCCAGGCTCGGCGAGTGGGCTGATGCTGAAGGGATCCCAGTTGCCTGGGAAAACGTGCCTTTCACACCGCCATCTGATGGGCTCTATCTTGCTGTCCATGACATGCCCGCCACACCGCGTACGCTGGACCTTGGTTTGCGCTGCCGCATTTATTCAGGTGTATACCAAATAAACGTTGTGGCCCCAGTCGGCATAGGCCGTACCGATGTTGTGGCCCTGGCAGACCGCGTGGCTGAATTGTTCCAAGAGGGGCAGGAGATTGAAGGCAGGGGCTTTACATGCTGGATAGATCAAACGCCTAGTGTTTTCCGCGGTATCACTACATCTGTTTCTTATACCGTTCCCGTTAGTCTCAATTACCGAGCTGATATCTCCAGCTAATCCTCACAACCTTCTAAACCTGACCGGCTCTTTGCCGGTTTTCCCGTTTCTAAAGGAGTAACCAATATGGGCTTTGCATTGCCTAACGGCGCTCACGTCTATCTGGCATCGGGTTATGGCCCAGCCATTACTTTCACCGGGGCGACGAACGCCGAAAACATGGTTATCACCGTGAGTGAAGCTGACAAACTCAAGGTGGATGATATTGTCCATGTGAACTGCAACTGGTCCGGTGTTGATAACGTCATTGCAAAAATTGATGCGATTGCCGAAAGCGCCGTAACTCTTCGCAACATCAATACCACCAACAAAAACAAATATGTCGCTGGTGGCGGTACCGGTTCGATCCGTAAGGTGCTTGAATGGACCGAGCTGCCGCAAATTACTGAGGTGTCGAAATCTGGTGGCGATCAGAACACCACACAGATTCAGTTCCTGAGCGACGACCGCCAGCGAAACCTGAACACCTATAAATCCGCAGTCTCCCAGACCTATTCGATCGCGCATGACTCCTCGCTCCCCGTATATCCGCTGCTTCGCCAACTGGACGAAGACGAAGAGACGGTTGCGGCTTACATGTACGTGCCGAAGGCGAAGGAAAACCGTTACTGGGCGGCCACGGCGTCCTTTGACGACACGCCAACTACTGCGGTAAACGAGGTAGAGACAGTAAGTGTGGTGCTGAACCTGCAGTCACCGGCGATGACGTTCTACAAGGTGACTGACACTGCTGCCTGACCCGTCAGCGCTTTCACTATTCCATGCCTCCCATAACGGAGGCTTTTTTTCGTAAAGAGGTATCGATGGCGACCAAATTCACCCTTCAGCCCAAACCTACATTCAAGGCCAATGTCTCGATCCCCCGCGCTGGCGATGAGGATGGCGTGCTGACGTTCACGTTCAACCACAAGCCACTTAAAGAGCTGGCTGACCTGGAAAAACTCGAAGGTAAAACCGCCACTGATTTTCTGATGGAAATCATTGCTGGCTGGGCACTTCCCGATGCATTCAACGCGGAAAACCTGTCGGTGCTTTTGGAAAACTATCCGGCGGCGATGAAGGCCATCCCGGAAACCTACTACCGTGAGCTCTTGGGGCAGCGTGAAAAAAACTGATAGCGGTTGCCTCTGCGTTCTATACGCCTGAACCCACAGCGGCAGACCTGGCACCTTACGGGCTTACGCCGGATGACTACGACGATCAATACATCTACGTCTGGCCAGATGTATGGCCTTCATTCCTGGTGTTTCAGGCTGTCAGTACGCAGTGGCGCACGGGTATGGGAGGCGCATCAGGGCTTGATTATAACGTGCTGCCCTGGGTGATGCGTTTGCACAACGTCGACGACGAGGCAACCGCGCTTTCGGACATCCGGGTGATGGAAAGTGCTGCGCTAAAAATTATGCATAAAGAGAGGGCGGAATGAGTAACGATATCGCCACGATTTCCCTGCGTGTAAATACCAGTGAGCTGGAGCGCGGTAATCAGGCACTGGATCGCTTTCAGGAAACCGCGACCGCCGCGGCAGGTAAAGCGGATGACCTGAACAGTACGTTCCGCACCGGTATCGACAACCAGAAGAAGAACAGCGAAAGCCTGAAGCAACAGCGCCAGGAGCTGCAGAACCTGTTGAATAAAATCAGCCCGGTCAACAAGGCGCTGGATGAACTGGACACGATCCAGGAGAGCCTGGCGAAGTTTCGCGGTAAAGGGCTGGTGGGAGACGAGGACTTTACTCGCTACAACAGCGTGCTTGAGACGACCCGAGCTAAACTGGCGCAGGTCATGGAGTCTGAGACCGCAGAGGGGCGGGCTCGCATTGAACAGGCACAGGCAGCGCAGCGTGCAGCTGCGGCGGGCAAAACCTTTATCGATTCGCTGGAAGAGCAGGTCACAGCAATCGGAAAAACTCGCGCAGAACTGTTAGAGCTAAAAGCAGCCCAACTTGGCGTGTCCGATCGTGCTGCACCGATGATCGCCCGACTGAAAGAGCAGGAGGAAGCGTGGAAGTCAGGAGCGATCAGCGCGGGGCAATACCGCAACGCAATGCGTTATCTACCAATGCAAATGACTGACATCGTAACTTCATTGGCGTCCGGTATGCCGGTTTATATGGTAGCCATTCAGCAGGGCGGCCAGCTGCGAGATTCGTTTGGCGGTGTAGGCAATGCTCTGAAAGCGATGCTGTCGATGGTGACTCCTGCCCGAGTGGCCATTGGTGGCTTGGCTGGTGCCGTTCTGATTGCGGCAAAAGCGGGCTCGGACTACTTCACAGCTTACGACGAAATTAACAAGGCTGTTATCAGGACTGGCAACATTGCCGGCACGTCAGCGCTCCAGATCATGGCTTCCTCTCAGTCTATTGCTGCCTCTACTGGCGCTACTGTAGGAACCGTTCAGAGTTTGATGACTGAGCTGGTTGGCATGGGATTGCTGACACAGCAGCAACTTGAAAAAGCGGCGGGCTCCACGGCGCTGGCGGTTCAGACCGGTATAGTCTCGGCGCAGGACATTGCCAAAGCCTATAAGGACATCGAAAAAGACCCTGTTAAAGCGCTGCAGAGTCTCAACGAACAATATAATTTCCTGACCGTTTCACAACTTAAGCATGTTGACGATCTGATAAAGCAAAAGGACCAGACCGCGGCCGTTACGCAGGCTATGGACCTGTTTGGCGATACGATGGCAAAACGTGGGGAGCAGGCTTACGACTCGCTGACACCGTTTGGTCGCCTGTGGCTGGATATCAAAGGCTGGGCGTCTGAGAGCATGCAGAGTATCGGTCAGTGGGTAGCTGAGCTGGCATCAAACACACTGAAGGAATTTAACGCAATTTATTACAGCGTTGCGATCGTTTTCCAGAAGCTGAACCAGAACATTTCATCCTCTATCGCCGCCGCGATTAACCTCGTTCCCGACTGGGCGAAAACAGATACTTTGCAGGGATGGCAGGACTACAACGAACAAATGGCCGGTGCTTATGGCAACAGCGTCTCTCAACTGAAAAAAGACTGGGATGCCGCTGATATCAGTGCAGGTAAATACCTCGATACGACCAGAAAGATAAGTACCGCAACCACCCAAAAGGATCGGGAAGATATTGCTGCTTTTGGCAAAAAGTCGAAAACCGGAAAGCAGGGCACTATATCGGCTGGCGATCGCAGCACGGATGCTGCTCAGGCCGAGTTACTGGCGCTTCAGGCACAGTTACGCGCGCTGCAGCAGCATAAAGGGTTGAACGACACCATCAGCCAGCAGCGCAAAGGTCTGTGGACGACTGAAGCGAAATTTCAGGTGCTGGAGGAGGCCTTGCGTTCACGTTCACTGACAAAGCAGGAACAATCCCTGCTGGCGAGTAAAGACCACGTGCTTCAGTTGGCACGGCAGAAAGCCCTGTTAGGTGATCAGATTTCCGCGCAGGAACAGCTGAACAAGCGCATGGATACCTCGCAGAAATACGTCACGCAGATGGCTGAGAAACAGGCCGCATTACTGGGTGGCGCGGGGATGAGTGACCGCCAGGCGCAGCGAGAGCTGGCAAAGAGCCAGCTCGCCGCCGGCTGGAAAAATTCAGGTGGTTCGCTGGATGATGGCGGATATCAGAAGCAGCTTAAAGCGGCGAATGATTACTATGATGCAGAGGACAGGTTGCGTGGCGACTGGTTGACCGGCGCGAAAAAGGGCTGGGCTGATTTCGAAGACAGCGCGACCAATGTCTACTCCCAGGTGCAGACGGTTACCAGCAACGCATTCACCGGCATGGCCAGCACCCTGACTGATTTCTTCACAACAGGTAAATCTAACTTCTCAGATTTCTTTTCCACTTTCCTCAAGGGCATCGCCCAGATGCTGACCCAACTGGCTCTGGTTAATGGAATGAAGTCTGCGTTTGGTGGAACCGGTATCGGCGCGTTCTTTGGTTTTTCAGGTGGTGGTTTGGTCCCCGGTTTTGATGGAGGCGGCTACACGGGAGATGGGGGTAAGTACCAACCGAAAGGCGTAGTACACGGCGGTGAGTTTGTGTTTACGAAGGAAGCGACCCGTGCACTGGGTGTCGGCAATCTCTATGCGCTTATGCGTGGAGCTCAGGGGTATGCAAACGGCGGTTATGTTGGCACAGCCCCAATGTATGGGCTGCAATCGAATGCAGCTGGTGGCGTAACCGTTCAAACTTCCGTGGTCGTTCAAAACCAGAACACACACCAGCAGACTTCCGGCAATAACGATGCTATTTCTCGGGCTTACAAACAGACCATCGATCAGTCTGTTCGTACTGGAATTGCCAAACAGCTTCAGCCTGGTGGTCTAATCTGGAATGCGACGAGATCGAGATGATGAATAGTGACCGTTATTTGTTATATCCCTTTTTGGTAATCGTGTCACAAATAACCACCATCCGGGCATTTTGACTGGTATGATTATGTCACTGAAATTAATGGCTTAAGGGACACGAAATGGCTTTAGTTAAGGTGACGGCTCTGTGGGTCGGGGATGAAAAATCGAGTATTTCATTCGTTTCTCCAGTTCTGAATGACAAAAAACTCAATTATGACAATGCTTCCTTCGGTTTTGGCGTTGTAGAAAACTACGAGACATGGGGAGTCGAACGATACCCATTTGTAATGGAAGAATTTGGGAAAGGTTTAGCCCTTCTTGATTGGGGGTCAACAATCCACAAAAACATAGCCACAATTGATGTATTGGATGTCCCTCTAAATGTTGACGGCATCATTACATACAACGAAATTGACGAGAACGGATCGCAACGTGGGCCTTATGTCTACCGAATTTCGACTGTGGAATCGTTTTAATAATAAATAGGATCTCACGTGATTAACCCAGCCTTCGCTGGGTTTTTTTATGCCCGGAGGAAAGGTGGCGATCGAAAAATTTACCTGGCGAACCCAGATTCAAGCGGGAATGGAAGGGGAGTTCACTTACGCAACACGCTCTGCATCCTTCGGAGACGGCTTTGAACAGATCGCCGGTGAAGGCATCAATCCTGGAAAACAGTCATGGCCAATGACCTTAACGGGAAAAAAGGCAGAGATGCTCGATGCGCTGAGTTTTTGCCGCAAGCACATCACAAAATCCTTTATCTGGACGTCTCCTGTTGGCGAAACCGGTTTATACCGGATTGAAGCTGATTCCATTAAAGCCCAGCCGCTATCCAGCAAAGTGATGACCATAAAAGCAACCTTCAAACAGGCATACGCACCATGATTACTGAAGATTATCAACGCCTCGAACCGGGTGAAAAAATACGTCTTCTTGAGGTAGACGGTTCTGCGTTTGGTCTGGACGACGTTCTGCGCTTTCACGCTTATAACCTCCCGCATACTGAAGAAGAGATTGCGGCTGCTGGTGGCGACGAATCAAAGTTAAAGGCGAAGAGTATCTGGTGGCAGGGCGAAGAGTATGGTGTCTGGCCATATAAGCTCGAGGGACTGGAAGCTTCAACCGATGGCAGTAGCGCCCAGCCGACGCTCACCGTTGCCAACGTTGACAGCTCTATCACTGCGCTCTGTCTGGCCTATGACGATATGCTGCAGGCCAAAGTTACGATTCATGACACTTTTGCGCATTACCTGGATGCGCGTAATTTCCCTGATGGAAATCCAACAGCAGATCCCTTGCAGGTGAGGAAGCGGGTTTTCTATATCGACGGTAAAAATAGCGAGCTTCCCGGTGAAAGTATCGAGTTTGTTCTTACAAGCCCGATGGATCTGCAGGGATTGATGATTCCGACCAGACAGCTGCATTCCCTTTGCACATGGTGCATCCGGAATAGGTACCGCACCGGCGATGGGTGCGATTATGCCGGCACGCTTTACTTCGACAGAAACAACAATCCGGTAAGCGATCCCTCATTGGATGAATGCAACGGCACGCTCACCGCATGCAAGCTTCGGTTTGGTGAACACAATGAACTTCCTTTCGGTGGTTTTCCAGGAACATCTTTGATCAGGAGTTAACATGCGTCAGAAAACAATTCAGGACATCCTGGCGCATGCTGCGAAAGACTATCCCCACGAATGCTGCGGCGTGATAGCGCAGAAAAGCCGGGTGGAACGCTATTTCCCATGCCGTAATCTGGCTGTCGAACCAACTGAACAGTTTCACCTTGCGCCAGAGGATTACGCTGCTGCTGAAGACTGGGGGACGATAACGGGAATCGTACATAGTCACCCTGATGCGACGACCCAACCAAGTGAACTGGACAAGGCTCAATGCGATGCAACGTTGCTGCCCTGGCATATTGTCAGTTGGCCGGAAGGAGACTTTCGTACCATTACTCCCCGCGGAGAATTGCCGCTGCTCGGGCGCCCGTTTGTGCTCGGACACTACGACTGTTGGGGGCTGGTGATGAGCTATTTCCGGCAGGAGCATGATGTCGAACTTCAGGATTACCGTGTTGATTATCCGTGGTGGGAGGACTCCTATCCGGATAATTTCTATCAGGATTGCTGGTACGAATGTGGGTTCCGAGAATTCAGTGGATCACCAATCCCGGGCGATTTGATCATCATGCAGGTGGAATCGAATAAGTGGAACCATTCAGGGATCTTGCTGGAGGGGAACATGCTTCTCCATCATCTTTATGGTCACCTCAGTCAACGTGTGCCATATGGAGGTTACTGGATGGAGAGAACCATGAAAATTGTCAGGCATAAAAGCCTAATCATGCAGGAGGGATAATGTGCGAATCCGTCCGTACTGTTCGTCTATATGGTGTTTTGGGTACTACGTTTGGCCGCGAATTCCAACTTTCGGTAGCCTCACCAAAAGAAGCCATCCGCGCATTGTGCGTTATCGTGCCAGGCTTTGAGCGTTTTTTGAATACCAGCAAGCAGCGCGGCCTAACCTACGCTGTTTTCAGCGGTAAGCGTAACCTGAACGATGATGAGCTCTCTATGGATCAGAGTACAGCTGACATCCGTATTGCGCCGGTTATCCTCGGGAGTAAACGTGGTGGAGTATTCCAGACCATCTTAGGCGTGGCTTTGGTCGCAGTTGGTGCTGTGGCGTCATACTTTGGCGGTGGTGCTGTCGGCGTTCCTCTAATGCAATTTGGCGCTGCGATGGCCCTTGGCGGTGTCGTTCAAATGCTTTCTCCACAGACAACAGGACTAGCCAGCAAGCAATCGGCAGACAATAAGGCCAGCTACGCATTTGGTGGAGTAACCAATACGACAGCCCAAGGTAATCCTGTGCCGCTCCTTTACGGCAAACGCCGCATCGGTGGAGCGATCATCTCCGCCGGTATCTATGTAGAAGACCAACAGTAAACAGATTTATCAATAAGCCACCTCCCGGTGGCTTTTTTTATGGGCGCAATATGGCTACAGCAACCGCTATTAAAGGCCGCAAGGGCGGCAGCTCTAGTTCAAGAACTCCTACAGAACAGCCAGACGATCTGCAGTCAGTAGCCAAGGCAAAAATCCTTCTCGCGCTGGGAGAGGGGGAGTTTGCTGGTGGCCTTACTGCGCGCGATATTTATCTCGATGGCACCGCACTTGAGAACATAGATGGTTCACAGAACTTCAGCGGTGTGGCGTGGGAGTTTCGTTCTGGAACTCAGGCGCAAAAATACATTCAAGGGATCCCGGGTACCGAAAATGAAATTAATGTAGGTTCCGAAGTTTCCAGCTCTACAGCGTGGACGCGCACGTTCACCAATACGCAGCTTTCAGCTGTTCGCCTGCGTCTAAAATGGGCTTCTCTCTTCAAACAGGAGGATGATGGCGATCTGGTTGGCTATTCGGTCAACTACGCAATTGACCTGCAGACAGATGGCGGCACCTGGCAGACGGTGCTAAATACCAGCGTGACAGGGAAAACCACCTCTGGTTATGAACGCAGCCACCGTATTGATTTACCTCAGGCAGGCAGCACCTGGACCATCAGGGTGCGCAAGATTACAGCTGACGCAAATAGCGCGAAGATTGGCGACACGATGACGCTGCAAAGCTTCACAGAAGTAATCGACGCCAAACTGCGCTATCCGAATACCGCGCTACTGTACATCGAATTTGATTCGAGCCAGTTCAATGGCTCGATACCGCAAATATCCTGCGAGCCTCGCGGACGTGTTATCCGTGTGCCCGATAACTATGACCCAGAAACACGAACGTACAGCGGCATCTGGACGGGCGCTTTTAAGTGGGCATGGACAGATAACCCTGCGTGGATATTTTACGATCTGGTGGTCACTGACCGCTTCGGCCTTGGTAATCGGCTAACGGCAGCCAATATCGACAAATGGACGCTTTATCAGGTCGCTCAATATTGTGATCAACCGGTACCGGATGGTAAGGGTGGTAGCGGAACTGAACCTCGTTACACCTGCAACGTATACATTCAGGATCGAAATGACGCTTACACCGTCCTGCGTGACTTCGCCGCCATTTTTCGAGGCATGACCTACTGGGGAGACGATCAGATTGTTGCCCTTGCGGACATGCCCAGAGATGTCGATTTTACCTACACGCATGCTAACGTTGTCGACGGCAAATTCGTATATTCCAGCAGCACAACCAAAAGTCGCTACACAAACGCTCTTGTATCCTGGTCTGATCCGGCAAATGGCTATGCTGATGCAATGGAGCCCGTCTTCGAGCAGGCGCTGGTGGCGCGCTATGGTTTCAACCAGCTTGAGATCACCGCCATCGGGTGCACCCGACAGTCTGAGGCAAACAGGAAAGGGCGCTGGGGGATCCTGACCAACAATAAAGACAGGGTTGTAACGTTTGACGTTGGTCTGGACGGCAATATTCCTCAGCCGGGCTACATAATTGCTGTTTCTGATCGCAGTCTCTCTGGTCGAGATTTAGGCGGTCGATTATCCGCGGTTAATGGTCGTGTACTCAAACTTGACCGGGTGCCAAGTGCTAAGGTCGGTGACAGGATAATGGTAAACCTGCCGTCGGGTATTACCCAATCCCGGACGATTCAGTCCCTGTCCGGTGAAATGGTCACCGTAACAACTTCCTTTAGTGAACTTCCGCAGGCTGAGGCTGTATGGGTAATTGAATCTGATGAACTCTATGCGCAGCAGTACAGGGTAATTAGTGTCACCGATAACAGTGACGGGACATATACCATCACGGGGGCAAATCACGATCCGGATAAATATGCCCGAATCGATACGGGTGCCATCATTGATCAGCGGCCGGTGAGTGTCATTCCTCCAGGTAACCAGTCGCCGCCAGCTAACATCGCGATCAGCTCGTTTTCGGTGGTTCAGCAGAATATCAGCGTCGAAACCATGCGAGTGAGCTGGGACCAGGCACAAAATGCCATCGCCTATGAGGCGCAGTGGCGCCGCAACGACGGGAACTGGGTTAACGTGCCTCGCAGCTCCACCACTTCCTTTGACGTTTCCGGCATCTACGCCGGACGGTACCTGGTACGCGTGCGAGCTATCAACGCAACGGAAATTTCTTCCGGGTGGGGATATTCAGAAGAGAAGACGTTGACCGGCAAAGTGGGCAATCCGCCCAAGCCAGTGGGCTTCATGGCTACAGGCATTAACTGGGGTATTCGTCTGAACTGGGGGTTCCCGGGAAACACCGGAGATACCCTCAAAACAGAAATCCAGTACACGGCCAACAGCGACTTCTCCGAACCGTTGCTGCTATCGGACGTACCTTATCCATCAGTTGAATATACTCAGCTCGGGCTGAAAGCCGGGCAGGAATTCTGGTATCGCGCGCAGCTGGTTGACAGAACGGGTAACGAGTCCGGCTATACCGACTGGATCAGGGGAATGTCTAACGATAATGCTGATGATTATCTGGGTGAAATCGCAGACGATTTCCTTACCTCGGCCGACGGCGACCGCCTGACCAGCGATATTGATACCAATCTTGAAGCTGCAATGCAGAACGCGCTGGCCAACCACGGAACAGTTGAACATCAATGGGCGCAATACGGAGAGGTACGCGCCGATATCTTGGTTGTGAAAACGACTATTGCTGAGGTGGACAGGGCAATGGCCGAAATGTCGACACAGGTGCAGGCGCAGATCGATAACGTCAACGCTTCCCTGGAAGACAAGCTCACAGCCGTCGTCGATGCCTCTGGTGCTTCGGCAATCTACACCCTCAAAACAGGCGTGAGGATAAACGGGGTGATTTACAACGCCGGGATGTCGATTGCTGTGCTTGCTGAGGCCGGGAAACCGGTAGTAACCAGGGTTGGCTTTAACGCTAATCAGTTCGTGCTGATGAGTGGCAGTGGTGATACCCAGTATTCACCGTTCGCAGTGGTTAATGGTCAGGTCTTTATTAGCTCAGCGTTTATTCAGGATGGCACGATCACCAATGCTAAAATTGGCAACTTCATCCAGTCCAACAATTACGTACCAGGGCAGTCCGGGTGGAAACTGGACAAAGGCGGTACCTGGGAAAACTACGGCAGCGATGGGCAGGGCGCAAGAAAGACCACGAACGTTACTGACAGCATCAGGGATGCGAATGGTGTCCTCCGCGTACAGATTGGTAAACTTACAGGAGTATTTTAATGACGTGGGGCATTCAGACATGGGATGCCAATGGCAATCCGAACAATTATGGTATTAAGCCAGTTTCAGTGGTCGGACGTATTCAACTTTCTGAGGGGCAAAACTCTGGAAGCTGGTCGTTTACCATTCCGGCAGGAATGAAGGTCGGATTTGTCGTTTCTCTGGATAAGGGGGCGGTCTCGGTAGGGCGCAGTATCGTCGCCAGCGGAAATACGATAACTCTTGGCGCGGCAAACAGCGTTGGGATTGGAAACTATCCAGCCTCTGAATGTGAGCTCGTAGTTTTTGTGGAGAAAGCATAATGGCAGATTATGGCGCACTGATAGCTCTGGATAATGGAAATCCCTTTATTACGCCTCAGTCCACGCCATTTTGTCTCTACAGGAGGGTAGTGGTTAACTCAGTAGCAAGCGGGGCATATCACGGTGCATCTGCAACAATAGCTCTGGACGTTTCTTATCCGGCGATGGTTTTTTGCAAAACGAGTGATACTGCTCAGCCTACTGTGGTTACTGCAGCCAGATCAGGAGGAAATATTCTTGTTGGATCAAGCAATGCCTATGGACAGGCACATACATTAACGGCTTACATCTTTGCTATTTATCCTCAGACATTGCCAAAATGGGGATTTGCTATCTGGGATGCCACCGGGAAGTTGGTTCTGACAAACGAGAGTCGGATATTGAGTGACCTTGTGACTGTTGGGACGCCTGGAGCTACGACAGGTGGAATTAATATTGACGTCACTCTGCCTGGTAGTTATGCGGTGGCACCCGCTATTCTTGGCTCCCAGATCATCCAGAACAATAACACTAAACCACCCACTATTGTGAATATCACAGCCTACTCAGGATGTCGGTTTAATGGTTCATCAACCAGAATTAATGCCGCGCCCTCGACAACGGCTACCGGTTCTGCTGCGGGTGGGACAACGACTGGAATAGCTTTGACGGCTATCAACACCGCCGCCTATGATTGATCGTTTTAAGCGATCAAATTCACTTAATTGATCTGTTATATCTATTTTATATTTCAGTACCGCTGCGTTAGTTTTCACTTAATAAAAACTAATCAAGGTGTGAAATGACGAAAATAATGTTAGCGATGGCATTTTGCCTGTTTCTTTCTGCTTGCTCTGGTTCAGTTCTGCAAAAGCAAAAGCCATTATGCGAGGCAGAAGCACTTATTGGAGGTCAGGTTCTGTCGGTACAGATTTACGATGTGCGCAAAGTAGCCAATCAGACAGAATATAGGGCAGGCTACCCCTTCAATTGGCGATGGGTAAGCAAAAATAACTTCACCAGGTCGACCTGTTCAAAGTGAACAAAACAAGAACCCGCTTCGGCGGGTTTTTTATTATCTGCACTCAGGAGTCTTTTATGTCGGCAGGTACCCTCACCCTGACAAATGGATCCGCTATTGTTGGCGGTTCCGGAACCTCTTTTACTACCGAACTTGCCGCAGGTGACTTCATTGTCTCTACTGTGGGCGGCGTTCCGTACACGTTACCAGTAAAAACGGTAGATAGTGATACCCAACTGATACTGGTCAGCAACTTTACCGGGCCAACGCAATCTGGCGCGGCCTGGTCAGCGGTCCCGCGCGTGGCGCTGAACATGGTCACTGCTGCGCTGGTGGCGCAAAGTGCTGAAGCGCTGCGTGGACTGAATTACGACAAACAGAACTGGCAAAGTATTTTTTCTGGAACCGGAAATGTAACGGTAACCCTGCCAGATGGCACAACATGGACGGGCCCAGCCTGGAATAGCATTACAACATCACTTTCAGGCAAGGCGGCAAAAGGTGCAAACCGCGACATCACCTCTCTCAGCGGACTTACGACAGCGCTATCTGTAGAACAGGGCGGTACCGGTTCGACAACGGTATCAGGCGCTCGCACAAACCTCGGTTTAGGAAACAGCTCTACCAGGGATGTTGGAACAGCAGCGGGAACAGTGGCCGCTGGTAACGATTCACGATTAAATTCCGTCGATCAGAAAGCGGGTGGGAAAATCACGAGCCCAATTACAGTCCAGCCCGGCGTAGGCGGTAATCCCGGATTTGCCATCAGTTCAGGAGATAATGGTGGCGGTGGTTTGATGAATAACGGAATCAGCCTGATCGTTGCCAATGGGTATAACCCAAATACAGGAAATTATGTCAACATTCTTAGAGGAACCTGGTATACAGGGGAATGGACATTCGGGGGGGCCCGTGGCGGCGGGGCTAATTTTGATAACGTGACATTGGGCCTGAAAGGGTCTGATCAGGAAGGACTTGTTGCATGGGTATTCCATTCAAATGGCGCTGCGATAGGCAATTGGGTAACTTCTTCCGATGAGCGCATTAAAGAAAATATAACGGTAATAGCTGATCCGCTTATGAAAATGCAGCAGCTTCGAGGCGTTGAATGGGACCGCCTCGATACTCCTGCGCACGGGTATGGCTTCATAGCTCAGGAAGTCGAGAAGGTTTTTCCTGAAGCAGTTAAATCATATGGAAAAACAACCTTACGAGATGGCTCAGAAATTGAGGATGTAAAATCAGTAGATACCTTCGGTGTGGCCGCCGCCCTTCACCATGAAGCAATCCTTGCTCTAATGGAAGAAGTTAGTTGCATCAAAAGGCTAATCAAAGAACTGGATGTAGGGGCGTTGGATTAAAACTACTCAATTGGAGTTTGAATCGAATAATTTACAAAAGTCATAATTCGAAACGAGAGAGAAACTTAGAAACGAAACGGCGAAGCTTTAAGCAGTGAGGGTAGGGCCTGTATCTTGCGGACACTTACAAATAAAACTACTGTATATAAAAACAGTGTTTGAGGTGTGCAATATGGAATTTATCAGGCCTGCAGAACTGCGAGAAATTATCGCTCTCCCGCTTTTCAGTGACTTAGTTCAGTGTGGTTTCCCAAGTCCCGCAGCTGATTACGTTGAACAGCGTATCGATCTCAATGAGTTACTTGTCGCTCACCCGAGCTCCACATACTTCGTTAAAGCCGCTGGCGATTCAATGATCGAGGCCGGGATCAGCGACGGTGATTTGCTGGTGGTGGACAGTTCGCGCACAGCTGAGCACGGTGACATTGTCATCGCCGCGGTGGAAGGGGAATTTACTGTTAAACGCCTGCAGCTACGTCCAACTGTCCAACTCATCCCAATGAATAGCGCCTATAGCCCGATTGTTGTAGGCAGCGAAGATACGCTCGACGTTTTCGGCGTTGTTACTTTCATCGTCAAATCGGCGAGCTGAGTATGTTTGCGCTCTGTGATGTGAATTCGTTCTACGCATCATGCGAGACGGTGTTTCGGCCCGATTTGAAAGGGCGGCCGGTTGTCGTTCTCTCGAATAACGATGGCTGTGTAATCGCACGCAGCGCCGAGGCCAAGGCCGCTGGAATTACAATGGGAGAGCCTTTCTTCAAGCAAAAAGACTTATTTCGGCGCGCTGGGGTTGTTTGCTTCAGCAGCAACTACGAGCTGTACGCAGACATGTCGAACCGGGTAATGACGACGCTTGAGGAAATGAGCCCCCGCGTCGAAATTTACAGTATCGATGAAGCTTTTTGCGACCTGACTGGCGTTCGCAACTGCCGGGACCTGACTGACTTCGGGAAAGAGATCCGCGCTACGGTTCAAAAGCGTACGCACCTGACAGTTGGGGTCGGCATCGCGCAGACCAAAACCCTCGCTAAGCTCGCAAACCATGCCGCCAAAAAATGGCAGCGGCAAACGGGCGGGGTAGTGGACCTATCCAATCTTGATCGCCAGCGCCGACTGCTTGCTCTGGTTCCGGTGGAGGACGTCTGGGGCGTCGGCAGGCGCATCAGTAAGAAGCTGAACGCCATGGGCATCAAAACGGCTCTCGACCTCTCAGAGCAGAGTACGTGGATTATTCGAAAGCACTTCAATGTCGTCCTGGAGCGAACTGTCCGGGAACTGCGCGGCGAACCATGTCTGGATCTGGAGGAGTTTGCACCAGCTAAGCAGGAAATCGTCTGCAGCCGGTCATTCGGCGAACGCGTTACTGAGTATGAACAGATGCGCCAGGCTATTTGCAGCTATGCCGCCCGTGGTGCTGAAAAACTGCGGGGTGAACATCAGTACTGCCGCTTTATCTCTACGTTCGTGAAAACCTCTCCCTTTGCGCTTAACGAGCCGTATTACGGTAACAGTGCGTCCATGAAGCTTCTCACCCCCACTCAGGATTCTCGCGACATCATCAACACCGCTGTAAAGTGTCTGGACAAAATTTGGAAGGATGGCCACCGGTACCAGAAGGCAGGGATCATGCTTGGGGATTTTTTCAGCCAAGGCGTGGCCCAGCTCAACCTGTTCGATGAGAACGCGCCGCGTGCTGGTAGCGAGAGGTTGATGGAAGTTCTGGATTATCTGAACGGGAAAGATGGAAAGGGAACGCTTTATTTTGCCGGGCAGGGCATACAGCAGCAGTGGCAGATGAAACGGGATATGTTATCTCCACGGTATACTACGAGGTATTCAGACCTAATAAAAGTTAGATGATCCTTTAAACGGTATATTCATTCTAACCTAATTATCGGCTATGAGTATTAAGATTAATATGTCTACTACTATGCTTTTGTAATGTAAATAAGCCCCTGCAATTATACAGGGGCTTATGGGTATGATGCCGGGTGCCTCCCGGTGAGTCATTGAACTAACCACTCGTGACTCGCTGCTTCAGAAATTCAGGATGAGCCGCTGGATATACAAATCATCAGGTTAATTAGCCCTGCCGCTGAGGAGGATTCATCATTAAACCGAATGTAACAGCAATGCTTAGCAAATGATACAATATTTACTGATGTGCCTCATGATTTTCTTTCGCAGTTTTCACGGTCACGGAATTTTCAGATGGTGAAGGTTAAAATATCGATGTTTATTTCTTTACTTTAAGTCTTGAGACAAAGGTTAAGGTTTTATCTTCTGGGCAAATCATTAGAAAAATTGCTGTGGGAGATTTTTCTAAACGTGTAATTCCATGCAGCATCTGGTAGAGTCTTTTTTTTAGTTTTTCTGCTCCATCTTTTTCAGACTCCCACTCTAAAACTGCCTGACCCTCTGAACCAATGAATGCATGAGATGGAAGTTTGACACCTCGGTTTGACTTACTTGAATAGTTTCGGTCATGCAAGAGACCCAAGATAAGAGGGTTGATATTATTATCTGAGAATGGGGCTTCAAGAACTATTAATACTGTATAATGCAGGATTTTCATGGAAGCCTTATGATTGCCTCAGCAATAAAGTCATATTGCCATGGTGTTGGATGTACATGTCTTAATTATAAATGTTTGTGTGGGGGTAAAAAAAGCCTGCGTTAAGCAGGCTATAATAATTAAACGTAGTTATAATAATGATTTCATGAATGTCTGCGTTGAATCCCTAGCGTCAAAGATACTTCTGCGCCGCATCTAATATTTCCTGAGAGGTAAGCTCTCGATCTGATGCCACATGGACCACTTCATGGTCACCTGTTAAAGAGGGAAAACCTGCTGACATTATCTGAAGGTTTATCACTTCTCCATTAGGATATTCTTCGCGTATTGATGTCACACCTTTAAGCACAGTGATAACTTTACTTGGCTTACCATTAAAAAAAATGATTACTTTTTTCATATATCACCATGTATTTTGAGGGTTTCTAGCCCCTGCAGGTGGTCGAAAGGGTTCTGTTTGTTCATTTTTTTTGCCTCTTTCGAAATTAAAACAAGCATTATACTTTCTTAACGTGTACTGTAACGGTCCATTTGAACTGGAGAAGTCTATGTCTGCACGTAAAAACACTCAATTCCGCCGAAATTATTTAGTAAAATGTCCTTGTCCAAACTGCTCAAAAGATTCCGAACATAGTTATAATCGTGTACAAAAGGGGGCTCAGTTGGTGTGCCCATACTGCTGTGCTTTGTTCAAATCTTCCCAGCGCTTCTAAAAAAAATATTAAAAAAATAAGAAGTGATGCTTTTGGAGGCTGCCTAACCTCTTACGCACTTTAGTATTTTATAAGCAGTTAGCTTCTGCTTTGAGACTGTTCATGCAGCAGTCCTGCATTTCATCACATCGGTCAGCAAACTTGATGGTAAGTAAATATGCTGGCCTGTTGTAATGATGTGAGTAACCGAACATCACCTTTCACTGATAAAGTCATGCTGGCTTAAGCAAACCATCTAAAAATTATCTATCGCAAAGTGTTACATTGGCAGCGATTGGACCTTTAGTTCCAGCTATGATAGCGAATTTGACTTTTTGTCCTTCAAAAAGAGTATTAAATGTTTCTCCCAGCAGGGAAGAAGTGTGAACAAGAACATCTTTACTTCCATCGAGTGGGGAGATAAAGCCAAACCCCTTATCTTCGTTAAACCACTTAACAAGACCTATGATTTTAGATGACATACAAACTCCGTTTGAACATTTCAAACTGACAAGCAAGCTCATGATAAGAAACGTATGCTGGTATATGTATGGACTCAAGAGGAGGGATATCAGAGATAACACCTAGTTATGAGAACGGCTTTTGGAAAAGTTAGATTCATCATCGCACCGAATCAGCCAAACCATTAAGGCACGTGTTGAATGATTAAGCAAATTTTATCTTAGCCTTCTAGAAGGCCGTTAAAATAGTGTTAGCTATTATTAACTGATCCTGTATAGTGAAATCTGGATTACCATTAGGAAAATATTTGTCTCGTAAAATGACAGGAATTGTCAAAAGTTTTGACTTCAAGAGCGGAAAGGGATTGATTATCCCATCAGATGGCAGAAAAGATGTTTTTTTGCATGTTTCTGCGTTAAGTAATAGTGAAAGCCAAACGTTAAAGCCAGGTGTTCGTGTTGAATTTTATCGTATAAATGGACTTAGTGGTCCGATGGCTGCAAATATATTTCTTTCTTAAAGTAAGATAATATTTAGCCAAATATAAAGTGCGCATCAAAAGAACTACAGATTATATATCTGCGTGTTCTATCATTTTTCTCCCCTGATTTTTCCATTTCCAACATCACGGGCCACCGCATGCCAGATAAACTTGTCGGTTGGTACAGCGCCGTCGGCCGCTATCTCTTGAGCTTCTTTCCCTCCAACGTCCTGACGCATCCATTCCCTTGCTGCTACTGCTGACAAAACCAGTGGCCGGCGGTCATGAATATCCACCAGGCCTTTGTCAGCTGCAGATGTCACTATGAGGAAACCTTCCGATTCATCGCCGCGTTCGAATGGCGTACTGCCGATCGCGGCCATAAATATCGGCTGACCGTCTGCCCGGTGAATAAAATATGGCTGCTTTTTGTCGCCTTCCTTCTTCCACTCGAACCATCCATCAGCAAAGCAGATTGCCCGGCCATGCTGCCAGAGAGGTTTGAACATCCTGCTGGTGGCCGCTGTCTCGACACGCGCGTTTATCAATGGTGTTTTATCCCACCATCCGGGCGCGTAAGACCACAGGACCGGATCGAGATGCAGCTGCTCGTCATGTTCGCTCAGCAACAGAACTTTGGTACCTGGCGCCACGTTGTAACGTCCAATAGGCTCAGGGTCGTATGCGATGTCGCGATCGGCTTCATCGGCCAGGTAAGCCAGATATTCTTCACGCGTTTGAGCTTGTGCAAAGCGTCCACACATAGAAACCTCGAACCAGATGTCAGACTTAAAGTATAGGGCAGGGAGAATAAGGGGGGCGCACTGGCTAAAGTTAGGGGCAAATTTAGGGGCAAAAATGCGAAATAGGGGCAAAAAAAGGGCACTAAAGTTGTAGTTCTGGGTAGCTTTAGGGAGAAACTATAATACTATAACTAATTGATTTAAAATAAAAAACAAATGATATCAATGAGTTGGAAAAATCAGCGTAGCTTATTCAGGTTGTATTGCTCTTTTTTGTTAATTTCTTGATTCTGTTGCATTTAGTACTACCTTCGGAGCCAGCAGGGGCAAACATTGTATGCCGCGTATGGTACGGATTCCGGCGACGAATACCAGCACGTTTTACAGCGGGGTTATATCTGGCGCTGCAACGCTGTCAGCGTGCTCTGCGATTTCAGGATCTCATATAGCATCTTACTCGTGTTAGTTTTCCATATTTGTTATATGACCGCAGGGAACTTATATGGCATAAGAGCGTTAAATGAACATCAAAAGGAATGACTTTATGTCGCTTTATGACCTCAAAACAGAAGCACTTGCCTTACCGGAGACCTGGTACTCTCGTGTATTGGGCCGCATTGGAACTGCAAATCTCAAAGTTTTACGAATGGATGAACGCTCAGTGATTGAAGAGGTTCATGAGTATGACGAGGGGTTACTTGTCATTGATGGACGTCTGGAGTTGAGCGTGGATGGTAAAAAAATCTCTGTAACGCCTGGACAGCTCTATATCGCTAAAGCTGGCGCTCCCCATACTGTAGAAACAGGCAGTTTTGGCACACTGGTTATCATAGATTTACCAGAAACGGAGGTGGCTCAACTTTAGGCCGCTTGTAGTAAAAATCATTAAAAATAACGAATTGCGATAAGGTTATTGATTGTCAGGATTGTTCGACGTGCTGATCCAAACTTTAATCAGACTCAACGTTATCAACCCCATAACAACGGCAACAGTGGTTACTACAATATAAGATGTCATAAAATAATCTTTTCTGGTAAGAGTCTTCATTTGACTCATTTCTTTTGCATTAGTTCCTGCAAAGAGCAAAATTTTAATGAAAAGAAGTGTCGAGTTTTAGTCAGTGTTATTTTAATAAAAATGAGAGGGTGTATTTGCAGGTTTTATAAAAAAATGCCTGCATTTAGCAGGCTTTAAAAGTAAGGCATTTTTATTATTTTAATTCAAAAGATAAAGCCTAAAACGCTCACTGAAAATACTGGTGATTTTACTGAGGTTTTATCTTTCCTTTTGTGAAGTACTGAGATTTAGCCGGAAATGCTGATCATAAATGGATTTTTGCAGCATCAAGTATCTTCTGAGAGGTGAGTTCTGTATCAGAGGCAACATAAAGAAAGCTGCGATCTCCGGTTAAAGATGGGAAACCAGCAGACATAATCTGAAGGTGTATTTCTTCACCGTCCGGATATTCTTGTCTTACGGACGTAGTTGCTTGTTGCACTGTGACAACTTTACCAGGTTTCCCATTGAAAAAAACGATTACATTCTTCATAAACCACCCTGTGTTTTTGAGATCTTTCCAAAACTAAAGCAAGCATTTTTTAGCTTTAACGTGTATGGTGGCAGTCCGTAAAATCAGGAGATGCCTATGTCTGGACGTAAAAATACACAATCCCGTCGAAATCATTTAGTCAAATGCCCATGTCCAAATTGTTCTAAAGATTCAGAGCATAGCTTTAATCGCGTACAAAAGGGCGCTCAACTTGTCTGCCCGTACTGCCACGCTTTGTTTAAAACCACTCAACGATTATAAATCAAAGTAGTGGAAAAATGAGTTAGCTTTGAGTTTAGATTACTTGTGCACCAGTTCTGCACTTCATCACATTAGTTAGCGCACTCGTTAAGAAAATATGTCGGCTGTTGATATGAATAACAGTCATATAATCCAGGACCCGTTTACTCAGAAAACCTTGTTGGTAATCACGGGCCATTGATAATATTATCTATCCAGAAGAATGACATTTGCAGCAGCAGGACCTTTATCGCCGCTGAGAATCGCAAATTCGACTTTCTGACCTTCAAATAGTGTATTAAAGCTTTCTCCCTGCAGGGCAGAGAAACGAACAAGAACATCTTTACTGCCATCAAGAGGGGAGATAAAGCCAAAGCCTTTATCTTCATTAAACCACTTAACCAGACCTTGAATTCGTGAAGACATAAATACTCCTTTAAAGACTCTTTAAATGATAAGAAATGACTAAAACGTATGGACTCAAAAGGAGGGGATATCAGCGATAGCGCCTGGTTATGAGGACTGCGTGGTAAAACATTGTATTCGGTATTGCATCGAACCAACTAAATCATTAAGGCATGGACTGTGCTGATAAGCAAACGTTATTTTAGCCATCCGGATGGCTTTCGTGGCGCGTTTCCGGTCACGTTGAATCTGGTATCAATTCTTGATAAAAAGTCGTCGGCTTGATGTTCGCATTTGCGAATCCGGGGCAGGAAAAAGGGTTGCGCGCATTGACCTTGTGAATATATTTTGATTAGGCTATGTATGTTCAGCACCACGCTTTTTCTTTAAATATTATCCCATTGGAAGGGTTTAACGTGTTCAAGCTTAGTTCATCTCTACTGGCCATTTTCCTGCTGTCAGGCTGTAGCTCCGATCTGGTTCTCAGTCCACCTAAACAACCCGAATACAAGTCAATGCCTGAAATAACTCAGTCTGTGACGCCAACGCAACAGCGTGCAATCATGGCCGGCGAGCGGCCAGACTGGTCAGAAAGAACCCCGATCAATACAATAAAGCGATATTAATAGACACTTATCCACCAGGGCTGCCGTTCGGCGGCCTTTTGTTTCCCCGGAATCTGGTTTACGAGAACTTTTCTGACGCCTGGCATTTATTACGTTATCGACCATGCTTAAGACAATGACAATTCAATCACTTCAGCATCCTTGAAGCGGCTACTTCACTTAAATCGAGAACCCTAAATGCGCCATGCATCTATCCCCGTAGCTGCAGCCACGACAATGTTTTTGCTCGGCGTTTTTATCATCAATTTACAGGTCTGGTATTCTGCACGGGGCGATAGCCTGGCAGAGGCGCACTACGTCGTGCGGAACATGAATGTTATTCTTAAAGAAGCTCGTCATGCGACTGAGATGGCAATGCAACTTGCCGAGAATGAGTGTGATGCTGAAGGGCAATATCGGCTGGGCACCGAGGCGGCATTACAGCCTCACCTGAGAACGATCGTTATTCTGAAAAATGATGCGGTCTGGTGCTCCTCGTTACCGGGAAACCGCGTATTGTTGGTCAACAGCTCAGTGCTGCCTGAGTCATCATTGCTCCTCGTCCCTTCGGCCAGTACCGTCAACGGTCTTCCGGTTCTCTTATACCAGACAATTCACGCCGGAAGCCGAATCATCGTTAGCATCAGCGATAGCCATATCCGGGATGCGCTGGATATGCCATTAAATGGCGTAGAATATTCCCTGAGAGTAGGCAATACCCTTTTAGGTCTGACAGGCGATGTGACGGCGGCAGACCCTACGAAGAAAGAGGTGTTAACGGTAAAAGCCTCTGGTTATCCTTTCTCGGTACAATTTAACTCTCCACCTCTTTTTAGCCTTAAGAGATTATTCAATCGAGCCGGAGGCGTAGTGTTATTCCTGCTGATAATATCGTCTCTCTCTGCTTATATTCTTCAACGCTATATTTCTAAGGATGTCTCACCCGAAGAGTCACTGCGCATCGCCATTTACAGAAATGAAATTATTCCGTATTACCAACCCGTTGTGAGCGGCAAAGAGGGAACCTTACGGGGTGTGGAGGTGCTGGCCAGATGGATGCATCCTCAATCAGGGTTTATTTCCCCCGCATCCTTCATTCCTCTTGCGGAGAAATCCGGTTTAATTATTCCTTTGACTCAAAGCTTAATGAGGCAGGTTGCAATACACATGAATGCTATTGCGACATTGCTGCCGGAAGGGTTTCACGTAGGGATTAACTTCAGCGCTTCTCATATCGTTGCGCCCACCTTTGTTGAAGAGTGTCTCCACTACAAGCGCAGCTTCACTCAACAGGATCTTAACCTCGTCGTTGAGGTGACGGAGCGTGAACCACTCGACATTGATGAACATCTCGTTAATATATTGAATGAGCTACATAACAACGGATTTGCCATTGCGCTGGATGACTTTGGTACGGGTTATTCCGGTCTGTCCTATCTGCAGGATCTGCATATTGATTACATTAAAATCGACCAGAGCTTTGTTGCCAGGGTTAACGCGAATGAGGACTCAACGCTAATCCTTGATTCGGTACTGGAGTTGGCCAAAAAACTCTCAATTAGCATCGTGGCGGAAGGCGTTGAAACTGAAGAGCAGCTCGATTACCTCACACGCAATCATATCCGGTTTTTACAGGGTTTTTTCTTTTACAAACCTCTTCCTTTCAAGGAACTGGTCAAAGTTGTCTTGTCGAAGCCAAAAGTTAAGGTCAGGGTGGAATAATGTTTATTCGGTTGTTTCTGAGGAAATAAAAAGGGGGGACATCATCCCCCAAAAATGCAGACCATTATTGTTTTAACCACGGTAATATTTTGTTATGTATTGACCGGATGGTCAAATTAATTGTTTTCAACATTCTCTTTGGGATTCTCAAGCAAATGGGTGATTTGGAATATTAGCTGTCTAACGGTTAATTTGACTTTAATCAAAATTGTCGCATCCTCTTAAGAATGATGGATGCAATGATTATTGTTTTGTTAAAACAATGCACTTACGCTGTGTTTTCGACGTAAGTTGCTTCAGGTTAATTTTTTAAGAAAAAAATGCTAGCGGCCATAGCATAATGAAATAATGCTTACTTATTACCGCAGTTTAAATATTAACCAGTAAAGGCCGGGGCGCAGTTTGCATTTAGAATAGCTGTCTCATTCTGAGATTTTCGTCAGTTAGCGTATAATGCGTCATCCAAAACCGCTAAACACTCCGTGACTCGTGCTATGACCCTTAATCGCTTTTGTTATTTACTCCTGATTATCGCTGCGATCGGCAGCCTTCTTGCTACCCATCCTCTGGTCATGTGGTTTCTGGCGATCAACGTGATGACGTTGGTCATGTATGGCGCCGATAAAATGGCGGCGCGGAAGGGGATGCGCAGGGTTCCGGAAGCGACATTGCTGGTATTTGGCGTGACAGGTGGCTGGCCTGGCGCCATTGTGGGCCAACAACTCTTTCGCCATAAAACCCAAAAGCAGCCCTTCAAAAGCTACTTTTTCATCAGCGTCGTCGTCAGCATCGCCATGATGGCTGCGGTTTACCATTTTTCTTCTTATTCTCTTTTATGAGCGTTGGCTGGGACTGCTGACGGTAAGGCATATCTTTAATTTATTCCTCCGTCACTGCCAATAGTAGTAGGACTATTCTTAAGTGGTTGCTGTTTTTTGCACAATCTGAATAATACGTGCAACAACACGGACGACAACATCCCATAAAAATAGAATCTCTTATCCTGGCAGTGCTGGTGCTCTTTTCTGCGCCTTCCTGGTCTGCTTTTCAGGAGCGGGAATATAATACCTGGTATATAAAAAATGCGGTCCTTTATGATATGACACAGACATCGGAAGGTTTCCCGGTCATGGTGAGCGTCTCCCAGCCTGGGAGAAAATCCGCTAATTTACTGGTGTCATATATTACTGAAGGCCGTTGCGGTGAGAATAACCTGCCGCTAAATGTGAATGGCAAAGTACTGCCCGCCAAATATTATTGCGTTCAGGTAGGACAGAACAGAATTGAACATTTTTCCGTGGTTGATGCGGACAGCGTCAATGGCATGGTGACGCATTTAAAATCCGATTTCACGATCCTCCTGCAAAACGATATCAAGATTTGGGCTGCAAACATCAAAACGCCAAAATACGGTTTGACGCCGCGTTTTTAAAAATCCTGCTAAGCTTGTTGGTTGGACCAGGAGCGTAAGCATGATGAACAAAGATGAACAAACCGGATTAGTGGGGCTGGCGATTGGGGCCGCCGTTATTGGGCTGGTTTCAGCGCAAAAACCGATCCATCGCAACAGTATTGTCGATGAACTGGTCAGGCTCGGCAGGCAAAAAGGCGATGGCGTAGAAGATGAGGTTTTCGTTAAGGCTGCCGAGCTGGTGAGAAAAGGGGTATAGCCCATGGCTGAAAGACGAAACGCGAAGTGCCATTGCGGCGCGGTGGCGTTCACCGTTGAGCTCACTGATGGTCTGAATACCGCGCGGCGCTGCAGCTGTTCCTTTTGTCGTATGCGGGGCGCTGTCGTCGTCTCTGCGCCGCTGTCAGGCATTAAGGTGACCAAAGGTGAAGATAAGCTCACCGAGTACCGCTTTAACACGGGAACGGCACGGCATTTCTTCTGCTCGGTATGCGGGATCTACACGTTCCATCAGCGGCGTTCTAACCCAAACGAATATGGCGTTAATGTCGCCTGTTTTGAAAACGTTTCACCTTTTGATTTTCCAGAGGTGAAGGTGATGGACGGCGTTAACCATCCCATGGATGGGGATAGTGGGGTATTTGGATATCTCTCTTTTCGCGAGAAAGGGGAAGAGCAGGCATGATTGCCGCCTGGCCACTCTTTTACTCCTCCGGCTATAGTTGGCAGTGGGTAACTGAAACAGGAGAAACTATGCTCTGTGTTGAAAAAGACGATCCGCGTGAGGCCCCTGAATCAGGTGATAAAAAGCCTCAACCTGTGAAAAAATAACGCGACATACGAGTTTACCCGCCACCGGCACCGCTGGTGGCTTTTTATTTCCAGGGACAATAGTTAACTGCCATCCAGATGGTTTAATAGCGCGCCGAGATGCCCGACGATATCACCAAAATCAAAAATTAACGCCATCCACAGCAATGCTAAAAGGGTAAGTAAGGCAAGGGATACACGACCAAACAACGCTGTTATCCTTAGTGATGAAAGGGCTATCACCGCAGTTTAACCAGCTTACTTTCAACTTTCCCTCAACCAACCCCTTTCTTAAACTGTCTTATGTGACGAACTTCAAAAAACAAGTGAGCCCGCATGATTATGCGGGCTCTGACAATCAGAACTGGTAAACCAGACCTAACGCTACAACATCATCGGTGCTGATGCCGTTGTCTTTGTAGAAGTTGTCATCTTCATCCAGCAGGTTGATTTTGTAATCAACGTAGGTGGACATGTTTTTGTTGAAGTAATAGGTGACCCCTACGTCAGCGTATTTAACCAGATCCTGATCGCCCTGGCCGTTGCCCAGATCCTTACCTTTCGACTGCAGGTAGGAAAGAGACGGACGCAGGCCGAAGTCGAACTGGTACTGCGCGGTCACTTCGAAGTTCTGGGTTTTGTTCGCCACGGCGTCGGTATTATCACCATACGGTGTCATATTGCGGGTTTCAGAATACATTGCCGCCAGATAGATGTTATTGGCGTCATACTTCAGGCCCGCCGTCCAGGCATCCGCCTTGTCTCCACCTGCTGTGGTATTCATGACCTGCTCGTTGGTGCGGTCAGAAGAGGTATACGCGGCACCCGCAGTAATCCCCATGCCGAAGTCATAGGTAGTAGAGATACCAAAGCCGTCACCGTTCTCGTGACGCGTGTCGCGACCGTTGTTGGTGCCTTCCTGGTTGTTGCTGGCGTCTTCATTTTTGCCCTGGTACTGCAGCGCAAAGTTCAGGTCCTGCACCAGACCATAGAAGTCGGTGTTACGGTAGGTTGCCACACCGTTGGCGCGGCCGGTCATGAAGTTGTCGGCTTTGGTGTAGGAGTCGCCACCGAACTCAGGCAGCATATCGGTCCAGCCTTCCACGTCGTACAGGACACCGTAGTTACGACCGTAATCGAAGGAGCCGTAGTCACCCACTTTTACACCGGCGAAGGCCAGACGCGTCCAGGACTGATTATCAGACCCTTCCGTGTTATTGGCCTGAATGTTGTATTCCCACTGCGCATAGCCGGTCATCGTGTTGTTGATCTGCGTTTCACCCTTGAAACCCAGACGCATATAGGTTTGATCGCCGTCAGCACCTTTGTTATCGGAAAAGTAGTGCAGACCATCTACTTTTCCGTACAGATCTAATTTGTTACCGTCTTTATTATAAATTTCTGCTGCTTGAGCAGAACCAGCTATTAACAGAGCCGGAATCATCAGAGCCAGTACTTTTCTTTGCATTGTGATATTCCTTTGCAGTTGTTTTTATTTAATTACCTGTTGAACTTTCAGAATGAGAAAGTTGTCTCATGCTAAATCACTCCCGTGTAAGAGTAATAAAATATAATTGTTACGAACTAAGTAAAATCTAAACCGAATAAATCGGTAGAAATGATCATTGGTTTGATGAATGATTTAAAAGTAACTATATTAAATTGAAATTATTAATCAGGCGTTAATTAAGGTAATCTGGCCGGCGTTATATGCCTGTAAGATGATTCATCCATAATTAACATGAATGCTATTAAGGAAACTAAATAGATATTCAATGATTATCTGGATTCGCCCGGTGTGAATACGCCGGGCTTTTTTTATGGAAAAAAAATGCCTGGACAAGCCGGGCAGGGGAACTAGTCGCTGGTTGGTTTTTCGGCTTTACCCGCCATCTGCGCCAGGAAGTCATAGCGTTTTTGCAGGTCAGCAGCGGCATCTTTCCAGAGCTGCCCGGCCACTTCCGGCTGCTGGGCGTTAAGGCGACGGAAGCGCTGTTCCTGCATTAACGTCTCGGCCAGGGCATCCGACGGCGGACGCGAATCCAGCGCCAGCGGTAATTTACCCTCGTCTGCACGACGCGGGTCGAACCGGTACAGCGGCCAGAAGCCGGTCGCGGTCAGCTGACGCATCTGGTCGTGGCTGAGGGCCAGATCGTAGCCATGCTCTTCGCAAGGGCTGTAGGCAATGATCAGCGACGGGCCAGGATACGCTTCCGCTTCCTGAATCGCTTTCACCGTCTGGTTAAGCTGGGCACCCAGCGAGATTTGCGCAACATAAACGTGACCGTACATCATCATGCTCACGCCGAGATCTTTGCGCGCCTTGCGTTTACCGTGTTCGCCGAATTTCGTTACCGCGCCTAACGGCGTCGCTTTCGACGCCTGGCCGCCGGTATTGGAATAACACTGCGTATCCAGAACCAGGATGTTGACGTTCTCGGTCAGGCTCAACACGTGATCCAGCCCGCCAAAGCCGATATCGTAAGCCCAGCCGTCACCGCCAATCAGCCAGATTGATTTTTCGACCAGAGCGTCAGCGTCGGTCAGCAGCTGTTCAGCCCCCGCAACGCCCTGCAGCGCGCGGCGCAGCTCAGCAACCTGCTCACGACGTTCTTCTGGCGTCGCGTCCGCATGAAGCGCGTCATTGAGCTGAGCGGGGATCTGCCCGGCAAACTGCTCCAGCAGGCGCATCACGCGCGCGCGGTGCTGGTCGACGGTCAGGCGGAAGCCCAGGCCGAATTCGGCGTTGTCCTCGAATAGCGAGTTTGCCCACGCCGGACCGCGACCATTCGCGTCGGTGGTGTACGGCGTAGAAGGCAAATTGCCCCCGTAGATGGATGAACAGCCGGTTGCGTTGGCAATCAACATCCGGTCACCGTATAGCTGGGTAAGCAGCTTGATATACGGCGTTTCACCGCAGCCGGAGCAGGCGCCAGAGTACTCAAACAGCGGCGTAATCAGCTGTGACGTACGAATATCAATACGTTCCAGTTTGCTGCGATCGATTTCCGGCAGATTCAGGAAGAAGTCATAGTTGACCTTCTCCTCTTCGACGTGCTCCAGACGCGACATCATATTGATGGCTTTGATCTCCGGATCCTGCCTGTCTTTCGCCGGACAGACCTCGACGCACAGGTTACAGCCGGTGCAATCTTCCGGCGCGACCTGCAGAACGTATTTCTGTCCGCGCATATCGCGAGATTTCACATCCAGCGAATGCAGGCTTGCCGGCGCGGCTTCCATCTCTTCCGGTGAAACCACTTTGGCACGAATAGCAGAGTGCGGGCAGGCCGCAACGCAGTGGTTGCACTGGGTACACAGCTCTTCTTTCCAGATGGGGATCGCTTCGGCAATGTTACGTTTTTCCCAGCGCGTGGTGCCCATCGGCCAGGTGCCATCCGGCGGTAGCGCGGAGACGGGCAGGGCATCGCCCAGGCCGGCCAGCATCGCCGCCGTCACGGTCTTCACGAAATCGGGTGCCGCATCGGACACCACCGGAGGGCGGTTCGGGCTTGCGGCATTCACCGGCTGCAGCGGTACCTCAAACAGCGATTCGCGTGCCAGCGCCAGCGCCTGCCAGTTTCGTTCGACCAGTTCCTGACCCTTGCTGCTGTAGCTTTTGGCAATCGCACCCTGCAGTTCCACCAGCGCGCTGTCGCCCGGGAGAATATTGGTCAGATGGAAGAAGGCCATCTGCATAACGGTATTAATACGCGCAGCCAGGCCACATTCGCGGGCAATTTTTGCAGCGTTGACCACGTAGAAACGGGCTTTTTTCTGGTTCAGCACCGCCTGAACTTCCTGCGGCAGCCGCGCCCAGACTTCGTCCGCGCTGTACGGCGTATTGAGGAGGAAAATGCCGCCGGGCTTCAGGCGCTCGGCCATCTGGTATTTATCGATAAACTGCAGCTGGTGGCAGCCAACAAAATCGGCCTGAGAAATAAGATACGCGGAGCGGATGGGCTGCTCGCTCACGCGCAGGTGGGAAACGGTCAGGCCGCCTGCTTTTTTGGAGTCGTAGACGAAGTACCCCTGGGCGTACCACGGCGTGGAGTTACCGATGATTTTGATGTTGTTTTTGGTCGCGGAGACGCTGCCGTCGCTGCCCAGACCGTAGAACAGCGCCTCAAGTTTGGCGGTCGAGGGCAGGGTGTTTTCCGGCAACGACAGGGAAAGATTCGTCACATCATCATAAATGCCGACGGTAAAGCGCGGTTTGGGTTTCGCTTCGCTTAACTCGTTGAATACCGCCAGCACGCAGTCCGGCCCAAACTCCTTGGAGGACAAGCCATAGCGACCGCCAATCACGCGCGGCAGCGTTTCACGTTCGCCCTGATTAAAGGCTTCTGCCAGGGCGGTCATCACATCCAGATAGAGGGGTTCCGCCTGCGCGCCCGGCTCTTTGGTACGGTCGAGCACCGCCACAGCGCGCGCGCTTTCAGGCAGAGCCGAAAGCAGATGTTTGGCCGAGAACGGGCGATAGAGACGCACCTTAAGCACGCCAACTTTTTCACCGCGCGTCAGCAGCTCGTCTACTACCTCTTCACAGGTCCCAATGGCTGACCCCATCAGCACAATTACCCGTTCCGCCTGCGGATGGCCGTAGTACTCAAACGGTTTGTACTGCCGGCCGGTTGCGGCGGCAAAGTCATCCATTGCCTGTTCAACATGGTCGTAAACCGCGTTGTACCAGGGATTAGTGGCCTCGCGGGACTGGAAATAGGTATCCGGGTTCGCCGATGTCCCGCGAATAACCGGGTGTTCAGGATTCAGAGCCCGGGCACGATGCGCGTCGATTTCCGCCTGCGGCAGCAGATTCAGGATAGTATCGTCGGCCAGCGGGACGATTTTGTTGATTTCGTGAGAGGTGCGGAAACCATCAAAGAAGTGAATAAACGGCACGCGGCTTTTAAGCGTGGCGATATGCGAAATTAAGGCAAAGTCCTGCGCTTCCTGAACGCTGCTGGCGCATAGCATCGCGCAGCCGGTCTGGCGCACGGCCATCACGTCGGAGTGGTCGCCAAAGATAGAGAGCGCGTGGGTGGCAACGGTACGCGCGGCAACGTGCAGAACGAAGGGGGTCAGCTGACCGGCGAGTTTGTAAAGCGTAGGGATCATTAATAGCAATCCCTGAGAAGAGGTAAACGACGTGGAAAGCGCGCCGGTCTGAAGCGCGCCGTGAACCGTGGCAATCGCACCGGCTTCAGACTGCATCTCAACCACTCTCGGGACATCGCCCCAGACGTTTTTTAACCCGTTACCCGCCCAGGCATCCGCCTGCTCGGCCATGGTAGAACTTGGCGTAATCGGGTAGATGGCGATAACTTCACTGGTGCGAAACGCGACTGAGGCAACTGCACCATTACCGTCAATAGTTTGCATAGGACAACACCCTTACATTGCGCAAAAAAATAGGGGTCTGTATTACGGCAACAAACCCTGAATATTATCTGTGTATTCTAGCAAACGGGGGAATTTACGATTTTCGCTTTTGTGTCCTTGGTATTCCTGCCATCAATGAGTAGATCAAACTTTTGGCGAAAAAATTGCGAGAAATTGTTTCCGGAGCGCATAAATACGCACTTCCGCTCTCGACGACAAGGGATGTGATGCCTATTATGCATAGGTTTCGCATTATTCATGGGGGAGAGAGCATGCGCTCAGCATTTTGGGTAGGGTGTGCCGCGTTATTGTTGTCGGCATGTAGCAGTGAACCAGTCCAGCAGGCAACGGCAGCCCACGTGGCGCCGGGAATGAAAGCGGCAATGTCCAGTTCAGGTCAGGCCAACTGCGCGATGATTGGCGGTTCGCTGTCTGTTGCCCGCCAGCTTGATGGTTCTGCTATTGGGATGTGCGCCTTGCCAAACGGCAAACGCTGTAGCGAACAGTCGCTTGCCGTTGGAAGCTGCGGTAACTACTGATTATTCTACACGCTTAAACATCAGCGTTTTATCGGCTGTCGCCAGGGTTAACTGGTCCTCAGTCAGGTCGACCTGCGCCCCTTGGCGCAGCATGTCGCCGATGGTCTGATCCAGCTCATTCAGCTGCGGCTCAGTACAGAGCTTGCGCGTCATGGCCAGCGTTTTAACCTTCAGCTCGCCTTCGGACAATTTCCCCTGTCCGTTGAAGCGGTTACACATCTGGCCAGAAACGCTGATGTTATTCACCAGGCTGATATCTGGCAGCGCGCCAAAGCTGAGCTCAGGTTGCGTTGTCGCGGTCTTCACGGCCTTACCGTTGACATTTTCCAGCACAAAGCGGTGGTTTTTAAGTTGCTCCGGCTGTACGGAGGCTTTGCCCGGATTAACGCAGCCGGAAAGGACAAGACTAATAACGCTTAACGCAATGAGCTTTTTCATTTTTCTTCTCAAACTATAAATACCGTGAATCTTTTTCCAGTGTAACGATACTCTGCCGTGCGTTAATGGGGTTTATCTGAAAGTGCTGGGAGGAGCGGGCAACGCAGCGGTTGCCCGGAATAACGTTAATGAGATTTAAATCCTGCCGCCGTCATCAGCATGCGGAAGAGCATACTGACAGCAGCCAGCGCCAGTACGCTGCCGCCCCAGATAATGGCCAGCCACAGCAATCTTTTCCATACCGGTTGTTGCATCAGTGATAACCCTCCCCATGCTGAACTTTGCCGCGAAACACGTAGTAGCTCCAGAAGGTGTAGACCAGAATAACGGGAATGATCAACAGCGCGCCCACCAGCATAAAGCCCTGGCTTTGCGTCGGGGCGGCGGCCTGCCACAGGGTGATCGACGGTGGAATAATATGCGGCCAGATGCTGATCCCAAGCCCGCTAAAGCCGAGGAATATCAGTCCCAGCGTCAGAATAAACGGACGGCTATGGCTGGCGGGATTATTCAGGCAGCGCCACTGGTACAGGCTAAAAATCACCACCAGAGCAGGGACCGGCAGCAGATAAAACAGATTCGGTAGCGTAAACCAGCGCGCAGCGATGGCCGGTTGCGCCAGCGGCGTCCAGAGGCTGATCGCCGCAATAAATGCCAGCAGCACGATTAACAGCGTTTTCGACACCTCACGCATCCGCTCCTGCAGCGCGTTTTCACTTTTCATCACCAGCCAGGTAGAGCCTAACAGCGCATAAGCCACCACCAGCCCCGCGCCGCAAAACAGGTTAAACGCGGTAAACCAGTCAAAGGGGCCGCCGGTATAGGCCCGGCCGGTGACGGTAAAGCCGTTAATGACGGCGCCTACCGTCACGCCCTGGGTGAACGTTGCCAGAATTGAACCGCCAATAAACGCCTTATCCCAGAAGGGGCGGTGGGCCGGCGTGGCTTTAAAGCGAAACTCAAATGCCACTCCGCGGAAAATAAGTCCGATCAGCATTAATGTTAGCGGAATGGTCAGGGCATCAACGATCACCGCATAGGCCAGCGGGAATGCGCCGAACAGGGCGGCACCGCCAAGCACCAGCCAGGTTTCATTTCCGTCCCAGACCGGCGCGACGCTGTTGACCATCACGTCGCGATCGTCGGCGTTCTGCGTGGCCGGGAACAGAATGCCAATCCCCAGATCAAAACCGTCCATCACGATATACATCAGCGTGGCGAAGACGATGATCACAAACCAGATAATGGAAAGGTCGATACCCATTATGGCTGCTCCTTATGTTCAGTTGTGACGGCAGAAAGCGGGCGCGCCGGACGTCCGTCGGACTCGGTGGCGAAAGTTTCATGCGGCTGCGGGCCTTTTCGGATGAGGCGCACCATATAGCTGTAACCCACGCCGAATACCGAGGTATAGACGACGAAGAAGGCCAGCAGGCTTACGCTCATATGCAGGTCACCGTGGGCAGAAACCGCATCCTTCGTTCGCTGGAGTCCGTAGACCACCCACGGCTGGCGGCCCACTTCGGTGGTGATCCACCCGGCCAGGATGGCAATCAGCCCGGTTGGCCCCATCAGCAGCGCAAACCACAGGAAGGGGCGAGACGAATACACGCGTTTTTTGTAGCGCAGCCAGAGAGCCATCACCCCGAGCAGCAGCATCAGCATGCCCAGGCCCGCCATAATGCGGAATGACCAGAACACGATGGTGGAATTCGGACGGTCTTCCTTCGGGAACTCTTTGAGAGCCGGAACCTGTTTATCAAGACTGTGCGTCAGGATAAGACTCCCCAGCGCCGGGATCTCCAGCCCAAAGCGGGTGCGCTCCTGCTCCATATCCGGCCAGCCAAACAGCAGCAGCGGGGTAGGCTCACCCGGCGGATTTTCCCAGTGGCCTTCAATGGCGGCAATCTTGGCGGGCTGGTGCTTTAAGGTGTTCAACCCGTGCATATCGCCAACCATGACCTGGATGGGGGCGACAATCAGCGTCATCCACAGCGCCATCGAAAACATTGCCCGTATGGCAGGGGTATTATTGCCGCGCAGCAGATGCCATGCCGCGGATGCGGCCACAAACAGGGCGCTGCTTAGGAATGCGGCTATCGACATATGCAGCAGGCGGTAAGGGAAGGAGGGGTTAAACACCACGGCGAACCAGTCCACCGGCACGACCTGACCGTTGACGATCTCATAGCCCTGCGGGGTCTGCATCCAGCTGTTCGACGAGAGGATCCAGAAGGTAGAAATAATAGTGCCCAACGCCACCATGCAGGTGGAGAAGAAGTGCAGACCCGGCCCGACTTTGTTCCAGCCGAACAGCATCACGCCGAGGAATCCGGCTTCGAGGAAGAAGGCGGTCAGCACTTCATAGGTCAGCAGCGGGCCGGTAATGCTGCCCGCAAACTGTGAAAATCCGCTCCAGTTGGTGCCGAACTGGTAGGCCATCACCAGCCCGGAGACCACGCCCATGCCAAAGTTGACGGCAAAAATCTTCGACCAGAAATGGTACAGCGAGCGCCAGACCGGATTTTTGGTTTTCAGCCACAGCCCTTCGAGTACGGCAAGATAGCTTGCCAGGCCGATGGTGATCGCCGGGAAAATAATGTGAAAGGATACGGTAAAGGCAAACTGTATCCGTGCAAGGTGAAAAGCATCTAAACCAAACATGCACAGCCTCAATGTCAAACGGTGTGCTGTTATGGTATAGGGGCAACGTTCGGACTATCAGACGCAGAAAAGTGATTTTTAACCATAACAGTTGGCTTAAAGCTCATGCTTTAGGCATCTGATATACCTCGCGTGAGGAATAAAAACCGTCTTTTTATGAATTTTATGCATAAAACTGCTTGCCTTGTCGTCTGCGCCGTGCGTTAATGGTCCTCTGGTTTTGAGTCCAAATAAATATCTGACGTAGTTTTATAAAGCAGTTCTCATCACGTTGTGCCTCTCCGCAGCCTCTCTTGGGTCTTTATCTACTTTCCGATTCGTTTTGTTTAAAACCATTATTGCCCAATCGGCCCATTAGTAATTTACGTTTTTACGTTCACAGGAGAATCCTATGACTTCTTATATTCATTTCCGCTGCCCATGCTGTCATGGCTCGCAGTACCGTACCTCAGTCTTTGATATGTCTGAGAAAAACCCACTCGGCGCGAAATGCATCTTTTGCAAATCGTCGATGATCACGCTCGATCACCTGGCCGCCGCGCGTCAGGCGCAAAGCCACGTTACCGAGTACCGTAAGTAATTCGTTTCACGAACTATAACAGTTAGCTAAATCTTCTCTTTTTCTCCTGCTGATATACACTGTCGGTCACAAGGAGAATTTGATGAAAAAATACCAGCGTCTGGCGCAACAAATTATCTCGCAGATTGAGCTTGGCGTATGGCTGCCGGGCGATAAGCTGCCTTCGCTGCGAGAGCAGGTGGCGAGCAGCGGCATGAGTTTTATGACCGTTGGCCACGCGTATCAGATGCTGGAAAGTCAGGGGCGCATTGTCGCCAGACCGCAGTCGGGCTATTACGTTGCCTCGCGCCCGACCGCCCATCAGCCTGCTCCACCTGCCCAAGTGATGCGTGACGAAGTGGTGGATATTAATACCTACATATTCGACGTCTTACAGGCCAGCCGCGACCCGTCCGTTGTTCCTTTTGCCTCCGCGTTTCCCGATCCCCGACTTTTCCCGCTGCAGCAGCTCAACCGCTCGCTGGCGAACGTCAGCAAAACCGCGACGGCGATGAGCGTGATTGAGAACCTGCCGCCGGGTAACGTCGATCTCCGCCACGCCATTGCCCGTCGCTACGCGCAGCAGGGGATGAACATCTCCCCGGAAGAGATTGTGATCACCGCAGGCGCGCTTGAAGCGCTCAATCTCAGCCTGCAGGCGGTAACCGAGCCGGGCGACTGGGTGATAGTCGAAAACCCGTGTTTCTACGGCGCGCTGCAGGCGCTTGAACGCCTGAAGCTCAAAGCGTTGTCGATTGCGACGGATGTCCGCGAGGGGATTGATCTGAATGCCCTTGAACAGGCGCTGAAGGAGTACCCGGTTAAAGCCTGCTGGATCATGACCAACAGTCAGAACCCGCTTGGCTTCACGCTGAGCGCGGAGAAAAAAGCGCAGCTTGTCGCGCTGTTAACGCAGCACAACGTCACCCTGATTGAAGACGATGTCTACAGCGAGCTCTATTTTGGCCGCGAAAAGCCGCTCCCGGCGAAAGCATGGGATCGTCAGGACATGACGCTGCACTGCTCGTCTTTTTCAAAATGTCTGGTGGCCGGTTTTCGCATCGGCTGGGTTGCGGCAGGAAAACACGCGAGACGCATTCAGCAGCTGCAGCTGATGAGCACGCTCTCAACCAGCTCACCCGTGCAGCTGGCGCTGGTGGATTACCTGGCGACGAAACGCTACGACGCCCATCTGCGCCGCCTGCGGCGTACCCTCGCCGAGCGAAAACAGCAGGCCTGGCAGTCCCTTTTGCGCCATATGCCTGCCGGCGTCAAAATCCACCATAACGACAGCGGCTACTTTTTATGGCTGGAGCTTCCGGCGCAGCTGGATGCGGGTCTGCTCAGCGAAAAAGCCTTAACGCACCACATCAGCATTGCGCCCGGAAAGATGTTTTCCACCTCCGACGCATGGACACCGTTCTTCCGGTTTAATACCTCCTGGGCCTGGGGAGAGCGAGAAGAGCAGGCGGTCATTCAGTTAGGAAAATTAATTAGCACGATGCTGGAATAAACTTTTCTCCGTTATTTAAATAATCAATTCTTATCCTGATGACGGCGCTGCGAATATTTCGCGGTGCCCTGTCATAGGAAATCTGCATACCGTCTCTCGCGGCTAACTCCTTGTCTATAATCCAGTTAACGGGGAATGCGCCCTCGGTCACACCTTGATGAAATTTCCTGAAGCCGTACGGTGCGGCGCATTTGCGCGGTCTACGTTTAATAAGGGAGATATTTTTACGGCACGGCTGCCGCTAAATTTCATTGCGACAGGAGTAACTCTTATGAGCAAACATTTTGCCCGCAGCAGCCTGTGCGCGCTCGGCATGACTATCATGACAGCGCAAGCCGCAGAACCTCCAAAGGCCATCGGCGACGGGGAAGGTCGGCTGGATATTATCGCCTGGCCGGGATACATCGAACGCGGACAGACGGATAAAAATTATGACTGGGTCACCCAGTTTGAAAAAGAGACCGGGTGTGCGGTCAACGTCAAAACGGCGGCCACGTCGGATGAAATGGTCAGCCTGATGGCGAAAGGGGGCTATGACCTGGTCACCGCCTCGGGTGACGCCTCCCTGCGCCTGATAATGGGTAAACGCGTTCAGCCCATTAACCCCGAGCTCATCCCCAACTGGAAAACGCTCGACGCGCGGATTGTAAAAGGGGAATGGTTTAACGTCGGCGGGAAAGTCTACGGCACGCCGTATCAGTGGGGGCCAAACCTGCTGATGTACAACACCAAAACCTTCCCGACGCCGCCGGACAGCTGGAGCGTGGTCTTTACCAAACAGGATCTGCCGGACGGTAAAACCAATCAGGGACGCGTGCAGGCGTATGACGGCCCGATTTATATCGCCGATGCCGCGCTGTTCGTCAAAGCCACTCAGCCGCAGCTGGGTATCAAAGACCCGTACCAGCTCACCGAAAAACAGTATGCCGCCGTGCTCAAGGTGCTTCGCGATCAGCACGCGCTGATCCACCGCTACTGGCACGACACCACCGTTCAGATGAGCGACTTTAAAAATGAAGGCGTCGTGGCCTCCAGCGCCTGGCCGTATCAGGCGAATGCCCTGAAGGCTGAGAACCAGCCCGTTGCTACCGTCTTCCCGAAAGAGGGGGTGACCGGCTGGGCGGATACCACCATGCTGCACGCGCAGGCAAAACACCCGATGTGCGCCTATAAGTGGATGAACTGGTCGCTGACGCCGAAAGTGCAGGGCGATCTGGCGGCCTGGTTTGGCTCCCTGCCCGTGGTTGCAGAAGGGTGTAAGGCCAGCACGCTGCTGGGTGATAAAGGCTGCGAAACAAACGGTTATAACGAGTTCGACAAAATCATGTTCTGGAAAACCCCCATCGCAGAAGGCGGCAAATTTGTCCCTTATAGCCGCTGGACGCAGGATTACATCGCCATCATGGGCGGTCGTTAATTGCCCGGGAGCAGAACATGACGTACGCGGTAGAGTTTAACAACGTTTCCCGTCTGTACGGCGACGTACGGGCGGTGGATGGGGTCACCATTGCTATTCGTGACGGAGAATTTTTCTCCATGCTGGGGCCTTCGGGCTCCGGCAAAACCACCTGCCTGCGTCTGATAGCGGGTTTTGAACAGCTGTCAGGCGGCACGATTTCTATCTTCGGCAAAGAGGCGAGCGAACTGCCTCCCTGGGAGCGGGATGTGAACACCGTCTTTCAGGACTACGCGCTGTTCCCGCATATGTCGATTCTCGACAATGTTGCCTACGGGCTGATGGTCAAAGGCATCGACAAGAAAAAACGCCATGCGCAGGCCCGTGATGCCCTGGAAAAAGTGGGCCTGAGCTTTGCCGTTGCCCGCAAACCCTCGCAACTTTCCGGCGGCCAGCGACAGCGTGTCGCCATCGCCCGGGCGCTGGTCAATGAGCCGCGCGTCCTGCTGTTGGATGAGCCCTTAGGTGCGCTCGATCTCAAACTGCGTGAACAGATGCAGTTCGAGCTGAAGAAGCTTCAGCAGGAACTCGGCATCACCTTTATTTTTGTCACCCACGATCAGGGCGAGGCCCTTTCCATGTCAGACCGGGTGGCGGTGTTCAATAACGGGCGCATCGAGCAGGTGGATACCCCGCGCGATCTCTACATGCGTCCGCGCACGCCGTTTGTCGCCGGTTTTGTCGGCACGTCCAACGTCTTTGATGCGGGCCTTGCGCAGAAAATTTGCGGTATGGAAGGCAGCTATTCCCTGCGCCCGGAACATATTCGCCTTAATGAGGGCGGAGACGTTCAGGTTCAGGGCATCGTGCAGGCCGTTCAGTATCAGGGAGCGGCCACGCGGCTGGAGCTGAAGCTCGCCGATGGCGCCAAACTGCTGGTGAGCCAGGCCAATCTCAGTGAAACCTCGTCGCTGAGCGGCATTGCGCCGGGGCAGGCGGTGATGGCGTCGTGGTCACGCGAGGCGATGATTCGCCTGCACGAGGAGAGGTGAAATGTCTATGAGTGTCGCGCATCCTCCCGCCTCGCACGGGCGCTTAAGCCGCATGACGGCGCTGTTCTGGCGTAAACCGTCGCTCGGCCTGTTCCTGCTTCTGCTCGCGCCGCTCATGTGGTTTGGCATCGTCTATTTAGGATCGCTTCTGACCCTGCTGTGGCAAGGTTTTTACACCTTTGACGATTTCACCATGGCCGTCACGCCGGATCTGACCCTGGCGAACATTCAGGCGCTTTTCAACCCGGCAAACTACGACATCATCCTGCGCACGTTAACCATGGCGATTGCGGTGACGATAGCCAGCGCCATCCTGGCATTCCCGATGGCCTGGTACATGGCGCGATACACCCGCGGCAAGTGGAAAGCGTTTTTCTATATCGCCGTGATGCTGCCAATGTGGGCGAGCTACATCGTCAAAGCCTACGCCTGGACGCTGCTGCTGGCGAAGGACGGGGTGGCGCAGTGGTTTCTCAACCATATGGGGCTGGGGCCGATCCTGACCTCACTCCTTACGCTCCCGGCGATTGGCGGCAACACCTTGTCCACCTCCGGGCTGGGACGGTTTCTGGTCTTCGTCTATATCTGGCTGCCGTTTATGATCCTGCCCGTCCAGGCGGCGCTGGAACGCCTGCCTGCCTCGCTATTGCAGGCCTCAGCCGACCTCGGCGCGCGCCCTCGTCAGACCTTTCGCTACGTCGTTCTGCCGCTGGCGATCCCGGGTATTGCCGCGGGCTCAATATTCACCTTTTCCCTGACGCTGGGGGATTTCATCGTTCCACAGCTGGTGGGGCCGCCGGGTTACTTCATCGGTAACATGGTCTACTCGCAGCAGGGTGCCATTGGCAATATGCCCATGGCCGCCGCGTTCACGCTGGTGCCCATCGTGCTGATTTCACTCTATCTGGCGTTCGTGAAACGTCTGGGAGCATTCGATGCACTCTGAACGCGCACCGCTGTTCCTTAAAGTGGCAGCCTGGGGAGGCGTTATCTTCCTGCACTTCCCGCTGCTGATTATCGCGACCTATGCCTTTAATACCGAAGACGCTGCCTTCAGCTTTCCGCCGCAGGGGCTGACGCTGAAGTGGTTCAGCGTGGCAGCAGGGCGCGGCGATATTATTGAGTCCGTGACGTTGTCACTTCAGATTGCCACGCTCTCCACCGCGATTGCCCTTGTGCTTGGCACGCTTGCTGCAGCGGCGCTGTGGCGAAGCGAGTTTTTTGGCAAGAATGCGATCTCGCTGTTGCTGCTGTTGCCGATTGCGTTACCGGGGATCATCACCGGTCTGGCGCTGCTGACGGCATTCAAAACGATTGACCTTGAACCTGGGTTTTTCACCATCGTGGTGGGACACGCCACCTTTTGCGTGGTGGTGGTGTTTAACAACGTCATTGCCCGGTTCAGACGCACCTCCTGGAGCCTGGTGGAAGCGTCGATGGACCTCGGGGCCGACGGATGGCAAACCTTCCGCTATGTGGTGCTGCCCAATCTGGGTTCCGCGCTGCTGGCCGGGGGAATGCTGGCGTTTGCCCTGTCGTTTGACGAGATAATCGTCACAACGTTTACGGCGGGACACGAGCGCACGTTACCGCTGTGGTTGCTCAATCAGCTCGGTCGTCCGCGCGACGTGCCGGTCACCAACGTTGTAGCACTGCTGGTGATGCTGGTGACAACTATCCCCATTCTGGGAGCCTGGTGGCTAACCCGCGACGGCGAGAACATCGCCGGCAGCGGGAAATAACAGTGAATTCAACAGGAAAATGCTATGCAAACACAACTGCTGATAGAGGGAAAACTGGTAACCGGAGAGGGAGAAAAACAGCCGGTCTATAACCCGGCCACTGGAGAACTCCTGCTGGAGATTGCCGAGGCGTCAGCGGCTCAGGTCGACGCGGCGGTTCAGGCGGCCGACCGTGCTTTTGCGGAGTGGGGGCAAACCACGCCGAAAACCCGCGCCGAGTGCCTGCTGAAGCTGGCGGATGCGATTGAAGCGCATGGGGAGGACTTTGCCCGGCTCGAATCCCTCAACTGCGGCAAGCCGCTGCACTGTGCTCTGGGTGATGAAATTCCGGCGGTGGTCGACGTTTTCCGTTTCTTTGCCGGGGCCGCCCGCTGTCTGAACGGGCTGGCCGCCGGGGAGTACCTTGACGGCCACACGTCGATGATCCGCCGCGATCCGGTGGGCGTGGTTGCCTCTATTGCCCCCTGGAACTATCCGCTGATGATGGCGGCCTGGAAGCTAGCCCCCGCGCTGGCGGCAGGGAACTGCGTGGTGATTAAGCCCTCAGAGATCACGCCGCTGACCGCGCTGAAGCTGGGAGAGCTGGCAAAAGACATCTTCCCGGCAGGCGTTCTGAACGTCCTGTTTGGCCGGGGGAAAACGGTCGGTGACCCGCTTACCGGGCATGAAAAAGTCCGTATGGTCTCGCTGACCGGTTCGATTGCTACCGGGGAACATATCATCGGCCATACCGCGTCCTCCATTAAACGCACCCACATGGAGCTGGGCGGTAAAGCGCCGGTTATCGTCTTTGATGATGCCGACCTGGATGCGGTTGTCGAAGGGGTGCGGACGTTTGGTTTCTATAATGCCGGACAGGACTGTACGGCGGCCTGCCGGATTTATGCCCAGAAGGGCATTTATGCCGCGCTGGTGGAAAAGCTGGGCGCAGCGGTCGCCAGCCTTAAAATGGGTGCGCCGGAGGATGCCTCAACCGAACTGGGCCCGCTCAGCTCGGCCGCCCATCTTTCACGCGTCTGTCAGGCGGTCGATGAGGCGAAAGCGCTCGGTCATATCCGCGTTGTCACCGGCGGGAGCAAAAAAGAGGGGGCAGGCTACTACTTCCAGCCAACCCTGCTGGCGGGGGCAAAACAGGACGACGCCATCGTTCAGCGGGAGGTGTTTGGCCCGGTGGTGAGCGTCACCGAATTTGACGACGAGGCGCAGGTGCTGGCCTGGGCGAACGATTCGCAGTATGGCCTGGCGTCATCGGTCTGGACCAAAGACGTGGGCCGCGCCCATCGCCTGAGCGCGCGCCTGCAGTACGGCTGCACCTGGGTGAATACGCACTTTATGCTGGTGAGCGAAATGCCGCACGGCGGCATGAAATTATCCGGCTACGGCAAAGATATGTCGGTCTACGGGCTTGAGGATTATACGGTCGTGCGGCATGTCATGATCAAACACTAAGCCCGCCCTGCCTGGTCGCATGCGCGGCCAGGCGTTTCCCGCGCCCGCCATGAGTGTTACGCAAGATACTCAATTGTTATTATCCGTAATCTTTAAGTGGTTATTCTGTAACGAAAAAACTTGATCTGTATCAACATATGACGCATATTGCGTGCGGTTATTTTTTCGGCTCTGGTATACAGAATGACGTTGTATCAAAAGATGTTGGTTTTTTACGCAATCATGGCTTCCATCTGCGCATTAATTACCTGGTTCCTCTCTAAAGACCGCAAACGTATCCGCCTGCTCAGCGCTTTTCTGGTGGGGTCAACCTGGCCAATGAGCTTTCCCGTTGCGCTGCTGGTCTCGCTTTTCTGAAGCACGCTTCCATTTTTAAAAGATGAATATGGCATTCCCGATACGGTAACTGTATAAATAAACAGTGCATCGTAAAAGGAGTGCTTATGAACAGTTTTTACTCGCAGCAGGCCGGCTGTACCGTGCGCTGGCATGACCTGCCCGGCACCGGCGATCCCGTGGTGTTCATTCACGGGCTGGGCTGCGCCTCTTCCTATGAATATCCCCGTGTCGTTCATGACCCGCTGTTTGGCACGCGCAGAGCGATTCTCATCGACTTGCCCGGCAGCGGCTACAGCGACAAGCCTGAACGCTACAGCTATAAAACCACCGACCAGGCCCACGTTGTGGCGGAGCTGATTGACCACCTTAAGCTGGATGCCTTCTGGTTATACGGCCACAGCATGGGCGGCAGCATTGCTATCGAAACGGCGGGGCTGCTGGCGTCGCGCGTGAAGGGGCTGATGGTGTCAGAGCCCAATTTTCATGCGGGTGGGGGGATGTTTAGCCGGTCTATTGCAGCGCAAACCGAGCAGCAGTTTCTGACGCAGGGCTATGACGCCATGCTCAGTGCGGAAAAAACGGCGTGGGCAGGGTGTCTGCAGAGCAATGCGCCATATGCCGTCTGGCGGGGCGCATCGAGCCTGGTGGCGGGCGTTGAGCCCGAATGGGAAGCGCAGTTCCTGTCACTTCCTTGCCCGGTAACGTTGATTTTCGGCGAGCTGTCTCTGCCGGATGACGATGTGGACGATCTGAAGCAAAAGGGCGTTGAGGTAAAAATTATCCCAGCGGCGGGGCATTCGATGTCGTGGGAGAATCCGTCTGCGCTGGCACAGACGTTAGCCGGGTGTATGACGATGTGATTATTGTGCAATTTATCATCGTTGCGAAATGTAGGCCGGGTAAGCGCAGCGCCACCCGGCAACAAAGGCGGCTACTTTATCAAAGCCCGTAGTGCCTGACGTGCGTCAGGCTGAACATCATGCGGATGCTGGTAATCAATGTTCTCTATCGCGCGGCTATAGAGGGCGACCAGCCAGTCGTAAACGTATGCGGTGGCCGCATGCACAGGCTGTTCCCCCAGGCGCGTCAATCGAGGCTCCGCGCTGCTGACCACTGGCGTGACGAAGATTGCCTGCCCCTTGCGGATGCGGCTTGCCGGACGTGTAGCCACGGGCGTCTGGTCATAACCCAGCCAGCCAATGAAATTGCCCATCACGGCATGCAGCTGTGCCGCGCTGCTTTTATCCGCTTCGACGATACGCTGAAGCTGTTGAGGCAGATTAAGCCGGTAGCTGGTGACCACCAGCACATCCGCGATTTGCTGTAATACCGAAGGCTCCAGCCCGAGGCGCGCGGCCGTGGCCTCATTGCGGCTCCACTGACGCAGATGATTTATCCAGACTCTGTGCGCCAGGCGCGCTTTGTCTTTTGTCTGGAACAGGCCGGTGCTTTCCTGGGTATTCTCGGCAAACAGGTCAATAGTGTCCGTAAACAGCCCGTTCACCTGCTCCTCGCGCGGCTGCTGAACGGCGAGCAGCGTTTCATAGGCTTTCAGCGGCGGCAGCAGGCCTTCAAGCAGTTCGCCGTGGCGGGCGGCGCTGCTTTGCAGCGTGCGCACCATATTTTCGGCCTGAGCGCGTCTTTTCCCCGGCTCTTCAACCAGCGGTGCCAGATAGCTCTGCATCAGCGATGAGAGCTCCTGTCGCAGCAAGCCTTTCAGCGTGCCGAGACGCTTCTGTCGCTGGGCGGGTAACGTGGCCTGAGACAGCCATTCGATGACGCGCTGCATGCTGTGGCTGTCCAGCGCCTGAAGCGTGCCCCAGCGTAAACCCGGCTTTCCGAGCAGATGCTGTACGGCTTCATCGAGATTCTGTCGGGTGGTAAAGCGGGCGTCGTGTGGCGTAATCGCCCATACCAGCCCCGGCAGGGCAGATTCTTCAGCAGGCTGCGTCTCCTTGACCCAGTTCATCAGCACTTTTGCTTTTTTGGCCGTCTGTTCGTGCTGCGCCGTCGCATTGCAAATCACCAGCACATCCGGCTGAAGCTGTTGACGATAATGCTCGAGCAGCCACTGGGACTTCGCCTGGCGTAGCGGGTCGGCACGGTTATCTTCAAAAACAGGAATATCAATAATATCGACGTTATCCAGCGCGCCGTTCTCAACCGGCAGCACCAGCTCGCGGGTCAGGAAGGCCAGCACGTCGACGGGGATGCTGATGGCGTTAAGCATTTCACCGCTATTTAGCGGATGAAGCAGCGTCTCCTGCGCGTCCTGAAGATCTAACGTGCCGTCGTGCGTCAGGAACCCTTCACCCGGCAGGCCAAAGCTGTCCACCAGCAGGCTAAGCGGGGCAGCAAGCTCGCCGGCATGGCTGGTCTGGTGCAGCACATGGGCCAGTTTTAACCACTGCTGGGTCAACTCCTGCTGCTCGCCCCACAGCAGCGACCAGACGCTGGCCCGCGTGCTGAGATCGAGAGAAGGCACCAGCCGGGCGAACTCATGCCACAGGGCATCATCGATTTGCTGCTTAGCGGCGGGTACGGTGCTTTGCCAGAAGCGGGCAATCGTACCCACTTCCTGAGCCGTTATGCCGGGCACGCCCTGCGGCTGGCGCAGCCCGCGCCATTTCTCCAGACGTGTCTCAATGACCGCCTTATCCACCGCGCGCATCTGCGGATGCAGCGTCGTGCGGGCAATAAACAGCTGTACCAGCTCGGCCTCGGTGACCAGGCTCAGACGCAGCGGGAACGCCTCATCCGCCACCTCCGGGCTTTCCGGCGTGAAGCGGACGGCCATGTTGGTCAGGGCATGTCCCGGATTGATATGCGAAAAATAGTCAAAGGTGCGCTGGCCCGGCGTCACGTTCAGGCGTCCATTACCGCTGCCGCACAGGGATAACAGCAGATGGGCTTTCGCGCTCTGCGAATGACCGTAAAGCCCAATGCTGCTCTGGCGGGTCATGGCGCGTTCAATGGCCTGCTCCCGCGCCTGCGCCGCGTTGATGCGAGCAAGCAGGGCGTCAGCATCGTTATCCAGCACAGGGGCGTTCAGGCGCGTCTCATTAATCCACCCGATTAAGGCCTGAGTGGTGGTCGTCGTCGCTGTCATTTCAGGTATACGCTCCCGCTGTCGATCCAGTAGTGGCTACCGCTGTGTCGGCGATCGGCCAAGGTATTCAGTTTGAAGGTTAATGCGTCAGGGGCAACCGGCGTGCCGTCCTGCAGCCAGGCATCGCTCAGCTCGAAGGCCTCAGGACCTTCCTGCTTGCTGCCGCCGCAGAGCTTCAGCCGCACGTTCAGCACGCCGTCACCGGCAATGGCTTTCGCCAGTTCAGCCGAGTTGATGCTGAGCGTGTAGAGCGGCGTGGCGGGCCAGCGCGCGTTCGCCAGCTGGCGGAAGCCGAGTGTGACGTTACCGCGCAGCGGGAAGTGCAGACGCGCGTCGAGCTTCGCGCCGGGCTTATCGAGGTCGATATCCTGATACCAGACGTTTTCCTCGCGCAGGGTATTAACGGTGTTATCCAGCACGCCGAGATACCGCACGGTTGAATACGCGCCAATGTCCGCGGCTTTAAAGTTGAAGCGCGGCAGACGCAGGTCGAGCGCCAGGCTGCAGAGCATGGCCCCCACCGCGGCCGTTGATTTCGGGTTGCCAATGCGCCCCTGCTGGCTGAACGGATACCACTCGTGCACCTGGTATTTATCCAGCCAGACGATGCGGTTGACCGGCACCGGCTGCAGATGGCGAATCAGCGCCTGAACGCCAGGCAGGCAGCCGGGGCGTCCGGTGATCAGCAGAATATCGCAGCTGTAATGGGATATCGCCTCGCACACCGCGTGAAGCGGCGAGGCCAGCGTAAACTGCCCGGCCAGCATCGCATCCTGCATTTCGCGGAAGTTCACGTGCAGCGGCATCGCGAACAGGTCAAACGCGTCTGATCCCGCAGGCAAGGCATGGTCGATCGCCTGCTGCAGGTAATTCATGACGTTGCGGGTCGGTTTCTGCGGCAGGAGATCGCCAAAGGTGGCATGCAGACCGGCCAGCGGATCGTCAACGTCGCTCGATTCCCACGCGGCAAGAATGGCATGGCCAATCGGCATAAACAGCTGAAGCGCCGTTTGCTGGCGGAGTACGGCCTGGGTGTCAATACGCCCGGAGTCGCCGAAGAGTGACGCCATCAGCAGCGAGGCGTCCGCGATACCGGATTTCTGCAGCTGCGTTTGCAGGGCAGGCAACACGTAGCGCTGAATCACGTCCAGAAGCGTATCGTCGCCCGCGACCTTAAAGCCTTCACGGAACAGCAGCTGCGGGGTGATTTTGACGTTATTGCCGGAACCGTCATCCAGCTGATAATGGGTGATCGCCATATCCGTTGTGCCGCCGCCGATGTCGATGGACGCGACGCGCAGCGCGCGGCCCGGCTGGCTACCCGGCTCAGGCTCACGGTCCGGGCGGGCCAGGGAGGCGAAGAAGGCTTCGGTCTGACCGCCAAAGCGGGAGATCGCTTCGTTATACAGCCAGACCAGCTGACCGCAGCTGGCTTCATCCCACTCCATCTGGATTTCAGGAACCGGCACCACGCTTTTATCCTGCTGTTTACGGGTGACAAAATCCTCATCCTGCGGGTGCCAGCCCATCGCTTTCCAGACGATGGCGATGGCTTCAAACATGCGGCGACGGAAAATCTCGCGCTCCTGCTTTGGCATGGCCGAGGGCAGGGTCAGGATCAGGGTGCGTAGCTGGCGCGGTGACGCGGGGAAGCCCAGACGCAGGCGCGTGGCGACGCTGTTGATCTGCCCCAGCGCCTGCGCCAGCAGCTCGCACAGCATGTGCGTCATCAGCGTACTGCGGCTGTACTGCGGCGAGAAGACCGGCAGCCGCTCGTCCTGCGGCAGCGTGAAGAGCGGTTCGCCGTCATCGTTCATCAGGTTCATCAGCGGAAACGCGGTGGCAAGCGGCTCACGCTGGGTTTTGCTGTTCATCTGGCTAAAGCGCCAGTCCTGCACGACCGGCGTTTCATCCCACAGGTAGCGACGCGGGCTGGAGATGCCGCTGTTGCCTTCGGTCCCCAGACGCTGCATCGCCAGCTTGCGGGCTTCATCGCCCACGCGAACAATCGACGGCCAGACAAAGGCATCTTCGCGACCGCTTTCAACCGAGAAGTGCTGCTTGCCAAAACGCGCTTCCGAAAACTCGAGACGGCTGGTAAACAGCGGCGCATTCAGGAACTGCGGCTCGCTTAATGAGCGTACCTGCAGCTCGGCGGTCTGGCGCAGGCCATCGTTGGCGTCGCCGTGGTCTTCGATAATGACGCCGCAGGTGTGGGTATTGCCCACGTCGAGGATCAGGTCGACCGGAATGGCAGGCGTGCTGAGCGTATGGGTAACAAATTTCACTTCCGGCACGGTGAGCTGTTCACCGAGCATGGTCAGCAGGTTAAGCCAGTGGGCCTGATATTCAAACCCGCGCATCGCCTGCTGGAGGTCGCGTTCTGAGCGGTTTTCAACGCCGTCGGCATACTGGGTAAATGCCTCGCGCAGCCAGCCGTCAATCCAGGTCTGATCGAGGAAACTTTCAACCTCATTGTCTCGCCAGGCCAGCGCGAATCGGGTCCCGTTCAGAATATCGTTTTCAACCGGGGACAGGGCGGACGTGGCGTGTTCTGCAATCTGGCTGTCAAGGGCGAGCGTGACGCGGTGCGTATTGCCTGCCGTATCGGGTGTATCCAGCCTGCGCACCTGAACGCGGGCCCAGTTATCCGGCCCCTCAACAAAGGTTCGCGGCGGATTGAAGCGCAGGAACGGAACCGGAAGCCAGACGCCGTCCAGCACCGCCAGGGACTGATGCAGCGGGATGGTGGTTTCCGGCTTAACCACTTCAGGCTGCCCGCCGTTCGTTCCCGGCACGGTATAGCGCCCGTTAACCAGGTCGAAATCGAGCCGCAGAAGCGGGCCGTTCGCGGTTTTACGTACGAAGCGCCCGTTGCTGGCGGTGTCCTGCGGCGTCAGACCGAAATCAAGGAACTGCACGCCGCTGTTGGCAATAAGCGTGACGCTTTGTTTATAGTCGCAAAGATTAACCAGCATAGGATCAGGCACCTGCTTTCTTGAACGTCAGGGGAACGACGGTATTGGCATCATAACGGGCGCGACATTCTGCGATATCGCTGGCGCCTGCTTTACAGGCAACCTCCGGCATCGGGTAGCGGGAGCCGTCGGTGCAGCGGGCAGTACCGCGACTTTTAATCATCAGCTCGCCGTTGCTGTGCAGGCCGGAGAACACTTCCGCGCGGCAGACAACGTTGTCGCCATGGACAACCCGGGCGAAGCCCTTATTGTTCTGGATCTGATAGCGCATTGACGGCGGCTTGCCGGTGACTGGATCTTTCACGTCGAGAACCGCACGCCAGGTGCCGTTCAGGAAACGCGTCGATCCCGCTTTCACCTGATTCGCTTCCATCACCATGGCATCTTTCGGGATGGCGACAATTACCACCGGGGCAGGCTGTGGCGCAGGCGCCAGAGTAGGCTCTTTTTCTTTGCTTGCCAGGACCTCTGCCTGATGCAGCGGTAATTTCATGGCCAGCGGCTCAACCGCTTTGATCGGCTTTGGTGCTATCTCTACGGGCTGGGGTGCGGGCACCGGGGCGGGCTCAGCGGAAGGCGACTGTTTTGGCCACAGCAGCGGTGCGGCAACGGCGGCAACGATCGCGACGGCAACCGGCAGCGTCCACAGGGGAACGCGGCGCTTTTTCGCGACGATCGGCACAGCCGGTTCCTGAACGGGTTGCGCAACGGCCGGGGCCGGTTCAGGCTCATACAGATCTTCCGGCGTGATGCGCACCACCGTGGAAGGGGCGATCAGCGGCTCGTCGGCATGTTCAAAGGCCACCACCGGTTCTGGCTCAGGCTCGGGTTCAGGATCTTCAATCACAACGGGGGCGGGCTCAGGGACCAGCGATTCACGCAGGCAGTCGAGGACATCGTCGCGCGCATTTTCGTTCAGGTTTACAAACCCCCAGAAGCTGATGACCGGCTTTCCGTCCACCAGGAAGAGGAAGTTTTCACCCGGGAACTGAAACGCCTTTGACAGCAGAGACCCAAAAAGCTGCTGCGCGGTTTTGGGCGACAGGAGGCATTTCTTGCTTAACGACTCAACGCTGGCTAGCGTGTTTTCCAGGTAGCGCAGGGCGCGATAACGGTCATCTTCATCGGCCGCTTTCCAGCTGGTTACGCTCCCTTCAACGGGGGAATACCAGTCCACGCGGTCACCGCTGTCGTTGACCTGCGGAATAGCCAGACAGTCGACGATGGCCTGTTGTTTGCGCAACCGGAGCGCTTCCCGGATTTGTAACGCTGATTCAAAAACGGCTTGTCCGCCGCCGCCCACGGCCTGAAAGTCATCCAGGTTACCGCTGCGTAAAAGAGTTTTTGCCACGATTTGATCCCATATACTTCTTCACACCGTTACTTTAACGAAACGAGGAAGCAACCAAACGGGGGAAGAGACGCTAAAAGGACCGATTTCTTGCGGCATAGAAAGTGACGGTTGTGCTTGACGAATAATGGCCCTTAAGGCAAATCACCTTTTCGGGCGCTGGCTGTTAAAACAGCAAAAAACGCGGCTTTAGAATAACCTGATAGTGTTTCGTTATTTGCCAGGTCATATCGCCTGTGCTGTTATTACTGTCTTATATAATAAAACTGTCAGGGTTATAACCATGTCTACAGGGAAAACACTGCTCGCCCTTGCGCTGAGCGCGCTGTTACCGGCCGGTGCCGCATGGGCGGCAAACAACGACACCCTTATTTACTGTTCTGAAGCGTCCCCCGAGTCCTTCAACCCGCAAATCGCCAGCTCTGGCCCGTCTTTTGTGGCCAGCTCTCAGGTACTGTACAACCGCCTGATCAATTTTGACCCGGTGAAAAACACCCCGGTCCCGTCGCTGGCGGAGTCCTGGACGATTTCGCCTGACGGCAAGACCTATACCTTTGCCCTGCGTAAAGGGGTGAAGTTCAACAGCAATAAATACTTCAAACCGACGCGCGATTTTAACGCCGATGACGTTATTTTCTCGGTTCTGCGTCAGAAAGACCCTAAACACCCTTATCACAACGTGTCGCAGGGCAACTACGAATACTTTAACGACGTCGGGCTCGATAAGCTGATTCAGGACGTGAAAAAGGTCGACGACTATCACGTTCAGTTCACCCTCAGCGAGCCTAACGCCGCGTTTCTGGCCGACTGGGGGATGGATTTCGCCTCGATTCTTTCCGCCGAATACGCCGACGCGATGCTGAAAAAAGGCACGCCTGAAAACGTGGACACCTGGCCGATTGGCACCGGGCCTTATGTCCTGCAGCAGTACAAGGTGGATTCGCTGATCCGCTATGTTGCTAACCCGAACTACTGGGAAGGCAACGTACCGACGAAACATCTCATCTTCTCCATCACGCCAAACGTGGAAACCCGCCTGGCGAAGCTGCAGACCAACGAGTGCCAGATCATTCCTGCGCCGTCCCCGGTTCAGTTTGACGCGATCAAGAACAACAAAGACCTGACGCTGCACTCGGTCGATGCCCTGAACGTCGGCTATCTGGCGTTTAACACCGAGAAAAAACCGTTTGATAACGTGCTGGTGCGTCAGGCGCTTAACTACGCGACCGATAAGAAAGCTATCGTCAATGCGGTCTTTATGGGTTCCGGTACGGTGGCAAAATCGCCGATCCCGCCAAATATGCTGGGCTTTAATAAAGACCTGAAGGACTACAGCTACGATCCTGAAAAAGCGAAAGCGCTGCTGAAGCAGGCGGGGCTGGAGAAGGGGGCGGAAGTCACGCTGTGGTCAATGCCGGTTCAGCGTCCGTACAACCCGAACTCGCGTCGTATCGCGGAGATGATCCAGAGCGACTGGGCGAAAGTCGGCGTGAAGGCCAAAATTGTCTCTTACGAGTGGGGTGAATATCTCTCCGGAATGCGTAAAGGCGAACATGACTCCGCGCTGTTTGGCTGGATGTCCGATAACGGCGACCCGGACAACTTTGCCGACGTGCTGCTGGGCTGCAACAGCATTAAAACCGGATCAAACGCCGCGCGCTGGTGTGATAAGGGTTATGATGATCTGGTGCAAAAAGCGAAGCTGACCAGCAGCCCGGCCGAGCGCGCGAAACTCTACGGCCAGGCGCAGGAGATCTACTACCAGCAGGCGCCGTGGATCGCACTGGCAAACGGGAAAACGTTCTATGCGACCCGCAGCAACGTGACCGGATACAGCGTGAGCCTGATGGGCAGCGATTTCTCTAAGGCGAAGCTGAACTAATATGTTGCCCGGTGGCGCTGCGCTTACCGGGCCTACGGTTCCCCTGTAGGCCGGGCAAGGCGCAGCCGCCACCCGGCGATTCACAAGGAGTGACAATGTCACATTTAAATGAAGTTACCGCCCGTGTCGATGCCGCCATTGAAGAGGGCGTCATTACCCATATGAATGAACTGCTGATCGAATTAAGCGATGATGCAGATCTTAGCCGTGAAGAACGCTACACCCAGCAGCAGCGTCTGCGTACCGCGATTTCGCACCACGGTAAGCAGCATAAAGAGGAGTTGGACGCGCGTGAGGAACAGCTGACCAAAGGCGGCACCATACTGTAACGTTCAAAACTGGCGTCGCGCCACCAGCCAGGCCCCGACGACCAGCATCACCGCGCCGCACACCGGGCCAATCAGGGCGCGCAGCGGAATGCCGTTGCTCCTCAGCACGTCCATCACCAGCCCGCCAATCAGCTGGCTTGCCACCAGCACGGCGATAGTCGTGGCCGCGCCAACGTTCTGATATCCGCTGATGCTGGCAAACACGAAAAATGACCCCAGCAGCCCCGGGATAAGCGTCCACCAGCGCACCGTTGCGGCCAGCTCGCTGAATCCGGCTGCGCCCTGTTTCAGCAGCAGAATGCTGACAAACAGCACAATGCCGACCAGGGAGTTCAGCAGCATCGCGATAAGGATCGTGGAGGAGGACTGGGTGATGCGCACCATTAAGGTGTTTTGCACCACCAGACCAATTCCCGCCGCCACCAGAAACGCCAGGGTCAGGGATTGATTCATGGGATGGCGTCCGGATCGCTGCGCTCGTCCAGCTGCAGCTGCATAAAGGTTAAGTCCAGCCAGCGGCCAAACTTGGTTCCCACCTGCGGCATCTGCCCCGTGGTGACAAAACCAAGCGTTTCGTGGAGGTGAATCGAAGCATGGTTTTGCGCTTCAATACCGGCCACCATCACGTGTTTGCCGATGGCGCGGGCCTCGTTAATCAGCGCGATCATCAGCGTGCGGCCAATGCCTTTTCCCTGATGGTCCGGGTGGACGTAGACCGAATGCTCAACCGTATGACGGAAACCGTCGAAGGCGCGCCAGTCACCGAAAGAGGCGTAACCGGTGATAACGCCGTCTTCCTCACTCACCAGAACCGGGTAACCCGCGAGCGTGCGCGCCTCAAACCAGGCGATTCGGTTATCGGTATCGACGGTTTTATCGTTCCAGATCGCGGCAGTATGCAGCACCGCGTGGTTGTAGATTTCGCCTATCGCAGCGCAGTCTTCCTTGCAGGCATGACGAACGATCATGATTAACCCTCTGTGTGTTGTTTACTATAGTATTACGTTATTCCTACGATATTACACAATCGTATCGCCCGATCGCTACGGCATAAGCCATATTTTTTTGTTATCAAAAGCCCATTGAAATGCCGTTCATACACTATAGTATGACGTCATGAACACCATAACAGACACAATGAATCAACGGATTAGCGCAAGAATTCGCCTTGAACGCGAGTCTCGCGGATGGTCCCTGAGCGAGCTTGCTGACCGGGCCGGGGTATCGCGCGCGATGATCCATAAGATAGAACGCGGAGACAGCAGCCCGACAGCCACCTTGCTGGCCCGTCTGTCCGGTGCGTTTGGCATCAGCATGTCCACGCTCATTGCCCGGGCCGAAATGCAGGAGGGCAAGCTGCTGCGCCTTGCAAACCAGCCCGTCTGGCGCGACCCACAGACGCACTACCTCCGCCGCCATGTTTCTCCCCGCACCGATCTGCCTATCGACCTTGTTCAGGTTGAACTGCCCGCGGGCAGCGATGTTCCGATGCCTGCATCTTCTTACGCGCTGGCACGTCAGCTTATCTGGCTTCAGTCCGGCGAGCTGGTGTTTCAGGAGGGCGATACGCGCCACGAAATGCACGCCGGAGACTGCCTCGAGCTGGGGCCGCCAAATGACTGCCGGTTCATCAACGAAACGAATGAAACCTGCATCTATCTGGTCGTACGGCTTAACCAGTCTGCCTCGTAATGCTAATGCGATAACGCCGATCGTGAGCCAGGCTGTAATGACATTTGTACCAGAAGGAGATCCCGATGAATCAACCTGTTTCGCAAAATCGCCGCTGGGTACTGGCCTCCCGTCCTCAGGGTGCGCCGGTGGCGGAAAATTTTCGTCTCGAAACGCAGCCTGTTCCCGCCCCGGCTGAGGGACAGCTTTTGCTGCGCACCGTCTGGCTGTCGCTGGACCCTTACATGCGGGGGCGCATGAGCGATGCGCCATCCTATTCACCACCGGTTGAGCTGGGCGCTGTGATGGTGGGGGGAACGGTCAGCCGCGTTGAGCAGTCAAATCATCCCGACTTCAAAGCCGGGGAGTGGGTGCTGGGCTACAGCGGCTGGCAGGAATATGAACTCTCGGACGGCAGCGGCCTGGTGAAGCTGGGCGAAAATCCGTCACATCCTTCCTGGGCGCTGGGTATTCTGGGTATGCCGGGCTTTACCGCCTATATGGGATTGCTGGATATCGGGCAGCCAAAAGCGGGCGAAACGCTGGTGGTCGCCGCGGCGACAGGCCCGGTTGGCGCGACCGTCGGGCAGATCGGTAAAATCAAAGGTTGCCGGGTGGTCGGCGTCGCCGGTGGGGCTGAAAAATGCCGCCATGCCGTTGAGGTCCTCGGGTTTGACCTGTGTCTGGATCATCACGCGGCCGACTTTGCCGAACAGCTGAAACGCGCCTGTCCGCAAGGAATTGACGTCTATTATGAAAACGTCGGCGGGAAAGTATTTGACGCCGTGCTGCCGTTACTGAATACCTCCGCGCGCGTGCCGGTGTGCGGCCTGGTGAGCGGCTACAATGCGACGGGCCTGCCCGAGGGGCCGGATCGCCTGCCGCTCCTGATGGCGACCATCCTGAAGAAACGCATTCGTATGCAGGGCTTTATCATCGGCCAGGATTACGGTCACCGCATTAAGGAGTTCCAGGAAGCAATGGGACGCTGGGTGCAGGAGGGCAAAATTCACTATCGTGAACAGATAACGGACGGGCTGGAGAACGCGCCCGAGGCGCTGATTGGCCTGCTCGAAGGGCGTAACTTCGGCAAAGTCGTGATTCGCGTCGCGAGTGACAATAAATAAACAGCATTATGGCGGGGTTTCCCGCCATATTTATTTGTGAAGATACGATATATTGTCTTTAATTAATGGACATGGCATTTCGCGCCCGCATCCCGGATGGGCCCGGAACCAATAAAAAAACAAACTTTACTTTTTTGATGTTTTTACGTACTTCCCACCACCAGGCATGACGATACAGGATATATCGGACCAGCGTCGTTTTATTAAAACTGGCGTTTAAAAATAGCATTAAGTTTTAGCTACAGGAATTGAACATGCTTGATTTGGACCACTTAGAAAAAGCCCAAAGGGTCAGTCTTACCATGCAAGTTGAACACAGTTTGAAAGGAGCGTTAATTACAGGCTCACTCAAACCTGGGGCACGACTGATTACGAAAGAGATTGCCGATAAATTAGGAACCAGTATTACCCCTGTTCGCGAGGCGCTGTTGCGCCTGGTGTCATCAGGGGCGCTACACGCCACGCCGGCGCAGGCATTTCTGGTTCCGGAGGTCACGCTGGAGCGCTATAACGAGATTAACGCTATCCGCAAGCAGCTTGAGCCGATGGCGGTCGCCGCGGCCTGTCAGAATATGTCTGATAGCAAACTGGAGGCGTTGCGCAAATTGTCGGATGCCTTTCATGAGGCCATGCGCAACGGGAACGTCCAGCAGGCATTGCATGCGAATCGCGTCTTCCGATTTACGCTTTATCAGTATGCGGAAATGCCTACGCTTAATGCATTAATTGAGCAGCTCTGGGTGCGCATCGGGCCCTGTATGAACTATCTGCATCAGGAGCTTAACGACATCAAAGCCTCGACATATCACTATGACGAACTGCTTTCCGCCCTGGAGCGAAGAGATGTTGTTGCCTGCCAGAAGGCGATTGATAAGGTGATTGATGAAGCGAATTTGCTTTTACAGCGACAATATTTTAACTAAGAGATTATTTAGCAGAGCGACTATATTTCGCCCCTAATTATTTATCTGGTGAATAACTCCTGATGGTTTATTGCCATCAGGAGCGTTATTTCATTAATTAAATAAACTTTTCTTATCGCTTACTCGAAGCGATAAGAGACCGACAGCCCGACCCCGTAGTTACGGCCTGGTGCAGGCTCGTAATAACGACCGTTAGACTCGTTGACAATAACCGAGCCCGCGTACTCTTTATCGAACAGGTTATCGACGCGGCCAAAGACGTCCATGCCCCAACTGCCGTAGTTGAATTTATACCCGGTGTTCAGCCCGACCACCGTATACGACGGCGCTTTCGCCGTATTCTCGTCGTCGGCCATGATATCGCTCATGTAGCGCACGTCAGAGCCCGCGTACCAGCCTTCCTCCGGCTGCCAGCCAAACGAGGCGTAACCCATGTTGCGGGCAATGCCCGGCATCCGGTTACCGTTACAGTCTGCGTCGCTGCAGACGTTAGTCCGGTAGGTGGCATCCAGGTAAGTCCACGCCATCTTCAGCTTCCAGTTCTCGGCAAACTGCTGGTCGAGGGAGACTTCCACCCCCTGACGACGGGTTTTACCGGCATTTTTATAGCTGGTACGCCCGCCAGAGCTGGCATCCACCACGATCTCATCATCCGTATCGGTGCGGAACAGCGCCGCGGTCAGCAGGCCATTGCCGATGCGGGTTTTGCTGCCCACTTCATACGTGTTGTTGGTGGACGGCTGCAGGCCGATGTTCAGGCCGCCCTGGTTATCGGCGCGATAGGAAAGCTCGTTGATGGTCGGCGTTTCGAATCCACGACCTGCGGCAGCGTAGAGGTTCCATGCGTCCGTCACCGCATACTTCACGGAACCGGCCGGGAGCCACTTGTGATAGCTCGCGTCACCGCTGTCATCGCCGTTGCCCGGCGTAACGTAATGGTCGTTGGAATCAAACCAGACCGAGCTGTAGCGCACCCCCGCATCCACCGACAGTTTCTGCGTCAGCTGCCAGCTGGTTTGCAGGTAAGGGTCAACGTTCCACATCAGGTTACGTTCGTTTCGACGCTTGTCACCCTTCACGCCGTAATCCGGCACGCCGTTGTTCATCACGAAGTTTTCGTATCCGCGACGGTCTTCGCTCAGGTTTTCGTAGTTCAGACCGGTGGTAAAGGTCACCGGCACCAGCAGCTCGCCACGGTGTGTCCAGCGGGTATCCACGCCCTGATAGTGTCGCTGCATATCAATCACGCCGCCGGAGTGGGAGGCTTTCAGCTGCGGCTGATACGGAATCGACTGGTACTGCGTCATTTCACGCTCGCCGGCGTACATCATCACGCTGAGATCGTCCTGGGTGCTGAGCTGACGATCGTAGCGCAGGCCGGCCTGGGTCTGCTTGATGGTCTTGCGGGTGTTGTACTGATCGCCGCGCGGAGACTGACGCGGATTGTTCTGCCACTCCTGATAGCTCAGCCCGCCCGGATCGTTGGCCTTCATGTCCACGCTGTTAAAAATCAGCGTCAGCTTGCTGACGTCGTCAATGCGCACGCCCAGTTTGGCGTTAGCGAGGTTTTTGCGCGCGCCGCTGTGGTCGCGGTAGCCTTTGGTGGTGAAGCGGGTGGTGGAAATGGTGTAATCCACATCGCCCGCGTGGGTGCCGTCACCCATCGCGCCGGTGGCTTTCATGCCGTAGCGCCAGGTACCGTAGCTGCCGTAATAGCTGCTGGCTTCAATGGTCGGCGGCTGCTGACCGGTCTGGGTGTTGATGTTAATCACGCCGCCGGAGGCGTTGCCGTACAGGGCAGAGAAGGGGCCGCGCAGCACTTCAACGCTCTCCACGCTGGAGAGATCGATGTTAGAGGTCTGGCCCTGTCCGTCCGGCATGGTGGCAGGGATACCGTCGACATACATACGGATACCGCGCACGCCAAACGTTGAGCGGGCACCAAACCCACGCATTGAAAGCTGGAGATCCTGGGCATAGTTCTGGCGGTTCTGAATTTGCAGTCCCGGGACGCTGCCAAGAGATTCAGACAGGTTGATGCGCGGCGCGGCGTGGCGCATGTCATCGCCATTGACGACGCTGACCGCGGCCGGGGTATCCAGTTCCGATACGGTTTGCGGCGTGGCGCTGACGATCATGGTCTGTTCCTCCGCGCTCATTGCGGTTAGCGGCGCGAAAATAACGGGAACCAGCAGCAGCGGGAGAGAAGCCTTACGGGCAGAAATGATTTTCATGAATAAAACCGGTTGTGGTGTATAAACGAACCAAATGGAACATGTCCATACATGTTAAAGGTTTTGTAAATGTTTTGAAAACTATAACCGCACATTGCGTTAATGAAAGGCGAAGCGCGAAAGAAAAACTCCACATTCAGTTCATTAATGATTACTATTCTCATTATCAAAAGGCAATGCCATGACGTTGCCTGCCGGAAGTGATGTCAGCCCAAACCCCTCTTTTCAGAAAAGGAATTGTTATGTCTTTACGTCATCTGTGCTCGCCGAGTCTGAGCCTGTCACTGCTGTCTGCCACTTTACTGCTTGCCGGGACGTTCCAGGTGCATGCCGCCGAAGAGGTGCTGCGTAAAGCGGTGGGCAAAGGGGCGTATGAAATGGCGGTCAGCCAGCAGGAGAATGCGCTGTGGGTGGCGACCTCGCAAAGCCGCAAAACCGATAAGGGCGGAGTTATCTATCGACTTGACCCGGTCACGCTGGACGTGACGCAGGCGATTCATAGCGATCTCAAACCCTTTGGCGCCACGCTCGACGGCGCGACGCAAACCCTGTGGTTTGGCAACACCATCAACGGCGCTGTGACGGCCATCGATGCGAAAACGGGCGACGTGAAAGGGCGTCTGGTGCTTGATAATCGCCAGCGCAGTGAAACCGTGAAACCGCTGCAGCCGCGCCAGCTGGTGGCGGATGACGCGAGCAACACGATTTACATCACCGGCGTCGGCAAAGAGAGCGTGATTTGGGTGGTGGATGGCGCCACGCTGAAGCTGAAAGAGACCATTGCCAATACCGGTACGTACAGCACCGGTCTGGCGCTGGATGCGCAGGCGAAACGCCTCTATACCACGAATGCGGACGGCGAGCTGGTAACCATAGATACGGCCACCAATAAAATCCTGAGCCGCAAAAAGGTGCAGGATGACGGTAAAGAGCACTTCTACCTGAACCTCAGCCTCGATACCGCCGGCCAGCGCGCGTTCCTGACCGATTCAAAACAGCCGGAAGTGCTGGTGGTGAGCCTGAAAGACGGTAGCGTGATTGAGAAAATCGCCGCGCCGGAATCACTGGCGGTCCTGTTTAACCCGGCCCGCAATGAAGCCTATGTGACGCACCGTGAAGCCGGCAAGGTGAGCGTGATCGACGCGAAAACGTATAAGGTCACAAAAACCTTCGACACGCCGGTCTACCCGAACAGCCTGGCGCTCTCTGCGGATGGCAAAACCCTGTACGTGACGGTGAAACAAAAATCGACTCGCCAGCAGGAAGCCACCCAGCCTGACGACGTCATTCGTATCGCGCTGTAAATAAAAAAGGGAAGGCATTTGCCTTCCCTTTTTGATGCTTACGGACGCTTAACGCGAGGTTTCTTCCACCAGCGGTGCGTCGTGTTTTTCATCGTCGTGATGAACCGGCGCGGTGCTGTGGATCTCGTGAACGCGCTTACGCACGCCAAACCAGCCGGCAATCAGCAGTACCGCCAGCAGCGGAATGGTCGCAATGGTGTAAGTACCGTTCGGGTAGTCAAACGCCATCAGCACCAGCACGCTGAACAGGAACAGCAGGGTGAGCCAGGAGGTCACCGGTGCGCCCGGCATCTTGAAGCTCACATCAGCCGCTTTGCCTTCTTTGATCGCTTTGCGCAGACGCATCTGGCAGACCACGATGAAGGCCCAGGAGGCGATAATCCCCAGTGCAGCCACGTTCAGAACGATCTCAAATACGCGGGACGGCACCAGATAGTTCAGGAACACGCCAAAGACGTAAACCACCAGCGTTGCCAGAATCCCCGCATAGGGAACCTGCTGCTTGCTCATCTTCGACATGAACTTCGGCGCAGAACCGCCCATCGACATGGAGCGCAGGATACGACCGGTAGAATAAAGACCGGAGTTCAGGCTGGAGAGCGCCGCCGTCAGGACCACGATGTTCATGATGCTGCCAACGTAAGGCACGCCGAGCTTAGAGAAGAAGGTCACAAACGGACTCTGACCTGCCTGATAGGCAGTCCACGGGAGCAGCAGAACCAGCAGCACCACGGAACCGACGTAGAACAGACCGATACGCCAGATCACGCTGTTAATGGCTTTTGGCACCATGGTCTGCGGATCTTTACATTCACCTGCTGCGGTGCCCACCAGTTCGATAGAGGCGAAGGCGAACACCACGCCCTGAACCAGAACCAGCGCAGGCAGCAGACCGTGTGGGAAGAATCCGCCGTTATCGGTTATCAGATGGAAGCCGGTGGCATTGCCGTCCAGCGGCTTGCCGCTGCCGAGGAAGACGGTACCCACGACCAGGAACACCACGATGGCCAGCACTTTTACCAGCGCAAACCAGAACTCCATCTCCGCGAACCACTTCACGCCGATCATGTTCATGGTGCCGACAATCGCCAGCGCGCCAAGCGCAAAGACCCACTGCGGCACATCGCCAAACGCGCCCCAGTAGTGCATATACAGCGCAACGGCGGTGATATCGACAATACCGGTCATCGCCCAGTTGACGAAGTACATCCAGCCCGCAACGTAGGCCGCTTTTTCACCGAGGAATTCACGGGCGTAAGAGACGAAGCTTCCGCTGGAAGGGCGATGCAGTACCAGTTCGCCCAGCGCACGTAGAATGAAGAAAGAGAAGATCCCGCACACCAGATAGACCAGGGCGAGAGCCGGGCCAGCCATTTGCAGACGCGCACCCGCACCTAAAAACAGCCCCGTTCCGATAGCGCCGCCGATGGCGATCATTTGAACCTGACGGTTGCCCATCGCTTTGTGGTAGCCCTCTTCGTGGGAGTTCAACCAGCGACGTTTAGCAGCATGATGATCGGCTGCGCTTTTATTGCTTGTTTTCATTGAGTTACCTGTTTGCCTGTCTGAACCATTATCGTGATAGTCCTGCCTGGCAGAGCGCAATACAAACGATTGCTTCTGCGCAAACACATGTCGCCTTCCCAGTCATTCTGCGTATGGATAAGGCGAAACATGGCGAGGCATCCTACCTGCAATTCATAAGCGACGCAAAATATAACCGTGCCGAAAGTGATGCGCGTCGAAGGAAATCGTGTGGTCAGAGCAGACGGCGATCACAACACGCTGAATCATGGTGAGTTTTTAGACAAAACATTTGGCGGGTTGATTATTTAATCATCAGATTTTCTTAATTATTACCAGGTGGTCAAGATTTTGACTGCTGGAGAGCATCTAACAGTAACCTGAAAGCGGTAGTGTGCTGGCGACGGCTCGGATAATAAAGGTGATACCCCTCGAAAGTAGGGCACCACGATTCAAGGACCCTGACGAGCCGTCCGTGATTAAGCGCCCCCAGAACCGACGCCTCCGGCACGTAGGCTAATCCGAGGCCATTCTCAGCGGCGTCGATGCGCTGCGACAGGCTGCTCAGCGTAAGCTGCCCCTCAACCCGAACGCGAAGCTCGCGCCCGTCGCGTTCAAATTCCCAGTGATACAGTCCGCCGCGCGTGGGCAGGCGCATGTTGATGCAGCGGTGTTCAGCAAGCTGCTCCGGCGTCTGCGGCACGCCAAAGCGAGCCAGATAATCCATGGAACCGACCACGGCCATGCGCATATCCGGCGCTATCCGTACCGCAATCATATCTTTTGCCACCTGTTCACCCAGGCGTACTCCCGCGTCGAAACGGCCATCCACGATATCCGTCAGGCCGTTATCTACCGTCACTTCGACGTTAATCTCAGGATACTGCACCATAAACGCCTTCAGTACCGGCCAGAGCACGGCGTCCATCGCATGCTCGCCGGCGGCGATGCGAACAGAACCTGCGGGTTTGTTGCGTGCGCTGCGAAGCGTCGTGAGCTCCTGCTCAATCTCCATCAAATGCGGGCTTAAGCGCGTAAAGAGCTGCTCACCCGCTTGGGTGGGAACAACGCTGCGGGTTGTGCGGGTTAAAAGGCGAACGTCGAGCCGCGCTTCAAGCTTGCGCATGGCATGACTCAGCGCCGATTGCGAGACGCCCAGCTGCGCCGCCGCGCGCGTAAAGCTGCGCTCGCGGGCGACTACCATAAAAGAGAGCAGGTCGTTGAAATTATCTTTTAGCATCGCGATTGCCTCTATTTATGAATTTCAATCATATTTCCTATCTGATTATGCACACTAATGCTCCGGATTGCTTTGCGCTACTGTTAACGCAACAGTAAACGAGGAGCATAAGATGAAAATTATCCGCAGCGGATCATTACCTTCAGCAAAAGGACCGGAAGCCTGGTTCACCGGCACCGTCCGCATTGACGCACCATTTCAGGCGAGCGAACCTGCCAGCGTCGGCGGGGCAACCGTGACCTTTGAGCCGGGCGCGCGCACCGCGTGGCATACGCATCCCCTTGGGCAAACGCTGATTGTGACGCAGGGTCGCGGCTGGTTACAGGAGTGGGGCAAAGCGGCGGAAATATTGAATCAGGGCGATATCGCCTGGATCCCACCCGGCGTAAAGCACTGGCACGGCGCAAGCGCGCAAACGGCGATGACGCATATTGCCATCGCCGAATCCGTTAACGGCAGCCCGGTTGCATGGCTGGAAAAAGTCACCGACGAGCAGTATCCGAACGGCTAACCGCCAAAAACGGCAATCGCCTGCTGCAGGCGCGTGGTGCGCTGCGTCAGGTGATTCGCCGCGTGAGTGACGTTATCCACCATCCCCGTATTGTTGTGGGTCATTGCGCCGATACGGGAGATGGAGGCGTTGATGAGCGTCAGCGCCTGGGTTTGCTCCTGCGTGGCGTGGCCGATCTCCTTAATCAGGGAGGAGACCCGCAGCACGTTGTCGATCATAACCGTCAGCTGCGTTTCGGTTTGTTCTACCTTCTCCACGCCAGCGTTGACGCTGGCGACGTTTTTCTCAATCAGCGCTTTGATCTCTTTCGCCGCCGTCGCGGAGTGCTGCGCAAGATTGCGCACCTCGGCCGCCACCACGGCAAAACCGCGCCCGGCTTCACCTGCGCGCGCCGCTTCCACGGCAGCATTCAGCGCAAGAATGTTGGTCTGGAAGGCAATACGATCGATAACGCTGATAATATCGACGATCTGGCTGTTATCCTGCGACACGGATTGCATCATACCGATGGTTTCTTTCATCATCGCTTCACCGCGGTGGGCGCTGTCGCGGGTGCGATCCGCCATCTCCGTGGCTTCTTTCGCGGTTTCTGCCGTCTGCTCCACCGCGCTGGCGATCTCTTCCACCGCCGACGCGGTTTGCTGCAGGAAGTCTGCGGTCTCTTCTGAACGCGTCTGCAGCGCCGCACCTTCTTTCGCGACCTGCTGGCTGATGGTGCCAATCCCGCTGATTTGCGCCCCGACGTCGTCAACCAGCGAATTGAGGTTCAAGCCTGATTGATTTACCAGACGCATCATCAGCCCGATGTCGTCGATCCTGTCAAAATGGTAATAGTCCGTTTTACGTCCTGAAACCACGCGCTGCATCTGTTGCACAATAGATTTTACCGGACGGGCGATCTGCGCATGAAGATAATAGGTCAGGGCAATAAACAGCAGCGCCAGACTTCCCGACTGCACAAGTTTATCAGGGAATAAATACACCGCCAGGCAGGAGAGTAACGCCGTCGTCGCAATACCCAGATGGATGCGTTTACTGGTGCTAAGACATTTAAAGAGCGACATAAACGAAAATAAACCGCGCCGAACCAGTAACCCTTTATAAAAGCGGTAATGTTTTAATTCGTTATTACGCACTTTTGCATACAGTTTTTCACTGGCCGCAATCTCTTCCCGTGCGGGTATATTTCGCACGGAAATATACCCCGTCAGGGATCCACCCTGCCAGACAGGCGTCACGTTTGCCCGCACCCAGTAGTGGTCGCCATTATGACGACGGTTCTTCACCAGCCCCGTCCAGGTCTCACCCTGCTGCAGGGTATACCACATGTCGCCAAACGCTTCGGCAGGCATGTCGGGATGGCGGATGAGGTTATGCGGCTCACCCAGAAGATGTTCTTCTTTATATCCGCTGGCTTCGATAAAAGCGGAATTAGCATAGGTAATATGGCTTTTGGTATCGGTGGTCGACATTAACGTCGAACCATCGTTAAGTAAATACTCGTTTTGTGTAACGGGACTGTTACGCCTCATGAGTAACTCCATGATGATGTGCAAGAATAAAAAATGCCCGGAAAATGCTCCGGCAAGATTAATGTGATTATTTTTATATAAAGAACTGCTGCATATTCTGTCTGAAATTCTGACTGCCTGAAATACCCGTTGTTCATTATTTTTAATCTGCTAATGTTCTCGAATGTAATAAAAATGAAAATATTTTCAGGGGTGTATTCTGGAGTCGCTGCAAATAAACGACATAACCCAAACTGAAAGAGGGAGATCGTCTCTCTGGAAAAATTGCCATGCTGAAATAGCGTTTCGTTAACAGGATGAAAACGCTATCATTTGGTCAGTTTTCGTTATTACAGTGAGGCTGAGGTGAAAATTAACGTCATCGGGACCAGCGGGAGCGGAAAAAGCACGCTGGCGAAGCAGATTGCGACCGAACTGGCTATTCCCTATATCGAGATGGACAGACTCTACTGGCGACCTGACTGGCAGGGAACGCCGGACGATGTGTTTCAGGAAAAGCTGGAGCAGGCGCTACAGGCTTCGCCAGACTGGGTGCTTGACGGCAACTATAACCGCACGCGGCCGGTGAAATGGCGTAATGTCGACGTTGTGGTGTGGGTCGATTATGGCTTTGCCCGCACCCTCTGGCAGGCCGTCATCAGGGCAATCAAACGGGCCTGGCATAAGCACGAGCTCTGGCCCGGCACCGGGAACAAAGAGAGTTTCCGGCGCGCGTTCTTCAGCAGAGAGTCCATTCTCATCTGGACGATGAAAACCTGGCGTAACAACCGCGCGCGTTATGAAGCCGATCTGCAAAACCCGCAGTATGGACATATTCGCTTCGTCCGCATTACCCGGCGCGGGCAGGGGAAAACGCTGATTGCCGACTTAAAGCCTTATCTTAGCATGGTTTTATATATCTGATTTCCGGCAAACTAAATGTAAATTAATTGTTTCTCAGTGGTGAAATGCGCCTTTAATAATGTCGACATGTTAAGTCAAACGAGAACGCAACATGTCATGGCGAATCAGCATTCTGGATAAAAGCCCCATCGCTGAAAACGAAACGGCTGCCGATGCGCTGGCGCGTACGCTGGCGCTGGCGCAGCAGGCAGAAAATCTGGGCTATCACCGCTTCTGGATTGCCGAACACCACAACACTCCCCACCTTGCCAGCCCCTCGCCGGAGCTGCTGATTGCCTGGATTCTCGGGCAAACCACGCGCATCCGCGTCGGATCCGGCGGCGTGATGCTCCAGCACTACAGCCCTTATAAAGTCGCCGAGAATTTCAACGTGCTGGCGGCGCTGGCGCCCGGCCGCGTGGATCTCGGCGTCGGAAAAGCCCCCGGCGGGCTGCCGCTCTCAACCCGCGCGCTGCAGCAGGGGCTGAATCAACAGGAAAAGGGCAGCTTCGCCGAACAGCTGGCCCAGCTCGATCGCTGGATCCGTCCTGAGCATCAGTCTCATGAAGAGGCCGTTCGCGCCACGCCGCTGCCGCCGCTGCCTGCCGAGGGTTTCCTGCTGGGCGCGAGTATCGATAGCGCGCTGCTGGCCGCCGGGCTCGGCTGGCACTTTGTCTTTGCCGCGCATCTGAACGGTGACCCGGACCTGCTGCGCGAGGTGGTTTCGACCTGGCGTAAGCACAGCGCACGGGACGTGATTGTGGCGGTACAGGCGATTGTTGCGCCGACGCAGGCCGAGGCGGAAGCCCTGGCGCAGAAGGTCGAAGTGTGGGGCGTTGAGCTGGCAAACGGCCAGCGTGTCACCGTGGCAAGCGAAGAGCAGGCCTACGCCTTTGCGCGCCAGGCGGGCAGCGAGCCGGTGCGCATTGCACGTCGGGCGCAGTCGCTGCTGGCGGGTACGGCTGAGTCGGTGCTCGAACAGCTTAACGCCCTGCATGAAAAGTGGGGCATTGACGAATTTATCATCGACACGCCGGTAGCGGAGGGGGCAACGCGCGTCGCGTCGCTGCGCCTGCTTGCCGAGGCGCGTCTTAACAAGGAGGTCACCGTATGAGCTTTGGCGAACAGCTGATTGCCTGGCGCCGCGAGCTGCACCAGAACCCGGAGCTCTCCGGCCAGGAAGTGGAGACCACAACGCGTCTGCGCCAGTGGCTGACGAATGCCGGGATTACCCCGCAGCCTTACGACCTGTCGACCGGGCTGGTGGCGGAAATCGGCTCGGGCAACAAACTGATTGCGCTGCGCGCGGATATCGACGCCCTGCCGATTGAAGAGCGCAGCGGCGTGCCGTTTAGCTCCCAGCGTGCAGGCGTAATGCATGCCTGCGGACACGATATCCACACCAGCGTGATCCTCGGCGCCGCGTTAAAGCTGAAAGAGCGGGAAGCCTCGCTTAACGGCCGGGTGCGGATCCTGTTTCAGCCTGCCGAAGAGAACTTTGGCGGTGCGAAGAGCATGGTGCGGGCCGGTGCCCTGCGTGACGTCAGCGCCATCTTCGGCATGCACAACGAGCCCGGCCTGCCGGTCGGTGAGTTCGCTACCCGCGGCGGGCCGTTTTATGCCAACGTCGATCGCTTCGTGATCCGCATTACCGGTAAGGGCGCGCACGCCGCACGTCCGCACGAAGGTAATGACGCCATCGTGCTGGCGAGCCAGCTGGTGACGGCGCTGCAAAGCGTCGCCAGCCGCAACGTCAATACGCTGGACTCGGTGGTGCTGAGCGTGACGCGCATTGCAGGCGGTAACACCTGGAACGTGCTGCCGGAAAGCGTCGAGCTGGAAGGCACGCTGCGCACCCATCGCACGGAAGTACAGCAGAACGTGAAAGCCCGCGTGGGCGAAATCGCCGCCGGGTTTGCCAGCGCCTTCAGCGCGCAGATTGACATTACCTGGTATGCCGGGCCCACCGCGCTGGTGAACGACGAGCGCTGGGCCGATTTCGCCACCTCGGTCGCCAGAGAAGCAGGCTACGAAACCCGGCACGCCGAGCTGCATATGGGCGGGGAAGATTTCGCGGTCTATCTGCAGCAGATCCCGGGGGCGTTTGTCAGCATCGGCAGCAACAGCCCGTATGGTTTACATCATCCGGCATTCAACCCGGATGAGGCATTAATTGAGCCCGCTGCCCGCTATTTTGCACAGCTTGCGGAAAAAGCCCTGCAACACGTTTAATTCTGGAGAGGTGAATATGTCTGCACATCGTCAACTGCGGCTCGGGACCATTTTGCATGGTGCATCGGGAAATATGTCCGCCTGGCGTCACCCTGAGGCCGTCGCCGATGCCAGCATCAATTTTGATTTCGTCAAAGCGACGGCGTTAAAGGCGGAGGAGGGCAAACTCGATTTTTTATTCGTTGCCGACGGTCTCTATATCAACGAGAAATCGATCCCGCATTTTTTAAACCGCTTTGAACCGCTGACGGTGTTATCCGCTCTCGCCAGCATCACCTCGCGCCTGGGGCTGGTAGGAACCTTATCCACCTCCTACAGCGAGCCTTTCACTACGGCGCGCCAGTTCGCCAGCCTCGACCACCTCAGCAACGGACGCGCGGGCTGGAACGTGGTGACTTCGCCGCTGGAAGGGTCAGCGAAGAACTTTTCCCGTGAAAAACATCCCGAGCACGCTCTGCGCTATCGCATTGCGGATGAATATCTCGACGTGGTGAAAGGGCTGTGGGATTCCTGGGAAGGCGACGCCTTTGTGCGCAACAAAGAGAGCGGTCAGTTTTTTGACCCGGCAAAATTGCATACCCTGGACCACCACGGTGATTTCTTCCAGGTCGCCGGTCCTCTGAATATTGGTCGAACGCCGCAGGGGCGGCCGATTGTCTTTCAGGCAGGCGCGTCGGACGACGGGAAAAAGCTGGCGGCGAAACATGCCGATGCCATTTTTACCCATCACGAGACCCTCGATGAGGCAAAAGCGTTTTATCGCGACGTGAAGCAGCAGCTGGAAAGTAACGGACGCCGCGCGTCAGATTTACATATTTTCCAGGGCGTCAGCGTGATTGTGGGTAAAGACGCCGATGACGTGGAAAACCAGTATCAAACCACGGCGGCGCTGGTGTCGATTAACGATGCCCTCAACTACCTCGGACGCTATTTCGAACATCACGATTTCAGCCAGTACCCGCTCGACGAACCGTTCCCGGATATCGGCGACTTAGGCAAAAACAGCTTCCGCAGCACCACTGATGAAATTAAGCGTAATGCCCGCGAGCGCAGCTTAACCCTGCGTCAGGTGGCGCTGGAAGCCGCCTCGCCGCGACCGCGCTTTTCCGGTACGCCGGAAGAGGTGGCCGACGGTCTGCAGGCCTGGTTTGAAGGCTATGCCGCAGACGGCTTCATCATTCAGGGCGGCACGCCGGACACCTTCCCGCGCTTTGTTGACCAGGTGGTGCCCGTTTTACAGGCGCGCGGCCTGTTCCGTACCGACTACCCGGGCACCACGCTGCGCGAAAGCCTCGGCTTAGACGAACCTAAAAACCAATACACACAACAATAAAAGAGAACCCCGCTATGCAGAAAACAACGCTTATTCTGGCGCTCGCGCTGGCCTTTACCCCTGCCGTCTGGGCAGAGAATGTGAATATTAACGGCACCGGCGTGAGCATCGAGGCCAATAAAACGCCGGTTAATACCGTCAAAAACAGCGAGGCGGTGGCACAGCTGCCGAAAGATTATCGCTTTGCCGTGCCGGGGAAATTTACCGTGGCGGTGGCGGGCCTCAATCAACCGCCGCTGACGGTGTTTTCCGACGACAACAAAACGCTGCTGGGAAGCGAGGTTGACGTCGCCCGTCTGGTCGCTGACAGCCTCGGGCTGGAGCTAAACGTGGTGCCAACCTCCTGGGAAGACTGGCCGCTGGGCGTGGCTTCCGGAAAATATGACGCGGCCATCAGCAACATCACCGTCACCAAAGAGCGTAAAGAGAAGTTTGACTTTGCCACCTACCGCAAAGATTCCCTCGGGTTCTACGTGAAATCAACCAGCCCGATCAAGTCGTTGCAAAAGGCTGAGGACATCGCCGGGCTGCGGATTATCGTCGGCTCCGGCACCAACCAGGAGGCCATCCTCCTGGCCTGGAATGCCGAAAACCTCAAGAAGGGGCTGAAGCCCTTTACCCCGATCTACACCAAAGACGATGCGGCACAAACGCTGGCCCTGCAGTCCGGGCGCGCGGATGCCTACTTTGGCCCGAACGTGATTGGCGCCTGGAAAGCGGCGCTGAACGGGAAAACCAAACTGGTGGGTAGCGTCGACGGCGGCTGGCCGAAGGCGGCGCACATTGCGGTTACGCTGAAGAAAGGCAGCGGGCTGGTTGAGCCGGTGCAAACCGCGCTGAACGGCGTGATCAAAAACGGCGACTACGACAAAGTGCTGAACCGCTGGGGGGAAGGCGTTGAGCGTATTCCTCAGTCAGAAGTGAACCCGGCTGGCCTGGGCGATTAAGGAGGCGTGATGAGCGAACGATTTCGTGATGTTTCACCGGAAGACGCCGAGCTTCAGCCCATTATCGAAGGGCTGTTCGGTGAATATGCCGCCCGCTACGGGGACTACTTCTCCAAAGACGCGGAAGTTGAGCTTACAGAGTGGTATTTAGCGCCGCAGGGGCTGTTTATCGTACTGGAGCGCGACGGGAAGATTATCGCCACCGGCGCGTACAAACCTTTCGACGAACGCACCGCGGAAATCAAACGCATCTGGACGGACAAAACCCTGCGTCAGCAGGGGCTTGCCGGGCGCGTGGTGCAGGAGCTTGAGCGCAGGGCGGTGCTGGCAGGATACAGCCAAATTTACCTGACAACCGGTTTTCGCCAGCCGGAAGCGGTCAGGCTCTATCTCAGCCAGGGCTATCAGGCGCAGTTCGATCTGAACCGCGATCCGGAAGAGTACAGCCAGCCGCCGTTTGATGGTCGGCTGCGCTTCACCAAAACGCTGGTACGCGAAGCGTTCAGTAAAACCGCATGAGGAACGACGATGAGCAACGTTGAAACCATTAAGGTGGTCCCGGCGCGTTATCCGCTGCGGGCCGTCGGCGCCGCGGTGGCGCTGTTTGTCCTGGCGGTCGTGATTCAGTCCGTGGCCTTTAACCCGCGCTGGGAGTGGACGGTGTTTGCCCGCTGGTTCTTTGACCCGGTGATCCTCGAAGGTGTCGGGCAGACCCTGCTGCTGACGCTGATCGGCACCGCGCTGAGCGTGGTGCTTGGCGGCATGCTGGCGCTGGCGAGACTCTCTTCATCCTGGCTGCTGAGCAGCCTGGCGTGGGCCTACATCTGGCTGTTTCGGTCGCTGCCGCTGATCGTGGTGCTGATCATTCTCTACAACTTCTCCTATCTCTACGACACGCTCTCGCTCGGCGTGCCGTTCACCGGCATCACCTGGGGCAGCTTTGAAACCATCAACGTGCTGGGTCAGTTTTCTACCGCCGTGGTGGGGCTCACCCTGGTGCAGAGCGCCTATACCGCCGAGATCGTTCGCGGCGGATTCCTCGGGGTCGATCACGGCCAGTATGAGGCCGCCGCCGCGCTCGGTCTGCCGGCCTGGCGACGCACGGTGCGCATCATTTTGCCTCAGGCGCTGCGCACCATTCTGCCGTCGGGGTTCAATGAAATCATCAGCCTCGCCAAGGGTACGGCGATGGTATACGTCCTGGCGATGCCGGAGCTGTTCTATACCATCCAGATGATCTACAACCGCACGCAGGAGGTGATCCCGCTGCTGATGGTCGGTGCCGCATGGTATCTGGCGATCACCACCGTCCTGTCCGCTATCCAGTATGGCGTCGAGCGCGCGCTTGCCCGCAGCGAACGCCGCTCTGCCGTTAACCAGAACCGTGCTGTCCGTCGCACCCGTTCTGTCACCACCACGCCAGCACAGGAGCCCGTCCATGCAAGCCTCTCCTGAAGGACATATTTCGATTACCGGCGTCAGCAAGTATTTCGGTCGCCATAAGGCGCTCGACAACGTTTCGCTTGAGATCCCGCCCGGGTCCGTGACGGTGATCCTCGGGCCGTCCGGCTCCGGCAAATCGACGCTGCTGCGCACCATTAACCACCTGGAGCGCGTCGATGAAGGTTTTATTCAGATCGACGGAGACTACATCGGCTATCGCCGTGAGGGCGACAGGCTGTATGAGCTGAAGGAGAAGGAGATCCTCAAGCAGCGCGTCAACGTGGGCTACGTGTTTCAGAACTTCAATCTCTTTCCCCACCTCACGGTGCTGGAAAACCTGATTGAGGCGCCCATCGCGCATAAAAAGCTCAGCAAAAAAGAGGCAGTGGAAAGGGCGTACAGCCTGCTGGACGTGGTCGGGCTGCGGGATAAAGCCGATGCCTGGTCTCGTCATCTCTCCGGCGGGCAGCAGCAGCGTATTGCCATTGCCCGCGCGCTGGCGCTGCGTCCCCGCGTGATGCTGTTTGATGAGCCCACCTCGGCGCTCGATCCGGAGCTGGTGGGGGAAGTGTTAGACGTGATCAAAAAGCTGGCCCGGTCCGGCACCACGCTGGTGGTAGTGACCCACGAGATCGGCTTTGCCCGGGAAGTGGCGGATCAGGTGGTGTTTATGGTCGACGGAAAAATCGTCGAGCAGGGAAGCAGTGACGAGGTATTAAACCGTCCGTCACATGCGCGAACGCGCCAGTTTCTCTCCAAAGTCTTGTAAGGAGTGCCAATGAAATATGGACTTCTGGCGGGGCTGGTCTTCACGACGGCGAGCCACGCCAGCATTGATTTGAAAGCCAACGAGCAGCCGCTGCCGGTGACGGTGGATAGGCAGGCCGTGGCGAAGATCCCCGCCAATTACAAATTCGTTGAGCCGGGTACGCTGACGGTTGCCGTTTCGGCGCTGAATTCTCCGCCGCTGGCGCTGCTGGCCAGCGATAACCGCACGCGCATCGGCAGCGACCCGGATATCGCCCGCCTGCTGGCGGGCAGCCTGGGGCTAAAGCTGAAGCTGGTGCCGACGGCGTGGGAAGACTGGCCGCTCGGGATCGCCTCCGGGCGCTACGACGTGGCGCTGGTGAACATTGCGGTGACCGAACAGCGTAAAGAGAAGTTTGATTTTGCGACCTACCGCGTCGATTCGCTGGCGTTTTCGGTGAAATCCACCAGCGAGATTCAGTCAATCAAAAGCGCGGAAGATCTGGCCGGGAAAAAGGTGATCGTCGGCTCCGGTACGAATCAGGAGCGCATTCTGCTAGGCTGGAACGAAGAGAACAAAAAGGCGGGAAGGGCGCCTGCGCTGCCGGTCTATCTCCACGACGATGCCTCGGGCAATCTCTATATTCAGTCCGGCAGGGCGGATGTGTTCTTTGGCCCTCAGTCGGTTTCAGCCTACAAAGCGGCGCTCACGGGCAAAACCCGCGTGGTCGGTTTAGGGCCGAAAAAAGCCTATGTCGCGACCACCACCAAAAAAGGCAATGAGCTGGTGTACGCGCTGCAGGCCGCGCTGGACGGCGCGATTAAGCGGGGTGATTACCAGAAGGTGCTGGCGCGCTGGGGCGAGCAGGGCGAAGCGGTGGCGCAGTCGGAGGTCAACCCGCCTGGGATAACCTACTAATGGTGCTCTACACTTAGGGTTTTCATCCCGCAGGGGGCAACATGATTAAACTCTATGGCGTACCCGGCTGGGGCTCGGCAATCGGTGAAGTGATGCTAACCCTGGCCGATATCCCTTATCAATTTATCAACGTGGACGGGTTTGACCAGCCCGGTCCGCAGCGTGAGCTGCTGCAAAAGCTTAACCCGCTGTGTCAGGTGCCCACGCTGGAGCTGGAAAATGGCGCCATCATGACCGAAACGGCGGCGATTGCCCTGATGGTGCTCGACAGATGTCCCGATCTCGCGCCGCCCGTGGGGCAGGCCGAACGCCAGCAGTTTCAGCGCTTGCTGATCTGGTTTGTGGCCAACGTCTATCCCACGTTTACGTATGCGGACTATCCCGAACGCTGGGCGCCGGATGCGCCTGAACAGCTGCAGAAAAACTGCATCGAATACCGGAAGTCCCTCTATTTGTGGTTCGAAACTCAGCTCAAGGCCGCCCCGTTTGCGCTGGGGGAACGGCTGTCGCTGCTGGACGTGTATATCGCGGTGGCGCGCACCTGGGGGCCACGCCATGACTGGTTTGCAACCAATACGCTGAGGTTTACGGCTATTGCGGACACCGTATGTCAGCTGCCGGAACTGCACAAGGTGTTAAAGGCCAACGGTATTATCTGATAACGTGGAGCCCTGACTCACAACTGGAAGCCTGCATATGCCACACGTAGATATCAAATGTTTTCCCCGCGATTTGAACGACGAACAAAAAACCGCACTGGCCGAGGATATTGCTGAGGTCATTATTCGCCATTTCAACAGCAAAGACAGCTCGGTGTCCGTTGCGTTGAATCAGGTGAACCAGGAGGACTGGAAAGCGCAGGTCTGGGATACCGAAATAGGACCGAAGCTGGACGAATTAATCAAAAAGCCAGGCTATTCAATGTAAGCGCAATTGCCGGGGGGAACTCTTCTCCCCGGTTTTTCCCCGCCTCGTCTTCCCGCTTTTTCGCAAAAATCGATAAAAATGCGTTTTATCTTATCCGTTACACTTTACGTTTCTGGCTGACAGCCCATCAATCCTTAGGAAAGATCTCAAACAGAATCAGTTAAGGACAGACACGCTAAAGGATAATTTTCTCATGACAAAATTACCCCGTTTTTCACTCGCCTTTCTTCACCCTCGTTACTGGCTAAGCTGGGCTGGCATCGCCGCGCTGTGGCTCATCATGCTGCTCCCTTATCCGCTGCTGTTCCGAATCGGCCACAGTCTTGGACGGCTGGCGATGCGCCTGCTTCCGCGCCGCGTTGAGATTGCCCGCCGCAACCTGGAACTCTGTTTTCCGGAGATGAAAAAGGCGGAGCGAGAGTCACTGCTGCAGCGTAATTTTGAATCGGTAGGAATGGGGGTAATCGAAACCGGGATGGCATGGTTCTGGCCTGCGTGGCGGGTGAAGAAATGCTTTACCGTGACGGGTTATGAGCACATGGAAAAGGCGCGGGCAAAGGGAAATGGCGTGGTGCTCGTTGGCATGCATTTTCTCACCCTTGAGCTGGGCGCGCGGATCTTTGGCATGCTCAACCCCGGCATTGGGGTGTATCGTCCGAATAATAACGCGCTGCTGGACTGGCTTCAGACGCGCGGGCGCCTGCGCTCCAATAAAACCATGCTCGATCGTCATGATTTAAAGGGCATGATCCGCTCGCTGAAGCAGAATGAAATTTTGTGGTACGCCCCGGACCATGACTATGGCAAAACCAATAGCGTCTTTGTGCCGTTCTTTGCGGTTGCGGATGCCGCCACGACCGCTGGAAGCTATATGCTGGTCAAAAGCGCTAAGCCTGCCGTCATTCCCTTTGTGCCGCGCCGCCGGGCGGACGGTACCGGCTACGAACTGATTATTCTGGAGGATATCAGCGAGTCGCTGCAGGGGGGCGATAAAGAATCTGTTGCGACGCAGATGAACAGGGCGATTGAGCAGGCGGTACGGGTGGCGCCAGAACAGTATATGTGGCTGCACCGGCGCTTCAAAACGCGTCCTGAAGGTCAGCCTGACCGGTATGCCCGCCGCAAGAGCGTGGCACCACGGGCTGATATCCTGTCCGCCGCCGATCTTTCCGACCGGTCGGGCGTCCAGCACTAAGGCAGCAATCCAGCCCTCACCGTGCAGTGAGGGCTGGATCGAGGCTTACAGCGCAGACCTGCGGTACGGCGCATAGTCCGCCTGCCACCAGGTCTTCTCAATACGCGCCATCAGCGTCTCATCATCTATCGCCGGAGCCACGCCCTGTTCAATCGCGGCCCGGGCGACGGCAACGGCAATCTGGCGTGAAACCGTTTCAATCTGATCTACCGGCGGCAGCAATCCGCCTTTTTCCGTGGTGACCAGCGGAGACTGCGCGGCCAGGCTGCGGCTTGCTGCCATCAGCATCTCTTCCGTCACCCGGCGCGCGTTACAGGCCAGCACGCCCAGCCCCAGGCCCGGGAAAATATAGGCGTTGTTACACTGGGCGATCTCGTAGTGTTCATTCTCCCAGAATACCGGGGCGAACGGGCTGCCGGTGGCCACCAGCGCGGCACCCTGGGTCCAGGCGATAAGATCCTGCGGCTGGGCTTCCGCCCGCGAGGTCGGGTTCGAGAGCGGCATGATGATCGGGCGCGGACAGTGGCGATGCATCTCTTTGACAATCTCTTCGCTGAACAGCCCCGGCTGGCCCGAAACGCCGATCATCACCGTGGGATGCGCGTTCTTCACCACGTCCAGCAGGGACATGTTCTTCGCGTCAACCTGCCAGCTGCATACGGCGTCGCGCGCGGTAAGCAGGTTTTTCTGGAAATCGAGCAGGTTGGTCATGTCGTCGGTCAGCAGGCCGAAGCGATCGACCATAAAGATCCGGCTGCGCGCTTCCGGCTCGGCCAGGCCGTCATCCACCATTAGCGCCACAATTTTTTCAGCTATTCCGCATCCGGCAGAGCCGCTGCCCAGGAATACCACGCGCTGGTCGCGAATGCGCGTGCCCGCGGCATGGGCCGCCGCCATCAGCGTACCGGCGGTCACGGCGGCCGTGCCCTGGATATCATCATTGAAGCAGCACAGCTGGTCGCGGTAGCGCTGAAGCAGCCTGGTGGCGTTTTTCTGCGCAAAGTCCTCAAATTGCAGGAGCACATTGGGCCAGCGCGCTTTAACGGTGCTGACAAACATATCCATAAACTCAGCGTACTGGTCGTCGCTGATGCGCGGGTGGCGCCAGCCCATATACATCGGGTCGTCGAGGTGCTGCTGATTATTGGTGCCGACATCCAGCATAATCGGCAGGGTAGAGGCCGGATGGATCCCTCCGCAGGCGGTATACAGCGACAGCTTACCAATTGGGATACCCATTCCGCCGATACCCTGATCGCCAAGCCCTAAAATACGTTCCCCGTCCGTCACCACAATCACGCGAACGTCGTTGCGCGAAAAGCTTTGCAGCATTTCATCAATACGATGGCGATTCGGCCATGAAATAAACAGGCCGCGCGCGCGTCGATAAATCGTGGAGAAATGCTCGCAGGCTTCACCGACCGTCGGGGTATAGATAATCGGTAACGTCTCTTTGAGATGCGAACGCAGGAGGTTATAAAAGAGCGTTTCATTGGTGTCCTGAATATTTCGCAGGTAAACATGACGCGAAATATCGCTTTTAAAATGGCAGAACTGCACCCAGGCGCGCTCGGTTTGTTCTTCAATGGTTTCAACGTTGTGCGGCAATAACCCGTGCAGATTAAAATTGTCACGCTCTTCTTTAATAAATGCGAGCCCTTTATTTAACAGCGGGTTTTCCAGCAATACGGCCCCGTTATAGGGGGTGTACAGAACTTCTTTCCGGGACATGGTTAACTCCTGAATTTTTTATATAAAGCAGATTAAGAAATAAAATAGATCATAATGCCTTCGGTCACGACCCCGACGGCAGTGCCAATTAATATGGAAGAGGATGCGGTATCAATATAGGTATCGCTGCGTAAGGCAAACATCCCCGCGGCAATCGCGGAAGGCGTTGCGCCAATAATGACGACCTGCTGCAGTAAGGTATGGCTCAGGCCAAAGGCGATCCCCGCGGCGGCCATCATTGCCGGCTGAATAAGGTTTTTAATACTGATGTTGGTAAACGTCTGCACGTTCAGTTTTGGACGTTCACCGTAAAACAACAGGCCGAGGGCAAACAGGGACAGCCCGCCTGAAACCTTTCCAACCATCTCAATAGGCATGCTGAGAATAGAAGGAATTTGCACGCCTGCCAGACTGAGCAATACGCCGGAGACCGGGATCCAGACGATAGGATTGCGCGCCGCCTTGATGAGGTTTTGTACGATCATCGCGCCCGGGTGCAGCGCCTCCAGGCCATCTTGACCGTTTTTATCACCCATACGAATCAGGACGATAGTCAGAGGGATCATGATAACGCTGGTAATAATATTGCCAATCAGCACGCCGATAAATCCTTCCGGCCCAATCAAGACCGCCAGGACCGGTGCGCCAAAGTAGGCCATATCGGGAAAGGCGCAAACCAGAGACTGAATGGCGCTGGTTTTGATATCGTGGCGAAAAACGTAGCGTGAAATAAATAGCGTCAGTAAATACGACCCCATTAAACCGACAACTAAAACGGCCATAAAGGTCAGGTTCTTAATTTTATTCGGGTCGGTATGCAATGCGCCTATAAAAAGATGGAAAGGAAGGGCGAAACGAATCACCACGGTTGCCATAACGTTTGCATCTTCACGCCGGGAATATCCCAGCTTTCCACTTAGCCATCCAAGTAACATTATAAAGACGAGCGGAAACAGTGACTGTAATAGTAATGAAGGCATAGTATTTCCTGTAGGGTATTTTATGTGTTTTATTGCAGCGCTAATCTAGCGCTTAGAAAGCAGGGCAGGAGTGACAAGGGTCACACTCTCTCTGGTTTTATTAATTTCAAAAAGATTGCATTAGTTGGATAACTAATACTTTCGTCAAATATTGATAAGACGCAAGAAAGCGACAATGGTCGCCATAAATAACTTTAGTTACTTAATGCTGAATTAAGTTATTTAAACGCAAAGAGCCGAATTGTTCACATTTCTCCCGGCAGGCCCGTGCTAATTTCATGTTGAGCCTGATTTTAGAAAAGGCCATCTAAGTCTTTATTTATATTTAAAAACATTTATTCGTATCAGGAATAGTTTCAGTTATTCCTTTCTCTGTTTATCCGAACACAAATTCAGGTGATTATATGAAAGATAATCCTGTACCCACTTCTGAACTGTCGACCTCGCGTTTTGCCTTTGGGCTCAACAATACCGAGGTGGGCACGGTCCCGTTGATGCTGTTCGTCGGGATTGCCGCGATTGTGGCGACGTCCGCCTGGGCAGGGCTGCTGCCAAAAAATATGATTGGTGGACTCGCGGTCATCATGACCCTCGGCTTCGCGTTTGCCAAGGTAGGGCGTCAAATCCCGGTGCTGAAAGATATCGGCGGCCCGGCGATCCTGTGCCTGATGGTCCCCTCCGTGCTGGTCTATTTTGGCGTATTCGGGAAACATACCCTTGATACCGTGCATCTGCTGATGAAAGAGGCGAATCTGCTCTATTTCGTCATCGCCTGCCTGGTGGTCGGCAGCATTCTGGGGATGAACCGGGTGCTGCTGATCCAGGGGATGATGCGCATGTTTGTTCCGCTGGTGGCCGGAACATGCATGGCCGTGCTGAGCGGCCTCATTGTGGGCTCACTGTTTGGTTATACGCCTTACCACACCTTCTTCTTCATCATTGTGCCCATCATCGGCGGCGGGATTGGCGAGGGGATTTTGCCGCTGTCCCTGGCCTATTCGGCAATACTGGGGCAGACGCCGGACGTCTACGTTGCACAGCTGGCACCCGCTGCGGTCGTCGGGAATATCTTCGCCATTATTTGTGCGGGCTCGCTGGCGCGTCTCGGCGCGAAACGCCCTGCGCTTTCGGGAAATGGCATGCTTACGCGGAGTAAAGACGACGCCAGCCTTTTTGCCGGGGCGCAAAGCACGCAGCAGACGGATTTTCATCTGATGGGGGGCGGATTGCTGATGGTGTGCGCGTTTTTCATCGTCGGCGGATTGTTTGAAAAACTGGTACACATTCCCGGCCCGGTGCTGATGATCCTGATTGCCGTCCTGTGTAAATACTTCAGGGTTATCCCGGCCTCAATGGAGCAGGGCGCGCACAGTTGCTATAAATTCGTCTCGGCTGCGCTGGTCTGGCCGCTGATGATCGGCCTCGGGATGTTATACGTGCCGCTTGAAAGCGTGGTGTCGGTCTTCTCGGTGGGATACGTGGTGGTGTGCGGTTCGGTCGTGATTGCGATGGCGCTGAGCGGCTACTTTATCGCCTCGCGTCTGAATATGTATCCTGTGGAAGCGGCCATTGTGACCTGCTGCCACAGCGGGCTGGGCGGAACGGGGGACGTGGCCATTTTGTCCGCGTCTAACCGGATGTCGCTGATGCCGTTCGCGCAGATCGCCACCCGCATCGGCGGCGCGTCGACGGTGATTTTCGCCACGCTGCTGATGGGCTGGATAATGGCGCACTGATCCGAAACGTCAGGATGCTGAATCGCAACGACATTTTCAGGGTGCCGCTGCGGTTCAGTCCTTTATAAAACTCACCGCGCTGTATAGAATTACCGCACCCACAGCGACGGGATACCACACGATGACCGGAAGAGTTGATTATCAGATTGAAAAATACCTCCTTACCGAAGCCGCCGAACCGGAGCGCCTGACGCGCCAGTGGGCAGAGGTGATGGAGGAGTGTCGTGAGCAACAGTCCGGTGCAGAGGAGCGGCTGCGCCTCGCGTTGCTCAATGTGGATTACGTCACCAGCTTCGAGCTGCCCTTCAGGCTGCTCCTTACCCGTGCGCCCCAGCTGATAGACGTTGTTAGAAAAGAGCTGCAGCTCAGTCAGAAAAATGTTCTGTTTAACGGCAAGCGCTTTGGCTGCGTCTATAGCCTTAAAACGGATCTCGGCGGAATACCTGACGAATTTACCTATCAGCTGAAAACGCGTATCCAGCGCAGTGACGCGACAGGATGCAATGAACTGCCTTACCGGCAAATTGCCCAGCAGGTTAAAGCCCCGAAGGAACGCCTCAGGCTGGCGCTGGAAAACGGGCTGTCGGTGACGGCACTCGACGGGCTTTTCTGGTTTGGCATTCAGCGCATCGCGGCCGATGTGCAGAGATTACGCAAAACGGGGATGAGGATCGTGACGTCCGACGCCGAGGTGTTTGATACGCTCACCAAAACAACCCGGCGGATCCCTGTTTATAGCCTTGCTCGCCCGGAATGAGTATTCGCCGCTGACCGGTCGACGGCATCAAACATGACGGAAAATTGCGGCCAGTTTTTTTACAGCGTCTTCTATTTCCCTTTCCGTGTAAGCAGCAAATCCCATCAAAAAACCGGTGGACGCGGGGGGACCTGCATATAAATTGGTAAGACCAAGTATATCAACACCCGCGCGTCGGGCGGCGGTGGCTATTTCTTTCTCGGATATGCCGTGCTTCAGGTGACAAGGCATTTGCATTCCCCCCGCAGGCGTTTCACAGGTAACATATTCGGAGAGATATTCGTCCATCATGCTTGCCAGCGTGTCGCGACGAGCAACATAAATACTCCGCATCTTACGAACATAGGCGCCAAAATGGCCTCCCTCCAGAAATTTAGCCAGCGTCAGCTGGGTTATTGAGGCGGTGTGACCATCCATTAACGTCCTCGCCATGGTAAAGGGCTCTGTCAATTCTGAGGGAACGATCATGTAGGCAATACGTAGCCCAGGGAACAGAGACTTGGTGAACGTGCCGATATAAATTGTCCGGTTATACGTATCAAGCCCCTGAAGACTGGCCATAGGCTTACCTTCGTAGTGAAACTCGCTGTCATAGTCATCCTCAATAATCCAGGCTCCGTAACGGTTTGCCCATTTAACAATTGCCAGTCGTCGGTCAAGAGAGAGCGTCACCCCGGTGGGGTACTGATGAGAAGGCGTAAGGTAGATCGCCCTGGCAGGCTCGGTCAGAGAATTAAGCCCGTCAACCGAGATGCCTTTTTCATCAAGAGGAACCGGAATACAGCGAAGCCCTGCAGCGTTGAACGCTTTGTGTGCCCCTTGATAGGAGGGATCTTCAATGACAATGCCATCCCCGGCGTCCATCAGCACGTGGGAACAGAGCGCAAGCGCCTGTTGAGAACTTGTCAGAACGATGACCTGTTCTGCCCTCGCACGCGTTCCGCGCTCAAGGTTGACATATTCCGCAATTGCCCGTCGCAGGCGCTCTATACCCTGGGGTGGACTTTGCTCTAACGCCTGGTGCTGAAACTCCTTCAGTACCTGTCGCTGAAGACGCTCCCAGATCGGAAGGGGAAACATGCGGGTTTCAGGAATGCCGGGCGCAAGGGGGCGAGGTGAAGAAAACTCGCGGATCCCGCCGCTTTCATAAACGATCTTTCCCCGGACGCTGAGTTTTGCTTTTCGTATCTCAGCGGTTGGCTGATGCTGTCGAGGACGGGGTTTTAAAAAACGCGCGCTGGAAGAGACGAAGCTCCCTCTGCCTGTTTGTCTCTCAATAAAACCTTCGGCATGCAGGCTGGAGTAGGCCGCTTCAATGGTGTCCCGGGAAACGCTGAGAGAAGCCGCCAGCGCGCGTGAAGCAGGAAGGGCCTTACCGTGAGATAATATCCCTTCCAGTATCAGCATTCGTATTGCTCTCTGGATCCTTTCATGAAGCGGTAGCGATCCGTTAGCGGGGTCGTTAATCCATGCCTTAACCGTTTCTAGCTGCGCGTGCTTAAACATTACGTTGTCCACTTTCCCTCTGTATCTCTTGATTCTAAAGCAATAGTGCACGCAGCAGGATGAAAAATTGGTCTGCCTTGATGGCGAGAATTGGCGGGGCAAAACGTGCCATTCAGCGAATACACTCTTCCTGAAACGAATAAACGGATAAGCAAAGAGGCAATATGAATAATACGAGTGTGATAATTGAGGCAGTTAAAGAACGTGATTTTGAAAGCTGGATGCCGCTATGGGGAAAATATCAGGCGTTTTACAACGTCGATCTGTCCGGGGCAATTACTGAACGAACCTGGCAACGATTTTTCAGCCCCGTTGAGCCGCTATTCTGCGTGGTGGCACGATGTAATGGAGACGTAGTGGGTTTTGCGCATTATCTTTTTCACCGTTCGACATGGGCTGAGAGCGATTACTGCTACCTCGAAGATTTATACGTCTGCGAAGCCGTAAGGGGCAAACACATTGGCAAACAGTTAATAGAATATGTTCAGAGAGAAGCCAGAAAACATCATGCCAGTCACCTTTACTGGCATACGCATGAAGCCAACTATCGCGGGCAACGATTGTACGACTGGATTGCGAAGAAAAGTGGAATGATTGAATATCGTATGCACGTAAGATAAACCCCTCTGCTGACATTATGCCCCTTACATCTTTACGGGGCATTTTTCAGGGGGTAATAGGTATATCCTTATGATTTAGCTTGTAAAAGTATCTCCATCAGCCCTGGAAAACGGGCATCCAGATCCTCTCTTCGCAACGAAATCATGTTCTCCCGCCCCTGCGGGCGCTGCCAGATAACGCCGCTGTCGCGCAGTACGCGCCAGTGGTGGGTCATTGTCGATTTCACTACATCCTCCGGGCGCAGCGCGTTACAGCTGAGTTCGCTACCATCGGCCAGACGGCGAATGATCGCAAGCCGGAGCGGGTTGCCGAGGGCAAACAGCACATTTTCCAGCAGTATTTGTTCAGTTTCAGGGTGGTTTGGGATCATCGTTTTCCTGCGTTTGGCGTCAGATTGAGCTATATCAACAATAGGTCAACCGTTAAAAAATAGTTCGATAATACTCGTACAATAGGACTATTATAGCAAACGAACGAATGCACGACCATCCTGGTCGTCACAGACAAGTCATAGTGACTAAGGAAATATCATGCCCCGACCCATCCCTCTCGAACGTTATCGCAACATCGGTATCTCCGCGCATATCGATGCCGGTAAAACCACCACCACTGAGCGCATCCTGTTTTACACCGGGATGAGCCACAAGCTGGGTGAAGTACACGATGGCGCGGCAACCACTGACTGGATGGCGCAGGAGCAAGAGCGCGGGATCACGATTACCTCCGCGGCCGTCAGCTGCTTCTGGCCGGGTATGGACAGAGGCTATGAGCCGCACCGGATCAACATCATTGACACCCCGGGGCACGTGGATTTCACCATTGAGGTGGAACGTTCCATGCGCGTGCTCGACGGCGCCGTGATGGTGTATGACTCCGTGGGCGGCGTGCAGCCGCAGTCGGAAACCGTCTGGCGTCAGGCCAATAAATATCACGTTCCGCGTCTGGCCTTCGTCAACAAAATGGACCGGCCGGGTGCCGATTTCTTCCGCGTCGTGCGGATGATGCAGGAGCGCCTGAAGGCCAATCCGGTGCCGATTGTCATCCCGGTGGGGGCAGAAGATCATTTCACCGGCGTGGTGGATCTCATCAAGATGCGCACCATTCTGTGGGACGACGCGACGCAGGGCATGGTGTTTACCTATGCGCCCGTGCCGGACGATTTGGTCAGTACCGCCCTGGAATGGCGGGAAAAAATGGTCTCTGCGGCGGCGGAAGCCAGCGACGAGCTGATGGACAAATACCTGGAAACCGGCGACCTGACGGAAGCGGAAATTATCAAAGGGCTGCGTATTCGCACCATCTCGGGTGAAATTCAGCCGATGCTGTGCGGCAGCGCGTTCAAAAATAAAGGCGTGCAGCGCATGCTCGATGCGGTCATTGAGCTCATGCCGTCGCCGCTGGACGTGCCTGCCATTGATGGCGTGGATGAAAAAGGGCAGCACGCGGAGCGTCATCCAAGCGATGATGAGCCGTTCTCGGCCCTGGCATTCAAGCTGATGAGCGACCCGTACGTCGGTCAACTGACCTTTATCCGCGTGTACTCTGGCGTGCTGCGCAAAGGCGACGCGGTGTACAACCCGGTTAAAGGGAAGAAAGAGCGCATCGGGCGTATCGTGCTGATGCATGCCAACGATCGCCACGAGGTGGACGAACTGCGCGCCGGAGACATTGCGGCCTGCGTTGGGCTGAAGGATGTGACTACCGGCGACACGCTCACCGATCCGAATGCCGTGATCACGCTTGAACGCATGGAGTTCCCGGATCCGGTTATCTCGCTGGCGATCGAGCCGAAAACCAAAGGCGATCAGGAGAAAATGGGGATCGCGCTGCAGCGTCTGGCGGCGGAAGATCCGTCTTTCCGCCTGCATACTGACGAAGAGTCCGGCCAGACCATTATCTCCGGGATGGGTGAGCTACACCTTGAGATCATCGTCGACCGCATGAAGCGTGAGTTTGGCGTTGAGGCGAACATTGGCCGCCCACAGGTAACCTACCGTGAAACCCTGCGTAAAACGGTGAAGGATATCGAAGGTAAATTTGTTCGTCAGTCCGGCGGTAAAGGGCAGTACGGCCATGTGGTGCTGAGCCTGGAGCCGCTGGAGCCCGGGAGTGGCTTTAAATTTGAAGATGCCACCAAGGGCGGCGTGGTGCCGCGCGAGTATATCCCGTCCGTTGAGAAAGGGCTGCGGGAAGCGATGAACAGCGGCGTGCTGGCGGGCTATCCGGTCGTTGATGTCAAAGCGACGCTGACGTTTGGCTCGTATCACGACGTCGACTCGTCTGAGATGGCGTTCCGCATGGCGGCGATCCTCGGCTTCAAAGAGGGCGCCCGCAGGGCGGATCCGGTGATTCTCGAGCCGATCATGCACGTGGAGGTGGAAACGCCGGAGGAGTATGCCGGTAACATTATGGGCGATCTTTCTTCCCGCCGCGGCATGGTGCAGGGGATGGCAGAGCAGTACGGAAGTCAGATTATTCGCGCTGACGTGCCGCTGGCAGAGATGTTTGGTTATGCCACGACATTGCGCTCGATGTCCCAGGGACGCGCGACGTATACGATGGAGTTCCATCATTTTGCGGAAGCCCCGCGGAATGTTGCGGATGAGATTATTTCACGACGTGCGAAGTAATACGGTTACCCTCTCCCTGTAGGGGGAGGGTTTTCTCAATCCAGCGCCTTCACCATCTTCCCGCTCGCGACAAACGTCCCGGCACCAAGATGATGCAGCGTATTCAGCTTATCCCCGTCAAACTGCCAGCGCCCGGCGATAAACGCGCGTTCATCGGCTGCCGCTGAAACCACTTCCCCAAACAGGGTATCGTATTTCTCAGCCGCGGAGGTCACGGGTAATAACCGACACTCCATCCACGCCAGACATTTCTCTTCAATTACCGGCAGGCCAAGTTCAGGACCGTTCACGACCGGGATCCCGTAGCAGTTGAATTTGTCCTCATCGCGCCCGCTGACGCTACCGACCGCGTATGTCCAGTTGGCCGCCGCCACGCCGGGAATGACGATGCCAAACTTCCCGCTGCGCTCAATCAGCTCGCGTGACCAGGTACTTTTATCCACGACTATCGCGATGCGCGGCGGTTCAAACTCAACGGGCATTGACCATGCGGCGGCCATCACGTTGCGTCTGTCGAGGCTTTCATCCCGACTGGTGATAAGCACAGTTGGGCCGTGGTTCAGCAGACGGCTGGCATGACGTAATTCAACGGGGCGAAAGTGGCTCATAGGATCTCCTCATCTACACCGATGTAGTATGACGAAAAAGCACGTAAATCAAAGTGGATGCGTAAAATTAGTTTATAAACAGAACATCTCAATCAAAGGAAACTGATGCATGTCCCCATTTCTGACCGCCTATTTTGCCCGCATCGGCTGGGCGCAACCGACGCGGGTGGATATCGATACCCTGCGCGCGCTGCATTTACATCACAACTGTGCCATCCCTTTTGAGAATATTGATGTCGTTCTGCCACGCGAAATCCAGCTTGACGATCGGTGTCTGGTCGACAAGCTGGTCACCGCACGTCGCGGAGGGTACTGCTTTGAGCAAAACGGTCTGTTCGAGCGCGTCCTGCGTGAAGTCGGGTTTACGGTGCGTAGCGTGCTGGGGCGCGTGGTATTAGCGAATCCGCCGCAAATGCCTCCGCGCACGCACCGTCTGCTGCTGGTTGAGCTTAACGGTGAGCGCTGGATTGCCGATGTGGGGTTTGGCGGCCAGACGCTGACGGCGCCGATTCGACTGCTCGCTAATGAAGAACAGGAGACGCCGCACGGGCTGTATCGTCTGCTGAGCGAGGGGAACGACTGGGTGCTGCAGTTCCGTCACCACGAGCACTGGCAGTCGATGTACCAGTTTGACCTGACGACGCAGTATTTCAGCGATTACGTGATGGGGAATTTCTGGTCGGCGCACTGGCCGCAGTCGCATTTTCGTCATCATCTGTTGATGTGTCGCCATCTGCCGGACGGCGGCAAGCTGACGCTAACCAACTTCAACTTTACCCACTGGCAGAACGGTCACGTAGAAGAGCAGATCCATTTGCCGGATGCTGAGGCGCTTTACCAGCTGATGCAGGAACGCTTTGGGCTGGGCGTTGACGATGCAAAACACGGATTTTCACTGGCGGAGCTGACGGCGGTAATGGCGGGCTTTGATACACATCCTCAGGCCGGGAAATAATACGCAGGCCGGGTAAGGCGTCGCCGCTACCCGGCAACATCACTGCTTAGACGGCGTATTAAACAACTCGAGCGTGATTAATTTATCAAGATGGTTATTAAAGGCGGCTTCGTCCATTTCGGGCATGTTTAAGATATACATTCCGTCAAGACCGCACACCAGACCAATCAAGCGCCAGGCAATATTTTCCGCCCGATCGCCCGGATTTAATGCCCCGGCCTCCGTTCCCGCTTTGATAAGCGCCACCGTTTCCTGGTGCCACATCTCCATGGTCATCACATAGGCGCCTTTGATATCGGCATCGCGGCTGGCGAGGATCTGCGCCTCACGCCACAGGCGAATATAGGGCTCAAACCTCCCGTCATCGCTGCCGAGCATGGCATGAAGCTGTTCCCGCCAGCCGGCCTGTCTACCCGCGACATCCGCATCCAGCAGCTCGCGAATTAGCCGTACGAAGGCCAGCGATTTTAGCTCGCCGCCGGACGTAAAATGATGATGCACCTGGCCGGTGGCGACTCCGGCTTCGGCGGCAATACGGCGTACCGTCATTGCCGCCAGTCCTTCAGCCAGCGCCACGCGCATGGCAGCCTGTAAGATGGCTTCCCGCCGTTCATCCTTGCTCAGATATCGCATGTTTACTCACTCTCAATGGGAATGAAACGAGTGTAACAAAAAGCTGGACATGCGTTCAACTTTACGTAGGATCGCATCCTGGACATGTGTCCATGTTTTAAAAGAAAAGGAAATTTATGTTTCGTCAGTGGTTAGCGTTAGTGATTATCGTGCTGGTGTATATCCCGGTGGCGATCGACGCGACGGTGCTGCACGTGGCGGCGCCGACATTGAGCATGACGCTGGGCGCCAGCGGCAATGAATTGCTGTGGATCATCGATATTTACTCGCTGGTGATGGCGGGAATGGTGCTGCCGATGGGCGCCCTGGGTGACCGCATTGGCTTTAAACGACTGCTCATGATTGGCAGCACGCTGTTTGGCCTGTCGTCGCTGGCGGCAGCGTTTGCCCCGTCAGCAGGGTGGCTGATTGCGGCGCGCGCCTCGCTGGCAATCGGCGCGGCGATGATTATTCCGGCTACGCTGGCTGGGATCCGCACGCTGTTTATCAACGCGCGGGATCGTAATATTGCGCTCGGCGTCTGGGCCGCGGTGGGGTCCGGTGGCGCGGCGTTTGGCCCGCTGATTGGCGGTATGCTGCTCGAGCATTTCTACTGGGGCTCGGTGTTTTTAATCAACGTACCGATCGTGCTGGTGGTGGTTTCGCTGGCGGCGCGTTTTGTGCCTCCTCAGCAGGGACGCCCGGAGCAGCCGCTGAATATCAGCCATGCCATTATGCTGATTGTGGCGATTTTGCTGCTGGTCTACAGCGCAAAAACAGCCCTCAAAGGCGCACTGTCGCCGTGGGTGGTCGCGTCCGCGCTGGTTACCGGCTCGGTGCTGCTGTTTATCTTCGTGCGTATTCAGCTCCGCGCCCGCGTGCCGATGATCGACATGCGTCTGTTCTGCCATCGCATCATTTTGAGCGGCGTGGTGATGGCGATGACCGCCATGATTGCCCTGGTCGGGTTTGAGCTGCTGATGGCCCAGGAGCTGCAGTTTGTTCATGGCTTTACGCCGTTTGAAGCGGGAATGTTCATGCTGCCGCTGATGGTGGCGAGCGGGTTTAGCGGTCCGATCGCGGGCGTGCTGGTCGGGCGATTAGGGCTACGCATCGTCGCGGCTGGCGGAATGGGGCTCAGCGCCGTTAGCTTTATCGGCCTGTCGATGCTTGATTTCAGCACGCAGCAGCTGCTGGCTTCTGCCCTGATGGTGCTGCTCGGCTTCAGCGCCGCCAGCGCGCTGCTGGCCTCGACCTCGGCGATTATGGCCGCTGCGCCGAAAGAGAAAGCCGCCGCCGCGGGGGCCATTGAAACCATGTCCTATGAACTGGGCGCCGGGCTGGGGATCGCCATCTTTGGTCTGCTGTTGACCCGCAGCTTCTCGGCGTCGATTGACCTGCCGCAGGGGCTGAACGCCTCGCTCGCAGATAAAGCCTCGTCATCCATTGGTGAGGCGATGAAGGTGGCGCAGGATCTGACCCCGACGCTGGCGGAGTCGGTGATTGAGGCGGCGAAAAGCGCGTTTATCACCTCGCACAGCGTGGCGCTGGGCAGCGCGGGCGGAATGCTGCTGTTGCTGGCAGTGGGGATCTGGTTCAGCCTGGCGAGGGTCAAGCCGCAGTAATACAGGGCGCGCGGTTGGCACGGGTGGGGCAGATGGGCTATGTTTTTTAAAGGATTATCTGACTCTTGCTGGAAAATATGAGCCCTCGCCACAGCAGTGAACCGTCCCAACCGCTCTCCCGGTTAACCCTGCTTGCAGGGGGCGCGCTGGGCGTAGTTTTTGGTGATATCGGCACCAGCCCGCTTTATACCTTCCGCACGGTGCTGTCGCTCTCTGAGCATGACCCTACGCCCGGCGTCATACTGGGCCTGCTCTCCCTGATTACCTGGACACTCATCCTGGTAACGTCCATAAAATATGCCGCCTTCGCCATGCGAATTGATAATCATGGCGAGGGAGGCATCATGGCCTTAATGTCGCTTCTGGTGGAGAAAGGCAAAGGCGGGCGCTGGGTTATTTTTTCCGCCCTTATCGGCGCCGCTTTAATTTACGGTGACGGCGCGATAACCCCGGCTATCTCCGTGCTTTCTGCCCTTGAAGGGCTGGAGATGGTCATTCCTGAATCTCAGCCGTACATATTACCCCTGACGGTGGCGGTTCTGCTGGGGCTGTTTCTTCTTCAGCCTTTTGGCACTGCGCGAATAGGGAAAATATTTGGCCCGGTCATGGCGGTTTGGTTTTTGGCGATTGCTGCCCTGGGCGTGCGGGGGATCGTACAACACCCCTCGGTATTGCTGGCCCTCAACCCTGCGTACGGCATCGCGTTTTTGTTTTCGAACGGGTACACCAGTTTCCTGGTCCTGGGCGGCGTTTTTCTCTGCGTGACGGGGGCCGAGGCCCTGTATGCAGACATGGGGCATTTTGGCAAAAAGCCCATCTGGCTTGCCTGGTACGGCATCGTCTTTCCTTCGCTGCTGCTCAACTATGCCGGCCAGTCAGCGCTGATTCTGGCCGGTGCCGACAGCAAACAAAACCTTTTCTATACGCTCTGTCCGCCGGTGCTGCAGGTTCCGCTCATCATTCTTGCCGCGCTGGCGACGATCATCGCCAGTCAGGCGATTATTACCGGCGCTTTTTCCATGACGCGCCAGGCCATACAGCTTGGCTGGTTACCCCGATTGCGCATCAAGCAGACGGCGGCGGAAAGCTACGGCCAGATTTATATCGGGATAATCAACTGGCTGCTGATGGGGGTGACCATCGGGCTGGTGGTGTTCTTTAAATCCTCCGATAAGCTCGCCGCCGCGTACGGCATTGCCGTGTCGTTAACCATGCTGATGACCACGGGGCTGCTGTTTGTGGCAATGCGCGAAGTGTGGCGCTGGAGCCTCGCCAGCAGCGCGGTGATTGCCCTCTGTTTTCTGGTGATTGATGCCACCTTCTTGTTTGCCAATCTGATTAAGGTCCTGGAGGGCGGCTATATTCCGCTGCTGATGGCCGCCGCTATTTGTACGGTGATGCTGATCTGGCACCGCGGCATTAAGGCGGTATCCGCATCGGTGGGCGAGAAGGGCGTCAGCGTGGATGCGTTCTTTGCCCAGCTTCAGCAAAAAACGGTGCCCAGAGTGGCGGGCTCCGCCGTCTTTTTGACCCGTACGCAGAACAATATCCCGCCGGTCATGCGCTGGCACGTCGCGCGAAACCGGGCGCTCCAGCAGGATGTGTTGTCGCTTACCATTGATATTCTGAATGTGCCCTACGTGGGGGAAGAACAACGCATCAGGGTAGAGCAGCGCGCGCCGGGCTACTGGCACGGCGTGGCCCAGTATGGCTTTATGGAACATCCGGACATCCCGCGTTTGCTGCAGGGTGTCAGCGAGATTAACGCGCTTTTCGCCACGGATGACGCCACCTGGTATGTCGGGCATGAAACCATTGTGGCAGGCGAGGGTGAGGCAGGGATGGCGGCCTGGCAACGGCACATCTTTGCGTTCATGAAGCGCAACTGCACGCACGTCATCAACCACTATCACCTTCCCAGCGATCGGGTTGTCGAAATCAGCCGACGCGTTGCCGTGTAGATTCTGGCGAAAGCAGAGGTCCTCTGCTTTCGCACCGTTCTATCTCTCAAGGGACGCGGACAGGACGCTATGCAATAACACGTTCGCCCCTTTCTCCGCCCACTCTGGCAGGATCCTTTCCGCTTCGTTATGGCTGATGCCTTTCACGCAGGGGATAAAGATCATGCTGGCGGGCGCCATTTTGCTGACATAGCAGGCGTCATGTCCCGCACCGGAGACCATCGGTTTCGACGAATAGCCCAGTTCCGCCACGGCCTTCTCCGAACGCGCCAGGCATTCGGCGTCAAACGCGATGGGCGCGTAGTCGAAAATACGCTCAACGGCAGCCGCGACGCCGCGCAGGCTGAGGCTTTCAGCCACCTTATGCAGCGCAGCTTCCATGGCTTCCAGCGCCTGCTGCATAGGATGGCGAAACTCAACGCTGCATTCCACGCGAGACGGCACGACGTTGCGCGAGTTTGGCGTAACCTTCGCCATACCGATCGTCGCGCGTCCGTCCGGCGCATGCCGGTAGCCAATCTCTTCCACCTTCAGCGCCAGCTCTGCGAAGGCGGTCAGCGCGTCGCGGCGGCTGTGCATCGGCGTCGTGCCCGCGTGGGCGGCGAATCCGTCCAGCGTCAGGGTAAACCAGCGCTGGCCCATTGCCGCGCGGACTAACCCGATATCAATGGCTTCATCTTCCAGGATCGGGCCCTGTTCGATGTGCAGTTCGTAGCAGGCGTGAACCTGAAACGCGCGGGCAGGGGTTTCACCCCGGTAGCCAATGCTATCCAGCGCTTCGCCCACGGTGATGCCATCGTTATCCGCGCGGGCATGGGCGTACGCTTCGCTAAACTGTCCCGTCCAGACCCCTGAAGAGAGCATAGCTGGCGCAAAGCGCGCGCCTTCTTCGTTAGTCCAGTTCACCAGCACAACGTCACGCTCGGTCTCAACGTTATGATCGTTAAGGGTGCGCAGTAGCTCCAGCCCGGCCAGCACGCCGTAAACACCGTCGTAGTTACCGCCCAGCGGCTGGGTATCCAAATGTGAACCCGTCATGACCGGGGCAAGCTGCGGGTTTTTCCCCGCGCGACGGATAAACATATTGCCCATGCTGTCGACCTCGCAGGTGAAACCCGCGTCCAGCGCCCAGTCGCGCAGCAGGTTACGGGCAATCCGGTCTTCCTCGCTCAGCGCCAGGCGGGTCACGCCGCCGGCGGGCGTGCCGCCGATCTGCGCCATCATCTCTAGCGTTGACCACAGCCGTTCGGCGTTGACGCGGATCATGTTTTGTCCTTACTGCTGCGGTAGCGGAAATCACAGCACGAACCGCCCTGCATGATGGTGGTCGTGCGGGTCAGCTTCACGTCAGGCGCATAGCCAACGATGAATTTTTCATCGCGCGCGCAGGAGAGCAGATGACCAATCTCGCCCAGCCCCATTTCGTGATACATCTCCGCGTAGCGACAGCGGGTTACGTTGTAGTTGTACTGCTGGTCGTCGGCGTCGATCACCTTCACGTCCAGGGCGTTATCTTTCTCCCACAGATACTGCAGGGCGATGAAGCTCTTGACGTCCGCGCCGTTGGGTTCTTTCCTGGCAAACGCTTTGCCAGCGTCAATCGCGGCCTGCTCAATGGCCTCGCCAATGACCGCCTGGGCGCGGGATTTCCCTATCTCGCGCACCAGGATTTCATAAATTGGCTTAATAATTTCTGCTTCAATTTTGCGGCGGGCGAGAATGCCCAGCTCGTTATTATCACTCATCACATTGCCCTCGCTGCGTTACTTCGCTTTTGCGCCACCCAGCACGGTCTGCGGCTGCCATTTGCCGTCGACAACTTTGTAAACGGTGAACGACGGCGATTTCAGGTTACCTTCTTTATCAAACGCGATCTGGCCGGTGACGCCGGAGTAGCTGATGGCGCGCAGGGCGGGCAGATAGTCGGACGGCTCAACGGAGTCTGCTTTTTCCATCGCCGCAACCAGCACGCGGGTGGCGTCATAGGCGAACGGGGCGTGCAGTTCGATATGGGTGTGGTAGCGGGACTGATAGGCCTGTTCGAATGCCTTTCCACCCGGCATCTGGTCAACGGGCAGACCCGGCTCCAGCGCCACCACGCCTTCGCCTTCTTTCTGCGCCAGCTGCAGGAAGGTCTGGCTGACAAATCCGCCTGCGCCCATCAGGGTGGCGTTCATGCCCAGCTGTTTGATACGACGCGCCAGCGGTGCGGCCTGGCTGTCGACGCCGCCGAAGAAGATCAGATCGGCGTTTTTACTCCGGATGGCGGTCAGCACGGCGCTGAAGTCCACCGTTTTGTCATCCACGTACTGACGATCGACAACCTTCACGCCCTGCGCTTCAAGGGATTTAATGAACTGGTCCGCCAGTCCCTGACCAAAGGCGGTACGGTCGTCGATCACCGCAATGCGTTTGGCTTTCAGCGTATTGACCGCGTACTGACCGGCAAACTGACCGCCGTCGTCGTCGTGGCCCATCACGCGGAAGCTGGTATCAAAACCCTGCCTGGTATAGGCGTGACCGGTCGCGACCGGTGCCACCTGTGCGATGCCCGCATCGTGATAGATACGTGCGGCAGGAATGCTGGTACCGGTGTTCCAGTGACCGACAACGCCCGCCACGCCGCTATCCACCAGACGCTGCGCCACGGCCACGGCGGTGCGCGGGTCGGACTGATCGTCTTCGGACTGCAGTTTGAAGGTCACCGCTTTGCCACCGATGGTCGGGTGCTGCTTGTTAATGTCGTCAATGGCCAGCTGCGCGCCGTTCTCCAGATCCTTACCGATACGGGCAGACGGGCCGGTGAGCGGGCCTGCCAGGCCGATAACCACGGTTTCACCGTCGGCTGCCCACGCGGCCGTCGAGGCAAAGCTGCCGAGGAGGATAGCGGCGCTAAGCGCACTGATTTTTACTGTTTTCATTGTATTTCCCTGATGTTGGCTGGTGTTGTTAAACGGGCATTTCGCCCAAATAAATCTGTGCAATCTGGTCGTCATTGAGCAGCGCTTTCGATTCGCCATGATGAACAATGCTGCCGCTGTCCATCACCCACGCGCTGTCGGTCACCTCCAGCGCGAGACGGGCGTTTTGTTCGATGAGCAGCAGGGCAACGCCGCGCTCGCGCAGGCCGGCAATGACGGCAAAAATGTTTTCTACCATCTTCGGGGCGAGGCCCATCGAGGGTTCGTCGAGGATCAGCAGGCGCGGGCGGCTGAGCAGGGCGCGGTTAAGGGCCAGCAGCTGTTGCTCACCGCCGGACAGCAGGCCAGCGAGCTGATGCTGGCGTTCTCCCAGGCGCGGGAAGCGCTCGAAGGTCTCGTTCATCTCACGCTTAACGGTGACAGTGTCACGCCTGAGCCAGGCGCCCATCTGCAGGTTTTCCAGCACCGTCATTCGGGAGAAGATCCCCCGGCCTTCCGGGACCATCACCAGACCGTCACGGAGCAGGGTTTCGGGCCTGTGCTTACGCACCGCTTTACCGTTGAATTCAATACGGCCGCTAAAGCTTTCCAGCCCGGTAATGGCGCGCACGGTGGAGCTTTTCCCCGCGCCGTTAGCGCCGATCAGCGTAGCCTGTTCGCCCTCGCGCAGGGTAAAAGAGACATCGCGTACGGCCTGAATGCCGCCGTAATGCACGTCCAGACGTTCCACCTTCAGTAATTCAGACATGGGCGTTGCCTCCAAGCCAGGCGGCGATCACCGCCGGGTCGCGACGCACGCTCTCCGGCGTGCCGCTGGCGAGCGTTTTGCCGTAATCAAGCACCGTCAGGCGATCGCAGATGCCCATCACCAGCTTGACGTCATGTTCAATCATCAGCAGGGTTTTGCCGTCATCGCGAAGGCGGATAAGCAGCTCGCCGAGCGCCACTTTTTCAGCAGCGTTCATCCCGGCGGCGGGTTCGTCCAGCGCCAGCAGCAGCGGATCCGTTGCCAGCGCGCGGGCAATCTCCAGACGTCGCTGATGGCCATACGCCAGATCGCAGGCGCGGTAGTGGGCGAACTTCGCAATGCCGGTGTACTCCAGCCAGTGCCAGGCCAGCTCCCGGGTCTGTTTCTCTTCTTCGCGAGCGCGTTTGTGACGGCTCAGCGCGGCCCACAGGCCGTTGCGGGTGCGCACGTGGCGGCCCACCATCACGTTTTCCAGCACCGACATGTCGTTAAAGAGGCGCACGTTCTGGAAGGTGCGCGCGATCCCGGCGGCGGTGACTTTCTCAATGTGCTTTGGGAAATAGGGCTTATCTGCAATGGAAAATTCACCGCTGTCCGCCGGATAAAGCCCGGTGATCAGGTTAAAACAGGTGGTTTTTCCCGCCCCGTTAGGACCAATCAGGCCGTAGATCTCGCCCTTGTTCACGGCGATCGAAACGTCATCCACGGCGGTAAGCCCGCCGAAGCGTTTGGACATGTTGCGTACGGTTAACAGACTCATGTATTCACCTCCTTGTGGCGTACCGGCCAGATCCCGGCAGGACGCACCAGCATGACCAGCACCAGCGCCAGGCCGTAGAACAGCTGACGCAGCACTTCCGGGTCAATCAGTACCGTACCGAACAGCGCCTGCTGAACCGGAGCTGCCTGACTGCGCAACAGTTCCGGCAGGGCGGTAAGCAGTATCGCGCCGAGGATCACGCCCGGAATGTGTCCCATCCCGCCCAGCACCACCATCGCCAGTACGGCAATGGATTCCTGTAACGTGAAGGATTCCGGGGAGACAAAGCCCTGGAACGCGCCGAACAGGGCACCCGCCACGCCGCCAAAAGAGGCACCCATCGCAAAGGCCAGCAGCTTATAGTTACGCACGTTGATGCCCATCGCGCGGGCCACATCCTCATCTTCACGGATGGCGTGCCAGGCGCGGCCAATACGGGAATGCTGCAGGCGCAGGCAGACAAAAATAATCGCCACAATCACCAGCATCAGCAGGTAGTACCACAGCCACAGGGCGGGCACTTTGAAACCAAACCAGTGGTATACGCCGCTGAACTTCAGGCCGAACAGATTCAGCGTATCCACCCCGGTAATGCCCTTTGCACCGTTGGTGATGTTCACCGGACGGTCGAGGTTGCGCATCAGGATGCGGATGATTTCGCCAAAGCCGAGGGTCACTATCGCCAGGTAGTCCCCGCGCAGCTTCAGCGTGGGAGCACCCAGTAAAATGCCGCAGACCGCAGCGACGAGCGCCGCCAGCGGAATAATCAGCAGATATGAGGTGTGCAGCCCGTCCGGGAACCAGACATTGAGGATCGGGAAAACCTCAAGCAGGTGTGGCGAGGCCATCAGTGCTGCGAGGTAGGCGCCGACCGCGTAAAAGGCGATAAACCCCATATCCAGCAGGCCGGTATAGCCCACCACAATGTTAAGCCCCAGCGCCAGCATGATGTAGAGCAGGGCGAAGTCGATAACGCGCACCCAGTAGTTGCCGCCAAGCTGCGTGGCCACCACGGGAGCAATCAGCAGCGCGAGGCAGAACAGGACCATGCCTGACCAGAATTTGCGCGTCGCCGCCGGGGTTTGTAGTTGAAGCGTTGTCATTGTTTCCCTCACGCCCTGTGCGCTACGCGCTCGCCCAGCAGGCCTGCCGGACGGAAAACCAGCACCAGAATCAGGACCATGAAGGCAAAAACGTCCTGATAGTTGCTGCCAAAGACGCCGTGGGTCAGTTCACCCAGGTAACCTGCGCCCAGCGCTTCGATAATGCCGAGCAGGATCCCGCCAATCATGGCGCCACGAATGTTACCAATACCTCCCAGCACGGCGGCGGTAAAGGCTTTGATCCCGGGCAAAAAGCCCATCGAGAAGCTGGCGTTGCCGTAGTTGCTGGCCATCATGACGCCTGCCAGCGCGGCGAACACGCCGCCAATGGCGAACGTCAGGGTAATAATGGCATTGGGGTTAACCCCCATCAGCGTGGCAACGCGCGGGTTTTCCGCCACGGCGCGCATGCCGCGGCCCAGGCGGGTGTATTCCACCAGCAGCCATAGCCCCGTCATCACCGCAAGCGCCAGCGCCACGGTAACAATGCCGGTGACGGTCACAATGGCGGGGGGATGCATTTCACTTCCCGACGTTACGGCGATCGGTTCCATGGGCAGGATCTGCGGGAACATCAGCGGATTGCGCGTCCAGATAATCATCGCCACGGTTTGCAGCAGGACCGAGACGCCGATACCTGAGATAAGCGGTGCCAGGCGCGGGGCGTTGCGCAGTCGACGGTAGGCAAAGCGCTCTACGGCCATTGCCAGCAGGGCGCAAACGGCCATGGCAATCGCCAGGGCAACGCCAAGCTGCAACAGCAGCGGCATGTGAGGAAAGGTAGTGTTCAGGGCGTTAATGGCGGAAAGGGTGGTGAGCGCACCGACCATCAGAATATCGCCGTGAGCAAAGTTAATAATGCGCAAGATGCCATACACCATGGTATAGCCCAGCGCGATTAGCGCGTAAATGCTGCCCAGCATCACACCGTTGATCAATTGTTGTATGAGTGTATCCAACGTCTGTTCCCGCAAAGTCTTCTTTCTGCGGCTACCATCCGATAAATGAATTTAATTGTAAAATACACATATATTATTTCTTATGATAAACCGCTATTGTTTTATCTTAATGATTTATATAAAGATAATGTAATCGCGTTCTCTGGTGAAAAGCCTAAAGAAATCAATATATGAATAAAACAGAACAATCGGCGGGTTTGCCTGCGTATGCAGACAGTCGCCTGGCAAACGATCCGCCGCTTCGGGCCGTCCGTGCCTTTGAGGCCATCGCCCGGCTGGGCAGCGTTACGCTGGCCGCGCAGGAGCTGGATATCTCACCGTCGGCGGTCAGCCATCAGCTCAAGGTGCTCGAAGGGTATCTGCAAATGCCGCTGACGGCGCGTCAGGGGCGCAGGCTGGTGCTGAGCCAGCACGGACGGGAATATTACCGTTCGATCCGTGCGGCGTTTAACGTGCTGCGCCAGGCAACGGAGCATCTGGCCGAGCAGGCGCAAACGCGTCAGGTCACCATCAGCCTGATCCCGCTTTTTGGCATGGGGTGGTTTATCCCGCGTCTGCCTGATTTTATGCGTGCCAATCCGCAGACCGAGATCAACGTAGTGTATGCCAACCACCGTAACTATCTGAGCGATGCGTCGGATATGTCGATTCGTTTTGGTAACGGCCAGTGGGCGGGCTATCAGAGCGAAAAGCTGATTTCCGGACAGATGGTGCCGGTGTGCAGCCGCGCGTTTTTGCGCATTCATGGCCATATCGACACGCCTGAGCAACTGCTGCAAATGCCGCTGCTGCATGATGAAGAGCGCACCACGTGGCCGCAGTGGTTTCTGCTGCAGGGGGTAAAACGAGCTCTGCGGCGCAGCGGCCCCCTGTTTGAAGACGGGCTGTTAACGCTGGCGGGCGTGCAGGCCGGGCTGGGCTGCGCGCTGATGCGCGAGCCGCTGATCGCGCCTTATCTTGAGAGCGGCGAGCTGGTGAAGATATTTGACTTACCCATCGATGACGGGCGCGACTATCACCTCTGCGTGCGTTCGGATTCGGAGATGACCGAGGACGGTAAGCTGCTGCAAAACTGGCTGCGCCGGGCGGCGAGCGGGGAGCCGTCATCCGGGTAAAAGTGACGGATAAAAAAAAGCCAGCTTATTCAGCTGGCTTTTGTACAGACAAGATTTAGAACTGGTAGGTCAGACCCAGCGCAACGATGTTGTCGGTACCGATGCCTGCCTGGCGAGTGAACTGGTTGTCGTCGAGCAGGTTGATTTTGTAATCCACGTAGGTGGACATGTTTTTGTTAAAATAGTAGGTCGTGCCAACATCGATGTATTTAACCAGATCCTGGTCGCCGAAGTTTTCGATGTCTTTACCTTTGGACTGCAGGTAAGCGATGGATGGGCGCAGGCCAAAGTCGAACTGATACTGAGCCACAACTTCGAAGTTTTGCGCCTTGTTTGCAAAACCGTAGATGTCGCTGCGATTACCGTTAGAGGTACCGAAGCGGGTTGCGTTATAGGTCTGAGAGTACTGTGCAGCAAGGTAAATGTTGTTCGCGTCGTATTTCACACCACCGCTGTACACTTCAGCGCGGTCGCCTTCACCGTATACGCCAGCCGCATTCTGGTCAGCGGTACGACGTGAAGAGGACATTGCGCCACCCACGCTGAAGCCTTCACCCAGATCGTAAGTCAGGGACGCGCCGTAACCGTCGCCGTTCTGGTTCAGCAGGCTGCGACCGCTGGTGTTTTCACCGCTTACGCTGCCGTTTTTGCCCTGATACTGCAGAGCAAAGTTCAGGCCGTCAACCAGACCAAAGAAGTCCTGGTTACGGTATGTCGCAACGCCGTTTGCACGAGACTGCAGGAAGTTGTCGGCACCGTAGGTGTCGCCGCCGAATTCTGGCAGAACGTCGGTCCAGGAGGTCACGTCGTAAATTACGCCGTAGTTACGACCGTAATCAAAGGAGCCTGCTTCAGCAAACTTTAGACCGGCAAACGCCACACGGGTCCAGGACTGGTTGTCGCCTTCGTCTTTGTTACCCTGAATCTGGTATTCCCACTGGCCGTAGCCGGACAGCTGGTCGTTAACCTGAGTTTCGCCCTTGAAGCCGATACGCATGTAGGTTTTATCGCCATCTGCGCCAGCGTCATCAGAGAAATAGTGCAGACCTGTTACTTTACCGTACAGATCCAGCTTGTTACCGTCTTTGTTGTAAATTTCGGCAGCGTTAACAACGCCTGCTGCCAGCATGGAAGTGACTGCCACTGCAACTAATTTAAGTTTCATCTTAAATGTTCCTTATAATTTTTTTTTGAGTATTTCCTGAACCACTGTAAACGATTTCTAAACGAGGCTGTTCGTCAATGGCATGCTATTTTTAAAAATCTCGTAGTCTTATTTCAATAATAAGTTTCAAAATATTATAGATAATTTCAATTAGTGTGATCTCGATCGTGCAAAAAGGCGATTATTCAAACAATGCGACCGAATTTCATACGATTAATAATTGTGTATTCTGCGGGACTATTGCTATCGCTATAATTTCTGCGTGTTTTAGTCTATTGCGTTAGATTTCGGTATTGTCGATGCTTTGAGAGGGTTATTATTATTGTTTTGACTTAAGAACAGTAGGTTAGGGGTAAATCACGACGTATATTGCGAATATTGCCATGAACAGTCAGAAATGAATTATTGCATTTAATGCTATCCATGACGTTAATATTCGCAGTTAATTAATTTCATGGTGTTGTCAGTTTGTGTCAATTATCTTTTCGGCCGTTTACAGAAGACGGCAAATATAAACCGAATTTAAACGGAAATGCGATAATTATGATAAATATTCCGAGGAGCGATCACACTTTAAATTTATGTTAATTATGTTGCCGGGCTGAAATTCGCCCGGCCGTTAGAGAAGCATTATTTTCTTGTTGCGTACCAGCAGAGCAACGACCCGGCGCAGACCATCAGCGCGCCTTGCCAGAACGAGAATGAGAGGGGCGAACTCAGCACTGCGGCGGCAAGCGCGGCGGAGAGGACAGGGGTAAAATAGGATACGGCAGCGAGTACCGTGACGTTACCGTGAAGGATGCCAATATTCCATGCGGCGTAACCAAACCCAAGCGCAATACCGCACATGACCAGTTTCACCATCACCGGAAGCGTGAACACCATCTCGGGCTGATCGCTCAGGAAATATTTCACCCACAGGCTCAGCGCGGTCAGCAAAACAAACAGCGTAATGCCGTTTTGTCCTTTCGCAAATTTACTTGTGACCGTGCAGTAGGCGGCCCAGATAAATGCCCCGGCAAACGCCAGCGCGTAGCTCAGCGGGCTGGAGACGATATTGCGGGTTATTTCATCGAGATGTAAACCCTGTTCACCGCCCAATACCCAGCATACGCCCAGCAATGAGACGGCTAAGCCGGGGATCACCCACAGGGTCGATTTCTGCCCGTTGAACAAGATGGCAAACACAATGGTCAGGCTTGGCCAAAGGTAATTGACCATGCCCACTTCAATCGCCTGCGATCGCGTTGCGGCATAGCCCAGCGACAGCGCCAGGCATATTTCGTAGCTGACAAATAAAACGCTGCCGGCAATAAGATAGCGGGGTGAAAACCGCCTGATATCAGGAAATCCTACCGTCACCAGACACAGTAATCCGCTGAGGGTGTAGATCATCGCCGCACCGCCTACCGGGCCCAGTCCCTCACTCACGCTGCGAATAAGGCCGACCATGGTGCTCCATAACAGTATTGCCGCCAGCCCAATAAGCGTTGCTCTCTTTCTGTCCATTACTTCGCCATTGCAATAAAAATCAGAGGAAAAATGTATCGCATTCATCCTGACGCTGTCGCCAATTATTCTCTTAAACCGTTAATCAAAAAGGAGTATTTAAAGGTTCCGGGGGTGACTATTAAGGGGGTGAAGGCAGATGACCTTGATTTGACGCAAAAAAAACAGGGGCTTTGCTGTTAGTTTGCGGCGCGAAGTCTTATTCGAACACGAGGACAACAATGGACGTCAGCCGCAGACAATTTTTTAAAATCTGCGCGGGCGGTATGGCCGGAACAACGGCAGCCATGCTGGGATTTGTTCCCAAAATGGCGCTGGCTCAGGCACGCAACTATAAGCTGCTGCGCGCGAAAGAGATCCGTAACACCTGCACATACTGCTCCGTAGGTTGTGGGCTTTTGATGTATAGCCTGGGCGATGGCGCGAAGAACGCCAGAGAAGCGATATACCATATTGAAGGGGATCCGGATCATCCGGTGAGCCGCGGAGCGCTTTGCCCGAAAGGGGCGGGGCTGCTGGACTATGTACACAGCGAAAATCGCCTGCGCTACCCGGAATACCGCGCGCCGGGTTCTGATAAATGGCAGCGTATCTCCTGGGATGAGGCCTTCTCCCGTATTGCCAAATTAATGAAAGCCGACCGCGACGCCAACTTTATTGAAAAGAACGCCCAGGGCGTAACGGTTAACCGCTGGCTTTCCACCGGGATGCTGTGCGCCTCTGCGGCGAGTAATGAAACCGGCATGCTGACGCAAAAATTTGTGCGCTCTCTCGGCATGCTGGCGGTAGACAACCAGGCGCGCGTCTGACACGGACCAACGGTAGCAAGTCTTGCTCCAACATTTGGTCGCGGTGCGATGACCAACCACTGGGTTGATATCAAAAACGCTAACGTCGTGGTGGTGATGGGCGGTAACGCCGCGGAAGCCCATCCGGTGGGGTTCCGCTGGGCGATGGAAGCGAAAAACAACAACGATGCGACGCTTATCGTCGTCGATCCGCGCTTTACGCGTACGGCATCGGTGGCCGATATCTATGCGCCAATCCGCTCCGGTACGGACATTACGTTCCTGTCCGGCGTGCTGCTGTACCTGATCGAAAACAACAAAATTAACGCGGAATACGTTAAGCACTACACCAACGCGAACCTGCTGGTGCGGGATGATTTTGCCTTCGATGACGGGCTGTTTAGCGGCTATGACGCCGAAAAACGCCAGTACGATAAAACGTCCTGGAACTATCAGTTCGATGAAAACGGCTACGCGCTGCGTGATGAAACCCTGACGCACCCGCGCTGCGTGTGGAACCTGCTGAAACAGCACGTTTCCCGCTATACGCCGGAGGTGGTGGAAAACATCTGCGGCACGCCGAAAGCGGACTTCCTGAAGGTGTGTGAAGTACTGGCCTCCACCAGCGCCGCCGACAGAACCACCACGTTCCTGTACGCGCTGGGCTGGACGCAGCACACCGTTGGCGCGCAGAACATCCGCACCATGGCGATGATCCAGCTGCTGCTCGGCAACATGGGCATGGCGGGAGGCGGCGTAAACGCGCTGCGCGGTCACTCCAACATTCAGGGGCTGACCGACCTCGGTCTGCTCTCCACCAGCCTGCCGGGCTACCTGACGCTGCCGTCGGAAAAGCAGGCCGACCTGCAAACGTATCTTGAGGCCAATACGCCGAAAGCGACGCTGCCGGACCAGGTGAACTACTGGAGCAACTATCCGAAGTTCTACGTCAGCCTGATGAAATCCTTCTACGGCGACGCGGCGCAGAAGGAGAACGACTGGGGCTTTGAGTGGCTGCCGAAGTGGGACCAGGCGTACGACGTCATCAAGTACTTCAACATGATGGATAAGGGCGACGTCACGGGCTATATCTGCCAGGGCTTTAACCCGGTGGCCTCCTTCCCGGACAAGAACAAAGTCGTTCGCAGCCTGAGCAAGCTGAAGTACATGGTGGTTATCGATCCGCTGGTGACCGAAACGTCCACCTTCTGGCAGAACCACGGGGAATCGAACGATGTCGATCCGGCGTCGATTCAGACAGAAGTGTTCCGCCTGCCGTCCACCTGCTTTGCGGAAGAGGACGGTTCGATTGCCAACTCCGGCCGCTGGCTGCAGTGGCACTGGAAAGGCCAGGATGCGCCGGGCGAAGCGCGTAACGACGGCGAAATCCTGGCCGGGATTTACCATCGCCTGCGCGAAATGTACCGCACCGAAGGCGGCAAGGGCGCTGAGCCGCTGCTGAAGATGGGCTGGAGCTACAAGCAGCCTGACCATCCTGAGTCAGAGGAAGTCGCCAAAGAGAACAACGGCGTGGCGCTGGCGGATCTCTATGACGCCAGCGGCAACCTGGTGGCGAAGAAAGGCCAGCTGCTGAACAGCTTCGCGCTGCTGCGTGATGACGGCACGACGGCGTCGTCCTGCTGGATCTACACCGGCAGCTGGACGGAGCAGGGCAACCAGATGGCCAACCGCGACAACGCCGACCCGTCCGGGCTGGGCAATACGCTGGGCTGGGCATGGGCGTGGCCGCTGAACCGTCGCGTGCTGTACAACCGCGCGTCTGCAGACGTAAACGGCAAGCCGTGGGATCCGAAACGCATGCTGATCCAGTGGAACGGGGCGAAGTGGGCAGGGAACGATATCCCGGACTACAACACCGCCGCGCCGGGCAGCAACACCGGGCCATTCATCATGCAGCCGGAAGGGCTGGGACGCCTGTTTGCCCTCAACAAGCTGGCGGAAGGGCCGTTCCCGGAACACTACGAGCCGATGGAAACGCCGCTCGGCACCAACCCGCTGCATCCGAACGTGGTCTCCAGCCCGGTGGTGCGTATCTACGAAGACGACGTCCTGCGCTTAGGCAAAAAGGACAAGTTCCCGTACGTAGGGACGACCTATCGCCTGACCGAGCATTTCCACACCTGGACCAAGCACGCGCGGCTTAACGCCATCGCGCAGCCGGAACAGTTTGTGGAGATCAGCGAGACGCTGGCGAAGGCGAAAGGCATCGCCAACGGCGACCGCGTGAAGGTAAGCAGTAAGCGCGGCTTTATTCGCGCGGTGGCGGTGGTGACCCGTCGTCTTCAATGCCTGAACGTGCACGGCCAGCAGGTGGAAACCGTCGGGATCCCACTGCACTGGGGCTTTGAGGGCGTGGCGCAGAAAGGCTACATCGCCAATACCCTGACGCCAAACGTCGGCGATTCCAACTCGCAAACGCCGGAGTACAAGGCGTTTCTGGTCAACATCGAGAAAGCGTAAGGAGCGATTAAATGGCGATGGAAACACAAGACGTTATCAAACGCTCCGCGACCAACCCGATTACCCCCGCGCCCCGCGCTCGGGACTACAAGGCAGAGGTCGCCAAGCTTATCGACGTCTCCTCCTGCGTGGGCTGTAAGGCCTGCCAGGTGGCCTGCTCGGAGTGGAACGATATCCGCGACGAGGTGGGGCACTGCGTTGGGGTCTACGACAATCCAGCGGATCTGAGCGCCAAATCCTGGACGGTGATGCGCTTTAGCGAAACCGACCAGAACGGCAGGCTGGAATGGCTCATCCGTAAAGACGGCTGTATGCACTGTGAAGATCCGGGCTGCCTGAAGGCGTGCCCGTCTGCCGGCGCAATTATCCAGTACGCCAACGGGATCGTCGACTTCCAGCAGGACAACTGTATCGGCTGCGGATACTGCATCGCGGGCTGTCCGTTTAATATCCCGCGCCTCAATAAAGAGGATAACCGGGTATATAAATGCACCCTGTGCGTGGACCGCGTCAGCGTCGGGCAGGAGCCTGCGTGCGTGAAAACATGTCCGACCGGGGCGATCCACTTCGGCACCAAAAAAGAGATGCTGGACGTGGCGCAACAACGCGTGGACAAGCTGAAAGCGCGCGGCTACGAGAATGCGGGCATTTATAACCCGCAGGGCGTGGGCGGTACGCACGTGATGTATGTGCTGCACCATAACGACCAGCCGGAGCTGTACCACAACCTGCCGAAGGATCCGGCGATCGATACCTCCATCAACCTGTGGAAAGGGGCGCTTAAGCCGCTCTCGGCGGCGGGCTTTATCGCCACCTTTGCCGGGCTGATTTATCACTACATCGGTATCGGGCCAAACAAAGAGGTGGATGAGGACGAGGAGGAGCATCATGAGTAAGTCGAAAACGATCGTGCGCACGAAGTTTGTTGACCGCGCCTGTCACTGGACGGTGGTGATCTGCTTCTTCCTGGTGGCGGTGTCGGGGATCTCGTTCTTCTTCCCGACGCTGCAGTGGCTGACCGAAACCTTCGGCACGCCGCAGATGGGGCGCATTCTGCACCCGTTCTTTGGCGTGCTGATTTTCGTGGTGCTGATGTTTATGTTCGTGCGCTTTGTCCACCACAACATCCCGGACAAGCAGGATATCCCGTGGGTGAAAGGGATCGTCGAAGTCCTGAAGGGCAACGAGCATAAGGTCGCGAAGGTGGGAAAATACAACGCCGGGCAGAAGATGATGTTCTGGACCATCATGAGCATGATTTTTGTGCTGCTGGTGACCGGCGTGATTATCTGGCGTCCGTATTTTGCGCACTATTTCCCGATTCAGGTGATTCGCTACGCGCTGCTGATCCACGCCACCTCGGCCATCATTCTGATCCACGCCATCCTGATCCATATGTATATGGCGTTCTGGGTAAAGGGATCGATTAAAGGGATGATTGAAGGGAAGGTGAGCCGCCGCTGGGCGCAGAAACACCACCCGCGCTGGTATCGTGATGTGGAACGACTGGAAGCGAAACAGGAAAGCACGGAAGGAATGAAGTAAGACCTGCGCCGTCGGCTTTGCCCGGCGGCGCTGCGCTTGCGCGGACAGGGCAAATGCCTGACCGGCTGGCGTCATGTGTTAGTCAATAAACGATCAACTGCCGCTATAACGTCATGACGTGCGTGGCGTAAGTTACAAACAAAGTCTTTAGGATTTATTTTGTTATTGTTAAGGTTGGTTATCATTGGCGAATAAATCAGAAATGTTTCAAAATCGATATTTACGCCTGGAGCCAGATGGCTCTGCCATAACGGTAATTTATTATTTCTCGCGAGTGGCACAATGACGCGCGTGGCAAGATCATCATAACAATCATCCTGAATGAGCATATAATAGGGAAGCTTATCCCGGGTGGCCGCAGATGTATTTCGGAAAACATTAAATTGTCTCAGCATTAAAGCACCCTGAAAAACTCATCATCAGTAATGGTTCCATGTTTTTCGACAAACTCATTCATTGAGCGAATAAATGAACGATCCGCTTCTGATGGCTGACGCGGGTCAGCGGAGTCTGGTGCGGTGTTGCTCGACGGTTTTGCCGATTTTATGCGTTGGGAGGGTGTGTGCTCTGCTGGGTATGTCATAGTATCTCCTTTGTTGGTGCGGTCATTATCAACCGCAGCCAACAAAAAACAATACCGTATCCCCTGGTAATCTACATTCTGCGAGGCGTATTCCAGTAATTTCAGAACCGCTCCTCCACATACCGGAACGGATATTTTGTGGGTTTGACTTTACCAATTTTACGTTTCGGTAAATCCACTTTTTCGACGTGAATTTCTTTATAGTGGATTTGGGTGAGCAGGTGAGAAATAATATTCAGACGCACGCGTTTTTTATCTTCTGAACGCGCTACAAACCACGGCGCCCAGGCGGTATCTGTCGCTTCAAACATGGCGTCGCGCGCGAGAGTATACTCGTCCCACAAGTTAAAGGACTTAATATCCATCGGCGATAGCTTCCATATTTTACGACCATCGTTAATACGGTCGCGCAGGCGGCGCTCCTGCTCTTTAGGCGTGACCTCCAGCCAGTACTTCAGCAGGATAATCCCGGCATCCACCATCGCTTTTTCCATCACCGGCGCACCATCAAGAAACTTCTCAACCTGCTCGGGGGTGCAGAATCCCATTACCCGCTCGACACCCGCGCGGTTGTACCAGCTGCGGTCGAAAATGACGATCTCCCCGGCGGCAGGCAGATGGGGAACATAACGCTGAAAATAGAGCTGGGTTTTCTCTTTCTCGGTGGGTGCAGGGAGGGCAACAACGCGAAACACGCGAGGGCTGACGCGTTCGGTGATCGCTTTAATGGTGCCGCCTTTACCCGCTCCGTCGCGTCCTTCAAAAACAATACACACTTTTAGCCCTTTGGCGACGACCCACTGCTGGAGCTTAACCAGTTCAACGTGGAGGCGACGTAGCTCTTGTTCATACTCTTTGGTCTTTAACGGAGCATTCTTTACGACATCAACAGCGACACTGGTTTTCTTTTTGCTTCCCATGATGGTCATCCTCAGATTGTCCGGCGCGGAAAAAAGCGAGGCCGCACTATGAAGTGTAATCCACCTGATATTATACGTATTGTTTTTAGGTAATTAATTTAACAACACTTTTTCAAGCAGTTACTTAGGTATTCACGAAGGTGCTTAGCACCCGTTCCCCTTTTAGAACGTCACGGATGCGAAAAATCAGCACGTTTAATCCCACACGCTAAATGTGGTTATCGTGATAATTTCGTTCTTATTTACTTAAAGGAACTAAGAATGAGTTGGAATAAAGAAGCTGCGGTTTCGTATCTCCGTTCACACGCTCTGGGGCACTCTCATAGTGAATGTGCTAAGTTTACCCGCCTGGCCATTCTGGCTGGAGGCGTTAAGGTGCCGAACACAGATTATGCAAAAGATTATGGGGTGCAGTTATTACGTGCTGGGTTCAGTGAACTGCCGCCCGGTTCTACTTTAATTTCTGGCGATGTGGCTGTGATACAGCCGTATCCTGGCGGAAATGGCATAGGTCACATGACTATGTATGACGGTACACAGTGGATTTCTGACTTTGTTCAAAAAAGCATGTATCCGGGGCCTGGATACCGCAAAATGCAACCATCCTTTAAAATTTACAGGATGCACTGATGAAAAGGATATTTTTATCATTCGTTATGCTGCTGGTGGGATGTAGTTCGGCTGTCAGTCAAGATCAGAGTGCGCAAGACGCTACCGAATCATTTTATAAATCCTATCTTTCCGCATTCGGCAGCGATGAAGCCAGACCTTATCCTGCCGACGCACTGCGTAAATATGTTTCTGCTGATACTATTGCTCGCATTAACACCATTCAGGAAATCTCTGAACAAGAGTTAATCGAATCTGATTATTTTACGTATACCCAGGATTACTCTCGCGAATGGATACCTGCGTTGCGAGTGGGGAACGCAAGACCATTTTTAAACGGTGAAGTAGTCCAGGTCATTGAGGGGGCGGGTGATGGAAGAAGCATACATCTTGAAGTCTTTCTTCGTCGTGAAGGTGATGCATGGAAAATCTACCGTGTTCGTGACATAACGAACAATCACGAGCACCCAATTTTCAATGCTGGCGCTATTACACGCGTTAAATCAGCGGCAGAAAGCGAACTGTAAAAGCTAAACCTTAAAACCTTTGTAGCCCTGACACCAGTCGGGGCTTTTTGTTTGCCATTCCCGCCGCGTAGCAATTGGAGAAAACTCCTGAATTAATGGATTAACCTGCCAGCCAACGGATTTGAACTGGCTCACCATACAAGATTATTCAATAATGTCCGTCGCGTGTGATTAACCAGTGGTTGAAGTATGAAAAAGACAATTTTTTCGTTGGCGCTTGGCACATTTGGCCTCGGAATGGCCGAATTTGGCATTATGGGCGTGTTAACCGAGCTGGCACATGACACCGGTATTTCGATTCCCTCCGGCGGGAATATGATCTCGTTTTATGCGTTCGGCGTGGTGATTGGCGCCCCGATTGTGGCGCTGTTCTCAGGCAAGTTTTCGTTAAAGACCACGCTGCTGTTTCTGGTGGCGATGTCCGCTGTCGGCAATGCCCTGTTTACGTTTTCCACGTCCTATTTCTGGCTGGCGGTGGGGCGGCTGATTTCCGGCTTTCCGCACGGGGCTATTTTTGGCGTCGGGGCGATTATCCTGTCTAAAATTGCGCCTCCGGGTAAGGTGACGGTCGCGGTGGCTGGGATGATCGCCGGTATGACCGTGGCCAACCTGATGGGCGTTCCGCTGGGGACCTGGCTCGGGCACCAGTTCAGCTGGCGCTATACCTTTTTTCTGATTGCCGTGTTCGATGCGCTGGTGATCCTTTCGGTTCTGCTCTGGGTGCCGGACATCCGCGACACATCAGAAATCAAATTAACCGAGCAGTTCCACTTTCTGAAAAAACCAGAACCCTGGCTGATCTTTGCCGCCACCATGTTTGGCAACGCCGGGGTGTTCGCGTGGTTCAGCTTCGTTAAGCCGTTTATGGTCAACGTCTCCGGTTATTCAGAAGGGATGATGACGGCCATCATGATGCTGATGGGGCTTGGCATGGTGTTGGGCAATCTATTGAGCGGTAAGCTCTCGGGGCGTTTTAGCCCTCTGTGCATTGCGGCCACCACCGACATGGTGATTGTCGCCTCGCTGCTGCTGCTTTTCGCCTTTGGTGAACTGAAAACGGCCTCGCTGATCATGGGCTTTATCTGCTGTGCCGGGCTGTTCGCGCTCTCTGCGCCGCTACAAATTCTGCTTCTGCAAAATGCGAAGGGCGGTGAGATGCTGGGGGCGGCAGGGGGACAGATGGCGTTTAATCTCGGCAGTGCGATTGGCGCGTACTTTGGCGGGATGACGATCGTCCTCGGCTTTAGCTGGCGTTACGTCACGCTGCCGGCGGCAATACTCTCTTTCTCAGCCATGAGTGCACTGCTGATCTACGGTCACCTGCGGGCCAGACGGGCTCAGGCTAACGCTCGCGCGCTAGCCTGACAGGCTTCAGGCAAGCCAGGGCTCACCCAGGGTCAGCATCAGGCGGTTGGCCCAGGCGAAGAACGCGGCGGACTGCACCAGATCGAGCTGCGCTAAGGTATCCAGCCCCTCTTTTTCCAGCGCGGCCAGGTGCAGCGGCGTGGCGGCAGGCGGCGTGACCGACAGCGCCGCCGCAAAATCGATTTCCGCCTGCCAGCGTGCGGATTGCCCCTCGCTCAGGGACCGCCCCGGCCGCACGGCCAGCAGGGCCTCTACCGCCGCGTCATCCTTTGACAGCTGGCTGGCTTTACGCGCATGGACAGATGCGCAGTAAATGCAGCCGTTGATTTTACTGGCGACCGTTGCGGCCAGCTCGCGCTCGGCGCGCGGCAATCCCCCCGATGTATAAAAAATGCCTTTATCCGTTAACGTGCGCTGTTCAAGCACCGGCAGGTTGCGCGCCAGCAGGCGGAAGTACTCGGAATCGGTATGGCCAAATTTCGCCAGGATGGCAACCTCATCGTCACTGAAATCCGCCAGCGGTTTGGCCGCTATCCACGGTTCCCATCCCAGCTCCTGCTGGGTGAACGCGACGGGGGCCGCCTTTCCGGTGACCGTTGTTGCGGTCGTGTGCCAGATGCCTGCCGCCACCGGCGCATCGCTTTTGGCGACAGGCCTGTCATTCAGCAGCCGCAGCCCGGTGATGAGTCGGCTCTGGAAGCTCACAAACGCAATAAGCTGCGCCAGGGTAACAATGCCTTCCTTGCTCCATCCCGCCTGGGTCAGCGCCCTTAACGCTGCGGGCGTCGCTTCGACGGGGGAGAACGTCAGCAGCCGCGCGAAATTCAGCGCCGGGGTCAGGCGTTCTGAGGTGGGGTCGGCCAGGCCAAACCCCGCATAGTGCGCGGCCAGCGCCTCCGCGCTGTGCCACCTGGCGACTTTTGCCGCCACGGCGAAACGCTCGTCGAGTGCAAAATCAGCATTCTGCTGGCTAAAGAGAATTTCGTAGCTGCCCTGCGCGTGGCGCGTGGCGGCATCACGCGTGGCGCGCGCCTCTGCCAGAGGGGAACCGGGTTTAATTTCCGCCAGCTCGGCGAGAATGTCCTGACTTAACGACATAGGTGTCTCCTCAAAGGATGTGGGGGGCAATACGTTCGGCGATCAGTTCGATGGACCGCAGCGTGTCGCGATGCGAGGGTTCGACCGAATGGACCTGGAATGAGATATCCGTGGCGCGCCTGAGAATGGAGTCGGCATTCAGCGAATGCAGCACCGTATCGGGCGAACCAATATGGGCGTCAAACTGGCGGCGATAATCGGTGACGTTGTCACCTTTAACCACGTGCCCGGCAGCGCGATGCTGCTGGGCCTGTTTCGTGAGGCCCGGCGTTGCGACCCTGAGCGCATAGTCGTCGCTGTCGGCGACGAACGCCGTACGGGAGGCCAGAATGCGCGGTGCGATGCCCGCAGGCAGCGCCTCAAGGTAGGCATCCACAATCGGGTTCTGGATCTCGTCGAGCGTTAAATCCAGCCGATCTGCCGGGCGCGGCTGCGTGCGGGAGAGCATTAAACCGTGTCCGGCCCGGGCGGCGCGAACGGCTCCGTCAACAGAGAAGGTGGCAATCCAGATACGATCGGCCAGCTGTGGCGCAGGCGGGTAAAGGTGGTTATCCGGATGGGTAAGCGAATCCCCGCGCCAGGCGCTTTGGATCACATGCAAATGGTCAGCAAACGCCGCGCCGCGCTCCTCGAACGTCAGTCCGAACGGCAGAAATGAGGTCGGTGTGCCGCCCGAACCAAAACCGACCTCAAGACGGCCATCGGCGAGTAAATCGAGCACGGCGGCATCTTCCGCGACGCGCAGCGGGTTTTCCATTGGCAGGGTGATGATGGCCGTGCCCAGCCGGATGGTTTCGGTATGCGCGGCTACGTGCGCCAGAAACAGCAGCGGCGACGGCAGGCCACCTTCACTTTCGTGGAAGTGGTGCTGGGCAATCCAGGCGCTGTCAAAACCGTGGCGTTCGGCGTGGCGGATCTGTTCAGTTGCCAGACGATAGCGCTCCTTTGGCGCAGCGTCGTCAAGCAGGCGGGTGAAAAATCCCAGGCGTTTTCGCGTCATGCGAACTCCTCCGTAGCGGGTGAAAAATGGGGAATAGCGTCAATCAGCTCGCGGGTATAGTCGTTCTGCGGCGACGCGAATAAGGTTCCGACGTCGCCCTGTTCGACCACCTGACCGCCGCGCAGCACCGTGACGCTGTGAGCGATCCGGCGGACGGTAGACAGATCGTGCGTGATAAAGAGGTAGGTCAATCCCAGCTGCTGCTGCAGCTGCTGAAGCAGAGCCAGGATCTGCGCCTGCACGGTGACGTCCAGCGCGGAGGTGGCTTCGTCCAGCACCAGAATGGTCGGCTCCAGGATCAGCGCCCGGGCAATGGCAACGCGCTGCCGCTGTCCGCCTGAAAGCTCCCGGGCGGTGCGGGTCAGGAGTTCGACGGGCAGGGCAACCCGCTGCGCCACCGTCTCCACCTGGAGCTTTCGCTCCGCCTTACTGAGGCGAGAAAAGTTCTTCAGGGGCTCCTCGATGATCTCGAACAGCGTCTGACGCGGGTCGAGAGAGGCAAACGGGTTCTGGTAGACGAACTGGATCTTCTGGCGCAGCTGACGGCGGGCCTCGCGGCTGAGCGCGGTGGCATCAATATCATCAATGATGACCTGTCCGCTGTCTGCCTGTTCAAAACCGAGCAAAATACGGGCGAGGGTGGTTTTCCCGGAGCCGGATTCCCCGACCAGCGCATTCGTGCTGCCGCGCCTGACGTCAAACGTCACCCGATCCAGCGCCTGAAGCTGATGACCTTTGCCCAGGGAGAATTGCTTGCTGATGGCGCGGGCGCGAATGGCCGGGGACGCGAGCGGGAGACCGGCTACCGGGGCGATGGTCAGGCGCTGGCCCTGGAGATCGCTCAACAGCTGGCGGGTGTAGGCGTGCTGCGGCGTGCGGACGATATCGGCGGTGTTGCCCTGTTCCTGAACCTCGCCATCGCGAAACACCAGCAGCCTGTCCGCACGCTGTGCGGCCAGCGCCAGATCGTGGGTGACAAACAGAACGGCGGTACCCGACTCCCGGCGCAGGATATCCAGCAGATCGAGAATACGTTTTTGCACCGTCACATCCAGCGCGCTGGTGGGCTCATCGGCAACGATCACGTCCGGGCGCAGCGCTATCGCGATGGCAATCAGCACGCGCTGTTTCATCCCGCCGGAGAGCTGATGGGGATACTGCGTCATGCGCTGTTCGGGGTGGCTCAGGCCGACCTTTGTCAGCAGGGCGAGCACCTGCTCGTCGCGCTCGGCGCGGGTCACCTTCTGGTGGAGCTGAACGATCTCTCCGACCTGCGCCCCGATGGTCTTCACCGGGTTGAGCGAATTACCCGGATCCTGCGGTACCAGGCTAATTCGCGCGCCGCGAAGGGTATCGAGGCGCTTCGCGGACCATCGGCTAATCTCCTCGCCGTTGAGCGATATTTTTCCCGCATCGCGCCGGGCGTTATCGGCCAGCAGGCCAATGATCGCCTGCGCCGTGGTCGTCTTGCCGGATCCGGATTCGCCGACGAACGCCAGCATTTCCCCTCGTCCGAGCGTGAAGCTGACGTTATGCACCACCTCTCGCCACTGGCGCGCGGTACGGTAGCTAATCGTCAAATTTTCCACTGAGAGAACGGTCATTAGCGACCTCCGCTGAACTGTTGGCTGATGTGGTTGGTGGCCAGCACCACGGCGATGACGACCACGCCGGGGAAGGTGGTGAGCCACCAGGCGGTAGAGAGATAGTTACGGCCTTCGGCAATCAGTAAGCCCCATTCCGGCACGGGCGGCGGGGTGCCGTAGCCGAGAAAGCTCAGCGTGGAGAGCGCCAGGATTGCCTGACCAAACTGCAGCGTGGCAAAGGCCAGGACGGCGGTTAACGCGTTGGGCAGGATGTGTCGCCACAGCACGGCGAAAAACGTCCCGCCGCTGCCAAACGCCGCCTCGACGTAATCCGTATGGCGGATACGCACCACTTCACCGCGCGCGAGGCGGGCGAAGCTGGCAATGGAGGCAACGCCGACGGCAATCGCGGCGTTAAAGGTGCCAAACCCGAGCAGAATAATCACCGTCAGCGAGAGCAGCAGAGACGGGATGGAGAGCAACACGTCGACGAAGCGCATCAGCAGAGACTCGACGCGCCCGGCGAACGTCCCGGCGATCACCCCTAAACCGGTACCGACCACCAGCCCCATCGTCACGGCGGCCAGCGCCGCGCTCAGGGAGTGTGACGCGCCATAAACGATACGCGTATAAACATCGCGGCCGAGCTGATCTGTGCCGAGCCAGTGACCGGCCTGCGGTGCCAGGCGCTGTGCCCCGGCGATGCCCTCAATCGGGCTGTAGTGGGTTAACAGGCCGGGCGCTACGGCGGCAAAAGCGGCGAGAATAATCACCCCCCATGCCAGCCACAGTCCCGGCTGCCATTCCACGCCCTGCCAGGCAGGAACGCGTTTTCGCGCGGCGGCCGCGTAATCGACCAGACTCATGATGCACCTCCGGTAACGGTTTGCAGACGGGGATCCAGCAGCGGCATCAGCAGATCCACCAGCAGATTGATCAGGACAAAACCGAGGGCGGAAATCATCACTACCGCCTGAAGTACGGCGATATCCTGGTTATTCACCGCCTGCTGGGTCAGCTGTCCGAGCCCGCTGCGGCCAAAAACGGTTTCGGTGATCAGCGCCCCGGCAATCAGCTCGCCCAGCAGCAGCCCGGCAATGTTCAGGACCGGCAGCAGGGCGTTGCCGGTCACGTGACGCCACAGGACGGCGGTTTCACTCAGCCCTTTGGCACGGGCGACGGCGACAAAAGGCTGCGTCGCCACCTGGTCCAGACTGCGCATCAGAATTTGCGCCAGCGGGGCGGAGATCGGGATCGCGACGGTCACGATCGGCAGGATCAGCCCCTGCAGCGGCGTCGGGTTAATCACCGGGATCAGCCGCAGCTGAAAAGAAAAGAGCTGGATGAGGGCAATCCCCAGCCAGAACGTCGGTAAGGAGATAAACAGGACCGGCAGAGACTGAAGGGTATTGCTCAGCCAGCGCAGACCCGGCAGACGCGATGCAAAGGCCAGCGCAAAGGCCAGCAGGACCGCGAGTACAAACGCGGGCAGGGCGAGGCTCAGGGTATCCGGCAGATTGCTGGCAATCAGCTCGCTGACCGGCACGCCTGCCTGTAGCGAATAGCCGAAATCCCCGCGCAGCATCGCCAGCAGCGTGTGGCCGTATTGTTGCCACAGCGGGCTGTCCGCGCCGTAGGCCACGCGCATCTCCTCGATTTGCGCCGGGCTTAAGCCCAGGTCCGGGTTCTGAAATTTAATCAGCACCGCGTCGCCCGGCAGCACCTGGAGCAACACGAACGAGAGGGTAAAGGCGGCCCACAGTACCAGCAGCCCGTGCCCAAAGCGTTGAAGAAGTGCGTGGCGCATCGTCAGCTCCTCAGTGTTTCTCAATCCACGCGCCGTAGAACGACGGGCGGCCTACCGCTTCAAAATTGACGCCTTTCAGCCACGGCGCACCGGCGAAGACCTGCGGCTCCTCGAAAATCGGAATGACGTAGGCGTTATCCAGCAGGTAGCGCTGGGCGTCTCCCGTCAGCTGCAGGCGTTTTTGCGGGTCGACCTCAGCCGAAATGTTCACCAGCAGCGCATTCAGCCTGTCGTCACGGAAGTTTTTGACCTTGTCGCTGGATCCGCCTTTTTGCAGCAGCGCGTCGCGGTTAGCCGGGTAGAACATGCTTTTCACCACGTCCGGATCGGCGCGGCCCACTTCGGAGACGGTTAACGGGGTTTTCAGCGGGTCAAGGTTATCCAGCGTGCGGCTGCCTGCGTCTCCGGCTTTGACGCTCAGCGCCACGCCCACCTGGCGCCACTGCTGGGCAACCAGCTGCAGCACCTCTTTGTTTTGCGGCTGCGGCAGGGATTCATACACCGTCAGCGCCAGACGTTGGCCGTCTTTGGCGCGGATCCCGTCGCCGCCTGCTTTCCAGCCCGCGTCGTCCAGCAGCTGGTTGGCTTTTGCCGGGTCAAAGGTCAATTTGTCGCTGAGATCGACAAAGCCTGCGGCGGAACCGGCAATCACGGATTTCGCCTGCGGATAGTTGGCCGAGAAGAGGGTCTCGACCACCTGTTTTGCATTGGTGGCATGCAGCAGCGCCTGGCGAACGCGAATATCGGAGACCAGCGGGTTATCCGGGCGGAAGCTGATGCTGTCGTTCACCCCGCGCGTCGGGGCGGCGTAGATCTTATAGCCCTGATCGGTCGCCTGCTTTTCGTCATACGCCTGCACCTGGCGAATAAAGTCGGCCTGACCCGCCAGCAGGGCGCCCACGCGCACGCTGTCTTCCTGGGTCACGATAAACTTGATGCCGTCGAGATTGGCTGGCCCCTGCTGCGCCAGATTTTTCGGCCCCCACTGGTAGTCTTTGCGCGCTTCGAGCGTCACTTCACGACCCAGCTTCTCGTCCTTCACCACAAACGGGCCGGAACCAATGATGTGGCGGGCATCTCCCAGCTCTTCGAAGTTGCGCTTCAGCGTGCTGAGCGAGACCAGACCGGAGCCAATGGTGGCGGTGCCCTGCAGGAACCCCGGCGACGGTTTTTTGAAGTAGAACTTCACGGTCAGCGGGTCGATGACTTCGCTGCGATCGTAGTTATTGATCACTTCTGACACCGGCAGGCGCTGCGCCTTATTGCCTGAACCGTAGGTATCAAAGTTTTTCGCCACGGCGTTGGCGTCCAGCGGCGTGCCGTCGGAGAAGGTGATGCCGGGACGAAGCTTAAAGGTGTATTCGGTTTTATCGGCGTTGGTGGTCCAGCTTTCGGCCACCCAGGGTTCCACCTGCAGCGTTTTTGGGTTCTGCCACGTCAGTTTGTCGGTGATTTGATTCAGAATGCCGCCGTTCGGGTAAAAGCCACCGGCAGGCGGATAGAGGTTGGTGTGCGCCTGTTGCTCCAGATAAATCAGCGTGCCGCCTTTGACGGGCGCATCTGCGGCCCAGGCTGCGGTTGTCGCCAGAATCAGCGCCGTCAGCAGCGGCAGACGAAATGGGGTTTGCATGGTGAATTCCTTTGTTATCTTCTTGTTAGCGTCGGATTCATCATCGGGCGCGGGGGAAAACAAGGGAACAAAGGAATTAAGATAAGGATTGCCGGAAAATGGCTATAAAAAAACCGCCCCAGCGAGGAGCGGTAATGAAAGATGAACGATTATGAACGTAGGTCGATCACCATACGGCCGCGGATCTGGCCCTGTTCCATCTCTTTAAAGATGGCGTTGATGTCCTCGATTGGACGCATCGTGACTTTCGGCACCACCTTACCTTCAGCGGCGAACTGGAAGGCTTCCTGCAGATCCTGACGGGTGCCGACCAGGGAACCCACCACCTGGATGCCGTCCAGCACCAGACGCGGAATGTCGAGGCTCATCGCTTCCGGCGGCAGGCCAACGGCGACCACGCGGCCACCGGCACGCACGGCGTCAACGGCTGAGTTGAATGCGGCTTTTGCGACGGCAGTAACGACTGCGGCATGCGCGCCGCCGGTTTTCTCCTGCACAATTTTCGCGGCGTCTTCGCTGCGGGAGTTGATGGTTAAATCTGCACCCATGCTGGCAGCCAGCTTCAGCTGTTCGTCGTTAACGTCGAGAGCGATGACTTTGGCGTTAAAGACGTTTTTGGCGTACTGCAGCGCGAGGTTGCCCAGCCCGCCCAGACCGTAAATCGCGATCCACTGGCCTGGTTTGATTTCGGACACCTTCACCGCTTTGTAGGTAGTAACGCCGGCGCAGGTGATGCTGCTGGCCGCAGCGGATTCCAGACCGTCCGGCACTTTTACGGCGTAATCCGCGGTGACGATGCACTCTTCCGCCATGCCGCCGTCAACGGAGTAACCGGCGTTTTTCACGTCGCGGCACAGGGTTTCGTTGCCGGTATTACAGTATTCGCAGTGACCACAGCCTTCAAAAAACCAGGCCACGCTTGCGCGGTCGCCGACTTTCAGCGACTTCACGCCAGGGCCGACTTCTTTTACGATACCAATCCCTTCGTGGCCCAGGATAACCCCGGTTTTATCGCCGAAATCACCGTTCTTCACGTGGAGATCGGTATGGCATACGCCACAGCATTCCATCTTCAGCAGGGCCTCCCCGTGCTTTAGCGGGCGTAAGGTTTTTTCGGTGATATTGACCTGATGATCCTGAGTGACAACAGCAGCCTTCATGTGTATCTCCTTGTTCATGATGAGTATCTGCATAGCAGGTGTAATACCCCTCAAGGATTAGTGGTTTGGCGCTGTAATGCAAGGCAACGGCAACATAATGTCATTATTTAATCCATTTTCAGAATAAGAATACGGCGTTCCTCTAATAATTTAGGGGGAAAATACTGGCCCGACGAGAGACTCGCCGGGCGCAGACTTACAGCTGTGCCTCTATCTCCTCAATCTCTTTACGCCATTGCGCCTGCAGCTGCGGCTTTTGATGCTTCGGCTTACGCGCCAGATCGTCTTCCAGCAGGGTTTCCAGCGCGACCAGCCGTTCGAGCAGATCGTCATACGGCGAGGGTTGAACCGTCGCAGCGTCGATGGCGGGCGCGGTGGATGTCGCCAGCCCCGCGCTTTCACGCAGGCGCTCAAACACCGCTTCTGCATCGTGCCACTCGCTCAGCTTTCCCTCTTCAATCAGCCAAAAACGGTTGCAGCTTTGGCTAATTAACTGACGGTCGTGGCTGACCAGCAGAACGCCGCCTTCAAACTGCTGAAGGGTTTGCGCCAGCGCCTCTTTGCCTTCCATGTCGAGGTGGTTGGTCGGCTCATCCAGCATCAGCAGGCTGTAGCGGGCAAGCGTCAGGCCAACGAACAGCAGGCGCGAGCGCTCTCCGCCGCTGAGCGTGCTGACCGTTTGCCCGTGACGCGACCACGGGAAACCCGCGCTTATCAGCGCCATTTTGCGGTTCTGCGGATCCGGCGCGAAAGGCTCCAGCGCGTCGAGCAGCGTGGCGTTGTCCGCAAGCTGGTGAAGCGTCTGGTCGTAATAGCCTGGCGACACGCGCGGATGGATTTTCAACCCGCTGTCTGTGGACTCATCGGCAAACTGTTGCCAGATAAGCCTCATCAGCGACGATTTGCCGCAGCCGTTACGACCGACAATCGCCACGCGATCGCCGCTTTTTAGCCGCGCCATTTCGATGCTGAACAACGCCGGCAGGCCAGGTGCAGGAGGCACGTCGAGGTTTTCCATTTCCAGCAAACGGTCGGCCCGCAGCGCGTCGCCGCGCAGGGTTAACGTCCACGGGCTGCCTGCCGTGAGCGCCGTCTGGCTCTCCTTCAGCCGTTCGACCTGTTTTTCCATCTGTTTGGCTTTGCGGGCCAGGTCTTCGTTGTCGTAAACCTTGCCCCAGGTCGCCAGCCGCTTCGCGCTGGCGGTCACGCGGTCGATCTCCTTTTGCTCCGCCTTGTGGCGCTGCGCGTCGCTTTCATCCTTTGCTTCAAGCGCCTTGCGGGCGGCCGTGCAGGGAAGGGCGAAGTAGTGCAGCGTTTTATCGCGCAGGATCCAGCTGCCGTTAGTGACGGCATCCAGCAGCTGTCGGTCGTGCGAGACCAGCACGAAGCTGCCTGACCAGTTCTGCAGAAAGTGTTCCAGCCAGAGCATGGTCGGCAAATCAAGGTGGTTGCTGGGTTCATCGAGCAGGAGCAGATCCGGGTCGTGAATCAGCGCCCGCGCCAGCAGCAGGCGGGTGTGCTGCCCGCCGCTCAGCGTGGCGGATTGCAGCGCCATATCCTGCGACGTGAAGCCCATGCCTGCCAGCAGCGTTTCGGCTTTCCAGCGCAGGCTATCGCGCTCGGCTAAAGGCAGCTGTGCGAGTACGGCATCCAGCATGGTCAACGGGAAAATGGCGTCCGGAAGATGTTGTTCCACGCGCGCCATCAGGCAGTGCCCGGCCAGCGAAACCGTTCCGGCGGCGGGGGAGTCAGTGCCGTCCAGCACCTTCAGCAGCGTGCTTTTGCCGCAGCCGTTGTCGCCCAGCAGGCCAATGCGGTCGCCTTTTTTCAGCGTAAAGGAGAGTGAGTCGAAGAGCGTGCCAAACGCCGTATCAACGCGTAAAGATTGTGCAGTGAGTAAAGTGCTCATTGTTGCTTACCCAAGAGTTACAGGCATGTTTATGCCTCGTCAAACATCGCTGACGATAACTCAGTAAGCCCGAGAGAAGGGATTTCAGGGGTTGGTGTCTTCGCTCAAGCAGAAGTTATCGCAGCACGATACCGATAACGCTTGAGCTGGTGCGATCACCAAATGTATGTGAAACATTGAAAATTTCACAGTACAGCATAATTGGCCTCCTTATATATTCAGTAGGTTAATGGATGAAGGGAGTGTAGCGGGGGAAAGGGGGTTTGGCTAGTGGGGGGCGAATCTAATTCCCTCTCCCTTTGGGAGAGGGTTAGGGTGAGGGGAACATACGGCTGTAGTGGTCATTCCGTTCACTTTATGTTCCTTGCTACTCTGTAACGACATGACCTGTGAACGTGCCAGGGTGGCTCAGTCGCCACCACCCTGGCGACCCGGGCTCCCGGCGGTAAATCGCCGCTTCGCGGTGCCCTCGGCTTATTCCTTCCGGCTTATCGGGGATGGGCGGAGGTAACATCCCTGTAAAGCCCGCCCTCTCGGCGCATCCCTGCGCCTCGCCCCGGCCTGCAGGAAACGCCTCGGCGATTTACAGCCGGACCAGGGCGTGGCTGCAAGTTAATCATTTCGCTTTGAGAATCTGAATCGCTACTGGTTAATGAATTTATTGAAAGTCCCTCTCCCGAAGGGAGAGGGACCGGTCGGAGCGGATTAAATCGAGGTACGACGATAGCTGCGGTATTCAGGTTTCCAGAAGTTGTCGTCGATGGCCTGCTGCAGCGCGTCGGCAGAGGTTTTCACCGCCACGCCCTGCTGCTGCGCCATTTTACCTACCGCGAACGCGATCGCGCGCGACACCTTGTGAATGTCTTTCAGCTCCGGCAGCACCAGCCCTTCACCGTTGTTGACCAGCGGCGAGTAGCCCGCGAGGGTTTCGCTCGCCGACATCAGCATCTCATCGGTAATGCGGGACGCGCCGGAGGCGATCACGCCCAGCCCAATGCCCGGGAAGATGTAAGAGTTGTTGCACTGGGCGATCGGATAGGTTTTATCCTTCCACACCACCGGGTCGAACGGGCTGCCGGTCGCGACCAGCGCGTTACCTTCGGTCCAGGCGATGATGTCCTGCGGCGTCGCCTCCACGCGGGAGGTCGGGTTGGAAAGCGGCATCACGATAGGGCGTTCGCAGTGCTTGTGCATCTCGCGAATGATCTCTTCGGTGAAGAGGCCAGTTTGCCCGGAAACGCCGATCAGAATATCCGGCTTCACGTTGCGCACCACGTCCAGCAGGGAAAGGACTTCGTTGTCGGTATCCCAGTTTTTCAGGTTCTCGCGCTTCTGCACCAGCTTGTTCTGGAACGGCAGCAGGTTCGGCATAGCGTCGGTCAGCAGGCCGAAACGGTCAACCATAAAGACGCGGGAGCGGGCCAGCTCTTCGCTTAAGCCTTCGCGCTGCGTCTGGGCGATGATCTGCTCGGCGATACCACAGCCCGCAGAGCCTGCGCCCAGGAAGACGATTTTCTGGTAGCTCAGCTGGCTGCCGGCTGCGCGGCTGGCAGCGATAAGCGTACCCACGGTCACGGCTGCGGTGCCCTGGATGTCGTCGTTAAAAGAGCAGATCTCATCGCGATAGCGGTTCAGCAGCGGCATCGCGTTTTTCTGCGCGAAGTCTTCAAACTGCAGCAGAACGTCCGGCCAGCGGTGCTTCACGGCCTGAATGAAGTCGTCGACAAACTGATAGTACTCGTCGTCGGTAATGCGCGGATGGCGCCAGCCCATATAGAGCGGATCGTTGAGCAACTGCTGGTTATTGGTACCGACGTCCAGCACCACCGGCAGGGTATACGCCGGGCTGATGCCGCCGCAGGCGGTGTAGAGAGAGAGTTTACCGATTGGGATCCCCATCCCGCCAATGCCCTGGTCGCCGAGGCCGAGAATACGTTCGCCGTCGGTCACCACAATCACTTTGATATTGTGGTTTGGCACGTTCTGCAGAATATCGTCCATGTTGTGACGGTTCTGATAGGAGATGAATACCCCGCGTGAACGACGGTAGATCTCTGAGAAACGCTCGCAGGCCGCACCCACCGTCGGGGTGTAGATCACCGGCATCATCTCTTCGAGATGGTTCTGCACCAGGCGATAGAAGAGGGTTTCATTGGTGTCCTGAATGTTGCGCAGGTAGATGTGCTTGTCGATTTCGGTTTTGAAACCCTGATACTGGATCCACGCGCGCTCCGCCTGTTCTTCAATGGTTTCAACCACTTCGGGCAGTAAACCCAGCAGGTTAAAGCTGCTGCGCTCTTCCATGCTGAAGGCGCTGCCTTTGTTGAGCAGGGGGAATTCGAGTAAAACCGGTCCGGCGTATGGGATGTATAAGGAACGATGTTTTTTCAGTTTGTTGTCCATGTCACTCACTCTTTTTATGAAGATCCGTCCCTGACACTGCTGTTTGTCATCTTTCTGGCCTGTGCGATGGGGTGCGGTCAGGCGGTATTATAAAGGAGCTAAATATTAATTACCGCAACACATAAACAAAAACACCATCGGGATTACCGATGGTGTTCTGGATCTCAGTCTGGAACTTACTTGCCGGCGTGGCGTTTTCTGCCGGTGGCGTGAGTGACCTGCGTTTCGTGGTCGCCTTCAATCACCACTTTACGCTGATTTGAAAGCTTGTAATTCAGTCCCAGAATATGGCGTGCCTGACGGTTCGATTTCATGTTAACTCCTCAATCCTGTTGATAGTTTTAAGGACCAGTTTGCTCACGCAAACGAAATGTAACCCCTTAGGTTGCAGATCCAGCTTAGCAGGTTTTTACAAGGGTGCGTTTTGCCCGCTGACGACGTAGTTAATGGTCTGCTGGTAGATGTCACTGAGGATGTCATTATCCGTGGATTCCACCCACTTGGTCAGTTCCATCAAAATGTCATCTTCAGTCACAGCACCGTGCTCGGCGTGAAGACCCTGCGCAATCGCGTTAACGAGTTCAGGTTGTGCTGCTGCAGTATTAGCCGGGTAATAAGTAAACATGCTGCCTCCGTGTCGTTGTCTGTTTAATGGTACGGCTCGCAAAAAATTTAATTCATAAACAGAATGGCAAATATTTTCCCGGTTGTGGTTCAGATTCATCTTAGAAATAAAAATGACATAAGTGCATGCTTTTATGCGCTTTTAAAAGGTGTGGCTATATCGACGGGTAACGGCGGGGATATTTTGGTGGAGCTCCTGCTATCGCGGAAATATAGCAGGAGCCGTTTTTAAATTACCACTTCATTTCGCCAGTATTCACTTTGGCGCTTAATTCCAGCGAGCTTTCATCCGCCAGGCCCGGATACTGTTTTTTCAGGGTGCTGATAACGCCTGCGGAATCTTTATGCGCGGCTAAAGCCTTTTCAAAGCGCTGCAGATAGTCGCGGGTAAACTCAATCGCGCCAGTGCCCGCTGGAGGAGTGCCCAGGTAGTGGCCCGGGATCACGCGTTCAGGTTTGTGCGCGGCCATATTCTCCAGCGTTTCCTGCCACTGCTTGCGGCTTTCCGGCGTCTGGGTGTCTGCCGTCCAGACGTGAATACCCCAGGCTACCCCGGTGCCGCCGAGGATCGTTTTTGCCGACGGGATCCACACATAGGCCGCATAGCTGTCTGGCTGTTCGATGTCGATCTTTTCCCCGTCAACCATAAACGTGGTGGAGGCAAGCACCTGCGGAACGACCAGCTCCGTTGGCGCGCCGTCCTTCATCTGCGGCCCCCAGAAGGCGAGCTTGGCATCTTTGGTGGCTTTAATATGGTCAACCACATGCTGTGTGGCCACCACTTTGGCATTCGGGAAGGCTTTGACCAGCGGCTGCAGGCCAAAATAGAAATCCGGATCGCCGGAGGTGATCACAATCTTGTTCAGGGTTTTACCGCTGCGGCGAATTTTCTCTACCAGCGCTTCGCCATCCTTCACGCTGAACTGCGCGTCAAACAGCACCGCCTCTTTCGGGCCGGAAACCAGCGTGGAGGAGACCGGGAAAATGCCTTTTTCCTGCGGGTTATAGGTATCAATGGTCAACGGCGCGGCAAAAACCGCCGGAGTGAAAAGGGTGGAAAGCAGGGCAAGGTGAGTGAATTTCATGCTGTTGTCTCTGTTGTTCAGGAATGTGTCTATTGTACGGATATTCTCATTTGCCAGAATTCCTGAAACAAGACATGCTTAGTTTCATAAATCGAGCAAATGGAGCTTATATGGATCGCGTTATCGCCGCTCAGGTCTACAACCGGATATGCGAGCTGGGCAGTTTGAGCGCGGCGGCCCGCGCGTTGGGCATTTCCCGACCGATGGTGAGCCGCTACCTTGAACAAATGGAGAAGTGGGCGGGAACGCGGCTGGTAAACCGCTCCACGCGCAAGCTTACGCTGACCGCGGCAGGGGAAAAGGTGCTGCAAAAAACGCGGACGCTCTCGCAGATTTCGCAGGAAATCGAAGGCCAGTCGGAGAAAGATCTGCCGTCCGGCACGCTGCGGGTGGCCTGCGCCCATTTTACCGCCATGCACCTGATTGCACCGGTCCTGCCCGGTCTGCTCTCGCGCTACCCGCAGCTGCGCATCGAGCTGGACGTGAATAACCACCCGGTCAGCCTGGTGGGAGAGCGCATTGATGTCGCCGTGCGCATTACCGACAACCCCGAACCCGGCATGATTGCCCGCCGGCTGGGGGAGTGTCGCTCGGTGCTTTGCGCCTCGCCGGAGTACCTGGCACAGCACGGTATCCCCGTCAGCCCTGAAGAATTAGCGCAGCACAACTGTCTGCACTACAGCTTTTTTGCCGGGCAGTCCTGGCACTTCGTGACGCCGGGAGGGGAAAGCCTGAGCGTGGCCGTCAGCGGCAACCTGAGCGCCAGCATCTCTTCGCTGTTGATGGACGCGGCGATTAAGCACTGCGGTATCGCCATGCTGCCGGAGCGCGAAGCGTCTGCCGCGCTGGAGAAGGGATTGCTGGTGCCGGTGCTGGAGGCGCTTGAGCCGAAACCGCTTGCCATCCATGGCATTTATCAGTCCCGGGAATACCAGCCTGCCGCGCTGCGCGTGTTCCTTGACGAACTGTCGCGCTACCTGGCATAAGAAAGGATTACTTCGCCTTTAGCCAGGGAGACGTCGTGCTCCAGAAAATAATATCGGCACCGAGATAACTTTCGCCGAAGCGGACAAATTCCGCTTTGGTGAACGGTTTTCCGGTCTGAGGATCCTTATAGGTCAGGGTCGGCTCCTGAACCGCCATGGCGATGAGCGGCAGCGTCTGTTTATTTTTATTGAAGAAGGGATAGGCGTTCTTCATGTGGGCCTTGCGGTTGGGAACAATGTCCGGCCCACCCAGGCCGATATTGTTGGCGCTGGCATACGCAAACAGTCGCCCCATGTAGTTGTGGTCATTATCCCATTCGCACGGCCAGAAGTTCACGTACTGCACCACGTGTGATTTCTGAAAAGCCTTTCGCGCAAAGGCCAGGTTTTCCATTTCACCCGCGAAATAGCCGTCGCAGGTAAACCCGACGGGCGGATTTTTTTCGTCGAGATCAATGGCGGTTTCGGGCAGGTTTACCCCATACACCTCGCCATCAAAGCGTTTCGCGAGTGCGGCCAGCAGTGCCTGGTAGCGCTGGCGCACGGCGGGATCCCACTGACGCGCCACCCATCCTGAACCGACCGGCTTGCCTTCGCCGGGGTTATCGAACTGCGGCGCAATCCCGCCACCGTATTGTGTGTCGCGCATGAGATAGTCCGGCACGTATCGGGCGTCCGGCTCAAAGAAACGGTCCTGGATTTGAATAAAGAGTTTTTTTCCGGCGGCCTTAACGCGCGCCAGATCCTGTTCAATCCGCGAGAAGTCATAGCTGTCCTTCTCGGGTTCCAGCAGGCGCCAGTTGTAAACGATCTGCACGCCGCCGATATCGCTTCGCGCAACAAGCGGGAACGCCGCGTCGAGATCGCCCGAGCTGGTATAGATAAAGTTCTCCGGCGTTTTCGCCAGTGAAGAGAGCGACAGAGCCAGCGTGGTTACGGCAACGGCCATCCTGATTTTTAGGGCCATATCATTATCCTTTTTGTCGGTACAGCAGGTGAAAGTCCTGGAATTGTCTGTGTTCCAGGGTCGGGCAGATGCGTAGTCTATACTTAACCCTTTGTAAGCCAAAAGGAGAGCAAGAATGACTATTCATAAGCACGGTTCGGCACACTGGTCTGGCGACATTAAGCGCGGAAAAGGAACGGTTTCCACCGAGAGCGGCGTTCTCAATCAGCAGCCTTATGGTTTCAATACCCGCTTTGAGGGCGAAAAGGGGACCAACCCCGAAGAGCTGATTGGCGCGGCACATGCGGCCTGCTTCTCGATGGCGCTGTCGCTGATGCTCGGTGAAGCGGGCTATACCGCCGATTCCATTGATACCACGGCGGACGTCTCTCTGGATAAAACCGACGGCGGCTTTGCCATCACTAAGGTTGCCCTGAAAAGCAAGGTGACCGTTCCCGGCATCGCCCCGCAGCAGTTCGACGGCATTATTCAGAAAGCAAAAGCCGGCTGTCCGGTCTCGCAGCTTCTGAAAGCTGAGATTACGCTGGACTATAAGCTTAATTAAACCGCAGCCGGGTTTGCGCCCGGCTATCCCTTCAGCGCGGCGGGGAACACCTCCGCCAGCCAGGCAATAAACACCTTCAGTCTGTGCGTCAAATGCCGGTTCTGCGGGTAAACCACATGAAACGGATACGCGGCAGGGCGCCAGTCGCCCAGGATCGCCGCCAGCGTGCCCGCCTGCAAATACGCCTTTGCCGAATACTCAAAGGTCTGAACGATCCCCAGCCCCGCCGCGGCAGCCGCCAGATGGGCATTACTTTCATTGACGCCGAGATAGTGCGGAATGTTGATTTCAAGCGCCTCGCCGTTCTGCCGGAAGCGAAACGGAAACGGCCGTCCGGTGACGGGCGAGAGATAGCTAATCAGCTTGTGGCCGTTGCGCAGCTCCTGCGGATAGGCCGGGACGCCGTGATTTTTCAGGTAACCCGGCGTCGCGCAGGTGACCATTTCGGCGTTACCGAGATGACGGGCAATGAGGGTCGAGTCGTCCAGCGGACCGCCGCGGATCACGCAGTCTACGTTACCGCTGATGAGATCGACCGGCCGGTCGGCCACGCCAAGGTCGATGCGGATCTCCGGGTAGCGCTGCATAAATTCCGGAAGCAGGGGGATGAGCACGTCCCGGGCGGTGGAGCCGCCCACGTCAACCCGCAAATGCCCTTTTGGCGTCGCGCGGGAAACGCGAAACGAGGTGTCGATATCTTCGATATCTATCAAGACCCTGAGCGCTTTTTCATAGTATTCCATCCCTTCAGGCGTCGCGACCACCCGTCGAGTGGTGCGGTGCAGAAGGCGTATCTCCAGGTGCGACTCAAGCGATTTGACCAGCTTGCTCAGCGTGGCGATCGGCATATTCAGCGAGTCCGCCGCACGGGTAAAGCTGCCGGATTCCACGACCCGCGTAAAGGCGCGCATCGCCATGAGCTGGTCCATGATGACCTCGGATTATTTCTGTATGTGAATAGTCATTTTCATTTTTGCCCGTTTTTCACAAATGCCGCAAGGGCTAAAGTTTGTCCAACGCGAGCGAAAGCGCGCACCGCAAACCCAACAAAAGGTAAATGACATGAACACGACTCTCTCAGGAAAAATTGCACTGGTCACCGGCGGCAGCACCGGCATTGGTCTTGCCACGGCGCAGGAGCTGGCGGCACAGGGCGCAAAGGTCTACATCACCGGTCGTCGCCAGGCCGAGCTGGACGCGGCGGTGGCGGAAATTGCTTCAACCGCAGTGGGCATTCGCGCGGACGCCTCAAAGCTTGCCGATCTGGATGAGGTTTATGCCCGGATAGCCAAAGAAGAAGGCCGTCTTGATATCCTGTTCGCCAATGCCGGTGGCGGCGATATGCTGCCGCTGGGCGCGATCACCGAAGAGCAGTTTGACCGGATTTTTGGCACCAACGTGCGCGGAGTGCTGTTCACGGTGCAGAAGGCGCTGCCGCTGCTGTCCGCCGGATCGTCGATTATTCTGACCGGATCGACGGTGTCCATTAAAGGGACGGCCAACTTCAGCGTCTACAGCGCCAGCAAGGCCGCCGTGCGCAACTTTGCCCGCTCCTGGGCGCTGGATTTGCAGGGCCGCGGGATCCGCGTCAACGTGGTGAGCCCGGGCCCGATCAAAACGCCAGGTCTCGGCGATCTGGTGCCGGAAGAACATCGTCAGGGGCTGTACGACGCGCTGGCCGCGCAGGTACCGCTGGGGCGTTTAGGCGCGCCGGGCGAGGTGGGTAAAGCGGTGGCGTTTCTGGCCTCCGACGCGGCCAGCTTTATTAACGCCACCGAGCTGTTTGTGGACGGCGGGATGGCGCAAATCTAACCCAGACTGCGCCAGCAGCGCACGTTACGGCCCTCGCGTGAGGGCTGTAGCGGCTGCGGCTGTTCACACCCCTGCGCTGCTATCGGACAACGGTCGCGGAAAAAACAGCCTTCGGGCAGATGACGATTGCCGGGAAGCTCCGTTTTGCGCAACGCCAGATTTTCATCCAGCGGTTCACCGGTGCGGGGAACCGAGTCGAGCAGCAGACGGGTATAGGGATGGCGCGGCTCGCCAAGCACCTGCGCGGCGCTGCCCAGCTCCACAATCTGCCCGAGGTACATCACCGCCACGCGGTCGCTCATGTGTCTGACCACCGAGACGTTATGCGAGATTAACACGTAGGTCAGATTACGCTGCTGTTGCAGGTTCACCAGCAGGTTGAGGATTTGCGCCTGCACGGAGATATCCAGCGCGCTGGTGGGTTCATCAAGCACGATAATATCGGGGTTGGAGGAGAGCGCCCGGGCGATGGCGATGCGCTGGCGCTGCCCGCCGGAGAAGGCGTGCGGAAGCCTGTCGAGATATTCCGGGCGAATGCCCACCTGCAGCGCCAGGTTTTCTGCCAGCTGGCGGCGCTCGCGCTCGCTGCTGCGTTTTTGCACCCACACCGGCTCGGTGATGATGCGCCAGACCGGCAATCGCGGGTCGAGCGAGGAGAGCGGATCCTGAAACACCATCTGCATGCCGCCCGCGTGGTGCGCCCGCTGGCACGCGCCGGTGCTGGGCTTAAGCATGCCCATCAGCAGCTGGGCCAGCGTGCTTTTCCCGCAGCCGGACTCACCGACAATGCCCAGCGTTTCCCCGCGACGGATCTGCAGATCGAGCCCGTTGAGGGCATGGACCTGTTCCGTCACGCGGCCCAGCCAGTTTTTGCGCGCCGCAAAGTTCACGTGCACGCTATCCAGTTCCAGCAGTACATCAGACATGGTGTTTCTCCCGTTGTGGATACCAGCAGGCGGCCTGTTGGCCTTCTGCGCCACTCGACGCTAAGCGCGGCGTTTCGCTGCATTTCGCCCCGGCGGCAAAGCAGCGCTCGCGGAAGGCACATCCCTGCGGAAGCTGGCTGAGGTTGGGCACCGTGCCGGGGATGGCGGGAAGCAGGTCGCGCGGCTGGCCGTTTTCCGGTGCGCACCGCAGCAGGCCGATGGAGTAGGGATGCACGGGTCGGTGGATCAGCGTTTGCGTGGCACCGCTCTCGATCACGCTCCCGGCATACATCACGTACATTCTGTCGCAAAGCTGCGACACCACGGCCATATCATGGCTGATAAACAGCACCGAGGTCCCGCTGGCCCGCGCCTTATGCTTCAGCAGGCGCAGCACCTGGAGCTGGACGGTAACGTCCAGCGCGGTGGTCGGTTCGTCGGCGATGATCAGCTCCGGCTCGCAGGAGAAGGCAAGGGCGATCATCACCCGCTGACGCATGCCGCCGGAGAGTTCAAACGGATAACGCTCCATGACCTGCTTCGCGTCCGGGATTTGCATCTCTTCCAGCAGGGTAATCGCCTTCTGCTGCGCCTCGCGCCGCGAAAGCGGCTGATGCTGGCGGATCACCTCCACCATCTGTTTGCCAATCCGCCGCGTCGGGTTGAGGGCGGTCATGGGCTCCTGAAAAATCATCGCCACTCGGGCACCGCGCCACTGGCGAAGCTGCTTCTCGGACGCCGTCAGGACGTTTTCACCGAGTAACTTCACCTGACCATGATGAATGCGGTAGCTTCCTTCCGGCAGCAGCCGCATGGCGAGCATGGCGGTCACGGATTTGCCCGAACCCGACTCGCCCACCACGCCGACAATTTCGCCCCTGCCGATCTCCAGCGAGACGTGGTTCAGCGCGTGGACCTCTCCGCGAAAAATCGGGAAGCTCAGGTGCAGGTCCTCAATACGTAATACCGGTTCGGTCATTACTGTTTTCCTCCCGATTTTGGATCCAGCAGATCGCGGATACCGTCGCCAAACAGGTTAAAGCCCACGGCGGTAATCAAAATCGCCGCACCGGGAAAGGCGCAGTACCACCACTGGTCCAGGACGTAGTTACGGCCCACGGCCACCATCGCGCCCCATTCGGCGGTGGGCTGCTGCGCGCCCAGGCCAATAAACCCCAGCGTGGCGGCCATCAGAATGGCGCTGCCGATATCCAGCGAAGCCTGCACAATCAGCGGCGGCAGGGCGTTGCGCAGGATATGCCAGCGGATCAAATGCCAGCGGGACGCGCCAAAGGTGCGGGCGGCCTGGACGTAGGTAAACTGGCGCACCACCAGGGTTTGCCCGCGCGCCAGGCGGACGTAAAACGGGATGCGGACAATCGCAATCGCCAGCATGGCGTTGAACAGGCTCGGACCGAGCGCGGCGGCCAGCGCCATGGTCAGCACCAGGGAGGGAATGGAGAGCATTATGTCCATCACCCGCATGATGATGGCGTCGCCGCGCCCGCCCAGCACGCCGGAAAAACAGCCCAGCAGTGAGCCTATGCCGCCCGCAATCGCCACCACCGCCAGCCCGGCGGTAATCGACTGCTGGCTGCCCGTCAGCACGCGGCTGAACAGGTCGCGTCCCACCTCATCGGTACCAAACCAGTGTTGCGCAGACGGCGCCTGCAGGCGGGCGGTCAAATCCAGCGCGTTCGGGTCATGCGGCACAATCCACGGTGAGGCCACCATCAGAAAGAGCATCGCAATCATAATGACGCCGCCAACGATCGTGAGCGGGCTTTGACGCAGCATCCAGAACAGCTTTGCCCAGTTGATGCGTTGTCCGGCGGTTTTAGCCGGGACGGGCGTTTCCTGCGTTAACATCATTCGGCACCTCCGCGCCCGATTCGCGGGTCAATCCACAGGTAAAGCAGATCGACCACCAGATTAACCAGCACGTAGGCCAGCGAAACGACGACGGCAAAGCCCATCACGGCAGGGAAATCGAGCGCCTGAATGGACGTCACCACCCAGGCGCCCATGCCCGGCCAGGCAAAGACGGTTTCGGTCAGCACGGCGCCGTAAAGCAGATCGCCCAGCGCCAGCCCGAGGACGGTGATGGACGGGATCATCGCATTGGGCAGGGCGTAGCGCAGGACGATGTACCAGCCGGGCAGGCCGCTGGCGCGCGCGGTGCGGATGTAATCCTCGCTAAGCTGCTCCAGCATCGCCGAGCGAACCTGGCGCGCCACGATCCCCAGGTGAACAAACGCCAGCGTCAGCGAGGGTAAAATCAGGTGCTGAAGCGCGTTGAAGAACACCTCACCGTTGCCCTCCAGCAGCGCGTCCAGCAGATAAAAGCCGGTGACGTGCGTCGGCGGATCGAGCCAGTCGTCCAGCCTGCCGCCGCCCGGCAGGATCTGCAGGTTCCCGTAGAACAGCACAATGACGCCCAGCCCAAGCCAGAAGGCCGGCGTGGAGATCCCGGTCATCGCCATTAAACGCACCAGGTGATCCAGCCAGCGGTTGCGGTACACCGCCGATAAAATCCCCAGCGGCACGCCGATGACCAGCGCCAGCAGCAGAGAACAAAAGGCCAGCTCCAGCGTGGCGGGGAAAAAGGCCTTCAGGTCTTCCGCTACCGGGCGTCCGGTGCGGATGGACGTGCCTAAATCACCGTGCGCCAGAGCGTCCACGTAGCGGCCAAACTGAACATACAGGGGCTGGTCCAGCCCTAGCTGCTGGCGGATGTTCTGCACGATTTCGTCGCTGGCGCGGTCGCCGGCCAGCAGACGGGCCGGATCGCCGGGGATCAGGTGTGAAATAATAAAGGTGATAATACAGACACCGGCCACCACCAGGATTAACCCCCAGCAGCGCTGGCGCACTATGCTCCAGAACGTCATACGCTTTCCCCCGGCGAGAACCGTTATTTGCTCATGGTGGCGATGTTGAACACCTGCTCGAGCATCGGATTAAAGGTGAAGCCTTTGACCTCTTTGTTCATCGCCAGCTGGTAGTTTTTCTGGAACAGATAAACGTAGGCCGCCTCGTCGATAACCACCTTTTGCGCCTGCTGGTAATCTTTGGTGCGTTCCGCCTGGTCGGTGGTTTTCAGCGCGGCCTGCAGCAGCGAATCAACCTCTTTGTTCTCATAGAACGAGCGGTTGCCCGGCAGCCCTTTTTTGTCCGATTCGAACCAGTAGTTCATGAACATGTACGGGTCGGCAAAATCCGGGCTCCAGTTGCCGATGGCAATGTCGTAATCGCCTTTTCCGACGCGGTCGCGCATGGTGGCGTTGGCCAGTTTTTCCAGCTTGACGCTAATGCCGATCTTGCCGAGGCTGGCCTGAGTGGAGAGGGCGATAGGCTCCCAGTTCGGATCGTTGTCCGAGTAGAGGAAGGTCAGGCTGGCGGGTTTGTCTTTGACCTTCTCCAGCGCGGCTTTAGCTTTGGCCTCGTCAAAGCTGTACTGCATTGCCGTGGCGTCAAAGCCCCACATGCCTTCCGGGATCGGGCCGCGCATCTGCTTGCCGTTGCCGCTCAGAATGCCTTTCACCATCCCCTGGTAATCCGTCGCCCAGGAGATGGCCCGGCGTAAATCCACCTGATTGAGCGGCGCTTTGCTGTTGTTGAGATAGAGGTAAGTCACGCGCAGGGACGGGTATTCCGCGACGGCGACTTTACCTTCCTGCTTCAGGGCCGCAAGCTGATCGACCGGCAGGGAGTCGGCAATGTCCAGATCGCCGCGGGAAAGCTGCAGTCGGCGCGAGGCGCTCTCACCGATAATTTTCACCGATACGCGCTTAAAGTGCGGCTTTTCACCCTGCCAGTGGGGGTTAGGCACCAGGATCAGCTGCTGGCCTTTCTGCCAGCTTTTCAGCATAAACGGCCCGGAACCGGCGGTGTTTTGCGCCAGAAAACCGCGAGCATCGTCTGCCGCGTTGGCCTTCAGCACCGCCGGGTTAATGATGGACGCCCCGTCGTTTGCCAGCGTGTAGAGGAACGGTGCGAAAGGCTGGCTGAGGGTGAACTTCACCGTATGGTCATCGACGGCATCAATTTTCAGGTCTTTCGGGAAGGCTTCAGACGGCCCCTGGCCGAGCTTCAGCAGGCGCTCAAAGGAGAGCTTTACCGCCTCGGCGGTGACCGGCGTGCCGTCGGAAAATTTCGCGTTATCCGCCAGGGTAAAGGTCCACTCTTTCTGGTCTTCAGACGCCTTCCAGCCCGTCGACAGATCGCCTTCCACCTCGGTAGAGCCTGGCTTGTACTTGACCAGACGCTGGTAGGACGGATAGGTGACGGTCCAGTCGTTGTTATCAATGGTGATGGCAGGATCGAGCGTTTGCGGGTCGGCGGCTTTACCGATCGCCAGCATATCTTTCGGGACGGCAGCCAGCGCCAGCGGTGCGCTCAGGGCCAGCGTGGCGGCGATCAGCGTCGAGAGAAGCGATGTTTTCATGGCAGTGCTCCGGGTTTAGAGAGAAGTGTGCGTCAGGGGAAAACAGGCAAAACGGTCGTCAAGCAGCGGGTAGCTGGCGGCGTTCGGCAGTTCGAAGTGCCACCATTCGCTGCTGATACCCACAAAACCACCGCCGAACATGATGGCGTTCAACAGCAGACGGTTGCGCTGGGCGTGCGGCGGCACGGAAGGGTGATACGGATGCGAGCGGTCGTGCATTTCGTCAAAACCGGCACCCATATCCAGCACGGCGTTATGTTCATCCATCAGGGTGACGTCGATGGCCGTACCGCGGCTGTGATTGGAGCCAATCGCCACGTCGACCACGTATTCCGGGTTCGGGCAGGCATCCCACAGCTGGGCCTGCGCCTGCTGCGGCCGATAGGCGTCGTACACCACCAGCTTCAGCCCGGCCAGCGCGGCAATGCTAATGGCTTTTGCCAGCGCGGTGGCCGCGTCGGTATGCAGCAGGCATAGCGCCTCCTGATAGATCGGACGGCCGGTGATGTTGTCGGCGGTGGCGTACTTCAGATCGATATGCAGCGTGGGAAACGTCTTCGCCACATCAATCAGTTCACTCTCTTCGGGCATAGCTCCGCTCCTTTAGCGTTCGAATTGACCAAACTCTTGTTGTAATTGCCGGTTTACCGCCAGACGCGCCGGGAGCGCCTCACCCAGCGCCTCCACCACGCCCGACAGCAGCAGGTTGAACAGACAGCTCACGGGGGCAAGTGAATCCCAGAAGTGACCGGTATCGGTTTTCACCTGCAGTAAATCCATCGGGTAATCCCGCGCCCACGGGCACCAGATGTCGGTGATCAAGGCCAGCGGAATGCCTTTTTCGCTGGCGACGCGGCAGTACTGGCGGGCCATCGCGGAGTAGGTGCGCGTGTCGGTCAGCACGACGTACGGGTGCGAAAACCCCGAGTTGAGGGATTCCACCCAGCTGCCGGAAGCCCCCTCCGAATAGCTCACGCGCGGGCGGAGGTACTCGAGGTGGCTGAAGAAGGCGTTGGCAATCCCGCGCGTGGACTGGATCCCCAGCACAAACACCGCGTCGGCGTGGGCGAGGTTGTGCACCACCTGACGAAAGGCGTCCGTTTGCGCCAGCTGGTACACCTGCGTGATGGCATCCACTTCCAGCGACAGGGCGTGCTGAAGGCGGCTGGAAAGGGGGCGCTGCTGCTGCCAGGAGTCCAGCCTCTCGTTCATGCCCCAGGGCTGATACGGATCGCGCAGGCTCTTTTTGGCATCTTCCAGGTTGCGATACCCCAGCTTGCGCAGGAAGCGTCCGACGGTAATTCCGCTGGTCCCGCTCGCCTGACCGATGCTCTCCGCCGTTTCAAACGGGATTTGCGCCGCGTGCGCCAGCAGCCAGCTTCCGACCCGCTTTTCGCTGGGCGTGAGCTGGCTGAACGTCGCTTCGATACGGCTCAACATCTCAGGTTTCGTCGTCATACCGCCTCGCTGTTAACAGGCTGTCAAAGGCCGAATTTTTGTTACCTGGTTAACAATGCATGACGCGTGCCATGTCTGCAGGAGAGCGTAAACCCGCTGCGCGGTAAACTTCATGCAATATTTAGTTAACCAATGATCAACATTTGTGCAGCGTAGTTCACTTTTGGTGCACTGTCTGACGCGGCAGGTATGAATTTGGTGAATACGTCAGTCCGTTCACATTTTTGATAAGATAGATGTACTGTGAATATAAAAGGGATCCCGGCATGGCAAATCTGCCCTGGCGAGTCAGCGTGCGCCTGATGGCGCTTGCAAAGAAAATAGGGATGGTCGTAGGGATCGTGCTGGTCGTCCTGCTGGCGGTTCGGGTCTATCTCTCACAGAAGGGACCGGAACTGCACCTGTGGCATACCTGGCGGGCCGATGAGATGTCCGTGCGCGAAATGGATAACGCCGATTTTGCCCGGTATATCGCCCGGGAAAACGCCATTTTCGCCGATCTTGATAATGCGGTGACGGCGAAAACAGAGGGCGAGGAACGCACGCCGTTAAACCGCTATTATCGCCAGAGCCTGGTGTGGCCGGGACAGTTTACGCCCGATGCCAACCGCTCCTTTGTGCTGATGCCTGCCGGAAAGCCGCGCGGCGCGGTGGTGCTGCTGCACGGTCTGACGGACTCGCCTTACAGCGTCCGACGCCTTGCCGTGAACTATCAACAGCACGGCTTTGTGGCCGTGGTCCCGCGCCTGCCCGGGCACGGCACCGCGCCCGGCGCGCTGACGGACGTCGACTGGGAGATGTGGCTCGCGGCGACGCGTCTTGCGGTGCGGGAGGCGACGCGTCTGGCGGGCGAGGCTGCGCCTTTGCATCTGGTGGGTTACTCCAACGGCGGGGCGCTGGCGATGAAATATGCCCTCGATGCGCTGGACGCGCCTGCGCTGCGTAAACCGCAGCAGGTGATACTGCTCTCACCGATGATCGGCGTGACGGCCTTTGCGCGGTTTGCCGGTTTCGCCGGGTTACCGGCGCTGCTGCCGGCGTTTGCCAAAGCGGCGTGGCTGAATATCTCTCCGGAATATAACCCGTACAAATATAACTCGTTCCCGGTGAACGCCGCCCGCCAGTCATGGCTGCTGACGAAGGCCCTGCAGGAGCAAATCGGCCGCGAGGCGCGTGACAACAGGCTGGCGAATTTGCCGCCGGTGCTGGCGTTCCAGTCGGTGATGGATTCCACGGTCAGCACCCGTGCGGTGGTGACCGGCCTGTTTGACCAGCTTCCGGCAAACGGCAGCGATCTGGTGGTGTTTGACATCAATCAGGCAGCCAGCTTCCGTCCGCTGTTCAAACCGTCGTCGTGGACGGCAACTTCGGCGCTGCTGCCGGTTGCGCAGAGACGTTACGGTGTCACGATTATCACAAATGCGGACGCACACAGTTTCTCGACGGTAGCGAAAATCACTCCGGCAGGCAGCACCCGGGAGACGGTCGTGCCGCTCGCGCAGTCCTGGCCGCAGGATGTCTATTCCCTGTCGCATATTGCGGTGCCGTTCCCGCCGGATGACGATCTCTATGGCCGTGAGCCTCGGGTGAAAAACCGCTACGGTATCAGCCTGGAGACGATTGCGCTCTGGGGCGAAACCTCCGTGTTGAGCGTCGGGAAAGAGGCGCTTATGCGGGTCACCTCGAACCCGTTCTACGACTATATGCAGGAGAGGATAGACAGCCGAATTGGCAACGGGGAAAAGTAACGTTCCCCTGCGGTGTGAATATGTTAGGTCGCATTGATTAAGTATGTTAAATAGTAGCTTCAAGGCACCTCTCTTTCTCATCGGAACCCATTTTTGTGCTGACGACTCTGATTTACCGAAGCCAGTTGAATTTATCCCGCCCCTCCACCGAGCTGCGGGAACTGGTGGAGCGCGCCCGGATCCGCAATGCCAGTCTGAATATCACCGGGGTTCTGCTCGCAAAAGGCAGCGACGTGCTGCAAATACTCGAAGGGTCGGAAGAGAGCGTGCTTAAGCTGTTCCATAAAATCCGTGACGACAAGCGGCACAGTGGAGTGGTAGAGCTGATGCGGGACTATGGCCCGCGCAGGCGCTTTGAAAACGTCGGTATGCTGCTGTTCGATCTGCAGACGCAGTCACCGAAAGAGGTGTTGCAGTCGGTTCTGAATTACAGCAAGCTGGACAGCTATCTCACATCCGATGACCGGGTGTTCAAATTTATCCAGACGTTTATCACGGGTAAACGTCCGGCCCTGTCGGGTGCACGCTACGTACCTGAAAAATGGACGCTTTCACCCGAGGTGTTGCCCTTTGGCGAACACCTGGGGCTGATGGCCAACCAAACCTGTCAGTTTGCGCTCCAGCCCATTGTTGAGCCCTCGGAAGGGAAGATCAGTTCGCTTGAAGCCCTTATCCGCGGCAACGACGGCGGCAGCCCGGAGCATTTCTTCAGCGCCCTCGACCCGGACAAAATCTACGAAGTCGATCTCCAGACGAAGGCGTATGCCTTTGCTCTAGCGGAAAAGCTGGGCATTGGTAGCCATAAGATTGCGGTAAACCTGCTGCCGATGTCGCTGGTGAATGTTCCCAACGCCGTGGAATTCCTGGTCAGCGAGATAAAAAAACATGGGCTGCAGCCGGAGCAGGTAGTCATTGAAGTGACGGAAAACGAGATGATCTCCGGCTTCAACCAGTTCAATAGCGCCATCAAGCAGCTTCGCGGTGAGGGGATTGGCCTGGCGATCGATGATTTCGGTTCCGGCTATGCCGGTCTTTCGCTGCTGACTCGCTTTCAGCCGGACAAAATTAAGATCGACCGGGAGATAGTCAGCGATATCCACCTCAGCGGCCCGAAGCAGGCGATTGTGCGCTCCATCGTCAGCTGTTGCTCCGATCTCGAAATTACCCTAGTGGCCGAAGGAATCGAGAAGATAGAGGAGTGGTGCTGGCTCGAGTCTGCCGGGATCCGGCGTTTCCAGGGCTTTCTGTTTGCCCGTCCGCAGCTTAATGGCGTCGGTGATATTCACTGGCCGCATCTGGTGCGTTAGCCAATTTTCCTCCCGCGTTATTTCCCCTTCGTCCTGCGTGTGCTTAAATAGCTAAAACGGTTTAACATAGTTTAGCTGAGAGGATCACATGAAAAAAATCTGGGTACTTGGCGATGCGGTGGTGGATTTGCTGCCCGATGGAGAAGGCAGATTGCTGCAGTGTCCCGGCGGCGCACCGGCAAACGTTGCGGTCGGTATTGCCCGGCTGGGCGGCCAGAGCGCCTTTATCGGCAGGGTTGGCGACGATCCCTTCGGGCGCTTTATGGCGAAAACTCTCGCTGACGAAAAGGTTGACGTGAAGTCTATGCGCCTTGATCCGGCGCACCGCACCTCAACGGTGGTGGTCGATCTGGATGACCAGGGCGAACGCTCGTTTACCTTTATGGTGCGCCCGAGCGCCGATCTGTTTCTCGAATCCGCCGATCTGCCGACGTTCAGCGCCGGGGAGTGGCTGCACGTCTGTTCCATCGCATTAAGCGCAGAGCCGAGCCGTTCTGCGACGTTTGAGGCGATGGCCACCATCCGCGAGGCGGGCGGTTACGTCAGCTTCGACCCCAATATTCGCCCGGATCTCTGGCCGGATGAGAACGCGCTGCGTCGCTGCCTGGAACAGGCCCTGCAGAGTGCCGACGTGGTGAAACTCTCCGTCGAAGAGCTGGCGTTTTTAACCGGAAATGTCGAGGTAAACGTCGGCCTGGACGCGCTGATGGCGCGCTGCCCGGCGCGTCTGGTGCTGGTCACCCAGGGAAAAGAGGGGGTGATCGCCTGGCATGACGGCACCGTGAAGCACTATCCGGCAACGCCCGTCGAGTGTGTCGATACCACCGGCGCGGGCGATGCCTTTGTGGCGGGGCTGCTCTACGGGCTGGCCGCCGGGCAGGATCTGACGCCGGTCATCGCCTTAGCCCAGCGCTGCGGCGCATTAGCCACCACGGCCAAAGGGGCAATGACCGCATTGCCGTGGCAGCACGATCTGTAATTCCTTCCTTCACTGGCCGCCATCCGGCGGCCTGAATTGTCGCCTCGATCACACTTACTAAAACGGTTTAGCAAAAAAGATTGCCGATCCAAAATTCAGAGGTTTAGTATCAGCAACCTAAACCGGTTTAGCAATTTAGCACGTTTAATGACTTCTTTTAGGGATGCGACAAAATGTATAAAAAACGCAGACTTGCCGTGATGATAGGCATGCTGGCCGGAAGTACCTCTGTTTTTGCCCAGACGGATATGACAAGTATCGAAGCGCGTCTTGCCGCGATGGAGCAGCGCCTCCAGGCTGCGGAAACGCGTGCGCAGGTGGCTGAGAAACGCGCCACGGATGCGGAACAAAAAACGCAGCAGCTGGTGGCCGCGCAGCAGCAGACGCAAACGACAGCCCAGGCGGTGGCGCAGCGCACCACCGCGCTGGAGAAGAAGGCGGATCAAAGCAGCGGGTTTGAGTTCCACGGCTACGCCCGTTCGGGCCTTCTGATGAACGATGCGGCCTCCAGCAGCAAAAGCGGTCCTTATCTGACCCCGGCCGGAGAAACCGGCGGCGCGGTAGGGCGTCTGGGTAACGAAGCCGACACCTACGTCGAGCTGAACCTGGAGCACAAGCAAACTCTGGATAACGGCGCCACCACGCGCTTTAAAGCGATGCTGGCCGACGGTCAGCGGACCTATAACGACTGGTCAGCCGATACCAGCGATCTTAATATTCGCCAGGCCTTCGCGGAGCTGGGCAACCTGCCTGATTTTACCGGCGCGCTGAAGGGCAGCACCTTCTGGGCGGGTAAACGCTTCGACCGCGACAACTTTGATATTCACTGGCTGGACTCCGACGTGGTGTTCCTGGCCGGTACCGGCGGCGGCGTCTACGACGTGAAATGGAACGAGTCGCTGCGCAGCAACTTCTCCATCTACGGCCGCAACTTCGGCAGCGTGGAGCAGACCGACAATAACGTTCAGAACTATATTCTCAGCATGAACCACTTCGCCGGACCGTTCCAGCTGATGGTGAGCGGCCTGCGGGCGAAGGATAACGACGACCGTAAAGACACCAACGGCGATCTCATCAAAACTGACGCCGCCAATACAGGCGTTCATGCCCTGGTCGGGTTGCACAACGAGAGCTTCTACGGCCTGCGGGAAGGGACAGCCAAAACGGCGCTGCTGTACGGTCACGGGCTGGGCGCGGAAGTGAAAAGCATCGGCTCCGACGGCGCGCTGCTGCCTGAGGCGGATACCTGGCGCTTCGCAAGTTACGGTGTCACGCCAATCGGCGGCGGCTGGAGCGTTGCGCCCGCCGTACTGGCGCAGAGCAGTAAAGATCGCTACGTCAAGGGCGATAGCTATGAGTGGGTGACGCTTAACACCCGCCTGATTAAAGAAGTGACGCAGAACTTCGCCCTGGCGTTTGAGGGAAGCTATCAGTACATGGATTTAAATCCGGAAGGCTATAAGGACCGCAACGCCGTCAACGGCAGTTTCTATAAGCTGACCTTTGCGCCGACGTTAAAAGCGAGCAAAATCGGCGATTTCTTCAGCCGTCCGGAGCTGCGCCTGTTTGCCACCTGGATGGACTGGAGCAGCAAACTGGATCATTACGCCAGCGATGATGCCTTTGGCAGCAGCGGCTTCAACGCCGGCGGGGAATGGAACTTTGGGGTCCAGATGGAAACCTGGTTTTAACCCATCACGCTCCCGCCCGGCGGGAGCGTTTCGCACATCATAAAAAGAAGTCAGGCAGAGGTATCTATGGATTTTAATCAAATCGCCCGCGAGCTTATTCCGCTGCTCGGTGGCAAGGAAAATATCGCCAGCGCGGCGCACTGCGCAACGCGTCTTCGTCTGGTGCTGGTCGATGACGCGCTTGCGGATCAGCAGGCGATCGGCAAGGTCAACGGCGTAAAAGGCTGTTTTCGTAACGCCGGACAGATGCAGGTGATTTTTGGCACGGGCGTGGTCAACAAGGTTTACGCCGCGTTTATTCAGGCGGCGGGGATTAGCGAATCCAGTAAATCTGAGGCCGCGGATCTGGCGGCGCGCAAGCTGAACCCGTTCCAGCGCATTGCCCGTCTGCTCTCCAACATCTTTGTCCCGATCATTCCCGCGATTGTGGCATCCGGCCTGCTGATGGGCCTGCTCGGCATGGTGAAAACCTACGGCTGGGTCAATGCGGATAACGCTCTCTACATCATGCTGGACATGTGCAGCTCCGCGGCGTTTATCATTCTGCCTATTCTGATCGGCTTTACCGCCGCGCGGGAATTTGGCGGTAACCCGTATCTCGGCGCGACGCTGGGCGGCATTCTGACGCACCCGGCGCTGACCAACGCCTGGGGCGTGGCCTCCGGCTTCCATACCATGAACTTCTTCGGCCTTGAGATTGCGATGATTGGCTATCAGGGCACGGTGTTCCCGGTGCTGCTGGCCGTCTGGTTTATGAGCATCGTCGAGAAAAACCTGCGCCGCGCGATCCCGGACGCGTTAGACCTGATCCTGACGCCGTTCCTTACCGTCGTTATCTCCGGCTTTATCGCCTTGCTGATTATCGGCCCGGCGGGGCGCGCGCTGGGCGACGGCATCTCCTTTATCCTGAGCACGTTAATTGAACACGCGGGCTGGCTGGCCGGGCTGCTGTTCGGCGGGCTTTACTCGGTGATTGTGATCACCGGTATTCACCACAGCTTCCACGCGATCGAAGCCGGGCTGCTGGGCAACCCGTCGATTGGCGTTAACTTCCTGCTGCCGATTTGGGCCATGGCGAACGTGGCGCAGGGCGGCGCCTGTCTGGCGGTGTGGTTCAAAACCAAAGATGCCAAAATCAAAGCCATTACCTTACCGTCGGCGTTCTCTGCGATGCTGGGCATCACCGAAGCGGCCATTTTTGGTATCAACCTGCGCTTTGTTAAGCCGTTTATCGCCGCGCTGATTGGCGGCGCTGTGGGCGGGGCCTGGGTGGTCTCAGTCCATGTGTACATGACCGCCGTTGGTTTGACCGCTATTCCGGGCATGGCCATCGTGCAGGCCAGCTCGCTGCTCAACTATATTATCGGTATGGTGATTGCCTTCGGCGTGGCGTTTACCGTCTCACTGCTGCTGAAATATAAAACGGACTCTGAATAATGACGTTACCTTCCCGCTGGCCTGCGATCCTGCAGGCCGTTATGAAAGGTCAGCCGCGGGCGCTTGCGGATAGCCACTATCCGCAGTGGCACCCCGCGCCGGTGACGGGGCTGATGAACGATCCCAACGGGTTTATCTGGTTTGCCGGCCGCTACCACCTGTTCTATCAGTGGAACCCGCTGGACTGCGAGCATCGGTTTAAATGCTGGGGGCACTGGAGCTCTGCGGACCTGGTGCACTGGCAGCACGAGCCGCTGGCGCTGATGCCGGATGAAGAGTATGACCGCAACGGCTGCTACTCCGGTAGCGCCGTGGATAACCAGGGCGTCCTGACCCTGTGCTACACCGGCAACGTCAAGTTCGATGACGGCAGCCGCACCGCCTGGCAGTGCCTCGCAGTGGAACAGCCGGACGGGACCTTTACGAAGCTGGGGCCGGTGCTGGCGCTGCCGGAAGGCTATACCGGCCACGTGCGCGACCCGAAGGTGTGGCAGCATGACGGGGAGTGGTACATGGTGCTCGGCGCGCAGGATCTGCAAAAGCGCGGCAAGGTGCTGCTGTTTAAGTCAGCCGATTTGCACGCCTGGACGTCATGCGGGGAAATCGCCGGTCACGGCGTCAACGGCCTGACGGACGCGGGGTATATGTGGGAGTGTCCGGACCTGTTCGCCCTCGACGGAACGCACATCTTAATCAGCTGTCCGCAGGGGCTGGCGCGCGAGCCGCATCGCTATCTCAACACCTATCCGGCGACCTGGATGAGCGGGGCGTTTGACTATGCAAACGCCGCGTTCGATCACGGCGAGCTGCACGAGCTGGACGCGGGCTTTGAGTTTTACGCTCCGCAAACGACGCTGGCGGAAGATGGCCGACGCATTCTGATCGGCTGGATGGGCGTACCGGACGGGGAAGAGATGCTTCAGCCAACCCGTGCGCGCGGCTGGATGCATCAGATGACCTGCCCGCGCGAATTACGCTATCGCGACGGCAGGCTCTGGCAGACCCCGGCGCGCGAGCTGGCGGCGCTGCGTGAAGATGAGCAGCGCTGGCAGGGGCGCGCCAGCGAGGCGCCGGACCTGGACGCGACGCGCCTGGAGTTTGAGCTGAGCGCATCGCAGGTGAATGTCGATTTTGGCGGCGCACTGCGTCTCACGGTCGATGAGCGGGGCATACGTCTTGAACGCGCGAGCCTGAAAACCGGTGAAACGCTGACCCGCTACTGGCGGGGCGACGTCAGCCATTTGCGTATTCTCTGCGACCGCTCCAGCGTTGAAATTTTCATCAATCACGGTGAAGGGGTGATGAGCAGCCGCTATTTTCCTGACCATCCGGCCCGGGTGCGATTCGAAGGTGCGTCCGATATCACATTACGCTACTGGTCGCTGCGCGCCTGCATGATAGAATGAGGGTTTTGGCAGCCGGATCTAAGTCGTTGTGAGAAAAACAAAACGCGTCACCATTAAAGACATCGCGGAGCTGGCGGGTGTGTCAAAAGCCACCGCCAGCCTGGTCCTGAACGGGCGCAGCAAAGAGCTTCGCGTGGCGGAAGAGACGCGCGAGCGCGTGCTGGCGATTGCAAAAGAGCACCACTATCAGCCCAGCATTCACGCCCGGTCGCTGCGCGATAACCGCAGCCACACCGTTGGTCTGGTGGTCCCGGAGATCACCAACTACGGTTTTGCCGTGTTTTCTCACGAGCTTGAGACGCTGTGCCGCGAGGCGGGCGTTCAGCTGCTGATCTCCTGCAGCGATGAAAACCCGGGGCAGGAGACGGTGGTGGTGAACAACATGGTGGCGCGTCAGGTTGACGGGCTGATTGTGGCCTCCAGCATGCTTAACGATGCGGACTACCACAAGCTGAGCGAGCAGCTGCCCGTTGTCCTGTTTGACCGCCACATCAACGACAGCGCGCTGCCGCTGGTCATCACCGATTCGATTACTCCAACGGCGGAACTGGTGGCCGACATTGCGCGCCAGCACCCTGATGAATTCTACTTCCTCGGCGGCCAGCCGCGCCTTTCTCCGACGCGCGACCGCCTGGAAGGGTTTAAGCAAGGTCTGCGAGAGGCGGGCGTGGAGCTGCGCCCCGAGTGGATCATTCACGGCAACTATCACCCGAGCTCCGGTTACGAGATGTTTGCTGAACTCTGCGCCCGTCTGGGGCGTCCGCCGAAAGCGCTGTTCGCCGCCGCCTGCGGGCTGCTGGAAGGGGTGCTGCGCTATATGGGCCAGCACAACCTGTTGCAAAGTGATATCAGGTTAGCCAGTTTTGACGATCATTATCTCTACGATTCGCTGACGATCCCGGTGGATACCATTCGTCAGGATAACCGCCAGCTGGCGTGGCACTGCTTTGATTTGATTAACAAATTGATCGAAGGGGAGACGCCGCAGCCGTTGCAGCGCAAGCTCAATGCCACCCTGCAGCGACGCTATAAGCCAGCGAAATAGCCCGGTTCGATACTTCAATAACTTTAATTAATTTAAGTTTTGGAATGGCCGATAACCATAAGGAATAATTCTCCTTGAGGTATTGGTTTATGTCGTTGAAAAAGTCGTCCCTGATCGTCCTGTTCTCGCTGCTTTTCTTCTTTGTTGTCAGCACTGTGACCAGCGTTGGCCTCATCATTAAAAGTAATAATTCCCTGGATAACGTCAACAAAGAGATCCAGGTTGTGCTGTCCATTATTGACCCCATCAACCATAGCCGTACGCTGCGCGTGCGGGTGATGGAGTATGTGAAGATGGTGGAAGCGGGCAACTCGGCAGACGGGGCTGCAAAGTTAACCGCCGTGAAGGAGGCGCTGACCAAAGCGGACCACGCCTTTGCGGCCTTTATGGCTTCGCCGCGTCTGACGGATGAAGCGCCGCTGGTGACTGCCTATCAGGACGCCTGGCAAAACTACCGCAACCAGGGGCTGGCGCCGCTGATCGATGCCGCCGAGGCGCACGATGTGGCCAAATTTAACGCGCTGATCCCGGAAGTCTCCCGCCTCGACCGCCAGTACGAGATCGTTCTCGACCAGGTCCTTTCCGTCCACCAGAAATATGCCAAAAGCCTGAACGAGAATGCGAGCAGTAACTTCGTCTCTGGCCTGGCGATCATTGCCGCTATTGCCAGCCTGTTTGTGGTGGTGATTGTCGCCGTCAGCCTGCTGATGAAGCGCTTTGTTTTTGCGCCGGTCAACCTGGCGCGCGAGCACTGCAGCCAGATTGCGGCGGGCAAGCTGGACGTTCCGGTGCCGGTCAAGGGGAGCGCACATAACGAAATCGATCATCTTATGAGCTCAATGGAGCAGATGCGTCAGGCGCTGCTGGCGACCATCGCCCAGGTGCGCGATGCGAGCCATACCGTAACGCACGCGGCGCAGGAGATTGCCTCCGGAAATATCGACCTGGCGTCACGTACCGAGCAGCAGGCTTCGGCGTTAACCCAGACGGCAGCGAGCATGGAAGAGCTGAGCGCGACGGTGGCGAACAATACCGACAACGTTTATCAGGCCGGGAAACTGGTGCAGGACGCGGTGAAAAATGCCCACACCGGTGAAGCGGTGACCCGTGAAGTCATCGACACGATGAATACCATCGCGGCGAACTCGAAGCGCATCGAAGACATTACCAGCGTGATTAACAGCATCGCCTTCCAGACCAACATCCTGGCGCTGAACGCGGCGGTAGAAGCGGCGCGCGCCGGAACGCAGGGCCGCGGCTTTGCGGTCGTGGCCAGCGAAGTGCGCACCCTGGCGCAGAAAAGCGCGGTGGCGGCTAAGGACATCGAGAACCTGATTGCGCAGTCGGTCTCGAGCGTGAAAAACGGCGCGGAGCTGGTCAGCCGCTCGGGCGAGGTGATTGACTCGATTATTTCGTCGGTGAATAAAGTGAATACGCTTATGGAGCAGATCTCCGTCGCCTCCGAAGAGCAGAGCCGCGGGATCAGCCAGGTCGGCCAGGCGGTGACCGAGATGGATGGCGTGACCCAGCAGAACGCCGCGCTGGTGCAGCAGTCCGCTGCGGCAGCTGCATCCCTGGAAGAGCAGGCGCAGCAGCTTTCGCGGAGTATTTCGAGTTTTAGTTTGCCGGTGCAGGCTTGATTGTATGAGGGGGGCTCCTACGGGAGCCTTTTTTGTATCTGGTGTAACCGTTTCTGTATAATTCAGGACGTCTCTATAGGCAGCACATATCTAATATTAATTATCACCAGGGAAAATTATGTTAATTATTTTTAGTGGGCTACCCGGCAGTGGTAAAAGCACCGTTGCAAAAATAGTTACTCAAAGGCTGGGGGCGGTCTATCTGCGGGTTGATACTGTTGAGCAGGCCATTCGTTCAGTCTATGAACCGGGTCAGGAAACGGGGCCGGAGGGCTATTTTGCCATCTATGGTTTAGCAAGTGAGAATCTTAAGCTCGGCTCCACCGTTGTGACCGATTCCGTTAATGATATTAACCTTGTGCGAGATACTTTTCGCAATATTGCTCTTTCGTTGAATGTCCCTTTCCTGGAAGTTGAAATTGTCTGCTCAGACGAAAAAGAACATCGTTATCGCGTGGAGCACAGAGTCTCTGATATCCCAGGGCTCACACCTCCTGACTGGAAACAGGTAAAAAACCGTGAGTATGCCCCCTGGGAGAGAGAACATCTCATATTGGACACCGCCCTGTTATCAGCGGCAGAGTGTGCAGATAAAATCCTGGAAATAAGGAATAAGATCGCTCTAAACCGGCCTTAAACGGTGAACAAGCGCCAGCAATTGCTTTCACGGGGCGTGTGAAAATACGCTCTCCGCAAAATTATTCATTCACCCCAGCAATATTTCCCTCCTTCATCCGTCTACCTCATCACAAGCCATAATCAGTTACTGTAAACGAGGTAAACACCATGAGAGATTTTGATATGCACGGCAGAGGTCACGGGCGCGGATTCGGTCGCCACCGTATGGGCAAGGGCTTAGTCATCGGCGCGGTGATTTTTATCGTGCTCGGCCTGGTGGTGATGACCCTGTGGAACGCCTTGCTCCCGGCCATTCTCGGCGTGAAGGCCATTGGCTTCTGGCAGGCGCTGGGCATTCTGGTGCTGAGCCGCATTCTGTTTGGCGGGTTAGGTTTCCGCCCGGGGATGTTTGGCGCGCACCGCCGCATGCACGAGCGCTGGATGAATATGACGCCCGAACAGCGCGAGGCGTTTATTCAGCAGCGCCGCGAAGGGTTTGGTCGCCACGGACGCGGCCACTGCGGCTGGCACGGTCATCGTGACGATAAGCGTGACGACGCCACGCCAAAAGCGCCGGAAGCAGAGTGAGCGAAATGAAAGCCGGGGAGGCGGGCGGATCCATGCTGATGTCGGCGCTCAATGCCTGCCGCGCCCGGCTGAAAGCCTTCATTCGCGGACGGACCTCCGTTCGCGATGATGCCGACGACATTTTGCAGGAAGTCACCTATCAGCTGATGAAAGTGGAGCAGCCGGTCGAAAACGTCGCCGCCTGGCTGTTCCGCGCGGCGCGTAACGAGATGACCGACCGGGCGCGTAAAAAGCGCGAGGTGTCGCTCTCTGGCTATTTTACGGGAGAAGACGAAGAGGGGTTCCCGGAGGACGAGCTGGCCGAAACCCTGTTCGGCGTACCGCACACGCCGGAAGAGGAGTATCTCAAAACGCTGCTGTGGGAAGAACTGGGGCAGGCGCTGTCTGAACTGCCGCCGCCGCAGCGCGAGGTGTTTGAAAAGACCGAACTCCACGGCTACAGCATTAAAATGCTGGCAGAGGAGACGGGCGCCAGCGAGCAGGCGCTGTTATCCCGCAAGCACAAGGCGGTGCTGTTTCTGCGCACGCGGCTGCGGGACGTCTATGACGCGCTGACGGGCGAATAGCGGCGACAGACAAAACCTTACACTTCCGGCACTTGTAGATTCATCACTATCGTTTATGATCGGGGCGTCTCGTCACTCTGGAACGTTATGCGCAACCGTCAGCTCCTCGGAAAATGGCTTTTGATCGTCACCTGTCTCGCGATGGCGCTTTGCCTCGTGCAGCGTACGGTGATGCTTAACCATTTTTTACAGGGACTGGATCCGCAGATTTCACTGAGTGCAGATGCCCCGGCTCAAAGCGGCAATACTGAACAGCCCGGCCCGTCGCCCTGTCAGCTGGGCGCACACTCGCTGCTTTGCGCCCAGCCGCTGTTCTTCGACGGCGCGCTGCCGGCCATTATTATCTTCTTCGCGCTGCTGCAGCTGTTTATGCAAGGGCGGGCATTGGCTCCCGCAGAACAGCCCGTTCAGGCACCGCCTCCCCGAATACACCTTAAAAACTGCGTTTTCCGTGAATGAAAATCATCGTCCTCTCACGATAATTTTCACTGTTCACGGAGTAAAACATGGTTAACCTCTTCAGGGGATTCGTCTTCCTGTGGCTGTCCTGCATCGGCATTGTCCATGCGGCAGACACCGGCTGGCAGGTTTCCCAACAAAACGATCACGCCCGCATCCGCTTTCAGGCGGAAAGGGAACAAACGCACGTTAAAGGCCTGCTCACCGTTGAGCTAAAGCACGGCTGGAAAACCTACTGGCGATCGCCGGGCGAGGGCGGCGTCGCGCCAAAAATCGGCTGGCCGGAAGGCGTAACGGATAGCTGGTCCTGGCCGGTCCCGTCGCGCTTCGATATCTCCGGCATGACGACGCAGGGCTATCACGATAAGGTCACGATCCCGATTACGCTCAACGGAGTGAAGGGCGACACGCTCGACGGGACGCTCACGCTTTCCACGTGCAGTAACGTCTGTCTGCTGACGGACTACCCGCTGCATCTCGATTTTACCCAGCCGGTAGATGAGGGCTTCCGTAGCGAGTTCGAGCAGGCGATGCGTGCCGTGCCCGGTACGTCAGGCGTATCCAGGGATCTCTCCGCGTGGCTCTCTGGCGACAAGCTGGTGATTACCGGTACGACGGACGGGAAGTGGGATAATCCGGGGATCTACTTTGACCCGCTGGAAGGTGACATTCTTCCCGGCGAGCCGGTCATCAAACACGACGGCAATACGCTTCGGGTGACGGTACCCCTGACCGACGAATGGGGAGACAAGCCCGCCTCGCTGGAAGGCAAGAGGCTGTCGTTTGTGCTGACCAGTGGCGGCAATGCGCAGCAAACCACCATGACCGTTGGCGCGACGCCTGCTGCACCTTCTGCGCCTGAAGGGACGGGCAAAATGGTGCTTTTTGCGCTGCTGGGCGGGCTGATCCTCAACCTGATGCCCTGCGTGCTGCCGGTCATGGGCATGAAGCTTAACAGCATCCTGCAGGCGGGATCGGACAGGCGCGCCATCAGGCTGCGCTTTCTGGCCACCAGCGCCGGGATCCTCACCTCCTTTATGCTGCTGGCGGGGATGGTGACCGCGCTTAAGCTGGCCGGGGCGTCGCTGGGGTGGGGCATTCAGTTCCAGAACCCGTGGTTTATCGGCCTGATGGTCGCCGTCACCTTCCTGTTTGCGCTGAACCTGTTTGGCGCGTTTGAGATGCTGCTGCCTTCCGCCGCCACGGGACGGCTGGCAACGGCAGGAGGATCCGGGATTGGCGGCAGCTTCTGCGAAGGGATGTTCGCCACGCTGCTTGCCACGCCGTGCTCCGCGCCGTTCCTCGGTACGGCGGTCGCCTTTGCCCTTGGCGCGCCGCTACACTCCCTGTGGCTGATCTTCCTGATGCTCGGCGTGGGCATGAGCCTGCCGTGGCTGTTTGTCGCCCTGGTGCCGAAAACGGCCATGCTGCTGCCGAAACCCGGCCGCTGGATGAACACGCTAAAAGTCGTTCTGAGCCTGATGATGCTCGCCTCCAGCCTCTGGCTGGCAACATTGTTGAGCGTGCATCTGGGCGAGGCGGTCAGCCAGATTGTGATGCTGGTGCTTATCGCCGTCGCGCTGGCGCTGTTCGCGCTGAAGGGGCAAAAATCCTCACCGCTGTTCTGGCTCGTGGTTATCGCGCTGTCGGCGTTTGGTGGGTATCAGGCGCGCGGGCTGCTTAACGCGCCGCCTGCCGCTCCGGCACAAAATGCTGCTCAGACCATCCCGTGGCAACCGCTCAGCGAGGAGGCCATCCAGCAGGCGCTGGCGCAGGGAAAACGCGTGTTCGTGGATATCTCGGCGGACTGGTGCGTGACCTGCAAAGTTAACGAGCATCGGGTGCTGAATCAGCCGGACGTTATTGCCGCGCTGCGCCAGCCGGACGTGGTGGCCCTTCGCGGAGACTGGAGCCAGCCGTCCGCGTTTATCGCCGATTTTCTGGCGAAGCGAAACCGTTACGCCATTCCGTTTAACGCAGCGTATGGCCCCGGTCTGCCTGAGGGCGAAATCCTCTCGCCGCTGCTGGACAAGCGCACTCTGATCGCCACCCTGAATAACGCAAAAGGCTAAACGCATTATGAAAAAACTCCTTATTACGCTTCTGCTCCTGCTGGCGCCGGTTCAGGTGTTCGCTGCCCAGCCGCTGACGCCGGACCAGGAGCAGCGGGCGCAGAAGATCATCGCTGATTTCCTGTTTAACGATCCAAACTCTCCGCGCATCGGCGCGAAAAACCCCAAACTCACCCTGGTGGTGTTTACCGACTACAACTGTCCGTACTGTAAAAAATTCGATCCGTACCTGGAGAAGATTGTCGAAAAACACCCGGACGTGGCGGTGGTCTTTAAGTTTTTACCTTTCCGCTCGGAAAGTTCGCTGACCGCCGCGCGCGATGCGTTAACGCTCTGGCGTCAGGAGCCCGGGCAGTTTATGAAGCTTAACCACACTCTGATGGCGAAGAAGGGCTACCACGATGATGCCAGCATTCAGGAGGCGCAGAAGCGGGCGGGCGTGAGCGTCGCGACGCCTGATGAGGAGAGCCTGCTGACGATCAAGCGCAGCCTGATTGTCGCGGAAAAAATGGGGATCCAGGGCACGCCCGCCACGCTCATCGGCGAGGGACTGCTGCCCGGCTGGGTGCCGTTTGAACAGTTCGACGAAATGGTCAGTGACGCACTGAAAAACCGCTAACCTGAAGGGGCGGAATGCCCCCGACAAACCGGAGAGGGAAATGAAAAAATTACTGTTACTTTCAGCGCTGACGGCGTCAGGGCTGGCGCAGGCGGCTGAAGCCATACCGGACGTGGTGAAGCACTTCAGCGAGCAGCAAAACATTAAAATCATTAAGAAGCTGGATGCGCCCGGCGGCGCGCCCGCCTGGCTTGGGCAGTATCAGGACATGGGCGTGACGCTCTTTTTAACGCCGGACGGCAAGCACGTGATCTCAGGCTATCTGTACGATGACAAAGGAAAAAACCTCAGCGAGGGCTATTTCCAGAAAGAGATCTACGCCCCGATGGGACGCGAGATGTGGAAGAACCTCAACGCGGCGCATCCCCTGAAGGAAGGGGCGGATAACGCCCCGCGTAAGGTCTTTGTCTTCGCCGATCCGTTCTGTCCGTACTGCAAGCAGTTCTGGGCCGAAGCGCAGCCGTGGGTGAAGGCGGGCAAGGTGCAGCTCAACACGCTGCTGGTGGCGTTTCTCAACCCCAACAGCGGACGTAACGCCTCGGCGATTCTGAATGCGAAAGATCCGGTTTCGGCCTGGCGCGAATACGAGCTTTCAGGTGGCAAAAAATTACCGAAGCCAGAGGGCGAGGCTTCCCGCGAAACGGTAGCGATCCTGCAGAAGCACCAGACGCTGATGGACAGCCTGGGCGCTAACGCCACGCCGGCCATTTACTATCTGAATGCGGAAAATGAGCTGCAGCAGGTGGTCGGTATGCCGGATGCGCAGCAGCTTGAGGCGATGTTCGGGCCGAAGCCGTAAAAAAACAGGCAGAAACGGGGCGTTTCTGCCTGATGGCATTTAGCTTCCCCAGCGTCCTTTCAGGTAGTTCACCGCCTGCTGGGTCTGCGGCTGGTTCAGGTAATCTTCCCGGAACAGGATGGTGCCGTTGACGTTGGGCAGCGAATCGTTGAGATCGAGCTGCTTTTTCAGCTCCGGCACGCCGCCCTGAACCGTCCAGTCCGGCTCGTTTCTCGACGGCTCGCCCACCTTGTAGAACGCAATGCCGATATACAGGCGAGTGTGGGTCGGCTTCACGACGTCGGCCCACCATTTGGTCAGCACGTCGTAGCGCGCGGCGTCCCGGGAGAAGGGCCAGTAAATCTGCGGAGCGATGTAGTCGAGCAGGCCCTGCTGAACCCACTGCCGCGTATCGGCGTAGGATTCATCGTAGGCCGCGGCGCCGCGGGTGTCCGAGCCTGCCGGGTCAAACGAACGGTTACGCCACACGCCCGCCGGGCTGACGCCAAACTCAACGTGGGGCCTGGTCTGTTTAATCGCGCGGGAAACCTGGACGATCAGCTGCTGCGTATTGTGTCTACGCCAGTCTGCCTTTGAGGCAAATCCCTGACCGTACTGCCGCCAGGTCTGCGAATCATTGAGCGCGGACCCCGGTGATTCGGCGTAAAAGTAATCATCGAACTGCACGCCGTCTACCGCGTAGTTCGCCACCACTTCGGTCACCACTTTGGTTATCCAGTCGCGCACTTCCGGAATGCCGGGGTCGAGCACAAAGCGATCGCCCGAGATGCGCACCCACTCCGGGTGCTGGACATAGACGCTGGACGGGGTCTGATAGGCGGTCCGGTTCAGGGCGGCGATGGTGGACGGTTTGGTGTTGGTCGACACGCGGTACGGGTTGAACCAGGCATGCACCTTCATGCCGCGCTTGTGCGCTTCATCCAGCATAAACTTCAGCGGATCGTATCCCGGATACTCGCCGATGTTGCCCGTCAGCATATCCGACCACGGCAAAATTTTTGATGACCAGAGGGCCGTGCTGTCCGGCTTCACCTGGAAAAACACCGTGTTAATGCCGAGGCGCTTAAGGTTGTCGAGCTTGCTTGTCAGCGCCTGCTTCTGCATCGCGATGCGCTGGTCCGCGCTGCGGCCGTTCACCGAGGCCACCGGCGGCCAGTCGAGACGTGAGACGGTCGCCAGCCAGATCCCGCGCATCGGCTCGTTTGCCTGCTGCGTCGGTTTGCTCGCGGTGGGAAGAGGAGTAACCAGTGATTTCGGCGGTTTGGAGGAGCAGCTCACAAGTAAAAGCGCGCAGGCAGCCAGCGCACCAATCCGTTTTACGTGTCGCGTCATTTGCGTATTAGCTCTTGATAATCCGACTGTTGGCCCAGGGATTAAACGCGGGCGCCGCCTGTTCTGTGCTTACCTCATCGTTGAGGGAGTCCAGATACAGGGCTTCCACTTCCGCGCGCGCCCACGGGGTGCGGCGCAGAAATTTCAGGCTCGATTTAACGCTGGGATCTTTTCTGAAACAGTTAATTTTGATTCGGTCGCCCAGTTCGCTCCAGCCGTATTTTGCCACCAGGGCATTGACCATCATCTCCAGCGTTACGCCATGCAAAGGATCTTTGGAAATATGTGCAGTCATAGGTGTCCGGATGTCTCAATGTTTGTGGGGGCAGGGTTTCCGGTGAAAGGGTACAAGAAAGCAGGGGAAGCGGCAATTTTCCTTTTCCCTCGCTCATTTTATGACGGACTCCGTGCGCTGATTTTCACCAACTCTTTTTCCCGCCTTGTTTTCAATCGTAAACCCGATCGACACCTCATCCTGACCCACGGGCGTGACCGTCAGCGTTTTGACCATCGTTCCCGAATCAGCGGGGATCGTCATCGTCATCGTCCCCTTTGCCAGCACCTTAGCGCGCTGGGAGATGCGCCACGAAAGACGGCACTCGCTGCACGGTTTCCAGGTGTCGTTGATGGCCCAGAGACGCACGGTCGCCGCCGTGCCGGATTTCCACTGCGGGGTGACCGGTTCAATTGAAGGCAGAACAGGCTGGTAGGCGCGTTTTAACGCGTAAAAACCTGCTTTAGGCTTACGCAGATAGTCCACCACGCCCCAGTTGATGGAGGGCCAGGTTTCGACGAACATAAAGTGGAACAGGGCCGTCACCGGCTGGTAGCGCTGTCGGCGGTAGCTCTCGGCCGCCGTGGCGACGAGCCGCGCCTGATACGCCTGGGTATTGCGGATCATTTCCTGAATGTTGTTTCCGCGCGGTATACCGGCAAATTTAAACGTCTGAAAGGGCTGGAAGTTATGGTATTTCCAGACGCTCCAGCCGGGATCGTCGGCGGCGGTCGTTTTGGGCCAGAGATACGCAGCCGGGATGATGGTTTTTAGCGTGGACAGGTGGGGCAGCGCCTGCGCGCCAAACTCGGTAATGATCCCCGTTTTAGCTGGCGCCAGCAGGTCGCGCATGGTACCGAAGTACCAGCCCGCCCAGTAGTGCTCCTCAACGGCGGAGAAGCGGTGCACGATGCGGGAGCTATCTTCGGCAAGCGTGTCCGCCACCTGCTGAGTGAGCTCGCGGTTGAGGTTTTTGTTCCAGTCCGGGAAGCGTTTTTCCATCCACGGCGAATTCCAGGGCGGTTCGTTATGGCCGCCCCATACGATGATGGCGGGTGAGTTCCCAAACTGTTCGATCATCTCCCGCGTCTGTCGAACCGCATTTTTGGTAAAGGCGTCGCTGCTGTCGTAGCCCCACTGCAGCGGAACATCCTGCCAGATCATCATGCCCATCTCATCGGCAACGTCATACAGCGCGCGTCCGGCAACGTGTCCGTGCACGCGAATGGCGTTGGCGTTCATGGCTTCTGCCAGACGAAGATCGCGACGATATTTCTCTCGCGTCATGGTGCCGAGCCAGGGAGAGCCAATGTAATTGCTGCCCTTAACAAAAAGGCGCCTGTCGTTGATGAGCCAGCCTTTGTTGTCTGGCTGCTCAGCGATCTTGCGCAGCCCGGTGCGGGTGACTGCCGTATCCATTAACCCTTTTTCATCCCGTAATGAGACGCGAACCCTGTACAGATGGGGTTTCCCGGTGCCGACCGGCCACCACAGTTTTGCCGCAGGCATGGGCAGCGTAACACGCGCGGAATGGGCGCCGCTTTCCAGGGTAACCGGAAAGTCTGCCTGGAAGCGTTTGCCGCTGAAATTGGCGGGCGTGGCGGTGAGCCGCACGGTTGCCGGGCCCTGACCGAGCGCGCGATAGCGAATCTCAGCCTTCAGTTCAGGGCTTTTCAGCCCCTGGGACCAGTCAGGCCGAAGGATGATTTCATCCAGGGTGGCGCCCCGGCTCAGATGCAGCCTGACCGGCGCCCAGATGCCGCCAGAGTTGGCGTCCTGTCCTTCCGGCGACCAGGCGCCGCCGGGACGCGTGTCATGCTGGTTAAGAATCCCCTTCATGACCGTTTTATGCAGCGGCCAGACCTTATGCGCTTCGTAAGGGCTATCCACCCGAACCACCAACTGGTTGTGACGTTGTAACGCAGCGCTGGCGTCCAGCGAAAAGCGCTGAAAATAGCCCTCGTGCTTGCCCAGCGGCTGGCCGTTTAGCGTCACATCGGCAAGATAATCGACGCCGTCAAACACCAGGGTGCTCATCACGTCGGGCGGTTGAAGGGGGAGCGTAAATGCGTGCTTATACCACAGCGCGCCCTGACGATCGTACCCCGCGCTGTACCAGTTGGCGGGGACTTTCAGCCCGCGCCAGCCTGACGCGAGAGGAGGCGTGCCGTCGTTGGCGTCCTGAACCCGCCAGGTGCCAGCAAGTGACCAGCTGACCGGTGTCGGGTTCGCCGCCAGCGGTGGAATAAACAGCGCAAAGAGCAGCGCGCAGCTACGGGTCATGGTTCGTTTACCCCTCGCGCGTTGAGCCACGCCATCAGGCGCTGCGATTCCATTTGAAGACGCCGGTTTAGCGTCGCGAGCTGTTGCCTGTCCTGCGTGTGCGCCTCGTTCTCCAGCGCCTGCAGCTGACGGGCGAGCAGCCCGAAATCCAGCGTGACGGCTTCTCCGCGCAGCTTGTGGGCCGCGCGGCGCAGCGCTTCGCGGTCATCGTTGTCGACAGCCCGGGCGATCGCTCTTATGGCCTCCTCCAGCCCTTCGCCAAACAGGGCCAGCAGCTCCTGTACCAGGACAGGGTCGTCAGCGCACTGTTTCAGCAGGCGCGCTTCATCAGGAAAAACGGAGGAATCATCATGACGCTCAAGCACGCGAGCAATCTCCTCAGCGAGACGCTCCTGGCTGATGGGCTTGGCAATGTAGCCGTCGAAGCCCATGTTAAGACAGCGCTCTTTATCCCCCTGCATAGCGTGTGCGGTCATGGCGACGGCAGGCTGAGCCGGTCCGGGCCGGGAGCATTCCTCCTCGCGAAGCAGGCGAATGGCGGTTTCACCGTCCATCTCTGGCATCTGGAGATCGATAAGCAGAACGTCCCACACGCCCGCGCGCCAGCGCTCAAGCAGCGTGACGCCGTTATCGACGATCTGACAGGTATGGCCGAGGCGTTCCAGCAGGCGCGCGGCGACCTTCTGATTGACCAGATTATCTTCAGCCAGCAGGACCCGCAGCCCCGTAGCGCCCGGGGCGGCGACGGGGGCGGACGCGGTTTCCCCCACGGTCTTAGGCGCACGTTCAAACGCCGAGGCAATCACCTGATGCAGCTCGTCCTGAGCGATAGGCTTATGCAGATAGTTTTTGATGCCGATCCGCTTCAGCATATTGATATCAAAATGTCGGCTCATGGAGCTCAGCATGATGATATGGCTTTCAGAAATCTGCGGCAGCACCGAAAGCTCAAGGGCCAGCGACACGCCGTCCATATCCGGCATCTGCGCGTCCAGTAGGATCAGCGGCCATGCTGTTCCGGTTTTAACCCGGTTGATGGCCTCACTGGCGTTGTTAACGCAGGTGGGTTTCAGCCCCATCTGGCTCAGCATGGCGGCCAGCAGCCGGAGGTTAGTTTCGTTATCATCCACCACCAGCACGGGTTCACCGCTAAAGCGCTGGCTACGCGGGCGTTCCTCCGGGGCAAGAAACTGCGTTGCAAGCGGCAGGACGAAAGAAAATTCGCTGCCTTTCCCCGGCTCGCTGGTGACCGTTAACTCGCCTCCCATGGCCGCAACCAGCCGCGCCGAGATGGTTAGTCCGAGCCCCGTGCCGCCGTAGCGGCGGGTGGTTGAGTTATCCGCCTGGCTGAAGGCTTCAAAAATGGCCTTCTGCTTTTCAGCCGGGATGCCAATACCGCTGTCGCGCACCCGAAAACGCCAGTAGTCCTCGCTATCGCCGGGCTCAACAACCAGGATGACTTCCCCCTGGTGCGTAAATTTCAGCGCGTTGCCCAGCAGATTGGTCAGGATCTGGCGCAGCCGCGCGCCGTCGACCATCAGCACGTCGGGGACGTCTGGGGCAATATCAACCAGAAGCTCAATGCCTTTTTCGCTCGCGCCCGGCATATGCGGGCGAATAAGCGACTGGATAAAGGGGCGGACAGGGACAGGTTCCGCCTCCAGCTCCACTTTGCCAGCTTCAATACGGGAAAAGTCGAGAATATCGTTGATGATATGCAGCAGAGACTGGGCCGAACTCATCACCAGCGTCAGGTAATCGCGCTGATCGGCGTTGAGAGTTGTGTCAAGGCACAGCTGGGTCATGCCAATAATGCCGTTCATGGGGGTGCGGATTTCATGACTCATGTTCGCCAGAAATGCACTTTTAGCCTCATTGGCTTTTTGTGCCTCAATGGCCGAGGTGAACGCCTGTATTTCAGCCTCCTTGCGCCGCGTAATATCCTGCAGCGTGCCAATCACGCGCTCGGCGTTTCCCTCAATAGAGAGCGTGACCACCTGGCCGGAGAGCAGCATCCAGCGCAGTCCTTCGGTAGGGTGATGCACGCGAATTTCACATTCAAAGACCGGACGATGATCCTGCTTCGAAGCGTGCAGCGCCTTGCGCAGCGCAGCGCGATCGTTCTCGTGGACCTGATTGAGCAGAAAACGCACCGGATATCGCCACTGGGTGCGCGACTGGCCCAGCATGGCAAGCAGGGTGTCGTTAACCTGTAACGCGTCGCCAGAAACCTGCCAGTCCCAGATCCCAATATGAATGGATTCCGCCGTCAGCAGAAAATCGTCGTGCAGCTGGTGACGCGCGCGCTGCGCTTCATCCAGCTCTGTAATATCGCTGTGCAGGCTGACAATACCGCCGTCCGCCAGGCGCTGATGCTGGACGAAGATCCGCCGCTGGCCCGCCTGCCGAACCTCACAGTGTTTATCCTGCCGACAGTTGCGAATAACCGACTCGCGCAGCGTCTGACGAAGGCCGGGGTCGACGTTATAAACGGCGTCGATAAAGCGTTCCGCCAGCGCTTCAAGCGTTGTGCCCGCCTTCAGCCACGGGGTGATGACCGGATAAAAAAGGGCCACGTTGTGATTCCAGGCCTGCAGGCGTTCATCGCGGTCATAAATCATGACGGCAGCTGGCAGCGCGTTAAGATCGTATGTAAATGCGCTCATCGTGATCCTCCCTACGCGCGGTAGTGCAGTTCGGCCTGTCGGCGCAGGTATTCCAGCCCGGGCGCTATCGCCATCGCCCAGGCCGTCAGGATCTCATCGTCGCACTGCGGGTCGCGCTCGCTGACCGCGCTCAACATCGCTTCTCGCCAGAGCGCGAAAAATCGTGGGGGGAGGTGCAGGCCGTCGTCGCTTTGCTCCCGCGCCAGACGCTCGAGAAAATCAGGGACGATCAGGGCGCCGTCCACCGCAAGCATGGCGAAGAAACTTTTAAACAGGGTTTGCTGACCCTCTCGATCCGGCAGGCGAGAAAAATGCTGCTGCGTCTCGGGTGACATATGGACGAAGGCGTCATAGAACGTCTGAAAAAACGCTGTTTTGTCATTATTCGGAAAAACGCGGTTCAGACTGGATTCAAACAGATCGCGGTAAAACTTCACGGCGTCCTCCTTGCGGCGTTTTCGCCCGGCAGACAGTGCCCGACTGGCGTATATTCCTCTGCCACACGGCGCGTAAAGTAGCTCTCTTTCTTAGACCGGCGGGCGTCAAACAGCGGCCCGGCGTTGTGCTTAAAGAAAAGGGCTTCCAGAACCGTGGCATTGGTAGAAAGGGTCAGGGAGGCGTTGGTATCGCCCGTGGCTTCAAGGCGGCCTTCGTACCAGCCTTTCTGCGGATCGTTAAGGTGCTCGGTGACCGACATCAGCACGTCGGTATAAGGGGAGTCCCACAAGGCCCACAGCGCAAAGACCGCTTTTGTCGACACCTGCGCGAAGCGGGTGTAATCCCGGCCATCGTCGCCAACAGAGTTCCAGGCATAGCCATTTCCCCAGACGGTATCCTGAATATGCCAGGGCGTCTGTGGGAGCGCAAAATCTGCCCTTGCCGTCAGGATCTTATCGGTCTCCCAGCGCGTTTTCTGGCTGAGCCAGACGTTTTCGGCCTGCTTGCGCAGGCGCTTTTGCCGATCGGCCGCAACGCCCTCTGGCTCCCAGCCAAACTCCAGGCCCGGCAGCATATAGGGAAGGGTAGTTATCAGGGAGGGCTGCCACGTGGTACGCGGATCGCGGGCATCCACAGCAAGGCGCCGCTGGGCGATGATGACGTGGTGCGCCGGGGGCGTAAACGCTTTATCCGGGGAAAATCCCCACAGATGAAACGCCGTCGCGGCATATTCGCTTTCGCCCAGGCGCAGCTCCTCACGGACCACCGGCTGGCCGTTTTGCAGGGAAGAGGACCACAGTTCGCCTTCACCATCGATGACCGGGCAGAAGTTCCAGCGCAGAATGATTTTATCCAGATACTCGCTGTACTGCGGCTCCCGCTCAGCGGTGAGGCGCAAGGCGAGCATCAGACGAGCCATGTCGCGCGCGGACCAGCCATTTTTAGCGGGCTTGCCGCTAAAGTCGATCGTCGCTGCCGTCTGGCTGGAATAGAGCCGTCCTGGCGTCCGGGTCTCGGTCAGCATCAGGCGGTTGAGAGTGCCCATCAGCCGCGTCAGGCGGGCGTCATACTCGGCCTCATCAATCAGCCCCAGCTCTTTTGCCGCCAGCAGGGCGATAAGCGTATCGCCCATTTGCCAGAGCGTGACGCGGGGCTGTTTGTCGCTCCCGTTGACCAGTCCGGTTTGCGGCTGGGTATTGTTGACGAAATAGCGCCAGGCGATCGCCGCCCATTTCTGTTCTTCCGGCGTCAGGGCAGCGATACGCGCGCTGGAGTGCCAGCCGCCATTGATTAGCCAGCGCCAGCCAGCCCCCTGATGGCCAAACAGAGCAAAGATGACCACACCTGCGAGGAGTAATCCCGCGAGCCCTCTGGCTAAGGTTTTAAGCATTGCGCAGTCACCGGAGGCAGTTTAACCGGCTCGTCCGCGCTGCATGTCGCGCACTGACAGGCCTGGCAGGCGGGTTTGGTGCGCTGCGTGACGCCGGTCCGGTCGCACCAGCTTTTTACGGCCGGCGTGCTGGCAAGGAACGGACGGCTGCGCAGGGCGTTGTTCTCTTCAAACTGATCGAGCAGCTTTTGATCCCACAGCGACGGCGCAAAATCCTTGCTCTTCGGGTTGTCGGTGTTGAAGGCCAGCAGTTTCCCCTCTTTTTTGAACAACAGGGCCTCCAGCATGATGCCGTTATTGTTCGCGGTGAACTCCTTGATCGGCCCGTCACCGTTTTCATACAGCCCTTCGTAGTAGCCTTTTCCCTCTTCGTTGGCATTCTCAATGGTGTTCAGCAGGCGATCGGTATAAGGCGAGTTCCACAGGACCCACATTCCCAGCGCCGCCTTCAGTGAAATGGCGGCAGCGTTAGGGACGAACTGGCCTTTGTCGGTAATGGTGTTCCAGTTGTACCCGTCGCTGAAGACGGTGTCATAGACGAAGTATGGCGCTTTATCGAGCTGGTGCTCAGAGCGCGCGGTGAGGACGCCGGTGATGGTGTAGCGGTTCTCCTGAGCCTGATAAACGCGATCGGCAAAGTTTTTCATCCACGTCAGGGAGTAGTCGCGCGGAGCGTTATCCCGATCGGTCGGTTTATCGAAGCCGAACTCCAGACCGTAGAGCAGGTAGGATTCCGTCACCACATAGTTATGCTGAGACGTGTTGCGCGGGTCGCGTGAATCATACGGAACCAGCACGCAGTAGATTTCGGCCAGCTCGTACGGCTGCGGACGGCTGGCTTTACAGGTATTGAACCCCCACAGCTGGTAGCCCGCCGCGCCGTACTCTTCATAGCCCAGCCGGCCTTCCTGAACATACTTCGGCTGGCCGTTCTCCAGATAGGCTCCGTACAGCGTGCCGCAGGGGTCGATCGCATGGCTGAAATCCCAGCCGAGCACCACGTTATCAACGCTGTTGCCGTATTCCGGGTAACGTTCTTTGATGATTTTCAGCCAGACCAGCATTCGCCCGATATCCAGAGCCGAGAAGCCAATTTCGCCGGGCTTGTTGGTATAGTCCACTTTCTGGCCGCTGATGGTGTTATAGGCTTTGTTGGGCAGCTCGTTGCGGAACAGCACCAGGGTGTTTAGCGTGGCGAGAAATTTCAGCATCCGGCGATCGAATTCTGCTTTATCAATGATCCCCAGCTCGCGCGCCGCCGTCAGTGCGGCCAGATAGGAGGCGCTGTCCCACATGGTGGTGGAAGGATATTTGTTGACCGCATTCACCAGCCCCGTCGTGGGCTGATAGTTTGAGACGAAATACTGCCAGGCGTTTTTCGCAATGGTCATCTCTCGGGCCGTCAGCTCGCCGCTGCGAGGGGAGTAACCAGATGCAGGCAGCCCGGTTTCCGCGCGCGCGGTCGAGAGCGCCAGCCAGCAGATCGTTATTCCCGTGAGCAGGTAGAAAAGGATCGGGGATCGTGGCTTCATGGCGTTGCTCCTGCGGGAGTGGATGAATGGGGGGCCGTGTGAAGGCAGGCCAGACAGAGCATCTGGCCGTGCGCGATATACGACAGACTTTCCAGTACGATGGCGTTGGTGTCGGCGTCCACGACGCTATTAACGCTGTTATTAAGATTGAAGCCGCGCTGCCAGCCTTTACCCGGCACCAGAAGCGGCAGAACCTGCTGGCGCAGCGCCTCGCTCCAGCTGTTGCGGAACAGGGCATACCAGGCAAACGCGGTGCGGGTGGAGGCGATCGCGACTTTCTCCGGCACTTCGTCACGCAGGGCGCGCGCCTGTACCGGCTGCCTGTTTGGCAGATCGGTAACGTAATCCGGTGCCGGTTCGGCATAATCCGTGCTGATAGGAGGTTTTGGTGAGCGCAGGCCGTGGCGCCGCTGCTGGATCTGCATAATCCGCCACGCAATTTCAGCGCTCTGCGCGTCAAAACCCAGTTCGAGTCCGGTTAGCAGATAGGGCAGACTGATCAGGGAGGTCTGCTTGCCCCAGGGCGTGCGCAGCCCTTCATCAGGAACCATGATCCCATCCAGGTCGATCATCTTTTGCCCTTCGGGCGGATTGGTGACCGCCAGTCCCGCCGCACTGTCAATTAAGCGCAGCGTATGGCTGGCATAGAGCCGATAGCCAAAGCTGTCCCGCTGTTCGTCATTGGTCAGAGTCCAGTGATGGAGCGGCACGGCCGCCTGGCTTTGAGTGCTGCTTTCGATCAGCGTGCCGGTGCTCCAGACGCTAAACAGATCGCGGATGGCCGCCGCGTGCTGAGGATAGCGCCAAAGGAGAGTCTGAAGCGCCGTCAGCAGGCGGCTCAGGCCTATTGCGGATGCGTCAGGTTTTCCCAGAATTTTGAGGGTGTCCGCATGGTAATACGCGGCAGGGAGGCCTTTCTCATTAAGCGGCAACTGCCCCAGCGTAAACAGGGCCGCGCTGACCCTCTCGTCAAACTCATCGGTGGAAATGATATTGAGCTGCTCTGCGGCAGCGGCCGCAAACAGGTAGCTTCCCACGCTCCAGAGGCTCAGCCAGGGCTCACCGTCGCTGGCGTTCGCCAGGCCGTTTGGCTGGGTATTATTCACGTAGTATTGCCAGGCTACCCGCGCCCAGATGGCCTCGTCATAGGTCAGCTCGCGTTTTGCGGGCAGCGGAGGGAAATCTTTACTGAGCGCGATGCCGCCGCTGCTCTCCACGCGCGAAGGCATTTGTTTCTCAACCCATACCACAATGGCAAAGCCGAGCAGGAACCCCAGCAGAATAGTGAGATAACTGCGCGCGGAAAGCAGGGCATCACGTATTCTCATTGGGTGACCTCATCCTCTTCGGCGGGCGTCCACATGGCTGCGAATATCAGCGGCAGCATGGCGGCGATGTTCACCCCTCCCCAGAAAATATTGATGACGTAGCCGGAAGGGTCGTCGACCTGGCCGCGTGCAACCTGAATCCCTCCCCAGATAAGCCCTGCGAGGGTCAGCACTACGATGGCAATCTGCGGCTTCACCAGATAGAGAAAACGGCCCGTCTGCCGCTCTTTTGGCGTGACGTGAAATTTGATCTGCTCGCCCCGCAGCACCGTATTGAGCGCGCGCAGATTCATGGAAAAGAAGGAGAGGTAGGAGGCCCTGCCGTCCCAGGCCGAAATCCCCCATGTCCCGAACATAAAGGCCAGTTCGGAGAAAATAAAAAAGGGGAGAAAATGGAGATAGAACGGCGTCGACCAGGCCGATACCGGCGGAATACCGGTGAACAGATAAATAATGGGTGAAATCAAAAACACCGTGTTCCATACGCAGGCCATATAGGACCAGAAGGTCGTGGCGTACATCAGCGTCTGGGGGAGTGAAAGCCTGAAGCGACGACGGCTGAAGATGTTGTCATGGAACAAAATATCCAGCGAACCTGCGGCATATTTAAAGCGCTGGATCATCCAGGTCAGCATATCCTGCGGAGAGAGCATCTTCGACTCAACGCGCGGGTGCATGACCGAACGCCAGCGTCGTGCGGCGTCACCGTGCAGCAGCACCGAGGTGTAAATATCTTCGGAGACGTGAAATTTGTAGGGCGTTAACTCAGTGTCAAATGCCACGTGGGGGCGCATCGCCTCCTGTAGCGCGCTCCGCGTTTCGTCATCGCGTATGTCGCGGGTATGGCGATGGATCTCCTCTTCGACGGACCAGACGTAGCTTCTCAGCGCGGCCTGCATAACCGCCTCGCGACGGTGGATGGACGCCGCGCCGCAGCAGAATGCGGCGTTGGCCCAGTTGCGCCGCCGCAGGATGACGTCATAGAACATGCGCGGATCGTTAAAAAACGGGTCGCGGCCAACCGTGACCGGGCCGACACACTTTTGGATCAGCCAGCCCAGGCCATAGCCCATTTTTCCGGCTTTCCGCTGGCCCCAGCGCGACAAACTTTCTCCTTCCGGGAGATCGAAGAACCACTGCGGCGTCTGCACCCAGGCCACGTCAGGGTTGCGGAAATAGCCCAGCGTATGGCTGAGAAGGGTGGGAAATACACGGGTATCGGCGTCGCAGATAACAAGAAAATCGCCGTCGGTTTGCTCAAGACCATTGCGCAGGTTACCGGCCTTAAATCCGATGTTGGTCTGGCGACTGATGTAATTGACGCCTTCCTCATCGCAAACGGCTTTCATCTCCGGGCGACGGCCGTCATCGAGGACGTGGATCCGGTAGTCAATCGGGTACGGGTAATCCATCTTCTTGGCGTCACGAATGGACAGCCTCACCAGCTCGGTGTCTTCGGAGTAGGTGGCAATGAACAGATCCACCTTAACGGGACGGGGCTCTACGGCCTCCTCCGGTGACAGGCAGTCGTTAATCTCGCTCGGGGGCGGACTCTGGGGAGGATCCTGTTCTTTCCATAAGTTGATGGTAAACAGCACGGTACCGATCCAGGCCAGGGTTTCGGCGAGGACCAGCGGTATGGCGTACCATAACGCGTCCGTGTTCAGGGAGGCGGTCCAGCGCCAGTAAATATAATTTGCGCCCAGAATAAGCGCCGCGACCGCTAACACCTGCCAGGTCATCATTACCCAGCGCGGCGTTTTCAACGGTTCCGGAGGTCGACGATGTTCAAAACGGGAAAAATAAAAATCCATAGTTCCGGCGTTCCTGATTCCGTGAATATGCAGACCCATTCTGCTGCAAAGGCAGTTGCCAGAAGGTCAAAGAAAATAGCGAATAAACAAGATTTAAGGTAAGTGTAGAACGCCGAATAAAAGTGTCCAGCCACGTTCATTACTATTATTTAGTGGTGGTTAATTAAGGTTAAATTCTGCTTAATTCGCCTCATCTGTTCACGATAAATTGCGGTTACTATTTCTTTAGGCTATCTACTTTATTTAGACGTTAATTTTCGTTTCCAGGTAAAGGATACCCTATGAGCCATATTGCGCCGCCGATCGCGCAAGCGGATATAGTAAAATCAAGATCATGGCGGTATGCCATTGCAGGTGCCCGGGACCTGAGAATTGACTTTATGCGCGGGATTGCCCTCGTCATGATGGTCGTGGCGCATACGGAAGTGATGTCGGTATTTAATATATTCTCCTGGGAGCGTTTTGGGTTAACAACCGGCGCAGAAGGCTTTGTCATTCTTTCGGGATTTATGTTGGGGATGTTGAATCGCGCTCGTTTGCAAAAAGTCGTATTACTCACGGTTTCGTGGGGGCTTTATCTCAGGGCGTGGAAAATATATCGTGTAAATATCATTATCATAGTGTCGTTTATTCTCCTGGCCTATATCCCGCATATTAATCTTTTCGAGGTCACTCATTTTACCGACCGATTTTCGGGTGAAAGCTGGTCGCTTTATCCGGTCACGCCACAAATAAAAGAGACCTGGTTCAACATTATCCTCTATTTACAGATTGGCCCCCATCAGACGCAAATTCTGGGGCTGTATATCTTTTTGCTGCTACTCAGCCCGCTATTTTTGGGGATGCTACAGAAGGGTAACGTCTGGTGGCTGCTGGGAGCGTCTCTGCTAGTGTACGGCCTTTGGCAGCGGTGGCCGCTCCGGCTGACGCCGTCGGAATTCGAATTTGCCTTTCCGCTGCTGGCCTGGCAGTTCATCTTTGTGCTGGGCATGGCCAGCGGGTGGTATAAAGCCGAACTGATCTCTTTCGCACGCACGCCTGCAGGTAAAGTGGTGGTGGTTGCGCTGGTGATAGTGGCGCTCATTCTGGGGTTCATAGCACAGAACCATACCAACCCGTTTATGCCCCCCGCGCTGCTGATGCACGTGATTCCGCCTGACGGCTTCAACACCTTTTATCACACCTGGGCGGCGAAAAATGGGCTGGGCCCGGTGCGGGTATTAAACGATATCGCCCTGATGGTTACCGTCTATCTGGTGCTGACATACTGCTGGACGCCGCTCAACCGCCTGCTGGGATGGTTTCTTATTCCGTTAGGCCAGCACTCGCTTTATACCTTCATTTTGCATGTGTACGTGGTGCTGCTGGTGAGTCAGTTCATCACCTTCGATTTGTGGCGTCATGCCTGGATAGAAAATACGTTAGTGCATGCTGCGGCACTGGGCATTTTGTGGCTCATGGCAAAATACAACGTCGCTGCACGCTGGATACCTAACTAAGGATGGCGGTTATGTGTGAAAAATGGCTCCTGGCGGGCGTCTTACTCGCCGCAATACCCGCGGCGGATGCGGCGCAAAGCAGCGAGAAAGAGACGTTGCGCGATAAAAACGGCGAGCCCGTTCAGGCAGGCGTTTTTACCAGCCGGTGGGGGCGCCTGTTCTCAGGCAATGACAAGAAATTTTCAGGCGCTCTGAGCTTTAGTTCTGGGCTGAAAGAGCAGATGGTGAGCGTGCCCAACAGCTCGGACAGCGCCGCGCAGGCGAAAAAAATTAACCAGACGTTGAATCTTAGTCTGCAGTATTCCCCCTACAGCTTCTGGTTTGCCAACATTACCTCCCGGCTGCCGGTCAGGGATACCAACCGCTACACCGCGGATTTTCGCTACAGCTTTGGCTATGACGACTGGCACGCCAACACGTTCAGCCTGGTCTACGGCAACTATGGCGATAACCACTTCTGGACGTCGGGTAGCCGGAGACACACCTATTTCGAACAGGGCGCCTTTACGCTGGCCTATAAGTTTTCGCTACCGAAACCGGTTGAAAACGCGCTCCTGATTAATAAAGGGGACTCTATCATTTGCCAGGTCGGGTACAGCTGGGTTCCGCGCTACTACGACCTCAGCAGCGATGACATCCGCAAAAATAAAAACGTCATGCTCGGCGGCTGCGGCTATACCTTCAAACAACATTTCTTCGTTCGCGCAACGGCGTTCTGGTTCCCGGACAGCAGCCAGCAGCAGCCCTGGAACGGCGATTACAGCTACAGCTTTGGCTATGCGGGCTATACGCCAGGTTCGTTCTCCATCCAGTACGCGAACTATGCGGGGACGCGCTATCCGGGGCACGGCAACGGTAACGCAAAATTCAGGGAAGGGACCGTGAGCCTCATCTGGTTCTTACCGCTATAGGAGGGATACATGTCAGCGCTGCACGTGTTAATCGTTGAAGATTCGCTGATTTATCGTCGGTTACTCTCCCGAATGCTCACCCAGTGGGGGTATATCGTGAGCGAGGCGGAAAATGGCGTCGCCGCGCTGGAAATATTGTCCAGCCAGCCGATCAGCATGGTGATAAGCGACTGGGAGATGCCGGAAATGGACGGGCTTACGCTCTGTCAGACGATCCGCAGCCGTCAGTTTGGCCACTATGTGTATATCATTCTGCTCACGGCCCGCGAGAATGCAGGAGATTTAACGCAGGGTTTTGATGCCGGGGCGGATGATTTTTTAAGCAAGCCCGTCGAACGGGCTGAGTTACGGGCGCGGCTCCATGCCGGGGTACGTATTTTGACGCTGGAAGCGACCCTCGCGGCGCATAATAAGCGCCTGAGTGAAGCGTTACGCCAGATTGAACAGGATCTTGAGCTGGCGGCGCGCGTTCAGCACTCGGTTCTGCCTTCACACCGCCTGCGCTTCGGGAACTACTTTTCCGACTGGCTTTTCTTACCGTCTGCCTGGGTATCGGGTGATGTCTTCAATATTTTTCCTCTGGACTCTCATCTGGGGTTCTACTGCGTTGATGTCTCCGGTCACGGCGTGGGGGCAGCAATGATGTCCCTCGCCGTGGCGCGTCAGTTCTTGCATGGCCGGGTGGTGGATCGTTTTTTGTTTACCGCAGAGGGCGGAATTCAGTCGCCTGCCGAGGTCGTCAGAATACTGAACAGCCGCTTTTGCAGTGAAGAAAACGACATCACCAGCTATTTCACCATCATCTACGGCGTGATCGACCCCGTCAGTGGTCAGGGGTCGTTGTGTCAGGCGGGGCATCCTACTCCCGTGATTGTGAACGCAGAGAGTGCCGTCACTTCCGTTGGCGAGGGTGGACCGCCGGTCGGGCTGATCCCCGACCTCAGCTGGGAGGACGTCGCTTTTACCCTCAATTCAGGGGATCGCTTATGCTTATTCAGTGACGGCATCACGGAGTGTGAGAACAGCGAGAGCGAGCAGTTTGGCCCGCAACGTCTGGAACGCTGGCTTCATGAACATGCCCATCTGCCAGTAGACGAGCTCCTGCTGCGTTTCGGACAACACCTGACCGGCTGGCGCAATGCAAATCGTGATGAACCGACCGCCTTAACCGATGACGTTTCACTGTTAGTGATTGAGCGTCAGGGAGAACAGAATGATTATTAACACTGAACGATTACCGCATGCCAACATTCTTACGCCAGCGGTCCGGCGGCTGGATGCGTCCATTGCCGCGGCGTTTAAGGCCACCGTCACGGAAGAAATTGGCAGCGATCGTAAAGCCTTAATTGTCGACTTCAGCAAAGTGGACTTTATCGACAGCAGCGGGCTGGGGATGCTGGTGTCGTTGTTTAAGCTGATGAACGGGAAAGGCGACATGGCGCTGTGCTCCCTGAACCCCGGGATCATGAATATGTTCACCCTGACCCGAATGGATCGCATATTCCGCATTTATCCGGATAAAAACAGCGCGCTTGCGCAGCTGGGGCAGTAGATGCCGACGCCGGAGCATGCGGAATTTCCGGCGGAGCTCGGCTCCCTGATGCCGCTGGCCGGCTGGCTGGGAGACCGTCTGAGCGCGCTTGCCGTTGACGATGAGTGGCGTTTCGCGCTCGACCTTGCCGTCTGTGAAGTGGCGACGAATATCATCCGGCACGCGCTGCATGAGGATGCTTCACGTACATTTAGCGTAGAGTTCGACATCCGGGACCATAATGTCCGCGTTGTCTTTACCGACGCAGGTGATGCGTTCCCGCTGGAGCGGCTCGAGGCCGCCAGACGAGACCGTTTCTGTGAAATATCGCCGTTACTGGAGAGCGGCAGGGGGCTGATGCTCATTTTGCTGAGCGTCGATCGTTTCTCTGTGGAGCGAAAGGCAGATAAAAATATTGCCGCGCTTGAAAAGAAAATAAGCGTATGACCTGCGGGCCATACGCCCGAAACTTTCCCTATTTCTTATCAGCGAACAGCTCCGGCGCCCACGGACGCGGATCCACCTCCATAAACGGCGCGCGCTCGAAGCGGTCCTTCAGCGCCCACGGCACCGTGCAGTCGAAGATGGTCTTGCAGGAGATGCCGTTTGCGCGAATTGAGGTGCTGTAATCCGGCGACTGGGACGGATCCAGCTGGTGGCCGCGGATCCCCGGAATATTGGTGATGCTGACATCACCCTGCATGCGGGTGGTCATCGCCCACAGGATGTCGTCGCTGTCGAAAATATCCACGTCTTCGTCGACAAGAATGATGTTCTTCAGCTCCGAATAGGTGGCTAAGGCAATGAGCGCCGCCTGTCCCTGACGGCCTTCGTCTGACGGCTGGCGTTTTTTCACCTGCAGGATCCCGAGGAATTTACCGCCGCCCGCGGTATGCGCATAGACGTTTTGCAGGAAGCCCGGAATCGCCTCTTCAACGGCATTGCGAATGCTGGCTTCCGTCGGTAAACCGGCCAGGGTGGTATGCTCTTCTCCCGGTCCCACCAGCGTTTGCAGGATCGCGTGGTTTCGCATGGTCACGGCTTTCACTTTGATCACGGGCAGGGACGGGTTCGCCTCGCCGCAGTAGCCCGGGAACTCCGGCATCGCGTGGCCGGTGTTAGTGTGCTGATCTTCTCTTACGCGCACGCCCGGAAGCAGTTCGCCCTCGATGATGATTTCCGCCCGCGCGATCGCTTTCTCTTTTACCGCCACGCCCTGCACCAGTTCGACCGGCTGCTGGCGCAGCGCCCCGGCGACGCCCAGCTCGTTGTAGCCAAACGGCGTGGTGGGCGCCTCAAAGCACGCGCCGATATAGATGGCAGGATCGAGCCCCATATTGATCGTCACCGGCAGCGGTTTTCCGGCTTCTTCCGCCTTTTTGCGGAAGACTTCGATATGCCGACCGGCGGCAAGGAACATGGAAAGCTCGTCGCGCTCCTGAACGCAGAGGCGGTGGATGGTGACATCCGTCAGCGAGCTGTCTTCCGGATCGCTTGCCAGCACCAGTCCCAGACAGAAGAACGGGCCCGCATCAATCGGCGTGTTTGTGGGGGCCGGAAGCAGCTTGCGCAGGTCGAAGTCAGGGTCGTCTGCGTAGAAAACCTGTTCCTGGCAGGGCGCCTGCGAGGCCGGAACGACAACCGGCGCAACCGGCTTTTTCACCGCCTGGCCGACGTGTTTTGCAAGCTCCGAGGGCTCACAGCCTAGCAGAAGCGCCGCGCGCTCGCGGCTGGCGTGCATGCCCACCAGGATGCGGGAGCCCGGATAGCCCTTCACGCTGTTGAACATCATGGCCGGGCCCGTACGGGTTGGACGTTTTACCGTGCCGCCCGCGCCGATATGGCGGTAGACTCCCGCCAGCTCCGCGTTGGGATCGACCGGATGATCGGTTTCAAGATACTGCCCTTCGTGGCGCTGAAGCAGGGCGATGGCGCTGCGGAGATCGTTGATCGGGTTTTCCATAATTTCCTCCCTCGTTTTGAATACCTCCATTTTTATGGCAATGACCAATAGCATCAATTGCATCATTACTGCTAAATTGATAAGTAAACTCATATCAAAAAAGGAAGCGTTCCGTGCAGTTTCGTCAGATGCGCCATTTCATCGTGGTGGCCGAAGAGCTCCACATGCACCGGGCCGCTGAGCGTCTGAACATGGCGCAACCGGCCCTGAGCCAGCAGATAAAGGCGCTGGAAGAACGTTTAGGCGTCACGCTCTTTAGCCGGGCGAACCGCCGCTTAACCCTGACGCCCGCAGGTGAAGCGTTTCTGGTGAAAGCCAGGCTCGCCATCTCCCTGACCGAGCAGGCGGTTCTGGACGCCAGGCAAACGGCACGGGGCGAGCAGGGGGTATTAAACCTGGGGTGCGTGTCGAGCGCGATGTTCGACGGCAGGCTGCCCGCCGCGCTGCGCCAGATGCATACGCGCTGGCCGGCCATTACCATGTCGCTGGTGACGGGAAACGTGCAGACGCTCTACGCGGCCGTGCAGAGCAACCAGCTCGATGTGGCTATTATCCGGGCGCCGCTGCCGTCGCTGCCTGACGATCTGCAAAGCCGCCCGTTCACGTCAGAGAAAACGGTCCTGGCGCTGTATCGTCAGCACCCGCTGGCGGGATCTTCCGCGCTGACGCTTTCGTCAGTGAAGGACGAAAAATGGATCTCCCTGCGCGACCCGGAGGGAATGGGGCTGGAACAGTACTTTTATGACGCCTGCAGCGGGGCGGGCTTTCAGCCGGACGTGGTGCAAAACGCGACCGACGTGCCCACCGTGATAAGCCTGGTCTCGGCGGGGTTTGGGCTGGCGCTGCTGCCCGCCTCGGCAAAGGCGGTGAGCGTTGAGAACGTGGTGTACGTGGACATCCTCGACCGGCTCCGTGAAAGCGAACTGACGCTGGTTTGCCACCGGATTATTCGCTCAGAAGTGCTTAAAAAATTCCTGATTACCCTCGATCATACCTGACGCCCGGCGGCCTGCAGCAGCTGCTCGCGCAGCCAGGCATTCGCCGGATCCTGGCTGTTTTTCGGGTGCCAGTACATGTAGATGGTAATCGGCTGGAGCGGGAGCGGCGGCGCAAAGAGATCCAGCGTGCCGGCAAACTGTTTCAGCATCCGTTCCGGCAGGGTGCACACCAGGTCGGTACCGGCAACAAGCGCAGGCGCCATGGCGTAGCTCTGCGTGGACATCGCGACGTGCCGCTGGTAGCCCAGCCCGGCCAGGGTTTGATCGACAAAGCCGGTAAACGGATCTCCCGCCGATGACACCACCAGATGAGAAAGCGCGCAGTAGCTTTCCAGGTCTAACGCTCCGGTCCCGCGCGGATGGCCTTTGCGCTGGGCGGTGGCAAACGCATCGTCGAGCAGTTTGCGCCTCACCCAGCCGTCATGGGCCCCCGCGCTCACGCCGATGTAGATATCCACATCACCGTTTTCCAGCTGCTGCGGCAGTTCGGACATCTGTGGCAGGGCGAAGCGCAGGCGAATACCTGGAGCTTCGGTACCCACCTGGTTAAGCAGCCCTGTGCCCAGCATCAGCGCCGGGTTTTCGTGCAGCGCGATAACAAAGGTTCGGGTGCTGGTCTGGGCATCAAACGTGGTGGGAGAAAACATCGCGCTGATGCCGCGCAGCACGCTCTCCACCTGCGGCTTAAGCGCTTCCGCTCGCGGCGTCGGTAGCACCCCACGTCCATGTGGGGAGGGAATAAACAGCGGTTCGCCAAACAGCGTTCGCAGACGCGCGAGACGGGCGGACAGCGCGGGCTGGCTGATGCCCAGCCGCGCGGCCGCATGGGTGATATTCCTGTCCTGAAGCAGGGCGTCCAGGGTCAGGATCAGGTCGATGTCCATGTCAGAGACGGGCGTCATTTTATTTCGCGCTGCCGGCGTCCCGGTTGGTATAGGTCACAGGGACCCAGGCATAGCCGCCGTTTTCGCCTTTGGTGACATAACCGATACCCGGGAACGGCAGATGGGGCGCGGCAACCAGGTCTTTATTTTTCACAAAGTCCGCAAACGCGTGTTCGCGCACGCCTGCCGCTTTGTTCTGATCTTCATCGTAGGTAATGGTCACGTCAGGCTGCGGGAACTGAACCGCCGCGGCATGAATGATGTCGCCGACAAAGGTGATCTTCTCGCCTTTGCTCGTCAGCGTGTAGAAGGCTGAACCCGGCGTATGGCCGGGATGAACCGTGCCGGTCAGCCCGGGGAGAATCTCAGATGTGCCGCTAAACGGCACCACTTTACCGGCGTCAAGATAGAGTTTTAAGGTCTTCTGCGCGACGTCAAAGTAGTTCTTGCCGTAGCCGGTTTTTTTCTGATTCTCGTCGTTAAAGAAAAAGTCGACGTCCGGTTTGCCAATGAAAACGCGCGCGTTGCTGAACACCACCTTGCCGTCTTTCACCAGGCCGCCCGCGTGATCGGAGTGGGCGTGGGTCAGCAGGACTTCAGTAATGTCCTCGGGTTTAATCCCCTGGGTGGCGAGGCTCTCAATCAGACGTCCGCCGTTGCCGGGGCCAAAGAGCTGGCCTGAGCCCGTATCGACCAGGATTTTATGTCCGGGCATCGCAATCAGGAACGCGTTGATGGATACCTCAGGCGGGTTGGTCTGGAAATTTTTCGCGAGCAGCGCATCGATTTTTTGCGGCGTTGTCCGGCGCAGCAGCTTGTGCAGATCCTGCGCGACGGTCCCGTCGGTAAACGAGGTGACCAGAACGTCGCCGACCTGAACGCTGTATCCGCCCGCCGGTTGTTTAACGACGTGCAGGGGCGTATCTGCCGACGCCTGCAGCGCAGGGTAGAAAAGCAATGAACTGGAAATCAGCGTAGAAAGAGCAAGTTTTTTCACGGTAAGCATACGAGTCTCCTTTGAAAGCACTCATCTTACTTCTTCGTAAAATTATAAGAACCTGCCCAGAAATGATAGGACCTATAAACGCAGTGGATAGCACAACGCAGAAGCCGGGTGGCGATGCTGCCTTTCCCGGCCCGTAAAACCTTATTTTTTCAGCGGCGCGTTCCAGCCGTCCGGCGTGGCTTTGGACCAGGAGCCATAAGCGGCATTAGGCAGCACAATCCAGTCGTTTCCGAAGTGTTCCGCGCTGGCTTCAACCAGCTCGCGCTGCTGCTCGCTCGGCTTTTTATTTTTAAACTGCACGGCGAAATCCGGCAGGCTGTCGCCAAACAGCATTACGATCTGCTGCTTTTTGAGGATGCTCTGGCGACGCTCTTCCTTGCTGACCGTGTCCAGAAGCACGCTTTCATCGGACACCTGCGGAAGTCCCAGGGCTTTTAACGTCCTGAGCGTATCGGCTTTATTTTCCTGCATACGGTCCGAAACATAATAGATACGGACCTTGCTTTGATTCACATGGTCAAGAAACGCCTTCGCGCCCGGAATTAAGCCGGGTTTTCCCTGTTTTTCCCAGTCGCTCCAGGTGTCCCATTTTGTATAGTCGTGACACTGCTCGGTGTCGCGCACCAGCAGAGGGGTGTTATCCAGCACCGTTTCATCCAGGTCCATTACCACGGCGTAATTTTCAGGCGTTTTCAGCTCTTTTAACTTTTCGTTGAAACGCTCGGTGGCAAACCGATACGTCTGCAGCTGAAGGGCCACGATCTCTGCCGATTTCTGCTGATAGCGCAGCGCCATTTCGTACGCTTTGGGTTCACACAGCTCGCCCCCGGCGGCCGTCGCCGCTGCCGTTGCACTCAAAACAGGTAATGCCAGCAGTAATGCCTTAGCCATTGAATTCACACTTTTTTCCTCAACACCCTGGTTAAAATCCCGAAAGCGTAATGAAATTCAATGACAGAAATATGAAGGCCGCGCCGCTAGACCAGCATGTAATACCAGAACAGGGCGACTTCGTCTTTTTCCGGTAAGGCGTTGTAGAGATAACGATCGTATCCGCCCAGGGTAAACCCGTAGTTGCGGTAAAACAGACAGGCAGAGACGTTCACATTTTGCGTTTCAAGCCGTAATCCCGGCGCGTTTACGCTGCGGGCCCACACGTGCGCGGCGGCCATTAATTTTTGCGCGGCGCCGGTTCTGCGTTTCGTGCGCTCCACGGCAATGTAATCCACCGAGATAAACTTATTCCAGCCGATTGACGCGGTAATAAATCCCGCAATTTCACCGTCATCCGTTTCGGCAATAAGAAATATGGCGTCCGGATTAACGCAGTGGTTTTCAAGGGTTTGGATATCGAGCTCGTAGGTTTTAATCCAGGGCACGGCGACGGCTTCGATATGCAAATCGCAGTGGATAAAGGGCTCTCGCGCAATGTGGCTAATGGTGAAAGAAAAGTCACAGCATTCAAGGCGAGCGAGGTCGGTATTGAGTCCTTTTCGAATCTGCATAGTCTTCCCGGTAGTGAGTTATTTCATAAAGAATAGACGAAGCGGTTAAATTCGCTGGCCTAACACACTTTTAATCCTGAACTAAGCTTGTACTTCGTTCCGCGTAAAATGTGGGTCATTCGAGGACAATGAATGGAATTCAGGACATTTCAAAAGCAGTGGGGTGCTGAGTTTATTTTCGATGACGTTGTACGTTTTCGCGTCTGGGCAGAAGGACAGAAAGAACTAACGCTACGTCTGGCAGCCGCCGACGTGCCGATGACGGCAGCTGGCGACGGCTGGTTTCAGGCAGACGTACCCGGCGTCACGCACGGTGCAGAATATCAATTTGTTCTGCAGGACGGCATGACGGTGCCCGACCCCGCCTCGCGCGCGCAAAAAGGCGACGTTAACGGCCCCTCCATCGTTATCGATCCCCAACGCTATCAGCCGGTCAACCGGGACTGGGCAGGGCGGCCGTGGGAAGATACGGTTATCTACGAGCTGCACATCGGCACGTTTACCCCGGAGGGCACCTTCCGGGCCGCCATCGACAAGCTGCCGTATCTGGCAGAGCTCGGTATTACCCAGCTTGAAGTGATGCCCGTCTCTCAGTTTGGCGGAACACGCGGCTGGGGGTATGACGGCGTGCTGCTGTACGCCCCGCACTCTGCCTACGGTACGCCGGAGGATTTCCACGCGTTTATCGACGCCGCGCACGGGCTGGGACTCTCCGTGGTGCTGGATATCGTGCTTAACCACTTCGGCCCGGAGGGGAACTATCTGCCGCTGCTGTCGCCCGCGTTTTTTGATGCACAGCGAATGACGCCGTGGGGCAACGGAATTGCTTACGAACGCGAGCCGGTAAGGCAGTACATTACCGATGCGCCCCTCTACTGGCTGACGGAGTACCGTCTGGACGGCCTGCGCTTCGATGCCATCGACCAGATTAAAGACGCCTCGGAGACGCACATTCTGGAGGAGATTGCCGCAAAAATCCGCGACGCGATCCCGCACCGTCACGTTCACCTGACCACGGAAGACAGCCGCAACGTGATTTTCCTGCATCCGCGCGATGAACAGGGCAACACGCCGCTGTTCACCGCCGAGTGGAATGATGACTTCCACAACGCCGCCCACGTGTTTGCCACCGGCGAGACCCACGCGTACTACCAGGATTTTGCCTTTGAGCCGGAGAAAAAGTTCGCCCGGGCGCTGGCGGAAGGCTTTGTCTACCAGGGCGAGATTTCGCTGCAAACCGGCGAATCCCGCGGGGTGGAGTGCCAGACGCAGCCGCCGCAGTTCTTCGTCGATTTTATTCAAAACCACGATCAGACCGGGAATCGCGCCCAGGGCGAACGGCTTATCACCCTGGCCGGAGCCGACAAGACGCGGGTGCTGCTTGCCGCGCTGCTGCTTTCCCCCCATATCCCGCTGCTGTTTATGGGTGAGGAGTTTGGGGAAACGCACCCGTTCCTGTTTTTCACCGATTTTCACGGCGATCTGGCAAAGGCGGTGCGGGAAGGGCGCGCAAAAGAGTTTACCGGCCATGCCGGGCACGATGAAACCGTCCCGGATCCGAACGACGTGAACACGTTTATCCGTTCAAAACTCGACTGGAATAAGATTGCCACCGACGAAGGCAAAACGTGGCTGCGCTTCACGCGCCACCTGCTGACGCTGCGTCATCGCCATATCGTTCCGCTTCTGCGTCATGGCGGCGCCGTTGAGAGCAAGGTAATCAAGACCGCGCCCGGCATGGTGGCGGTGAGCTGGCATTTCCCGTCGGGGACACTCTCTTTGGCGCTGAATATCGGTAGTAAGCCCGTCGCGCTGCCCGATCTCGCGGGTGAGACGCGCTTTGCCTGGCCGGAAGTCACTGACGTTTTACCGCCGAACGGTATTGTCGTTCGCTTTGCTGATGGAGAAGCATCGTTATGATCCCTTCCGCCACGTACCGTATTCAGTTCCGTAATGGCATGACCTTCGACCGCGTTGCGGCGCTGGTGCCTTACCTGAAAGATCTCGGCATCAGCCATCTCTACGCGTCGCCCGTATTTACCGCCACAGCGGGTTCCACCCACGGCTATGACGTGACCAACCCGAATGAAATTGACCCCGCGATCGGCGGACGAGACGGCTTCGACCGCATGGCCGCGGCGCTTAAGCAGGCCGGCATGGGGCTGATTCTGGATATTGTCCCGAACCATATGTCCACCTCGCTGGAAAATGCCTGGTGGCGGGACGTGATTGAATACGGCCAGCAGAGCCGCTATTTCCGCTATTTCGATATCGACGGGTCGCGCCCGCTAACGCTGCCGTTCCTCGGTGACACCTTTGAGGCGGAGCTGGAGAAGGGGGCGATCGCTCTAAAACGTGACCCTGTCACGCACAAGGCCGCGCTGGTTTACTACGACGCCGAGTATCCGCTCAACCCCGGCACGTACAGCGAGGATAAGAGCATCGCTGAGCTGCATGAAGCGCAAAGCTGGCGGCTGATGTCCTGGCGGGAAGCGCCGAAGCAGCTCTCGTGGCGGCGCTTCTTCGAGATCACCGGGCTGGTCGGCGTTCGGGTTGAAGACGACGCGGTTTTCGACGATTCGCACCGGCTGATCCTGGAGCTGGTTCACGCGGGCGTGGTGGACGGCCTGCGCATCGACCACGTCGACGGCCTGGCCGATCCGCTGGGGTATCTGCAGCGCCTGCGGGAGAAAACCGGGCCCGACTGCTACATCACGGTTGAAAAAATCCTCGCGAAGGGAGAACAGCTCCCCGCCGACTGGCCGGTATCCGGCACCACCGGCTACGAGTTTATCGCCTCGCTGGCGGAAGTGCTGGTCGACGACGATAACCTGTCGCGCCTGGAGACCATCCACGACGAAACGCTGGGGATAACGGTCGATCGCCACGCGGAACTGCGCGATGCCAAGAGCCTGATGACCGATCGCAATTTTGAGGGTGAATTCACCACGCTGCTTAACCTTGCTGACGATCTGGCCGGCCGCAATGAGGTTGCGCTACCGCGCGAGGAGATCCGCCACGCGCTGCGCGAGCTGCTTATCGCCTTTCCGGTCTACCGCACCTACGGCACCCGGGAGGGATTAACCCCGCCGGACGTGGCGCTGCTTAACCGCGTGATCGCCGGCGTGGAGACGTCTGAAGCGGCGCTGAGCCTGATTGTGCGCATTCTTACCGGCGATCTGCCGGAAGATTGCCGCGAGTCCGCCGCGCTGTTCAGAACCCGCTTCCAGCAGCTTACCGGGCCGCTGATGGCGAAGTCCGTTGAAGACACGCTGTTCTTTCGCCACAACCTCGAGCTGGCGCTCAATGAAGTGGGCGCCGACCCGACGCCGCGCGCGTTTTCATTATCCCGCTTCCACCAGGAGATGCGCATTCGTCTCGCCCGACAGCCCGACGCGCTGCTGGGCACCTCCACGCACGATACCAAGCGCGGGGAAGACGCCCGGGCGCGTCTCTACACCCTGACGGAAGCGCCGGAACGCTGGGGGGAAAATCTGGCCCGCTGGCGACAGATGAACCAGACTCAGGTGCGTTTTCTCAATGACGGTACCGCGCCGAACGCTGCCGATACCTGGATGATCTATCAGGCGCTGGCGGGCGTCTGGCCCGCCACGCAGTCGCCGGACGACGCCGAAGGGCTTAAAGCACTCGACGCGCGATTCATCGGCTTCCTCGAGAAAGCGCTGCGCGAGGCAAAACAGCGCACCGACTGGATCGACAGCAACGAGAGCTATGAGAGCGTGGTGCTGAGCTACGCGCGGCACCTGCTTTCGCCGGACAACGCGCTGTTCCTGCATGATTTTAGCGAGGCGATGCAGCCCTTTATCCGCGCCGGGCTGATAAACAGCCTCAGCCAGACGGTAATCAAGCTGACGGCTCCCGGCGTGCCGGATATCTATCAGGGCAGCGAGGCGCTCAACTTTAGCCTCGTCGACCCGGATAACCGACGGGAGCCGGACTTCAACGCGCTGGTGCACAACCTCAGCACGGCGGATGCCACGGTATTTGATAACCCGGCCTGCTGGCGAGACGGGCGCGTTAAGCAGTTCGTCACCGCCACGCTGCTGCGGCTGCGTCCGCATTACGACGCGCTTTTCCGCTACGGCGACTGGCTGCCGCTTAAGGTCACCGGCGAGCGCGAGGAGAACCTGATTGTCTATGCCCGCGTTAAGGACGAGGAGGCGCTGATTGTCGCCGTGCCGCGTCTGGTTTTTGATGTCACCGATAATCATCAGCTGTGGGTCAATACCAGGGTCGCGATACCGGAAGAACTGGCCGGGAAACGCTATCGGGATCTGTTCAGCGGTGAGAGCCGCATTCTGCAAGAGACGCTGGATTTAACGTCAGAAAAGGGATGTGTACTGGTTCTGCTTACCTGCGAATAATCGTGGAGAACGAAAATGGCAAAGGATACTACGTTTGAAATTCGGGCCGGTCATGGTCAGCAGTTGGGGGCGAATTATGACGGGAAGGGCGTCAACTTCGCGCTGTTCTCCGCTCACGCCGAGCGGGTGGAACTCTGTCTGTTTGACCCGTCCGGGAAAAACGAAATCGCCCGGCTGGAGCTGCCGGAATATACCCATGAGGTCTGGCACGGCTATGTGCCGGACCTCAAGCCCGGCGCGCTGTACGGCTATCGCGTCTACGGCCCTTACGATCCGGAAAACGGTCACCGCTTTAACCCGCACAAGCTGCTTATCGACCCCTACGCCCGCGAACTGGTGGGCGATATCGACTGGAACGACGCCCATTTCGGCTATGAGCTGGGTCATGATGAACTGGATCTCAGTTATGATACGCGCGACAGCGCGCCGTTCACGCCGAAGTGCAAGGTCATCGACCCGAACGCCTTTGACTGGCAGGACAACAGCCGGCCAAACGTGCCCTGGCCGCATGCCGTCGTCTATGAGAGCCACGTGAAGGGCTTTACCCAGATGAACCCGGCCATCCCGCAGGAGCTGCGCGGCACGTTTGAGGGGATGGGACACAAAGCCTCGGTCGAATACATCAAGAGTCTTGGCATCACCTCGGTGGAGCTTCTGCCGGTTCACTGGTTCCCGGACGACCAGCATCTGCTCGATCGCGGCCTGAAGAACTTCTGGGGCTATAACACCCTCGGCTTTTTTGCTCCGGCGTCGCGCTACTACGGCCCGGCGGGGATCCAGGGCTTTCGCGACATGGTACGCGCGTATCACGATGCGGGCATCGAGGTGATTCTGGACGTGGTGTACAACCATACGGCGGAAGGAAACGAGCTTGGTCCCACGCTCTCGTTTAAGGGGATTGATAACTACAGCTATTACCGCACCCTGCCGGACCAGCACCGGTACTACATCAACGACACCGGGACGGGAAACACGGTCAACACCTCGCACCCGCGCGTGCTGCAGATGGTGATGGATTCGCTGCGCTACTGGGCGGAATCGATGCATATTGACGGTTTTCGTTTCGACCTGGGGACGATACTGGGCCGAGAGCCGGAAGGGTTTGACCCGCGCGGCGGTTTCTTCGACGCCATGACTCAGGATCCGGTGTTATCAAGACTTAAGCTGATTGGTGAACCCTGGGATATTGGCCCCGGCGGGTATCAGGTCGGCGGTTTCCCGCCGGGCTGGGGTGAGTGGAACGACAAATACCGCGATACCGTACGCGAGTACTGGAAGGGCGATAACGTCTCCAACGACTTTGCCGCACGGCTGCTGGGATCCGGGGATCTGTACGACCTGCGCGGGCGTCGTCCGTGGGCCAGCGTCAACTTCATCACCGCTCACGACGGCTTTACGCTGAATGACCTGGTGTCGTACAACGAGAAGCACAACGCCGACAACGGCGAGGACAATAACGACGGGCATAACGATAATCGCTCGTACAACTATGGCGAAGAAGGGCCGACGGAGAACCCGGATATTATTGCCACCCGCGAACGGCAGAAACGTAATTTCCTGACCACGCTGCTGTTTTCCCACGGCACGCCGATGCTGCTGGCGGGGGACGAGTTTGGCCGCACGCAGAAGGGCAATAACAACGGTTACTGCCAGGACAGCGAAATCTCGTGGATCGACTGGAACGGGATAACCGAAAACGACGCTGCGCTGCGCGAGTTTACCCGACGGCTCATTGACCTTCGCGCGCAACAGCCGCTGCTGCGCCGTGAAAGCTGGCGCGACGGGCTGGAGATCCGCTGGTTCAATGCCGGCGGCGGCCCACAGCAGGCCGAGCAGTGGGATGAAGGCTCGACGCTCGGCGTCTCCATCAGCAGGCCGGATCTCAGGCAGGAGGACGGCATCTGGCACGACGTGCTGATGCTGTTCAACCCGTTTGAAGGGACCGTGCCGTTCCAGATCCCGCAGTTTGGCGAAGGGGGATGGGTGCTGGAGCTGTCTACGGCAGAGGACGCTGCCACCGGGACAGCGTTCACCGAAACCGTAGAGTACGAACTGGCCGGACGCAGTATTACTCTCTTCAGACGTCCTTAGCTCTAGAGTGATGCCGCCGCGCGGGCGGCGGTGTCATACAGGGAGGAGATCGTGCGTAACAGCTGCGCGGTTTCGCCAATCGACTTCCCGGCAATGCCGCTCTCCGCGTGGATTGCGATCAGACACGCCTCCCGCACGTCCCGGTACTTCATACACAACGCTTTCCCTTCCTCGGTAGTCGAGAAAAAGAGCTCTTTGCCCGCTTTCTCGCTCGTCACGTAGCCCGCTTTGACCAGCTTTTTCAGGGCGTAGGTCACCACGTGGGTATCTTCCACGTTAAGAACGAAACAGATATCGGCCAGCTTTTTCTTGCGGTCGCGGTGGTTCACGTGATGCAGCAGCGAGACGTCAAATGCGCCCATATCGGGCTCGCCGGCTGCGGTCATGCAGCGCACCATCCATTTATTGAACGCGTTGCTGGTCATGATCAGCGCGTACTCCAGCTCTGACAGTTCCGCGCAGCGCTCGGACACCAGGTGGCGGGACGAGACGATCCGGCCGTCGTTGATATCGTCGTGAGGGGGGGTAGCACTCTTTTCCGAGGTCATAACGTTCCTTAGCCAGAAATGTAAACTCATCGATAAAATAAGAACATTTTATTGATAATTTGTTTACATGTTTTTGAGGTTCAGATATAGCTTTTTATCGCAGGTTTTCCGAAACCTGTCGAAAAACACAACATCGCTCGCCGCAAAATAAAAAAATAGCCGTCGGCGCGCAACGCTCACTTTGGATAGGGTAAACGTTATGGACGGTACTACGCTGTTGCCGCTGATCGGGATACCGATCGTGGTTATTGGTTTTGCACTGCGCTTCAACCCGCTGCTGGTGGTCGTGGTGGCGGGGCTGGCGACGGGTCTGCTGGTCGGTATGGATTTCGGGATGCTGCTGGAGACCTTTGGCGAAAAGTTCGTGAATAGCCGATCCCTGGCGACCTTCATTCTGATCCTGCCGGTGATTGGTCTGTTGGAATATTACGGGCTCAAGGAGCGTGCCCAGGCCTGGGTGGCGAAGATCGCCAGCGCGACCTCGGCGCGTATTCTGATGCTCTATTTTGTCGCCCGTGAAGGCACCGCCGCGCTGGGGCTGATGTCGCTGGGCGGTCATGCCCAGACGGTGCGTCCGCTGCTGGCGCCGATGGCCGAAGGGGCGGCGCTGAACGAATACGGCGAGCTGCCGCAGCACATCCGCGACAAAATCAAAGCCCATGCCGCCGCGTGCGACAACATTGCGGTCTTCTTTGGGGAAGATATCTTTATTGCCTTTGGCGCGGTGCTGCTGATCGACGCGTTCCTGAAAGAGAACGGTATTGCGGGCATCGAACCGCTGCATATCGGCCTGTGGGCCATCCCAACCGCCATTGCGGCATTAGTTATTCATATGACGCGCCTTCTGCGCCTGGATGCCAGCATCCGTCGCGACGTCATGGCCTGGCGCGCGGAGCAGGGCACGCGGGAGGCCGCGCAATGATGACGCTTATCACCATTAACCGCGTGTACTACCTGATCGGCTTCGTCGTGATGCTGCTGGTTGTGATGACCCTGCGCGATCGCGCCAATCCGAAGCGTTTTACCACGGCGCTGTTCTGGTTTTTATTTGGCGGGATCTTCCTGTTCGGCGATCTGATGGTGCAGGAGCTGGGGAAATCGCTGGCGTACCGGATAATCGGCGGGGGCGTCATCGCTATCGCGCTGCTGGCGGGTTTTGGTCTGGTCGGAAAAGGGCACTATAAAATGTCCACCGAAGACGAACGTCTCGCCTCGTCAAACCGCCTTAAAAACTGGCTATTTTTGCCCGCGCTGATGATCCCGGTGGTGACGGTTATCGGGACGCTGTTCCTGAAGGGCGTGTCGGTTGGCGGCGTGTTCCTGCTCGATCAGAAACAGCTTACCCTGGCGGCGCTGTGCGTGGCCTGCGTCGCGGCGATCCTCACCGGATGGTGGCTGACCAAAGGCACGCCGCTGCACGCCATTCGCCAGTCTCGCCGTCTTGTCGACACCATCGGCTGGGCGGTGATCCTGCCGCAGATGCTGGCCATGCTCGGCGGCGTGTTCGTGGCGGCCAATACCGGTGACTCGGTGCAGAAGGTGGTGAGCCTGTTCGTTAATCCGGATAACCGCTTTATGCTGGTGGTGATTTACTGCGTGGGGATGGCGCTGTTTACCATGATCATGGGGAATGCGTTTGCGGCCTTCCCGGTGCTGAGCGCGGGGATCGCCTTGCCGTTTCTGATTAATGTGCATCACGGCAACCCGGCGCCGCTGCTGGCGATTGGCATGTACGCGGGCTACTGCGGCACGCTGATGACGCCGATGGCCGCTAACTTCAACATTGTTCCCGCCGCGCTGCTGGAGCTGAAAGATAAATATCAGGTGATCAAGATCCAGATCCCGACCGCGTTAACCCTGCTGGTGGTGAACGTGTTCCTCATGTATTTCCTCGTGTTTCGCTAAGGAGCTGTTATGGAATTAACGCAACATCAGGCTGACGCGTTTGCCCGCATGCCTTTGACCTATTTGCGCCAGGAATACCCGAACCACATCATGCACCTGCTGAATGATGATGGTGACGTTCTGCCGCCGCGCGAACTGCACCCCATTTTCTACGGCTGTTTCGACTGGCACTCGGCGGTGCACGGCTACTGGCTGCTGCTGCGCTGCGTGCGCCTCTACCCGGAGCTGCCGAGCCGGGACGCGATCGTCGCGCTTGTCGACGAGCACCTGACGGAAGAGAACGTGGCGAAGGAGCTGGCCTATTTCACCGCGCCGTTCCGCGCCTCGTTTGAGCGCCCGTATGGCTACGGCTGGCTGCTGGCGCTGGCCCAGGAGCTAAAGCAGTCGTCGCTGCCGCAGGCCGCAGGCTGGTACCGGACGCTTGAGCCGTTAACCCAGGATATTCGTAACCGCCTGATGGATTACCTCAGCAAGCTCACCTATCCGATCCGCGTCGGGACGCACTACAACACGGCGTTTGCCCTCGCGCTGGCGCTCGATTACGCGCGAGCCGTGGAGGATAGCGCGCTTGAGCAGGCGATTGTCACGGCGGCGGAGCGGTTTTATCTCGCCGACACGCGCTATCCGGCCCACTACGAGCCCGGCGGTGATGAGTATATTTCCGGCGCGCTGATGGAAGCGCTGCTGATGAGCAAGGTGCAGAAAGACTTCCCGGCCTGGTTTGACGCGTTTCTCCCGGAGGCGGGCACCATTGCGGCGCTGATGAACCCGGCGGAAGTGAGCGACCGTACCGACCCGAAAATTGCCCATCTCGACGGGTTAAACCTCAGCCGCGCCTGGTGCATGAAGCACATTGCCAGAGCGCTTCCCGCAAACCATCCGGCGCAGCAGGCGCTGCGCGAGGCGGTGGCGAAACACCTGACGGCAAGCGTTGAGCATGTGGTCGGCAGCCACTACAGCGGCGGGCACTGGCTGGCGAGCTTTGCGCTGCTGGCGCTGGAGTAAACAAACGAGTCGTCTTTTTGCCGGGTGACGCTGCATTTACCCGGCCTACATTGTGCAAAGCTTCCTTGTAGGCCCGTGCAAGCGTAGCTCCGCCGGGCGAATCAGGCTGACGCCCGAACCGCAGGGCTCAGCCTAAATTTCTTTGATTTTTAATGCGATTAATATCTTAATCGGTTATTTTTCCGTCATTTGTCTCGAAACAGATATCTTTTTTACTATCGCAAAAGTGTACGATACGCGGTCATATATCCATGTGAAAAGAGTGGTTAATATGGCTGTTATACCTTTGTTACCAAAAGAAGGAATCGCGCTTGCATTGGCAAACATGAGGATTGCAAGAGCTCATGGTATGAGTAGAAATATGGCTATCCCTACAACCTATCTTTGGTTTTATCAAAAAGTAAGAAATAAGGGGCCATGGGATTACAAGCAGTGACACCCTGAGTTAGCGAACTTTGGTAACTTCAATTATGGTTCGGCTGGCTATGCTGCCGGGATACCATCAGAAACGTTATTGATGGGGGCAGGATGGGCGCAGGAAAGAGCTAAAACCTCCAAAAAGAAATGGGGGCACTGGTATCAAAAACCGCCATATGGGGATGATCCTCACGATCAGTTTTGGATAAGTCAAGGGATTGAATATGCAAAGAAACACGGTTATTAAACGGCTTCATTATTTACTCACAACGATTTTATTGATCATTGTTTGCGGGTTTCTGACATATCAATATTATTTTAATGCACCTCCTCACGATAGCTTTGTCAGCAAACAGAAACTATCTGATACCGTCACACTGTACATAACAAAGTATGATGACGGAGGAGCTACGGTGTCGGATGTTTACCGCTTCTATTTAGATAAAGACAGCAGCGGGAACATTATGAAGGCCCTTAAAGAACGCTCGCCGTTCCTTGAAGCCAATACAAGCAATGTTACAGCTTCTGCTTATGGGAACACGGTAAATATAAAAATCACAGGTAAGGTTTATTCATTCACTAATTCGGATCTGTTCTATGCAGATGGTGTAGCGATCATGCCTGTAATTAACCTCATAGCAAATGGAATAAGAGATTAATTAGCATAAGGAGTTTTAGAAATGGCTGTACCAGTACACCTCTTTTTGAAAGACGATGGTGGAGCAATGATCCGTGGCGGTTCTGATGTTGCAGACCGTGAAGGAAGCATAGAGCTTAGAGATCTGATCCATAACCTGAGCATTCCAACAGATGAGGCAACAGGTAAACTTACAGGTACAAGGCAACACTCAGCTTTCAGTTTAACAAAAGCAATTGATTCATCTTCACCCTATCTATACAAAGCAGTGGCTACAGGTCAGACTCTTCAAAGTGCTGAATTAAAGTTCTATCACATCAATGATGCTGGCCAGGAAGTGGAATACTTCAATATTCTTATGGAAGGTGTGAAAGTCATTTCAATAACTCCAGTTATGCATGATACAAGAGATTGTCCCGGTACTGGTCACCTGGAAAATGTATCTTTGCGATACGCAAAAATCACATGGAAAATCCTGGACGGAAATATTCAATACACTGATGCGTGGAATGAACGCCTTACAGCGTAGGCGTTATAAACGAGCAGCGCCGGAAGGCGCTGCAACAGTTTACGCTGATGCCCGAACCGCAGGGCGCAGACGACTCACGCTAAACAACACCGATCCCGTTGAGGCGATGACGGCTATCCACAGCGCAAAATGCACGGCCCGGTCATGGTCTGATCCGGCCGTCGCCAGCAGCACGCCCACCGCGGCGGCGCCGAGACACTGGCCGAATGTCCTCACAATCGACAACACGCCGGAGGCATAGCTGGCATATTCCCGCGCCACGTTAGAGAGCATCTCCCGGTTATTGGGGCTCTGGAAGCAGCCAAACCCAATCCCGCAAACCAGACTGCGCAGGCTGATATCCCATGCGGAAGGATTTTCCGGCAACGTCGCCAGCAGGACCAGCCCACAGACAAAAATCATCAGCCCGATTGTCGAGATCAGCGGCGCGGAAATCGTATCTGCCCAGCGTCCCGCGTGCGGCGCGATCAGCACGATGCCAATCGGCCACGGGGTGAACAGCAGCGCGGAGACCACCGGGCTGTAGCCATACACGCTCTGAAACAGAAACGGCAGCGCGACAAAGGTGATGCCCTGACTGACAAACGAGGCTAGCGAGGTCAGGGCGGCGAGGGTAAAGCGTCCGTTTTTAAACATGACGGGCGGCAGGATGGGACTTCGCGCGCGCCGAATCCGCCAGATAAAGGCGAGGGTGCTGACCAGCGCGAGCAGCCCCCAGCCTGTGGCCGCCTGGTTGATGTTTTGCGTCACGTGCTGAAGGCTGTCGGCCAGCATGATTGCTGAACCTAACAGCACGGCGGAGAACACGGCGCCCGGCGCGTCAAAGGGCGAGCGGTCAACGGCCGTTTCCCGCGGCAAGGCCCGCCATGCCAGCAGCAGGGCGACGCTGCCCGGAACAATGTTAATGGCGAACAGCCACTGCCAGCTCAGCGCGTCCAGTATGGTTCCGCCCAGCACGGGGGCAATCGCCGTGCTGGAGGCGATAAGCAGGGCGTGCAGCCCCAGAATACGCCCAAGCAGTCGACCCGGAAAAACGGATCGCAGGATTGCCGGGGCGATACTCAGGGTGGCCGCACCGCCGATGCCCTGCAGAATACGCATGCCGGTTAACATTTCCGGCGTCGCTGCCAGCGCGCAGCCGAGTGAGGTGAGCGTAAAGGTGGCAAGCCCAACAAGAAACACCGGGCGATAGCCCACGCGCGCCGCCAGCGCCGCGAAGATGGCTAACGTCATTGCCGCTGAAAGCAGGTAACCGTTGGAGAACCAGACCGCAACGTTTGCGGGTACCTGCATTGCCCTTGCCATGGAGGGCAGCGCGATGTTGATCATGGTGCCGTCAAAGACGCCCATCAGCGTGGTGGTCATGACGGCGGCCATGACCCGGGCGCGTTCATGACCGGGTAAGCCTTCATCGCCGGGCAGGTTTGAAAAAAGCGTCATCGTCGTTACTCCGCATAAGAATAGTGATGACGAAACTATAAGCATGCGGTATACAGGGCGGAAGACGCATCAGCTGCACTTAATCGTTGCATATAACGCCTTATCTTAGGAGTCACCGTGTCCGATCCTGACTTTAACCTTCTGGTTGCGCTCGACGTTCTGCTGGCCGAAGCCAGCGTGGCGGGCGCGGCGCGACGTTTGAACCTCAGCACCTCCGCCATGAGCCGCACCCTGAGCAGGCTGCGGGAGGTGACCGGCGATCCTATTCTGGTGAGGGCCGGGCGTCATATGGTGCTGACGCCCTGGGGAGAAGCCACGCGGGACCGCGCCAGAACTGCCGTGCATGAGGCGAGGGCAGTGCTACAGCCCTCCACCGACGCGCTGAAGGTTGAAAGTCTCGAGCGGCTGTTCACCATCAGAGCCAACGACGGTTTTGTGGTGGCGTTTGGGCCACTGCTGATTGCGGCGGTGGCGAGCGTTGCCCCCGGGGTGTGCATCCGCTTCTCGCCGAAACCTGAAAAAACCTCGCGCTATTTGCGTGAGGGGCTGGTCGACCTGGAGATCGGCGTGCAGAGCAATATGGGGCCTGAAATACGGCTGCAACGGCTCTTTCAGGATCGGTTTGTTGGCGCGGTGCGTAAGGGGCATCCTCTCTCATTACGGCCTGACGTCAGCCTTGACGATTATGTCGCGTGGGGCCACGTGGTGGCCTCGCCGGACGGATCGCTACACGGGTTTGTCGATGACGCGCTGGCGGAACGGGGGATGAAGCGCAAGGTCGCCAGCGTGGTGCCCGGATTTCCAACGGCGCTATCCGTGGCGCTGGCGTCCGATCTGATTGCCATGGTGCCGGCGCTGTACCTGCTCAATCAGCCGATGAACGAGCGCGTACACGTCTTTGAACTGCCGTTTAAAACCCGGACCATTACGGTGTCACAGATGTGGCATCCGCGCATGGAAAGGGACCCGGGACATCGATGGCTCAGGGAAAAGGTACTGGAAGTGTGTCGGGCCGTGCGCTGACGCTCAGGCCACTTTTCCCGGCACGGAGAGGATGAAGCGCGTCGATGCCGCATCCGATTCCACGCGGACTTTTCCGTGGTGCGCGGAGACGATGGACTTCACGATGGCAAGCCCTATCCCGCTGCCTTCGCCTTTGCGCTGCCTTGACGGATCGACGCGATAGAAACGGTCAAACAGCTTTGGCAGATGCTCTTGCGGGATCGGCGTACCGGGATTTTCTATCATCAGTTCAACGTCGTTATCCTGTTCTCTGATGGAGACCGTCACCGCTTTCCCGGCTGGCGTATAGCGCAGGGCATTGGAGAGCAGATTATTTACTGCTCTTCTGAACATCTGCGGATCGCCTTCTATCAGGCAGGGCATCCCGTTAAATTTCAGCGTAACGTTGCGTTCTTCCGCCCAGGCTTCGAAGAAATCGAAGACTTTCATGACCTCCGCACTTAAATCAAACACCACCCGGTCAGGGACGAGCTGGTTATTATCCGCCTGCGCCAGGAAAAGCATGTCGCTGACCATGCGGGTCATCCGGTTGTACTCTTCAAGGCTGGAGTACAGAACGTCTTCCAGCTCTTTCTGCGAGCGGTCCTGGCTCAGCGCGATTTCCGTTTGCGTCACCAGGTTGGTGATGGGGGTTCTGATTTCATGCGCGATATCGGCGGAAAAATTCGCCTGGCGGGTAAAGACATCTTCAATCTTTTCGATCATATGGTTGAAGGAGATGACCAGCTGTTCCAGCTCAACGGGCACGCGGGACGGCTCCAGCCGCGCGTCGAGGTTTTCTGAAGTGATATTTTTAATGGCGTTGCTGACGTTACGCAGGGGCAAATGTCCCTGACGAACCGCGATGCGAATGACAAGAATAATCAGCAGGCTGATCGCCGCGGCAATCGCCAGAAGATTCTTTTTCAGCGCCTCAAGGTAGTGCAGATGAAAATTGATGGAGAGCCCGATCAGCATCACGTAGCCCTGCGTTTTGCCCTGCAGCGTCGCCGTGCCTGAAGAGGCGATAATCCGGTACGTTTCCATTTTCATGTCGGACCCGGCGTGCATGTTTGCGGCAGGGTCTTCAACCGTCCAGAGAAACACATCCTGCGCGCGGCGGTGTTCGCCGAAGTCCGCCGCGTTCATCGCAGGGCGCAGTGCTTCCCCTTGCGCCGAGCTGAACAGGATATTGCCCTGCGGATCCAGGAGCAGGACGGCTACGTTGCGGTAGCTGGCGATCGACTCTTTGATTTTACTGATTTTCTTTTGGTCAGGATCGACCGGAGACTGCAGGATGCGGTGCATCGCGGTGCTGATTTGCTGCAGGTCGCTGACATCCTGCTCGGCGAAGTGCTTTTCAACGGAATGCAGCATAAACCAGGTAAAGGCGAAAAAGGCCAGTATCGTGGAGAGACTGATAAAAAAGGTCAGCCGCAGGGCAAGCGAAAAAGGGCGCCCGGGAAGCTTAACGCGCATCCGGCACCTCCAGCATATAGCCCACGCCGCGCACCGTCTGGATCAGCTTCGGTTCAAAATCGTTATCGATTTTCGCGCGAAGCCGCTTTACCGCCACGTCAATTGCGTTTGTGTCGCTGTCAAAATTCATGTCCCATACCTGGGAGGCAATCAGGGCGCGGGGAAGCACCTCTCCCTGATGACGCAGGAAAAACTCCAGCAGGCTGAACTCTTTGCTGGTTAAGGAGATGCGGCTTCCGGCCCGGCTTACTTTTCTCGACACGAGGTCAACCGTCAGGTCCGCCACCTGAAGCTGGCTTTCCGCGATCACCGTATTTCCGCGTCTCAACAGCGTCCTCACCCGGGCGAGCAGCTCGGCAAAAGCGAATGGCTTAATCAGATAGTCATCCGCGCCCAGCTCAAGCCCTTTAACCCGGTGTTCAATCGTGCCGAGAGCCGTGAGTAACAGGATGGGCATCCCTTTTCCCGCAGAGCGGAGCATGCGGACAATGTCCCAGCCGTTCACATCGGGCAGCATGATATCCAGAATCAGCAGATCGTATTCAGCGGTCATGGCGAGATGGTAGCCGTTCAGGCCATTATCCGCGTGGTCCACCACAAATCCTGCTTCAGTCAGCCCCTTACTCAGGTACTCACCGGTTTTCATTTCGTCTTCGACGATCAGTATTTTCATCGTGCTCCCCTGACTGGCTGCTGATGACATTCTAGTGAGCGTACCGCCGTTAACAATGACTTACGCTAAAAATGACAACATTGTCATTATCCTGTCACCCGTCAAACAGGATGCGTTGCGTAGAGTAGCCCTAAAACTACTCTGGACTTTATTTGAACCGTTATGTTCCTGTTAAAACGACTAAGCATCAGTACGGTATTTATTCTGGCAGGCTGCGTCTCGCTGGCCCCGGAGTACCAGCGGCCGGAAGCACCTGTCCCCCGGCAGTTTTCGCTCTCCCGTAACGGCCTGACGCCCGCGGCGGCGGGGTATCAGGACACCGGCTGGCGCAACTTTTTCGTCGATCCTCATGTTGCCGGGCTGATTACGGAAGCCCTGAAGAACAATCGCGATCTGAAAATGGCCGCCCTGAAGGTCGAAGAGGCCCGGGCGCAGTTCAACGTGACGGATGCGGATCGCTACCCTCAGCTGAATGCCTCCTCGGGCATCACGTACAGCGGCGGGCTGAAAAGTGACAAACCCACCGCGCAGCAGTACGACGCGGGCCTTATGCTTAGCTATGAACTCGATTTCTTCGGCAAGCTAAAGAACATGAGCGAGGCCGACCGACAAAATTTTTTCGCGAGCGAAGAGGCCCGTCGCGCGGTGCATATCCTGCTCGTCTCTAACGTTTCCCAGAGCTATTTCAACCAGCAGCTGGCGTATAAACAGCTGCGTATCGCGCAGGATACGCTGAACAATTACCGGCAGTCTTATGCGTTCGTTGAGCAGCAGCTGGTGACGGGCAGTACGAACGTCCTGGCGCTGGAACAGGCCCGGGGACAGATCGAAAGCACGCAGGCAGAGATTGCCAAAAGAGAGGGGGAGCTGGCGCAGGCCAATAACGCCCTGCAGCTGGTCCTCGGCACGTATCGCGCGCTGCCGGGTGACGGCGGCATGAACGCCAGCGACGTTGCGCCGGTAAAACTGCCTCCTCATCTTTCCTCCGCGATACTGCTGCAGCGCCCGGATATTATGGAGGCGGAGTATCAGCTTAAAGCGGCCGATGCGAATATCGGTGCGGCGCGCGCCGCCTTTTTCCCGTCTATTTCCCTGACCAGCGGGCTTTCAACGGGCAGCACGGAGTTGTCCAGCCTCTTTACGTCCGGGAGCGGGATGTGGAATTTTATTCCTAAAATAGAAATTCCTATTTTTAATGCGGGAAGGAATAAGGCCAACCTTAAGCTGGCCGAAATTCGACTGCAGCAGTCGGTGGTTAATTACGAACAAAAAATTCAGTCCGCCTTTAAACAGGTTGCCGACGCGCTCGCGCTGCGGGACAGCATTAACCAGCAGCTTGCTGCACAACAGCGGTATCTGGATTCGCTCCGCATCACGCTTCAACGTGCCAGAGGGTTATATTCCAGCGGCGCGGTCAGCTATATCGAGGTGCTTGACGCGGAGCGTTCTCTTTTCTCTACCCAGCAAAATATTCTCGACCTTATTTATGCCCGGCAGGTTAATGAAATTAATCTCTTCACCGCGCTCGGCGGCGGTTGGGTCGAATAATCTTATTTAATTAAACAGGAAAATAACCATGCGCAATTCACTTAAGGCCGTTGTATTTGGTGCAATCTCCATTGTGTTTTCTGCCGGCCTCCAGGCTGAGGTTCATCAGCACGAGATGATGAGTGCTGCCAGCGAAGGGACATCAGAGCAGGTCATCACGGGAACCGGCATCGTGAAGGACATTGATCTCACGAATAAAAAAGTCACGATTTCTCATGAAGCGATCCCGGAAATTGGCTGGCCCGCGATGACCATGCGTTTTACCTTTATTCAGGCTGACGAGAGTATTAATGCCTTAAAAATCGGTAACCACGTGAATTTCTCGTTTGTTCAGCAGGGCAATCTCTCTTTACTCAAGAGCATTAAATAGCGAGACGCGGCATGGCCTCAGTAAAAATAAAATATGCCGCCGTGTTAGTCAGCAGCCTTATTGCGGGAGGGCTGATATCGGTGACGGCACGGCAGGCGCTTCATTCATCTGAAAAAACAGAAAATAGCGCACCAGAAAGAAAGGTGCTTTTCTGGTATGACCCGATGAAGCCCGACGTTAAATTCGATAAGCCCGGCAAATCGCCGTTTATGGATATGGATCTGGTACCGAAATATGCGGATGAAAACGCCAATAAAAGCAGTGCCGGTATCCGTATTGATCCGACCCAGGTCCAGAACCTGGGATTAAAAACACAAAAGGTGACGCGCGGAACGCTGAACTATGCCCAGACGATCCCGGCTAACGTCAGCTATAACGACTATCAGTTTGTCATTGTGCAGGCCCGCGCGGAAGGCTTTGTGGAAAAAGTGTACCCGCTGACGACGGGCGATAAGGTGAAGAAAGGCACGCCGCTCGTTGATATAACCATTCCTGACTGGGTAGAGGCGCAGAGCGAGTTTCTGCTGTTATCCGGTACCGGCGGAACGCCGACGCAAATCAAAGGGGTTCTGGAACGGCTTCGGCTGGCGGGTATGCCGGATGAGGATATTCAGAGGCTGCGTGCGACCCGCACTATTCAGACCCGGTTTACCATCAGGGCGCCGATCGACGGAGCGATCACGGCCTTTGATCTGCGTACCGGCATGAATATTTCCAAAGATAAGGTGGTGGCGCAAATTCAGGGGATGGATCCGGTCTGGATCGGCGCGGCAGTGCCTGAATCCATTGCTTATCTGCTGAAAGAGACCTCGCAGTTTGCTGTTTCGATACCGGCTTATCCGGATAAATCCTTCCCGGTTGAAAAATGGAGTCTTCTGCCGAGCGCGGATCAAACCACCCGTACGCTGCAGGTGCGCCTGCAGGTCTCTAACAGGGATGAGCTGCTGAAACCAGGCATGAACGCGTACCTGAAGCTGAATACTCAAAGCCAGGAAATGCTGCTGATCCCTTCCCAGGCCGTTATCGATACCGGTAAAGAACAGCGCGTGATTACCGTCGATGCGGACGGGAATTTTGTACCTAAAAGGATCCACGTTCTGCATGAATCTCAGCAGCAGTCCGGCATTGGTAGCGGACTGGAAGAGGGGGAGTCGGTAGTGGTCAGCGGTCTGTTCCTGATTGACTCGGAGGCCAATATTACCGGCGCGCTGGAGCGCATGCGTCACGCTGAAGCCGCTGACGACGCGCATTCTGGCCATTAAGGAGACGATGATGATTGAATGGATTATCCGGCGGTCGGTCGCCAACCGTTTCCTGGTCATGATGGGGGCGCTGTTCCTCAGCGTCTGGGGGACGTGGACTATCATCAACACCCCGGTTGATGCTTTGCCCGACCTCTCTGACGTGCAGGTGATTATCAAAACCAGCTACCCCGGCCAGGCCCCGCAGATTGTTGAAAATCAGGTCACCTATCCACTGACTACCACCATGCTGTCGGTTCCCGGCGCAAAGACCGTGCGCGGTTTTTCGCAGTTTGGCGATTCGTACGTGTACGTCATTTTTGAAGACGGCACCGATTTGTACTGGGCCCGTTCGCGCGTGCTGGAGTATCTGAACCAGGTTCAGGGCAAGCTGCCTGCCGGCGTGAGCTCTGAAATCGGTCCTGATGCCACCGGCGTGGGCTGGATATTTGAGTATGCGCTGGTGGATCGCAGCGGAAAACACGATCTCGCAGAGTTGCGCTCGCTGCAGGACTGGTTCCTGAAATTTGAATTGAAAACCATCCCGAACGTGGCTGAAGTGGCCTCCGTCGGCGGCGTGGTAAAGCAGTATCAGATCCAGGTCAATCCATTAAAACTGGCTCAGTACGGCATTAGCCTGCCGGAGGTTAAGCAGGCACTTGAGTCGTCTAACCAGGAGGCGGGGGGATCGTCAGTTGAAATGGCGGAAGCGGAGTATATGGTCCGGGCCAGCGGCTATCTGCAGACGATGGATGATTTCAATAACATTGTCCTGAAAGCCGGAGAGAACGGGGTACCGATTTATCTTCGCGATGTCGCCCGCGTACAAACGGGGCCGGAAATGCGCCGCGGCATTGCCGAATTAAACGGGCAGGGGGAAGTTGCGGGTGGCGTGGTGATCCTGCGTTCAGGTAAAAATGCGCGTGAAGTCATCACGGCGGTGAAAGATAAGCTGGAGACGCTGAAGGCCAGCCTGCCGGAAGGCGTTGAGATTGTGACCACCTACGATCGCAGCCAGCTCATCGATCGGGCAATCGACAACCTGAGTTCCAAGCTGCTCGAAGAGTTTATCGTGGTGGCCATCGTCTGCGCACTGTTCCTGTGGCACGTGCGCTCTGCGCTGGTCGCGATTATCTCTCTGCCGCTTGGCCTGTGTATTGCCTTTATCGTCATGCATTTCCAGGGGCTGAACGCCAACATTATGTCGCTGGGAGGCATTGCCATTGCCGTCGGGGCGATGGTGGATGCCGCCATCGTCATGATTGAAAACGCGCACAAACGGCTCGAAGAGTGGGATCACCAGCATCCGGGAGAGCAGATTGATAACGCCACGCGCTGGAAGGTGATCACCAACGCCTCTGTCGAGGTTGGCCCCGCGCTGTTTATTAGCCTGCTGATTATCACCCTGTCCTTCATTCCCATCTTTACTCTTGAGGGGCAGGAAGGGCGGCTGTTTGGTCCGCTGGCCTTCACCAAAACGTACTCCATGGCGGGTGCGGCCGCGCTGGCCATCATCGTTATCCCCATCCTGATGGGATTCTGGATCCGGGGTAAAATTCCCGCTGAGACCAGTAACCCACTGAACAGGCTGCTGATTAAAGCCTACCATCCGCTACTGATTAGAGTGCTCCACAGGCCAAAAACAACCCTGCTGGTTGCGGCCTTGTCCATATTCACGGTGATCTGGCCTCTCAGCCAGGTGGGCGGCGAGTTTTTACCGAAGATCAACGAAGGCGATCTGCTGTATATGCCGTCAACATTGCCGGGTGTTTCTCCGGCAGAAGCAGCGGCGCTGTTACAGACCACGGACAAGTTAATCAAAACCGTGCCAGAAGTGGCCTCCGTTTTTGGTAAAACGGGTAAGGCTGAGACCGCAACGGATTCCGCGCCGCTCGAGATGGTGGAAACCACGATTCAGCTCAAGCCTGAGAATGAGTGGCGGCCCGGCATGACGATTGACAAGATTATTGACGAACTCGACAAGACCGTTCGATTGCCCGGCCTGGCGAACCTCTGGGTTCCGCCCATTCGTAACCGCATCGATATGCTTTCCACCGGGATCAAAAGCCCGATTGGTATCAAGGTGTCGGGTACCGTTCTGTCGGATATCGACGCCACGGCGCAGAGCATCGAGGCGGTAGCCAAAACGGTGCCGGGCGTGGTGTCTGCCCTGGCTGAACGTCTGGAGGGCGGGCGCTACATTGACGTTGATATCAAGCGGGAAAAAGCCTCGCGCTACGGGATGACGGTGGGCGATGTGCAGCTGTTCGTCTCCTCGGCCATCGGCGGGGCGACGGTGGGGGAAACGGTGGAAGGCGTCGCCCGGTACCCGATTAATATCCGCTATCCCCAGGACTACCGGAACAGCCCGAACGCGTTAAAGCAAATGCCGATCCTGACGCCGATGAAACAGCAGATCACGCTGGGCGATGTGGCGGATATCAACGTGGTTTCCGGCCCCACGATGCTGAAAACGGAGAATGCCCGCCCTGCGAGCTGGATTTATATTGATGCCCGCGGCAGGGATATGGTGTCGGTGGTGAACGACATTAAGACGGCCATCAGTCAGAACGTAAAGCTGAGGCCGGGTACCAGCGTGTCATTCTCCGGGCAGTTTGAGCTGCTCGAACACGCCAACAAGAAACTGAAGCTGATGGTGCCGATGACGGTGATGATCATCTTCATTCTGCTGTATCTGGCGTTCCGCCGCGTGGATGAAGCGCTGCTGATCCTGATGAGTCTGCCGTTCGCCCTGGTCGGTGGGATATGGTTCCTCTACTGGCAGGGCTTCCATATGTCTGTGGCAACCGGCACCGGCTTTATCGCCCTGGCCGGGGTGGCGGCAGAATTTGGCGTAGTCATGCTGATGTATTTGCGTCATGCCGTTGAGGCTCAGCCGGCGTTGTCCCATCGGGACACGTTCACTGAACAGGGGCTTGATGACGCCCTTTACCATGGCGCCGTGCTGCGCGTGCGGCCAAAGGCCATGACCGTCGCGGTGATTATTGCCGGCCTGCTGCCCATTCTTTGGGGAACGGGGGCAGGGTCAGAGGTCATGAGCCGGATAGCGGCGCCGATGATTGGCGGGATGATCACGGCGCCGCTGTTATCGCTGTTTATTATTCCTGCGGCGTACAAGTTAATCTGGCTGCGCAGGTATAAAAAATCCTAAAAAAACCCGCCAGCGATGGCGGGTTTTTTACGGGATGAACGCTTAGCGCGCTGTTTTAGCACGCGTCTGGCTGAGAAGCTTGCGCCAGGCACGATTATGCAGAGTAAACAGCAGCATCTTATAGAAGGCGGTGGAAAGGATACAGCTGCCGCTAAGCAGTAGCATGCCGATACTCACTAGCGCCGCGGTCAGACTGACGCCCGGAGCTGCGCTACCGCTCAGCGCGACCAGCAGATAGGCTGCTGTTAATACCAGGCTTATCACCGCCAGCGTAAGGTGTAACCGCACGGCGCGCATGCTGCCTTTGCCAATCATAAACATCGTCACGCCGTTAAGGCCAGCGAACAGAAGGGCGATCAGGACAACCCAGACGAATACGTGTTCCGCTGACTGGTTGAGTCCTGCGAGTACGCCATACCCCAGCCACAGCTGAGGAATAGCGAAACTGACAATCACCCCGAGGGTACTGATCGCTGCTGGAATACCCATGGTGTGTAGACCTACAGGTTTGCCCATTTCGTCAGCCAACTCAGTCTTTAGCTGTTGCAGCTGTGTCGGGGAGGCATTGCTTATGCTGGTAGCCACCTCGTTACAGTGTTGCAGGCGGCGGAAAAAAACTTTAACCATTTGAATACTCAGCGTTTAGTTAGGCGAAAATGACTGCAACAGACCGACTACATAGCGCCCGGACTGGACGGTGTTTTGAGGATTGCGGATCGTCCCCGTGAGTGAACTGCCCACAAAGGCCGATGCGTTGTTCACGGCACTCATCAGCTCACGTTGCAGTGATTTTTGTAATGATTCACTGGGGAAACGTTTCGGGTAGACGCCTGCGCGGATCGCTGCCTTCACGCCGGCGCTGGAAATACCTGGATTCTGCGCTTTAATGATCTCTTCCGTGATGCGCTTACGCTCAGCACGGCTCAGGCTTTGGAACCAGGCGGTAACTTTACTTGAGGATGCCGCTTTCATCAGCTTGTACGTTTCTAAAGTACCTCGCAGCGCCGTTCCTGCCGCAGCCAGCGAAATGACATCCAGAACCGTCGTGGTAGCTACATACCAGTCCTGGCTGTCGAGCCAGGCAACATCGGAACCATGATCGTTATGGATAGCCAGCAGACGGCCCGCGCCAATCATGCATTGTGCGCCAGTTGCCAGCGTACCGGACAGGCTAATCGCGGCAATCACACCGGACCCGCCAGCGGTAAAAGGCACTGCCGCACCGGCACCAAACGCCATAACAAGCGTAACAATCATCGCGCCACAGGCAAAACCGGTTGAGGTAATTTCCGTAGCAAGTGAGGGAGTCGTTAGCGTCGCTTAATAAAAAGAATTTATGATTCGAACATTAAGACTTAGATAATAGCAGCGTTAACTCAGCGATCAAATCATAAAGATGTTCCTTAAAGGTCCAAGTCAGAGAGGGGTATCGACCCGTTACTAGTATTGTTAACGGAGCATGGTGCCAGACATCTCATCAACGAAATTGGTCATTTGATGGAGCATGTTGATGACGGGATGGTAGTCTGTATACACCTTCATTGAGTTTCGATGTCCATAACCAACTCCGATGTCCTTCATGAATTTCCCGCTGATGACTTACTACTTCTTCAGAACGGCTTATGAAGCGGCAAATCAGCCAAAAGAGCTTCTGGTTGTTAAAGATGCCACGCATGTCGATTTATATGATCGTATGGATAAGATCCCGTTCGATAACATCACGGCATTCTTCAATAAATATCTGAATAAAAGATAACTTCCTCAGTAACCAATGCAGTGACCTTTGGGTCACTGCATTGATGTGAGAGGGAAGGCAACTATGAGGGTTTTGACTGAACGGTTTATGGCTTATTCTCTGATGTCCATATCGCATTTAACATAATATACATTATGCGCACCAATAAGGAATCAGAAGAAATCTGGCTTCTTATGGGCACGTTGGGCCTGGATGCTGATGACCTTTGAATGTGTCTTCTCACGTGCTGCTATCGTCATGATCGCCTCACAGTGCATGGCTTACCGTTTTGCTCTGTTGATATAAGCCTGTAAACCCTCAGCAAGAAAATCAAACACCGTTTTGCAGGCCTGACTGTGGCGTAAATCCTCATGCATCACCAGCCAGGTGTCCAGATGAAACGCAAAGTAATCAGGCATTATCCTCTGCAACGGCGGAGAAAAATCTGCCAGTTGAACCTGACACATACCGATACCGGCCCCTGCGCGTATAAGGTTTAATTGGGCAATATCACTGTCGGTCCGTACGGTAAACAGATCGCGGTTTAGCTGTGGGTATTGTTTAAGTGCCTGTAAAATAAAGGGTGTCAAATTATCGAAACCGACAAGCGTATGGGTGAACAACTCATCAATACTTTCCGGAGCACCACGTCGTGACAGATAGGCTGGCGCGGCATGCAGACCTATTTCAACCCTTCCCATCCGACGGGCAATCAGTTGCTCCTGCACCGGCGTGGCCATACGTACGGCAATATCCGCCTCCCGATTCAGTAAATCCTGAACTCGGTTAGACAGAACCAGTTCAACGGTTATTTGCGGATATGCATCCTTTATCTGTGCAATCACGGGAGGCAGAACCTCCGTGCCGATGATTTCACTGGCGGCGACGCGCACCACGCCCCGCAACCCGGTTGCGCCGGAGCTGAAACTCGCAGCCGACCGCTCAATCATCATGGCCGTATTTTCCATCGCCTGCGCATGGCCCTTCAGCTCAACGGCTGCATCCGTGGCCTGCAATCCTGTCTGCGAACGGGTGAATAAAACAAGGCCCAGGGCTGATTCAAGTGCCGCAATGTGGCGTCCGGCGGTTGGCTGGGTAATGGCAAGCCTGCGTGCAGCTCCTGACAGAGACCCTTCATTAATTACGGCCAAAAAGGTGCGATACCATTCCCACGGGATATTTAGCTTCATACAAAAATGCATACCTGCTGGCTTATATTATGCAATTACATTTAGCCCGTGCGGCCCTTAAGATGTCAAGCAGATATCCAATAAGGGCCAGACGATGAAAAGCACAAATAAGGTACTGATACTGGGCGCAACGGGTGGAATCGGTGGTGAAATTGCCCGTAAATTGATCCGTGATGAATGGGATGTTCGGGCATTGCGCCGCAGCGCCCCTCAACATGACGATCGCAACGAAAGCATGACCTGGATAAACGGCGACGCGCAGAATGCTGAACGGGTTGAGGCAGCGGCGTCAGATTGCAGCGTGATTGTCCATGCCGTTAACCCGCCGGGTTATCGAAACTGGGAACAGCTGGTTTTGCCCATGCTGCATAATACCATCAACGCAGCGGAGCGAAACGGTGCATTGATCGTTCTGCCGGGCACGATTTATAACTACGGTCCGGATGCTTTTCCCCTCTTACGAGAGGATTCCCCTCAGGATCCGGTTACTCAAAAAGGAGCCATACGCGTGCAAATGGAGAAGACGCTCTCAGCCTATGCTCAGCGTGGCGGAAAGGTGCTCATTTTGCGGGCGGGTGACTTTTTTGGTCCCCTCGCAGGCAACAACTGGTTTTCACAGGGACTGGTAAAACCGGGACATCCACCGAAGGTCGTTAAAAATCCCGGGCAACACGGCGCAGGACATCAGTGGGCTTATCTGCCGGATGTCGCCGATACCGTTGCGGCTCTGCTGGCGCGGCGGGATGAACTCGAACCGTTTTCCTGTTTCCATATGCGTGGACACTGGGATCCTGATGGGACAACGATGACCACAGCCATAAAGCACGTCGCGGAGCATGCCGGTATTAAGGCGAAGGTGAAGTCATTTCCATGGTGGCTGGTCTCTGCAATGAGTCCGTTTAACACCACGCTGCGTGAAATGCGGGAGATGCGCTATCTCTGGGAGCAGACAATAGAGATGGATAATTCAAAACTGATCGCCTTTTTAGGTCATGAACCGCAGACCCCTCTTACCGAGGCCGTGCGTTCTACACTAGCGGGCCTGGGCTGTATTTAACATAACCTGCACGTTTAGAAAGGGTTGAAAAATGTTTGATATACTTCAGCTTTTGAAAAACGCTGTCGTAAGCAAATGGAAATTGAATTAAATAAAAGTGTTAAAGAGAGAGTTTTCCACGCTGTCATTTTTGAAGTGACGGCCAACGTTATCATCGCGCTGTCACTCGCCTGGCTGATGAACGTGTCGGTACTTCAGTCAGGCTCGTTGTCCGTGATATCTGCACTTACCGCAACGGTCTGGAATTTTATTTTTAATAAGCTCTTTGATTCCCTGCAGAAAAAACATCAGTTTCAACGCACATTTCTCGTTCGCGCAATCCATGCGGTTTGTTTTGAAACGGGACTTATCATCTCCTTAATCCCTGTGGCAATGGTTATGCTGAACCTGACCGTGACGGAGGCATTTTTTGTTGAGATTGGCCTGGTGCTGTTTTTCCTGCCCTATACGATGTTGTTTAACTGGCTTTACGACTACCTGCGCTGGACGTTCGTTGGACGAAAGCGTTCGGCGTTATAGCTAAGTGAATCAATGTAAAAAATGAAGAGGAAGAAAAATGCGAAGTCTCATGACTAAAGGAATTTGTCTTGCGTTAGCGCTGTCCGCCGCCGGGACGGCTCAGGCCGCTAAGAAAGAGAGCCATGACGACAAGCTCACCGGGATAACCATTTTCGCTCAAAAAGAGTCTCAGGGAAGCCAATGGGACAGTACAACGGGCGAAGCAAAATATATGGTTAGCTACAAGGTTACGTTTGATAACGCGTCGGGTAAAAGTATTGAGCCGGGCAAAGATAATAAGATGTGTTTCTTCCTGTTTGATAAAAACGGAAAAACATTTATGAGCACCGGCATTGAGCTTGAAATGCTGAAAAAATACAACCCAAGGGACAACAGAACCGGATTGGTCTATTTTTCCAGCTCAAATCCTGACGTTTTAAATATGCCATTTGTCCGCTTCGGCATCGGAAAAGACTGCATAAATTGATGACTGTCACATTGACACGTTATTTCGTATGGTCGCCCCACTCTCCTTCTATACTGGTTATTTCTCCATCTCATAAAGGAAGGAACCATGTTCGATCATGTGAAATTCGGCGTCAGTGATTATGAAAAAAGTAAAACCTTCTTCCTGCATGCGCTTAAGCCGCTTGGTGTAGAACTCATCGATGAGGGCACGCCAGACTACGGTGTCGAAATGAGTTCAGGCGATGTTTCGCTCTGTCTTTTTCAGACAAATGAAAAACCTGCCCTTTTGCATCTGGCGTTTGTAGCCAACACGCGCCAGCAGGTCGATGAATTTTACCATGCCGCCCTGCGCGCCGGCGGACGTGATAACGGCGGGCCGGGGTTGAGGTCATACGGTGAAAATTACTATGCCGCGTTTGTCATCTCGCCCGATGGCCACAATATCGAGGCAGTGTGCCATGCGCCGGAAAGTCAGTAGCTCAGCCCTTCTGTCAGAAGCGATTAAATGATCTGTAATGCATCTTTTTGCACGATAATGCACGAAAGTATTTCATAACGCGGCCACAATCCCGTATGGTATCGGCAGTAAACGTGCAATTTCATGCAATAACACTGACAGAGGTACCTATGACACAACAGCTGATTTTAATTGCTGGCCCCTATCGCAGCGGAACCGAAGGCGTTCAGGCACGCATTGATGAGAATCTGGCGCGTCTCGAAAGCGCAGCACTAGCCGTTTACCAGCGGGGTCACATCCCGGTCATTGGCGAATGGATGGCTTTGCCGTTGGCAAAAGCCGCAGGATCGAAAGCGGTTGGTGATGAAATCAGTGAAGCGATGCTGTACCCCGTTGCTCACCGGCTCATAGCTAAATGTGATGCCATTTATCGTATTGCCGGTGCGTCTAAAGGTGCCGATATGGACATTGAGGTCGCCCGCAAATATGGCCTGAAGGTTTATACCGCACTTGAGAATATTCCTGAGGCTTAAGGCAGTCCGCCAGCCAGCCTGTGAGCACAGGCTGGCTATCAGAGAGTGTCACTCTCTGAGGTCAACACGACGGAGACCCCTTTTTCCAATACCGCGCGGATCCAGTCCCGATCGGTATTGTCTTCAACGACGATGGTGTTCACCGATGACACATCGCCAATCACAAACGAAGACGCTGTGTTGACCTTTTCCGGGGAAGCCAGGACGACCGTCTCCGCGGCTCTGCCGGAAAATGCACGTTTGATGCACGCTTCTTCGAAATCGCCGGTTGTCAGCCCCGCCTCAGGATGGATCCCGGTCACGCCCATAAAAAACAGATCTGCATGAATATTTTCGATGCCTTCGATCGCTGCAGCGCCGACCGCAACAATGGAGTGCTTATACAAGCGACCGCCGATCAGAATCACCTCGATGGACGGATGATCCACAAGCCCCAGGGCGATGCTCGGGCTGTGCGTAACCACCGTGATGCGCAGGTCTGGAGGGAAAAACGTAATCAGCTCCGATGTTGTCGTGCCGCCGTCAACGATCACCACCTGGCCTGATGAAATCAGCTGCGCTCCTTTCCGGGCGACCCTCATTTTTGCATCCATCTTCACGGATTGCCGTTCGGCAAAGGGAGCAATAGCAGAAGATGACGGCAGCGCGCCGCCGTGAACCCGCTGTAAACGCCCTTCTGCCGCCAGCTCGCGTAAATCACGCCGAATGGTGTCTTCAGAGACGTCAAAGAGCATGCTGAGTGCTTTTGACTGGACCTGACCTTCTGCGCCGAGCTTTTCGAGGATCAATTGTTTTCGCTGACTGGTGAGCATCATGAGTTCCTGATGTTGCATGTTTTATCTTGAAGGTGCACGATAATGCTGTTTATGATAACTACTCTACGTAAGGAGTAACAAACGTGCAATCAAAACGTGCAGATGTGCGCATCATTGACAGTGAAACCCTGTCAGATAACTGGTACAACCTTAAAAAATACACCTTCGACCTGCAGCGCCGTGACGGCGAATGGCAAAGACAGCAACGGGAGGTTTACAACCGTGGCAACGGCGCGACTATTCTTCTCTACAACCGTGAGAAAAAAACGGTGATCCTGACACGCCAGTTCCGCTTTGCCGTCTTTATCAACGGCCATGAGGACGATTTAATTGAAGCCGCGGCGGGACTGCTGGACAACATGGATCCCGAAAGCCGCATAAAAGCAGAAGCGGAAGAAGAGACAGGGTTTCAGGTTTCGAGCGTGCAGAAAATCTTTGAAGCCTATATGAGCCCGGGCTCCGTCACGGAAAAACTCTATTTTTATCTTGCCGAGTATCAGCCGAAAGACAGAACCGGCGCAGGCGGCGGGATCAAGGCTGAGGGAGAAGATATCGACGTGCTGGAAATGACGCTTGAAGAGGCATTACGCGGCATTGAAACAGGCAAGATTGTCGACGGTAAAACCATCATGCTGCTTTATCATATTGCTCTTAAAGGCATTATGTAGACTGCTGGTTAAAATCCTGATTTTGAATCTGGGTCGGTACGCTTGTACATTACTCAAATGTAAAGCGGAAAACCTCCTAAATTTTGCAGCCTACTATATTTAGTGAACTATTTCGGGATTTGACAAAATCTTCAAAAATTCGCCGAGTCATCTGCATTTACCATTAGAAATGCCACACGTTGACCAGGCTACCAGTAGAGGTAGCCTGTCTTATCTGTTGGCTGGATTAAAATGCGACTCGCTACAGATAACGAAGCATATTATACTTGCTCCTCCACTCGAACAGGAGGCAAGCAACTCACGTGAAGGATACATATTACAACGACATAGCGATCAATACGCTAATTCAGAGTGAGCTGGACGCGTTTTTTGAGGATTTCAAAGGGATCGTCTTCGCCTACGCCATTATGAACAAGAAAGATCCTTCCCAGATGCGGATAATCAATAACAGCCCCGAGTGGTTTGATATCTACCTCGACAGGAAATATCAGTTCATTGACCCTGTTATCATTCGGGCTTTGCGCTGTGTTGAAGATTTTTTCTGGGAAAGTGATGTCATTCTGTCGGATGGTTATAACCTGACGCGCATTTTCAACGAAAGCGTCCAGTATGATATCTACCAGGGACAGACTTTTCCTCTGCATGACTATCTGAATAATCTTGTCGTCTTATCCGTCATCAGTCCTAAGCACTCTGGTATTGATATAGAAAAATATCGGCCACAATTTCTAAGCTTCCTTGTTCAACTGCATCAGAAGACACTCAACCTGTATAGCCAGCATCAACAGAAAAAGAATGTTTTTCTGTCACCACGTGAGCGACAAATCCTTAAATGGGTCAGCGCCGGGAAAACCTACGCAGAAATTTCTGTTATTTTGTCTATTGCTGAACGCACCGTTAAGTTCCATATGGGAAATGTAATGAAAAAGCTCGGTGTGAATAATGCCAGACACGCAATAAAGCTTGGAACAGAACTACGCTTACTGGACGACTGAGCCTCAGCCACTGGTTATAAGTGGCGTAAATGCTCCAGCATTTCGCGAAGCCAGTGACTGGATTTGTCTTTGCTAATAATGTCTTCAATAATGCTGGTGCTGGCAGGCATATAAATATAGTAAATAACCTCCCCTTTTTCAGAAACACCGCGTTGAATAACTTCAACTTTCCAGTTCGCATGGCGAAATATGGCATACATACCGCGACTGGCTACAGCGTACATTCCATGGTATTTTTGCTTTATGCAATACATATTCATTGCAAGAAACAATGCCTTACTGGCGGGCACGCCCTGCAGACTTGCGGAGTCTCGCGTTTCTTTATCTAAAAATAAACGGCTAATTTCACAGCAGGGAACATCTGCCGGGAAAATAATGGCTTCGTCAAAATAATTGTGAAATATTTCGCTTATCATCGTCGGATGCGTCGAGTTAATGAATCGTGCGCCGCATAACAACTGTCCCTCATACATACCCAGCAAGTATGTCGTGTTTGGGTTGTCAAACCGATCCTTTTCCATATCTTCAACGCATTCAACTTTCCAGTCGAGTCGGTCCCGAAAGGTTTTTCTCCTGAGTCGGAAGAGTTCGCGGGCTAATGCTGACGGTAAATCATCGTAATCATGCAAAAAAAACTCAATAACAGAATTCATTGCTCTTATTCCTGATAATAACACCTGAAACTATTATCCCCTGTCTTTTAGGACAGCTTTCATTGTGCATGGTATTCCTTATACTTAAAAAGTACCCGGCCACTAAGTCCTCGTGAAACTCAGTGGCCAGGAGGTCAAAGACCTACGAAACACCAGGGATATATCCATTCATGATTATCTAATATTTATAGTTTCGGGTACAGAGCGTAAGAAGCACTTAGCCGATAAAATATTAAAAAACGATAATCATAAAATAATTACAATTAAAGTATTGCCCCTTAAGTATTTAAGGGGTAATATTTCCTTTTTCTATTTTTTCTCCTATTATCTCTGTTCTTAATGCTGTGCTACTCTTGCAGAAGCATGCTAAACGGAGAATCAAAATGGCCGACTGGAATCCCTCTCTTTATCTGCAGTACGGCGCGGAAAGAACGCGTCCTGCCGCTGAACTGCTCGCCAGAATTCCTCTGGATGAGGTCTCCACCATCGCTGATTTAGGCTGCGGGCCGGGAAACAGCACCGCGCTGTTGAAGCATCGCTGGCCTTCGGCACGCGTTACCGGGGTCGACAACTCCCCTGCAATGCTCGAGGAAGCAAGAGCCGCATTGCCTGACTGCCATTTTGTTGAGGCCGATATCCGCCAGTACAAGCCTGGCCAACCGCTGAACCTGATTTATGCCAACGCTTCGCTGCAATGGGTTCCTGACCATTACGATCTCCTGCCTCATCTCGTTTCTTTACTCACGCTTAACGGCGTATTAGCAATCCAGATGCCTGACAACTGGCTTGAACCTACTCATGTGGCGATGCGCGAAGTGGCGCTGGAACAAGACTACCCTGACCGCGGCCGCGAACCTCTCCCTGGTGTGCATGCCTACTACGATATCTTGTCCGAGGCGGGCTGTGACGTGGATATCTGGCGGACAACCTATTTCCATAAAATGAGCTCGCACCAGGCCATTATTGACTGGGTAAGCGCCACCGGCTTGCGCCCGTGGCTCCAGGAACTGAACGAGAGCGAGCAGAAACGTTTCCTGAAACGCTACCATGAACTGCTGGAAGAGCAGTATCCGCTCCAGGAAAATGGGCAGATACTGCTCGCTTTTCCGCGGCTGTTTATCGTGGCGCAACGCCAGCCCTGACGGGTTATGACCTGGCTTCTTTCAGCAGCTGCTGGATGACCTTTTCCTGCTGCGCATAATCTCCTTCGCCAAAGGCGGTATAACGTAGCTGGCCTTTGGCATCGAAATAGTAATGCGCTGGCCAGTACTGGTTCCCGAAAGCGTTCCAGATTTGATAGTTGTTATCCGTCACAACCCGATACGGCAGCTGCCATTTCTCCACCGCGGTTTTTACCGACGAAAGCGGCTTTTCCCAGGGATATTCCGGGGTGTGAACCCCAATCACGACCAGCCCCTGAGACTGATACTTCGTGGCCCAGTCTCTCACATGGGGAAGCGTATGCTGGCAGTTAATGCAATCCCACGTCCAGAAATCAATTAATACCACCTTCCCTCGCAGGGATTCAGACGTGACAGGGTCACCGTTTATCCACCCTGTTCCCCCGCTTAACGAAGGCAGCTGGTTGCTGGGCTCTGTCATCACGACCGGCCGGAGCTTCACCGGCGCGGCTGTGGGTCTCGCCAGCGTCAAAAGTGTTGTCTCCAGACGATCCGCAACGCCGTTTGCTCCTTTCAGAAGCGAAGTCATTCCTGTCGCGTTAAATACGACTGCCGCCAGCATCGCCACGCCAGCCCCCTGCCGCAGCCTTTCCATCAGCGCCGATTTTGCTCTTAACGGCGCCATCAGCGTGCGGCCGCCGAAAACGAGCAGGCTCAGCATCAGCGCGCATCCGCTGCCGTAGGCCGCCAGCAGTGCGCCCGTCGTAATTGCCGAATTGCCCGCGATATTAATGCTGAAAATGGCGCCCAGTATGGGACCGGCGCAGGGAGACCAGAGCAGCCCCACCGCAAGCCCGGCCAGAAAAGCCGATGCCATACCGCGCGTTTGCCCGCTTCGGGTGTTCAGGACATTTCCCGCGCTGACGGCCGGACCCGCAATACGCTGGGCGAATGACGGAAAAATTAAGGCCAGCGCGGCCGTGGCCAGAATAACGAGAGCGATCCAGCGCCCGACGATGGTTGCCTCTGCTATCCACTCGCTGGCGACGGTGACGGCCATCGCCACCAGGGTGAACATCACGATCATCCCCGCCAGCAGGGCCAGAATATGTCGTCGCTGTCCCTGAAAACCGGCGAAAAGGAGTGGGATAACCGGGAGCGTACATGGACTGAGCAGGCTTATCATCCCGCCCAGAAAAGCGATTACCAGAAACATAGAAACCTCACAATACAAGTCCTGCGACGCTGCAGTGAGGCTATTTCATCGTGCGGATGTGTTCAGGATATGTGTAAAAACGCAGATTCTGTCTGGCTCTGTATCACCCGGGCCGGGAGATACAAAGCCGTACAATTAACGGCGCGGTAGCGTAATGGAGACATCCAGTCCGCCTCCGGCACGGTTCGTCAGGTTGAGCTTTCCGTCCAGCTGAGCGGTGAGCTGCGCGGCAATCGCCAGTCCGAGTCCTGTTCCGCCGGTATCGCGGTTGCGCGATGTTTCCACCCGGTAAAACGGCTGTAATACCGCCTCAAGCTCGTCATCGGGTATTCCCGGTCCGCCGTCAGTGATGTGAATCACCACCTCTTCGGAAGACGAATTATCAATGGCAATAACGGCATACTCACCGAACTTAAGAGCGTTATCCAGCAGGTTGGTCATCACCCGACGAAGCGCCTGCGGACGCGTAACGATCGGTAAGCGAGTATCGTTTGCCTGAAGCTGCACGTTTTTACCGATGTCCTGGTAATCGCAGGCGATGCTGTTGACCCAGGCGTTCAGCTCCAGCTTCAGCGGGGTCTCTTCCAGGGATTCTGATGACCGGGCATACGCTATACCCTCGCGAACAAGACGCGTCATGCTATCGAGATCGTTCAGGAGCTTGTCGCGAAGTTCAGGTTCCCCTGCCATCTCAACGCGCAGCTTCATGCGGGTAATCGGCGTCTGAAGATCGTGAGAAATGGACGCCAGGATCTGCGCGCGCTCCCGGAGATAAGACTGAATGCGCGCCTGCATCGCGTTGAAGGCATGCGCTGCACGCTTCACCTCAAGCGGCCCTTTCTCCGTCATTGGCGTGCTGGCCGCCGGATCCAGCGAATCCACCGCGCGGGTAAATTGTGAAAAAGGCCGCACCACCTGCCGCACGGCAATCCAGCCGCACGCAGCCAGCAACAGCAGCTGTAGGATCAGCACTACGGGCAGCCAGCTGGCGACCGGCGGCATGCGTGGGATCAGGTCAATGGTCAGCGGCGCGCCGTCGCGTAACGTCAGATGCGCCTGGATGTGTGAAACGGCATCGGGAACGGCGGTGAAGCTGAGCGGGTACTGTGACGCAAGCGTCGCTTTTAAGGTTCGGATGGCGTCCTGCGAACGCTTATCCGTCGGCGCGTTGCCGGGCTCTCCCGGTCCCAGAATATAACGGTAATTGCCCCGTTCGAGGCGCGAAAGCCAGGCTGCGCGCTCGCTGGCCGGTAAGCGGTCTAAAATGGCGACGCTGGTTGCGACGTCGTTTTCCAGATTACCGAGCATCACCGTTCTGGCGCTGTGCATTCGTTCAATCATGACCAGCGTCAGGCTCAGGGCGTTGGCCAGCAGCAGGCCGGACAGCACGACGAGCAGCAGGCGGGTCAGCAGCGAGCGCGGCCAGAGCGTCATTCGTTAGCCTCTTTGATGGTCACCGGCATGGTAAAAACGTAGCCCTCGCTGCGCACGGTCTTGATATAGGCGGGCGTGCGGGCGTCTTCGTTCAGGCGCTGACGAACCCGGCTAACCAGCAGGTCGATAGAACGTTCAAACAGCTCGGCGTCTCGCCCCTGCGTCAGGTTGAGCAGCTGATCGCGGGTCAGCACCCGTTGAGGATGGTCAAGGAACACGCGCAGCAGGCGATACTCCGCCCCGCTGAGCGCGACGATCACCCCTTCCGGATCGATTAAGTGACGGGCAACGGTATCGAGCTGCCATTCACCGAATATCACCAGCCGCCCGGCTTCTGTCACCTGCAAATTGGGCGGCATCGTGCGAAAACGCCGTAAAATCGCTTTGATACGCGCCAGCAGTTCCCGGGCGACAAACGGCTTCACCACGTAGTCATCCGCGCCCATCTCCAGACCCAGGATCCTGTCCGTCTCCTCGTTGCGGGCCGTCAGCATCAGAATGGGCAGATCTTTGTATTTCCCGACGCGTAGCTCTCGACATAACGTAAGCCCGTCGTCGCCGGGCATCATGACATCCAGCACCACCAGGTCGATATGCTGTTTATCCAGCACGACGCGCATCTCTTTGCCGTTGGCCGCGCCCGTCGCGCGATAGCCAGACTTAACGAGATAATCGACAATCAGTTCACGAATATCCCTGTCGTCATCGACGACAAGGATATGATCAATATGCTCCACCGAAATCTCCAGACCGAAGGGTAACGTACTGAAAATAGCACATTTCAGAGCTTGTCCGCGTCAACGACGGCCTTGACGAAATCCTGCGGATCTTCCTGAGGCGGATTGTGCCCCACGGTTGCCCCGAAGGTGCGGTGTTCATATTTACCGGTAAATTTACCCGCGTAAGCCTGCGGAGCTGGATGCGGCGCACCGTTGTTCCCGCCTTCGATAGTGATCGTTGGAACGGTGATATTCGGCAGCGTAGCGAGTTTTTGCTCGTAGCTATCGTATTTGCGCTCGCCTTTTTCCAGCCCTAAACGCCAGCGATAGTTGCTGAGCGTCACCGCGACGTGATCCGGGTTATCGAGGGATTTGGCGCTGGCGTTGAAGACAGCATCGCTAAATTTCCAGTCAGGCGAGGCCTGAGACCAGATCAAACGGGCGAAGTCATGCGTGTTTTTGGCATAGCCTTCAGCACCGCGCGCGGTAGCGAAATAGAACTGATACCACCACTGCTGTTCCGCTTTTGGCGGCAGCGGCTGTTTGCCAATCTGCTGGCTGCTGATGAGATACCCGCTCACCGACACCAGTGACTTAACGCGCTCTGGCCACAGCGCCGCAACGATATCCGCCGTACGAGCGCCCCAGTCATATCCTGCAAATACCGCCTGCTTAATATTCAGGGCATCCATCAGGTTCACAATATCTTTCGCCATGGCTGAAGGCTGGCCGTTGCGCGGCGTTTTGGGTGACAGGAAGCGCGTGGTGCCGTAGCCGCGCAGAGAAGGCACAATCACCCGATAGCCTTTTGCCGCCAGCGCGGGGGCGACGTCGGCGTAGCTGTGAATATCGTAAGGCCAGCCGTGCAGTAAAATAACCGGCTGGCCGTTTTTCGGGCCGATGTCGACATAACCGACATTCAGATCGCCGGCGTTAATTTGCTGCGGATGATCAAAGGCTGCCGCGAAATTTGTGCCGGTGACTTCAGCCTGACAGGACATCACGGTGCCAAGAGAAACGGTCAGTGCGAGAGTTGAGTACGCGAGTTTGCTAAACATGTTGGTATCTCCGGTTGAGTACAGTTCACGGGGATATAACAACACGGCAATGTATAGCGGATATGTGCGAAAGCGGGTTTATTGCAAGCCTGTGTATGTACCAGCGATGCAGATACAGTGTGATACAAACCCAGGCCTTGTCGCCTTAAAGGGTGATGCGATAGCGGACGTAATCGTCGGCTTGACCGTATTTGTCATAAAGTTTTCGCGCCGGGTTATTCTCCCGGGTGACCCAGTACAGTTTTGACCACCCTTCGCGCTTGCCTTCCTCAATCAGAGCATCAATGAGCGCCTTACCGGCTCCCGCCCCGCGTTCGTCGGCATCAACAAACAGATCTTCCAGGTAGCAAACGGGGGCCGTTGACCAGGTTCCTTCGTGCAGAATGCACATCGCGAAACCGATGACCTTTTCATCCGTTTCTACCACGCGGCAAAACATCGAGGAATGCGCTGAGAGCGCCCTTTCCCATGTCGATGCGGTGACGGATTCCTCGAGGTAACAGTCATAAAAATGGGTATAGCCATCCCACAGCGGTCGCCATTGGGAATAATCGTCTTCACGTAGAGGTCTTACCGTGACAGCCATGTGTTCCTCACATTACAAGTCGATCGCCATTTCAAAACAGCGTAAATCAGCCCCTGCCATACGCGAGTGATGATAGTTTTCGCGCAGCGTGACAAACCCCAGCTTCTGATAAAACGACTGGGCATTAGGGGTTGCATCCAGCCTCAGGCGGGTTATCCCCCGGCTACGGGCTTCATTTTTGAGCGCCTCGATAATTCGGGTCGCCATGCCTTTACCGAAGGCCGCGGGCAAGGTGAATATCGCCTCCAGACAGTGGGTATCCAGATCCAGATAGCCGGTCGCCGCAACGTCGCCCGTTTCATCTTCCACCACGTAAAAAGGGTATTCAATGACCATCTGCCGATAGTGTTCGGGCATGAGATCCGGCGTCCAGCGCGCAATGACGTCGGCGTCGTAACTGGTTTTACAGCCGTGACGAATCGCCTGATTGCGAATATTCCAGAGTATTTCGGCTTCCTGTGGGTTGGCCCGTCTTAATGTCATGCTGACCTCTGCAATTGTTAGTAGTATGGGAAAAGAGCTCGCTGGGATAGAGTGCCGTAAAGATGAAAATACCAGAACACAAACAAAAGAATAACGCTTAAATATGGAGATCCGCGGATGACGATACCGACGCTCACGACAGAACGCTTATTGCTAAAACCGCTGGTTGCCGAAGATGCTGCCCAGATACAAAAGCGTTATCCGCGCTGGGAGATCGTCCGCTATATGGTCTCTTCCGTGCCCTGGCCCTACCCGGATAACGGCGCGGAAAACTATGTCAACAACGTGGCGCTGCCGGATATGGCAAAAGGGATTGCCTGGTTCTGGAGCATCCGTCGTCGCGAGGTGCCGGATGAGTTGATGGGTATTATCTGTTTGTATGACGTCGAAGATAACAACCGTGGATTCTGGTTGGCCCCGGAGTTTCAGGGCCAGGGATACATGCGCGAGGCCAGCATTGCCGCGACGGATTACTGGTTCAATACGCTAAACAAACCCGTATTACGCGCCCCGAAAGCCACCGCCAACAGCCGCTCCCGGCGTATTTCAGACAGTAGCGGCATGCGGCTTATCAGAACGGAACAAAAAGCCTACGTCAGCGGCATGCTGGATTCCGAACTGTGGGAGATTACCCGCGACGAATGGAACGCCCGTCAGGTCAGCTGATAATGCTTATCCGGCATCAGCCTTTCAGGAATGTTCTCTTCATCGTTCATCTGCAGCAGATCGCGTTCCATCATGTTGCAGATGGCGTCCAGCGGCAGATCGTTATCTTCTGTGCCGAACGGGTCTTCCAGCTCTTCCGCCAGGGTGTCCAGCGAGATAAAGGTGTAGGAGATCAGCGCCGAGACAAACGGCGTCATGTAGTGCAGATCTACAACCAGCGCGAACGGCAGCATGATGCAGAACAGATAGACCGTGCGGTGCAAAATCAGCGTATAGGCAAACGGCACCGGCGTAGTCGCAATGCGCTCGCAGCCGGAGAGGACGATGGACATATCGTTCAGACGGTTGTTCAGGCTGTGGAACAGGATGTCTGAAAGCTGCCCGTTACGCCGCCGCACGGCCAGCCACTCCCCCATAATCAGTAAAATGCGGTTCGCCGGCGAGTTGGCGCTCATCACGTGATGTAAATCGTCCGGAGCAAGATAGCGAGAAAGCTGTTCGGCGTTCAGGTCCCGGCGCAGGGTCATACGCAGGCAGTTGGCAAAAGCTATCTGCAGGCGGACAAATTCCCCCAGGTGCTTATCGTCAGGCAAGGTGTTTTTCACCTCGCGAAACAGCGAGCGTGCCGCTATCATCAACTGCCCCCAAAGCAGGCGAGCCTCAACGTAGCGCGAATAACAGGCGTTGTTTCTGAAACCGAGAAAGATAGCGATCGCCACGCCGAGAATGCTAAATGGCGCCACGGTAAATTTGATGCCCAGCGAGGTATACCACGGCAGCATCAGGATAACGGCGATTGAAAGCAGGAAGTTCAGCAGCAGTCGGGTGTAAATTTTGGGAAGTACCGAGCCGTGCCAGACAAAAATCAGTTGTAGCCAGTGCTGTTTAGGACGAACAATCATAGTGAGTTTCAGGAAGGAAAAGAGCGTGGCTATTAAACGTGATCTCCCTCACGGTTGCAAGCATGTTAACGGGACATTGAATTTTATGACCTGCTTAGCGATAACCGCACGGTGCTGCATGCGGTTTTAAAAAAAGAGTACATAGTATGTTGTAACTAAATTAAGATGTAATTAAACCCGGCCGAAGCCGGGTAACGTCATTAGCAAAGGGGGTTCACCGCTGCGCGCATTCCCTTCAGGAGAATGGCGTCAAGATCCAGGGTCACCTGGTCGACAAGCCCGGTGACATGCGTGAGATCCTGTTCCCAGTGCTCGCTCACGCTCAGTACGGACTGCACCAGCTCACGGGTGCTCAACTGCTGGTCGCGATGCTGTGCCCACAGCTGCTGATAACGTTCCAGCCAGAATGCATCATCCTGCACCGGATAGTTCTCCCCGTTACGTTCCCCGCGATAAAACGCTATCAGTGCAGCCAGCGCGAACGTCAGACGTGCAGGCAATTGTCCGCTTGCGTTCTGCCCTGCCAGCAGCTGCGGCAGGATGCGGGTGCGGTATTTGGTCATACCGTTAAGCGCAATGGAAAGCAGCTGGTGTCTGATGTAAGGGTTGCGAAAACGCCCTGTTACCGCGCTGGCAAAAGATTCCAGCTCGTCACGCGGCAGATCGAGGACCGGAATGATCTCCTGATAAATCGCTTTTTCGACAAACGCGCAGATCTCTGCATCATTCATCGCCTCGCCTACCGTCTCTAACCCAGCCTGGAATGCCACCGGCACCAGCGCCGTATGCGCGCCGTTCAGGATAGCGACTTTGCGCTCTTTGTAGGGCCTGATGTCGTCGACAATCAGCACATTCAACGGGTATTTATCCAGACGAAGTTCCTGCGCAAGAGATGCCGGCCCCTGGATAACAAACAGATAGAAATGTTCAGCCGTATCCAGGAAACCATCGTGATAACCCAGCTCAGCCTCCAGCGTGGCCGCTTCGTCGCGCGGGTAACCGGTCACGATACGGTCAACCAGCGTCGAGCAGAAGCTGTTCGCCTCGTTAAGCCACTGGATAAAGGCGGCAGGCAGCGCCCATTCCCGGGCATAGCGCAGGACGAGTTCGCGCAGCGCATCACCGTTGTAGTCAATCAGCTCGCACGGAATGACGATCCAGCCTTTATCCGCTGCACCGTTGAAGTGGCTATAACGCTCAAACAGCAGTCGCGTCAGCTTCGCCGGGTAGCTCACCGCAGGGGCATCGTCGAATCGGTCACCCGCGTGGTAGCTAATACCCGCTTCGGTGGTGTTCGAGAAAACAAAGCGCATGTCCGGATTGTGCGCCAGTTTCAGGAACACATCATACTGGCCGTAGACGTCGATCTCCCGGTTAACCGAGCGGATAAGACGGCTCTCACTCACCGCTTTACCCTGCCCGTTCAGGCCGCGAATGATAGTGGTATAGAGACCATCCTGAGTGTTCAGCGACGGCGGGAAGTCGCTCTGAATAGGACGGACGATAACCACACCGGCGTTAAGATCGGTATGTTCATTTAGCAGGTCAATTTGCCAGTCGACAAACGCACGCAGGAAGTTGCCTTCGCCAAACTGAATAATGCGTTCCGGGTATTGAGCACCGGGAAAATCACGACGGTTGAGCGTGTTCACAAGAGGGTTCCTTTTATGATTAGTCATACAGCCTGATAAGATTGGTACGATAACTTATCAAAACTTAACGACCAGAAACCCTGTTTTGATCAATCCACGGCGTAGTTGTACAAAATAATCATAAGAACTTATAGAACACGGACGTGGCCATCATGGCGCCGTCCGGCATCAGGGCATAGCGCGGGATCTCCCCCACCTTTTGCCAGCCGGCACGCTGGTAGAACGTCTCGGCGCCGCTGCCGGTGGAGGTATCGAGCACCAGAACCGAAATATCTCTGGCCCGGGCCTCCGCTTCAAGCGCTTCCATCAAAGCCATCGCGGCACCTTTGCGGCGCGCTTTCTCGTGAACCAGCAGCTTCGCCACATCGGCGCGATGCGGCTGGTTTTCCGGCTGGTCGACGATCAGCTGCACCGTGCCGATGACGCCGTCCTGCGGGTCGATACAGGCCAGCACCAGACGCTCGTTGCGCCCTACGCTTTCAGCGATGCCGCGCCAGAACGAACGAGCCTTATCCAGACTAAAGGGAAGCATAAAGCTGACGGATGCCCCGCCGTTCACACAGTTTTCGAGGATCCCGGCCAGCGCATCAAGATGGGTGAGAATGTCGTCTCGGGTGAGGTTTTTGATTTGCAGTGAGGTATTCATTGTTTTTCCTTACGTTGAATACCGTCACTGTGCATTTAACATCTTCTTAACGCAAACGGATCGGACATACGCTTTTGTTATGTTACCGGGAGCGCTGTCGCTGCTGTTTCATGGCATACATCTTTTCATCGGCCTCTTTTAACCACTGCTGCAGGTCGTTGCCGTTATGATCGAATTCACTGAGCCCCCACGAGAAATGGAGCGACCAGGGATGTAGCTTGCGGGCGTTATAGTTTTCTACCTGCTCGGCAAGATACTGCATGGCAATCCAGGCGCCCTGCTCATCCGTATCCGCGAACAGCACGGCGAACTCGTCCCCGCCAAAACGCACCAGCAGATCCGCTTCGCGGAAAGAGGCGCGCATTAGCTGCGCCATCGCTTTCAGCGCCTTATCCCCCTCTTCATGCCCGAAGCGATCGTTAATTTCCTTAAAGCGATCCAAATCCAGCCAGCCGAGCGTGAGCGGCTCAGCGCGACGCCGGGCAACGGAAAGCGTGAACCGCACGAGCTGATTAAAGCCCCGACGGTTGAATAACCCGGTTAATTCATCCGTGGTCGCCGCGCTGATGGCAGCAAATTCGTCTTCCGCCAGCGCGCCAAGGTCCCCCAGCACGGCGAGGTCGGCGGCAGAAAACTCGCGGGGGGCGTAATCAATCAGGCACAGCGAGCCAACGCTTGCGCCGTCGCGCAGGCGCAGCGGGAAACCCGCGTAAAAACGCACGCGAGGCTCACCGGCCACCAGCGGGTTATCCGCAAAGCGATCGTCCTGAAGCATATCCCCCACCACCAGCGGCGCTTCGGTGAGGATCGTATGGCCACAAAATGAGATATTGCGCGGAACGCTGCCCGGCGCCTGACCGTCGGCCGACTTCACGATCAGCGAATGCTCATCAATGAGATTGACCATCGCCAGCTGCACCTGGAAGAAGCGTTTTGCCAGACGCGTTAAGCGGTCAAACGCCGGGGAACTGTCGATCTCAAGCAGGCCTGATTCTCGTAGCGAGTTGAGTCTGTCTGTTTCATTTTCAGGGGTTGCAGGTGCTTTCATAATGTCTCCTGACGTAAAGCGTTACTAAAAGCGTAGCTTAAACAGAGACATTGTCAGTGTTCTGACATCCTGTTAAGCCGCTTACTATTCACGTCAATGCCTTATGACGATTAACGCAGCTATGTTTCACTCCCGGAGGGCGCGGCAATCTGCTCGTCCGCCACCCGGGCGCTGGTACGGTTTCGACCCGCTTTTTTTGAACGATAGAGATGATCGTCCGCTTCGGCCATGAGCTTGTTGAAGACCTCGGTCAGCTGCCAGGACTCGGCCTTTCCGCTGCCGAGGCCAATGCTGACGGTCAGATAGAGCGTCTGGTGACGCCATGTAAAAGGATGGCTGGCAACGGTGGATCGGATACGTTCAGCCAGTTCAAAACCGTGCTGCGCGTCGCCTGAATTGACCACCACGGCGAACTCTTCCCCGCCCATGCGCGCCACCATGCCGTTTTCGCCGACGACCTGCTGAACCTGTCGGGCAAACGACGCCAGCACGCGGTCTCCGCACTCGTGGCCGTAGTTATCATTAATGCTTTTGAAATAATCAATATCCAGCAGCATGACGGTCAGAAAACGCGTGTGCCGGTACGTCTCTTCATGCTTTAACGCCTCATAAAGCCCGGAACGCGAGTAGACGTGCGTTAAAAAGTCATAATCCGCCCTCAGTGAAACCTGGCGGATCAGGGAATTAATCGCCGCCATGCTGACGGATACCATCACCGGGCAGATCGCCATCGTGGCGATCCCCAGCCGGGCTGAAAACATCATTGGCGTCGTAAACGGCGTCGCCACGGCGATATTAATAATCGAGTTGGCGACCAGAATGATTTCAGTGGCCCCCGTGATAAACGTCAGCAGACAGGTCGCAGGCAACGAGTAGCGAACCGCACACCAGATAAGCGCAGGCAGAGGAAACGAGAGGCTCCCCGCTCCGCCAATCACCACCGACGCGATCACCGAGACGATCAGCGCAATTACCGGCAGCAGCTGCTCCAGACGGAGCCTGAGTTCACGCCCGGGCATACGCAACGTGAGCATACAGGGCACAACAAGCACGCCGGTTGAGAACTGCTCGCTAAACCAGTCGGCAAATAGCGGCCAGAAAGTATGACTGTCAATCCCGACCGACCCTACCGCGCCGAGCAAGGCGCAAAGCAGCGCGGCAATCAGACAGTAGTTAAACAGGCGTAGCGCGTTAAGCGGATCGGGGGTTTTCTTCATCAGCCGCTTGTCGCGCTGAACCAGCACGGCGACGACGACGATAAAGATCATGTTAGACAGGTTAATCACCACAGAGGCCATACCCCAGTTGGTCGTAACCGCGTCGTACAACAGCATCGCGACATAACATACCGCGTAGTAATGCAGGCGATTCAGGTAAACATAGCGGGCGAATATCCCTGCCATGACGCCATTCAGCGGCCAGAACAGCGACAGGGCCTCAACGAGCCGTAATTCCGCGCCCACAAAATAGAATAAGGTGGTGAGGATGAAGATCGTCGCTGCATTTCGCAGCGGCGTATCAACCTGGAACGGCCTGAAAGCGGTAAAAGCAGAACGCATTAAATATCATTCCATATGAAAGCTTATGGCAATTATTGCGGTCGTCAGCATGATCGGGACTAACTTGGGATGCATCTATAACACAAATACCACGGGAGCATAACTCGTCAAATTTAGGCGTTCATCTGCAGCACCAGCCAGTGGTGGATGACGCTGACGATATAATTTTGTTGCTGCGCCGTGAGCGTTACGCCCTGTGGAATGTTATGCCATTTTGCCAGACAGCCCCGGCAACAGGTAGCGGTGGCATGCTGGGCGATAAACACCGGGTGACCGCGCATGGGCGTCTGTTTACCGTCGTTGGCGGGGTGCGCGGGCGCAAGGCGCTTTTCGACAAAATCCGCGGCGTGCCGATCAATGGTTTCGGGGCCTTTGTCCCAGCAGTACTGTCGTTCCTTATCGCCCAGGCGAAAGCGCGAGCGAAATGTCGATCGCGCCAGGCGGGAAAAGAGAGGATCCAGATCGGACATCAGTATACGGAACGTCCCAGGCGCTGGGTAAGTTTCTCCAGAACCGCCACGCCGGCAAGGGAATTTCCCGTTTCATCCAGTTCCGGGCTCCAGACGGCTATCGCCATTTCATGCGGCACAATCGCCACGACCCCGCCGCCAACGCCCGATTTAGCCGGAAGCCCAACGCGCCAGGCAAACTCGCCGGCGTTTTGATACATCCCGCTGGTGGCCATCAGCGCGTTAACCTGCCGGGCCTGAAGCGGAGAAACCACCTCCTGATCGAGATGCGGCGCGTGCCCCTGGTGCGCAAGGAACAGGAACGTCTGGGCCAGCTCAACGCAGCTCATTTTCAGGGCGCAGTAATGGAAGTAGTTTTGCAGCACGGTCGCCACGTCGTTGTGGAAATTACCGAAGGATTTCATCAGCCATGCGATAGCCGCGTTACGGGCGGAGTGTTCAAACTCCGAGCGAGCCACCACCGCATCATAGGCAATGTCGTCAACGCCCGAGAGCTGGCGAACAATCTCCAGCATTCGCTGGCGCGGTGCGCTGAGGCGACTTTGCAGCATATCGCAGACCACCAGCGCCCCGGCATTGATAAAGGGATTTCGCGGTTTACCCTGCTCAATCTCGAGCTGAAGCAGCGAGTTAAAAGGCTGGCCGGAAGGATCTTTACCGACACGCTGCCAGATCTCTTCTTCTTCATACTGGCGCATCGCCGCAACCAGACTCAGCACTTTCGAAATGGACTGAATGGAAAAACGCTCAGCCGCATCGCCTGCCTGGTATCGCTGTCCGTCGATGGTACAGATAGCAATCCCCAGCTTGTTCCCGCTCACCGAGGCAAGGGCCGGAATATAGTCGGCAACCTTCCCCTTTCCAATTAACGGACGAACCTGCGCCAGAATCTCGTCCAACATCTCATTATGGATGACCGCAGCCACACTTTGCTCCTTGCCCTCAGGCTAAAACGGGCTGCGAGTATAACAGAGGCTTATGTATTGCGTCAGGCGCTAAGACGAAAACGCGAAACGGCCTGCAATAAAAGATCGGATTGCTTTTGCAGCCGCTCAGAGGCATCCGAGGCGTCAGAGACCAGCAGGTCCGTCTGCCGGGAGACCTGATTCAGCGCCTGAAGCTGGCGCGTCATCTGGTGAATACTGTCTCCCTGGCTGAGCGTGGCGGTTGAGATCTCATTAAGCAAACTGCTTAAATTGCCCACCAGGCCCGTGACCTGCTGCAGATTCTCTTCCATCAAGGTAACGGCGCGGGAACCGTCTTCAATGCCCTGCAGCGAGCGGTTGATCAGCTCCTGAATGGTCTGCGTCGAGTGGCTGCTTTTTCTGGCCAGAAGCCCGACTTCCCGGGCGACGACGGCAAAGCCGCGCCCCTGGTTTCCGGCATGGGCCGCCTCGATGGCGGCATTCAGCGCCAGGATGTTGGTCTGAAACGCCACGCTGTCGATCATCGCCACGATCCCGCGCATCTCAGAAGATCGGTCGACGATCGCCTGCATGGACGCATTCACGGTAGACATCATCCGGTCGCCCCCCACGGCGGCCTGACGCGCTTCATCGGCCCGCGAGCTGGCGAGCCTGGCATAGCCGGTATTCCCTTCCACATGGCTTTCCAGCGACGCGATATGCGCCGTCACATCCTCAAGCTCTTTCGCCTGGCGCGCTGACTGCTGATACAGCTTCTGGTTACCCTGCGCAAGGGAGCCAATATTCTCCACCATGGTGGCAGTGGCATGGCTGACCTGCGTCACCAGCTGCTGCAGACCGTGCTGCATCGTCGCAATACTGTCGCTAAGCTGACCTATCTCCCGGTTGAAGCGCATGACGTTCGGCGGCGTGCCGGAGAGATCCCCTGCCGCCAGCCGGTTAATATGCGCAATCAACCGACGCAGCGGCGTAATCACCCATCTGGACATGCCGAACCAGACGACAACCGCGATGGCAAGCAGCAGCACCGGCGCAAACAGGAACAACGTTTGCAGGCCGGAGAGCTGCGCCATTAAGCTCTGACGCCCCTGCATGGCCTGCTTCTCGCTTGCCTGCTGATAGCGCGCATAGTTGTCGTTAAAATCAGACTGAAACGCCTGAGCCGGTACGGCAAAAAACGCGTCGATGGTGTTGGTCTTAATCAGACCTTCAGCCTGCTCGTTTATCGCGCCGTAAAAAAGCTGATAGCTGTTCACCAGGGCATCGTCTTTCGGCGGATTCAGCGCCAGCCAGGCCTTCCACGCCTGCTGAGAAACCGCCAGCGCCTTTTGCGCATCATCCATCAGGCTGTGCCAGCTCCCGTCGGAGCCGGTCTCTTTATCCTGCATAAACCAGACGCCGGAGCGGTTAAGCAGGTCGCTTGCCGCCAGCAGGGAAACACGGGCCAGATCCAGCTTGCTCTGCTGCTGCCAGGCCAGCAGGTTTTGCTGCTCGTTGCGCTGGGCGTCGTTCAGGGAGGCGTTAAGCAGGAATGAGGAGGAGAGCTGCAGCGCGGAGAAAAGGCCAATAATGCAAAAGATACCCGTCAGCAGGCCAAAGTGACGAGGGGTGAGACGCTGCGCAATACGGCGAAAAATTTGCGTTAGGTTCATAATTATCTTCATTAACAATGCGTTAGACGCGTGCGAGTCTACGAAATGAAAATGACAGAACCATTGCAGATAAATGACAATGGCCCTCGTGATGAGGGCCGTAATCACAGGCGGGCAATAAATTACACGCGATCCTTCCACACCGTCTGCACGTTGCAGAACTCGTGCAAACCAAAGTGGGAAAGCTCGCGGCCAAAGCCGCTTTTCTTCACGCCGCCGAAGGCCACGCGCGCGTCGCTGGCGCTAAAGCCGTTGATAAACACCCCGCCGCACTCCAGTTCGCGGGAGAATTTATCCGCAAGCGCCGCGTCAGCGGTAAAGACGGTGGCGGACAGGCCAAAGTCGCTGTCGTTGGCAAGCGCCAGAGCGTGCTCCGCGTCTTTTGCGACAGTCACGGCCGCGACCGGACCAAACAGTTCCTGGCGGAACGCCGTCATCGACGGGGTGACGTTGGCCAGCACGGTTGGCGCGTAGTAATTGCCCTCTCCGCTGATTTTCTCTCCGCCCAGCAGCAGCGTTGCCCCTTCGGCCAGGGTGGCCTGCACCTGCTGATGCAACTCATCGCGCAGGTCATAACGCGCCATCGGGCCCAGGTAGTTCTCTTCTGCTTCCGGCGCGCCCATCTTTAACGCGGCGACGGCGTCGACGAAGCGGCGGGTAAAGGTATCTGCAATCCCCTCTTCCACAATGAAGCGTTTGGCCGCCGCGCACACCTGCCCGGTATTCTGGTAGCGACCCGCCACCGCCGCCTTCACGGCGAGATCCAGGTCGGCATCGTTGAGAACGATAAACGGGTCGGAGCCGCCCAGCTCAAGAACGCATTTTTTCAGCGCGGCTCCTGCCTGCGCGCCAATGGCCGCACCGGCACGCACGCTGCCGGTGACGGTCACCGCCGCAATACGGCGATCGTTAATCGCCTGGCTTACGCCGTCATTGGTGGCGTTCACCCAGCCGAATACGCCTTCAGGGAAACCGGCATCCGCAAAGATCTGTCCAATAAGATCCGCAGAGCCGAGCACGTTTGGCGCATGCTTAAGCAGATAGCTGTTACCTGCCAGCAGAATGGGCACCGCGCCGCGCAGCACCTGCCAGAGCGGGAAGTTCCATGGCATTACCGCGAGAATCGGCCCCAGCGGACGGTATTCAATAACCGCGTTGTGGTTTTCCACCAGCGTAGGCTCCGCACGCAGCATCGCCGGGCCGTGCCCGGCATACCAGTCGCACAGAGCTGCGGATTTTGCCACTTCCGCCCGCGCCTGCAGGATGGGTTTCCCCATTTCACGGGAGATCGTCTGCGCCATCTCTTCCGCGCGGTTTCGCAGCGCGGCGCCGAGATCCAGGAGCTTCTGCGCCCGGTGGGACACGCTTTCGCGTCGCCACTGGCGATACCCCGCGTCAGACTGAGCAATCGCGCGTTCAACCTCTTCCGCCGTCGCCCAGGGATAAGCAGCGAGGGTTTCCCCCGTTGCCGGGTTAACGGACAGGGCATGTGTAGCAGATGAATATTTCATGATGTTCTCCACGCATTTCGGTTGATTCATTGTGGCTCACTCTGCTATTTCATAAAAATGAATAATACTAACCACCTTATTCACGAAACGAGAATGCTATGGACCTAACCCAGCTTGAAATGTTTAACGCCGTTGCGCTGACGGGCAGCATCACCCAGGCGGCGCAGAAGGTGCATCGCGTGCCGTCTAACCTGACGACCCGCATCCGCCAGCTGGAAGCCGATCTTGGCGTTGAGCTGTTTATTCGTGAGAACCAGCGTTTGCGCTTATCCCCCGCCGGACATAACTTCCTGCGCTACAGCAGGCAGATCCTCGCCCTGGTGGATGAGGCGCGCATGGTCGTCGCGGGTGATGAGCCGCAGGGGCTATTTGCCCTCGGCGCGCTGGAAAGCACCGCCGCGGTGCGCATTCCCGAAACGCTGGCGCAGTTTAACCAGCGCTATCCGCGCATCCAGTTTGCCCTTTCTACCGGGCCATCCGGGACGATGATTGATGGCGTACTGGAGGGAACCCTCAGCGCCGCCTTCGTCGACGGACCGCTGTCGCACCCGGAGCTGGAGGGCATGCCGGTCTACCGGGAAGAGATGATGCTGGTCACGCCTGCCGGGCACGCGGAGGTCGCCCGCGCCACGCAGGTTAGCGGCAGCGACGTTTACGCTTTTCGCGCGAACTGCTCGTACCGTCGACATCTGGAAAGCTGGTTTCATGCGGACAGAGCCACCCCCGGCCGCATTCATGAGATGGAGTCCTATCACGGCATGCTCGCCTGCGTCATTGCGGGCGCGGGCATCGCGCTGATGCCGCGCTCGATGCTGGAGAGTATGCCGGGACATCATCAGGTTGAAGCCTGGCCGCTGGCGGAAAACTGGCGCTGGCTTACAACCTGGCTGGTGTGGCGGCGCGGAGCGATGACCCGCCAGCTGGAAGCTTTTATAGCGCTGCTAAACGAACGTCTTCAACCAGCGCCTTCTCCATAAACAGGCTGAGCGGATCGTCAGCGTACGGGGCAAACGCCGGACGCAAATCGTACCCGCACTGCTCGTACAGGCGAACCGCAGCGCGCTGTTTGATGCCCGTCTCCAGCCTTACCGTGTGGCAATGGCGGCTCAGGGCCTCATCTTCCAGGGCGGCCAGCAGCGTCTCGCCGAGATGCTGCCCGCGATGGGCCGGATCGATATAGACCCGCTTCATCTCCCCCGTTCCGTCGCCGTTGAGCACGATAGCTCCGCAGCCTACGGCGTGCAGCTGCTGGTCACGAATGACCATCAGGATCAGCGAGGCTTCAGGCAGCGCAGACAGGTCGAGCAGATGATTGCTTTCGGCGGGATAGAGTTCGCTCTGATAGCGGTCAAGCGCCGCGATCAGGTTGAGAATGTCCGGATGACGTGCAGATTCAGAGGTAATGGAATACATGGCAGGCTCCTTGCTGTTTTTATATCAACATAGCTCAGGCCTGCCGGGGTGGTTCATAGTATTAACTTATAGCGCGTCACTCAGCTAGCGCAGGAAGATTCGCCCTTTCAGATACAGCGTAGCCTGGCCGCCAATCAGCACGCGGTCGCCCTTCAGCTCGCAGCGCAGATCCCCGCCACGGTATGACACCTGGCGGGCATTGAGTGACGTTTTGCCCAGCTTTTCGCTCCAGTAAGGGATCAGCATGCTATGGGCGGATCCGGTGACCGGATCCTCCGGCACCCCTTCGCCAGGGCAGAAGAAGCGGCTGACGAAGTCATATTCTTCTCCCGGCGCCGTCACGCAGACCATTTTATCCAGCGGAAGCATGGCCCCAATATCCGGCGTTAACGCTTCCACCTGCTGCTGGCTCTCCAGCACCACCATGTAATCGCGTCCGACGCGCACCTCTTTCGCCTCCGTGATGCCCAGCGCGCTAAACAGCAGCTCAGGTGGGTTTTCGACGACTTCCGTCGTCCACGCGGGGAAGTTCAGCGTCAGCCAGTCGCCGCTGCGCTTGACGGTCAGCTCGCCCACGAAGCGCGTGGTGAAGGTGATTTCGGTATGCGGATAATCAAGGTATTCGAAAATGACGTGCGATGCGGCAAGCGTAGCGTGACCGCACAGGTTAATTTCATCCAGCGTGGTGAACCAGCGCAGCTCAAACCCGCCGTCGGTGCGCACGAAAAAGGCGGTCTCAGACTGGTTATGCTGTTGCGCCATTTTGAGCAGCGTTTCGTCCGGCAGCCACTCTTCCAGAGGACATACCGCTGCGGCGTTGCCGCCAAAGGTTTTATCGCTGAAGGCATCCACCAGATAAAAATCAATTTCCTGCATTGTCTCTTCCTCTCTTGTTATGGGTTTTTAGCGCAGAAAAACTGTGCCTTTCAGATAAAGCGTGGCCTGCCCGCTCATCAGCACGCGCGAACCTTTCAGCTCACAGCGCACATCGCCGCCGCGCGCTGAAACCTGACGGGCAAACATCGTGGTTTTGCCCAGCTTTTCGCTCCAGTATGGGATCAACATGGTGTGCGCGGAGCCGGTGACCGGGTCTTCCGGGACGGAAACGCCCGGTGAGAAAAAGCGGCTGACAAAATCATATTTCCCCTCACCGCGCGCCGTAACGCTCACCTTATGCTCGCCCGGCGTCATCACCGAGAAGCGCGGCGCAAGCGCTTCAACCTGCTGGCGATTTTCCAGAACGATCAGCCATGCGCGCCCTTTACGGGCTTCAACGTAGCGGCTGATACCCAGCGCCGAGAGCATCTCCGGCGGGGGTGTCTCCTGATGGGTTGGGCATGCAGGGAAGTCCAGCGTCATCCACTCCCCCTCCCGGCTGACGGTGAGGCGGCCAGAGGCGGTATCAAAGTGGATCCGCGAATCCGGGTAATCCAGCCCGGTAAACAGCACGTGCGCGGCCGCAAGCGTAGCGTGGCCGCAGAGATTGACTTCGGTGAGCGTGGTAAACCAGCGTAGCTCAATGCCCCCTTTACTGCAGACGAAAAAAGCCGTTTCCGACTGATTATGCTGCTGCGCCATTTTCAGCAAGGTCTCATCGGGTAACCATTCCTTGAGCGGGCAAACGGCGGCCGGATTGCCGCCAAACGAGGTGTCGCTGAACGCATCTACTAGATAAAAATCAATCTCCTGCATTGTCTTACCGCCTGTTTTTATTGTGTTGTTCTTTTATATTCAATGAAAACGGTGTTCCCGGCTACCGCTTTCATAAGGTAAATATTGAGATCTGCGTCACATAATGGTTGAGTTTTCGCCGTTCGACGTTTTAAGATCGTCTCCTCTTCTTTTCAGCAACGAATCTCCGACATCCCTATGACAACGAACACAGTTTCCCGCAGGGTTGCGTGGCTACGCGTGGTCACGCTGGCCATTGCCGCGTTTATTTTTAACACCACAGAATTTGTTCCGGTTGGGCTGTTGTCTGACATCGCTGAAAGTTTCCAGATGGAAACGGCCCAGGTGGGCATTATGTTGACCATCTACGCCTGGGTAGTGGCGCTGATGTCCTTGCCGTTTATGCTGCTGACCAGCCAGATGGAGCGGCGCAGGCTGCTGATCGGCCTGTTTGTGCTGTTCATCGCCAGCCATGTTCTGTCGTTTATGGCGTGGAATTTTACGGTGCTGGTCATTAGCCGCATCGGCATTGCCTTTGCCCATGCGGTGTTCTGGTCGATTACCGCGTCGCTGGCTATTCGACTCGCTCCGGCGGGTAAACGCGCCCAGGCGCTGAGCCTGATTGCCACCGGTACCGCACTGGCGATGGTGCTGGGTCTGCCGATTGGCCGCATCGTAGGGCAATACTTCGGCTGGCGTACGACGTTCTTCGCCATTGGTATGGGCGCGCTGGTTACGCTGGTATGCCTGATTAAGCTGCTCCCCGCGCTGCCGAGCGAGCATTCCGGCTCGCTGAAAAGCCTGCCGCTGCTGATGCGTCGCCCGGCGCTGCTGGGTATCTACCTGCTTACCGTCATTGTGGTGACGGCCCATTACACGGCGTACAGCTACATTGAACCCTTTGTGCAGGTGGTGGCGGGCTTTAGCGCCAACTTTGCCACCATCCTGCTGTTGATCCTCGGCGGAGCGGGCATTATTGGCAGCGTGCTGTTCGGTAAGCTGGGTAACCGGCATGCGTCAACGCTGGTGAGCTGCGCTATCGGTCTGCTGCTGGCCTGCCTGCTGCTGCTGATGCCTGCCGCAGGCAGTGAAAGCCATCTGGCGATCCTCAGCCTGTTCTGGGGCGTGGCGATCATGATTATTGGTCTGGGCATGCAGGTGAAGGTCCTGGCCCTGGCGCCGGATGCAACGGACGTCGCCATGTCGCTTTTCTCAGGGATTTTCAATCTGGGGATTGGCGCGGGCGCGCTGGTGGGAAATCAGGTAATACTGCACGTATCGATGTCGGCGATTGGCTATCTGGGCGCCATTCCGGCCCTGGTGGCGCTGGTCTGGTCAGTGCTCATCTTCCGTAAATGGCCGGTGGCGCTGGAGGAACAGGGTCAGCACGGGTGAGTCTTCTTGCCGGGTGGCGGCTTCGCCTTACCCGGCCTACAAAACCCGCAGGCCCGTACAAGCGAAGCGCCACCCGGCAATTGCATCAGTGATAGGTCTTAATAATTTCCAGCACGCCGTTAATAATAAACTGCACGCCCATACAGACCAGTAAGAAGCCCATCAGACGGGAAATCGCCTCGATACCGCCCTTGCCTACCCAGCGCATAATGGCCCCAGAACTGCGCAGCGACGCCCACACGATAACCCCGATAATCGCAAAAATCAGCGGTGGCGCAACCGTCAGCACCCAGTCCGGGAAGGTTGCGCTGTCACGCACCGTTGATGCGGAGCTGATGATCATCGCGATCGTACCCGGCCCCGCCGTGCTCGGCATGGCAATCGGCACAAAGGCGATATTCGCACTCGGCTCGTTTTCCAGCTCTTCCGATTTGCTGGCCGCTTCCGGCGACTCATGCGCTTTTTGCGCCGGGAACAGCATGCGGAAACCGATAAAGGCCACAATCAGCCCCCCGGCGATACGCAGGCCGGGGATGGAAATCCCGAAGGTGTTCATCACCACCTGTCCGGCATAGTAAGCCACCATCATGATGGCAAACACATACACCGAGGCCATCATCGACTGATGGTTACGCTCGGCGCTGTTCATATTCCCTGCCAGACCGAGGAACAGCGCCACCGTCGTTAACGGGTTAGCCAACGGCAGCAAGACCACCAGCCCAAGGCTGATTGCTTTTATTAAATCCAACATAGTGCGTTGTCGTCCTTATCCATATTTAACACAGCAATTATAGGGTGAAAGTGTGACATTGAGCCATGGGCGCAACGCAACGATTATTTCCGTCCTGGAAAGATAACTGACAGTTATCTATATGATTTGAAAGACCTCAAAAAAAGTTCATGAAACGTTTTAGCAATTCGTGGCATCGGCTGACTCATTCAGTTGACTTATACTTGCCTGAGCAATAATATCTGCCGTGACTAACTACTTGCCAGGGCAACCATTGTGAAAAGCACCAGTGATATCTTTAACGACGTTGTTCCGCTGGGTCGTCTTATTCATATGGTAAATCAGAAAAAAGATCGCCTGCTCAACGACTATCTGTCACCGCTGGATATCACCGCAACACAGTTCAAAGTGCTGTGTTCCATTCGCTGCGAAGTGTGTATTACACCGGTTGAGCTTAAAAAGGTGCTCTCTGTCGATCTGGGCGCGTTAACCCGCATGCTGGATCGTCTCGTCTGCAAAGGATGGATAGAACGAAGCCCTAACCCGAATGACAAACGCGGCGTACTGGTAAAGCTGACCAGCGATGGCGCGGCCATGTGCGAGCAATGTCATCAATTAGTAGGACAAACACTGCATCAGGAACTAACAAAAAACTTAACGGCAGATGAAGTGGCAACCCTTGAGCTTCTGCTCAAAAAAATACTGCCGTAAACAGAAAAAGAGGTATGACGATGTCCAGACGCAATACTGACGCTATCACCATTCATAGCATTTTGGACTGGATCGAAGATAACCTGGAATCGCCGCTCTCCCTTGAAAAAGTGTCAGAGCGTTCAGGTTACTCCAAATGGCACCTGCAACGGATGTTCAAAAAAGAGACCGGTCATTCATTAGGTCAATACATTCGCAGCCGCAAGCTGACGGAAATTGCCCAGAAACTGAAAGAAAGCAATGAGCCGATCCTTTATCTGGCGGAGCGTTACGGATTTGAATCGCAACAGACCCTGACGCGTACGTTCAAGAACTATTTTGACGTGCCGCCTCATAAGTATCGAATCACCAGCGTGCCGGGCGAATCCCGATACCTGTATCCGTTAAAACACTGTAGTTAATCATCGCCTGTAACAGACGTAACCGAGGAAATCATGAAAGTTACCGCCTCCGCCGCCCTCGCCTTGCTGGTGCTGTTCTCCAGCCAGACCTTCGCGGAGCAAACCCCTCGTGCAACGCAGCAAAATAATCCTGATACGATGATTTTGCCGTCAGCACATGACCAGTCGCCTTATGATTTCAACCATATGGGTGCTGGTAGCGACAAATCCGACGAATTAGGCGTGCCTTATTATAATCAGCACGGCCTCTGATTCGTTTTTGCCCCGCAGACGCGGGGCTTTTTTTATGCCTTTTCGCTTACCCGCGTCGCCCGACGAACCCGCAGACCAAACACGTTAATGTACAGCCCGGCCATGATCAGCACGGCGCCAAACAGCTGCAGCGCGCTCAGCGTTTCATCCAGCAAGAGTGCCGCACTGGCAAGCCCCACTACCGGCACCAGCAGGGATAACGGCGCCACGCGCCAGGTTTCATAACGCCCCAGCAGCGATCCCCAAATCCCGTAGCCCACAATGGTGGCGACAAAGGCCAGATAGACAAGAGAAAGGATTGTGGTCAGATCGATTTCGACCAGACTGTTCAGCATTACATCCGGACCATCCAGAATAAACGACGCCGCCAGAAACGGGATTATCGGGATCAGCGCGCTCCAGACAACCAGGGACATCACCGCCGGGCGGGCCTCGTGCTGCATAATCAGCTTGTTGAAAATATTCCCGCAGGCCCAGCTCAGCCCTGCCGCCAGCGTCAGCATAAAGCCGAGCAGCGCCACATCCTGGCCGTTCAGGCTGGCTTCAATAAGCACCAGCACGCCAAACACCGCCAGCGTAATGCCCGCCAGCTGTTTTCCCTGTAAACGTTCGCCAAACACGAAGGCGCCGAGAATGATGGTAAAGAACGCCTGCGCCTGCAGCACCAGCGAGGCCAGACCGGCCGGCATCCCGAACTTGATGGCGCAGAAGAGAAACGCGAACTGGCCAAAGCTGATGGTCAGGCCATAGCCCAGCAGCAGCTTTAACGGGATCTTCGGACGGGCGACGAAAAAGAGCGCCGGGAACGCGACCAGCAAAAAACGTAAACCGGCGAGCATCAGCGGCGGCATGTTGTGCAACCCCAGCTTGATGACCACAAAATTGAGCCCCCATACTACGACCACCAGCAACGCCAGCAGCCCGTCTTTACGCGTCATACCCTGCCCCTGAATTATTAATTATTTGTTAACAGTTCAAGGTAACAGAAAAAAGTGCGCGGCGAGAAGATCATTAATTCTGGCAGTCAGGCTAAGCACTTACGGATAAATTGGGCGCTATACAAGCCCCTTATGTCGTGATACTCCTTTTAGGACACAACATAAAAAGCATAAGCAACTGTCGGGCAGGAATATGAAACCATCTCTCAGGCGCTCAACCGCAGCGCTGCTGGCGTCGTCATTGTTATTAACCATTGGTCGGGGAGCAACGCTGCCGTTCATGACCATTTATCTCACGCGCGTCTACAGCATGAGCGTCGAGAATATTGGTTATGCACTGACGATTGCGCTGACTATCGGCGTGGTGTTCAGCCTGGGATTTGGCATTCTGGCCGATAAGTTTGATAAAAAGCGCTACATGCTGATTGCGATCGTGGCCTTTATCGCGGGGTTTGTCGCGATCCCGCTGGTCGATAACGTCACGCTGGTGGTGCTGTTCTTTGCGCTGATCAACTGCGCCTATTCCGTCTTTTCGACGGTGCTGAAGGCCTGGTTCTCCGACGTGCTCACCGCAAGCCAGAAAGCGCGCGTTTTCTCGCTTAACTACAGCTTTCTGAACATTGGCTGGACGATCGGGCCGCCGATTGGCACCCTGCTGGTGATGTACAGCCTGCAGCTGCCGTTCTGGCTGGCGGCCTTCTGCGCGGCGCTGCCGCTCGGATTCATCCATTTCTTCGTGCAGAAAAGCGTTGCGCTGGATGCCGCCGAGGAGAAAATGCCCTGGCAGCCGTCGGTACTGCTGAAAGACCGCGCGCTGTTCTGGTATACGCTCTCCGGCCTGCTGGCGTCATACGTCGGCGGATCGTTCGCGACCTGCATTTCGCAATACGTTCTGGCCGCGCATGCAGACAGTAATTTCGCCGAAAAGGTGGTCGCCGTGGTATTGCCCGTCAACGCCGCCGTGGTGGTGACGTTGCAATATGCGCTGGGCCGCAAGATCTCTGCCAGCAATATTCGCCCGCTGATGACCCTCGCCACCCTGTTTTTTATCGTGGGACTGGGTGGCTTTATGCTCTCCGGGGAAAACCTGGTTTACTGGGGCATCGCTGCCGCCATCTTTACCCTGGGTGAGATTATCTATGCACCGGGTGAATACATGCTGATCGACAACATTGCCCCGCCGGGGATGAAGGCAAGCTATTTCTCTGCGCAGGCGCTGGGCTGGCTCGGCGCGGCGGCAAACCCGATGATCACCGGTATTATCCTGACCAACCTGCCGCACTGGTCGCTATTTGTCATCATGATGGTCGCCATCGTTATTGCGTGGCTGATGATTTTGCGTGGGATGAGCGTGAAGGCGTGGTGTGAAACGCCCAACGTGGCGTAGCGCTTCCAGGCCGGGTGAGGCGTAGCCTCCACCCGGCAATAAAGCATCAGTGGTACAGCATTTCCTCTACCACCTGTTCTTTGTACATCTCATTCGGATAATAGGTCGGCCAGTTATCCATCTCTTTCAGCAGCGCCTCGTGGGAGGTGTTGCCCATGAAAATGTGGAAGTGCGAAGAGGCCTTCGGGGCGATGGTGTGGTCGCTGAACTGAACAAACTTCGGTGCCTTGCTGCCGGCATCCTTACACTCAAACAGGTAGCGAACGCCTTTTTTGCCCGATGCGTAGGTCAGTATTTTGTAGCCGCTGTAATCATACTGACAGCGGCTGACCGCTTTGCCCTTATGAAATTCCATCACGTTGTTTTCGATGCCGATAGCATCCACGTCCGTCGCATAGCCCTTGCGGTAGTACGCTTTCACATCGTCAAAGGTTTTGCTTTTGTCTTTCTGCGCTTTCTGTTTAAAAACCGGATCCAGCGAGCCGTCCATCAGGAACGGATAGACCGACTGCCAGGTCCCGTCCCAGTCAGACAGCGCTCTGTCCTTCACGTCCTTATCCTCAAACACGCCGTTCGCCGCCCGCTGTTCCGCTTCGGTCATCTGATGGCCGTGCGAGTGAGCAAACAGCTGGCCGCTGACCAGCAGCGCCCCCAGAGTCATGGCAAATTTCCCAAAATGTGCAGCCAACATAACACCCTCATTCCGTTTTATAAGAATGCGAATGTTATATTATAACACTTTAAATCGCAACCAGCCCGCGAACGCCCTCCTGCTCCATGTTTTCACCCCGGCCGCGCTGGATAATGGTGCCGCGCGACATCAGCAGATAGCTGTCGGCCAGCTCGGCGGCAAAGTCGTAAAACTGTTCGACCAGCAGGATCGCCATGTCGCCTCGGTTCGCCAGGGTGCGGATCACCTGTCCAATCTCTTTAATCACCGATGGCTGTATGCCTTCGGTCGGCTCATCGAGAATCAACAGCTGCGGACGGCTCGCCAGCGCGCGACCAATCGCCAGCTGCTGCTGCTGTCCACCGGAGAGATCGCCCCCGCGACGATGCCTCATCTCTTTAAGCACCGGAAACAGCTGCCAGATCTCATCCGGAACCTGCTTCGCCTCGCGGGCGGAAAAACGCGACAGCCCGAGCAGAAGATTCTCTTCCACGGTCAGGCGCGGGAAAATCTCGCGGCCCTGCGGGACGTACGCCACGCCAGAGTGCACCCGCTGGTGCGGCTTGCTGTGGGTGATCTTTTTACCCTGCCAGATGACCTCCCCGGTTTTCGCCGGGATCAGCCCCATCAGACACTTCAGCAGCGTGGTTTTCCCGACGCCGTTGCGCCCCAGCAGGCAGGTGACCTCTCCGGTGGCGGCCTCAAAACTCACGCCGCGCAGGATATGGCTGCCGCCGTAATACTGATTCAGTTCGTTAACCTGTAACATCATCGCTCCTTAGCGCCCCAGATAGACCTCAATCACCTGCTCGTTAGCCTGCACCTCGCGAAGCGAACCTTCCGCCAGCACGCGGCCCTGATGCAGCACCGTCACGTGGTCGGCGATGGTCTCAACAAAGCCCATATCGTGCTCCACTACCATCAGGGAGTGCTTACCCGCCAGCGCTTTGAACAGCTCGGCGGTGTATTCCGTTTCCGCGTCGGTCATCCCGGCGGCCGGTTCATCCAGCAGCAGCAGGTGCGGGTCCTGAACCAGCAGCATACCGATTTCCAGAAACTGTTTTTGCCCGTGCGAAAGCAGCCCGGCGCGGCGGTCGCGCTCGCTGCTAAGGCGCAGCAAAACCAGCATCTCATCGATGCGGTCGCGCTGTTCACCGTTGAGTTTTGCCCGCAGGCTCGCCCAGACGGATTTATCGGTTTTCATGGCGATCTCCAGGTTTTCCCACACCGTCAGCGCTTCAAAAACCGTGGGCTTCTGGAATTTACGGCCGATCCCCTGGCGGGCAATGGCCGCGGGCTCCAGCGCGGTCAGGTCGATAGACTGATCGTAAATCGCCCTGCCGCTCTTTGGCCGCGTTTTGCCGGTGATGACGTCCATCAGCGTGGTTTTACCGGCGCCGTTAGGGCCAATCACGCAGCGCAGCTCGCCCACGCCGATATTCAGCGACAGATCGGTCAGGGCCTGAAATCCGTCAAAATTGACGTTAATGGCCTCAAGCTGCAGCACCGGGTCGGTCTGTTCACGGTAACGATCGCCCGGCAACTGGCGGGTAAATAACCCTTCGGCTGGCTGCATTATTTATCTCCCTTTCGAAACAGACCGTAGACGCCGCGCGGTAAAAACAGCGTGACGGCGATGAAAATCAGCCCCAGGAACAGCTGCCAGTATTCCGGCATCGCGACGGTGAAGAAACTCTTGGCGCCGTTCACCAGCGCCGCGCCAATCACCGGCCCGACCAGCGTGCCGCGCCCGCCCAGCGCCACCCAGATTGCCGCTTCTATTGAGTTCGTCGGCGACATTTCACCGGGGTTGATAATGCCTACCTGCGGGACGTACAGCGCCCCCGCCAGGCCGCACAGCACGGCTGAGAGCGTCCATACCAGCAGCTTGAACCCGCGCGGATCGTAGCCGCAAAACGTCAGGCGGTTTTCGGCGTCGCGAACGGCGGTCAGGATGCGGCCAAACTTGCTCTTCGCCAGCGCAAATCCGGTGCCTAACGCCAAGAGCAGCAACAGCACGGTCGCCAGAAACAGCGCGATACGGGTGGTCGTTTCCGTTACCGAAAACCCGAGCAGCGTGGTGAAGCCGGTAAAGCCGTTATTGCCGCCAAAACCGGTTTCGTTGCGAAAGAACAGCAGCATCCCGGCATAGGTCAACGCCTGGGTCATAATCGAGAAGTAGACCCCTTTGATTTTTGAGCGGAAGGCGAACCAGCCGAACACCAGCGCCAGCAGGCCCGGCACCATCACAATCAGCACCAGCGCCCAGGCAAAATGCTGGGTTCCCCACCAGAACCACGGCAGCTCGCTCCAGGAGAGAAACGACATAAACGCAGGAAGACCGTCACCCGCAGCCTGACGCATCAGGTACATGCCCATCGCGTAGCCGCCCAGGGCGAAGAAGATGCCGTGCCCAAGAGAGAGCATCCCGGCGTAGCCCCACACCAGATCCAGCGCCACCGCAACGATGGCATAGCAGAGGATCTTGCCAATCAACGTCAGCATCCAGGTCGACAGCGCCAGCGGATGCGTCGCAGGCAGTAAGGCGAAAAACGGTAATATCAGCAGACACACCACCATCAGGCTACCTGCAAGTTGCGTTGTGCGCGGCGCTTTGCGCGCCAGCGTTAAGGTCAGCGGCTGGCTCATCAGTCAATCACCCTCCCTTTCAGCGCAAACAGCCCCTGAGGGCGTTTTTGAATAAACAGCACGATCGCCACCAGAATCACGATCTTGCCCAGCACCGCCCCCATCTGCGGTTCAAGAATTTTATTGAAAATACCCAGACCAAACGCCGCGGCCACGCTGCCTGCCAGCTGGCCTACGCCACCGAGCACGACCACGAGGAAAGAGTCGATGATGTAGCCCTGACCCAGCTCCGGCCCGACGTTACCGAGCTGCGATAGCGCCACGCCGCCTAACCCGGCAATTCCTGAGCCAAGCCCAAACGCCAGCATATCGACGCGGCCTGTCGGTACCCCGCAGCAGGCGGCCATGCTGCGGTTCTGCGTCACCGCACGCACGTTGAGCCCCAGACGGGTTTTATTCAGAATGAGCCAGGTAAAGAACAGCACCAGCAGCACGAAGCCCAGCACCACAATGCGGTTCCACGGCAGCGTCAGGTTGGCAAAAACCTGCACCCCGCCGGACAGCCATGCCGGGTTGGCCACCTCCAGGTTCTGGGCGCCAAAGGTCATGCGCACCAGCTGGATGAGCATCAGGCTGATCCCCCACGTTGCCAGCAGCGTTTCCAGTGGGCGACCGTACAGATGGCGGATCACGGTGCGCTCCAGCACCATCCCGATGCCCGCCGTCAGGCAGAACGCCACCGGAAGCGCGATAACGGGATAGAGCGCCAGCCACTGGGGCGCAAGCCCGACCATTGCCTGCTGCACCATCCAGGTGGCATACGCCCCCAGCATCAGCATCTCACCGTGCGCCATATTGATGACGCCCAGCAGGCCGTAGGTGATGGCAAGCCCGAGCGCCGCCAGCAGCAGCACCGACCCCAGAGAGAGCCCCATAAACGCCTGGCCCAGCAGATCGCCCCACATCAGTCGATGCTGGATCTGGCTCAGACTCTCCTGCGCGGCGGCGCGCACCCCGGCATCCGGCTCTGTCTGTGCCTGGGTAAACGGGGTAAGTCTGGACTCCACGTCCGGATCGTCGGACTGCCCTAATAACTCGACGGCCTTGCGGCGCACCTCTGCCTGCGGGCTGGCTAGCTGGAGGTTCGCCACCGCCAGTAAAAGCGCCTGACGTGCCACCGCGTCCGTTTCATCGTTTACCCGCTTTTCCAGAAAAGCGAGCATTCCGGGCTGGGCATCCCGCTGAAGCTGACGAGCCGCCGTCCGCCTTTCTGTGACACTGTCACTCACCAGCTGATGCGTAGCGATAGCCGTGGCGGCCAGCACGCGCAGCCGGTTGGTCAGACGAACGGCTTTGGCTGCCCCTTCGGTCGACTTAGCGTCACCGAGCGAAACCATTTGACCGTTGCGCTGCGCAAAGGCGTGCTTTTGACTGTCGGTATACAGGTTTTCTTTTTGCAGTGCCTGCAGCAGCGGCAGCCTCAAGGCGTCCGGCGCGGCGGCCCACTGCGTCAGCAACTCTGCCTGCTGGCTGCGGCTGGCGGCAACAAAACGATCGGCATCCGATGCCTGCGCCATCCCTGGCAGCAGTCCGGAAAGCCATACAAGAGCGATGAACATGCGCATGGCGTTCATGACGTTTCTCCCTGGTGATGGCTTAGTTGCTGGCGGTTTTCATCGGCTGGTCGGGCTTTTTATCGTTACCGGCGATGAACGGGCTCCACGGCTGGGCGCGTACCGGCTGTTCTGTTTGCCACACCACGTTGAACTGACCGTTGCCTTCGATTTCACCGATCATGACCGGCTTATGCAGATGGTGGTTGGTGGCATCCATGGTGAGCGTAAAGCCTGACGGCGCCTTAAAGGACTGACCGGCCATCGCCGCACGCACTTTATCCACGTCGGTTGTGCCCGCTTTTTCCACCGCCTGCGCCCACATATGGATCCCCACGTAAGTCGCTTCCATCGGGTCGTTGGTCACCACGGTATCGGCGTTCGGCAGCTTGTGCGCCTTCGCATAGGCTTTGTAATCCGCCACGAAGGCCTGGTTGGTCGGGTTATCCACGGATTCAAAGTAGTTCCACGCCGCGAGGTTGCCGACCAGCGGTTTGGTGTCGATCCCGCGCAGCTCTTCTTCACCCACGGAGAACGCCACCACCGGCACGTCGGTTGCCTTCAGACCCTGGTTAGCCAGCTCTTTGTAGAACGGAACGTTGGAATCGCCGTTGATGGTCGACACCACGGCGGTTTTGCCGCCCGCGGAGAATTTCTTGATGTTGGCGACGATGGTCTGGTAGTCGCTGTGACCGAACGGGGTATAAACCTCCTCGATGTCCTTATCCTCCACCCCTTTCGAATGCAGGAACGCGCGCAGGATCTTGTTGGTGGTGCGCGGGTAAACATAGTCCGTACCCAGCAGGAAGAAGCGCTTCGCCGCGCCGCCGTCTTCGCTCATCAGGTATTCCACCGCCGGAATGGCCTGCTGGTTTGGAGCCGCGCCGGTATAGAAGACGTTTGGCGACATCTCTTCGCCTTCATACTGCACCGGATAAAACAGCAGACCGTTCAGCTCCTCGAAGACCGGCAGCACGGATTTGCGCGATACCGACGTCCAGCAGCCGAATACCACCGCCACTTTATCCTGACTTAACAGCTGGCGCGCCTTCTCGGCAAACAGCGGCCAGTTTGAGGCGGGATCCACCACCACCGGCTCCAGTTTTTTACCCAGTACGCCGCCTTTCGCGTTGATCTCGTCGATGGTCATCAGCGCGACGTCTTTCAGCGGCGTTTCGGAGATGGCCATGGTGCCGGAAAGAGAATGCATGATCCCCACTTTGATGGTATCGGCCGCCTGCACGCCAAAACTCATTCCCATCGTCACGACGGACGCGGATAACGCAAAGGCTTTTAATAAGGTACGACGCTGCATATTTTCACTCCTGAAAAAGAACGCTGTGCGAAAGCGTCCGTTACGGCGTGGACGCGGAAAAAAAATGTGTCAGCGAAGCAGGAGCAAAAAGGATGCCAGAATGGAGGTAGCGCTATTTCTGGAGGGGGAACGCGGGATGTAAAGAGAACGTCTCAGAATGGCACAGCGCTGCACTTTTATAATGCAGCGCTGTGGAAGAGGCTTTACCAGACTTCGCTGGCGATCTGCGTGACCAGACGGACTTTATCCCACTGCTGGGATTCGCTCAGGCTGTTGCCCTCTTCGGTAGAGGCAAAGCCGCACTGCGGGCTGAGGCAAATTTGCTCTTTTGCCACGTATTTCGCCGCCTCTTCCAGACGGGCTTTAATCCCCTCCGGGTTCTCCAGCTCGCCGTTTTTCGTGGTGATCAGGCCCAGCACCACCTGCTGCTTGCCCGGGCGAATGAAGCGCAATGGCGCGAAATCCCCGCTGCGGTCGTTGTCGTATTCAAGGAAGAACGCGTCAACGTTGACAGTCCCGAACAGCACTTCCGCCACCGGCTCATAGCCGCCTTCGGAAATCCAGGTTGAACGGAAGTTACCGCGGCAGACGTGCAGCCCGATAGTCAGATCGTCCGGCTTGCCTTCCAGCGCCTTGTTCAGGACGCGGGCATAGATGCGTGCCAGCTCATCGGCATCGTCACCGCGCTCGCGGATCTGACGGCGCTGATCGTCCGAACAGAGATAGGCCCAGACGGTATCGTCCAGCTGCAGGTAACGGCAGCCCGCGTCGTAAAATGCGCGGATGGCGTCGCGCCAGGTGGTCGCCAGATCGTCGAAATAGTCATTCAGATCCGGGTAGACCGTCGCATCGATGTCTTTACGGCCGCCGCGGAAATGGAGCACGCTCGGGCTGGGAATGGTCATCTTCGGCTGAGCATTGCCGCTGATGCTTTTCAGGTAACGGAAATCTTCGAGCATCGGATGGGCGCCAAAGCCCAGCTTGCCGGTCACGCGCACGCCGTGGGCTTTGGTTTGTACCCCGTTGAACTGAATGCCCTGCTGTGAATCGTAACGCTCAACGCCCTGCAGACCGTCGAAGAAGTCGAAGTGCCACCAGGCACGGCGGAATTCACCGTCGGTGACCACATGCAGGCCGCACGCACACTGCTGCTCAACGACGTGGCGAATGGCATCATCCTCTACCGCGCGAAGCTGTCCGGCGTCAATTTCGCCGCTGGCGAACTTCAGGCGAGCCTCTTTGATGGCATCCGGGCGTAAAAAACTGCCGACTACATCGGCGCGGTACGGGGCGTGCTGTCGTTGCATGGAAATCTCCTCAGTCTGCTGGCGATAATTGCCAGCAGTGATAATTCATTATTTGAAGTTTTAGACTTCTGGATGTCTAAATGTCCAAAAAAGATGTCATACCTGTTCTGTTCCGGCAAACGAGAAAATTTCACGGCTGTTGAAAAAAATTCATCTTCACAGGGCGACGGCGGTTTCGCTGCTGGCAAAGGCGAACTTTTCATCCTCCCAGCCGGTGATCCCCCCGAGCATGATTTTGACCGGCAGCCCGAGGCGCGCCAGCTTCAGCGCGGCTCTGTCCGCGCCGTTACAGTGCGGCCCTGCGCAGTAAACGACGAACAGCGTGCCTTCAGGCCATTGGGCCATGCGCTCGGCGGTCATCTGGCTCCGCGGCAGGTGCAGTGCGCCGGGCACGTGACGGCGGGCAAACTGCTCCGGGCTGCCCACCACGTGCAGCAGCACGAAGTCCTGCTCATTATTGGCGATAGCGTGATGCACATCCGCGCAGTCGGTTTCAACGCTCAGGCGGCGCAGAAAATGGGTAACGGCTTCCTGCGGCTCGGCAGCCGGAAATTCAGTAACATAGCTCATGATCCTTCCTCATCTTTGGCGTTTGTGTTAACACTACTCTATCCACAAATTCAGCCCGTGAATGCGTTCGCTTATGCCAGAAAACAGCAAAAAGATGACAAACTTAAGACAAATTGCCCGCCCGCAGGTGGTCGTACTGGCGTATGACGGTCTGTGTACCTTTGAGTTTGGCGTAGCGGTGGAGATCTTCGGCCTTCCGCGTCCCGAGCTTGGCGATGAATGGTATCGTTTTGCGGTGGCGAGCGTGGACAGCGGTGAACTTCGGGCAACTGGCGGGATCCGCATCGTTACCGATGGTGATTTAAGCCTGCTTGCGTCTGCGGACCTGATTGTGGTTCCCGGCTGGCGGGGGCTGGATTCACCGGTTCCGGACGCGCTCTGCGAGGCACTACGCCAGGCCAGCGCGCGAGGATGCCGGCTGCTCTCCATCTGTTCGGGGGTATTTGTGCTGGCCGCTACGGGGCTGCTGAACGGCCGCAAAGCCACAACCCACTGGCGCTACATCGACGCGCTTAAAGCCCGTTATCCAGACATCGACGTGGTTGAGGATGTGCTCTACCAGGACGAAGGCGATATTCTGACGTCCGCGGGCAGCGCGGCGGGAATCGATCTCTGTCTGCACGTTGTGCGGCGGGATTATGGCATGGAAACCGCCAACAGCGTGGCGCGTCGGCTGGTCATTCCCCCTCACCGGGATGGTTCACAGCCACAACAGCTGAGCCGCCCGGTAGCCCAGCTGCGGGAAAGCCAGCGTCTCGGCCAGCTGTTTGACTTTCTGCACACGCATCTTATCGAGGCGCACAGCGTCGACTCCCTGGCGCGTCGGGTCGGAATGAGCCAGCGCACCTTCCTTCGTCGTTTCGAGGCGGCAACGGGGACGACGCCCGCACGCTGGTTAATCAATGAACGCCTGCTGAGAGCAAAAGATTATCTGGAAAGCAGCCGGTTGAGCATCGACAGCATCGCTGAACAGACCGGGTTTGGTCAGGCGTCGACACTGCGTCATCATTTTCGCCAGCAGTTCGCGCTTTCCCCGGCTCAGTATCGCAAACAATTTTCACGTCCGGGTACTGCCCGCTAACGGTTGAGGGTTCCCCACAAAATAATGCCTGCACGGACGCCCCCCTCTCCCTTGAGGGAGAGGGCTGGGGTGAGGGGGAACATACGGCTCTGGTGGTCATTCCGTTCACTTTATGTTCCTTGCTATTCTTTAACGACATAACCTGTGAACGTGCCAGGGTGGCTCAATCGCCACCACCCTGGCGACCCGGGCTCCCGGCGGTAAATCGCCGCTTCGCGGTGCCCTCAGCTTATTCCTTCAGGCTATCGGGTCGGGCATGAGCCTGCATCCCTGCAGGCCACGCCCTCTCGGCGCATCCCTGCGCCTCGCCCCGGCCTTATGGAAACGCTTCGGCGATTTACAGCCGGACCAGGGCATCGCTGTAAGTCTGTCATTATTCTGAAGACAGTCTTATTGCTTCAGAATACACGTTTACAAAGGGGCCCCTCTCCGCTAAGAGGAAGATTCATTTTTTAATTTTCGTAATACGGAGCACCTGATGGTCACCACACACGTTTTTATCGCGGTCAGTCTTGATGGTTACATCGCCCGACAGAATGACGATATCGACTGGCTGCTGCAGCGCGACGACCCAACGGAAGATCATGGCTATGAGGCATTCATCGCGGACAAAGAGTGGATCGTGATGGGCCGGGGTAGCTATGAAAAGGTACTGACCTTTGACGCATGGCCTTATGAACGGCCCGTGCTGGTACTCTCCCGACAGCTGGCCGGTACGACCGTGCCGGAGGCGCTGAAGGGAAAAGTGCAGTTCTCTTGCCGCACGCCAAAGGAGGTGCTGGACGATCTCGCTGCGCAGAACGTTCATCGGGTCTATCTCGATGGCGGACAGGTGATCCAGTCATTCCTGCGCGAAGGGCTGGTGGCCGATATGGTGATCACGACCGTTCCTGTCCTGCTCGGAGCGGGAAAACCGCTGTTCGGAACCCTTCCTCAGGATATCGATTTAACGCTTGTATCAAGCCGCAGTTTCCCTTCGGGTCTGGTGCAGTCACATTATCGGCTGATGCCATAAAACCATCGCGACGGCCTGCGCAAAAAAAAACCGCCAATAACTGGCGGTAAATGCTTGCATGGATAGATTTGTGTTTTGGTCTCTACGTCCCGACACTCCGTGGCCGGGCTGCGGATCCCTTACAACCTAACACCTGTTGTCTTAACGAACGCTAAACAACCTTATTAACCTGCATGAGTATTGATCTGCAAATAACGCATAAGCCCCTGCTCAGCGCTCTGTTTTGCGTCGTCATTAAGGGCTTCAAGATAAAAGGAACGGGCGACACCATAAGGTGCTTTTTCAGAGGGATACACCGCAAACTGGAATGTTTTTCCTCTTGCCTGATGAGTACAATCTAATTCCCAGCGCCGATCGTTTATTTTTTTGCTGGAGCAGGCAACGCCACCATAATCGCTGGTTAAATAGGAACCCACGCGAATTTCCGCAGAACGAATATATTCTGGTTCGTCATTACCTGCATAACGAATCCCTGCAGCGGCCACAACAGCAACCGCCAGAAGCGCAAGCGCTATTATTTTTTTCATTTAGAAATGACCTGTTCCTTAGCCAGAGACTAACTATTATATAAGGTTTATCCTTAATGCAAATATCTAATTGAGGTCCAGAAATGATACTTTACAAAGCGTCATGGTTTTTTTAGGAAATATCTTAGCCGTAATTCCGAACCCACATTATTTGACATTTTCTTTTCGCTAATTTTAATTTTTGAATAATAACCCTAAAAAATAATCGACATGATTATCCCGCATTCTTTTTCAGCGGTGAATCCATGATTAAAAAAGGGTTATCTTTCGTCATGCTTATCTGTGCGCTGTTTTCCGGCCAGCTTATGGCCGGGCACAAAGGACACGAATATTTATTGGTCAAGAATGTGGCGCATCAGCTTCGTCATGAAGCCGACAGCGATGAGTTGCGAAGCGCTGCGGAAGAGTCGGCGGAGGGTTTGCGCGAGCACCACCTGTGGCAGAAGTCGCGCAAACCGGACACGCACGTTCGGTAATTAGCTGCCCTTGCGTTTCGGCAGCGTTTTCATCAGATCGTCCGGACTGACGGACGCCACGATACTGCCGGGCTGCGGCATTTTGAAGATGTGGTTTTTCATCTTACCAATCACATGCATTTCGCAAGGACGGCAGTCGAACTTGAGGGTCAGAACCTCATCGCCGTTTACCAGCTGCATGGGGGTGGCCTTCCAGCTCTTAATGTTCCCTTTCGCCTGCTTAGGACACAGGTTAAACGCAAAGCGCAGGCAGTGCTTGGTGATCATCACCGGCACATCGCCCTTCTCTTCATGCGCTTCATAGGCTGCGTCGATCAGCTGCACGCCGTGGCGATGATAGAATTCACGCGCCTTATGGTTATAGACGTTGGCGAGGAAGGATAAATGGGTGTCCGGGTAGACTGGCGCAGGTACGGTTTCCGCTTTACGGCTTCCGCGCGGATACTGCGCCAGGCGCGCGGCATCCAGCATCTCTGCCGTTTCGCGGCGGAACTGGTTAAGCAGGCTGTTCGGCACGAACAGCGCGTCCGGCAGCGCCACGTCGATCGCACGCGCGTAGTAGATCGTCTGGCCCAGCTTCGCCACGCCATCCTTAAGGCTGTTAAGCGCTTTTTCGGCATTGTTTGCCACCTCGAAATGACCATCGAGCGTATGCGTCACGCTGATGCCATCTTCGCAGGTCATGGTCAGAATCAGCTGCTCTTCCCAGCCGCCCAGCTCAATATCCACGGCGATACGGCGTTCGCTGGAGGTTTTAAGCAGCGCCTGCTGCCAGTTATGATCGAGATTACGGTTAAGCGCCGCGTTCGGCCGCGCCTTGTAGAGATCGGCGGGCATTTCATTCGGCCAGACGCGGTAGCGGTTCTCGCCGGTTTTCTCGACCGTATTGGCACGGAAGCCTACGACCTCACGCTTAATCATCACGTTAAGGCCATCTCCGTTCGCCAGCGGTTCCGTCACTTCGACATCAAGGTGATCTTTCGCCACTTTCAGCACTTCGCCCACCGGTAAACCGATAAACTTCGGTGAGTCAAACGCGCCGATATCCCCTTTACGGGCATTCACAAAATAGTCCGTGCTGCCGCGGTGGAACGTTTTGTCCGTCGACGGAATAAAGAAATGTTCGGTGCGACCGGCCGACGCGCGCGCCAGGTCGCCGCGATCGTCGATGATGGCGTCCAGCATCTGGCGATAGTGCGCGGTGATGTTCTTCACGTAGCTCATATCTTTGTAGCGCCCTTCAATCTTGAAGGAACGCACGCCCGCGTCGATCAGCGCGCCCAGGTTGGCCGTCTGATCGTTATCCTTCATGGAGAGCAGGTGTTTTTCGAACGCCACGACGCGGCCCTGATCGTCTTTCAGGGTATACGGCAGGCGGCAGGCCTGAGAACAGTCGCCGCGGTTGGCGCTGCGGCCCGTCTGCGCGTGGGAAATATTGCACTGACCGGAGTAAGCCACGCACAGCGCGCCGTGGATAAAGAATTCGATCGTCGCGTCTGTCGCCTGGTGAATATCGCGGATCTGATTCAGGTTCAGCTCGCGCGCCAGAACGATCTGCGAAAAGCCGACGTCGGAGAGAAACTTGGCCTTCTCGACCGTGCGGATATCGCACTGGGTACTGGCATGCAGTTCAATGGGCGGAATATCCAGCTCAAGCACGCCCATATCCTGAACGATCAGGGCATCAATGCCGGCCTGGTAGAGATCGGTAATCAGACGTTGTGCAGGCTCCAGCTCATCATCATGAAGAATGGTGTTCAGGGTCACGAACACTTTCGCCCCGAAACGGTGGGCGAACGGCACCAGTTCTGCAATATCGCTCAGGCTGTTGCTGGCGTTATGGCGGGCACCGAAGCCCGGGCCGCCAATGTAGACGGCATCAGCACCATGAAGGATCGCTTCACGGGCAATGGCGGCGTCGCGGGCCGGGCTTAAAAGTTCAAGATGATGGGATTGCAGGCGCATACTTCGTCGTTATCCGTTATGGTCAAAATGGCGGCTATTGTAGTCAGAAGTATGCGTCAGCGAAACAGTTTTGCGTAGCGTCAGCGGGGATAATGAATCAGGGAGTGAAAATGCACCGTCCGGTCGCTGCTGTTGCGGTAGGCGTGCGGTTTATCGCCGGCGAAACGGACGCCCGAATCGGCAGAAATCGTCTGCCACGTGCCGTCAAGCTTCATCTCCAGCTCGCCGCTGACCACCACCACATGTTCAATCACCCCGGCCTCATGCGGCGTGGATTCACTCAGCGCGCCGGGTGCCAGCGTGATGGAGAAATAATCAAACCCGAGCGTCTCGTCCCACGGAAAGAGCGGTTTGACCACCATCGCCTGCTGCTGCGGGTCAAACACCGCCTGCCGGTCCGCCTCTGGCGTGATAAAAGCGGAAAACGGCACGTTCAGCCCGGTGGCAATTTTCCACAGCGTCGACACCGTCGGGCTGGATTCATTGCGCTCGATTTGCCCCAGCATCGCTTTTGACACGCCGGTCTCGTCCGCGAGCTTCGATAAACTCCAGCCGCGCGTCTGGCGCAGCGTTTTCAGCGTTGTTGCAAGGTGTAGTGTGATGTCCATGGTCCCTCCTGATGGCGATCAGCATACCACTTGTACGCTATAGCGCACAGTGTTACCTTATATCGGACGTTATAACGCACAACGGAGTTTTCATGCGCCCTTCCTCTCACCTTGTTCCAGTCGCCCTGGCTGGTTTTGTCGCCGTGCTGGTCGGTTACGCCAGCTCGGCCGCCATCATCTGGCAGGCCGCCGCGGCGGCTGGTGCCAGCGCACAGCAGATCGCAGGCTGGATGACCGCGCTGGGGATTGGGATGGGGGTCAGCACGCTGGCGCTTTCCTGGTGGTACAAAGCGCCGGTGCTGACCGCCTGGTCAACGCCCGGCGCGGCGCTGCTCGCCACCAGCCTGCACGGCGTGACGCTGCCGGAAACGATCGGCGTGTTCATCTTTGCTAACGTGCTCATTTTACTTTGCGGCATCACCGGGCTCTTCGCCCGTCTGATGAGGCTGATCCCCCATTCGCTTGCTGCCGCCATGCTGGCAGGCGTGTTGCTGCAGTTTGGCCTGCACGCGTTTGCGCACCTTGAGGGGCACTTTCTGCTGTGCGGCAGCATGATTGCGGCGTGGCTGATAGCAAAAGCGCTGGCACCGCGCTACGCCATCGTGGTCACGCTGCTGGTCGGCGGTATCGTGGCATGGGCGGGCGGTGACGTTGTCACTGACAAGGTTACCCTATCTCTGGTAATGCCTGAATTTATTGCGCCTACGTTCACCTTCACCAGCCTGGTGAGTATTGGCGTGCCCTTCTTCCTGGTGACTATGGCCTCACAAAACGCGCCGGGGTTCGCCACGATGAAAGCCTCCGGTTATCCGCTGGCGGTCTCGCCGCTTATCATCTTTACGGGAGCGCTGGCGCTGCTGTTATCCCCTTTTGGCGTCTTTTCTATCTGTATCGCGGCCATTACTGCCGCCATTTGTCAAAGCCCGGATGCGCATCCGGATGCCGGTAAACGCTGGCTGGCGGCCATCGCAGCCGGAGGATTTTATCTGCTGGCGGGGATTTTCGGCGGCTCGATTACCGGGCTGATGGCCGCTCTGCCGCTCAGCTGGATCCAGACGCTCGCCGGTCTGGCACTGCTGGGCACCATTAGCGGGAGTTTATATCAGGCACTGAGCCACGAGGCGGAGCTCGACGCGGCCATCGTCACGTTCCTGATGACCGCGAGCGGCGTCACGATCCTCGGCATCGGTTCGGCATTCTGGGGGCTGGTGCTGGGCGGCGTGTGCTATGCCCTGCTTTCACGCGCTCGCCGCGCGTAGCTGCGAAGGCGTCATGCCCGTCGCGCTGCGAAAGCGGTTGCTGAAGTGGCTGGCGGAGTTAAACCCACAGGCAAGGGCGATGTCCGTTAGCGGCGTCGCCGTGTTCTGCACAAGGGCCTTCGCTTTTTCCATTCGTCTCTGCATCACATACTGATGCGGCGCCAGCCCCGTCGACTGGCGGAACATGCGGGCAAAATGGTATTCGCTGAGGGCGGCCTGCGCCGCCAGTTCAGCCAGCGTCAGAGGCTGGCCCAGGTTCTCTTCGATAAAGGCCAGCACGTTACGCAGTACGAATGGCGATAGCCCGCCGGTGACGACCGGCAGCTTCCACTGAACGTTAGAGTAGTTTTGCAGCAGGTGGGTCAGGAGCAGCGTAGAGGCCGTGCTCAGGGTGAGCTGGTTGGCGTGCTGCTGCCAGTCGCAGCCGAGCAAAAACTGGCGATACAGCGCGGTGATCTTCGGATCGCTACCAAAAATGCGCTCGTCCAGCGTCAGCGAAAGCGGGCGCTTGTCCCAGATCTTTTCCCCCACGTCGCGCAGGTGTTCATCGGTGCAGTAGAGGTGCACAAACGACAGGTCATCACGGATATCCCACGTCGATTCGCTCTCTTTTGGCATCAAGCAGAAACGGTCCGGCCCCCCGCCGTTCTTCCAGCCGCCCGGCGTTTTTTGGTAGCTTTCGTAGCCGTCCGCCACGTACAGGCTCAGGGTATGGTGGTTACTTTTTACCGTTATCGTATCGTGCTTGTTGTACCACGCTGCCAGCTGAATGCCCGAATTCAGCGAGACGGTTTCCCGCAGGACCGCATTCTGTTGGCAAAGCGTTTCAAAGGTATCGTAAGCGTGAGACATGACCGTAAGCGCGTGATTGACTGGAATATCAGTCTAAGAAGAGTTGTCTCCCGTTGCCAGCCCCCGGGAAAGAAAAAAGCGCAAGATTTTGCAAGTCGACCGCAAGCCGGTGAAAGCCCCTGACCGATCTCAGCGGCATACTGCGGGCTTCCGTGGTTTGAGAAGAGAAAAATATGAACGCATTATTATACGGACTGGTGGTGGTCATCTGGGGAACCACCTGGATTGCGATTTTCCTGCAGCAAGGTCCCGTAGCGGCGCCCGTCTCTATTTTCTGGCGTTTCGCCGTCGCCAGCCTCACGATGATGGTGGTGTTAATCGCCCTGCGCCGCCTGCGCAAGCTGGCGCTGCGGGATCACCTCTTTTGTATGCTCCAGGGATGCTGCGTTTTCTGCTTTAACTTCTGGTGTTTTTACGCCGCAGCCTCGCACATCAACACCGGGCTGGAATCGGTGATCTTCTCCATGGCCGTACTCTATAACGCCATTAACAGCTTTATCTTCTTCGGGCAGCGCCCGCCCGCGCGTTTCTGGACGGCGGCGGCACTGGGCCTGACTGGGATCGTCACCCTCTTCTGGGACGATCTGCTGGCCAGCGGCTGGAGCGCGTCGCTCCTGACCGGGATTGGTCTCTCCGCGCTCGGCACCTACGGCTTCTCGCTGGGCAATATGATCAGCATGCGTCACCAACGCAAAGGCCTTGAAACCATGACCACCAACGCCTGGGCGATGCTCTACGGCACCCTGGTAATGGGCTGCATTGCCCTGTTCAGAGGCGACAGCTTCGCGCCAGAGTGGACCATCAGCTACATTGGCGCGCTGCTCTATCTGGCCGTGTTTGGTTCGGTGATTGCCTTTGGCGCCTACTTCACGCTGGTGGGACGTATCGGTCCGGGCAAAGCGGCCTACAGTACGCTGCTCTTCCCGCTGGTGGCGCTGACGATCTCAACGGTGTATGAAGGCTACGTCTGGCATATCAACGGTATCGTGGGGTTATTGCTGATTCTGGGGGGAAATATGGTGATGTTTACCAAACCAGAAACCTGGTTCAGACGCTTACGAATGGCGTAAATAAAAAGGCCTGCATTAAGCAGGCCGTTTTATTTTATTTCGCGGTCTTTTTCACATCAAACATGGTGGCGTCCGTCGCCATGTCATCAACAACCTGCTTCAGCGTCGCAAAGGTCATCGGCGTACTTTCGTTGTTCAGATCTTTACCTTCGCCTTTACGCACCACCTTCATGACCGGTTTGTTGGTGGCCGCATCGATCAGTTCGCCTTCAAAGAAGAGATGCGTATCCATGGTGCGATGCCCGGTTGCCATCTGCGTACCTGCTACAACCAGCGCGACCGGCACCACTTCATAGAACTGCAGACCTTCTTTCTGCGAACTCACCCCGGTAATTGCACCGCGGAAAATCAGGCTGTGTTTACCCGGCGTGGTCACGACTGGCTTACGGGTACCAATAGCGCTTTTCATTTTGTTATTGGTGTAATTCAGCAGCTCATCAAGCGTTTTTTGACCAATTTGAGTGGTCGGTTTAGGCGCAGGATAATAAGTAATCGGCGTCCAGAGAATACTGTCGTAATTAGCTTCGTTATAAGAAGGATCAACCCAACGCAGCGTTGGTTTACCCGTCGCAGACGTCGTCTGCTGCAAGCCTGAATAGTCTTTCAAAAAGCCAGAATATTGTTCGGGAGCCGCGACTTTTGAAGAACAGCCCGCCAACGCCAACAGACCAGTAAGCACTGCAACTTTAAAAAAAGTTTGAGTACGCATGATAGTTTTCCATGTTATCTGCAAGTATGCATTTGAAGTTATAGCAAAAGACCGACGGGTTTGTTGTGACAAAAAATGATGCGGAGAGCACAAATTGCGAAAAGACTGCCCGGAAGCGTGCCGGGCAGTGAAAAATTACTGATTTATATCCAGTTGCCAGAACAGATGTTTGCCAAACGGGTCAATTTCATAGCCCGTCACCTCCTTGCGCACCGGTTCGAAAATGGTTGAATGCGCAATCATCACCGCCGGCATTTGATCATGCATCATTTGCTGAGCCTCTTTATACAGCGCCACGCGTTTATCGCGATCGGTGGTTGATTTTGCTTCCGCAATAATGTTATCGAAGGGCTTATAGCACCATTTCGCCGAATTTGAGCCACCGTTTGCCGAGGTACAGGTAAATAGCGGACCAAAAAAATTGTCGGGATCGCCCGTTGCGGTCGTCCAGCCCATCAGCGCGGCCTGATGCTCTCCGCCCTTCACGCGTTTCAGATATTCGCCCCACTCATAGGTGACGATTTTGGTCTGTACGCCGATTTTCGCCCAGTCGGCCTGAATCATCTCCGCCATGCGTTTCGCATTCGGATTGTACGGACGCTGCACCGGCATCGCCCACAGGTCGACGCTCACGCCGTTGGCAAAACCGGCCTCTTTCAGCAGCGCTTTCGCCTTTTGAGGATCGTAATCGTAATCCTTAAGCTCGCTGTCTGCGCTCCAGACGCCCGGCGGCAGCAGGTTCTTTGCCGCAGTGCCGGTGCCGTGGAAAACCGCATCAATAATGGCCGGCTTATTGATGGCCATCGCCAGCGCCTGACGGACTTTTACGTTATCCAGCGGCGGCTTTTGGGTATTGAACGCCAGAAAGCCGGTATTCAGTCCGGCTTTGCTCATCAGGTTGATGTCTTTGTTCGCCTTCATGCGCGGCAGGTCCGCCGGGTTCGGGAACGGCATCACCTGACACTCGTTCTTCTCAATTTTGGCAAACCGCACGGAGGCATCCGGGGTGATGCTAAACACCAGCCGATCCAGCTTCGATTTCCCCTGCCAGTAGTCGTCGAACGCCGTAAACAGGATCCGCGAATCCTTCTGATACTGCGCCAGCTTAAACGGCCCGGTGCCTATAGGCTCCATATCCACCTTCTCCGGCGTGCCCGCTTTGAGCATCGCGTCGGCATATTCCGCGGACAGGATAGAGGCAAAATACCATGCCAGATCGGCGACAAACGGCGCTTCCGGGTGCGCCAGGGTAAAGCGCACGGTGTGGTCATCAACTTTATCAATGCCGGTAATCAGGCTGCCAAACTCCAGACTTTCGAAGTTGGAATAGCTGCCGTTAGAGACGTTGTGATAAGGATGATTCACGTCTTTCTGGCGCATAAACGAGAAAATCACGTCGTCGGCGTTAAAGTCGCGGGTCGGCGTGAAGGATTTATTGCTCTGGAATTTGACGCCCTTACGCAGATGGAAGGTGTAAACCTTGCCGTCGTCGCTCACCTCCCAGCGCTCCGCCAGGCTTGGCACCAGCTCCGTGGTGCCGGGTTTGAAATCAACTAGCCGGTTATAGACCGGCACGGCGCTGGCGTCCACGCTGGTTCCCGAGGTGTATAGCTGAGGATTAAAGTTTTCCGGCGATCCTTCGGAGCAATACACCAGCGTTTTCGCGGCGACGGTGGAACTGACCGTGAGTACAGCAAGCGCCAGCGTTATAGTTGTGAGTTTGCTTTTCATCATTTATTCCTGTCTTTTTAATTCGACGGCTAATTAATTCTTTTGCCATTTCATAAATAACATTAAAGTGATGTGGCAAACACCTGAAAAATAAATAAGGAATAAATCACTATGGGCTCGCCGCTTTCCAGACAATTAACGCACCGTTTTTTCCGCTATCTCGCGATCACCAGCCAGAGCGACCCCAAGGTCAAAACCCTGCCCTCAACGCCGGGCCAGCACGACATGGCGCGGGAGCTGGCGCAGGAGCTGGCACAGCTGGGGTTAGACGATATTGTGATTGATGAATTCGCCACGGTAACGGCGGTCAAAAAAGGCAACGTGCCCGGCGCGCCGCGCATCGGCTTTATTACCCATATTGATACCGTGGACGTAGGATTATCACCGGATATTCATCCACAAATATTAACGTTTACCGGTGAAGATCTCTGCCTGAATAAAGAGAAAGACATCTGGCTGCGGGTTAACGAGCACCCTGAAATTCTGGCGTATCCGAATGAGGAGATTATTTTCAGCGACGGAACCAGCGTATTGGGCGCGGATAATAAATCGGCGGTCACGGTGGTCATGACGGTGCTGGAAAACCTGACGGCGGAACATCAGCACGGGGATATCGTCGTGGCGTTTGTGCCTGACGAAGAGATCGGCCTGAACGGTGCAAAAGCGCTGGACCTTAAGCGCTTTGACGTCGACTTCGCCTGGACCATCGACTGCTGCGAGCTGGGGGAAATTGTCTACGAGAACTTTAATGCGGCAGCCGCTGAGATCCGCTTTACCGGCGTAACGGCGCACCCGATGTCCGCCAAAGGCGTGCTGGTGAATCCCCTGCTGATGGCGACTGACTACATCAACCATTTTGACCGCCAGCAAACGCCGGAGTGCACCGAGGGGCGTGAGGGCTATATCTGGTTTAACGGCATTCAGGCCGGCCAGAACGAGGCCATTCTTAAGGCCAATATCCGCGACTTTGACAAGGACAACTTTGCCGCCCGCAAGCAGCAGATTGCCGACGTAGCCGCGCTGATTGCCGCCCAGTATCCTACGGCCAGGGTGGACTATCGCATTGAAGATACCTACAGCAATATCAGCAATGCGATTGGTGAGGACAGACGCGCCATCGATCTGATGTTCGAGGCGATGGAATCGCTCGGCATCACGCCAAAGCCAACGCCCATGCGCGGCGGTACCGACGGCGCGGCGCTCTCGGCAAAAGGGCTGCTCACGCCGAACTTCTTCACCGGCGCGCATAACTTCCACTCGAAGTTTGAATTCCTGCCGCTGTCGTCGTTCGAGGCGTCTTACAACACCGCCCTGCAGATCTGCCTGCTTGCTGCCCGCTAAGCGGGCTTGCGCGCCAGCATCGTGGCAAAGCGCAGCTTGATGCGGTTGCCGTTTTCGTCGGTGCGGTGCAGTTCGCCAACGTCTTCGTTGTATTTGAGCAACTTCCAGCCTTCGTAGTAGTTGCTCAGCTCACCGCTTTTGAACGCAAACGGGAAGCCGACGGTGCACGGGTAATCCGCCGTGTCCATCGCGGCAACAATCAGGTTGTAGCCGCCGGGTTTGGTGCAGCGCTGCATGTTGGCGATAAGTCCCGGGATGGTTTTTGACTCCAGGAACATCAGCACCACGGTGGAGAGAATGAAATCGTACTCGCCGTCAAAACTCAGGTTGTTGAGATCTTTAATCGCCGTGTGGAGGTTATCGATCCCTTCTTCCGCCTTGATGCGCTCGATATTCTCGATGCTCATCGGGTTCTTATCCCACGCGGTCACCTCGTAACCGTTGGCCGCCAGATAAAGGCTGTTGCGGCCGTTGCCGCAGCCCAGATCCAGCGTTTTACCCGGTTTAATCTTTGCCGCACTGAACAGCACCTCTGAATGGGTGCGGGTTAAGCCATATTTCTCTGTGAAGTAATTCTCATCAACGGTCATTATTTTTTCCTGAGCCTGCATAAGTTTAAAGTGCATCCTGAATGCCATTTTAAGGCGTTTACCGTCTGGTTGCCAGCCGTTCGAAAACCGAAAAATTTGCTACGTTTAGTTAAGACGCTTATCAGAGACCTAAAGATGAACAAATATCGCCTTAGCGACGAAACCCGCCTCTGGCAATGGAAAAACGGTGACACTACCCGCTCCGTCACGCTGCGGCAGATTATCGCGACAGTGGATTTTAACGACGTGACGGCCGGCACGAAAGGCGGCTGGGTTGACGATGAGCGCGCCCTCGCGCAGGACGGGGACTGTTGGATCTACGACGAAAACAGCGTGGTGTTCGCCGGTGCCGTCGTGTCCGGCAACGCGCGACTTACCCTACCGTGCATCGTTAGCCACGATGCGCATATCGGCGGCAGCTGCTGGCTGGACGGCGCGGAGGTCAGCCACGGGGCGCGCATAAGTGACAACGTCACCATTCAGCACTCTTGCGTGCGGGGCGAATGCCATCTCTACGGCGACGCCCGCATTCTGCACAACAGCGTTATCATCGCCGCCAAAGGGCTGACGCCGGACCATGACCAGATCCTGCAAATCTACGATAAGGCGACCGTCAGCCAGTCGCGCATTGTGCATCAGGCGCAAATCTACGGCGAGGCGATGGTTAATTTTGCGTTTGTTGAGCACCGCGCCGAAGTATTCGACAACGCCATCCTCGAAGGTAACGACTTAAATAACGTCTGGGTCTGCGACTGCGCAAAGGTCTATGGCAATGCCCGCGTGATTGCCGGTTATGACGAGGATGCTATTCCGACGGTGCGCTACAGCTCTCAGATTGCGGAGAATGCCGTGGTGGAGGGAAACTGCGTCATCAAGCACCACGTTCTGATTGGCGGTCAGGCATGGCTGCGCGGCGGGCCGATCATGCTGGACGATAAGGTAGTGATCCAGGGACGCGCGCGGATCAGCGGAGATGTGCTCATTGAGCACCGGGTTGAAATCACAGATGATGCGGTCATTGAAGCCTTTGCCGGGGAGAGCATTCACCTGCGCGGCGAAAAGGTGATTAACGGCGACCAGCGCATCACCCGCACCCCGCTGCTGGGAGCGTTATAGGGCGTAGATCTTCCCGTAGATATTCACATCGTCAAAGCGACCGTTCAGGTATTCCGCTTCCCGCAGGCACCCTTCCAGCGTAAAACCGTTGCGTACGGCAACGCTGTTGCTGTGCTGATTCGCCACCCGACACTTGATCACAAAACGGCGGATCTCCCCACGTTCGACGTAGTAGCGCATAAACGCCTGCAGTGACCGGGAGAGAATGCCCTGCCCCTGATGGCCTTCATCCAGCCAGTAGCCGATATAGCCGGTTTTGTTGGTCGGTTCAATCGTGTTGAACGACAGCACGCCAACCAGCGCATCATACTTGAAGATCAGAAACATTTTGGCGTAGCCGCGCTGGTGCAGCATCTGGTTACTTTGCACGTTGCGGCGGGTATCGTCCTCGCTGCCCACGTGCTGCGCCCAGTCAAAGGCGGTTTGCAGAAAGGTTTTGTTTTTGACGACGAGATTATGCAGATCGGCGGCGTAGCGCTCTTCGACGGCGCGAAGCTCGAGAGCGTCAGATACCGGGATAATTTCGGATTTTGCTGCGGTCATTGCCCCTCACCCTAACCCTCTCCCAAAGGGAGAGGGAATCGATCGTTAACGCATTATCCGGTCGTCAACGTAGTTACGTTTATCCGGCGCTGGCGGGAAATACTGGTACAGCCAGGTTTCACTGATGGCATCGCCCTGGCAGCGCAGGAACAGGCGCATATCCACCGGCTCCGTCGAATCCGAGGTTGGGTACCAGTCAAACAGGATGCGATAGCCGTCAAACGGCTCAACGTAGAGGATCTCAACCTGCTTCGCTTCACCGCTGGAGAGCGTAATCACCGGCTCGATGCCTTTTGGCGCAGCGGCCTTGAGGTCGCCACCGACGAAGTCGATAGCAAAGCGACGGGCCCACACTTTCGGGTAATTTTCGCCCGGTGCCCAGCCTTCCGGGAAGCCGCCCATGCCGGTACGGGTGGCGAAGACGTTGGCCAGCGGAGAACGCACCGGCGGCATTGCGCTCCAGTACAGACGATATTTAAAGTCCAGCTCGTCGCCCGCCTTCACCGCTTTTTCCGGCTGCCAGAAGCAGACCACGTTATCCAGCGTTTCGCCGGTGGTCGGGATCTCCATCAGGCCAACCGCGCCTTTACCCCAGTCGTTACGCGGTTCAACCCACAGGCTCGGGCGTTTGTTATACCAGCCCATCACGTCCTGATAGTGCGAGAAATCGCGGTCGAGCTGCAGCAGGCCGAACCCTTTCGGGTTTTTGTCCATATAGGCGTTAAACTGCAGCTTCTGCGGGTTGTTCAGCGGACGACAGATCCACTCCCCGTTGCCGCGCCACATTGCCAGGCGGTCGGAGTCATGAATTTGCGGGTGAATGGTGTCACACATGCGGCGTTCGTTATTGCCGCAGCTGAACATGCTGGTCATCGGCGCGATGCCGAGCTGCTTGATGTCCTTCCGCGCATAGAGATGGTTTTCCACCTCCATAATCACCTGGCTCTTCTCGCAGTGGATCACGAATTTATAGGCGCCGGTGATGCTCGGGCTGTCCAGCAGCGTGTAGACGGTAAAAGTCGTGTCGCCGGGCTTGACGGTTTCAAACCAGAAGGCGGTAAAGTCCGGGAACTCTTCCGGCGTGTCGGTAAAGGTGTCTACCGCCAGACCGCGCGCGGAAAGGCCGTACTGGTAGGTGTCATCTACCGCGCGGAAATAGCTCGCGCCCAGGAAAGAGACAATATCGCGACGCGCCAGCTCAGGCGCCTTAAAGGCGCGGAATCCCGCAAAGCCGAGATCGCTTTGCCCTTCCAGCTGTTTGGTATCCACACCCGTTTCACCGTAGCTGAACAGCTCCGGACGGAAGTGGATCTCGCGCGCCATAGAGGTCGACTGGTCCAGCGAGAACATCCGCACGCGGCGACGGAACCCCATCCCCATATGGAAGAACTGCACGTCCAGCTGACGCCCTTCAATGTTGTTCCACAGTGACTGTTTTTCATCGTAGCGGATGGCGTTATACGCCTGCGGCGTCATGGTTGCCAGCGTGTCCGGCAGCGGACGCGGCGCGCCACCCCACGGGGTTTTCGCCAGGTCATGCGCCATGGATTGCAGTACGGAGAAGTCAAAACGACGGCTCTGGCCGTCAGCAATGTCAGAGTCGGCAGCGTATGCCGCTTTGGAAAACAGGGAAGCAAGGCCAGATGTGCCGCTCAGGGCTGCCACTGCCAGCGAGCCTTTTAGAAAACGTCTGCGATTCATGCCTGGAAAAACGTCCTTATGGTCGTGTGAATGTGTTTCGCGCTCGGCGAAATGACGGCAAGAAAGAACGCACAGCCTAAACAAAAATGGTTAAGAATCCAATTGTTGGCCGGTGATTATATGAACAAAGTGAGAAATATTTTCTGTCGACCAGAACGGCCCGAAAGTGGTGTAAAAAACAGTAAATACACAAAATCATTCATGCTGGATCAAGGCGGCAAGTCTGAGAATCCCCAGGAGCTTACTTAAGTAAGTGACTGGGGTGAACAGACGTAGCCAACGCAGAGGCAGCTTGAAGGATGAAGTGTATTAAAAATGCCCCGGCGCGACATCGTTCGCCGGGGCTAATGAGGCGGTTATTTTACGCTGACATCGATACCCGGGAAGTACTTATCAGCGAGTTTAGCGATCGTGCCGTCGGCACGTACTTTATCGATCGCGGCATCAAGCTGCTTTTTGGTGGCCTCGTCGCCCTTACGCAACCCAAAACCGATCCCACTGCCGAGGATAGTGTCGTCAGACACCGGTTTGCCGATGAAGCCAAACCCTTTCCCCTGCGGCTTGCTGAGGAAACCTGCCTGCCCGGCCGCGGACATGACCAGCGAGGCGTCGATACGGCCATTCAGCAGATCGCCCCAGGCCATATTCTGATCTTTATAAGACACCACGGTGACACCCTGCTTTTCCCAGTGCTCTTTGGCATAGGTTTCCTGGATGGATCCCTGCAGCACGCCGATGGTTTTCCCCTTCAGCCCTTCTGGGGTTGCCTCAACCGCCGTACCTGCCTTGCCGACCAGCTGCGACGGAATACGGTAGATCGGTTGGGTAAAATCAATGCTCTTGCGGCGCTGCTCGGTGATGTTCATCGCCGAGTTGATGGCGTCAAATTTCTTCGCCACCAGGCCCGGGATCAGCGCATCAAAGGAGGTTTCAACCCAGCTGCACTTCAGCGCTGCCGCTTTGCAGATGGCATTCCCCAGCTCAACGTCAAACCCTTCCAGTTCGCCCGCCGCATTGCGGCTCTCAAACGGCGGATATTCCGCTTCCAGACCGTAACGCAGCTCGGTGGCCGCGAAGGAAGAAAAAGTACACAGCAATCCCATGCCGACAACTAACGCGCGTAATTTCATCTCATACTCCTCAGCGTGGTTTAACCCGACACAGGGCCTGGGCACCTGCCCGTAACGTCGCCTCATCTTTCGCAAAAGAGAGACGAATCAATTTATTATCCGTGCCGTCCGCATAAAACGCCGACAGCGGAATGGTGGCAACGCCGTACTCAACGATCAGCCGTTTCACCAGCTCGCTGTCGCGCTCGTCGCTGAACTGGCTGTAGTCCGCCAGCATGAAGAACGATCCGGCGCTCGGCAGCAGCGTAAACGGCGAATCGGCCAGCAGGCTGTGCAGGAGATCGCGCTTGCGCTGGTAAAACGCCGACAGCGACAGCCAGGTTTGCGGGTCGACCATATGCTCAGCAAACGCGTGCTGCATTGGCGTATCGGCAGAAAACATTAAAAATTGATGCACTTTACAAATCTCGTCCATCAGTACCGCCGGTGCAACACAGTAACCCACGCGCCACCCGGTGACGTGATAGGTTTTTCCGAAAGAGGAAATAATCACGCTGCGCTCCGCCAGCTGCGGGTGCGTGGCCATCCCGTGATGCGGCTCGCCGTCAAAAACGACGTGTTCGTACACTTCGTCAGACAAAATAATGATGTCGGTATTGCGCGTCAGCGCCGCCAGCTGCTGCAGGTCACTGGCGGAGAAGACCTGACCGCTCGGGTTGTGCGGCGTGTTGATGATGATCATGCGCGTGCGCGGGGTGATCGCAGCGCGAACCTCATCCCAGTTGACGGCAAAATCCGGCACGGTGAGCTTGATGGCAATCGGGGTTGCCCCCTGCAGACGGACAATCGGCGCGTAGCTGTCAAAGGACGGCTCAAAGTAGATCACCTCATCGCCCGGATGCACCAGCCCGCTAATCGCCGAATAGAGCCCTTCGCTGGCGCTGGCGGTCACCAGCACCTCGCTGGCAGGGTCGTACTGCGTGCCGTAGAGCGTGGCAATTTTATCGGCAATACGTTCTCTGAGCGGCTGCAGACCGGTCATCGACGCGTACTGGTTATGCCCCGCCTCCATTGCGCGGGTGACGCCCGCAATCAGCTTCGGGTCGCAGGAAAAATTCGGTGCGCCCTGAGAAAGGTTAATCGCGTTATGCTGCGCCGAGAGCTGGCCGATAACGGTAAAAATGGTGGTTCCCACATCCGGCAGTTTGGAGCGCGTTTGCACTGGCGTTCGTAAAGTCATCCTCTTTCCCTTCTCATGGACATTGCATAACTATTCAAACAACATCTGTGCTGTCGGGACAATCGAATTGTTGTCATAATAGCCATGAGAAAAATGCATAGCTGAGGTGTTTTCTATGTCACGCCGTTCGCTCCCCCTTAATGCCATCGACGCATTTTTAGTCACCGCGCGTCATCTCAATCTTACCCATGCCGCGGCGGAACTGTGTCTGACGCAGGGGGCCGTGAGCCGCAAGATTGCCTCCCTTGAGGCGTGGTTTGGCTTTCCGCTTTTTGAACGCCACGCGCGCGGGCTGCGCCTCTCACCGCAGGGCAGCGCCCTGCTTCCGGAGCTGCAGTCCGCTTTCGAGCAGCTGCTGTCCGTGGCCGACCAGGCCCGCAGCCAGCACACGGTGATCCGGCTAAAGGCCCCCACCTGCGCCATGCGCTGGCTGGTGCCGCGCCTGCTGGAGGTGGAGCGCGAGCATCCGGATCTGCAGATCGCGCTGACCACCACCACCGATCACAACGTCAATTTCAAAACCGAATCTTACGACGCGGCCATCGTGTTCGGCACGCACATGAGCGCAGGCGATCTGCTGTTCGAAGAGGCGCTCACGCCGGTGTTCAGCCCGGTGCGGGCGGGTGCTGCGCTGGGTTCGCTGACGTTTCTGCACCCGACAAGGGACAAGACAGACTGGTCGCTGTGGCTGACGAAACAGGAAGGTCCGGGCTTTGCCATGCATAAAAATCAACACTTCGATACGATGGATCTCGCCATTACGGCCGCCATTCAGGGGCTCGGCGTCGCCATCGCCGACGAAACGCTGGTGGCAGAAGATATTCACGCGGGAAGGCTGGTACGGCCCTATGAGACAAGCATAAAAACCGGCGCAAGCTACCGGCTGGTGCTGCGCGAAACGCCAGGCGAGGAAAATGGACTGGCGGCGTTTCGCGCCTGTTTGCTTAATCGAGGCTGACGTGGTGCTTCATCACCCGTTTGAAGAGGCTCATGCGGGCGCGCATAAAGCGGTTTTCAAGCCTGAAAGCTGCATGTTTATTCACGCCAATGCGTAACAGAACGTCCCGCCCTTTACGGCACGCGGACCAGTGCGTCGGCCCGGGCAGGATGTCGCGACGACCCGCGTCACGCGCAAAGCTCACCCAGTAATCCGCCACCTGGGCAGCAAACTGCAGATCTCGCTCATTGACGTACTGTCGTGAAGGCTCCACCTGACCGAGCGTATCGAAGACGTAGGGAACTTCGTTGCCGTGCCAGGCACCGTTGATGTACGTGGCATGTTCCGCCTCTGCGACATAGTCAAACCAGTAACGCCAGCACAATCCGCCGACGCGCTGCTGGGCCTGCATCACCACGTAGCCCATCGTGGTAAACGCCATGTCGCGACACACCTGCCTGCCCAGCTCTTCATCGCCCTTCACGCCCGGGTAGAGCAGCTTAATCAGCCCCAGCCCGAAGCGGCGCTCCCTGCGAAGCTTCTGGATTTGTCCGGCGAGATCGATGCCAAACACCGCCATCACGCTGGCTTCATCGCTGTTGGAGCCAATCATCACCGGCACCGGATGCTGACGCGCGGCGAAAAAGACGTCAAGCATGGCTTCCGGCAGAACACAGTCTCCTGCGATAGGCGCCGGAGCGACGTTCAGCGGCGCGGTGAGCGGCCAGAACGCCTCGGGCGGAATGGCGCGCAGCTGCCCGGCGGTCGCATTTTCCAGCCCGAAATGGGCGGCCAGCGCTTCCCCTTTTTGCAGCGCCTGCTCGCGCGGCGTGTCCGGTAAGGTGTATCCGCTTTGCACAATCGCCTTGTGGAACAATCCTGCTGCCAGCGGAGAGGCCAGCAGCGAGAGCACGCTCCGCGCGCCAGCGGATTCGCCAAACAGGGTCACATTGGCGGGATCGCCGCCAAACCCGGCGATGTTATCCCGCACCCATTCGAGCGCGGCGATCTGATCCAGCAGGGCAAAATTATGCACCACGCGCCCTTCCTCGCCTTCCAGCGCGGGATGGGCGAAAAAGCCGAGATGGCCGAGACGGTAGTTGATCGTGACCACAACCACGCCGCGCGTGGCAAGCGCTTTGCCGTTATACGGCGGCAGGCCTCCGGCACCAATCGTAAACCCGCCTCCGTGCAGCCAGACCATAACCGGAAGCGGCTCGGCCCGCTCTGCGGGAGACCAGACGTTAAGGTAGAGGCAATCTTCGGAAAACTGGCCCGGATCGCCGCCGCCTAGCTCCTGACAATACTCGCTGCTTTGCCAGCTTGAGGGCGAAAATGCCGTGGCCTCGCGCAGCCCATCCCAGCGTTCAGGCGGCCGGGGCGAGCGCCAGCGCCACTCCCCCACGGGCGGCGCGGCGTAGGGAATACCGCACCAGAAGTGGACGTTTTCATCGGTTAAACCAGACAGTGCGCCCTGGCGCGTTTCAACCACAGGGGCGGAAGGATTTTGCATAACGACCTTATTGTTTCCATCACACCCCTGCAGAGTAACGATTTCAGAGCAAACCGCAACGCTGTTTGCTGCGCGTTTCAGCCTCCTGATAGAGCGTAAACTCGTCATACACCGGGCATCCCAGCGCGTCTTCAAACGCATCGCGGCTGGCGTTACCGTGGCTGCGGGCCTGGGTTTCGTTCCCTAGATTGGACTGGAAAATCCCCGCAGCGCTGACCGGGAGGAAATCTTCGTAGGTGATCGGCTGGGCAACCACCCATCCGCGCTCGATCAGCGGCTGCGGATCGTCGCCCGGACGAAACGCATGCCGATGCGCTTCCCCGGCTGGCGTCAGGCGGTAGCGGAAATAAGCCAGCTCCTGACGGCGCATGAGCATTTCGCTGTCCGGGAAGGCATTAAAGATCTCCCGCAGATGCAGCTGATGGGTCAGGTTATCTTTACCGGTACCGGCCTGGGCGAGAAGGCTATCGTACAGTTCACGGCCTTTCGGGGTCAGCGCCACGCCGCGCTGTTCAATCTCACCGAAGCGCGCGGTGTGGGTGCCTTTATGTTCACCGGCAAACAGCACCGGCTCTTCCAGCGCCTTGAAGCTGGTTTGACGCAATAAGACGGGCACCTCGCGACGCGGCGGCCCTTCGATCAGAATTTTTGGCTCGATACCGTACTTCGGCATCAGCTCCTGCACCCGGTCAATGTCCAGCGTGCGCGGCGTGAGGTGGTTAATATGACAGCCCGGGAAGCAGACCACGTCGGCAATCAGACGGTGCTCGTTGTGCAGCGCCAGATAGGTTTCCTGATCGACCGTCGCATGGCGGTGCCAGCGGAAGGTTTCTAACGCTTCCTGCACAAATTCGTGCGCCTGTGCGTCAGTAAACTGCCCTTCCGACTCGTGGAGGTCGATCAGTTCCAGGCAGCGCGGGGTGAAGATGTTGCGGTGAGACAGGATCTCCGCGGCCCGCTCGCGCAGCGCGACGTTTTCAATCAGCTCAAGACGCAGCAGCGAGGTAAAGATACGAAACGGATTCCGGCACAGCGCCGCATCCTCTATCGGACGAAACGCCGTTGAGTGGACGGGCACCCCCGCCTGAGAGAGATCGTAATAGCTGACCGGGTACATACCCATAATGGCAAACATGCGGCGCAGGGTTGAAAGTTCCTGTGCCGTGCCGACGCGGATCGCCCCGTGACGCTCCACGTTCAGGCGTGCAAGCTCATCGGCGTTAGCCAGTTGTTCATGTAATAGTGGATTATTTTCCAGAACCGCCAGGTTTACGTCCGCAACCAGTTCAAGCAAGGTGCCGTACTGCGGAACTTCCTGCTGGTACATCGCCGACATAGCCTGCGAAAAGTGTTCCCGAATGTCATCAGCCGTGATGGTGTTCGCCATGATGTCATGCCTCCAGTGAATATTACCTGGAGTGTAGAGAAACCCGTTCCTTCCGGGGGGAAGAATTTCTGAATTGTGATCTTAAGACGACAGTGGTCAAACCGTGTGCTATCAGGCCCCTGAACAGCGCCGAACGGAACCGCCCTTTCAGCCTGAACGCTTTTATCCAGGATTTTCCTTATAATTATTTAGGGTTCCGCTTTCTATCTATAAAGGAGTATTTTTGGGCTCTCTTCTGAATGCAAATTAACCAATACGAGTACGCCATTATTTTTATCCTCACCTTTCAAATTTTTAGCTCGAAGTTAGGATTAATCTGAATGGTTGTTTACAAGTCCTTCCTGTCTATCCATATTTCCTTTTTAAGCGAAGCGCAAATTTACAAATATTTAAAAATAACGCAACCGCAAATAGCAAAACGCATTTGACGGATGACGCACAGCGACTAGAGTTATTACTCGAACGACGAGTGATACGGAATATTTTCGTATCGTACTGACATAACCAATATATGACTATGAGGTTTAATATGGCAGAGCATCGTGGTGGTTCCGGTAATTTCGCTGAAGACCGTGAAAAAGCATCAGAAGCTGGACGTAAAGGTGGCCAGCATAGCGGTGGGAACTTTAAAAACGATCCGCAACGCGCTTCTGAAGCGGGTAAGAAAGGAGGACAGAACAGTCACGGCGGAGGCCGTAAATCTGATAACTCCTGATCTTATTTTAAAACTCTTTTAATAAAACCAGAGAGCATGCTGCGGGCTGAAAAGCTCGCAGTACCCTTTCTTTATTTTACCGGAGCGTAATTATTATGAATATGAAAAGCGTCGATGATGTCTTTATTCATCTTCTGTCGGATACCTACAGCGCAGAAAAGCAGCTTACCCGTGCGTTAAGCAAACTTGCCCGCGCCGCCTCCAGCGAGAAGCTGAGCGCCGCTTTTACCGCACACCTTGAGGAGACGCAGGGTCAGATCGAACGTATCGACCAGATCGTCGAGCAGGAAGACGGTATCAAGCTTAAGCGCATGAAGTGCGTGGCAATGGAAGGCTTAATTGAAGAAGCCAACGAAGTCATCGAAAGCACGGAAAAAAATGAAGTACGTGATGCCGCACTTATTGCCGCCGCGCAAAAAGTCGAACATTACGAAATTGCCAGCTACGGTACCCTTGCAACACTAGCTGAACAACTGGGCTATAAAAAAGCCGTTAAGCTTCTTGCCGAAACGCTGGAAGAAGAAAAAGAGACCGACCTTAAACTCACCGACCTAGCCGTAGGAAATATTAATCAAAAAGCGCAGAAATGACGCAATAATACAGGTTAAATAAAATGAGCATCAGTCCCAGGACAATTAAACGGTGCCATTTAGCGGCAGCCATAATATGGTTCATTCTCGCCATCCCTTCCGTAATATGGTGGAAGAACAGCGTGCTATGGGTCATTATCATCAGCATTTACGCCAATATTGTCGGCCATTTATCTGGCTACAGTGCCGCGCGTGCCGATCAGGCTGCTGAAAGTGAGACCAAATAAGCGAACCCCTAATGAGGATACAATGATGAATCACGTAGAACACTACCATGACTGGCTACGCGATGCCCATGCGATGGAAAAGCAAGCCGAATCTATGCTGGAATCCATGGCCAGCCGTATCGATAATTATCCTGATGTTCGCGCCCGAATTGAGCAGCATATTAATGAGACAAAACGGCAAATTACATTGCTGGAAGAAATCCTCGACCGTAATGATATTTCTCGTTCGGTTTTAAAAGATTCGATGAGCAAAATGGCGGCGCTCGGCCAGTCCATCGGCGGCATGTTCCCGTCTGATGAGATCGTGAAGGGTTCGATCAGCGGCTATGTTTTCGAACAGTTTGAAATAGCCTGTTATACCTCCCTGCTCGCTGCGGCGAAGAAAGCAGGCGACACGGCCTCGGTACCAGCCATCGAGACGATTCTGGCGGAAGAACGCGAAATGGCCGACTGGCTGATTCGCCATATTCCGCAGACCACGGAACAGTTCCTGCTGCGTTCAGACGCATCGGGCGTCGAAGCAAAAAAATAATCAGGGAGAATCGCCATGTTCCGACACGTCAAACAGCTGCAATATACGGTTCGCGTTGCCGAACCTAACCCAGGCCTCGCCAACCTTTTACTGGAACAGTTCGGTGGGCCTCAGGGCGAACTGGCTGCCGCCTGCCGGTACTTTACGCAAGGATTGAGCGATGACGATCCGGGCCGTAAAGATATGCTGATGGATATCGCGACCGAGGAGCTAAGCCACCTCGAAATCATCGGTACCCTGGTCGGCATGCTGAATAAAGGCGCCAAAGGCGCGCTGGCGGAAGGGGTGGAAAACGAGGCCGAGCTGTATCGCTCCATGACCGAAAACGGCAATGACAGCCACATCACCTCCCTGCTGTACGGTGGCGGCACTCCGCTGACTAACTCGGCGGGCGTGCCCTGGACGGCGGCCTACGTCGACACCATCGGCGAACCGACGGCGGACCTGCGCTCAAACGTGGCAGCAGAGGCCAGAGCGAAAATCATCTATGAACGGCTGATCAACGTGACCGACGATCCCGGCGTAAAGGATGCCCTGGCGTTTCTGATGACGCGCGAGGCGGCGCATCAGCTCTCCTTTGAGAAGGCGCTGCAGTCCATCCGTAATAATTTCCCACCGGGAAAATTGCCGCCAATCGAGGAATTCACCAACAAGTACTACAATATGTCTGAAGGTGGAGAGGTTCGCGGAAGCTGGAACAGCGATAAACATTTCGATTACGTTGAGTCCCCCCAGCCTGCGGTTGACGGCGGCGATGGCAGCGCAAGCGTCACGCTCACGACCGAACAGGCAACCCTGCTCAAGGCGATGTCTGCCCGCACGAAGTCCGATCCACATTCTGACCCGCTGACCGGTGCCGAGCTGGGTGCCGGTAAGACTAAACCGTAATCGGTTTTGCCGGGCAGCCATAAACTGCCCGGCAATTCTCGTGCCCCATCGTTTCAGAGGTACGGACCATGTTCGAACTCGACGCGTTCCATCTGGCCAGAATTCAGTTCGCTTTTACCGTCTCGTTTCATATCCTTTTTCCTGCGATCACCATCGGCCTCGCCAGCTATCTGGTGGTGCTGGAGGGCATGTGGCTGCGTACAAAAAACGACGTCTGGCGATCGTTGTACCATTTCTGGCTCAAGATATTTGCCGTTAACTTCGGGATGGGTGTCGTTTCCGGCCTGGTCATGGCGTACCAGTTTGGCACCAACTGGAGCGGGTTCTCACAGTTCGCGGGCAGTATTACCGGCCCTCTTCTGACCTATGAAGTCTTAACCGCCTTCTTCCTTGAAGCCGGTTTCCTTGGCGTCATGATGTTCGGCTGGAATAAGGTCGGCCCGGGCCTGCACTTCTTTTCAACCTGCATGGTGGCGCTCGGCACGCTGATGTCGACCTTCTGGATCCTCGCTTCCAACAGCTGGATGCATACGCCGCAGGGCTTCACTATCGAGAACGGACAGGTTATTCCGCAGGACTGGCTGGCGATCGTCTTTAATCCCTCCTTCCCTTATCGCCTTATTCATATGGCTATCGCCGCGTTTCTGAGCAGCGCGCTGTTTGTCGGCGCGTCGGGCGCATGGCACCTGCTGCGCGGTAACGATACCCCCGCCGTCCGCACCATGTTTTCCATGGCGATGTGGATGGCGCTGCTGGTCGCCCCCATCCAGGCGGTCGTAGGCGATATGCACGGTCTGAACACGCTTGAGCATCAGCCGGCCAAAATTGCCGCCATTGAGGGACACTGGGAAAATCCGCCGGGCGAGGCCACCCCGCTGCTGCTGTTTGGCCTGCCGGATATGGAGGAGGAGCGCACCAAATACGGTCTGGAGATCCCCGCGCTTGGCAGCCTTATCCTGACCCACAGTCTGGATAAGCAGGTCCCGGCGCTGAAGGATTTTCCGAAAGAAGACCGCCCTAATTCGACCATCGTCTTCTGGTCGTTCCGCGTCATGGTCGGGATGGGGCTGCTGATGATTACCCTCGGGCTGATTAGCGTCTGGCTGCGCTATCGTCATCGACTTTTCCACTCTCGCCCGTTCCACTGGTTTGCCCTCTGCATGGGGCCTGCCGGGCTGCTGGCGCTGCTCGCCGGCTGGGTCACCACCGAGGTGGGCCGTCAGCCGTGGGTGGTCTACGGCTATCTGCGCACCATCGACGCGGTATCGCTGCACAGCACCCTGCAGATGAGCATCAGCCTGCTGGCGTTCTTCGTCGTCTACTCGTCGGTGTTTGGGGTGGGCTATGTTTACCTCATCCGGCTGATTAAGAAAGGACCGCAGCCTGTCGATACGCTGACGTCAAACACCTCGGGCACACCCGCCCGTCCGCTGTCTGCCGCTGAGTCTGTTCCTGAACAGGAGAGAAACTGATGGGCGTCGATATCTCAGTTATCTGGTTTGCCATCATCGTCTTTGCCACGCTGATGTACATCATCATGGATGGCTTTGATTTGGGCATCGGCCTGCTGTTTAACTTCGTGGGCGATGCGAAAGAGCGCGATGTGATGGTCAACAGCGTGGCGCCGGTCTGGGACGGCAACGAGACCTGGCTGGTGCTCGGCGGCGCGGGCCTGTTCGGCGCGTTTCCGCTGGCCTATGCGGTGATTATTGATGCGCTCACCATTCCTCTCACCGCGATGCTGATCGGCCTCATCTTCCGCGGCGTCGCCTTTGAGTTCCGCTTCAAAGCCACGCCGTCGCACCGCAAATTCTGGGATTACTCCTTTGCCGGCGGCTCTCTGCTCGCCACCTTCAGCCAGGGCGTGGTGGTGGGCGCCGTGATTAACGGCTTCGACGTTGAGGGGCGGCGTTTCGTCGGCTCCGCGCTTGACTGGCTCACCCCCTTTAACCTCTTCTGCGGTATCGGGCTGGTTGTGGCCTACACGCTGCTGGGCACCACCTGGCTCATTATGAAAAGCGAAGGCGCGCTGCAGGCCCGCATGCGCGAGCTGACCCGCCACGTGCTGCTGGCGCTGATGGTCGTCATCGCCGTGGTGAGCATCTGGACGCCGCTCGGCTGGCAGTACGTGGCCGACCGCTGGTTTACCCTGCCCAACTTCTTCTGGTTCCTGCCGGTTCCGCTGCTGGTCGGGCTTTTCAGCGTGCTGATCTGGCGCCTGACCCGCAACCCGGCCAGCCACTCCCGCCCCTTCCTGCTGACGCTGGGGCTTATTTTCCTCGGGTTTAGCGGGCTCGGCATCAGCCTCTGGCCAAACATTATTCCGCCGCGCATCACCCTGTGGGAAGCCGCGGCCCCGCCTGCCAGCCAGCTGTTTATGCTGGTAGGCACGTTGCTGATTATTCCGGTGATCCTGGTGTACACCGCCTGGAGCTACTACGTCTTCCGGGGCAAAGTGTCGGATACTGAAGGCTATCACTGAGGAACGCTATGACCGACTGGCATACACGAGCCATTATTTATCAGATTGATACCGCGCTATTTTATGATTTGAACGGCGATGGCTGCGGGGACATCGCCGGGATCGCGGCCAAGCTGCGCTATATACGCCGCATGGGGGCGACGGTCATCTGGATCACCCCGTTTTACCTCACGCCCTTTCTCGATGAAGGCTACGACGTCAGCGACCACCTCCAGGTGGATCCCCGCTTCGGAAAGCTGGCCGATATCATCGCCTTTATCGAGCAGGCCCGCGAGCTGGGCATGCAGGTCATTATCGAGCTGCTGATCCAGCACACGTCGGACGCGCATCCCTGGTTCCAGCAGGCCCGCCGCAACCCGGCGTCACCCTATCGTGATTACTACCTCTGGTCGGATAACGACAAGGACGATACGCCCCCCATGTTTCCCGGCGTGGAAAAGAGCATCTGGACCTGGGACGACGAGGCGGGACAATACTACCGGCACATGTTCTATCGCCACGAGCCGGATCTGAACCTCACCTCGCCCGCGGTGCTTAAAGAGATTGAAAACATCATCCTCTTCTGGCTCAAGCTGGGCGTGTCGGGATTTCGCCTCGATGCCGCGTCCCACCTCACCACCCAGGCGGGAAACGGTGATGAAAAAAAAGGGCTGTGGATCCTCGAGCATATGCGGCGTCTTATCGAAGAGCGCAATCCGGACGCGATCCTGCTGGGTGAAGTGGACGTAGACGTAGAGGCCTATAAAGATTACTTCGGCAATAACGACCGCCTGAATCTGGTGCTCAATTTCTGGCTCAACAAGTATTTTTACGTCAGCCTGGCCCGCAAAAGCGCCCGCCCGCTGCGCAATGCGGTGAAGAAGATGATCGTCCCGCCTGACTCCTGCTGTTTTGCCAACTGGCTGCGCAACCACGACGAGCTGGATCTGGAAGGCATCAGTCAGAAAGACAAACAGTTTGTCCTCGACACGTTCGCCCCTGATGAGGAGATGAACGTCTATCAGCGCGGGATCCGCCGCCGCCTGGCCCCGATGCTCAACGGCGATCGGAAGCGGCTGGCGTTCTGCCACGCGGTGCTGTTTTCCCTGCCGGGTGTCCCGGTGATGCGCTACGGCGACGAGATAGGCATGGGCGACGACCTGGATCTGGAGGAGCGCTACGCCGTCCGCACCCCGATGCAGTGGGCAGGATCGCAAGGAGGTGGTTTCTCTGCAGCCGACCCGGAAAAATTTATCGCGCCGATTATCGACCATGGCCCTTACCGCTATCAGAAAGTCAACGTCGCCGATTCGCTGCTTCACCACAACTCGCTCCTGCACCGGATCATCGATATTGCCACTACCCGCTCGGAGTTCCCTGAAATAGCCGTTGCGCCCTTTCGCCTGATCGCAATCGATGATGACGCGGTGCTGGGGCTTTATTACGAGACCGACGAGCGCAGCATCCTGACCTTCGTTAACTTCAGCGACCAGCCGGTACAGTTCACCGCCAAAGGGATCCGCAACGCCACCTGGACCGCCTGTCTCGAGGACAAGCGCTACGATGACGCGCTGATTTGCGGTAAAACCGTTCAGCTCAGCCTTGGCGGCTACGGCTATCGCTGGTTCTGGACGCACCGTAGCGCGCTGCGCTGACTACGGTTTCCGGCGAGTTATCAGACGCGTCAGCACTATTCCCGCCACCGCGAGGGCGCCAAGGGCCACTTTCCCCGGCATGCCGGAGGTGACGGACGGCGCGCGGGTTTTCGCCTCGTCAGTAAAGCGGCCATGGATTTTATGCAGATCGTTAACCGGCTGGTCGAGATAGTCCCGACGATCCGGCGCGTTGAGATCGTCGGTCATCTGGCCTTCCCACGCCTTTTTCACCATCAGCCGATCAAGAAAACCGGGGAAGAAAAATTGCCCGACGATGGACTGGATGGTGCTGCTGCCTACCCACAGCTCGCGTACCGGCTTTTGCGCCACCCTGAAGATGGCGCTGGCGGCCACCTCAGGCTCAAAGACCGGCGGCACCGGGCGCATCGCCCAGGCGAACTTATTCCTCGCCCATTCGAACTGCGGGGTATTGAGCCCCGGCATCTGGACCATCGAAAGCTGAACCCGGCTGTTCTCATGCATCAGCTCGGTACGCACCGCATCGGTGAACCCACGGATCGCCGCTTTTGCCCCGCAGTAGGCTGACTGCAGCGGAATGGAACGGTAGGCCAGCGCGGAACCTACCTGGATAATCACCCCCCTGTCGCGCGGAACCATAAGTTCGAGCGCGGCGCGAGTGCCGTTCACGTAGCCGAGGTACGTCACCTCAGTCACGCGCCGAAACTCGTCCGGCGTGAGGGTACGAAACGGCGCCAGAATGGCCCCCATCGCGTTGTTCACCCAGACATCAATCGCGCCGAGGCGATACTCAATTTCGTTAGCGGCATCCACCACCGCCTGGCTGTCGGCGACGTCCGCCTGCACGGCGTGGGCATTAACGCCAAAGCGCCGTAGCTCCTCCTGGGTAGAGTGCAGGCTGGCTTCATCGCGGGCGATGAGCCCCACGTCGTAACCCGCCTTTGCAAAATGCAGCGCCGTGGCTTTTCCCACGCCCGCCGTCCCGCCGGTAATCACTATGACAGCCATAGAACCTCCACGTGAGTTTATCCGTTATTCCCGTCTGACAAGGTTGTCACCAGTTCAGCCAGCGAGTAATGCACCGCTTTTTCGACCACGTCCTGACAGTCACCGGAGAAAAGCACGGTGCGGGTCTTCGTCTCGCCGCGTATGTTCCACGCGAAGCAGACCGTCCCCGCCGCCGTGCCGTCGTCGCCCCCTTCCGGACCCGCGTAGCCGCTGATGGCGATGCTGATATCGGCCTGGGCGATGTCGCGGATACTGGCGGCCATTTCGGTTACCGTCTGCTCGCTCACGGCCGTAAACCGCTCAAGCGTCTCGGGACGCACGCCGAGGATCCGCGCTTTAGCTTCATCGCTGAACACGACCAGCCCAACATCATAAAATTCGGCGGTGTTTTCCTCTGCGCAAAGCGCCACCGAGAGTTTTCCGCCCGTGCAGGACTCCGCGGTGGTTAAGCGAAGCCCGAGATCGGTTAATTTGCTCGCCAGCTTTTTCGTCAGTTCACCCACGGTATTATTGCTGTCGTGAAAAAGATTGCTCATCTTGCCGCCTCTTATTTCTCGAAAGGAATGATTGAAATATGCCCATTGCGCTCAAGTATGGCATATTTAATGCCGCTTATTTCCGTAATGCCATTATTTTGGCGCGCTGACACCAGAATATCATCACAGGACACGTCAACTTTTTTCAGTTTATCGGCTAACGGCACGCCGTTCTCAACAAGAATAACAGGAGTGCCATCCAGAATATTCTCCACCGGCGAGAAATATTTCTTCATCAACCCGAATATAATATCGACCACCACCAGCGTGGTAATGGTAATCATCGCGCCGGTAACGGAAAAATCCTGTCCGAGAAGCGCCTGCTGCGTGGCTTCACTAATTATCAGAAGCAGAATGAGATCGAAGCTGGTCATCTGCAGCAGCGCGCGACGCCCGGCCACTTTAAATACCACCACCAGAAACAGATAAATAGCCAGCGCGCGAAAGACCATATCCATATCAGCCTCCTAGGGGTAAATAAATTGCCAGATGTTAATTTCCGGCTCGCTGTTGACGCGGATGACGGTGTTCCATTTACCGGCTCTGGAAGGTGTCGTGAAGAGTAACACGGAGAAACTGTCTGTTTTTTTCAGATTGTTATAGACAAAAAAGAGGGTCTTCCCGCGGCTGAACATAGCGTCCGGCTGCGGCCAGACGCTGCCGGGCTCATACGCATCGCTGCTCTCGCTGGTCATACTGAGGACATACTTCCCCTCGCTCTGCACCGGAAACGCGAGCGCCATCCGCGTCTCTGTCTCCCGTCGTCCAAAGCGTTCATAGTCTATGGTCAATGATTTAGCGGAATTCGTTTTGACCGTGTCGCTGACCATTCCGCTGGAAAACAGACCGGCAATCGCCGCGACGATAATACCCAGCAGAACAATAAAACCCACCTGACGAAACGCGTATTCAAACGTCAGCAAACGGTAACTCTCATCTATCCCGGGTAACTTTTCATTTTCACGCTTCATGGTCATCGTCACCGTTTCGCTTATTATCCGATAATTTTGATTTCTAACGCGAATGTTTTTAGGACTTATCACATTTGCCACATAAAGGAATAGCAACAATACTTAATAAGTCAAGACACGCAAAATGAAGGATATCGGATGAAATTATCACTTATTTCCGCTTTATTGATATTTCTGGCTCCGGCCGCATGGGCAGATAATAACGGGGGTTTACAAAAAGGCGAAGCGCCACCGCCTCCCCACGCGCTTGATAGCGGATATCGCGGAACCGACGACGCGCGTATTATGACCATCAGGCAGGCAAAAGAATTGCACGATGGTGCGACAATTTCATTACGCGGTAATCTTATTGACGGTAGCGGCGATAAGTTTGTATTTCAGGATAAAACCGGAAAAATCGACGTTATTATTCCCCAGGCAGTCTTCGACGGCAGAACGGTAAAACCCGACCAGATGATCAGTATCAACGGTTCGCTTGATAAAAAATCATCTCCTGCCGTCGTCCGTGTTGATCGTTTGCAGAAATAATTCAGCGAAGCGTTAACGCTGCAGTTATCCATCAAATCTCACCCCTTGGCTTAAGGAGTCAGCTATGAGTGATACTAAACAACGTACGAACGCTTACCCGCAGCCCCCGTTCCCGGAACAGCCGCAGACGCCGCCGGGACTGGCATCCGAAATGCAGCCCGTACCCGACCACGGGGAACAAAGCTATAAAGGACATGGCCGCCTTGCCGGCAAAAAAGCGCTAATTACCGGCGGAGACTCCGGCATTGGTCGCGCGGTCGCTATCGCCTATGCGCGTGAAGGCGCTGACGTTGCCATTAACTACCTGCCCGAAGAGGAAAAAGACGCCGCTGAGGTCATCGAGCTGATCGAAGCGGAAGGCCGCAAGGCCATCGCGTTGCCGGGTGACGTCCGGGACGAAACCTTCTGTCAGAATCTGGTCGAAGAAGCCGTGTCGCGACTGGGCGGGCTGGACATTCTGGTCAACAACGCCGGCCGTCAGCAGTTCCGTGAATCGCTTGAGGAACTGACCACGGAAGATTTTGACGCAACGTTTAAAACCAACGTTTACGCTCCTTTCTGGATCACCAAGGCGGCCCTGCGCCACCTGAAAGCGTCGTCCGTTATCATTAATACCTCCTCCGTTCAGGCGGTGAAGCCCAGCCCCGTGCTGCTGGACTACGCCCAGACGAAAGCCTGTCTGGCGGTGTTTACCAAATCCTTAGCCAAGCAGCTGGGTCCGAAAGGCATTCGCGTCAACGCGGTTGCTCCTGGCCCTTACTGGACGGTTCTGCAGTCCAGCGGCGGGCAGCCGATGGAAAAAGTGAAGGAGTTCGGTGGCGACACCCCGCTGGGACGTCCGGGCCAGCCCGTCGAGATTGCCCCGCTGTACGTCACGCTGGCCTCGGATGAATGTTCATTTACGTCCGGCCAGGTGTGGTGCTCCGATGGCGGCGACGGCGTGATCTAAACCGGTAGACGATACCCCTCCGCAGTGAGCAATAAACGAACAAGGATGTTCGCTTTTATTCCCCCGCCAAAAAACATGTTGTAACTCAAACAGATCAAATGTTAAAAATATTTTGCTATCAGGTTATCAAAATTAAACAACTTAACTTGTCACCCGCATCGCTCTGTTTTTAACATCGCCTATGGAAAAAAATGGTCTGTTCAGTCAGCGCATACGCTTGCGCCATTTGCATACATTTGTGGCCGTCGCTCAACAGGGAACGCTGGGGCGTGCGGCTGAAACTCTCAACCTGAGCCAGCCTGCGCTCTCAAAAACCCTCAACGAGCTGGAACAGCTGACCGGTGCCCGTCTTTTTGACCGCGGCCGGCTGGGGGCGCAGCTTACCATCGTGGGCGAACAGTTTCTCACGCACGCCGTGAAAGTGCTGGATGCGCTCAATACCGCAGGCCAGTCCCTGCACCGAAAAGAAGAGCAATCCAGTGAGGTGGTGCGCGTGGGCGCTCTGCCTACCGCGGCGCTGGGCATTCTTCCGCCCGTTATCGGCCAGTTCCACAAGCAGCAGCGGCATACCACGATTCAGGTCGCCACCATGAATAACACCATGCTGCTCGCGGGGCTGAAATCCGGCGAACTGGATCTCGGAATCGGTCGCATGTCCGACCCTGAGCTGATGGGCGGCCTCAACTATGAACTGCTGTTCCTGGAGTCTCTGAAGCTGGTGGTTCGTCCCGATCACCCCCTGCTGCAGGACACGGTCACGTTAAGCCGCGTGATGGAGTGGCCGGTAGTGGTCTGCCCAAAAGGGACCGTTCCCCGCCAGACCGCCGAAACCTTGCTGCAAATGCAGGGGTGTACGCTGCCCTCAGGATGTATCGAAACGCTGTCGGCTTCGCTTTCGCGCCAGCTTACGCTGGATTATGACTACGTCTGGTTCGTCCCCTCCGGCGCGGTGAAAGATGATTTACGTCAGGGAACGCTGATTGCCCTGCCGATTACCTCCCCCGGCCCCGGTGAACCTATCGGCATTTTGACCCGCGTAGACACGCCGCTTTCAACGGGCGCGCAGACGCTGCTGAGCGCTATTCGTAAATCAATGCCGGTCTGACAACTTTCGCCCTCCTCATCCTAACCCTCTCCCCAACGGGGCGAGGGTTCACCAGCCATTTTTCCACCCGAAGCGATAAATATTGCCTCAGGAAAATGAAGAACTTACAGCGACGCTCTGGTCCGGCTGTAAATCGCCGAAGCGTTTCCGCAAGGCCGGGGCGAGGCGCAGGGATGCGCCGAGAGGGCGTGGCCTGCAGGGATGCAGGCTCATGCCCGACCCGATAGCCTGAAGGAATAAGCTGAGGGCACCGCGAAGCGGCGATTTACCGCCGGGAGCCCGGGTTGCCAGGGCGGTGGCGATTGAGCCGCCCTGGCACGTTCACAGGCCATGTCGTTACAGAGTAGCAAGAAACATAAAGTGAACGGAATGACCACCACAGCCGTATGTTCCCCCTCACCCCAGCCCTCTCCCTCAAGGGAGAGGGGCCGTCTTGCGCGCTAATCAATTAATGCGGAATAATCCATTAACAATTGCGTAAAACAATTTAACAGTTTTATCATAGCGACGAATTCACCAAATGGTTCGTAAATAATTTTACAACTCCGAATTCACCCGTATTAATCATTCTTCCCTCCGCATTTATTACCCAACTGGTACACACCCAGCACGACGGGGGGATCTTAAGGAGACAGAAATGGCATTTGGCAGCGCGCCACGTGGGATACCGCGTATCCTGCAGTGGCTCCTTGCCGGACTGATGTTGCTCATCGGTCTGGCAGTCGGCGGGCTGGGCTTTAAGCTCGTCACCGTAGGCGGAAGTGGATACTTCCTGATAATGGGCGCGGTGATGGTGATTGCCGCGATCCTGATTTTCCTCAATCGCAGCAGCGGGATCGTGCTTTACGGCATCGCCTTTATTGCCTCGCTGTTCTGGGCGGTAGGCGATGCGGGCTGGGATTTCTGGCCGCTCTTCTCTCGCCTGTTTACCTTTGCCGTACTGGCCTTCCTCTGCGCCATCGTCTGGCCTTTCCTGCGCGCGGCAAACCACAGCGTTGCGAACAAGGCGCCCGCTTTTGGCGTCGCGGCCGTGCTCGCGGTGGCGATGCTGGTCAGCCTGGGCTGGATGTTTAAGCCGCAGACCCTCGTGGCAGCGAACGAGCCCGTTCCGGTGAAACCCGTCGCCCCCGGCGAGCAGCAAAAGAACTGGGCGCACTGGGGTAATACCACCCACGGCGACCGTTTCGCCGCGCTGGACCAGATTAACAAGCAAAACGTCCGCGATCTGAAAGTCGCGTGGGTTGCGCACACAGGCGATATTCCGCAGAGCAACGGCTCCGGCGCGGAAGATCAGAACACGCCATTGCAGATTGGCGACACGCTGTACGTCTGTACCCCGTACAGTAAAGTGCTGGCGCTGGACGTGGATTCCGGCAAAGAAAAATGGCGCTACGATTCCAAAGCCACGGCGCCTAACTGGCAGCGCTGCCGCGGCCTGGGCTATTTTGAAGACCATTCCAGCGTGACAACGTCACAGGCAGAGACACCGCCTGCGGCATGCCCTCGCCGCCTGTTCCTGCCGACCACCGACGCCCGCCTGATTGCCATCAACGCGGATGACGGAAAGGTCTGCGAAGACTTCGGCGACCATGGCACCGTGGATCTGAGCGTCGGCATGGGCGAAATTAAGCCCGGCTATTATCAGCAGACCTCCACGCCGCTGGTCGCCGGGAATGTCGTTGTCGTCGGCGGTCGCGTCGCGGATAACTTCTCCACCGGCGAACCGCCGGGCGTGGTGCGCGCCTACGACGTTCACACCGGTAAGCTGGCGTGGGCGTGGGATCCGGGTAATCCGAACCTGACCGGCCTGCCGCCGGAAGGCCAGACCTACACGCGCGGCACGCCGAACGTCTGGTCAGCAATGTCCTACGACGCTAAGCTGAACCTGATCTACCTGCCAACCGGCAACGCCACCCCGGACTTCTGGGCGGGCGAACGTACCGCGCTGGACGATAAGTACAGTTCCTCCATCGTCGCCGTCGACGCAACCACCGGTCAGGTGCGCTGGCATTTCCAGACGACCCACCACGACCTGTGGGACTTTGACCTGCCTTCCCAGCCGCTGCTGTACGACCTGCCCGACGGTAAGGGCGGTACCACGCCCGTGCTGGTGCAGACCAGCAAGCAGGGCATGATCTTCATGCTTAACCGCGAAACCGGCAAGCCGGTGGCGAAGGTAGAAGAACGTCCTGTCCCTGCGGGTAACGTTGAAGGTGAACGCTACTCTCCGACCCAGCCGTATTCCGTTGGCATGCCGATGATTGGCAACCAGACGCTGACCGAATCCGACATGTGGGGGGCGACGCCTGTCGACCTGCTGCTGTGCCGTATTCAGTTTAAAGAGATGCGTCATCGGGGCGTCTTCACCCCGCCGGGTCTCGACCGTTCCCTGCAGTTCCCTGGCTCTCTCGGCGGGATGAACTGGGGCAGCGTCTCCGTTGACCCGAACAACAGCCTGATGTTCGTCAACGATATGCGCCTGGGCCTGGCAAACTACATGGTGCCGCGCGCTAACGTGGCGAAAAACGCCAGCGGCATCGAGATGGGCATCGTACCGATGGACGGCACGCCGTTCGGCGCGATGCGCGAACGCTTCCTGTCGCCGCTGGGCATTCCGTGCCAGAAGCCGCCGTTCGGCACCATGTCGGCCGTTGACCTGAAAACCGGCAAGCTGGTGTGGCAGGTGCCTGTCGGCACGGTGGAAGATACCGGGCCGCTGGGCATTCGTATGCACATGCCAATCCCAATCGGCATGCCGACGCTGGGCGCATCACTCTCTACCCAGTCCGGCCTGCTGTTCTTCGCCGGCACGCAGGATTTCTACCTGCGCGCGTTTGATACCGCCACCGGGAAAGAGATCTGGAAAGACCGTCTGCCGGTCGGCAGCCAGTCCGGCCCGATGACCTACGTGTCGCCGAAAACCGGTAAGCAGTACATCATCATCAACGCCGGGGGCGCCCGACAGTCACCGGATCGCGGTGATTACGTTATCGCGTACGCGTTACCCGATAAGCAATAAGATGTGAAAAAGGGACCGAAAGGTCCCTTTTTTGTAGGTCAGATTTTGTAGGTCGGGTAAGCGAAGCGCCACCCGACACTGCCGACAACTCAGAACGTCTCCCAGTTATCCCCGGGAACCGTCGCCGCCGGACGCAACGGCGCGTTCTTCGCCACTGGCGCAGACGTCACCGCGCGGCCCGACTTTGCACCGCTCAGACGAAACGCCCCGACCGCCTCGGTCAGACGCGCGCCCTGTTCTTCCAGAGACGCGGCGGCCGCAGAGGCTTCTTCCACCAGCGAGGCGTTCTGCTGGGTCACTTTATCCATCTCAGAAATCGCCTGGCTCACCTGCACAATACCGCGGCTCTGCTCATCGGACGCGGCGGCAATCTCCAGCATGATGTCGGTCACGCGTTTAACCGCTTCGACGATTTCATTCATGGTGTTACCGGCAGCCACAACCTCACCGGAGCCCTGGTCAATCAGCGAGACCGATTCGTTAATCAGGCTTTCGATCTCTTTTGCGGCATTCGCACTGCGGCTTGCAAGGGTTCGAACTTCGCTTGCCACCACGGCAAAACCGCGCCCCTGCTCGCCCGCCCGCGCCGCTTCAACCGCCGCGTTAAGCGCCAGGATATTGGTCTGGAACGCAATGCTGTTGATGACGGCGGTGATCTCGGAGATTTTTTTCGAACTGGTGGAGATATTGCCCATGGTTTTGACCACGCCTGAGACCATCTGGCCGCCGCGGCTGGCTTTCCCGGAGGCATCTTCCGCCAGCTTGCTGGCATGATGGGCGTTATCGGCATTCTGTTTCACCGTCGCGGTAAGCTGTTCCATGCTTGCAGCGGTTTGCTCAATGGCGGCGGCCTGCTGCTCGGTGCGCGAAGAGAGATCGGTGTTACCGGCAGAAATCTCGCTCGTGCCGCGGTAGATCTCCTCCGCCCCCTGACGTACGGTCCCCACCGTGTTTTCAAGCGAGTGCTGCATGGTTTGCAGATCGCGCGTCAGGCGGCCAATTTCGCTGCGCCCGGCCACGTCGTCCGGCATCGTCAGGTCGCCTTTGGCGATATTCTCGATACGTTTCGCTGCACGCTGCAAAGGATTGATTACCGTGCGGCGCAGCACGACAAAGGTCATCGCCGTCAGCACCAGCGCCAGCGCAAACGCGCCCACCATAAACATCAGGCCCAGCTGCGTGCGGCTGTGCGCCTGCGCCGTCAGCGCATTGGCACGCTCGGTGCGGATCTTAATCGCCTTCAGCAGCACGGCGTTGTAAGCGTCATCCAGCGGACGCGCCGTTTCGTTTTCGTGGTTGATAATCGCTTCGAACATGCCGTTTTTGGCGAATTTCACCATCGGCTGCATGCCCGCAATATAGGCGTCGTACCGCGCCTTGAGATCCTCATCCAGCGCTGCACCCTCAGCGGTACGCACGGCACGATTCATATAGGCGGTAAAGCTCTCCTGGGACTGCTTAATGCGCGTTTCCGCCTCGCTGATGTTCTGCTTCATCGCATCCATCTCCGCGATGCGGCTTGCAGCACCGGCGTGGATCAGATTGATACGCGCGGTACGCAGATGGTTTGAGCTGTTCGACAGCCCCATACGCACCTGAATTTCGGACGTGACATCCTGCTGATCGTTATCGGCCTGCAGCAGGAAATACCCCGCCAGACCCGAACTCAAGGCGAACAGAAGAATAATGCCACCGAGAATGGAGGAAAACAGCGGAACCAGCCTGATGTGATGCAAGAAGCTCAGCTTGCGCTGCGCCTGCATCGAAGTAGTGTTGTCCATGACCGTCGACTCTCTTATAGGTAAGATGCGTAAAAACATGCGTGTTAAATAGTCATCGGCACGGTGGGGATTTAGATTACGGCTAAAAACGCCGCACTGGTCACACTTTAGAGAAGATTATTAAAGAAACGCCAGCGGCGAAAAACCGCTGGCAGAAGAGTTACTTGTCGCCGAAATGAATGACGGTACGGATGGATTTTCCTTCGTGCATCAGATCGAACGCGTCGTTGATCTGCTCCAGCGGCAAACGGTGGGTAATGAACGGGTCGAGCTGAATCTTGCCGACCATAGCATCTTCAACCATACCCGGAAGCTGGGTACGGCCCTTCACGCCGCCAAACGCGGAACCGCGCCATACGCGACCGGTGACCAGCTGGAACGGACGGGTTTTAATCTCCTGGCCCGCGCCGGCCACGCCAATGATGATGCTCTCGCCCCAGCCTTTGTGGCAGCATTCCAGCGCGGAACGCATCACATTAACGTTGCCGATACATTCGAAGCTGAAGTCAACGCCGCCGTCGGTCATCTCAACGATGACGTCCTGAATCGGTTTATCGTGATCTTTCGGGTTCACGAAATCGGTCGCGCCCATTTCACCCGCCAGCCTGAATTTCTCCGGGTTGGTGTCGACCGCGATGATACGCCCGGCCTTCGCCTGTACCGCGCCCTGAATCACCGCCAGACCAATGCCGCCGAGACCGAACACCGCCACGGTGTCGCCCTCTTTGACTTTTGCCGTGTTATGCACCGCGCCAATACCGGTGGTCACGCCGCAGCCCAGCAGGCAGACTTTATCCAGCGGCGCCTGCGGGTTCACCTTCGCCAGGGAAATTTCCGCGCAAACGGTGTACTCGCTGAAGGTGCTGGTGCCCATGTAGTGGTAAACAGGCTCGCCGTTATAGGAGAAACGGGTGGTACCGTCCGGCATCAGCCCTTTCCCCTGAGTGGCGCGAACCGCCTGGCAGAGGTTGGTTTTACCGGATTTACAGAACTTACACTCGCCGCACTCCGCGGTGTACAGCGGGATAACGTGATCGCCAGGCTTCAGGCTGGTCACGCCCTCGCCCACTTCCACCACAATCCCGCCGCCTTCATGACCCAGCACCGCCGGGAAGACGCCTTCCGGATCGTCACCGGAGAGCGTAAACGCATCGGTATGGCACACGCCGGTATGGGTGATTTTGATCAGCACTTCGCCTTTTTTCGGCGGTGCCACGTCGATTTCAACGATTTTCAGCGGCTGGCCGGGACCAAATGCAACTGCAGCGCGAGATTTCATCATGTCTTCCCTTTTTGTCAGGTGTGTGGGTTTATTTTAGATAAGAGCGCAGCAAATGGCCGACTTCCGCCATGCGTACGGCTCGCTGATCCGGCGTGGTTTCCCCCGTCACCAGTTCATCTTTGAGGTGAATTTCAACCATTTCGCCCATCAGGCCATTGGCAGCCCCTCGCACGGCGGCGATTTGCTGCAGAATGGCCAGACAGGGGTCGCCCGACTCCAGCGCGCGTTCAAGGGCATCAACCTGACCCCGAATGCGGCGGACGCGAGTAAGAATACGTTTTTTATCTTCGGGTGAATGCGGCATACGCCCTCCTGATACTATAGGGGGGTATGGTACCTATTTTATCCTTAAGATGTAAACACTCTGTTTTTTATGGTTAATGCGCATTTCGTTAACGTTACGTATTACTCCGGCAGCGCTATCCCTGAAATCTCGGTACAAATATCAATGAGACGCTCCTGCAATACAACGTCGTGCGCCTGCGGATTAGCCGTCATGCGCTTCATGTGGTAGAAATATTTCCCCGTTACGTCAGCCTCAGAATCACGGCTGGCGGCAAGCCAGGCCTGGGTCAGGTGCGCCTGGTCCATATCGTCCGGGGCATGCGGCCCTCCCATCTTTGTCGGCACCCAGCCAGGCTCGAGGCTGTTACTACGCACATCACGCCAGCGACGCGCAATAGCAAAAGCCAGCATAGCGTCGTGCAATTTGCTCTCCGCATAGGCGTCTGAGCCATTCCAGCAACGTTTGCGCCAGAGAATATCATCCAGGTTTGCCCGGGCATGATGATGCATACCCGAACTCAGATAGACGAGGCGCTGTGGACGTTCAATCAACGCGGTGAGGATGTAAGCCGAGAGCGTGTTGATCGCGAAAACATGCGGCAGCCCGTCGCGGGTCAGGCGATACGCTTCATTGTAGCCAACGGCAGCATTGTGGATGACGGCATCGAAGCGTCCCAGGGCGTTGACACGTAATGCCGTTTGCCTGGCACCTTCAATTGTCTCCAGGTCACCGACAACGACGGCTTCAGCCTGCGGTAAGGCGCGTTGGGCATCTTCTGCACGGTTCGCATTACGCGCGTGCAACACAACCTGATGTCCTTGTTGAACCAGCAGTTCGGCTGCCATCAGACCCAGGCCTGTGGACGAACCGGAGATGAAAATGCGTGACATATAATTTCTCCAGATTAGTAAACCGACAGCAAGCGCTGCCGGCTCGAATGTTTATTCAGGATTGCTGCATGCGAGACGCGCTCGCAATCAGCGCCCCCAGCAGCGCACAGACCGCACCAGACAGATACACAGCGGCATAACTAAACTGACCGGCGATCAGGCCAGCGACTGGCCCGGCGATTCCATAAGCGACATCCAGAAATGCAACGAATGCGCCCATTGCGCTGCCGCGGTTGGCTTGTGGAACACGTCTTAAGGCTTCGACGCCCAGTGCGGGGAAAACCAGCGCACAGCCCAGTCCGGTAACCAGAGCACCTGCAAGTGCCATCCATTCGTTTGAACCCAACCACAGCATTGCCTGGCCTAGCGCTTCAACCACCAGTGACCAAACTGCAACGCGATAGCCGCCTATTTGGTCTGGCAGATGCCCCAGGGCGAGGCGAACGAAAATAAAACCCAGACCAAACGCAGTCATCACCAGGCCGGCGTTCTGCCAGTGATGTGCCGCAAAGTACAGCGAGGCAAAAGCGGTTAGTCCTGACAACCCAACGCCCTGCAGCATTAATCCCAGCCCTTCGCGCCAGATGCGCCCTACTACGCGATGGAATGGCAGTCGCGGACCTCCAGGCGATATATATGATGGGGTACAAAATACAACCAGAGCGGCCAACATCGGTGCAGCAATACAGGCAATCATCGCCATTGCGAGGCTGTAATGCTGATATAACGCCATGCCAACAGGAGCACCAATCGACAGCGCCGCGAACATCGCGATGCCGGTCCAGGACATGGACATACCGGCGCGCTGAGGGCCAACTGAAGCAATTGCCCAGGAGACACATCCCGTCACGAACTGACTTTCGCCAAAACCGGCCATCAGACGACCTGCGATAACAATGCAAAGGGTTGCAGCAGGCGATAAATCCGTTACCGAAGCCACCAAATACAGCGCCCCTGCTATCGCTGAAAGGATTGCTCCCTGGAGAGCAGAACGTTTACCGCCCTGCTGGTCTGTAAGCCGTCCGGCATAGCCGCGGGTCAGGACGGTGGCCAGAAACTGGATGCCGATCACCAGTCCCACCACGAGGTTGCTGAAGCCGAGATGGCCATGGATGAACAATGGAATCACCGGCAGTGGAAGTCCGACTGCCAGATAGCCAAAGAAAAGTGCGGCAATAACGCCCGTTGCCGGGCGGGGAAGCAGGACGCGCGGGGTGTTATCCTCCGCGAACCGCTTTATGGCGAGGGCTCCCATGTCATTATCCTTTATGAAATATGATTAAGAGGGTTGAACGGCCCGGTGTATCAGGCCGCTCTGTCATCAGGATGCTTTAAAAAGATCGATGTGATAGCCGCTGGCGTTGAGCAGGTAATCACGAGAAACGGTTATCTCTGTACTGAGCGCCGCCAGATCAATATCCACCAACTTGCCCGCACGTTTACGAAGCTGGCCGGCCACCATCACGGTATCCACATCAGACCGCTCTATCGCCTGCACGACGGTACCAATGACGTTGGTTACCGGGAAAACAGCGGCTCCGCTGGTGCGAACCATAATAATGTCGGCCTGCTTGCCTGGCGTAAGGGTGCCAATCTGGTCCTCCAAACCGGCCGCACGCGCGCCATTAACCGTTGCCGCTTTCAGGACGTCCTCGGCCGTGATGGGTGACGGCACATTGTCCTCACCACGGAAGCGACGGTAGCGCATAGCCGATCGCTGTTGCCCGAACAGAGCATGCATTTCCCCGAACATATCGCTGCCAAAGGCAGTATCAAGGTCAATGCCCAGTGCCGGGGTCAAGCCGCGATCGACAGCCTGCTGGTAGGCAAAACTTTCATCGTCGAAGCCAAATAGCGCATCCGACCGTGGATTGACCGTGATGTTCACTCCTGAATCGGCCAGGAGCTTCCACGTATCCTGAGGAACCCTTGAACAGTGGTTGAAGATGTTATGTGTGCCCAGTAGGCCCGGCGTGGCAAACTCAGGGCCGAGATTGGCGAGATCGCCGATGAATTCGGTCAGAATGCGCATATCGAGTTTGCGAGCGACCTTCCACCAGTCAAGATTGAGCTGACCAAACAGACCAACGTGCACCAGGCTGTCATTTGTATTCCAGCTTAGCGACAGCCGCTCCAAATCCGCAGGCAAATGCGCCGACGAAGCTTCTTTATCCATTGCTGCACCGACCATATGTAACGCACGGATGCCGCTTTCCTTTAGAGCATCTAATGCTGCATCAGTATGCTCGGGGCTGCGCGAGTTGTGGCAGGCATCAATGATGGTAGTAATACCAGCGTCCAGTGAGGCAAGTGCCGTGAGCCTGGTACTCAGGTACATGTCCAGAGGACGATAATGTTTGCCCAGTTTCTCTGCGACCACATCAATGTAAGCAAAAAGATCGTCGACATTTGGCATCATGCGGCGCATCACGCCAAGCCACATATGGTGGTGAGCATCCACCAGGCCGGGCATAACAATATGGTCAGCTGCATCGATCACCTGGGCATCATCCGCCTGCAGATCCGGACCCACTGCTGCGATACGGTCGCCATGGACGAGAACATCGCCCACGGAGAGGTTGGGAATATCGGCATCCAGAGTAAGGATGATGCCGCCTTTAAAAAGAGTGCGCGTCGTTGTCATTTCGTATTCCTCAGGGTTAAGTGATGCCGTTCGTTGCGAGGTTTGCCCAGCCGGAGACAGGTAAAATAGCGCCCGGCAACGAATTGGCTGACACAATAGGTTGCGCACCATTTTTGATAAAGGTAGTTTTATGCAAATTATATTTGAATAAATTCAAAGGTGAGTCTCTATGAGTTTTGACGGAAGGCTACTGTCAGGATTGAGCGTGTTGGCCGCAGTTGTCGAGGCGGGTAGTTTCAGTCGCGCTGGCGAGGTGCTGGGACTATCCGCTTCTGGCGTAAGCCGATCGATAGATCGTCTTGAAGAGAGGCTCGGAGTGCGTTTGTTAAACCGTACGACGCGTACGATGAACCTGACGAACGAAGGCCGGGCTTTGTATGAGCGCGCCTCGCCACACCTTGAAGGTATTGAAGTTGCGGCAAGCTACGTATCCGGTGCCGCCATTGCTGTACGAGGATCATTACGGGTCAGCGTTAATCCAATCTTCGCTCGTTATATTTTGGCCCCGAAACTGCCTCTTTTGCGCGAACGTCACCCGGAACTGGAACTTACAGTAGTGCAGCAGCCTGACGTAGGGGATCTTGTGACGGAGGGTATAGATGTTGCGGTGCGTTTCGGGCCACAGCTCCCCTCAACTATTTCTTCGAAATTGCTCTTTCAGACGCGCGTACTCACTGTGGCATCACCGGCATATCTGAAACGGCATGGTCGACCTGCGCATCCTGAAGAACTAGTCACGCATGAGTGTATTCAGTATATCGATCCTCGCCGCGGGAAACCGTTTGAGTGGGAATTCCGTCGCGATCGCGAAGTACTGGCTATTGATACTCACGGTCATTTGACGACAACCGATGTAGACCTGATGGTGCAATCCTGCGTAAGTGGTGTTGGCATTGCTCAGGTACTTTCACTCAGCGTTACGCAATTGATCGCTGACGGAGTGTTGATCGAACTTTTTCCGGAATGGCCAGGCGAAACCTATCCGCTGTATATCACGCGGCCATCTCGTCGACTGCCCCCCGCTGCTGTCGAAGCCTTTATGGAATTTTGCGCTGAAATTTGCGCAAATCATGAAGCGAACTGAAAAAAAACTATCAGCTGTTGGCCGCACTTTAGCGGCGAGCAGCTGATAGCCTCAGCGATACTCACGAAATTTGTCTGTTCACAAACATGACCCCATTCATTTATTCCTTATTCGATATTATTTACTCTGCCTCAACATGTACGCTGATATTCAGCCGTTTTGCTTCCATGGATATCATTTTTTGGGCAAGAGCCATATTGCCGCCATGTACTTGATCTATTAAGTGTTGAACGAGAGTCATCATCAAATAATCCTTATTAGCCGGATAAAATTCGGTCATATCAATCCCGCTATCCTGCAGCTGCTGGTGCGTAGATCTCTCCGTTTCAGCAACTATTTCGGCTACTCTGGCCTGCATCTTGTCGATTTGCTCAAATACAATACGGTTTATGATTTCGATTTGTTCTGGCTTTAAGTCCTTTTCCATCATTACCTCTCATAAAATTTTGTAGCTTAGAAAATTTGGATTATGACAAACCTAATATAAGTATAGGAAGTGAGTCTTCATTCATCATTCAGCAGTATCATAGGTACGACGGAACGATTAATGCCGCACAACGATATACCGCCAGTCTACCCTCTCCATAATCAGCAAGATCGGTCAGGATTTTGGACGTTCGGAGAGGCAAAGTAGGTCATCAGGAGGATGCAATGTACGATGCAATCAAAACGGCTTACCGCGAGCGCTTCACGACGGTGTGCGACTATATCGCCCAACATCTCGATGAACCGCTTACGCTGGAGAAGCTCAGCGCGTTAGCCTGCTGTTCGCCTTATCATTTTCACCGGCAGTTCCTGGCGTTTAGCGGCCAGCCTTTGTATCGCTATATTCAATGGTTGCGCCTGCGTCATGCGTCCTGGCGACTGGCGTTTAATCCTCAGGATAAGGTGATTGATATTGCGCTCGATGCCGGGTTCCAGAGCCCTGAATCGTTCAGTCGCGCCTTCAGAAACGCGTTTGGAAAAAGCCCGCGTCAGTTTCGGCAGCAGCCGGACTGGCTGAACTGGCACCAGCGCGTACCGAAAATGACCTTCCAGGAGCAAAAAACGATGGAAATTAAAATTGTTGATTTCCCACAGACCCAAGTGGCAATGCTGCAGCACCGTGGTAGCCCGGATCGGGTTAATGACAGCGCGGCGAAATTTATTGCATGGCGTAAAACCACGGGCCTATCGCCAGTACACGAAAGCAGCACGTTTGGTATTGCCTGGGATGACCCGGCAACCACACCCGCAGACGCCTTTCGTTTCGATATCTGCGGCAGTATCTCTGAAGCGATACCAGAAAATGAATTCGGGGTTTGCAGTGGCGAAATCGACGGTGGACGTTACGCTGTTGGCCGTCACACGGGGTCTCTGGATACCATTTCCGCCACGGTGTGGGCGATGTTTCGCGACTGGCTACCGGCCAGCGGCGAAACGCTGCGCGACGCCCCGGTATTTTTCCACTACCTCAACTTTATTCACGAAGTGCCGGAACATGCGCTGCAAACCGATATCTACCTGCCGTTAAATTGACTCTCCCTAATTGACCGCCATGTATGCCGGGCGGCACAGCGCTTGCCCGGCCTACGGTTCCCTGCCAGCCTGCGCCAGCGTTTGCAGCTCCTCCTTAAGCCAGCGGGTCGCCCCCCGCTGGCCGCTGCGTTTATGCGAGTAAATTTTCACTTCAAACGTGCGTATCGAAAACGGTAAAGGAAAAATCCTCAGGTCCGCTGCCGCAGCCAGCTTCTCAGCGGCAAAACGGGGGATTGCCATCAGCAGGTCGCTTTCGGCAACGATAAACGGCGCGCTCAGCATCGACGGCGTTTTGATCGCGATTTGTCGGGTATAGCCCAGTTGTTCGAGCCGCACGTCCAGAACGCCCTGCTTCTCATTCCATGGCGTCACCACCAGATGGCGGGCCGCGAGATAATCCTCCAGCGTCAGACGCGTCCGGCGCGCGTTGCCGATGACCACATACTCATCTTCAAACCAGTCGATCTCTTCCAGCTCCGGGTGCCGAATATCATCCTGAGTGCTGAAACCCAGCGCGAGATCCACTTCGCCCGCCAGCAGTTCCGTCAGCGCCGGGCTGTGCGGCAGATAGCGCAATTCGAAACGCAAACCCGGGGCAGCAAGCTGCAGTTTGTGCATCAGCGCCGGGAAAATGCACAGCGCGGTAAAGTCCGTAATCCCAATTTGTAAGCTTTCGGTACTGCTGGCCGGGTCAAACTCCGGCTGCGGGGTCAGCTCATGATTGAGGAACGACAATGCGGAAGCAATGGAAGGCGCGAGCTGATTGGCATACACGCTGGGGGACATGCGATGCCCTTCGCGAAAAAAGAGCGGGTCATTCAGGGTGATGCGCAAACGCGACAGCGCATGGCTCAGTGCCGATGTGCTCATCGCCAGCTCGTCAGCGGCCAGCCGAACGGAACGGTGGCGGTAAATCGCGTCGAAAACGGGCAGCAGGTTTAAATCAAGACGCCTCAGTACCGGATGCATAATATTCATCTTTTGTTGATTTCATTGCACTTAATTCTTCGGACAATACTCCGTATGCTTAACGCCATCAATCGAACACAGGCTAAAACATAGGAAAAACAATGAGCATCACCATTCGTCAGGCCCGCCCCGAAGATGCGGCGGCAATATACGCCATGATCTACGAGCTGGCGGTGTATGAAAAAGCGCCGGAAGAAGTGGTTACCACGCCGGAGGAGATCCGCGAAACGCTCTTTGGCGCAGGCACAAAAACCGAAGCGTTGATCGCAGAGTGTGAAGGCAAGACTGCCGGCTATGCCGTGTTCTTCACCAGCTATTCGACCTGGCTCGGACGTAACGGGATTTACATGGAAGACCTGTACGTATCCCCGGAGTATCGCGGAAAAGGCGCGGGAAGAGCGCTATTGAAACATATCGCGCAGCTCGCGGTAAAACGGCAGTGCGGCCGCCTTGAATGGAGCGTGCTGGACTGGAACCAGCCCGCCATTGATTTTTACCTGAGCATAGGCGCGCTGCCGCAGTCCGAATGGGTTCGCTATCGTCTTGATGGCGACGCGCTGCTGAATTTTGCCGAATAGCGACACGTGGTACCCGAGATGATCCCGCCCCGCGGGGTCGCTCTGTCATGCCTTTATCCCGTCTCAACAGATGATGAATTTATGCTACCCTTCCATAAATTTCATAAACATATTGCAGAACGCCATGACGACAGCCCCTTTTATCCGACCGCAACTTTCCCTGCCAGACGGTGCCGACAGGCTGCTGTTGCACTCCTGCTGCGCCCCCTGCTCGGGTGAAGTGATGGAGGCTATCCAGGCTTCGGGGATTGACTACACGATTTTCTTCTACAACCCCAATATCCATCCACAAAAGGAATACCTCATTCGTAAGGAGGAGAATATTCGCTTTGCGGAAAAACACGGCGTGCCGTTTGTTGATGCCGATTACGACACCGATAACTGGTTTGAGCGTGCGAAAGGCATGGAATGGGAACCCGAGCGCGGCGTCCGCTGCACCATGTGCTTCGATATGCGTTTCGAGCGTACGGCGCTCTATGCGGCAGAAAATGGATTCAGCGTCATCAGCAGCTCGCTGGGGATCTCCCGCTGGAAAAACATGCAGCAGATAAATGACTGCGGCCAGCGTGCTGCCGCGCGCTATCCGGGTATGGTTTACTGGGACTATAACTGGCGTAAACAGGGCGGCTCCTCTCGCATGATTGAGATCAGCAAGCGGGAGCAGTTTTACCAGCAGGAATACTGCGGGTGCGTTTATTCGCTCAGGGACAGTAACCTGCATCGTAAGTCTCAGGGCCGCCCGCTGATTCGCATCGGGAAACTGTATTACGGTCAGGATGACAATGAGAAATAACGGGTTTCCGGTATAGAGATATATCCGAAAACAGCCCTGATATGTACCGAATTTAGCCTAACGTCTCCCACATCCACAAAGAGCGGCTATCCTTTAATAATCAACAAAAGGAGGCAAAAATGTCTGATTTCGGTACTGATAAAAACACCCAGTTTGCTGAAGATAAAGCAAAAAATAAATTTGACGAGCTTGCAGGTTCCGCGCAGCAGCAGTTTGGTGAATTCGTTGATTCACCAAAGCATCAGGTAAAAGGTGCGGCCAAAAAATATGCCGCGCAGGCCAGCGATGCCGTTTCCGACGTTACTGAAGCTGTCAGAAATAATCCCCTTACCGGCCTCGTCGCAGCGGGTGCGGTCGGTATTGTTCTCGGCCTGCTGCTCGGTCGAAAATAATAAAAGGCCCTTCGGGGCTTTATTTTTCTTAGCTAAACATTCTGACCATGCGGTCTAACTCTTCCTCTTTCACTGCGCGCGATAAATAATACCCCTGAAAATTTTTGACGCCCAGCGCGACTAATTTTTCAAACTTTTCTTCACTATCAACCCCCTCGGCAATACAGTCCGTTCCGGTCATGTCGCTATAAATCTGTATCGCTTTAATCAGGTTATAGTCATTGTCGTTTGCCACAAAATGCTCAACGATATCGCGATCCAGCTTGAGTCCATCAAAATGCACCTGCCGCACCGGGAACATGGTTTGATGGTTAGAGAAGCAGTCATCCAGAAATAATCGACACCCCGTATTACGCAAATGCCGCATGGTTTCAGGGATCCTTTTGTCCTTCGTCACGTCAATATCTTCAGCAAATTCAAAGACCAGCTTTTCGGCCCACTGCGGCTTGAGCAGCATGTCGATAGCTTTCTTTGCCATATCAGGCAATGCATTTCCGGAAGCCAGACGAGGCGGAATATTTACAGAAAAATAGTATTTTCCATTATACTTATTAATCCCTGACACGGCGGCATGGATGACTAACGCCGTTATTTTCAACCATATCTCATGATTTGAAATATCCGTGAGAAAACTGGCCGGCTTGACAATTTTACCGTTTTTATTCCAGCGGATCAGTATCTCAAAGCCTACGCCCTTTTTGTCACGATCGGTAATGATCTGATAAGCGGGGAAGATCTCTTTTTTATATAATGCATTAAAAATTTCTGATTCTTTATCCGTAAAATCCGTATGTTGGCTCCGCCGCTTGATACGTCTTTCCGCGCTGAAATTGTGCGAATCGTTTAGCCACCGCTTAATTAAGCGTAATTTCAGCACGCCTTCCTTACGGTGGGTATAAACCGTTTTATTAGAAAGCCCCATTTCGTCGCACATTTCTTTTACGGACATGCCGCGGTAGAAATTTAATAAAACGTCAATTTCTCTTTTTGTTAGCCACTTTACGGTTTCTTGCGAAGAATTATCCTTGTAGCGATCGCGTAATACGTACGAACGATCTTTAAAAACATGATGGTGTGTATGAATACAGGTTATGACATCTGAAACGCGGGCCAGTCGAATCAATGATAATTGATAACTATTATTTAAAAGAGTGCCCAGGGTGCGATATAGCCAGCTATCCGGCAGGTCGCCATACAGGGTGACGCGTCGAATAACGGGAAGTGCATTGAGTACGGACGCCAGTCTCTTCAGGCTCTCCAGGAGACTGACGATACCTTTTCCGAGAAACACCACAATATGAGCACTCTGATTTATAAGGATATTTTCAAGATCCTGTTGGGATACCTCATCCCCGTCAAAGTGAATATGCGAAGCCTGTATTCCGTACTGGTTAAGGATCAGACGATATCCCTGGAACGTAAAACCGCAGGCGGAGATGACAAATTTATGTTCATCGCACGCCTCATTTCTGAGAGAAATTGTGTGGGTCATAAACTGCTCCTGGGCACTGAGGCGCCATTTCCATTTGTGAATACGTAAAATTTAACGCACCTGTTATAAACATTAATTTTACAGTACAGCCTCAGGGTAAGAAACAGTTATCCGCTGAACTCACAGGAACATCTTTGCGTTAATCACCGTCGTTTAAATATACTTTTCTTTGCAAATAACAACGGCAAATATCTTATTCTCAGGGTATAATGAAAATTCCGAAAAAGAAGAGTGGACACTTCATCTATCGGCTCATTCAAATACGAGAAAAATGCTATGGATAATCACATCTCATCCAGGGCCTTGCTACATCGAAGGGATGTTATAAAGAACAATCCGCGATTCGGTGAGGCAATATTAGAGCACTACACAATTAATGACACCATCTACAAAAAACAACCTTTGTTCTACAAGACAATGTTGCAGGAATCACGGTTTAACATTATCCTCTCCATGTGTTGTTTTATTTTTGGAAATCAGGCCGAGTCAGTTTCAGAGATTAAAGAGTTATGCTCTCGCTATAAAATAGCCAGCCCCAACAGCGTGATTGCGATCATTACGATACTGAGAACCACCGGGCGCATCAGGACCTGGCGCTGCACGGATGACCGACGCAAAACGAGAATCGCGCCAACCGAAAAAGGACTCAATGAACTTAAGCGCTATATGTCCGGCGCTTTTTTGCCCGTCAGCATTCTTTATCCGGCATTTAATATTAATGTTAACCTGCTGGATAATGATATTTTGAGAAACAACTTTTTCCGCCGCGCGGCTGAATATCTTTTCCGGGGATTAACGTTCAGAAAGGTGTTACCTGAGGTGGGGTTATTTATTGATAAAGATGGCGGCCGCATGATTATGCTTTATATCTATCTGCAGGCCATGAAAAATAAATCCGCTCACGGTGCGGTCATTGACTATTCAGCCAGCACGCTCGCAAAGGAATTTTTTGTTTCGCGCATCCACGTCAACCGAATTGTCAAATCGGCACAAGAGGCGGGTTATCTTAAAGATCGTGGTGATGGTCGGATGTCGATATACCCGGCGTTTATCGACCTTGTCGAAAATTATGCCGGTTTATATTTTGCGTATGTTACGCATTACATCAACGTTGTGCCTAAAGAGCGACGCCACGCTCACAACGTGACGTCAACCGTATAATCCAGCAGGCGTTCGGAGTTCCGAACGCCATTCCCCTATCGTTCCCGCAGCGCCTCTTTCGCCTTGTTCAGCGGTTTCAACAGATAATCCAGAATGGTTTTGCTGCCGGTTTTAATATCAACGGTGGCAATCATGCCCGGAAAGACCGGAAATTCCTGACCCTGCTTATTGGTCAGATGGTTACTGTCGGTACGAATATAAACGCGATAGTAATAGACATCCCTTTTCACCTCATCCTGCAGGGTGTCTGGCGAAATCATGGTCACTTCCCCTTCCAGCCCGCCGTAAATGGAGTAGTCATAGGCCGTAATTTTCACCAGCGCTTTCTGGCCGGGATGGATAAACGCCACATCGCGCGGCGAGATTTTCGCTTCGACCACCATCTGATCGTCAAGCGGGACAAGGCTCATCAGCTTGCCGTTCGGCGGAATAACGCCTCCCACGGTCGTGACGTCAATATCCTTCACGATCCCGCGAACCGGGGCATTGAATGTCAGCCGGGTCAGGGAGTCCTCACGCCCTTTCATCACCGAACGCTGGGCCTCAATCTCCGCATTGGCTTTTGCCAGCTCTTCACGGGCGCGAACGTAATACTGGTTTTTCATCTCGGTGATTTTGTTCTCAAGCTCATTTTTTTGACGCTCAAGACGTAACACCTCAACCTTGCTGGCCGCTCCCTGGGTCACCAGAGGACGGGTTAACGACAGCTCGCGCTGCACCAGCCCGGCGCCCTGACGCAACCCGGCCAGCCCTTTTTCGAGGCTTTCACGACGGGACTGGTAAAGCGCCGTTTCCTGTTTGACCAGCTCAACGTCGTCATCCAGCTCCTCCGGAAACGCGAGCTCCGTGTCGTTCACCTCAGCCTTCAGGCGCGCAGCGGTCGCCAGCGCCGCATTCAGGCGAGACTCGCTCTCCAGCACGCTCGACTCGGTTTTTGTCCGGTCAAGCTGCGCGAGCTGCTGCCCGCGTTCCACGATGTCGCCTTCGCGCACCATCAGGCTGTGAATGATGCCGCCTTCCAGAGACTGGATGACCTGCTCATGCGAAGACGGTATGACCTTGCCGCTGCCGGTCGTCACTTCATCCAGATGGAACAGGCTTGCCCAGGCGATAAACACCGCCAGCAGGGCGAACAGGGACCATGCCACCAGCGACGAGCGCGGCAGGCGTGGCTCCTTCAGTCGGCTATTGAAACGAGAGAAATCATTCATGCCGCGCCCTCCTCGACAACCGCCGCTGGCTTCATGGTCACGGTGCGCTGCGCGGCTTTCTGCGGCGCCATGCCGTGCTGGTGCAGGATTGCATCGCGCGGGCCGTCCATCACCACCTTGCCGTTTTCCAGCACGATGATGCGGTCGACCAGGTCCAGGATCGGCAGGCGATGCGTCGCCACGACCAGCGTCCGGCGTTTGCCCAGCCATTTGTGAAGATGCTGAATAAACTGCTTCTCGCTCATTTCGTCCAGCCAGGCGGTAGGCTCGTCCAGCAGCAGAATAGTCGGCGAGGTAATCAGGGCTCGCGCCAGCAGCAGCGCCTGACGCTGGCCGCCGGAGAGACCCGCACCGCCCTCGTTGATGATGTAGTTCAGCCCCATTTTCTGCTTGCGCACAAACTCCAGCGCGCCGCTGTTGACCAGCGCCTGATGAATCTCATCGTCGGTGGCTAACGGGTTCCCCATCAGGATGTTGTCCCGCACGGAGCCAAAGAACAGCCGGGCCTGCTGGCTGAGCAGCTGCATGTCGCGGCGCACGTCGGCCGGGTCCAGATGATTGAGGGCAATATCGTCGAGCAGGATGCTGCCCTGCTGCGGCTCCTGCATGCCCGCCAGCAGCTGCAGCAGCGTGCTTTTACCGGAGCCGTTGCGCCCGAGCACCGCCACGCGCTCTCCGGCGCGGATTTGCAGCTTGCTGATGTTGAGCACGGTGAGTTTTTCTTCCTCGTCGTAATAAAACCCGACGTCCTCAAGCGCATAGTCGCCTCGCAGGTGGGCTTTGTGCACCTTCTTGCCGTGCTGCGGATCGTCAATCGGGCGCTGCATGAGGCCGTCCAGCCCCTTGCGGGCCACCTTTGCCGACTGCCAGCGCGAAAGCACGCCTGAGATCTGCGACAGCGGCGCGATGGTGCGCGACGCCAGAATCGAGGTTCCCACCAGCGCACCGGTAGTCATGTCGCCGCTGATGACCAGGTAACAGCCCACCAGCAGTACCACCGCGTAGACGATGGACTGCACCTCCTGAGTCCAGGTCAGCAGCAGGCCCGTCAGCCAGCGCTGCTTCATGCCGACGCTGGCGGCGACGTCGTTGGTATTATTCCACTGGTTCTGGAAACGCTGCTCGGCGCGCATCAGCTTGATGTCTTCAATGCCCTGCACCGCTTCCACCAGCGTGGCGTTACGGATGGCGGATTCCCGCATCCCTTCGCTGGAGAGTTTCCCCAGCGGGCGCTGCACCAGCAGGCCGGGGATAAGAAGCAGCGGCACGGCGAGCAGGACCACCAGCACCAGCGGCCCGCCAATCATCCACAGAATAAAGACGAACAGCAGGAAGAACGGCAGATCGGAAATCGCCGCAATGGTGGTCGAGGTAATGAGCTCGCGCACCGACTCCAGCTCGCGGATCTGGGCGATAAAGGATCCGGTCGATTTGGAACGCGCGCCGTTTTTAATCCGCAGCGCGTGGGCAAACACGCGTTCAGAGATACGCAGGTCGGCGCGCTTCCCCACCACGTCAGAAATATGCACGCGCAGCATGCGCATGATGAATTCGAACACGATGGCAATCATCACGCCGCCAAACAGCACCCACAGCGTGGCTTCCGACTGCGACGGTACCACCCTGTCGTACACCTGCATGGAGAAGACCATGCCGGAGAGCGCCAGCACGTTGGCGACCAGCGCCACCAGCATAATATCGCTGTAGCGTCGCCAGTCCTTCAGCGCCAGCTGCCAGAACCAGTTTTTCTCATAGGGTTTGATGTAGTCGTCCACGCGGGCATCCGGCGTGGATTCGAGCGGGCGCAACACCATCAGCCCCTTTAACCGCGCCCCGAGCTCATCACGCGTCAGCGTCGTCTCCAGCCCCGCGTCGCCGCTAAACTGCAGGCTGACGTTGCCTTCGCTGTCCATGCGGTTAATGACCGCGATTTGTCCGCCGGTGAATTCCGCCAGCAGCGGCAGGCGCCACGGATCGAGGGATACCGCTTCAGCCGCCACCATACGCATCCCCAGCCCAAGCTGGCGCGCCATCTCCTCCAGCACCAGCTGGCGCGGAGACTGGCTTTCATGATTAATCGTGACCCGCACATGCTCCGCTGAGAAATCCAGCCGGTAGTGCTTCGCGATGATGAGCATGCCCTGCAGCCAGGGTTCGTACTGTGGATGTGTCTTCATAATGCTACGTCCTGTCCAGAGCGTTAATTTCGCACTGAAATGATACCTTTACGGAATGATTAAAAATCGAACACTTTCTAAACGAGCCCGCAAAATAATCATGTGAAATATAGGGTTATGGCTATTCATGTAAAGAAACGCAAAAGGCCGCGGGGATCGCTCCCCGCGGTGTTGTTTTACGCAATTAACAGCTGATGGTTCGCCAGCAGCGTCGCCAGATCCGTCTGCACGCCGTTCAGGGTCACCAGAGTGGTTGGCGAGAACTGACCGCCGGTACCGTCCAGGTCAACCTGGATCTCGGTATTGCTGCCGTTCTGCACCACGCGGATGTAATCGCTGATATTGCCCGCGCTGCTGTCCAGCGTGGCGACGCCGTTCACGTAGCTCGCCGAGCCCGTGCCGGTATAGCCGCTGCCGGAGAGCAGATCGCGCAGATCAATACGATCCGTGTCCGCGGTCCCTTCCCAGGTGCCGACCGTAAAGCCGTTCACCACGTCGTGACCGTTACCGCCCGTTGCATCCGAGGCGTTGATCAGCTTGTAGAGCAACGTATCGTGACCGCCGCTGCCGATGTTGAAGGTGTCGTTCCCGCCGCGGCCTTCGAACTGGTTATCACCGCTGTTGCCGGTAATGACGTCGTCGAAGTCCGAGCCGTTGATCCCCTCAATGTTGAGCAGTCGTGACGTTCCGAACCCGGTGTCCTGCGCGGTAGAAAGGCGCAAATCAACGGTCACGCCGGAGGTCGCATTGCGGTAATCCACCACGTCCATCCCGCCGGTGTTGCTCCAGGTGTCGTAGTCGGAATGGGTATTCCAGCCGCCGGAGCCGTTGTAGGTATAGGTGCCGTTCTCTGCGATAAAGGTGTCGTTATACCCGGTCCCGGTTATGGTCCCGCTGTGGCCGCCGGTGGCGGCTTCGGCCGTCAGGACGTAGCCCTCTTTGCCGTTGCCCGCTTCCAGACCGCTCCAGGTGACGTTATCCGACACGCCGTTGGTGATCTTCAGGATTTCGGCCGAATAGGTTTCATTCGGATCCAGCCCGTAGAAGCTCACCAGCGCAGAGGTATCGTTCGACCCGATACCTGACTGGGCGTTGATGATCTGCGAGGCCACCAGCACGCCCGCGGCGTTGTACAGATTGACCGTGTTGCCGTAGTAGGCGTTGATGCCCTCGCTGTCGACAATGTGCAGGTGCATCGCGGTGCCGTCAGCAATGGTTTTGCTGTTTTGCACCAGCACCACCTTGCCGTTCTGCTGAGAGACCAGCAGATCCTGCGCGCCGTCCCAGTTGTAGTCCACCGCCGCCACGCCGGTCGCGTAGGCAATACCGGACGCCAGCTGGCTGGAGGTCCAGGTGGAACCGTAACCGTTGTTGGTGAACAGCGTTGCCGTCTGCGAGCCGCCGTAGGTGCTGAGCTTGATGATGTCCATCTGCCCGTCACCGTTCCAGTCCACCGCCACCGACAGATACCCCGCCGTGGCGTTAGAGGCTTCCACCGCGCTCTTGGTGGCAGAGAGCTTCCCGGCACCGTCGTTGTAGTAGATCACCCCGCCGTTGTTGTTGTAGCTGCTGCCCAGGTACAGATCCATGTAGCCATCGCCGTTGAAGTCCGCCCACGTCATGGACGCCGCCGTGGTGGTATTCGAGGCGTTTGCCACAAACACGTTCGTCAGGTTCTGACCGATAGAGAGCGTGCCGTTACCGTTGTTGTTGATCACGGTTAACGAGTACGCGCCGCTGCGGTTGGTGTGCTGAACGATATCCACCGTGCCGTCGTTGTTCAGGTCGACGCCGGAGATTTCACGCCCGGAATCGAACTGACCGTAGAAACCGCCTTCGCCACCGGTGCCGTCCGGCGACAGAACGCCGTTGTTGTTCACCAGGTAGGTCAGTGAGTCCATGCCGGCATCGCCGTACGCCAGATCCAGATAGCCATCGCCGGTTTTATCGTACGCAATCACGCCGCCGTACCAGATAGTGGTGCCCATCGCCAGCTGGCTGGCGTTATAGGTGCTGCCATCGTAGGTCCACATCACCTGCGTTGACCCGGCGTAGGTATTTTCCGTCGCGAAAATATCCTGCGTGCCGTTACGGTCAAAGTCGGCGGCGGTCTGGCTCACCACGTAATAGCCGCGGGTGTTGGTCAGCGCATTTCCGGCATAGGTCGAGCTATCGCTGCTGGAGTATGACTGGCCGTTAGCAATGATATTCCACAGACCGCTGCTGTTCATGCCGAGGGTCATGGTGGAGTTGTTGCTGTTCCCCGCCGTGGTTGCCCAGTCGGTATTCACCGAGGTGGTATCAATCACCAGGCTGCCGGTCGCCGTACCGGTGGTATTACCGTTACCCGCGCTGCTCTTCACCTGCGCCGTCACGCTGTAGCTCGACACGCTCAGCGCATCGCCGTCCGGGATCTGCAGATACCAGGTGTTGTGATCCGGATCGACCACCACCGCACCGCCGGTCTGGGAGGTGTAGGTTTTTCCGTTTACCGTTACCACCAGGTATTCACCGTTCACCAGATCGGCGGAGACGGTACCGCTGACAATCGGCGTGGTGTCCGACGTGGTCTGCGCGGTAATCGCCGCCGTGGTGGTCGGGATGCTGGTATCAACGTTCAGCACAAAGCCGTCGGATTCCGTGTAGTTACCGGCCTTATCGGTGACGCGCACAATGTAGGTGTGGTTGCCGTCGCTGAGGCCGTTGTCCTGGAAGGACCAGCTTGCGCTGCCGTTCATGGTCACCTGGCCGAGCAGGACCCCGTCACGATAGAGCTGCACAATTTCACCGTCGTCCGGGGCGCGGTTAAGCGTGCCGTTGATCAGCGGCGAGTTATCGTCCGTTGCCACCGCGCTGCCAAAAGTCCCCTGACGCTCGCCTTCGCCGTCGGTATAGCTCACTACGGTTCCCACCGTGGTTGGCGGCGTGGTGTCTACCGTCACCACCTGAGAGGCGGTGGAGCCGACGTTGCCCGCCTGGTCGATAATCCGCACCTGGTAGGTGTAGTCCCCGTCAGCCAGATCGCGGGTATCGGTGTAGCTCCAGCGCTGGTTGGTGACCGTGGCGTCTGACCAGGTGTTCCCGCCGTCCAGACTGATCTGTACGCGCTCGTCGTTTGCCAGCGCGCTGCCCAGCGAACCGTTGATGGTCAGCGTGGTGTCCATGGTGATGAAATCACTCCCGGACTGGCCGGTATCTTCGCTGATGCTGTCGATGGTGATGCCGTACTGCGGCGCCTGCGTATCCACCGTCACCGCCTGCGAGGTGGTTGCCCCGACGTTCCCCGCCTGGTCAACGACCCGCACCTGGTAGTTATGGCTGCCGTCGGTCAGGGTACGGGTGTCGCTGTAGCTCCACTGCGTACCGCTGACGGTGGCGTACACCCATGTCGTGCCGCCGTCCATGCTCACCTGCACGAATTCACCCGCGCCCAGCTCTGCGCCGAGCGTTCCGTGCAGCGTGTACGAGGTCGAACTGGTCAGGAAGTCGTTATTGTCGAAGCCGGTATCCACGGTGATGTTATCCACGGTCACCGTAATCGCCGCATCCGGGGCGACCGTATCGACGGTCACCTGCTGATGGGCGCTGGCCCCCACGTTGCCCGCCGCATCCACCACGCGAACGTAGTAGTCATAGGTCTGGTTACCCAGCGTGCGGCTATCGACGTAGTACCAGCTGTTGCCGGTGACAATCACGTTCTGCCAGGTGACGCCGCCGTCGATGCTGATCTGGGCATATTCGCCGTCGGCCAGCGTCGCGCCGAGCGAGCCGTGCAGCGTCAGGGACGTATCGTTAGTGACAAAGTCGCTGCCGCTCAGGCCGGTATCGTCGCTGATGCTGTCGATGGCGATGGTTTTGCTGGCGTCCGGCGCAACCGTATCAATGGTCACCACCTGGCTGGCGGTGGCGCTGATATTGCCCGCATCGTCAATCACGCGCAGCTGGTAGTTGTAATCCCCGTCGGCCAGCGTGCGGCCATCGACATAGGTCCAGCTCAGGCCGCTGACGCTGACGTCTGTCCAGGTAACGCCGCCGTCGAGGCTGATCTGCGCGTGGTCGCCGCTGCCCAGCGCCGCGCCGAGCGTCCCTTTCAGGCTGATCTGGCTGTCGCTGGTGATAAAGTCGCTGCCGGACAGACCCGTATCCTGGGTGATGGAATCCACAGTAATGGTCGTCGCCGCAGGCTTCGTCTGATCGATCACCACGTCCTGGCTGTCCGTCGCCCCCACGTTGCCCGCGTTATCGATAACGCGCACCTGATACTGATACGTACCGTCCGTCAGGGTGCGGCCATCGGTGTAGCGCCAGGTGGTGCCGGTCACGGTCAGGTCAATCCAGGTGGTGCCGCCGTCAAGGCTGATCTGCGCCTTCTCGTTATTGCCGAGCTGCGCGGTCAGCGAGCCGTTGACCACCACCTGGCTATCGTTGGTGATGAAATCACTCGCGCTCAGGCCGGTGTCGTTTTGCAGCGAATCAATGCTGATGCCCATCGACGGCGCGGTGAGATCCACGGTGACGGTGTGGTTATCGCTGCCGCTGTTGCCGATGGTGTTGCTGACCTGCGCGTTAATGACGTACGAACCGCCGTCCGCCAGCGCGGCCACGTCTGCGCTGCCCACCGTATAGCTCCAGCTGCCGTCATTCTGGACGGTCGCCGTGTAGGTTTTACCGTTCAGCGTGATGGTCACCGTCTGGCCCGCCGGGGCGTCGGTGGTGCCGCTGACGACCAGCGGCGTGCCGTGCTCGGCGGCGTTGACGATATCGTCCTGCGCAAAGGTGTTGATGGTGATGGTTGGGACATCGCCGTTCAGCGTCACGTCGTGCGTCGCGCTGCCCGGGTTGCCCGCCCTGTCGCTTACCGAAGCGGTGATGGTGTAATCCCCGTCGCTCAGGCCAAGGAAATCACGGCCCGGCACGAAGACCGACCACGAACCGTCCGCCCCGACGGTCGCCTGATAGCTGTGCCCGTTGAAGGAGACGGTCACCGTCTGGCCCTGTTCCGCCGTGGTGGTGCCGCTGATGGTCTGGCCCGCCAGCTGCTCCGCGTTGTTGACGATATCGTCATCGGCCACGGTGCTGATGGTCACGGTTGGCGCGACGGTATCGACCGTTAAGGTGTGCGTGGTCTGGCCGTTATTACCCGCTTTATCGTTGACCGAGGCGGTCACCGTCAGCGCGCCCTGGCTCAGCGCGGCCAGATCGGCTGCCGGAACATCCAGCGTCCACGTCCCGTCGTTCGCGACGGTGGCAGTGTAGGTTTTGCCGCCCAGCGTCACGGTGACGGTCTGACCCGCCTCCGCGCTGGAAGATCCGTGCACGGTCAGCGGCTGCTGCGCTTCAAGCGCGTTCAGCATGTCGTCACCCGACAGCGTCGCAATGCTCACGACCGGCGCGGTGGTATCCACGCTGATGCCGTGCGTCGCCGACGCGCTGTTGCCCGCGCTGTCCTGTGCCGAGACGGACACCTGGTAGCTCGCGCCATCGGCCAGGGCGCCCACGTCGGCGGCAGGTACGGTGGTCGTCCAGCTGCCGTCGCTCTGGATGGTGGCCGTATAGCTCTTGCCGTTCAGCGTCACGGTGACCTGCGTCCCGCTGGCGAACTGGGCGCTGGAGCCGTTAATCACCAGTGGCGAACCGGCTTCAGCCGCGTTGATGACGTCATCGCCGCTGAGGGTATTGATGGTCAGCGCCACGGAGGCCGTGTTCACTACCACGTCGTGGGTCTGGGTGCTGCTGTTGCCCGCGCTGTCGGTAATCGTCGCGCTGAGGGTCACGGTGCCGTCGGTCAGCGCGGAAATCACGCTGGCCGGCACGCCCACGCTCCAGTTACCGCTGGCGTCAACGGTGGTGGTGTACTGGTTCGAACCGATGGTGATGACCAGCTTATCGCCGACGCTCGCGCCGGTTGCCGTGCCGCTGACGATCTGCGCCTGCCCGTGCTCCACGCTGTTGATGACGTCATCGCCCGCGACGGCGTTAAAGCTGACGGTCGGCGGCGTGGTATCAAGCGTAATCGCTTTGCCCGCGCTGCCCGGGTTACCCGCGGCGTCGCTCACGCTGACCTGCACGGTGTAGCCGTTATCCGCCAGTGCGGACAGGTCTGTGCCCGGCACGTTCACGCTCCAGATACCGCCCTGCTGCACCTGCGCGGTATAGCTCTTCCCGCCCAGCGTCACGGTGACCGTCTGACCGACTTCCGCCGTGGTGGTGCCGGAAATGGCCACGCCCGCAGCCGCTTCGCTGGCGTTAATCACGTTATCGCCTGCGACCGTATCGATGCTCACGGCTGGCGCGGTGGCGTCCACGCTGTACTCGCGGCCCGCCGAGGCGCTGTTGCCGTGCGCGTTGGTGACGCTCACCTGCACGCCGGCATCGCCGTCCTTCAGGCCCGCGAGATCCGCAGACGGCACGGTGGCCGTCCAGTTACCGTCGGCATCGACTTTCGCGGTGTACGTCTTGCCGCCGAAGGTGATGGTAACGGTCTGGTTTTCCTCCACGTTCGAGGTGCTGCCGGACAGCACCAGAGCCGCGCCTTTCTCCGCCGCGTTAATCACGTCGTCGGTGGCAATCGCATCGATGCTGATAGCCACCGCTGACAGATCGACGGTCACGTCATGGCTGATGGTCACCGGGTTGCCCGCCGCGCTCTGGCCTGCAACGGTCACGGTGACCGTGCCCGCATTCAGCGCGCTAACGTCCGCCGCCGGGATCGCCGCGCTCCATGTGCCGTCTGCCAGCACGGAGGCCGCATAGGTTTTGCCGTTGACGGTCACGGTGAGCGTGGTGCCTGCCGCCAGCCCGTCGCTGGAGCCGGTAACGATCAGGTTCTGCCCGTGCTCGATGCTGTTGATCACATCGTCGCCCGCCACGGTATCAATGCGCAGACCCGGCAGGCTGGCGTCGATAGTGATATCGCGCTCGCCCGCGCCGGTATTGCCGTGGCCGTTGGTGACGGATGCTGACACCGTCAGGTCACCGTTGCCCAGCGCCGTCAGGACGGATTCCGGCACGTTCACGGACCAGGTCAGATCGCTCTGCACCGTTGCGGTGTAGCTGTTGCCGCCAATGGTGACGGTGACAGTATTGCCCGCTTCCGCGTTCGCTACCTTACCGCTGATGGTCTGACCCGCGGCCACTTCCGCCGCGTTGATGACGTTATCGCCCGCCACGGTATTGATGGTGACGGTCGGCAGCGCGGTGTCCACCAGCAGGGTCGCCGTATTACTGACGCTGTTGCCCACGCCGTTGGTTGCAGTCGCGCTCAGGGTGTAATTCGCTTCGCCCAGACCCGCCAGATCCGCTGCCGGAACGGTCAGGCTCCAGGTGCCGTCCGCCGCCGTCGTGGCCGCGTAGTTTTTGCCGTTGAGGGTTACGGTCACCACGGTGCCTTCCGCGAGGTTGGCGCTGGTGCCGCTGACGCTCAGGTCCTGACCTTTCTCCACCGCGTTCAGCACGTTGTCGCCGCTGATGGCGTTGAACGCCACGGACGGCAGGCCGGTATCGACGGTCACGTTATGGCTGCCGGTGCCGGTGTTGCCCGCCGCGTCGGTGACTGACGCAGTGACGGTCACGGTGCCGTCGCTGAGGCCGGAAATCACGCTGGCCGGTACGCCCACGCTCCAGTTCCCCGCCGCGTCCAGCACGGTGGTGTAAGTCTGGCCGCCAATCGTGACGGTGACCTTATCGCCCGCTGCCGCGCCGGTGGCGGTGCCGCTGATGATGTGCGCCTGGCTGTGTTCTGCGAGGTTAATGACGTCATCGCCCGCCACGGTGTTGATGGTCACCGCAGGCACGGTCACGTCCACCGTCAGATTGCGATCCGCCGACGCCGGGTTGCCCGCCTTGTCGCTGACGCTCGCCGTCACGGTGACGCTGCCGTCGCCGAGCGATGCCAGATCCGCCTCCGGAACGTTCAGCGTCCAGCTGCCGTCCGCGCCTGCGGTTGTGGTGTAGTCTTTGCCATTCAGCGTCACGGTCACGGTCTGGCCCGCTTCGGCGCTGGTGGTGCCGGATACGGTCAGATCGGACTGCGCTTCTGCGGCATTCAGAATATCGTCAGCCGCCAGGGTATGAATGGTCACGGACGGCGCGGTCGCATCCACGCTGTACTCGCGGCCTGCCGAAGCGCTGTTGCCGTTCACGTTGGTGACGCTCACCTGCACGCTGGCGTCACCGTCCTTAAGGTGTGCCAGATCCGCAGAGGGTACGGTGTAGGTCCAGTTACCGCTGTCGTCTACTGTCGCGCTATAGATTTTGCCGTTCAGGCTGATGGTCACGGTCTGCCCGGCGTCCACGTTGGTGGTCGCACCGGACAGCACCAGATCCGCGCCCTTCTCTGCCGCGTTAATTACGTCGTCGGTGGCGATGGCGTTGATGCTGATGGCAACGGTCGCCAGATCTACCGTCACGTCGTGGCTGATGGTAATCGGGTTGCCCGCAGAGCTGTCGCCGGTCACGCTGATTTTGACGGTGCCTTCCTGCCACGCGCTCACGTCGGTGGACGGGATCGCCGCGCTCCAGGTGCCGTCCGCCAGTACGGTCGCCGCATAGGTTTTACCGTTGACGGTGACGGTCAGCGCCGTGCCTGCCGCCAGCCCGTCGCTGGAGCCGGTGACGATCAGGTTCTGCGCGTGTTCGATGGTGTTGACCACGTCATCACCCGCGACGGTGTCGACGCGCAGGCCCGGCAGGTTAGCGTCGATAGCGATTTCGCGCTCGCCGGTGCCGGTGTTGCCGTGGCCGTTGGTGACGGTCGCCGTTACGCTCAGGCTGCCGTTGCCCAGCGCGGTCAGCACGTCAGACGGCACGTTCACGGACCAGGTGAGGTCGTTCTGCACCGTTGCGGTGTAGCTGTTGCCGCCGATAGTCACGGTTACCGTGTTGCCCGCTTCGGCATTCGCCACGGTACCGCTCAGGGTCTGGCCTGCCGCCACTTCCGCCGCGTTGATGACGTTGTCGCCCGCCACGGTGTTGATGGTGACGGTTGGCAGCGCGGTGTCCACCAGCAGGTTCGCGGTGTTGCTCACGCTGTTGCCCACGCCGTTGGTGGCGGTCGCGTTCAGGGTATAGTTGGCCTGACCCAGACCGGCCAGATCCGCTGCCGGAACGGTCAGGCTCCAGGTGCCGTCCGCCGCCGTCGTCGCCGTGTAGTTTTTGCCGTTCAGGGTCACGGTCACTACGGTGCCTTCCGCCAGGTTGGCGCTGGTGCCGCTGACGCTCAGATCCTGACCTTTTTCTACCGCGTTCAGCACGTTGTCGCCGCTGATGGCGCTGAAGCTGACCGAAGGCAGACCGGTATCGACGATCACGTTATGCGTGCCGGTGCCGGTGTTGCCCGCCGCGTCGGTGACTGACGCCGTTACGGTTACGGTGCCGTCGCTGAGGCCGGAAATCACGCTCGCCGGTACGCCCACGCTCCAGTTCCCCGCCGCGTCCAGCACGGTGGTGTAGGTCTGGCCGCCGATGGTGACGGTCACCTTATCGCCCGCTGCCGCGCCGGTGGCGGTGCCGCTGATGATGTGCGCCTGGCTGTGTTCTGCGAGGTTAATGACGTCATCGCCCGCCACGGTGTTGATGGTCACCGCAGGAACGGTCACGTCCACCGTCAGATTGCGATCCGCCGACGCCGGGTTGCCCGCCTTGTCGCTGACGCTCGCCGTCACGGTGACGCTGCCGTCGCCGAGCGATGCCAGATCCGCCGCCGGAACGTTCAGCGTCCAGCTGCCGTCCGCGCCTGCGGTTGTGGTGTAGTCTTTGCCGTTCAGCGATACGGTGACCGTCTGGCCCGCTTCGGCGGTGGTGGTGCCGGATACGGCCAGATCGGACTGCGCTTCAGCGGCGTTCAGAATATCGTCGGTCACCAGGGTATTGATGGTCACGGACGGCGCGGTCGCATCCACGCTGTACTCGCGGCCCGCCGAGGCGCTGTTGCCGTTCACGTTGGTGACGCTCACCTGCACGCTGGCGTCGCCGTCTTTCAGGCCCGCCAGATCCGCAGACGGCACGGTAGCTGTCCATTTGCCGTCGGCGTCCACCGTGGCGGTGTAGTTCTTGCCGCCAAAGGTAATGGTAACGGTCTGGTTTGCTTCCACGTTCGAGGTGGTGCCGGAGAGCACCAGATCCGCGCCCTTCTCGGCCGCGTTAATCACGTCGTCGGTGGCGATGGCATCAATGCTGATGGCAACGCTCGCCAGATCCACCGTCACATCGTGGCTGATGGAGACCGGGTTACCGGCGCTGCTCTGGCCCGATACGGTCACGGTAACCGTGCCTGCGGCCAGCGCACCCACCTCCGCCGCCGGGATCGCCGCGCTCCAGGTGCCGTCCGCCAGCACGGTTGCCGGATAGGTTTTGCCGTTTACGGTCACGGTCAGCGCCGCGCCAGCCGCCAGCCCGTCGCTGGAGCCGGTGATAATCAGATTCTGCCCGTGTTCGATACTGTTGATCACGTCGTCACCCGCCACGGTGTCGACGCGCAGGCCCGGCAGGTTAGCGTCTATCACGATTTCGCGCTCGCCCGTTCCGCTATTGCCCACACCGTTCGTGACGCTGGCTGACACCGTCAAATCACCGTTGCCCAGCGCGGTCAGCACTGATTCCGGCACGTTCACGGACCAGGTGAGATCGCTCTGCACCGTGGCGGTGTAGCTGTTGCCGCCAATGGTCACGGTCACGGTGTTGCCCGCTTCGGCATTCACCACCTTACCGCTGATGGTCTGCCCGGCTGCCAGCTCCGCCGCGTTAATGACGTCGTCACCTGCAATGGTGTTGACGATCACGCCCGGCAGAACGGATTCCACGTTCACGGTGTGCGACGCGCTGGTATTGTTGCCGACGCTGTCCGTTGCTGAGGCGGTGACGGTATAAAGCGCCTCGCCCAGCTGACCGACCTCGTTCGCCGGAACGGTAGTCGTCCATTTTCCGTTATCGTCCACCTGCGCGCTGTACGCTTTGCCGTTCAGCATCACGGTCACCACCGCGCCTGCCGCCAGGCCGGAAGCCGTACCGGAGATCGTCAGATCCTGGGTTTTCTCGGCGTTGTTGATCGCATCGTCACCGGAAACGGTGTCAATGGTCAGCACCGGCGCGGTCAGGTTCACCTCTACGCCGTGCGTGGCGCTGTTGCTGTTGCCCGCTTTATCGGTCAGCGCCGCGGTAATAGTGTGATCCCCGGCGGCCAGGGCGGTTACGTCTGCCGCAGGCACGCCCACGCTCCAGTTGCCTGAGGCATCCAGGGTGGCGGTGTACGATTTGCCGTTGAGCGTGACGGTGACCACATCACCGGCCGCCGCACCGGTCACGGAACCCGTGACAATCAGTGCCTGCGCATGCTCGGCGCTGTTGATCACGTCGTCGTCAGAAACGGTGTGGATGGTCAGCTGCGGGACGGTGGTATCCACCAATACGTCGCGATCCGCTGAGGCCGGGTTGCCCGCCTTATCAGACACGGCGGCGCTGATGGTGTAGTTGCCGTCGGTAATACCGCTCAGATCCGCGGACGGCACGGTCACGCTCCAGCTGCCGTTTGCCTGCACGGTGGTGGTGTAGTCCACGCCGTTCAGCGTCACGGTGACGGTCTGGCCCGCTTCGGCGTTGGTTACGCCGTTAACGACCAGATCCTGCTGCGCTTCGGCCGCATTGATGATGTTGTTGTCGCTGACGATCTCGATAGACACCGTCGGCGCGGTGGCGTCCACGCTGTACTCGCGGCCTGCCGACGCGCTGTTGCCGTTAACGTTGGTGACGCTCACCTGCACGCTGGCATCGCCGTCTTTCAGGCTGCCCAAATCAGCGGACGGTACGGTCGCCGTCCAGTTGCCGTCGGCATCGACCGTCGCGGTGTACGACTTGCCGCCGAAGGTAATGGTGACGGTCTGGTTTTCTTCCACGTTGGAGGTCGAGCCAGACAGCACCAGGTCCGCGCCTTTCTCAGCCGCGTTGATTACGTCGTCCGATGCAATCGGGTTAATGCTGATGGCGACTGCCGCCAGATCCACCTTCACGTCGTGGCTGATGGAAACCGGATTGCCCGCCGCGCTCTGGCCTTCCACGGTCACGGCAATCGTGCCCGCATTCAGCGCGCTGACGTCTGCCGCCGGAATGGCCGCCGTCCAGGTGCCGTCTGCAAGCACGGTTGCGGCGTAGGTTTTGCCGTTGACGGTCACCGTTAACGCCGCGCCCGTTGCCAGGCCTTCGCTGGAGCCGGTGATAATCAGGTTCTGAGCGTGCTCAATGCTGTTGATGACATCGTCGCCCGCCACGGTGTCGACCCGCAGGCCAGGCAGGTTAGCGTCTATTACGATTTCGCGCTCGCCGGTGCCGGTGTTGCCGTGGCCGTTGGTGACGCTGGCTGACACGGTCAGATCGCCGTTCCCGATGGCGGTTAAGACCGTGGACGGCACGTTGACCGACCAGCTCAGATCGTCCTGAACCGTCGCGGTCCAGGTATTGCCGCCGATTGAAATCGTGACAGTGTCACCGCTCGCCGCGCCGCTCACTTTGCCGCTCAGGGTCTGCCCGGCAGCCACTTCCGCTGCGTTAATGACATCGTCCGTGGCGACAGGGTTGATGGTGACCTGCGGCAGCGCGCTGTCAACCAGCACGCTGTGGCCGGTGCTTGCGCTGTTGCCCGTCGCGTCGGTTACGCTCGCCGTCACGACGTAGCTTGCTTCGCCCAGCGCGGAGACATTTGCCGCCGGAACGGTGATGCTCCAGTTCCCGCTGGCGTCGGTGGTGGCCGTATAGCTGATACCGTTCAGGGTCACCGTAATGGTGGTTCCGTCCGGCTGGTTGCTGGTGCCGGACACCAGCAGATCCTGGCCTTTCTCGGTCGCGTTGATCACGTCGTCAGCCGCCAGGGTATTGATGGCAACCACCGGCGCGGTCAGGGAGACGTCAAACTCGTGCGTAGCGGTGGTGCTGTTACCGGCTTTATCGGTGAGTGTCGCGGAGATCGTCTGTTCGCCGTTAACCAGCGCGCCCACGTCCGCCACCGGAACGCCCACGCTCCAGCTGCCGGACGCGTCCAGCATGGCGGTGTAGTCTTTGCCGTTCAGGGTCACGGTAATCACGTCACCCGCCTGCGCGCCCGTGACCTTGCCGGAGACGATCAGCGCCTGGCCGTGCTCGGCAATATTCACGACGTCGTCGCCCGCGACGATGTTGAACGAAATCTGCGGTACGGTGGTGTCGACCAGCACCGAAGAGCCCGCGCTGGCCGGGTTGCCTGCTTTGTCGGACACGGTCGCCGTCACCGCCGCGCTGCCGTCGGCGATGCCTGCCATATCCGCCGCCGGAACGTCGAGCGTCCAGCTGCCGTCCGCCTGCACCTGCGCGGTGTACTGATTGCCGTTGAAGGTCACGGTGACCGTCTGGCCTGCTTCGGCAGTAGAGGTGCCGCTCAGGGTCAGATCCTGCGCCGCCTCCGCCGCGTTCAGCATATTGTCATGGCTGATGGTGTTGATGGTCACCGTCGGCGCGGTGGTATCGACGCTGAACTCCTGCGCCGAAGACGCCGCGTTGCCGTTCACGTTGGTAACGGTTACCTGCACGCTGGCGCCGCCGTCTTTCAGGCCGCTCAAATCGGCTGCCGGAACGGTCCAGGTCCAGTCGCCGTTAGCATCCACCGTAGTGGTATAGGTTTTACCCGCAAAGGTAATAGTCACGGTCTGGCCCGCTTCCACGCTGGAGGTGGTGCCGGAAAGCAGCAGATCCTGGCCTTTTTCCGCCGCGTTGAGCACGTTATCGTCGGTCACGCTGCTGATGGTGATGGCGACAGGCGCGAGATCGACGTCCACAACGGTGCCGATAGTCACCGGGTTGCCGGAAGCATCCTGCGCGCTTGCCTTGATATCCAGCGAACCGTCCGCCCACTGGGAGACATCGGCCGCCGGTACCGCCGCCTGCCAGGTGCCGTCCGCCAGTACCGTTGCGGAATAATCTTTGCCGTTGATGGTCACGGTCACGGCGCTGCCCGCCGCCAGATCGGTGCTGGTACCGGATACAATCAGGTTCTGAGCGTGTTCAATCACGTTAATTACGTCGTCACCCGCCACGGTATCAATACGCAGTCCCGGGAGCTGGGCGTCGATGGTGAAGTCGTGAGAAGAAGAGCCGGTATTGCCGTGCGCGTTGGTCACGCTGGCGGATACGGTGAGGTCGCCGTTGCCGAGCGCGGTTAACTGGCTCTCGCTTAACGGCAGGCTCCAGGTCAGATCGTCCTGCACGGTAGCTGTGTACGTCTGGCCGCCAAGGATAATAGTGACAGTGTCACCTGGCGCCGCATTCGTCACCTTACCGGTCAGGGTTTGCCCTGCCGCCACTTCCGCTGCGTTAACGATATTGTCGCCCGCCAGCGTGTCGATCGTTACCACCGGCAGGGAGCTGTCCACCAGCACGTCGTGCGAGGTTGAGGCGCTGTTGCCTGCGCTATCCGTAACGCTCGCCGTCACGGTGTAATGGGCTTCTCCCAGCGCGCTTACGGCGGAGGCCGGTACGGTCACGCTCCAGTTACCGCTGGCGTCAGCGGTGGCGGTGTACTGAATGCCGTTCAGGGTCACCGTAATGGTCGTGCCTTCCGGCTGGTTGCTGGTGCCGGAGAGCAGCAGATCTTCGCCCTTCTCGGTCGCGTTGATCACGTCGTCCGCCGCCAGCGTGTTGATACCGATGACAGGCGTCACGGTATTCACCACCACATCCAGCGAACTGCTTCCGGTGTTGCCGGACCTGTCGGTCACGGAGACGTCGATGGTCCAGGTGCCGTCAGTCAGTCCCTGCACGACGGACGCCGGCAGGCCAAGGCTCCAGTTCCCCGCCGCATCCACCACGGTGGTGTAATCGACGCTGTTAATGGTGATGGTGACCAGGTCGCCCGCGGCCGCACCGGTGACGGAGCCGCTCAGGATCTGCGCCTGTGAATGGGCGAGCTGGTTAACGGTGTTGGTGTCGGTGACAAAGTCGTTAATGGTCACCTGCGGTACGGTGGCGTCCACCAGACCCACGCGCTCGGCGCTGCTGGCGTTGCCCGCCACGTCGCTGACGGTGGCCGTCACGGTCACAATGCCGTCCGTCAGGGCACCCACATCTGCCGCCGGGACGCTCAGCTGCCAGGTACCGTCCGTCTGGACCGTGGTCTGATACGTTTTGCCGTTCAGCGTCACGGTGACCGTCTGGCCCGGTTCCGCACTGCTGCTGCCGCTTAACAGTAAATCCTGCTGCGCTTCAGCGGCATTGATGATGTTGTCGGCGGTCAGGTTATCGAGCGTAATCGCCGGTGGCTGCGTATCCACCGTGACCACACGCGCGGCGTCGGCGCTGTTGCCGCTGACGTTAGTGACGCTGACGCTCACCTGCGCGCGCCCGTCGATCAGGGTTTCCATGGCGCTGGCGGGTACGGTCAGGCTCCAGGAGCCATCCTGCTGCACCAGCGCGGTGAAGGTCTGGTCGGCGAATTTCACCACCACGGTCTGCCCCGCCTCCACGCCCTGCGTCTGGCCGGAAAGGGTTAAATCACTGCCTTTTTCTGCCGCATTCAGCAGGTCATCGCCGGAGACGGTATCAATGGTGACCGCCACGGCGTTCAGATCGAGTTCAATTGGGTGTTCAGCCGCAACGGGATTGCCCCAGGCATCTACCGCGCTGACGCTAACCGTCATGCCGCCCGCCGTCCAGGCCTGCAGGTCCGCCGCCGGAACGCCGATCTGCCAGCTGCCGCTGGCGTTAACTGCGGTGACGTACTCCACATTGTTGATGGTGACGACAATCTGCGTGCCCGCGGCCAGATGAGTGCTGGAGCCGGTGACGCTCAGATCCTGCTGCTGTTCGATGGCGTTGATCACGTCATCGCCGGAAATGGTGTTCACGCGCAGACCCGGCAGCTCCGCGTTGATGTTGATATCACGCTCGCCGGTGCCGGTATTGCCGTGCCCGTTGGTGACGGACGCGGTGAAGGTCAAATCCCCGTCGCCGAACGCCTGAAGATCCGCTGACGGGATTTTCACGCTCCAGGTCAGGTCGCTGCCAACCGTTGCGGTGTAGCTCTTGCCGCCTGCGGTGATGGAGACGGTATCGCCCGCCGCCGCGCCGGTAACGCGACCGCTGAGGGTTTGATCGACGCCCGCTTCGGCGTTATTGACCAGGTTGTCGCCCGCAAACGTATTGATAATGACCTGCGGAAGAACGGTATCCACCAGCAGATTCGCTTCGGCAGAACCGCTGTTACCCACGCTGTCGGTCCCGCTGACGCTGACGGTATAAAGCGTGTTCGCCAGATTCAGGACGTCGGAAACCGGCACCTGGACAGCCCAGATACCGTTTTCGACGGTGGCCTGATAGCTGACGTTGTTCAGCGTCACGGTGACGGTGGAGCCGTCCGGCAGGTTGCTGGTGCCGGTCAGGCTCAGCGGCTGCATCGCCTCCTGGGCATTCAGGACGTTATCCTGGCTGATGGCGTCAATCGTAAATTCCGGCGGGTGTCCGCTCAGCGTAATGCCGTGCGTGGCGCTGCCGGTGTTGCCTGCCGCGTCAGTGACGGAAACCGAAAGCGTGTGGTTGCCTTCACCCAGCGCGCCCAGCACGGACGCCGGAACGCCCACGCTCCAGCTGCCGTCCGCCAGCACCACGCCGGTGAAGGTCTGGCCGCCAAGCGTCACGGTGACCACATCGCCCGCGGCGGCACCGCTCGCCAGGCCGGAAATAATGTGCGCCTGGCCCTGCTCGCTGATATTGAGGATATCGTCGCCCGCCACGGTATGGATGGTGACGATCGGCGCGGCGGTATCCACCGTGAAATCTGCCGTCACGGACGAGCCGTTGCCCGCTTTGTCGCTAACGTTAACCGTCAGGGTGTGATTACCCTCACTCAGCGCCTGCACGTCGTTCACATCAAGCGTGACGGACCAGGTGCCGTCGCTGCCCACCGTGGCGTTATAGTTTTTACCGTTCAGCGTGACCGTGACGATCTGACCGGCTTCCGCATTCGTTTTACCGGTCAGGGTCAGCGGCTGGCTGTGCTCAGCCGCATTAATGATGTTGTCCTGCGCGAGGGTATCGACAGAGAGGGTTGGCGCGGTGGTATCCACCCCAATCGTCTGGCTTCCGCTGACGGTGTTACCCGCCGCGTCTTTACCGCTCACGTTGACCGTCCAGGTACCGTCGCCCAGCGCCTGCGCGTCCGCCGCAGGCACGTTAACACTCCACGCGCCGTCTGCCCCGACTTCAGCCGCGTAGGTTTTGCCGTTCAGCGTCACGGTGAGTGCGGTACCCTGCGCCAGGTTTTTGCTGGCACCGGAAAGCGTAAAGCCCGCGGATTGCTCGCTGGCGTTCAGCACGTTATCGCCCGCCGTGGTGGCCAGCGTAATGGCGGCGTCGGCGGTAGAGACCGTCACGGTGATACTGCCCGCAGAGGTGGTTTTACTGCCGTCGATCTGCACGACGGACCAGGTGTGTTCCCCGTCCGTCTGGGTCGGTAATATTACCGTCCAGGTGCCGTCTTTACCGACCATGGCGCTGGCAATGGTGCTGCCGCTGCTGTCTTTGATCTGGATGGTCGCGCCCGGCTGACCGGTGCCGCTAAAGGTTGGGTTGCTGTCGTCCGTGATCTCGTTTGCGCTCAGCACGCCCTGCTTGTCACCCGCTTTATCCGACAGCAAGAAGGTCGGCGTCGCGCTTTCAACGTCTTTTGTATTATCAATGACTTTTGTTTTAGTTTCGCCGTCACCGCCGTTTGCCAGCAGTGCCCCGATGGCACCGCCGCCTAACGCAGCCCCCGCAATCCAGCCCCACGGCGCGTCGCTTAAAACACTTTCCTGCTCGAGGAAAGGTTGAATGCTGCTAATCGGTGTGGCCTGCGCGGTTAACTCGGTCACCGCAACGCCTGACGCTTCCCCGGCATCGGCAAAAGAAATATGCGTCAGTTCCTGACGGTCGTTGAACACCAGCTCTGACTGATTATGCGTTTCTGGATCTTCGACAAAATAGTTATTGCAGCGAATAACGCTGCCATCTTTCATATAAATGAGGAGATCTTTACCCTGGCGGACATAACGCGCCACATCCTGAGCAGAGCCCTGGATTTCAATCACGCTCGGCGATGAAATAGAGACCGACAGATTTCCTTCGCCGGTTAATTTCGTTTTCTCCGCCGTTTTGCGAATGATGACATCAACAACTTTCATGTTACTCATATTCTTCTCCTTGCAGGTGTACGGATTCCTGTGGATATGTCCACCAGACGGATGTAGCTATCCCTGGGAAAAAACACCCATTATTTTCAGTCTTACTTTGCGCAACACTGCGCGTCTTTTATTAACTCAAGTCGGGTAATTTTGCGGCAGCGTTTTTCTCTATTCCAATAAGCGGCATTAAATTATCAACCGCGGAAGCATAATTAATTGCCGAACTCCAGCCGTCATACTCGGCGATTATTTTCGCTGAGGTGGCCTGCCAGACATCCTGCTCAACGCTGAGCAGATCGTTAATGCTCCGCTTGCTCAGGGTGTATTCATTTTTATAAACATCGCGGGCCCGCAGCGCATTTTCCAGCTGTTGCTTCCCCGCCTCCATTCGTCCCCGCGCGCCGGTCCAGTCAGCCTGCGCGACGGAGGCCTTTTGCAGGACATCGAAACGCGCCTGATCGACCTGAGAGGAGGCCATGGCCCGTGCGCCTTCCGCCTGTCGAACGCGCGCGGAAACCGCGCCCCCCTGATACAGCGGCGCGTCGATATTGAGCTGTATCTGGTCGTCCCAGTAGGAACGGTTGTCCGATTCATAACGGGTGCGCCCCCCCTTCAGGCTTAGCGTAGGCCAGTGCTGGGACTTCGCCGTTTCCACGCCATACTGAGCCGAGCGTTCCATGTTCTGCGCGGCCATCACCGCCGGTATCAGGGAATAATCGATGCGGTTGAGCGAGTCTGGCTCCACGGCAAGATTCGCGGGCACCGGCGAATAGGCCTCTGCCTGCATGCCGGTTAATACCGCAAGCCTGGCGCGCGCGCTGTTTAAGGCGGCGCGATACTGCGCGACCGTCGCCTGCATGCCGGCAATGCGCGTGCGGGTCTGAAGCTCATCGGAGGTCGAACTCACGCCCGCGTCTGCGCGAAGCTTTGCCAGCTGCTCGACGTTCTTGAGCGCCTGCACGTTATCTATTGCCGCCTGCAGCAGATCGGAATAGCGTTTGACCTCGACATAGCTCAGCGCCGTTTTTTCCGCCACGTCAGAAAGCGTGCCCATCAGCTGATAGCGGTAGCTATCGCGCTGGGCGGAGGACTGGCTGATGCTGTTATTGGTCTTGCCAAAATCGTACAGCAACTGCGTCAGGCTCAGCCCCCAGGCGGCTGAATTCTTCAGCGACCCGCTGGAATCGGTGGTCTGGCTGTGCCCTGTACTCCCGTTCAACGATATTTGCGGCATCCAGCCGCTGCGCGCTTCATCTATTTGTGCCTGGCCAATACCTAATTGCGCGGCCTGCTGGCTAATTGACGGATCGCGATCGATCGCAAAAAGAATACTTTCTTTTAAGGTTGTGGTTGCCACTGGGGCAATACCCACCTGATTACTATTGGCGAAAGCCGTATTTATGGCTAATGAAATGAATGCCAGTGCTGCTGTAAATCGGCGTAACATAGGCTTTCGTAATATCGTCATGTTATCTCCCTGACTCTGAGTGATACTCAAGCAAATACCCAAAAAGAGGTACAGATAATTAGACAAATATCTTATTTAGCTACCTTGCTGAATTTCAGGTAATACTCCCCATACCCATTTCCATCGGAGATGAGATCTGCCCGCATCTTATTTCAATTAAGAATTTACTTATTTCTTAAACTGGTTAGCAGCATAACAAAATGTGTTATACCCCACTACAGCCACAATGTTAATGTGGTGTTACAAGCAAGAAAAAATATGGGGTTTCTGGACAAAACTCTAAAAGTATCCTTTCAGATGAAACATATAAACTCTCTGTTATCTAAGGAAAATTCTTAATTCCCTCCGTGCACATTTTTGCGTTAATTTCAGAGCGAGTCAGACACAAAGATTTTCAAAGAAGTGTCAGTTTACGTAGCCAAAGGGATATATTTAAAATTAAAAACTATTAAAAAACTAATTAAAGCAATTAAAACCTGCATAATTTTAATTAAACAGCACTTAACACCACGCAATGGCGTTGCGCTGGTTACATAACCCAAATCGTTAAATAAAACATAACAATAACATTGTGATTAACATTCAAAACGGCTTCCTTATACCTGCTTAATAAAATTTTAATAATCACCCATCTGAATTATCACGCCGCCGCACATCGTCCTGAGGACATTCCCCTTCTCTCTGCGTCAAAATGCTGTATTATGCAAACTATTGCGACATTTTGCAGGAATGTACCCCATGCACAAAACCGCTCGTCAACGCTACGTCCTGGATATCCTCAGCGAGCAAGGCCAGGCCAGCATCACCGACCTGGCTGAAAAGCTGCAGGTTTCGGCGGATACCATTCGTCGGGATCTGACCGACCTGGAAAACCAGGGTCTTGCGCAGAAGAACCACGGCGGCGCCATCGCGCTCAACCTCTCCGCCATGAACCGTCAGGGCCGCAATACGCTGCTGCCGGAGACCAAACAGCGCCTGGGTAAACAGGTCGCACAGCAGGTTCCACCGGGCTCCACCCTGTTTCTGGATGCCGGAAGCACGGTGATGGCCGTCGCCACCTTTCTTCAGGGTCCGCTCACCGTCATTACCCCCTCACTGGATATCGCCCAGCATTTTAGCGACCGGGAAGACATTGAGCTGATCCTGCTCGGCGGGAAATGGGACCACAAGCAGCGACTGTTTGCCGGCAGCGCCACGCTGTCCTTGCTGTCCCGGTATCGGGCAGATATCGCCATTCTTGGGGCGTGCGCCATTCATGCCGAGCTCGGGTTGAGCGCCGGTAAAGAAGCGGATGCCGAGGTGAAACGCGCGATGCTGGACGCAAGCCATGCGCACTGGATTGTCGCCGACCATCTGAAAATTAACCGCTGCGAGCCGTATCTGGTTTCCGGGTTATCCAGCATTCAACAACTCTTTTTAGATCGTCCCTGGCCTGAGCTTGGGGAACATAGCGCACTGCAGGTTACGGTGTGCGCGAATTAACGTGGAGAAGGTCATGAGTAAAGTTCAAACAATCAACATTGCGCTGATCGGGTATGGATTTGTCGGTAAAACCTTCCATGCCCCGCTGATCCAGTCTGTGGACGGGATTAAGCTGGCCGTGGTCTCTTCTCGTGATGAAGAGAAGGTTAAACGCGATCTGCCGGACGTACAGGTGGTAGCGACACCGGAAGAGGCCATTCAGCATCCTGATATCGATCTGGTGGTGATTGCCTCCCCCAACGCCACGCACGCCCCGCTGGCGACGCTGGCCCTGAACTCGGGTAAACACGTGGTCGTCGATAAGCCTTTTACCCTCGACATGCAGGAAGCCCGCGACCTGATTGCGCTGGCGGATGAAAAGCAGCTGCTGCTCTCCGTCTTCCACAACCGCCGCTGGGACAGCGATTTCCTCGGCATTAAGCAGATTATTGAGCAAGGCACGCTCGGCAAGGTTAAACACCTGGAATCGCACATCGACCGCTTCCGCCCGGAAGTGCGCGTGCGCTGGCGCGAGCAGAACGTCCCCGGAAGCGGTCTGTGGTTTGATCTGGGCCCTCACCTGATTGACCAGACGCTACAGCTCTTTGGACTGCCGGAGTCGGTTCAGGGGAATATCGCGACGCTGCGCGACGGCGCAGAAATTAACGACTGGGCGCACGTGGTCTTAAACTACCCGGAGCATAAGGTCATTCTGCACGCCAGCATGCTGGTTGCTGGCGGTACGGCGCGCTTTACCGTCCACGGGGACAAGGGCAGCGTGGTGAAAGCCAGAATCGACCAGCAGGAAGCGCAGCTGCTCGCAGGAGTGATCCCCGGCAGTGAAACCTGGGGCGAAGACGGCGACAGCATGGTCTTCTTTGGCGCCGACGGCGCACCGCAGACGATCCCAACCCCGAAAGGCGATCAGCGCCAGTATTACGTCAACGTACGTGATGCGCTGCTCGGGAAAATCACCAATCCTGTCCACCCTGTTGAGGCACTGGCGGTCATGGCCGTGCTGGAAGCGGCGGTGAAGTCGTCGGAGACGGGATCAACTCAGGCGCTGGCGTTAACTGCCGAAGAGCGTGCGCTGCTGGGTTAAAAAAACAAGCCGGGTGGCGCTGCGCTTACCCGGCCTACGATTCAGCGCCGTTTGTAGGCCCGTGCAAGCGAAGCGCCGCCGGGCAAGAAAGGTGGCGACAATGTTTCAGCACTACGAACGCTTTTTCGGCATCATGCGCAGAAGAGTATTATCTTTCCAGAAATAGTGATGCATCAGCGCCGCCGCCGCGTGCAGGCCAATCACAAAGTAGCCCAGGTTCGCCAGCGTCTCGTGCCACTCTTTCAACATATCAACCAGGTCGAAATTGGACTCCGCCGCATGCGGCATCGCCAGGCCAAACGCAAACCAGTCGCTGCCCCGGTTGTACATCATCACAATGCCAATCAGCGGCAGCGCAATAAACAGCAGATACACCACCAGATGCCCAAGGTGGGACATCCCCGTCACCATCGCTTTTGGCTTCGGCTGAATCGGTGGCGCGCGGAATTTCAGGCGAACCAGCAGACGCGTCACCATCAGCACCAGGATACTGATACCGCACGAGACGTGGATCATATTGATCGCTGGACGCGCGGTGCGCGGGAAGAAACCTTTGAACTCCATGGCGCAGTAGGCGACGATGATTAACAGAAACACCAGCCAGTGGATGCCGATTTGCAGGCTTGTATATTTAGTGCGCATGTGATTTCCCGATTAAAAACAGTTACCGCGCCAACATAATCTCCTTTCCTTAAAAATTCATTAACTTTTCTGTATTGTTTTTCAAATACTTCCTCCCGCATGAAGCATCTTCAATTGCCGCCCTGCCCGTGATGGTCTAAGCCTGGATGAGTTCAAACTGTCGCATCGACACGTTTACAGGAGAACACCATGAGTAAAATTGGCATTAACGGCTTTGGACGCATTGGGCGCCTTGTACTGCGTCGCCTTCTTGAAACCCAGGACAGCAATACCGTCGTCGCCATCAACGACCTCACCTCACCGAAAGTGCTGGCCTACCTGCTCAGGCATGATTCCAACTACGGTGGCTTCCCGTGGAGCGTCGATTTCACCGAGGATGCGCTGATTGTGGACGGAAAAACCATTGCGGTGTACGCCGAAAAAGAGGCGAAGCACATTCCGTGGAAAGCCGCAGGCGTGGATATCGTCGTGGAGTGCACCGGCTTTTATACCTCTGAAGAGAAATCACGGGCGCACCTGGACGCCGGGGCGAAGAAAGTGCTGATCTCTGCGCCTGCGGGCGAGATGAAAACCATCGTCTACAGCGTGAATGACGACACCATTGACGCCAGTGACACCATTATTTCCGTCGCATCCTGCACCACCAACTGCCTCGCCCCGCTGGCGAAAGCCCTGAACGATGCGTTTGAAATAAAAGTGGGCACCATGACCACCATTCATGCCTATACCGGTACGCAGGCGCTGGTGGATGGCCCGCGCGGGAAAGACCTTCGCGCCTCGCGGGCGGCGGCAGAGAATATCATTCCCCACACCACCGGCGCCGCAAAGGCCATCGGTCTGGTGATCCCGGCGCTCAGCGGCAAGCTGAAGGGCCACGCGCAGCGCGTGCCGGTAAAAACGGGTTCGGTCACCGAGCTGGTCGCGATTCTGGGCAAGAAAGTCACCGTTGAGGAGATCAACGCCGCGCTGAAAAAGGCGACGCAGGGCAATAAATCGTTCGGGTATACCGACGAAGAGATTGTCTCGTCCGATGTAATTGGCTCGCATTACGGTTCGGTGTTTGACGCCACGCAGACGGAGGTGTCAGAAGCGGGAGAGCTGCAGCTGGTGAAAGCGGTAGCGTGGTATGACAACGAGTACGGTTTCGTGACGCAGCTGGTGCGGACGCTGGATAAGTTTGCGGCGCTGTGATTCTATGCCTTTATTCAGGGCTAATATGAGCAGTGAAGCATCCCCTCTCCCTGTGGGAGAGGGTTAGGGTGAGGGGAACATACGGGTGTGGTGGTCATTCCGTTCACTTTATGTTCCTTGCTACTCTTTAACGACATAACCGGTGAACGTGCCAGGGTGGCTCAATCGCCACCACCCTGGCAACCCGGGCTCCCGGCGGTAAATCGCCGCTTCGCGGTCCCCTCAGCTTATTCCTTCAGGCTATCGGGTCGGGCATGAGCCTGCATCCCTGCAGGCCACGCCCTCTCGGCGCATCCCTGCGCCTCGCCCCGGCCTTACGGAAACGCTTCGGCGATATACAGCCGGACCAGGACATTGCTGTAAGCCAAAGGTTATTCTGAAGCGGTTGTTATCGCTTCTGATTACACCCTTAAATCGAGCGCCTGGACAACGCATCCGCGAGAACCGGGTCCTGCTGTAACTGTCCCCATGCGGCAATCACAGCATCCGGGAATTCAACGTGCGCGATAAAATCCCGCCCGGCCGGACCATAGCCGTTAACGTCATCATACAAACGCGGCAGCTCCCCCAGAACCAGTGACAGGTAGCGGTCAACGGGCCACAGTCCGCTATTGCCCGCGCTAAACTCCACGCCCTCTTTGCCATTGTGCAGCGTTGGCGTAAACCCGGGATGGCTTATCCACTGCGGTGACACGGGCTCATCCCGACAAACGCGGGCAAACGTCGCCATCGTACGGCGCTGCATCGTCGGGTCCTGCACCACCAGCACCCGCCCGGTCGCTCGCTGATGCTGTTTCAGCATGTTCCAGCTAAAACGCGCGTTCTCACCGCAGTTGGTGGATTGATCCTCAATCCACCGGCGCGTCTCGGGGATCTGCCAGAACTCCCGCGCAATGTCGGCAAGAATGCTCGCTTCCGCCCGCCCTTCGACGGGCAAGGTGTGATAACGCGGATGACTGCCGATAGCGGCATATAAAAACGCGGTTGAATGACCAATACCGCCGCTAATCAGGAGCGGGATGTCTCTCTGCGTGGCAATACGGCAGGCCGCCTCAATGGTCGGGATCACCGCGTTTCCTGCCAGGATCACCGCATCGACGTCCGGGGGCTGGCGGCTGTCGCTCAGGTCGTCCTGCGCCAGCCATTCACCGACAGTATTGATGGCCGCCAGCGTGGCATCCGGCAGGATGGGAAAATGGGGCTGTTCCATGATGAACTCCTTCTCTCTATCCCTTCAGGGTAGCGACTTCAGGTTCTCAACACAACGGCGACATCGGGCCGCTCTTTTTCCTTAAACTTCCCTTCTACATTTGATTAACATGCGTAAATCATATTCACTTGAATTATCATTTGCGGCAGACGTAGAATCGCTAGCCCGCTAATTATTCAACTATTTCTAAGGTAAACGACGTTATGCGCCTGCCCGAACGCGACCCTTATGCTCCTCGCGAGTGGCAGCCACATGAGAAACCCGCCCTGCTGGGTTCGCCTTCCACACCCGAGCACAGTACGCCAAAACGCATTGCCTACGGCGTCGTTGGCCTGCTGGTGTGCCTGACGGGGGCGCTGGGAAATGCGGTGGTGACCGCCAACCTGCAAAACCTGCAGGGGACCTTTGGGGCCTGGTCGACCGAGATCGCCTGGCTGCCCGCGGTCTACGTCATGACCAACATCTCTATCAACCTGCTGCTGGTCAAGTTCCGCCAGCAGTACGGTCTGCGCGCCTTCACGGAAGGTTTTCTGGTGCTGTACGTGCTGGTGACCTTTTTCCACCTGTTCGTTAACGATCTCAGCTCGGCGCTGATGGTGCGCGCCGCGCACGGGATGGTGGCCGCCGCGCTCAGCTCGCTGGGGATTTACTACCAGATCCAGGCCTGGCCTGCGAAGCACCGCCTGAAGGCGCTCACCATCGGGATTACCGGGTCATCACTCGCTATTCCTCTGGCCCGCCTGTTTTCCACCGAACTGCTGCAGCTGGACGAATGGCGCGGGCTCTATTTCTTCGAGCTCGGGCTGGCGCTGATCTCCCTGGCCTGCGTGATAGCCTTAAAACTGCCGCCGGGCGATCGGCGAAAGGTCTTTGAGAAGAAAGACTTCATCACCTTCTTTTTAATGGCCCCCGGAATGGCCCTGCTCTGCGCCGTGCTCTCGTTGGGCCGCCTTGACTGGTGGTTCGAGGCGCCGTGGATCGGCTGGTCGCTGGCGCTGTCGCTTGTATTAATTGTGGCCGCCATCGTCTTTGAACATAACCGCGCCAACCCGCTGCTGAACACCCGCTGGCTGTCGAGCGGCAGCATCGTCCGTCTGGGGCTCATCATGCTGCTGATCCGTATCGTGCTGGCAGAGCAAAACACCGGGGTCATCGGCTGGCTGCAGTACGTGGGGTTACAGAACGAGCAGATGACCCACCTGGCGTGGTCCATTTTCGCCGGGATCGTCTGCGGGATTGTCACCAGCTGCCTCACGATTAAGCCGACCAAACTGGCGTGGCCGATTATCACCTCCCTGGCGCTGATGATTGTTGCCTCGCTGCTGGACAGCCAGTCCAACAACCTGACCCGGCCGGATCAGCTGATGCTAAGCCAGTTTCTGCTGGGCTTCGGCAGCGCCTTCTTCTTGGCGCCCGCCATGCTGGCTGCCATTGGCGGGGTGATCGCCGACCCGCGCAACCTGGTCAGCTTCTCGGTGATGTTCGGCATGAGTCAGAACCTCGGCGGCCTGCTGGGTTCCGCGATCCTCGGAACCTTCCAGACCTGGCGCGAGAAGTACCACTCCAGCCTGCTGGCGGACCAGCTCACCACGCTCAATCCGCTTGTCAACGAGCGTATCCAGCTTTACACCCAGATGTACCGGAGCCTGATTGGCGACAGTTCGCTGCTGGGAACGCAGGCGATCACGCAGCTGCAAACGGTGACGACGCTTGAGGCGAATATTCTGGCTTACAACGATACTTATCTGCTGACGGCGGGCATCGCTGCCGCCACGCTGGTCTGGATTTTATGGCGCTTGCTGCGCCTGCGCATCACTGCCCGTATGGCGCTTAAGAACGCCACCGGCAACAAATAATTTAAATATTTCTGGAGAGTTTATGAGTCAGCAGGATGCCGCCAAAGAGCAGGCCAACACCCGCAAAAATGTGCGCATTGTTTCCGTTTTCACCGCCGCTGCCATCGGTATTGTCGGCGTGCTGGTGATCCTTTACGCGTGGCAGCTTCCGCCGTTCACCCGCCACGCGCAGTTTACCGACAACGCCTACGTGCGCGGTCAGACGACGTTTATCAGCCCCCAGGTGAATGGCTATATCACCGAGGTGAAGGTTCAGGACTTTGTGCAGGTTAAAAAAGGCGACCTGCTGCTGCAGATTGATGACCGTATCTATCGTCAGCGCGTGCATCAGGCCGAGGCACAGCTGGCGATGAAAATTGCCGCGCTTAATAACAACCTGCAGCAGCGTAAAAGCGCCGAAGCGACGATCGCCAAAAACGACGCGGCGCTGAAAAATGCCCGCGCCCAGAGCCTGAAAACCCAGGCGGATTTAAAGCGCGTGAAGGATTTGACGGCGGACGGCTCGCTTTCCATTCGCGAGCGCGACGCGGCGCTGGCCAGCGCGGCCCAGGGCAGCGCCGACATCGAGCAGGCTAAAGCCTTGCTTGAGATGTCGCGTCAGGATCTGCAGACGGTAATTGTGAACCGCGGCGCGCTGGAGGCGGATGTCGAAAACGCCAAAGCGGCGCTGGAGCTGGCGCAGATAGACCTGCAAAACACCCGCATCATCGCCCCGCGCGACGGCCAGCTCGGCCAGATTGCCGTGCGTCTCGGGGCGTACGTGACCGCCGGGACCCACCTCACCACGCTGGTTCCGCCGCAGCACTGGGTGATCGCCAATATCAAAGAGACGCAGCTCGCGGAGCTGCGCGTCGGCCAGCCGGTAAAATTCACCGTCGATGCGCTGAACGACAAAGCCTATCAGGGCCGCGTGGAGAGCATCTCGCCGGCAACCGGGGTTGAATTCAGCGCCATCACGCCTGACAACGCCACCGGCAACTTTGTCAAAATCGCCCAGCGTATTCCGGTGCGCATCGAGGTGCTCGGCAAGCCTGAGGAGACCGCCCTGCTGCGTCCGGGCATGTCGGTGCAGGTGACGATTGATACGCGGGAGGGCAAACAATGACCCTTCGCCCGATAGCCGGTCTGGTGCTGGCGGTAATGCTCACCGGATGCCAGTCCGTCGACGTAAAACCGGCGCAGCCAACGCTGCAAATCCCCGCCCAGTGGCGCGCCGATTCCGGTCCTGCCAGCCCGGCGGAGCAGCTCTGGTGGCGCAATTTTCATGACAACAACCTCAACCGCTACGTGGATCGGGCGCTAAAGAACAACAGCGACGTGCTGATCGCCCGCGAACGGATTAACGAGTATCAGGCGCGGGTCTTTGCGGCCGACGGCAACCTGTTTCCGTCACTTGACGCGGGCGTAACGGGGACGCGCGCCCGTTCGCAATCCGCCGCGACCGGGCTGCCGGTCTACGGCACGCTGTACAGAGGCAGCCTGACGGCGAGCTATGACGTTGATATCTGGGGCGTCAACCGCAGCACGGCCAGTGCCGCCGAAGCCTCGCTGGCGGCGCAAAAAGCCGCCGCTGCCGCCGCGGATTTGACCGTCGCGTCTTCCGTTGCATCCGGGTATGTCACCCTGCTCTCGCTTGACGAACAGCTGCGGGTGACCGAATCCACGCTGAAATCGCGCGAAGAGGCATTTAACCTCGCGAAACGTCAGTTTGAGACGGGCTACAGCTCGCGTCTGGAGCTGATGCAGTCGGATTCCGAACTCCGCTCGACGCGAGCGCAGGTTCCTGTACTGCAGCATCAGATTGCACAGCAGGAGAACGCCCTCAGCCTGCTGCTGGGAAGCAATCCCGGTGCGTTAGCGCGCAGTGAAAGCTTTGAGGCGCTAACGCCGCTGACGCTGCCGTCACAGCTGCCTTCAACGCTCCTGAACCGTCGGCCGGATATCGTTCAGGCCGAACGCCAGCTGGTTGCGGCAGACGCCTCGCTTGCCGCGTCGCGCGCGAGCCTGCTGCCGTCGATCAACCTGACCGCGACCGGATCGATACAGGATCGCCTGCTGGACAACCCGCTTCAGCTCTGGAGCGTCGGGGGCAGTATTCTCGCCCCGCTGCTGAACCGCCAGGCGCTGAATGCGCAGGTGGATATTTCCCAGTCCCAGCGTAACCAGGCGCTGTACGCCTATGAAAAAACCGTGCGTAACGCGTTTGCCGAAGTGAATAACAGCCTTGATGCTATTACGCGCTATCAGGAACAGCTGACCGAGCTGCTTGCCCAGCAGGAGGTGGCGCAGGAGACGCTGCGCATTGCGCAGAACCGCAATCGCAACGGCTACTCTTCCTATCTGGACGTGCTGGACGCGCAGCGCACGCTGTACTCGGTTCAGACCAGCGTAGTGCAGGTGAAAAATAACCTGCTGCTGGCGCAGATCGATTTGTACAGGGCGCTGGGCGGCGGCTGGAAGAGCGCGTGAACCCCCTTGCGCGCTGATGCCCTCACCCCGACCCTCTCCCACAGGGAGAGGGAGAAAAACCCAAGGAGTCAATCTATGCATCAACAATGGTCTGCAGTAGATAATTACATGATTTCTTCGCTAATCCCTGACGATGACGTGCTTCATCAGGTACTGGAAAACAATAAACGCGCCGGGCTACCCGAACACGATGTTGCGGCCAATCAGGGGCAACTGCTGGCGCTGTTCGTGCGCATGACCCAGGCAAGACGCATCCTTGAGATTGGTACGCTGGGCGCCTATAGCTCAATCTGGATGGCGCGCGCCCTGCCGCCGGACGGAAAGCTGATTACGCTCGAGGCTGACCCGACGCATACCGATGTGGCCCGCCAGAATATTCACCTCGCGGGGCTGAACGATCGCATTGAACTGATTGAAGGCCCGGCGCTGAGCTCACTGGAGAATTTCGGTGACGTTCCGCCGTTCGACCTGATCTTTATTGATGCCGATAAGCCAAACAATCCCGGCTATCTGGAGTGGGCGCTGCACTATTCACGTCCCGGCACGATAATCATTGGCGATAACGTGGTGCGCGACGGCGAAGTGATTAACGGGCAAAGCGACGACGCGCGCGTGCTGGGGGTGCGGCGTTTTATCGAAATGATTGGGGATAACCCGCGCCTGACCGCCACCGCGCTGCAAACGGTGGGGGTTAAGGGATGGGATGGGTTTACGCTGGCAATCGTGAACGGGTGAAAATTGTGCGGCCTGATGCCCTCACCCCGACCCTCTCCCACAGGGAGAGGGAGAAAACCGGGCAAGGATTTTAAGCGGAAATCTGCTCCATCGCCTGCAGAATACGTTTATCCGAAATCGGATACGGCGTACCGAGCTGCTGGGCAAAGAAGCTGACGCGCAGCTCCTCGATCATCCAGCGGATCGCCTGCACGTCTTCATCGTCGCGGCGCGCCGGCGGCAGCTTGTTTAGCCACTGCTGCCACGCCTGCTGCACGCTCTCCACTTTCAGCATCTGCGCGCGATCGCGGTGCGGGTCGATAGCCATTTTTTCCAGACGTTTTTCAATCGCCTGCAGATAGCGCAGCGTATCGCCCAGACGCTTAAAGCCGTTGCCGGTGACGAAGCCGCGATAGACCAGCCCCGCCATCTGCGCCTTCACGTCCGACAGCCCCAGCGCCATGGTCATATCCACGCGCCCCTTCAGGCGCTTGTTGATATTGAACACGGCGGTGAGGATCTGCTCGACCTGTTTGGCTATCTCCACCACGGTGTCGTTCAGCTCTGCGCGCACCTTTTCATGAAGCTGAGCAAAGCCCTCTTCCGTCCAGACCGGACCGCCCGCCTCGTGGATCAGCTTGTCCACGCCGCAGGAGATGCAGTCGTCAATCAGATCCAGCACCTTGCCGTACGGGTTAAAGTACAGCCCGAGCTTAGCCTTGTTCGGCAGCTTCTCGTGCAGATACTTAATCGGCGACGGGATGTTGAGCAGCAGCAGACGACGCAGCCCGCGCCACATCATCTGCTGCTGTTCCAGCGGGTTATCAAACAGTTTGATCGCCACGCTGTCGCGCTCGTCCACCAGCGCAGGCCAGGCTTTGACCTTATAGTTACCGCGCTTCTGTTCGTAGCTTTCCGGAAGCTGACCAAAGCTCCAGATATGCAGCCCGCTCTGCTCGATACCGTCGTCCGCCACCGCAGACAGCGTTTCCTGAACTTTGCCTTTCAGCGCCTCTTTCAGCTCGCTCAGCGAACGCCCTTCCAGCAGCTTTTTGTTTTTATCATCCACCACGCGGAAGCTGATTTTCAGGTGATCGGGCACCTGATCCCAGTTCCAGTCCTCGCGGTCGATGGTGGTGCCGGTCATGCGTCGGAACTCGCGCTCGAGCGCGTCCAGCAGCGGCAGCTCCAGCGGCGTGACGCGGCCTAAAAACGCTTCCGCATAGTTTGGCGCAGGCACAAAGTTGCGGCGCACCGGTTTCGGCAGGGATTTGATCAGCGCAATCACCAGCTCGCGGCGCAGGCCGGGAATTTGCCATTCAAAACCGCCCTCATCGACCTGGTTTAGCAGCGGCAGCGGAATATGAACGGTCACGCCGTCCGCGTCGGCACCCGGTTCAAACTGATACGTCAGACGCAGCTTGAGGTTGCCCTGATGCCAGAAGTTCGGGTAGTCGAGCTTGCTGACCGACTCCGCCCCCTCTTTAATCAGCATGCTCTTTTCGAAGTTGAGCAGGTCAGGCGTCTCTTTGCTGGCTTTCTTCCACCAGCTGTCAAAATGGCGAGCGGAAATAACCTCGTGGCTGATACGCTGGTCGTAAAACTCAAACAGCGCCTCGTCGTCCACCAGAATGTCGCGGCGGCGGGACTTGTGCTCAAGCTCCTCCACTTCGGCGCGCAGCTTCAGGTTTTCGCGGAAGAACGCATGGCGCGTCTGCCAGTCCCCCTCCACCAGCGCGTGGCGGATAAACAGCTCGCGGCTGAGCGCCGGGTCAATCTGGCTGTAGTTGACCTTACGCGCGGCGACCACCGGCAGGCCGTAAACGGTCACCTTCTCGGTCGCCATCACCGCGCCCTGCGCGCGCTCCCAGTGCGGCTCGCTGTATGAGCGTTTCAGCAGGTGTTGCGCCACCGGCTCGACCCATTCCGGATCGATACGCGCGGCAATACGCCCCCACAGGCGGCTGGTTTCCACCAGTTCGGCAACCATGGTCCATTTCGGCGGCTTCTTGAACAGGCCAGAACCGGGGAAGATGGAGAAGCGGGCGTTGCGCGCGCCGGTATACTCCTGCTTTTCGGCGTCCTTCATCCCAATGTGGGACAGCAGGCCGGTCAGCAGCGCGATATGAATCTCGCGGTACTCCGCCGGCTCGCTGTTGACCGGAATGCCCAGCTCTTTCACCACCTGGCGCAGCTGGGTGTAGATATCCTGCCACTCGCGCACGCGCAGGTAGTTGAGGAAATCCACGCGGCACTGGCGGCGGAACTGGTTCGAGGAGAGCGCTTTCTGCTGCTCGCCGAGATAGTTCCACAGGTTTACGAAGGCGAGGAAGTCGGACTCTTTGTCGTGGAAGCGACGGTGCTTTTCGTCAGACGCCTGCTGCTTGTCCATCGGACGCTCGCGCGGATCCTGAATGGAGAGCGCCGAGGTAATGATCATCGCCTCGCGCACGCAGCCGTGCTTCTGCGCTTCCAGCACCATACGGGCCAGACGCGGATCCACCGGCAGCTGGCTGAGCTGGCGGCCCAGCGGCGTTAGCTTGTAGACCGTCGCCTGCTCGTCGGTGGTAATGGCGCCGAGCTCTTCCAGCAGACGTACGCCGTCCTGAATGTTGCGTTTATCCGGCGCTTCGACGAACGGGAACGCCGCGATATCGCCCAGCCCCAGCGCGGTCATCTGCAGGATAACGGACGCCAGGTTGGTGCGCAGAATTTCCGGGTCGGTAAACTCCGGGCGCGACAGGAAATCATCTTCGGAATAGAGACGAATACAGATCCCTTCCGAGACGCGGCCGCAGCGGCCTTTACGCTGGTTAGCGGACGCCTGGGAGACCGGCTCAATCGGCAGCCGCTGAACCTTCGTGCGGTAGCTGTAGCGGCTGATGCGCGCCGTGCCCGGGTCGATAACGTATTTAATCCCCGGCACGGTCAGCGAGGTTTCCGCCACGTTGGTCGCCAGCACGATGCGTCGCCCGCCGTGCGGCTGGAATACGCGGTTCTGCTCGCTGTTTGACAGGCGCGCGTAAAGCGGCAGGATCTCCGTGTGGCGCAGGTCGCGCTTGCTGAGCGCATCGGCGGTATCGCGGATTTCGCGCTCGCCGCTCATGAAGATCAGGATGTCGCCCGCGCTTTCGTTGCCCAGCTCGTCAACGGCGTCGAAGATGGCCTGCAGCTGGTCGCGCTCGGTATCGTCCGCCTCTTCAACAATCGGGCGATAGCGCACTTCAACCGGATACGTGCGTCCTGACACCTCGATAATCGGCGCATTGTTGAAATGCTTTGAGAAGCGCTCAGGGTCGATGGTCGCGGAGGTGATGATGATTTTCAGATCCGGGCGACGCGGCAGCAGCTCTTTCAGGTAGCCGAGCAGGAAGTCGATGTTCAGGCTGCGCTCGTGCGCTTCGTCAATGATAATGGTGTCGTACTGCATCAGCAGGCGATCCTGCTGGATTTCCGCCAGCAGAATACCGTCGGTCATCAGCTTGACCATGGTGTTATCGCTAACGTGGTCGCTGAATCGCACCTTGTAACCGATGCAGCCGCCCGGCTCCGTCTGCAGCTCTTCGGCAATACGGTTCGCCACGGTGCGTGCCGCCAGTCGACGCGGCTGGGTGTGGCCTATCAGCCCTTTTAGCCCGCGTCCCAGCTCCATACAGATTTTCGGCAGCTGGGTGGTTTTCCCCGAGCCGGTTTCCCCCGCAACAATCACCACCTGGTGGTCGCGGACGGCCTCAAGGATGTCCTGTTTTTTCTGGCTGACGGGCAGGTTTTCCGGGTAGGTAATTGCCGGACGTGCAGCTTCGCGCAGCACAACTTTCCCTGCCGCCTGTTCAATCTCTTTCGCCATCTCCTGGTAAATGGCCTGTTGTGCATCAGGATTTTTAACCTTCTTCACGCCGTGCAGACGGCGGGCAAAGCGCTGTTTATCGCGCAGCATCAGAGAATCAAGCTGTTGCAGGAGCATCGGGAAGGTTAATTTTTGTTGTTCTGTCATAGCGTTAAAGGGCAGTACACGCCCTGATAAACTCTCTTTTTAATGATTGCTATAGAGTACCACATCGACGCCTTTCGCGCCTTATTCAAAAAATTCGAACATAGGCTTCGATATATTGCGCTATCTCTGTGGCAGGATTGTGAATAGAGTGTCAACAAGCAACGGGGCAACCCCCTTCAATCAAATGCAACAACAGGAATCACCCATGAGCAAAGTATTAGTTTTGAAATCCAGTATTCTGGCAGGGTACTCTCAGTCTGGTCAGCTGTCTGATTACTTCGTTGAACAGTGGCGTGAACAGCATTCCGCTGACGAAATCACCGTGCGTGACCTGGCTGCAAACCCAATTCCTGTGCTGGACGGCGAGCTGGTTGGCGCGCTGCGCCCAAGCGATGCACCGCTGTCTCCACGTCAGCAGGAAGCCCTGGCCCTGTCCGACGAGCTGATTGCCGAGCTGCAGGCGCACGACGTTATCGTCATCAACGCCCCAATGTACAACTTCAACATCCCTACCCAGCTGAAGAACTACTTCGACCTGGTGGCGCGCGCTGGCGTAACCTTCCGTTACACCGAGAACGGCCCTGAAGGTCTGGTGAAAGGTAAACGTGCGATCGTACTGACCAGCCGTGGCGGTATCCATAAAGACACCCCAACCGACCTGGTTGCACCGTACCTGAGCCTGTTCCTGGGCTTCATCGGCATCACCGACGTGAACTTCGTGTTCGCTGAAGGTATCGCTTACGGTCCGGAAGTGGCGACCAAAGCGCAGACCGATGCGAAAGCCGCCATCGACAGCCTGGTAGCAGCCTAAGACTTCACCCTCTCACCGCCTGGTGGGAGGGTTTTTCTTTTCCCCGCATTTCGTTATCATCCGCTCCCACTCTCCAGCCGGGCGGCCTGATGTCTGCGATTATTGATTCTTTTATTGCCCCACCGTGTCACGACGACATTCAGATCCTCTGGCAGGATGAACATCTGCTGCTGATCGATAAGCCTTCCGGTCTGCTCAGCCTCTCGGGCAAAAATCCGCAAAACCTTGATTCCGTCCATTATCGTCTGGTCCAGACGTTCCCCGGCTGCACGCTGGTACACCGTCTGGATTTCGGCACGTCCGGGCTGATGGTGGTTGCGCGCAATAAGGCCATCAACGCGGCGCTGTGCCAGCAGTTCAGCCAGCGCAGCGTGGAGAAGGTCTACAGCGCCCTGCTTTGCGGCCATGTGGAAAACGACGAGGGAATAATAGACGCGCCAATTGCCAAAGACCCGGCGCTGTTCCCGCTGATGTCGATTTGCGCCATCAACGGAAAACCCGCCCGCTCCCGCTATCGGGTAGTGGAACGGTTTTATCAGGGTACGGGACTGCCGTTAACGCGGGTGATGCTTACGCCGGAGACCGGGCGAACCCATCAGCTGCGTATTCACTGTCAGCAGCTGGGGCACCCGATTCTGGGCTGCGATCTGTATGGCGGTCTTGAAGCGCCGGGGGCGGAGGAAACGCCCCGGCTGATGCTGCATGCAAGCGAACTGAATTTTATTCATCCCGTGAGCGGAGAGCCGGTTAACGCCCGTCACGCCGCCCCGTTCTGAATGCGGTTTACCACATCAAATCGTCAGGGATTTTGAAGTCCGCGTACGGATCGTCTTCGTCCTGCTCTTCCTGACTTAGCGCGCTGTTTAACACGATGCTGTCGGCATCGCGCTGGGCAATTTTATCGGCCACCACCGCCGGAATAATCGCGTATTCACAGTCGCCGCTGGCGTTGATGACCAGACGGGCAATCGCCAGACGGCCATTAATCAGCTGAGCCTGGGTTTGCTTGTCGACGTCGATTTTTTTGATCAGATTACCGTCGGTGAAGTTAAAGGTGATGTTACCTTTCGCCACGGTGATGCGGTTCATCTCAATCAGCTGCTTCACCTGTGCTTTAAACTCTTTCGCAAGCACGGCCTGCTTCTGCTGTTCGCTCAGCAGCTTGTCGCGCTCGATCTGCGCTTTCTTGTTCTCTTCTACCGCTTCCCGAGCTTCACGCGCCTGAACGCGTGATTTCTTTGCCGTGCGCTGCACTTTTGCCGCTTTTTTGCTGCTGACCAGGCCCGCTTTCAGCATCTGCTCTTGTAAGGTGAGTTTTGTCATGATTGTTTCTAAACCGGTTGGAAATTTTGGGGATTATAGCGGGAATTGCGGAGCGTGTGCCAGAGAAGTAGGCATGGCGCTTTGTCGCATGGGCCTTGTTTATTATTTATTCAGCGTTTACTAACGTTACAGCCGCAAGAGTGATTAAAAATTGTCAGGTCATTTTCTTAAAAAAAATGAGCAGTTCGTGAATATGATGCGGATTGAATAATTGCGATCGCTTCAGGCGTAGGCTGTTTTTTCTTATTAAGAGAATGAAAAAAAATATGCCCTTAGAAGGAACAATGATGCTTAACGATAAGGATTCCGCATGTTTCGACTCTACCGGTCACATGATTTAACACGGCAATTAAACCCTGAAGATTTTCAATACATGCTTACTCCAGCAGGTTCACTGAAAGAGGCGTGTAAACATTATGATCTGTCTTATGAAGCAAACGGTCATAGCCTCTCTTTTGGTCTTCCCAAAAGAAAATACAGCATATCTCCACATCAAAGACCCTATGAACGAAGGCAATGCAGCTACGCAGATCCCATTTATGATCAAGTAGAACGCGAACTTCAAATTGGCTGGCTTGTTGGAGTAGATACCTCCAGGCGCTGGAGCAGCGACCGGAACCCGTTTTATATCGACGATAACGGCGAGCTAATTTTTACCCCTACTTCCTCATCGTGGCATGCATGGTATAAGGACGAAATCATGAGCGCTTACCGGCACGTTATTGCCGATCGGCAAGGCAGGAAGCCTGCTCCCACTCAACGGATGCATTATGATTATTACGGGCCAACAACTTCACCGTCGGGGAAAACGCTGAATAGTAAAGCTGTTGGTCGACTGCTCGCCGCTGGTGGGGTGTATAACGGCAATACTAAAGGTTTTCATGAAACCGCACAGCAGCTTGGTGGGGATGCCCCCGCGGGCTACGATCAAATCATGAACAACAAAGGGTTAATGATTGCGGGTGCCTCCATTGCAGCAGGATTGACAATTGGCAGGTTGAACCCTTTAAGCGAAATAGACGAAATATCGGGTCTCAGTAAGATACCAGCACTTGAAAACCCATATGTAAAAGGTTTCACCTCTGAGAATGGTACATTAGTGAATGCTGAACACGCCGTTATCGACCCAAAAAAACTCGCGGCTTATGCTTTAGATTCAACACATCCTACAGGGGGGCACAAAGCCAGGGTGTTTGAATCAGCGCTGGGATACAACCCAACTAATGCAGATGTTTTAGCCGCAAGAATCCAGGAAGGCGTATTATCGGCCCCAGCCAAAGTGTTGCAGGCAAATAATTACGGCCAAACAATGGCTGTCGATATGTCCATTTTAGGCGTCAATGATGAAACAGCGATCGTGCGTACAGGTTGGATGTATGAAACAGACGCGTTAGTTCCTCGCCTGACAACCATATTCGTTAAATGAGAAAATACAAATGAAAAGAGCCGAATTAGACGTAGTGGTTTTGGGCGAGGATTTACCGAATGAAGGACTGGTAAAAGGGACTATTGGTACGATTGTTATGGTTTTCGACACCCCTACGCGGGGCTATCTTGTCGAGTTTTGCGATGAGGAAGGAAGAACAATCGCACTGCCTGCTTTGCTTCCTGCTCAACTAAAGAGTTATTTCACTCCAGGTATCCTTAAAACACTGCTGGTTGACAATCATTTCCCGGTAGCCAACCCAGTAGATCCTGACGTAATGACAGACTTGATGTACAAAGCCGCCCCTGCTGAATGGGATGCTCAGAAGAGAAGAGTTTACGAGGATATCCAACGCCTGATGGTTAACCGGCTGGACTACTCTGGTATGTTCGAAATCATGGATGGCCTTGAGTATAACGGTTTGACGCTGTACAGCCTGGTGCAGGCGGAGAACGGTGAACCCGTATGGTCGAATATCTACATTCGTAACTTTGAAATACGTGACAACGAAAGCTATGTTGATCCGAACCTTACTGACAAGGTACTCATTGGTGAAGATGGTATGACCGTGTTTGCCTACAACTTCACAGATGACTGTTTCGAGATCCGTGATAAAGCATCAATGGATTATGCCATTGAAACACATGCTAACCTCAGCGAATTGTTGTCCACTCTGATTGATACGTTGAGCTGAAATCCGCAACATCAATTGCTGGTTGTATTTTCAACCAGCCTATTGGATCGCATTAATAAGGAGGTATAACGAAAGCATTCCGATACCTCTTCTCTCACTGCCCTCTCCAGCCTGTGCGCAACACTGTTCATGAACTTCGCTCATGTTGCATTGAAATTAAGTCACTTCCCCTGCGCCGCGGGCTCAGGCATAAATTATGCATCGGTAACTTCTTAGCAACATGAACTTAGGATGCATAACCACAATGAGCAAAGCTTTCACATATACCCTTAAGCGCAGTTGCTTCGATGAGAATTACAACCCGTCAGAAAATACGCGTACGACCACCAACTTTGCCAACCTGGCGCGCGGGGAAAAGCGTCAGGAAAACCTGCGCAATACGCTGGTGATGATCAACAACCGCTTTAACGCCCTGGCGCGCTGGGATAACCCAAACGCCGATCGCTACGCGGTTGAGCTGGAAATCATCTCTGTCGACTTGAACATTGGCGCGGAAAAACCGTTCCCGGCCATTGAGATATTGCAAACCACGATTGTCGACAAAAAAAATAACCTGCGTATCCCTGGCATCGTCGGAAATAACTTCTCTTCTTACGTGCGGGATTATGATTTCAGCGTGCGCCTGCTGGAACACAACAAGAACCAGCAGCACTTCAGCATTCCGGAAAAGTTTGGCGAACTGCACGGCAATATTTTCCGCCACTTTGTGAGCTCGCCGGAATACAAAGAGAACTTCAGCAAGGGTCCGGTGATCTGCCTGAGCGTCTCCAGCAAAGACACCTATCGCCGCAACGGTAACCAGCATCCTGTGCTGGGCGTTGAGTATCAGCCGGATGGCGAGTCGCTAACGGAACAGTACTTCGCGAAGATGGGCCTGAAGGTTCGCTATTTCATGCCGGAAAACAGCGTGGCGCCTTTCGCGTTCTTCTTTACCGGGGATTTGCTGAGTGACTACACCGATCTGGAGCTGATTGCCACCATCAGCACGATGGAGACGTTCCAGAAAATCTATCGCCCGGAAATTTATAACGCAAACTCGGCGGCGGGACTGTGCTACCGACCGGATCTGAACCAGCAGGATCACTCCTTAACCAAAATTGTTTATGACCGGGAAGAGCGTAGCCGACTGGCGATTGAACAGGGTCGCTTTACCGAAGCGTACTTTATTAAGCCTTACCAACACATTCTTGAGCAGTGGTCTGATAACTACACGCTTTAATTCATCAAAAAAGGTCTTTTATTATGAAAACATTGCTCCCGACTTCTACGGCTGGCAGCCTGCCTAAGCCGACCTGGCTTGCACAACCTGAAACGCTGTGGTCACCCTGGAAATTACAGGATCAGGAACTCCTGGCGGGTAAACAGGACGCGCTGCGCCTGTCTCTGGATGAGCAGATCCGCGCGGGTATCGATATCGTCAGCGACGGAGAACAGACCCGCCAGCACTTCGTCACCACCTTTATTGAACACCTGAGCGGCGTGGATTTTGAAAATCGCCAGACGGTGCGCATTCGTAACCGCTACGACGCCAGCGTGCCGACCGTGGTTTCAGCCGTTGCGCGTCAGAAACCGGTATTCGTGGACGATGCGAAATACCTGCGTCAGCTCACGGACAAGCCGATCAAATGGGCCCTGCCCGGGCCGATGACCATGATCGACACCCTTTACGACGCGCACTATAAAAGCCGCGAAAAGCTGGCCTGGGAATTCGCCAAAATCCTCAATCAGGAAGCGCGTGAGTTAGAGGCCGCAGGCGTCGATATTATCCAGTTTGATGAACCGGCATTTAACGTCTTTTTTGACGAGGTGAACGACTGGGGTATCGCCGCGCTGGAGCGCGCCATTGAAGGGCTGAAGTGCGAAACCGCGGTACACATCTGCTACGGCTACGGCATCAAAGCCAATACCGACTGGAAAAAAACGCTCGGCTCAGAGTGGCGCCAGTACGAAGAGGCCTTCCCTAAGCTGCAGACCTCTAATATCGACATTATCTCCCTGGAGTGCCACAACTCCCGCGTGCCGATGGATCTGCTGGAGCTGATCCGCGGTAAAAAGGTGATGGTCGGCGCGATTGATGTGGCAACCAACGCCGTTGAAACGCCGGAGGAAGTCGCCGATACGCTGCGTAAAGCGCTTCAGTTCGTCGATGCCGACAAGCTTTACCCGTCAACCAACTGCGGCATGGCCCCGCTTTCACGCCAGGTGGCTAACGGCAAGCTGAAAGCGCTCAGCGCCGGCGCAAAGATTATCCGCAAGGAGCTTGGCGCGTAATCCCTTACGTTTGCCAGTAGAGCGGCGTACCGAAAAACGCCACGTAATAATCAATCACCGCCCTGACGTTCAGGGGCGGATGACGTGCGTTAGGATAGATCGCCGCAATATTGAGTTGCTCCGTGTTGATGGCGCACGCCATTTCCGGCAAAAGGGCGACCAGCTCCCCCCGCTTCAGCCTGTCGCCAATCAGCCAGTCCGGAAACAGGACGATCCCCATCCCACCCAGCGCGGCAATAAGCAGCGATTCCGCATTATTAGACGTCATCAGCGGCGCGACGGGATAATGCACCCAATTCTCCCCTTTGCGACGTACGAGCCAGCGGTTAGGCCCGGACGAACCGCGATAGACCAGACATTTGTGCTGGCTCAACTCGGTCGGGTCGGCCGGGACGCCGTGTTGACGCAGATACGCGGGCGATGCGGCGAGGTGGTAGCGCTGCTGCCCAAAAACACGGGCGTGGAACGTCGAATCCGTCAGCGTGCCGATGCGGAAGATGAGATCGGCGGCATCCCGGTGCGGGTCGATAAAGTCATCGGTCAGCGTCAGCTCAATGGTTAACCGTGGATAACGCTCGGCCAGACCTGCCAGTCCGGGCGCAACGTGTCTCTGTCCAAAAAATACCGGCCCGTTTATGCGGACCGTGCCGGAGGGTTCGGTCGAACGTTCATCCAGCTCACGGCGCGCCTCTTCGAAGTTATCGACCATCGCCCGGGCATAGCGGATAAACAGATGCCCGCTTTCCGTGGGGATCACCGCCCGGGTATTGCGATAGAACAGCTGCTGGCCGAGCGCGTCCTCAAGCTGATGAACAATGCGCGACACCTGCGAGGCGGATATTCCCTCTCGTCGCGCGACGACGGAAAAGTTCTGCGTTTCATAGACGGCAATAAACAGCAGCAGTGAGCGAAGGTTCATGCTTCCGGCATCTGACATTAATGCATTTCCTGCAAAGGTGTTTCCTGCATTATGGCATTTTTCTCACGGGTCTACCGACGTAATCTTCTTCGCCTGAAAACGGAGGAAGCGTAATGCAGTTTGTTTTGATTTTACTGGTGATTGCCGGCGGGATGGGCCTCTCCGTCGAGGCGGGGCTACTGGGGCCATTAGGGGGAGAAGTGGGCGATTTATGGGCGACGTTCAGCATTTTTGGCGTCGGCGCCGCGCTGACGTTTCTGCTGATGCTGTTTTTCAGCCCGCGTAACAGCCCGTCGTTTTTCGCCCAGCCCGGCTGGCAGCTGCTCGGCGGCGTGCTTGGCCCTGTTTACGTGGTCATTCTGACGATCGCCACGCCGACCATCGGCATCGCTCTGACGATGATTGGCATTCTGGCTGGTCAGGTTTTTAAAAGCCTGATCATTGACCACTTTGGCCTGCTGGGTACACCGCACAGGAAGATAAACGCAAAACGTATCGTGGCGCTGGTTTTTATTATTGCGGCACTGGTTCTGGTCGCGCAGGGGTGATGATATGACGCTGATAATGATTCTTCTGGCCGTCTGCGGCGGTGCAACGCTGAGCATTCAGGCCGCGATTAACGGGCAGCTCGGCAGCAATGTCGGGGTATTTAAAAGCGCGTTTCTGACGTTTTCCGTCGGCGCGCTGATAACCGCCCTGCTCATTTTCTTCTTTGAACCGAAGCAGGCGGTCACGCTGCTGGACGTGCCGAAATGGCAGCTCATCGGGGCGATGTTCGGCGTGCCCTACATTGTGATCATGGTCGTGGCGGTGCAGCGCATCGGCACCGCCGTCGCCACGGTGGCGGTGATATTCGGCCAGCTCGCCATGAGTATGCTGATTGATAACTTTGGCTGGCTGGGCAATCCCGCCATTCCGTTTTCGACGAGCCGTCTGAGCGCGGTGGTGTGCCTGGGGATTGCCCTGTACTTCATCTACTCCAGCAGCAAAACCGGCAGCGTCCGCGACTAAGCTGAGGTCTTACGGGTAAAGAACAGCGTCACCGTGGCGACGGTGACGCCCAGCTTCTTCATCTCGGTTTTATTAAACAGATGCGTCTCATCCTGCAAATACATCCAGTCGTCGAAGTTCAGTAGCCAGGTGCTGCCGTTGGCCTTCACGTTCATGCTGTAATGCCAGTTAAAGGCGTTGCCTGCAGCCTGCCCCGTGGCAACCCCTTCAATATCCCCTGCCGTTCCCTCGTAGCGGTCGTTCCCCACGCGCCGGATGTGCCAGACCCGCTGCTGCTTCTCGCCATCGTCGTAGACGAAGTGCTCGTTGAGCGTCAGCGTATCGCCGATAACGTCTCCGGCAATCTCAACGTGGAAACGGCGGATCTGCTTGCCGCTGCGATCCTGCACCATCCCCCACGCTTCGGTTTTGCCCTGGAAGTAGTGAAAGATATCAAGCCGCGGCTGCTGCTGGCGATACTCGGCCACCTCAGTGCTACAGCCCGCCAGCAGCATTGTGAATGCCAGCGCCATCATCAGGATACGTTTCATTTTTGGCCTCCGATTAACTGCTGACGCAGCTCAGGATATTGCGTGCGGGGATCGAGCCAGATGGCCAGAAAACGGGTGCTGAACGCTTCCGACTGGCGCGGTCCGAGTGGAATAAAGGATGTTTGCGCCGCTGACGCGCGATACCAGAACTGCCCCTGCTTTTCGTTGAGAACAAACGCCAGCTGTGAGCCCGGGCGGACATCCGGCCAAAGGGACTGGAGCATCCGCAGCCAGGCTTCGCTTTGCGGCTCCTGGGCCAGGATCCCCTGCGCCTGCCACTGGTCGCGGGTCGCCTCAACCAGTTCATCGCGATCGATGTCGCGCGCATAGGTAATAATGAGCGCCTGATCCTGGTCCCGGCTGTAACGGCCGTCCGGGGTGCGCAGCTGGGAGGTGTAGACGGTGAAAGGTCCCCAGGTGAGCGTGGCGTCACCCACCTTCCGCCAGGCAAGCCAGTCGGCGGCCTGGGCAACCGGAACAACCAGCGTCAGCCAAAGCAGCAAAACCACAGATCTCATTTTTGTCTCCCCATCAGCAGGTGGAAAAACAGCATCAGTACCAGCCAGCCCGGCGCCATCCAGCTGACGACGATAAAGGTCGGCTCCAGAAACGTGATGCCTCCCAGCCGCTCGCCTAACAGGTAGGCCACCGGTCCACCCACGGCGGCCAGCAGGGTCAGCAGCCAGCCGGGTAGCGTGGTGGTGCGCGTCAGCTGCGTCCAGACCGTGGCGAACATCAGCCACAGTGCCACCATCCATAACGGCATCAGGGACTCGCCCGTAAAGGCAATCAGCCCGGTCAGCGCCCAGAGTGCGTCCAGCAAACTGCCCGCCGCGGCCAGCCCAATGGCGTAAAAACGGTATGCAGGCGGCAAGAGCAGGCACGCCAGGATCGCCAGCGCGAGCCAGATAATCAGGCCCTGTTCGCGAAAGAGCACCACCAGCGCCCAGTAGAGATCGAACGCGACGGCGAGCAGGAAGACCTGAAGGTAACGTCTCATACGCGCTCGGCGGTCAGCTGCACCACGCTGATGGTGCGAGCGTTAAACCCGGCCTCACAGTAGCCAAAGTAGTACAGCCACATGCGGCGGAACCGTTCATCGAAGCCGAGCTTTTCAATCTCCTGCCAGGCGTGGACAAAGCGCTGCCGCCAGTGGGCCAGCGTGCGGGCGTAGTCGGGGCCCATGTCGAAAAGATTGCGCACCACGAAATCGGTGTGGCGCGTCATGAGCTCGTTCATCGCGGTGATGCTCGGCAAGAATCCGCCCGGGAAAATGTAGCGCTGGATAAAATCGACGCTTTTGCTGTAGTCACGATAGCGCTGGTCCTGAATGGTAATGGCCTGAATCGCCATCCGTCCTCCCGGGCGCAGCCGCGCCTGGCAGGTGCGGAAGAACGTGGGCAGATAGCGTTGCCCGACGGCCTCAATCATCTCTATCGAGACCAGCTTGTCGTACTGTCCGGTGAGGTCGCGATAGTCGCAGAGCAGTACCTCAACGCGATCCTGCAACCCGGCGCGGGCGATCCGCTCGGTCGCCCAGCTATATTGCTCCTGCGACAGCGTGGTGGTCGTTACCCGACAGCCGTAATGACGCGCCGCGTATTCCGCCATCGCACCCCAGCCGGTGCCAATTTCCAGCAGGTGGTCACCCGGACTTAGCGCCAGCTGGTCACACAGGCGCGCCATTTTGGCCCGCTGGGCCGCCGTGAGATCCTGCTCGTCACCAGTAAACAGCGCGCTGGAATAGAGCAGCTCTTTATCCAGAAAATGGGCATAAAAGGTATTGCCCAGATCGTAATGGGCGGCAATATTTTCGCGCGCCTGCATGCGGGAGTTACGCCGCGTCCAGTGGCGTATCCGCTCCAGCGGCCTGCCGAGCAGACGGAACCCGTTTTCCAGACGCCCAAGCACCTCGCCGTTTATCGCGAGCAGCTCCAGAAGCGGCGTGAGGTGTGCAGTTTCCCATTCTCCGTCCATCCAGGCTTCTGCCGCAGCAAGGCTCCCGCCCGTTAAGACGCGCCAGTAGACGCCGGGCGTGAGGATCTGCACGTCGGCATGCAGCGCGGAGGATGACTCGCCAAAATGGAAGGTCTGCGCCCCTTCACGCAGCGTGAGCGAGCCGCCGCGGATACCGCTTAACAGACGAAACAGCAGCCATCGTGCGATGCGGACGTTGCGCGGAATATCGGGTTCTAACGCAAAGACGGGATCGGTCATGAGCGTTCACTCCTGCTGACGGGATGGTTATACAGCGGCACGCGCTTGAGCCACAGGCGCAGCGCCTGCCAGTAAATGGCAAAAAAGGTTTTCAGAGTCATGAGCGGAATGCGCAGCAACAGCGAGCGCAGCGCGGGGCGCGTCAAAGGCTCCCGGCGCAGCGCCAGCGTGGCGTCAAAAACCTTCGCTTCCTGATGATTTTCAATGTGCATATGCAGCGTGTTATCCGGGTCGTTAAAGCGCCAGTGGTAGATCATGTCCATCGGGTTGAAGGGGGAAACGTGAAACGCTTTTTCCGTCGGCTGCGCATCCTGTCCGTTGACGGCATAGTAATGACGTTCATTCCACGGCGTGTTGCGGACCTCCGCCAGCACCCAGCGCAGCGTTCCCTTCCCGTCGTAGCAGTAGTAAAAGTTGACCGGATTGAAATGAAAGCCGAAATAGCGCAGCTGCGTCAGGAGCATCACCCGCCCGTCCGGACGTTCCCCGGTCAGGCTCTCCAGCCTGCTGAGCACGTTCTCTTTAAGCGGCGTGCCGAGCGGATAGTCCGCGTCGTGGAACGAGGCGCCGGCAAAGCGATTGCGCCGCACGCCGACTGACGGCAGCAGCGGCAGTTCATCGAGATCCAGCCAGGCCATGAAGACGCTGTAGCTGAATTCATGGGTTTTCGGCTGAAGGCGGCGGTGGCGTAATACGCCGTGGTAGAGGCAGCTGTTCATCTCAGTTCCCCTCTCCGGCCGCTATCGCGTTGACCACGTCCAGCGCGCTGCGCACGCCATCTTCATGAAAGCCGTTGTACCACCAGGCACCGCAGTACCAGCTCCGGTTATGACCGTTGATCTCGCCGCGCCGCGCCTGCGCCCGCCAGCTTTGCGGGTTAAACAGCGGATGTTCATAGACAAAGCGTTGCAGAACGAAGCGTTCATCTACCGGCGCGTCCGGGTTGAGGGTGACGCAGAACAGCGGACTGCCCGCAGGGAGCCCCTGCAGGATGTTCATGTTGTAGGTGACGCAGGCGCTGGCCTGCTCGTGAGCGCTCAGGCGGTAGTTCCAGCTGGCCCACGCGCGCCGCCGCTCCGGCAGCCAGCGCGGATCGCTGTGTAAAACGACCTCGTTGCGCTGCCAGCCGATATCGCCCAGCACCTCGCGCTCTGCGGGCGTCGGGTCATCAAGCATCGCCAGAGCGCTGGCGGAGTGGCAGGCAAAAATCACCCGATCGAAGGTATGGCTGCCGTTTTCAAGCTGAAGCGTAACCCCGTGCTCGTGGCGGCTCACCCGCTGCACCGGAGAATTGAGATGCAGATTCAGACGGTCGCCCAGCTTGTCGAGCATGGCGCGGATATACTCCCGCGAGCCGCCCGGCACCACGTACCACTGCGGGCGCTGGGTGATATCCAGCAGCCCGTGGTTCTGGAAGAAACGTAAGAAAAGCGGCAGCGGGAAACGCTTCATCTCCTGCAGCGACGAGGACCAGATGGCGGCCCCCATCGGCAGAATGTAGTGGCGCGCAAAAAACGGCGTGAAGCCGTGCTGTTCCAGAAACGTTTGCAGCGTGGCGTTCGGGTCCACCTCCCCGTCCAGCGCCTGTTTCGCCAGACGATTGAAGCGGACGATCTCCCCGAGCAGCCGCCAGAATGCCGGATTCACCAGGTTTCGGCGCTGGGCAAACAGCGACGTCAGGGTGTGTCCGTTGTACTCCAGCCCCGTCGCCGGGTTGTGCACCGAAAAGCTCATCTGCGTTTTTTGTCCGCTGATGCCCAGCTCGCTGAGGAGGCCCATAAAGCGCGGATAGGTGCGATCGTTGTAAACGATAAACCCGGTATCGATCGCGTAGGTACCCTGTGGCGTCGAGACGTCAACCGTTGCGGTATGGCCGCCGGGCGTGGCGTCCGCTTCAAACAGGGTCACCTGATGGTGCCCGGCCAGGCGCCAGGCGCAGGTCAGCCCGGCGATGCCGCTGCCGATAATCGCAATGTTCATGAACGCACCATCCTGCGCAGCAGCGCGCGCTGAAGAAACGCAGGCAGCCCGGAGAGCAACCGCAAAATAAAGCCGAACCCGTCAGGAAACGCGATATGCATTTTCCCTGCCGCCAGCCCGGTACGGATCGCCTTGACCGCCTCGTCGACGCTCACCCTGCCCGGCATGGCAAAGTCGTTTTTGCGCGTCAGCGGCGTATCAACAAAGCCCGGGGAGACCACCGTGACGGCAATTCCTTTTGGCTCCCAGTCCAGGCGCAAACTCTCGGCAAACCAGCTCAGGGCCGCTTTGGACGCGCCGTAGGCCTCTGCCCGTGGGAAAGGTAGCCAGTGGGCCATGGAACTCACCAGCACTACGCGGTTGCCAGCCGTCAGCTGGGGCTGCAGCGCGTCAAGACAGTTCACCGGGCCGAGGAAATTTGTCGCCATAACCCGCTCCACCAGCGCCGCATCCACCACGCCTCCATCGAGATATTCGCAGGTACCGGCGCAGAGAATAATCAGATCGGCGTAGCTGCCGGTCAGCGCCTGGCGACAGGCATCCCTGTCTGTCATATCGAACAGGCGAACGGTGAGATTGGGGCAGGTCTGATGCAGCGCTTCGAGGCGCGCCGGATCGCGTCCGCAGGCAATCACGTGGTAGCCGTCTGCGGCAAAGGATTTCGCCAGCCCGGCGCCAATGCCCGAGCTTGCGCCGGTGATCAGTACCGTTTTCATGATTTGACCCTCCGCTTCACGCCGCGTACCGCCCAGCCCAGCAGAGGAAGGTGTTCGTAGATCATCTCTCCCGCATCGTAGTAGTCGCGCTGGTGCGTGATGAGATCGTTTTCCGTGTCCACCACCGAACATCCCGGCAGTTCGAGCGGCTCTCCCCCGGCAATGCGCGGATGCGACCAGTGCATTACCCAGGTCACAGCAAACCGGTTCCCGCTGCACAGCGGCGTATCGATGGTAAAACGGCAATGCTCGACGTTGGCCAGCAGATGGGTGAAATAGCGCTGAAGCGCGAAAATCCCGTCATGCTCGCCAAACGGATCGATAAGCGTGGCATTCGAATGGTAAAGCCCCACCAGCGCGGACGGCGGCTGGCTATCCAGTGCGGCGTAGTACTCAACAAACCGACTCACGACAGAGGGCAAAGTGCTCATGGGTCACATCCTGGCTGTAAACAACGTGGCGTAATCGCATACTTAAAACTTACACAATTAACGTTATTTGTCCAAGTTTGTGGAGATTTATTTTTTATTTTAACTATATATCAATAACTTAATAACAGTAAAAAAGTGAGTTTTGTAGACCGGGTAAGGAGTGGCCGCCACCCGACTTTAACTTTCAGGATTTCCTTAAGGCAAACTCGCCGGTCTTCTTCCAGGCTTATCCTTTTTATTCATAAGGATGCCTGCATGAAACGTTTCTTTCTCTCCCTATTCTCAAGCCCGGAATCCTTACTGCAGGTGATGAGCCAGCAGGAAATTATTGAAGCCGTCGAAGATGGCGATCGCATCATTATCGACCAGGACGGGAACGCCTCGGTGAACTACAAAAGCAACGAGGTACGGCAGGATTTTCTGCGTCACGTCAACATGCTGAAGAGGGCCTGATATGGGAACGGCGATATTTATGGTGCTGATGGTATGCGGGTACTGGTACACCAGCCGCGACCTGTCGACACGCTTTAAAATCAAGCGTTCATTTGGCTGGGACGTCTATTTTCTTGTGGCGCTGTACGGCTGTATTTTCGTTCTTCAGGGCGTGATTGCCACCGGTCTGCTCTGGCTACTCCTGCTCGCTCTTTCTGCGGCAAACAACGCTTTTCACTTTGCCTCGCCGAAATATACCGACTGGCAAATCGACTTTATGAACTGGAGCTTTTTAGGCATTCAGGCGCCGGTGGTCGTGATGCTGGCGTTTGCCATCCTGTTTTGCCTCTACCGCTCTAACTGGGCAGGCAGCGCCAGGCTGGACGGCGAAAGCCGGAAAAAGCTCTACAAACGTCTGGCGCAGTCGAGCGGTATTGAACAGCTGCTGTATCAGTGTATGGAACAAGGGGAACTGGCGCAGGTCACGCTGCGGTCGAGGCGGATTTACGTCGGCATGATCCACACCGCGACGCTGGAATATGAAAAAACGGCCAATATCGTGCTGATCCCGATGTTAAGCGGATACAGAGATGCGAAGACGATGAACTTTCGCATCGAGAATAACTACAGCAAGTGGTATGCGGAGCATGACATCACGCTCGACTCCGAACCCCGCAGCGCCATGTCATTCCGGAAGGTGATTTTACTCAATCAGATTGAGAGCCTCTCGCTGTTCGATCCCGCCAGCGCCAGCGCGCTATCGCTGGCACAGCGCGACGAGAGCTCTCGCTCTAAAGAGACATCCCCATAATCCTGAGTATGCTCTGCTGTGATGCGGTTTCGAAAAGGACGTTCTTAACGCAGAGCATGCCCTGCTTCCGGTAGAACCGGTACGCTCCCGCGTTCTGCTCAAGCACTTCCAGCCAGAGATAGTCTTTTCCCCTGCTCCGGGCCATGTCGGTGATGTTGTTGAACATCACCTGGCCATAGTTCTTGCCGGTCTCGGCGGGATCGAGGTAGAGCTTGTTGAGGAGAACGCCCTTCTTGTCCGTTTCCGGGAGCAGGGCTTCCCATGTCACTTTCATAAATCCCACGGGCCGATCGGTCTCGGCAACATACCAGGAAACAGCGTTCTCTTTCAGGCTCTGTTCAAGTACGGAAAGCGCGTACTCGCCGTTCAGAAAATCCTTCATCTCTGCGTCTGACACCCACAGATGCTGAAAATGGGCGGGATAGATTCGGTATCCCAGCTCGCTTAATAGCGCGGCATCGGCACGGGTGGCCTGTCGAATTCGAAGCGTCATGGAAAGTCTCCCTGGTAATCACCCGTGTTGGGCATTTTGAAAGAGATCCCAGCGGTTGCCGTAAATATCTTCAAACACCACCACCGTACCGTACTCTTCCTCACGAGGTTCTTCGCAGAAATGGACGCCTTTGTCTTTCATAGCACGGTAATCGCGCCAAAAATCGTCCGTCTGAAGGAAGAGGAAAACTCTGCCGCCGCATTGATTGCCGATAAAGCTTTCCTGCCTCTCGTTAGAAGCGCGAGCCAGCAAAATGTTGCAGTCACTTTCCGGGTTGGGTGAGACGACCACCCAGCGTTTACCTGGTTGAGGCGTATCCTCTACGAGGGTAAACCCCAGCTTGTCGGTGTAGTATTCAATGGCGCGATCGTAGTCATCAACCACAATAGCCACGCAGCCAAGGCATCGCTTCTGTGTTCTCATTTTTCGTTTCCTTTGCATAAATGGGTTACGGGCAACGCTATTCCATTGCAGCGTGCTGGCCGCCGGGTTTACTGGCTTGCGTAAGCCTCGCGCTTTTCTGCCCATTTCAGCATGGCATCAAGCGCCGGACATAATGCCTGCCCCCAATCGGTGAGGCGATACTCCACTTTCGGTGGCACTTGCGGGTAGACCATCCGCGAAACGATACCATCGGATTCAAGTTGCCTGAGCTGCTGCGCCAGCATCTTCTGGGAAATACCGGGGATCAGTTTTTCGAAATCAGAGTAGCGCTGCACTTTTCCGTCGAAAAGATGAAAAAGAATAATTAATTTCCAGCGGCCTTCCAGCAGCCGTAACACTTGCTCCACGCCGCTCGCGGCAGATTCCGGACTATATAACTTACTCATAATTCAGTAGCTCACTTTTTCGTGCGTACTTGTCAATTTCTCAGTCTATGTTGAATATACCTGTACTGTAAATAACGGGAGTGCAAGGTCATGTCATTAGATATTGATTTTAAAGGCAAACGCGTGCTTGTTACCGCGGGCACGAAAGGGCTCGGAAAAGCGGTCGTCGGGCTTTTAAAACAGCTCGGTGCAACGGTATTCACCACTGCGCGCCACGAGCCGGACGTAGATATCGCAGATACTTTCGTCGCCGCTGACCTTACGACGGTCGCTGGATGTTCCGCTGTCGCATCTGCGGTTCAGGAGCAGATGGGAGGCGTCGACGTGATTATCCATGTTGCGGGCGGTTCAACCTCACCCGGTGGCGGTTTTGCTGCGCTTGGCGAAGAAGAGTGGCAGCAGGAGCTCAATCTTAATTTGCTGCCTGCAGTACGCTTAGATCGCGCCCTGCTTCCCGGAATGCTCGCGCAGGGAAATGGGGTGATTATTCACGTGACGTCTATTCAGCGCGAGCTGCCGTTACCGGAATCAACAACGGGTTATGCGGCGGCTAAAGCAGCCCTCTCAACCTACAGTAAAAGCCTTTCAAAGGAAGTCTCACCGAAGGGCGTTCGGGTGGTGCGCGTTGCGCCCGGATGGATCGAAACTGAAGCGGCGGTTGCACTGGCGGAGAGGCTGGCAAAGCAGGCAGGTACAGACTACGAAGGCGGCAAGCAGATTATTATGAAGGCGTTAGGTGGAATACCGCTCGGACGCCCTGCCAGACCGATTGAGGTGGCCAACCTCATCGTCTTCCTTGCTTCATCGCATGCTGCGAGTATCACCGGTACTGAATTTGTGATTGATGGCGGCACCATTCCGACAGCGTAACGCGGGTGCTTAATCGGCTCGGTGCGAGAGTTGATTAAGCACCGGGGAATATCACTTTTCGGACAGTTTCTCCAGGCCCTTTTTTAACGCATGTCTTACCGTTTCTGAATCCATACCCATCTGTGCATGAATAATTGCGCCGTCAATGAGCAGCATGATTTCATTGACGACGCGCTCATCAGCACTCTTCGTCAGCAAGGCAATAATTTTCTTTGTTTCTGATTTATGACTGCGGCATATCTCTTTTATTTCGCTTTCAATATCTTCCGATTTTGCCTCTGCGCTGGCGTTAATAAACGCGCAGCCGTGGAACTCGGGCGAAATAAACCATTCGTAAAGCGTTGCGGATATCGCATCAGCAGGTATTTCGCCTTCATCGAGATGCCGACGCAGCGTGGTCTCAAACCAGTTAATCCATATTTCATGCCGGTAGTTCAAATAGGCAAGAATAAGCAAACTCTTGCTGGGAAAATGGCGATAAAAAGTCACCTTGGTCACTTTAGATGCTTTAATCAGCGTATCCACCCCCGTCGCCCTGAAGCCCGTGGAATAAAACAGATCGTGCGCCGTGAGTAATATCTTATCTCTGACGCTGATTTTAGTATCGTTGTCTGCGGGTTCTGTTTTCACTTTTGGGTAGCCTCTAAAATAATGTTGACAGCGTTATTTTACAGGCATAGATTACCGCAAGTAGACAGACCTGTCTACATAATATAACACTGAGGTAATCGCCATGAACACACGTCCTCCTTTACCGCCCTTCACTCGTGAAAGCGCCATCGAAAAAGTCAGACTGGCAGAAGATGGCTGGAACAGCCGCGACCCGGCGAAAGTCGCGCTTGCCTATACGCTGGATACCCAATGGCGTAACCGCGCAGAGTTCGCCACCAACCGTGAAGAAGCCCAGGCGTTTCTGGAGCGGAAATGGAAAAAAGAGCTGGACTATCGTCTGATTAAAGAGCTCTGGGCATTTACGGAGAATCGGATCGCGGTGCGCTATGCCTATGAATGGCATGATGATTCCGGCAACTGGTTCCGCTCTTACGGCAATGAAAACTGGGAGTTTGAGCCGGACGGACTGATGAAGCGCCGCTTTGCCTGCGTAAACGATATGCCAATCAAAGCCTCTGAGCGTCTGTTCCACTGGCCGCTGGGCAGACGCCCGGACGATCACCCTTCGCTGAGCGATCTTGGCTTATAGGATTTTTGCATCACTCCGGGCCGCCCCGGAGTGATGAATTTACAGCGCGCCCAGCTGTTTCATCAGCGTCAGGTTGTCCTCAATATGCCAGTTAGCCACAATTTTACCGTCACCAATCTCATAAATATCCGTGGCGATAAAATCAATTTTCTGCCCCTGTCCTTTCAGCTTGCCAAATGTTCCGGTGAACGTGCCGTGAAAATGTAAATGCGAAACCACGCGATCGCCTGAAATAATCATTTGCTCAACGTCACAGCGCAAATCAGGCACGGCTGCGCGAAACGCGCGGGACGCTAAAATAGCGCCTTCCGGCCCCTGCGTACGCCCTTTCGGAGGCGTTTTATCAATAAAACCTGCCGCCAGGGCATCACGCGCCAGGGTTTCATTACCCGTGTTCCAGAATGAAGCATATTCTCTGGCAACGGCTTCATTCACCTTTAATTGCGCCTGCGGCAGGCTGTTGTCCACTATAAGCTGTTTCGGCTGAAGCCATTCCCCCTGCGCGGAAATCGCATTGCCCGACAGACCGGCAAAAATAACCATCGCTACAGCCGAATGAAAATACGTCGTATATTTCATGATATCTCTCAATAGAGTATTACATTCCCGCAGACGATTTCCTGCGGTTCAAATCAGAGAGGGTCAGTTAATTAACGCCCCGCCTTCAATATCAATGACCGACCCCGTGACAAAGGGATTATCAATGGCGAAAAGATATCCTTGCGCCACGTCCTCCGCCCTTCCCCAGGCTTTGGCTGGCAGGGTTTCCGCCGCGCCAGCGAGCATTTTTTCCCGCGCGGCGGCGTCCATGCCCGCATACGCTTCCGTGTCGGTCAGCCCCGGACTCACGACGTTGACGCGCAGCGGTGAAAGCTCTTTCGCCAGCACTTTTGTCGCGGCCTCGATGGCGGCATTCATCGTCGTTTTAACAATGGCGCCCGCCACGGTGCGACGCGCCACGAACCCGCTGGTAAACGTCAGCGTACCGCCGGGGGCGATGTTCCCGCTGAGATAGCGGGCGACATTGATGCTTCCCCAGAATTTTGTATCAAAAGCCAGCCTTGCCGCGCGGAGATCCAGCCCGGAAAGAAGCCCTCCCGGTGCCTGTGAACCCGCCGTAACGACGATATTATTGACCTCACCCAGCGTTTCACCGAGTGCGACAAGCTCTGCCTCACGGCTGATATCCAGCACGAGGGTATGAACAGACGCGGCGTGGGCGCTCAGCCGTTGCCGCGCAGCGTCCAGCTTCGCGCCGTCGCGGCCCGCAAGAATAATCTCCTCGCCGCGCCCGGCAAGCAGGCTGCCCACGGCGAAACCGATGCCGGAAGCGCCGCCGATAATTAAGGTTTTACGGGTCATAACGTCTTCTCCTGCAGGGTGTAAATGGGGTAATCGGTATATCCCGTCGCGGTGCCGCCAAACAGCGTGGCGGGATCGCGCACCTGGGCCAGAGGCAGCTGGTGCGCCAGACGGTGGGGTAAATCCGGGTTAGCAATAAATGGCCGTCCGAAGGCAATCAAATCGGCATAGCCGGCAGCGAGGATCTTTTCCGCTTTTTGAAGGTCATAGTTCCCCGCGACGATAAGGGTTCCGCTAAACGTCTCGCGAAGCGATTGTCGGAACGGCTCAGGCACCTGCGGCGCATCGTCCCAGTCGGCCTCCGCCAGGTGGATGAACGCAATCCCTTCTTGTTCACACCAGGCCGCGAGAGCGAGTATGGCTTCCGTCACCTGCGGATCGTTCATCCCGCGCTGGGTAATAAACGGGGAAAGGCGAATGCCCGTACGCTCGCGGCCAATGGCCTCGGCAATGGCGCTTAACACCTCCTGAGCAAAGCGGATCCGGTTCGCCAGCGTGCCGCCGTACTCGTCCGTGCGTTTGTTGGAGGTTTGACGAAGAAACTGGTCGATCAGATAGCCGTTTCCGCCGTGAACCTCCACGCCGTCAAACCCGGCCTGAACGGCATTCAGTGCCGCCTGACGATAGTCCGCGATGATGCTGAGGATGTCCTTGCGCGAGAGGGTTCTCGGCTGCGGGCAGTCAACCATTTGGCCTTCCCCCTTTTCATTCACCACCCACACCTGCGCGTCCGGGGCCAGCGCTGACGGGGCGACGGGCTGACCATCCTGATGAAAGCTGGCGTGCGACATCCGCCCGACGTGCCAGAGCTGCGAAAAAATCACCCCTCCCGCCTGATGCACGGCGCCCGTGGTGAGCTGCCATCCTGAAACCTGCTCAGGCGAATGGATGCCGGGCGTCCAGGAGTATCCCTGGCCCTGAGGCGAAATCTGGGTGGCTTCCGTGATGATTAATCCGGCGCTGGCCCGCTGCCGGTAATACTCCGCCATCAGCGCCGAGGGAATATTTCCCGGCTGAAGGGAGCGCGCGCGGGTCATCGGCGCCATGACGATACGGTTCTTCAGGTCTTGCTGACCCAGCCTGTAACGTTCAAAAAGTGAGGTACGTTGCATGTTTTCATCCCTTATGGTTTGGATGAAATCACTTTACAGTCGGCATCTGATTTTGATAATTACGCTAAAATCAGATGCACTTTTCGGAATATATGAATAATGGGTAAACTCGAAGACATGGCGTTACTGGTGGAAGTTGCCGAGGCCGGCGGTCTTTCTGCCGCCGGGCGACGCCTGTCGCTTTCTCCCGCCACCATGACGGCCAGGCTGAAGGCGATTGAGGAGCGTTACCAGACGCGCCTGTTTCACCGCTCAACGCGATCCATCACGCTGACCCGCGCCGGGGAAGAGTTTTACCATGCCGCGCTGCGCGTGCTGGAAGAAGTGCATCACGCCGAGTCGTTAATGACGCAAAAGGAAGGCGTGCTCAGCGGCAACATTCGCCTTTCTGCGCCCTCGGACTTTGGCAGGCAGTATCTTAGCCCCGCCGTCGTGGAATTCTCCCGACGCCATCCCGACGTTAAATTTTTCATCTCGTTAAGAGAACACGTTGAGGATCTGGTCGCTAACCGGCTGGATATGAGCGTGCGTTTCGGCAACCTGCCGGACAGCAGCCTTGTCGTCAGAAACATCCGCCCGAACCATCGGGTGCTGGTCGCCTCCGGGGAGTATCTTAACGAACGCGGAATTCCCTCCACGTTTGCCGATTTAGCTCAGCACCGGTGCCTGGCGCTTGAGTCTCAGGGCGTGGTGATGAACGAATGGCGCTTTGAAAAAGATGGCGAGGAAAGCGTCGTTCGCGTAGAGCCTGCCATGGTGTGCGACGACGGGGCTTTGCTTCGTCAGTGGGCACTCAGCGGGGCTGGCATCGCGGGGAAATCGTGGTGGGACGTCAAAGACGATGTTGAAACCGGAAGGCTCACGGTACTGTTTGCCGACAGCTTCACCGGCTTTAGCCGATACGATCGCAAAGATGTCGGCCTGCAGCTTGTTTACCCCCAGCGCAAACTGCAGCCGCTTCAGGTCACGGCGTTTAGCCAGTTTTTTCTCGACTGGCTAAAAAAACAGTAAAATTAAATCGCGTCAGGCATCTGCGGTTAATTTCTCGCCAAAATAAGAGATGGCGCGCATTTCGGTGACAACCTCAGGACTACTCTGTGTGCGGTTTTCAGGAGGTACAAAATATGAAAAAGCTTCTGATCTGTTGTTTGTTTGGTAATACCGCAAACTCTCTCGCCAAAAAAATGCAGTCTCTGGCAGAACGCGAAGGCTATCCGCTGATGATTAGCGCTGTTGGGCTGGATAACTTCGCCAGCGTCGCTCCCGCTTTCGATGGTTTCCTCATCGCCCCGCACATTCAGTACAAACTCGATGAGATAAAAGAAACGGTGGGCAATACGCGTTCAATCGCCATTATTGAGAGCCTGCCCTATGCCTCTCTCGACGCGAGGAAAGTATTGAATTTCGTGAAGGAGCAGATGCCTGAACTGGCTGCATGACAGATAAGGCCGCATCGGTTTTGCGGCCTCCTCTCACCCGGCGTTCAAAACGTGTCGACACAAGGCTGGCCGACCTTATTAAGGGCGTTTTTCAACCTGGCTCTGAGTTCAATTAACGCCGCTTCTTTCTCTTCAAGCTGCTGCAGCTTGTGGCGCAGAGACGCCTGTTTTTGCTCAGCGGTAAATTTGTCGTCAACCCAGACAGCCAAAACCTCTGAAATTTCAGCTAAGGTAAAACCCAGCATTTTGGCATGCTTGATCATGTTTAAACGCTGTAAATCGACGGCGGAATAGACTTTATAGTTATTGCTGCGATTGGGCTGCGGGATATTCTCTAATAGCCCCTGTCGCTCATAGTAACGCACCGTCTCTTTCGACAATCCCGTTTTCGCACACAGTTCACCAATTCGCATCGCGTCGCCCTCACCTTGTAAAAATCACGCTTGACCGTGTACCTAAGTGCACGGTTTATGCTGTGCAGCATACATTAGGGAAATGGGATTAAACATATGAATTCTTTTGATTATACCGGAAAAACAGCGCTGATTACCGGAGCGTCGTCAGGCATAGGCCGTGATTTTGCCCGGCAGCTCGCCGCCCGCGGCGTGGCCTTGATCCTGGTCGCCCGCTCCGAGCCAAGGCTGCAGGCGCTTGCCGTAGAGTTAGTCAGAAAGCACGGCGTCTCAATCACGATTATCGTGCAGGATTTAGTGAAGCCGGAAGCCATTCCGCACATTGTGGAACGGCTTGAAACCTTAAGACGCGTCCCCGACATTCTGATCAATTGCGCCGGCTTCGCCACCTACGGGCCATTCGAAAAGCTGTCCATCGACAGGCAGCGTGATGAGATAAACGTAAACTGCATGGCCCCCGTGGAGCTGACTCACGCCTTGCTGCCGGGAATGCTGCAGCAGGGCTCCGGGGTAATTATTAACGTTGCCTCAACGGCCGCGATGCAGCCGGATCCCTATATGGCGATTTATGGCGCAACCAAAGCCTTCCTGCTCTCGTTTTCGAACGCGTTGTGGGGAGAGTATCGCTCCAGGGGCATTCGCGTCCTGGCGCTTTGCCCCGGCGCAACGGATACGGCCTTTTTTGATGTGGTGAATGCTGAGGAAGCCTCGGTCGGTAAACGAATGCCCGCTGACAAGGTGGTCACCCTGGCGTTGAAGGCCGTTGAGAGCAACCGTAACTACCTGATTACCGGATGCGGTAACTGGCTTCTGGGGCAGCTACACCGGTTCGTGACGCGCAGGCGTCTGGTGCTCATCGTTGAAAAAATATTGCGTCCACGCTCGGCCTAAGCAAAAACAGTCCTGTTCAGCGCAAGGGAGTTGCGCTGAAATCCACGCTTATCGCAGGCAGATAGATGCCATAGTGCACGAAAAACAGTGATACACTTACCGCACCTGGTTGATCGTCCCGTCTGAACGGCGCATGATGAATGACGGTAACCAAATCTCAAAATGGTCACTCGTTGTTAATCGTAGCCTGTCACGCTAAGCTTAAATAATGACTAAAAATATGAATCCCCCATCATCACGTGGTCCCCTTGATCACGCTGTCAGAGAGCAAATCGTCGAAGCGGCTTTTGAGCACTTCGGCCACTACGGCTATGAAAAAACCACCGTTGCCGAACTGGCTAAATCCATTGGTTTTTCAAAGTCCTACATTTATAAGTTTTTCGATTCCAAACAGGCTATCGGCGAGGTGATCTGCGCTAACCGCCTGGAGCTGATCATGGCGGCAGTGCTTTCCGCCATCGAGGGTGCGCCGTCGGCAAGCGAAAAATTACGCCGCCTTTTCAAAGCGCTCACCGAGGCGGGAAGCGAGCTGTTTTTCCACGACCGTAAGCTATACGACATCGCCGCCGTCGCCGCGCAGGAGCAGTGGCCTTCCACGCAAAAGTACAGCGAAAGCCTGATGAAGCTGATTGAGAGCATCATTATCGAAGGCAGGCAGGCCGGCGAGTTTGAAAGAAAAACGCCGCTGGATGAAGTCACCTGTGCCGTCTACATGGTGATGTGCCCTTACATTAACCCCGTTCAGCTTCAGTACAACCTCGAAATGGCCCCCACCGCGGCGGTGCTTCTCTCTTCACTGATTTTAAGAAGCCTGGCCCCCTAATTTGTGACCATTGACAATTTTGGTCACTAGTCAGAGAATGCGGATACCGTCCTGTTACGTCAAAAAGGTTTCCCATGCTCAGGCTCACTTCAGCCCACGTTGCCGTTTGTCTCCTGCCGTTTGCCCTGGTGGCCTGCGGCGATATTTCAGCGAGTGACGATCCGCGCACAAAGCCACCGCTCGTCAGATCCGCCTCCGTAGAGCTAGCGAACAATAGCGCCCGCGCCTTCACGGGCGTGGTGGTCGCAAGAACGCAAAGCGATTTAGGCTTCAGAGTTCAGGGAAAAATCCTTGAGCGACTGGTCGATACGGGCCAGACCGTCAAACAGGGCCAGCCCCTGCTGCGCCTGGATCCGGTTGACCTGAAGTTACAGGCTCAGGCGCAGCAGCGCGCGGTAGATGCGGCCCAGGCGCGCGCGCGAAAAGCCACCAGCGATGAGGCGCGCTATCGTGGACTTGTGGCGTCCGGCGCGGTGTCTGCCTCGGAGTATGACCAGATCAAAGCGGCGGCCGATACGGCCAGGGCCGATCTCAGCGCCGCCCGGGCGCAGGCCAGCGTGGCGCAAAACGCCACGGGCTATGCCGTGCTGCTGGCGGATTCGGACGGCGTGGTCATGGAGACGCTCGCCGAGCCGGGTCAGGTCGTCAGCGCCGGACAGGTGGCGATCAGGCTCGCCAGAGCCGGGCAGCGTGAAGCGCTCGTCCAGCTTCCGGAAACCCTGCGCCCTGCCGTCGGCAGCGAAGCGCAGGCCACGCTGTATGGCAATGAAAAACATCCGGTCACCGCAACGCTGCGCCTGCTGTCTGATTCGGCCGATGCCGCGACCCGCACGTATGAAGCCCGCTACGTGCTGGATGGCCTGCTGGCGAACGCGCCGCTGGGGGCGACCGTCACGCTGAACGTTCAGGACAACAAAGCGGAAGGTCAGGTCATGCAGGTCCCGCTGGCTTCACTCTATGATGCAGGAAAAGGTCCCGGCGTCTGGCGTATTTCCGCCCAGCCGGCAAAAGTCGCATGGACGCCCGTCAGGGTGCTGAGCGTGGGTGAAGATGCGGCGCAGGTCACGGGCGGCGTGAATCCCGGTGAGAAGATTGTTGCGTTAGGCGCCCATCTTCTGCACGAAGGTGAGGTCGTCAGGCTTGCTAAGCAGCGCAATGCCGCCCTGGCGGAGAACACGCCATGAGCGGAAGCCGCTTTAACCTGTCGGCGCTGGCCGTCCGCGAACGTTCCGTCACGCTGTTTCTGATCGTTCTGGTCACGATTGCCGGAATTTACGCCTTCTTTGGGCTCGGGCGGGCGGAAGATCCGCCCTTCACGGTAAAGCAAATGACGGTGATAACCGTCTGGCCGGGCGCCACCGCGCAGGAGATCCAGGATCAGGTCGCCGAGCCGCTGGAAAAGCGCCTGCAGGAACTCAAATGGTATGACCGTACCGAAACCTATACCCGTCCCGGCATGGCGTTTATCACGTTGTCATTGCAGGACAAGACCCCGCCAGCCGAAGTGCAGGAGGAGTTCTATCAGGCGCGGAAGAAGCTTGGAGATGAATCTCAGCGTCTTCCGGCGGGCGTCATCGGCCCGATGATCAATGACGAATTCTCGGATGTCACCTTTGCCCTCTTTGCCCTGAAAGCGAAAGGCGAACCGCAGCGGCAGCTGGTACGCGATGCCGAAGGCCTGCGCCAGCAGCTCCTGCACGTTCCCGGCGTGAAGAAAGTGAACATTATCGGCGAACAGGCCGAGCGGATTTACATCTCCTTCTCCCATGACCGTCTGGCGACGATAGGGCTCTCACCCCAGGAAATTTTCAACGCCCTCAACAGCCAGAACGCGTTAGCCGCGGCGGGCTCCATTGAGACCCGAGGCGCGCAGATTTTTATCCGCCTGGACGGCGCGTTCGATGAACTGCAGAAAATCCGCGATACGCCTTTTATTGCTCAGGGCAAAACGCTCAAGCTGTCCGATGTGGCAACGGTTGAGCGAGGCTACGAAGATCCCCCGACGATGCTGATACGCAATCAGCATGAGCCCGCCCTTCTGCTGGGCATCGTGATGCGTGAAGGCTGGAACGGTCTGGCGCTGGGGAAAGCGCTGGATGCGGAAACGGCAAAAATAAATGATAGCCTGCCGCTTGGCATGTCCCTGACCAAAGTTACCGACCAGTCCGTGAATATTCGCTCGTCGGTCGATGAGTTCATGATCAAATTCTTCGTCGCCCTGCTTGTGGTCATGGTGGTGTGTTTTGTCAGCATGGGCTGGCGCGTGGGTGTTGTCGTTGCGGCGGCGGTACCGCTGACGCTGGCTGTCGTTTTCGTGGTGATGGAAGCCGCGGGGATAAACTTTGACCGCGTTACGCTGGGCTCCCTGATCCTCGCCCTCGGCCTGCTGGTTGATGATGCCATCATCGCCATCGAAATGATGGTAGTGAAAATGGAGGAAGGTTACGACAGAATCAAAGCCTCGGCCTTCGCCTGGAGCCATACCGCCGCGCCCATGCTGGCCGGTACCCTGGTGACGGCCATTGGCTTTATGCCGAATGGCTTTGCCCAGTCGACCGCAGGGGAATACACCAGCAATATGTTCTGGATCGTCGGCCTCGCCCTGATTGCCTCGTGGTTTGTCGCGGTGGTGTTCACGCCCTATCTTGGGGTGAAGATCCTGCCGGCGATCCCGAAAGTCGAAGGGGGTCATGCCGCCATCTATAACACGCCTCGCTATAACCGTTTTCGCCGGCTGCTGGCCCGCGTTATCGCCAGAAAATGGCGGGTGGCCGGGTTGGTGGTCGCCATTTTCATCCTGGCCGTGCTCGGCATGGGGCTGGTTAAAAAACAATTCTTCCCGACCTCCGATCGTCCGGAAGTGCTGGTTGAGGTGCAGATGCCCTACGGTACCTCGATTGAGCAAACCAGCGCCGCAACCGCAAAAATCGAAGCGTGGCTGGGCCAGCAGCCCGAAGCCAAAATTGTCACGGCCTATATTGGTCAGGGTTCACCCCGTTTTTATCTGGCGATGGCGCCAGAACTGCCCGACCCGTCTTTTGCGAAAATTGTGATCCTGACGGACAGCGAGACGTCACGCGAGGCGCTCAAGCTCCGGCTGAGAGAGGCTGTCGCCAACGGCCTTGCCCCCGAAGCGCGCGTCCGGGTAACGCAGCTGGTGTTTGGCCCGTACTCGCCCTTCCCGGTTGCCTGGCGCGTGTCGGGGCCGGATGTCGAACAGGTGCATGACATCGCTGACAGGGTGAAAGCCGTGCTCCAGGCGAGCCCGATGATGAGAACCGTCAACACCGACTGGGGGTCGCGCGTTCCCGTATTGCATTTCACCCTCGATCAAAACCGCCTGCAGGCGACCGGCTTAACCTCCAGTGCCGTTGCCGAGCAGCTTCAGTTTCTGCTCTCAGGCGTGCCCGTCACCTCCGTGCGGGAGGATATTCGCTCGGTGGAGGTGATTGGCCGTGCGGCGGGAGACATACGTCTCGATCCGGCAAAAATCGAGGGTTTCACCCTTGTCGGCAATGCGGGACAGCGCGTTCCGCTGTCTCAAATCGGCAAGATTGAGATCGGTATGGAAGATCCGATCCTTCGCCGCCGCGATCGCACCCCGACGATTACCGTGCGGGGCGATATCGCTAACCATCTTCAGCCACCGGATGTGTCGGTCGCCATCATGAAGCAGCTCAATCCGATTGTTGATGCGCTGCCGGCCGGATACCGAATAGACATGGCGGGTTCGATTGAGGAATCGGGCAAAGCCACGCAGGCCATGATTCCGCTGTTCCCTATCATGATTGCCCTGACGCTGCTGATCATCATTTTGCAGGTGCGCTCAATCTCGGCGATGGTGATGGTGTTCTTAACCGCGCCGCTGGGGCTGATTGGCGTGGTGCCCGTGCTGTTGATTTTCAATCAGCCGTTTGGCATCAACGCGCTGGTCGGCTTGATCGCCCTTTCCGGCATTCTGATGCGCAATACGCTGATCCTGATCGGTCAAATCGATCATAACCAGAAGCAGGGGCTCGAGCCGTTCCAGGCGGTGGTTGAAGCGACGGTCCAGCGCGCGCCCGGTCTTGCTGACCGCCATGGCCGCCGTGCTGGCGTTTATTCCCCTGACGCATTCGGTGTTCTGGGGCACGCTGGCCTACACGCTGATAGGCGGAACGCTGGGCGGGACGATCGTCACGCTCGTCTTCCTGCCCGCGATGTATGCGATCTGGTTCCGGATCCGCCCTGCGGAACAACGGGTGCAGCACCCTGCAGAAAACGTGTAAACTACCATGAGTAGATAATACTTCTGAGGAAAGCATGGTTGTTAAGCGCTTAAGAAAAGAGGACCGCCGCGTGCAGCTGCTGGAGGTTGCGCGCGGAATCGTTCGTCAACAAGGCACGGAGGCCCTAACTCTTGGCTACCTGGCCGAGCGGGCCAACGTGACCAAGCCTATCCCCTACGACCACTTTGGCGATCGTGAAGGGCTGCTGATGGCGCTGTACCGGGATTATAGCGACCGGCAGCTGGCGAAATTCCGCGAGACGCTGGCGGTCGACAGCAAAACGCTGGAGAAGACGATTCGCTTTTTCAGCGCCGCCTATATCGACTGCGCCATCAGTGCCGGGCCGGAGACCGGCCCAATCGCCGCGGCGCTGTCCGGATCCCACGCGCTGCAGACGTTTCGTGAGGCATGCGTGGCCGAATGCGCTGACTGCCTGCGTACCGCGCTTTACCCGTTCGTCGCGCTGAAAGGCGTTCAGGGAGAAGCGGTACTGACGGCCATCATTGGCGCGGCGGACGCGCTCAGCACCGCCGCGGGCAACGGCGTGCTCGCCCGGAACGTGGCGGAAAATACGCTCAGCGGCGCCATGACCGGCGTGCTGGAGACCTACGTGAATAGCACAAAATGATCGCTGGGGGCGGATTGACACCTAAGTTACCAATAGTAATATAGGCGTCAGTTCTCACCCATTCGAGGTCGCTATGTCTGCTACAAATGCCATTAATAACGCACTGATCGTGACGGCTCATCCTGTCGACAATTCGTTATCCCATTCGCTGGCAGCCCGTATTGCCGGAAAATTACGCGAGCAAGGTACGCAGGTTGAGATTGCCGATCTGCATGCTGAAGGGTTTAATCCGGCGATGACCCGCGCCGATCTCGATTTGTATCACGGCGATCCGAGCGCCCTTCCCGACGATATTCTGCGCGAGCAGCAGCGCGTCGAGCGAGCGGATATGCTGGTGTTTGTTTTCCCCGTGTACTGGTGGTCGGTTCCCGCGCTGTTGAAAGGCTGGTTCGATCGCGTATTAACCCTGAACTGGGCGTATAAGGTGGCCGACGACGGCCGGATTGTGGGCAGCTTACGCGACGTTCCCGTCCGCCTGATCGCCACCGGCGGCAGCGATCTCACCGGATTCGACAAACACGGCTATTCGACGGCGATTCAGACGCAGATAATCGAAGGCGTGTTTGGCTTCTGCGGGTTGAAGAACGTTAAGCTCGATATCCTTTACCAGGCAGACACGGCGACGCCTGAGCAGGTTGAGGATTTCCTGCGGGGGCTAGAGAGCCTTAAATAATCCCGGCTATCCAGTCACAGCAAAGGCGCGCCTCCTTCGCCAGAAGGAAGCGCGTGTCTCGTTATCACCTACCACCGTCAGGGGCGATCTTTTAATCCTGCTGGCTAACCGGAACTCTCTTTCCAGCGATTATTCAAAAAATAACGAGAAAAGGCCAATCGCCATCACTACGCTCATAATCACCTGAATCAGAATAATAAAAAAAGCGACCCCACCCAAGACTGTGATTTTTCGACGCAGAATGAAAGTAATGCCGGAAAGTACAGCACAGAACAGAATGGCTTTAAGGATATAGGAAAGCGGAACCATTGCCGGGTGACCGGTATGCACTCCAGCAAGCCCAATGAGACCCAGCAGAAAACCTCCGCAGAATCCCCATCCCCAGAAAGTCATCGGTAAGCTCATCTGCCCCGCGACTAATCTTTTCAACATACGCACATCCTTTTTGTGATTATTTTTATCAAAATTCACCGGTTTACAGGGTAAAACCCCCGTCACCCACCTGCGCCTGGGCGTACCATTTCATCAGCTCCGCGCAACCGGGCGCGTTCTCAGCCGGTGACCATTGGGCGGTATCGTGCTCCGGAACAGGCTGATAGCCGCCGTGTTTTACCTCGAAAATGACGCCGCCTTTATCCAGCGACAGCACGGCATGCCAGGTACCGGCATCCATCTCCAGCACTTTGCAGTCTTCACCTAACACCACGCGCTGGGTCACGTTACCGCCGTCATCAAAATTCAACACCAGAAAGCGACCGCTCAGAGCCGTCAGCAGTTCAAACGTGTGCGGGTGGCGATGAGGGCGAACATAGGTCCCAGGCTCCATCGCGATAGCCAGGCGCTGCACCGGGTCGCTCAGCTCGGGATGTAAATTGCGGTGCGCGCGTAAGCGAGGAGAATTGGCAGCCTGCTCGCTTTGTTGCTGCAGGTCACTGAACGTAATTTGTTTCATATACACCTTTGTGAATGGAGTCAGCGGACGGCACCCCTTTAGCCGCACGACGTTATACCATTCTGGACGGTCGATGAGCGATGGCATTTGTGAAACAAATCGCTGCAACGTGAGGATGCGCGCGATCGCCCCCAAAGCGCAACGTTGAGTAAAACTCACATTGATTCCCACTATTTATCGTTTTTAAAAAGTGACGCACCTGAAATACCATCCATTCACCCCTGGGATAGAAAAATAAATAATACTAAGCCTGTATGGAGCACCTATGACACTCGATGTTTTATTCCCTGTATTGAATATTATCTCGCCTCATAAATATAGCCCTGATGCAAATGTGCATGAGCTGATAACGTTACTTTCAGCAGAAAAGGAAAGCTCAGAAGCGCTATCGCCCTTCATCCATCGACTGCATCTTTTGGCTTTCGCCCAAAGCAATCCGGGTAACGCCGAAGAGTTGCTCTCAGCGCATTTACCAAAAGAGGATGGGATCCTTCCGCTGCTGGACTTTGCGGACTGGCCAAAGGTGCGTTACGCCGCGTCAGGCGAAGCTCAGACGCGTGAATCGCAGGAGTATTTCCGTGATATGACCTCGGCTGCCAATCTGTTACGCACTGCGCTGATCGACGCCGAGCGAGCAAAGGGAACGCCTGCGCTTTATATTCTGGATAAATTACTCAACCTGAACAGCGCCCTGCCGGAGCGATATAAAGATATGGCAAATATTCCCTACGCATAAATATGTTCTATATGCGGAATATCCTTCACTAAATATTCCGCTATTTACTAAACCCGCTTTTCGTTGTAATCAAGACAGACGATATCCAACGAAGGCAGCACCGGCGCATTAAGGTTAAGCCACGCCAGCAACTGTTCAATACTCTGTCTTCTGAGCGAATTTTTCGGCCAGACGAGGTAGTAGCCATCGCCGGTTGCGATAGCTTCCCTGAAGGGCAGCGCGAGCAGGCCGCTTTTCAGCGCGTCGAGCGTGAGGCGGAGGTCGGCCATCGCCACGCCGTGACCGTGCATGGCGGCCAGGCTTCCCTGCTCCAGGGTGTCGAACACTATTCCACGACTCACGTCGAGCCCGGGGAATGACCCGGTTCTTTTCAGCCATCGCTTCCAGTCCCGTCTGTCCGGAGAGGGATGGATAAGATCGCACTCTGGGAGCTGATGCCGGGCAGACTCAAGCAGCGACGGGGTACAAACCGGAATGAGCCATTCACTGAAGAGCAGCCGGCTTTCCGTAGACTCGCCGAAATAGCCATTACCGAGCAGGATCGCACAATCGTAGGGCTCACGGCTGAAGTCAACGGTGTCGAAGTCCATCCAGACGCTGGCAATTTCAATTTTTGGCTTCGCGTGGTTCTCGCGAAAGGATTTAAGCACATTCAGCAGCCACCGCATCGTCAGGGTGCTGGGGGCTTTGAGGCGCAGAAGGTGGTTTTCGCTTCTGAATGCGCGACAGGCCCACTCAATATTCGAGAAACTTTCGCTGAGCTGTCCGGCCAGAATACGTCCGGCATCACTGACCTCCACTCGCGGCCCCTGGCGTTTAAAGAGCTCACAGTCGAACCACTGTTCAAGCGTCCGGACATGCCTGCTGACCGCGCCCGGCGTGATATTCAGTGCTTCAGCCGCTTTGCTGAAGGAGTTCAGCCGCGCGGCAACTTCAAAAGCGCGCAGCGCATACAGTGGTGGTAAAGACATACATTCCCTTTCTGTGAGGTTTAGCTATGCAGTTTTTGTATTATCGGCACTCGGTGACTTGTCGCTCAGGTCCTCAGACGGGAACGTCATCAGCAGCTCCCTGAGCAGGGACTCAAGCTGCGCGCGCTGCGCGTCAGATAAGTTGCTCAGCAGCGCATTTTGCGTTTGTGTATGGACGATCAGCGCCTGTTCGATGCGCTCCTGCCCGTGCGGCGTCAGGCTTACGAGGGTGCTGCGCTTGTCATCCGGATCGGCAATTCGCCTGATAAGCCCAAGCTGTTCGAGATGGCTGAGCCGGTTCGTCATCGCCCCTGAGGTTACCAACAGCGATTTATAGAGCTGCGTGGGGGAAAGGCAGTACGGCTCACCGGCGCGACGCAGCGTGGCGAGCACGTCAAACTCGCCCTCGCGAAAGCCAAACTGCGCCATCGCCTGCGCCCATTCTTTTCCCAGATGCTTCATCAGCCGGAGCATTCGGCCAAAAATTTTCATCGACGAGGCGTCCAGCTCCGGCATGGCGCGGCTCCACTGGCCGACAACGAAGTCTACGTGATCTTGCATTTTCACCCCTGATGGCGTGCGAATTTATCCTGTTGTGCGGTACATCTTACGCAAAAACATATTTTATCTTAACGTTAAGATAAATGCTCGTGGCAATTTGTCCGGGCCATTCACAACCGAAAAGGACTCCATGTTGAAACGCACGTCGCCTTTACTCTTCGCCGTTATCGCTTTTATCGTCGGGCTGAACCTGCGCCCCATTCTGGCTTCTGTCGGACCGCTGTTTTCCGTGCTGCAGCGCGAAGCAGGGCTGACCGCTACGCAATTCAGCCTGCTAACCACCCTGCCGGTCGCGATGATGGGGCTTGCCGCCCTGTGTGGCCCCTGGCTTTTAGCCCGAGTCGGCGCCGTACGGGGAATTATGCTCGGGCTCTTTATCCTGCTTGCGGCCTGTTTGCTGCGCGGTTTTAGCGCCTCACCGGAGAGTCTTATGGGCACCGCGTTACTGGGCGGGGCCAGCATAGGCACGATCCAGGCGTTAATGCCTGCCCTGATAAAAAAGGAATATACGCAAACGGCCAGCACGGTGATGTCGCTTTTCAGCACGGGCATTATGGCCGGTGCGGCAGTCGCCGCCGCGAGCGCAGAGCCGTTGTTTTCATGGCTCACGCTGAAGCCCGCGCTGGCAATGTCCGGGCTGTTAGCGCTGCTGGCGCTGATACTGTGGTTAACGCTGGTTAAGCATCCTCAAGGGGAAAAAACAGCACGCGAAACCGTTACGCTCTCGTCCTCCCGGACAGCGTTACTGCTGCTCTTTTTCGGCGTGGGAACGGGAGCCTACACGCTGGTATTGGCCTGGCTGCCCCCGCTCTATATTCAGGCGGGATGGTCCGCACGCAGCAGCGGCTACATGCTGGCCTGGCTGACGTTAACCGAGGTTGTCGCCGGGTTTGCCGTCTCCGCGCTGATCGGTAAATTCCCCGATCGTCGCGTGCCGCTGATCGCCGTATTGCTGTTGCTGCTGGCAGGATTACTGTGTCTGGTCTTTGCGCCGGGTACGACGCCGGTATTATCCACGTTGCTGCTTGGTACCGGGATCGGCGCCCTCTTCCCGCTGTCGCTCATCGTCACGTTCGATCATGCGCGAACGCCCGCACAGGCCGGGAAGTTGCTGTCTAAAGTTCAGGGAGGCGGATACACGATCGCCGCGCTTATGCCGTTAATTGCGGGGATCGTTCGCGACAGTTCGGTCTCGCTGACCAGCGCATGGCTGATCATGAGTGCGGGAGTCGTGCTGCTGATCGTTATCGCGCTAAATTTTAAACCCGTCGTGGATCAGCAGGCACGGTGAACGCGATACCAGATTTGAGAGTCGTATTTCCGCCGATCGTAAGATAAATTCAGGGTGAATTTCACCTCATTCAGGAGTGGATATGTCGCAGACGTTACCGGAAATTGATGTCTTGTTCGTCGCCGGGTTCGGGCCCATTTCGCGGGATACGGAGTCCAGCAGCGCGTTTTATGTTCAGACACTCGGCCTTCCGCTGAAGCCGATGGAGGGAAACACCGATTATCTGCTCACTGAGGAGGGCCAGCTGGAAGGCGTGAAGCATTTCGCCGTCTGGCCGCTCGCACAGGCGGCTGCATCCTGTTTTGGAGAGGAACAGTGGCCAGTTGAGCACCCGATACCGCAGGGATGGGTTGAGTACGAGGTACAGGATTTGGACTCGGCTACACGCGTTCTGAGCGAAAAAGGCTATCGGATGCTGGTGGCTAACCGTTTGGAACCGTGGGGGCAAACCGTCACTCGCCTGCTCAGCCCGGAAGGCTTGCTTACCGGGCTGACGATTACGCCGTGGCTGCGGGGATAAATGGGTTATTGGAAAGCAGCATTGTAGTGGGAAACGCCTGCTTTGAGCGAACAGTGGGCGCACCCTTATGCTATTTTCACCAACGGTGTGACTCTATTTCTGGGTACTTCAGCCGGCACTGCGGGCAAGCTCATCTATTTTTGTGCCAAAAACCCGATGATAGTTAACACTCTTGATAACCTGAGCACCGAAAGACTCATAAAACTTTTGCGCCAGTGGGTCTGCTGCCACAGATAACCAATCGAGCTGTAAACATCCCCGATCTTGAGCCCGGCTGGCTATAAAACTCATCAGCTTTCTACCCACTCCAGCCCTCCTGAAAGGTGCTGAAACAAAAAGCTCTTTGATAAACATTTGCCCGCTGAAACGTGGTGAAGGGTACATCACTGAGACACATGAAAACGCAGCTATTACTCCTTCACAAACCACTTTGTGAACTTCAGTATGAGAGTCGACTGCAAGGACCTTATCCCTCAGATATGCGGTCATGTCACTCCTGGACAAGCAAACATCCTGGTTATAATAGTTTTCCATCTCGATAAAAATATCAACCAAATCAGGATATTCGTCTGGTTTGCAGATGGTGATGTTCACGCATATCTCCTTAAGCAAATAGTACCAATTTAAATTAACACAAAAGCAATAAAGCTATATCAATAAAGGTTACTACCGCAAATTGTTAAATAACGCAGTTGTTTCATAGTTCCTGAAGCAGTTTTGAGCTCGGAGCGGACACTCAGTACATAAGTGAAAAAATTGCTGATTTTGCATTCAGGCCCTGTTAAGTTGAATGACGATGAAAACACACTCAGTCCTAACCTATTCAATGATTATTATCACCTGTCTGACTCAGGTGGGATAACGTTCGCCATTTTCCCGCCGGTAAGGCGGGCCTTACCGGTAACAATCCAGTGAGGTAAAGAATGGACACAAATGCAGTAGCGACGCCTGAAAAACCTGTCTTGCACTTGTTATGTGGAAAAATTGCATTAGGAAAATCCACATTGTCAGCAAAATTAGGATCATCACCTGGGACTGTAATTGTCAGCGAGGATCGCTGGCTGGCTGCCCTCTTTACCAATGAAATGCAATCCATATCTGATTATGTGCAGTATTCATTAAGACTAAGAAATGCCATGAAGCCTCATCTGGTGTCACTACTCAAAGCTGGTTTATCAGTAGTTCTTGATTTCCCGGCAAACACACAAACAAATCGTGAATGGATGATGAGCATTATTAAAGAGTCAGGTGCCAGTAATCAGCTGCACTATCTGAAAGTTTCTGATGAAGTATGTAAATCACGCTTGCGCGCCCGTAATGCAGAAGGCGTGCATGAATTTTCTGCCTCAGATCAACAATTTGACATCATAACGCGCTATTTCGAAGAGCCAACGGCTGATGAAGGGTTTGATATTACCGAATACAGCTAAATTTACCTTCCTGCACAAAAGCCGCCAGTTGGCGGCTTCATTATTTTCCATCTCATACGGTTATAAACGGTACTACAGCGAACTAAAAGTCCGCTCCTGGCACAAAGCGGACATCGGGTATTCCGGAAGTGCCCGACTCATGGTTAATTCCATTCACCAAAACTCTCACCTCCCCAAAGCCTCCACAATCGCCCTCTCCATTTTCTCTGGCGTGGTCATCGGTGCAAAACGCTTGAGTGGTTTACCGTCGCGGCCGATCAGAAACTTAGTAAAGTTCCACTTGATCCGCCCTCCCAGCACGCCGGGCAATTCGTTTTTCAGATAACGAAACAGCGGGTGCGCTGCGTTACCGTTAACTTCTACCTTCTCAAACATCGGGAAGCTCACGCCGTAGTTGATGTGACAGGTTTTCGAGATTTCGTCGGCGCCGCCGGGTTCCTGTTTACCGAACTGGTTGCAGGGGAAGCCCAGCACCACTAGTCCTTGATCGGCATATTTCTTGTATAGCGCTTCAAGGCCCGCATATTGCGGCGTAAAGCCACACTGGCTGGCGGTATTGACGACCAAAACCACCTTTCCCGCATAGTCGGCCATTGAGATAAGGCGGCCATCCAGGCGGGTGGCGGTAAGTTGATAAAAGCGAGTCATACTGAAATCCCTCAAGGCTGGCCGAAAAATTCACGGTGACCATCAACAGGGCCGCCGCCGTTTAGAAAGTTTACATTCAGGCAGGCTATTTGTGATACATTCCTGGCGCGCCAATGACCCCCACACTCGCTATCAGGTATGCAGAACATAACAAAAAAAATTCGCTGGCTTCTGCTTACTCTCCCACTCCTCAGCGGCTGTGGCACGCTTTCACAGATGTCCTCCCCGGAAGGTACTCAGGAACTTCTCACCCATGATTCGCTGGATGGCGACGTTGACAGCGTGGTGCGTCACTATATGGCGCAAAAATCCGTTCCCGGGATGACGGTCGCGGTGATCCATAATCACGGCTCGCCGCAGTTTTACACCTGGGGCGTAACCGATGCGGTCAATCGCTATCCGGTCAGGCCCGACACCCTGTTTGCGCTCGGCTCGCTCAGCAAAGGGATCACGGCAGAAGTGGTGGCTTGTCTGGTCAATGAAGGGCAACTGAACTGGTACGATAACCTGGCGACATTGCTTCCGCCGGGGACGCCGCTTAGCGCGGATGCACAAAAAATCACCCTGCTCGAACTGGTAACCCACACCTCCGGCCTGCCGCGTCAGAATATGGATGTTCCGATGCTTGGAAAATTTATCGGCTATTTAAGCACGGGCGAAAATTTCTATAGCGAGCTGGACAGCGATAACGTGCTGCGCTACCTCGCCGACTGGCGGGCGCCAAAGAATAAAGTGCCGCAATATTCCAATACCGGCTACGCCCTGATCGGCTATATCCTGAAGCACAAAACCGGCGAAGATATCCAGAGTTTAGCCTCGCGCTATATTTTCCGTCCGCTGCAAATGGCTAACAGCAGCTTTATTCCCCAGCAGCTCAAAGGCTACCCGCAGCGTGCGCTCGGCCACGCGGGCGATCAGCCTAAATTTATCCCGCGCGGGCAGCTCACCCCGGACTGGCATTTTTCCAACAACATGGTGGCGGCAGCGAGCTTGTACAGCAACGCCGAAGATCTGGCGGCCTATGCCCGCTATCACGTCTCGACGACCCACAGTCCCCTGCTGGACAATGTCTTTGCCGAAGTGAGAAATACCGATATTCAACGTCCCGACGGGGTACAGGGTATTGCCTGGACCACGGACTTTATCGGCCTGGAAAAAATCACCTATCAGGTCGGCTATATCGGCGGCTACTCCAGCTTTATCGGCTATGACAAAGAAAAAGGCAATGCGGTGGTGGTGCTGCAAAATACCTTTAACTGGAGTAATTACATCGGCATCGCGCTGTTGATGGATATGGCGAAAAAAGACGGTCTGAGCCCTACACCGCCGACTTCGGCCTTAAGTTCTCATCAAACGCCAGCCGTTTCCGGTCAGGCTCAACGTCTCGCAGCGGCTCCACCTGGTGCATAGTTAGCTTGCAGCGCTCCACCAGCACCTGATACTCCCGCGTGCCCTGCTGCTTCCACGCCAGCTCCTGTTCGCTGAGTTCGCGAATCGCTTTGGCCGGGCTGCCGATGATCAAATGGTTAGCGGGCATCTCCGCTTTCGCCTTCACGAACGCCGCCGCGCCGACGATGCTGTTTTCACCGATGACCGCCCCGTCCATCACCACCGCGTTCATGCCCACCAGCGCATTACGGCGGATCACGCAGCCGTGGAGAATGGCGCTGTGGCCGATATGCCCGTCCTCTTCCACCACCGTGTCCTGCTCCGGAAAGCCGTGCATTACGCAGTTATCCTGAATGTTGGCGCCGTCTTTCACCACGATACGGCCAAAATCACCGCGCAGGCTGGCGTTAGGACCGACGTAAACGCCTTTGCCCAGAATCACGTCGCCAATCAGCACCGCCGTCGGGTGAACATAGCTCTCGTCCGGCACGACCGGCGTCAGACCGTCAATTTGATAAACTGGCATCTTCGCTCCTTATGCGCTTGTAAGACCACCAAAGCGTTGATAGTAGAGCGTGCCGGGCACGGGCAGTTCGCCCACGGAGGTTTCGCCCTTCTCGCTGACAAACGCCAGCGCCCCCGGCGCGACACGCTGATAGATGTTAATGCAGAGCTGTCGGGCGCTTTGCCCCGCCCAGTGCGCGGGCAGCAACTCTTCCGGCAGCAGCGGATCTTTCAGCACCACGCGACGATAAAAGTGAATCAGCAGCAGCTGGATCTGGAAACAGCGTTCCGGCGTCAGCTCCTCCGGCGCGGCCTCTTTCAACAGCGGCAGCAGCGGGCGGAATGAATCGATGAACGTCTCGTACATCGCGTTTTGCTCGGTTAGCTGCCAGCACTCCTCCACCCGCGAACGCAGCGCGGCGCGGGAAAGCGCCAGCGGCGAGTGGGCTTCAAAGAAAATCACGTTTTCCGCCACGCCGGCATCGTGAAGCAGGGACTGCACGTCCGCCAGATGCTGCGACGGCGAGGCCATCAGGCTCGGCGCCAGCGTGCCAAACCCCTGCCAGATCAGCTGTTTTTTGACGTCGGCAAGGGTGGTTTTATCCAGACCTTCGGAGAGCAGCAACAGCCATTTGCCGTCCCATGCGGGCAGTTCCGCACGGTAAATCTTATTCTCCGCGCGACGCGTCAGGCGAAGCCCCTTATCGCTCAGGCGGTAAAAGCTGCGACGTCCGATGCGGGAAACGTCCAGCCAGCCCTCTTTGTTGAGGCGAAACAGCGCGGTGCGCACGAAGCGCTCGCCAAACCCCATGCCTTCCAGCAGGGCGGCCAGGCTACCGAGCCAAATCTCACCGCCGCGATGGGAAAGCGCGTCACCGTATAACGAGGAGATAAGCGAGGTCCCGCTGACGGGAACGGAGCTGACCGCGTGCTGGATAAAGGCGTCGAGTTTATTCATGTGATTCATTCTGTTGTTATTTTTGTCCTGGATGAATCATAGCATAGGATTCTGGGATAGCCCCTCACCCTAACCCTCTCCCAAAGGGAGAGGGAACTTTTACACCCTCTCCTTTTGGGAGAAGGAACTGTTTACACCCTCTCCCTTTGGGAGAGGGCCGGGGTGAGGGAAAACTTAGCCGTTGGCCGCAGCTTTACGCAAGTCAAACACCCGGCAGGCTTTGCCCTCCGAGCGCGGGATGCTGCCGCAGTTAACAATCATTACGTCGGTGGAAATCCCCACCATCGACTTAATGCGGTGGCGAAGCTGGTGGCACACCTGGCAACGCTGCTCATGGGTCAGCGTGAGGCTACTCTCTTTCAGCTCGACCTTCACGGAAAGTGAATCAAGATGCCCGCGACGGTTCACCTCCAGCTGATAGTGCGGAGAAAGGTGTTCGAACTTGACGATCTCCTCTTCCAGCTGCGACGGGAAGACGTTGACGCCGCGGATGATCAGCATATCGTCACTGCGCCCGCTGATGCGGTCCATGCGGCGCATGCTGCGCGCGGTGGCCGGGAGCAGGCGCGTCAGGTCGCGGGTGCGGTAGCGGATCACCGGCAGCGCCTCTTTGGTCAGCGTGGTGAACAGCAGTTCGCCCTGCTGCCCGTCATCCAGCGGCGTGCCGTCGTTCGGGTTGACGATCTCCGGGTAGAAGTGATCTTCCCAGATGGTCGGGCCGTCGACGGTTTCGATACACTCCATCGCCACGCCCGGCCCCATCACCTCGGAGAGGCCATAAATGTCCAGCGCCGTAATGCCCAGGCGTTTTTCAATTTCGCGCCGCATGGCCTGCGTCCACGGCTCGGCGCCGAAGACGCCCACGCGCAGGGAACAGCCGCTGGCATCGCCGCCCATCTGGCGCTCCAGTTCCTCAATCAGGTTGAGGCAGTAGGACGGCGTCACCATGATCATATCCGGCTGGAAATCACGGATCAGCTGCGCCTGTTTCTCCGTCTGGCCGCCGGACATTGGGATCACCGTCGCGCCTAAACGCTCGGCGCCATAGTGCGCCCCCAGCCCGCCGGTAAACAGGCCGTAGCCATACGCCACGTGAATTTTGTCCTTCGCGCTGCCGCCCGCGGCGCGCAGGGAGCGGGCCACCAGATTGGCCCAGTTGTCGATGTCGCCCTGCGTATAGCCGACAACGGTCGGTTTGCCGGTGGTGCCGGATGAGGCGTGAATACGCACCACCTGCTCCATCGGCACGGCAAAGGTATCGAACGGATAGTTATCCCGCAGGTCCTGCTTGGTGGTGCACGGGAATTTGCGGATATCCGCCAGCTCGTTGAAATCGTCAGGGTGAACGCCCGCCGCGTCAAACTTGCGTTTGTACATCGGCACGTTGTTGTAGGCGTGATGCAGCGTCCATTTCAGACGCTCGGTCTGCAGCGCCTGTAGCTCGTCAAGGGAGGCCGTTTCAATCGGATCAAGCTTTGTTGTATTTGTCATTGTAGGGTACTCACATTGTTTTTATGCTCAAACACGCTCAAGGATCATGGCAATGCCCTGACCCACACCGATGCACATCGTACACAGCGCGTAGCGCCCGCCGCGTCGGTGCAGTTCGTTGCTCGCGGCCAGCGCCAGTCTGGCACCGCTCATGCCCAGCGGGTGGCCCAGCGCAATCGCGCCACCGTTCGGGTTGACGTGCGCGGCATCATCCGGCAGGCCTAACTGACGCAGCACGCCCAGCGCCTGCGAGGCGAAAGCTTCGTTAAGCTCGACAACGTCCATATCGTTAATGCTGAGTCCGGCGCGTTCCAGCACCTTGCGGGTCGCAGGGACCGGGCCGAGCCCCATCAGACGAGGCTCCACGCCCGCCGTCGCCATCGCCACGATCCGCGTGCGCGGGACCAATCCCTGCGCCAGCGCCATCTTCTCGCTGGCGACGATCAGCGCCGCAGCGCCGTCGTTGACGCCGGAGGCATTCCCCGCCGTAACCACCCCGTTCTTACGAAACGGCGTTTTTAGCCCGGCGAGCTGTTCGAGCGTGGTGTCCGCGCGCGGATGTTCATCCACGCAGAACTCAGTGACCGCCCCTTTTTTGCCCGGCACCGGTACCGGCACGATCTCCTGCGCCAGAATGCCGTTCTGCTGCGCCTGCGCGGTACGCTGCTGGCTGCGCAGCGCGAACGCGTCCTGATCGGCACGGCTGATATTTAACAATTCAGCTACATTCTCTGCCGTTTCCGGCATACTGTCAGTTCCGAATTGCTGATGCATGAGCGGATTCACAAATCGCCAGCCGATGGTGGTATCAAAGATTTCCGCCTGACGCTGAAACGCGGCGGTGGCTTTGCCCATCACAAACGGCGCGCGCGACATCGACTCCACGCCGCCCGCAATCAGCAGCTCGCCATCGCCCGCCTTAATGGCGCGGGCAGCAAACCCAATCGCGTCCAGACCCGACCCGCACAGGCGGTTGATGGTGGTTCCGGAAACCGTCTGCGGCAGCCCGGCCAGCAGGGACGACATGCGCGCCACGTTGCGGTTATCTTCCCCCGCCTGGTTGGCGCAGCCGAAAATCACATCGTCGATCCGCCCGAGGTCGAGCTGGGGATAGCGGGCCAGCAGCGCGCGCAGCGGCACGGCACCGAGATCGTCGGTCCGGACTGCGGCAAGCGCGCCGCCGTAGCGACCCACCGGGGTTCGAACGCCATCACAAATAAATGCGTCACGCATCAGGCCTCTCCTGTCACGCTGCCGCCGATGCGGTGAGATTTCCCGCGAAAAAGGGCGACGGTTTTCTGTTGTTGGTTCTGGATTTCAATGTCGTACACGCCGGTCAGCTTGCCCTGATGCATCACCCGCGCGGTGGCGGTGAGCGTGTCCCCGGCAAAGCCCGGACGCAGAAAATCAATCGAGCAGCCTGAAGCTACCGCCGCCAGCCCCTGGCTGTTGCAGGCGTAGGCAAAGGCGGTGTCTGCCAGCGAAAAAAGCTGTCCGCCGTGGCAGGTTTGGTGGCCGTTAAGCATCTGCGGGGTGATGGTCATGGTCACCACCGCGTAGCCCTCGTCCATGGCGACAATGTCCATCCCCATCGCCTGCGCGCAGGCGTCCCGTTCGTACATCGCGCGGGCGTTATGCCAGGCGTTATGACTCATAGCTACTCTCCAGAAGCGCGCGCTGGCGCAGCAGTGAACAGGGGCGGTAGCGCTCTTCGCCGTAATGACGCTGCAGGTTCTCCAGCAGCGTCAGCAGGCGCTGCCAGCCCAGACGCTCGCCCCAGGAGATCGGGCCGCTCGGGTAGTTCACGCCCAGGCGCATGGCGGTATCGATGTCCTTCTCGCTGGCGACCCCTTTTTGCAGGGCATCCAGCGCTTCGTTGGCAATCATCGCCAGCGTGCGCCAGACCAGCAGGCCGGGATAATCGGCAATTTGCACCACCCGGTTACCCTGCTGCTGCAGGTAGCGGATGGCCTTTTGCGTCGCGGTGTGCGGGTTGCTGGCGGCCGACGCAATCACCGCCACGTCGCGCTCAATGCGGTCCACCACTACCACCGGGCCGTTGAGCCGCAGCGCCAGCGCCTGAGCGGTTTCGCCCTGCGTTTCGATCAGGTACACATCATCAATTTCGGTGACACCGTCACGTCTTCTTTCCACGCGCATCGGGCTGTAGCTGTCGTTCACGGCCGGCATCCACTGCACGGCGGGTTTGTCACCCTGCCAGTCGTAGACGCCCTTCCCGCTCTTTTTGCCCAGCCTTCCCGCCAGCACCAGCTCCTGCTGGACCAGAGAAGGCAGAAAACGACGCTCCTGCCAGAAGGCGTTAAATACCGAGCAGGTCACCGCAAAATTCACGTCCTGACCAATCATGTCGGTCAGCTCCAGCGGCCCCATCGGGAAACCGCCGCCGTCGCGCAGGGCGGCATCAATCACCTCCGGCGGCGCGACCTGTTCTTCCAGCGCGCGCCAGGCTTCGGAATAAAACGGACGCGCGACGCGGTTGACGATGAACCCCGGCGTTGACTGGCAGCGAACGGGCTGTTTGCCCCAGTTCAGCGCCAGCTCGCACAGCGCGTCGGCCACTTCCGGAGAGGTTGCCAGCCCGCTGACCACCTCCACCAGCTTCATCACCGGCGCCGGGTTGAAGAAGTGCAGTCCGGCGACCCGCTCCGGGTGGTGGACGTCCGCCGCAATCGCCGTAACGGAGATGGATGAGGTATTGCTGGTCAGCACCGTTTGCGGCGGGCAGATCTCAGCCAACTGAGCAAACAGCGCCTTTTTCACCTCCAGACGCTCGGAGGCCGCTTCTATAATCAGATCGGCCGCGGCGAGCGCCTCGATATCGGTGACCGGAAGCAGCCGGGCGAGGATCTGGCTCCCGGCATCGGCGGAGAGTTTTCCGCGCGTCACCCGGGAGGCCAGACGCTGGCGGATCCCGTCGATGGCCCGCGATATCGCGTCGCTGGAGATGTCGTAGATCAGCACCTGATGCCCATGGCTGGCCGCGACTTCGGCAATCCCTGCGCCCATCGTGCCGCTGCCAATCACGGCGACAGTCCGTATGTTCAGCATCTTATTTCCCCGTAAAGTTCGGCGCGCGCTTCGCCAGGAAGGCGCTGACGCCCTCGCGGTAGTCGTCGCTGCGCCCGGCCAGGCGCTGGTAGTCGCGCTCCAGATCGAGCTGGGCGTCCAGGGTGTTGGTTTCCGCGGCGTTGATCGCCTGCTTGATCAGCCCCAGCCCGAAGGTCGGTTGAGACGCAAAGTGCAGCGCCATCTGCTGCGCGGTAGCGGAGAGCTGTTCGTCATCCACCACCTGCCAGATCATTCCCCAGGCCAGCGCCTGTTCGGCGCTGAGCTTGTCGCCGAGCAGCGCCAGCCCCATAGCGCGGGCGCGTCCGGCCACGCGCGGCAGCAGCCAGGTGCCGCCGCAGTCCGGCACCAGGCCGAGCTTGCTGAAGGCCATCACGAAGTTGGCGGAACGCGCGGCGATCACCATATCGCACCCCAGCGCCAGCGTCGCACCCGCCCCCGCTGCTACGCCGTTAACCGCGCAAATCACCGGTTTCGGCAGCTTTGCCAGGCGGCGCACCAGCGGGTTATAGAAGGTTTCAACGGACATCCCCAGATCCGGCGCCGGGCCGCTGGGGTCGACGTTGCGGTCGTTCAGATCCTGACCGGCGCAAAAGCCGCGACCCGCCCCGGTGATCAGCAGGCAGCGAACGGTGTCATCACGCTCGGCCTGTTTCAGGCACTCGGCAAGCTGCTGGTGCATCACGTCGTTAAAGCTGTTCAGACGCTCCGGACGGTTCAGCGTAATGGTCATTACGCCCTGCTCAACATGACTGAGAATAAATTCCACAATTAGCGTCCTTTAAAGTCGGGGGTGCGTTTTTGTAAGAAGGCGTCGATGCCTTCCCGGCGGTCTTCGGTGGCAGAAAGCAGCGTAAACAGCTGGCGCTCCTGGGCCAGACCGGCCTGGAGCGGCACCTCCTGAGACTGGCGCAGCGCCTGTTTCGCCGCCTGCAGCGCCAGCGGAGAGTGGCGCGCCATCAGCGCCGCCTGCTTCAGGGCATACTCCAGCGTCAGCGCTGGCGGGAAAACGTCGCTCACCAGCCCGGCGCTCAGCGCCTGCTGCGCGGAAATACTCTCGCCGGTCAGCACCATTTTGCTGGCGAGCGATTTACCGACGCTGCGGATAAGACGCTGGGTGCCGCCCGCGCCGGGCATAATGCCCAGCGTAATTTCCGGCAGGCCGAAACGGGCGTTATCGCCAGCAACGATCGCGTCGCACAGCAGCGCCAGCTCGCAGCCTGCGCCCAGCGCGAAGCCGTTCACGGCGGCAATCAGCGGTTTAGGAAAAGCGTTGATGCGCGCCCACAGCTGCGGGCGGATATCGTTCAGCGTGGCGGGCAGATCTTTCTCGGCCATTTCGTTGAGATCGGCCCCGGCGGCAAAGCAGCGCTCGCTGCCGTAAATCACGCAGACGGCGATGTCGGCATCGACGGCGGCGGACTCAAGCTGCTCAGCAAGCTGCGTTAACAGCGCATTGTTGAGGGCGTTGCGCGCCGCCGGACGGTTTAGCGTCAGCTGCTGCACGCGGCCATGACGGGTAACAATCAGTTCGCTCATGCCATCCCCTTCGCGTCGAAGTCGACAATCACGTCGGCGGTTAACGGCAGCGACTGGCAGCTCAGCACGTATCCGGCGGCCAGCTCGTCCGGCTCCAGGCTGTAGTTGGTCGCCATGTCCACCTTTCCGCGCAGCACTTTGCATTTACAGGTGGCGCACACGCCGCCCTTGCAGGCATACGGGAGATCCGCCCCCTGACGCAGGGCGGCATCCAGGATGCTTTCGTCGTCCGCCGTTAGGGTAATTTCGCGGTCGCGCCCGTCCTGGCGCACGGTCACTTTCTGTCCTTCCGCCTGGACATGCACCGCGCGTTTAGCGGTGGTTCCCGGGGTGTTGAAGCGCTCAAGGTGAATGGATTTGTCCGGCATCCCCAGCGCCTTCAGCGTCGCTTCCGCGTCGTCCATCATCGCCGACGGGCCGCAGATAAACGCCTCGTCGTACTGGCGGAAGTTAATCAGGGTTTTCGCCAGCGCCTGCAGCTTTTCCCCGTCGATGCGGCCGTAAAGCAGATCGCTGTCCAGCCGCTCCTGGCTGAAGATGGAGACCAGCTGCAGCCGCTGCGTGTACTTGTCCTTCAGGTCCGCCAGCGCCTGGCGGAACATCATGCTCTGGCTGCTGCGGTTGCCGTAGATCAGGGTGAACTGGCTGTTGGGTTCGGTCGCCAGCGTAGCGGAGATAATCGCCAGCATCGGGGTGATCCCGGAGCCTGCCGCAATCGCCAGATAGTGGCCTTCACGTTCAGCCCGGGGCTGGTAGCCAAACTGTCCCTGAGGCACCATCACCTCCAGCGCCATGCCCGCTTTGATCTCATCCCGCGCATAGCGGGAAAAGCGCCCGCCGTCGATGGCTTTGACCGCCACGCTGATTTCGCCCGGGGCGGTACTCCGGCAGATGGAGTAGCAGCGGCGCAGCTCGTCCCCGCCAAGCTTCGTTTTTAACGTCAGGTGCTGGCCGGGGCGGAAGCGGTAGGCGTCCTGCAGCGCCTGCGGCACCGCGAACGTGATGGTCACCGCGTCGCGGGTTTCGGGTTCCACTTTTGCCACTGTTAATGAATGAAACGTTGTCATGGCAGCCTCAAATGCATTTGAAATAGTCGAAGGGCTCGCGGCAGGTGTTGCAGCGGTAGAGCGCTTTGCAGGCCGTCGAACCAAATTCACTAATAATGGAGGTGTCAGTGCTGGCGCAGCGCGGGCAGCTCACCTCCACAGGCGCGTGCGCGTGGCAGCTATGCCCCACGGGCGGGCTGATGCCGTACGCCCGCAGGCGCTCGCGCGCGTCGGCGGTCATCCAGTCGGTGGTCCAGGCGGGCTCAAGCTGGAGCACAATATGCACCGGGGTAAAGCCGTTCGCGGTCATCGCGTCGCGGATCGCCCCCAGCAGGTGCTCCGTTGCCGGGCAGCCCGAGTAGGTTGGCGTGAAGCCAATGACCCAGCCTTCCCCCTGCGCCTTCACGCTGCGCACCATGCCTAAATCGGTGATGGTTAATACCGGCACTTCCGGATCGGGGATCTGGCTTAACAGCGACCAGATCTGCGGGATTTGCGCGGGCGCGATGTCGACGAGGCGTTGCATAGCGTTCTCCTTTACCACTGCTGACCGGGATACGCGCGCTGGAGATACTGCATTTCCGCCAGCATCGGGCCCAGATGTTCGGTATGCAGCCCCCTCTTGCCCCCGGTGCGGTACGCCACCTCTGCGGGAACCTGCAGGCAGGCCTCATTGAGACCGGCAAAGACTTCGCTTTCCCACGGCTGGCGCAGGACGCGCGGGTCAACCGCCACGCCGGCGTCAATCAGGGCCAGCTCGACGTCATCGGCTTCAAACAGCTCCGCCGTAAAACGCCACAGGTTGTCGAAAGCCTGCTGCATTTTTTGCGCGGACGTTTCGGTCCCGTCGCCCAGACGCACCAGCCAGCCGCGGCTGAAGCGCAGGTGGTAGCGCGCCTCTTTAATCGCTTTGGCGGCGATGGCCGCAAGCTGGCCGTCGCTGCTTTGGGTCAGCCGTTCGTACAGCGCCACGTTCCAGGCATCCATCAGGTACTGGCGGGCAATGGTGTCGGCGAAGCTGCCGTTCGGCTGCTCCACCAGCAGGACGTTGCGGAACTGGCGCTCGTCGCGGCCAAACGCCAGCGTGTCTTCATCGCCCTGGCCTTCCCGCTCCGCGGCATAGGTCAGGAAATTGCGCGCCTGGCCCAGCAGGTCGAGACCGATATTGGCGAGCGCGAGGTCGATTTCCAGCTCCGGCGCGTGGCCGCACCAGGCGCCGAGACGCTGGGAAAGCACCAGACCGTTGTCGCCCAGACGCAGGGCATAGGCAGTCACTGAATTCATTCTTTGCCTCACATATGCTCGATGCCGTCGGGGATGGTGTAGAACGTCGGGTGGCGGTAGACCTTGCTTTCCGCCGGGTCGAAGAACTCACCGCTCTCTTCCGGCTGGGAGGCGACAATCTCGCTCGCCTTAACCACCCAGACAGAACACCCTTCGCTGCGGCGGGTGTAGGCGTCGCGCGCATTTTCCAGCGCCATGCGATCGTCGGCGGCATGCAGACTGCCCACGTGACGGTGGGATAACCCTTGTTTGCTGCGTACGAACACTTCGTACAGCGGCCAGTAGACGTTGCTCATTGTGATTCCTCTTAAGCCACTTTGCGGGCGTGTTGTTTTTCCGCGTGCGCCAGTGCGGCTTCGCGCACCCACGCCCCCTCTTCCCAGGCTTTACGTTTCGCGGCCAGGCGCTCGTGGTTGCAGATGCCGCGCCCGCTAATGACCTCGTCAAACTCCTGCCAGTCGATCTCGCCGAAGCGATAATGACCGCTCTCTTCATCAAATCGCAGGTCGGGATCCGGCACCGTCATGCCCAGCATCTCCACCTGCGGCACCGTGTTGTCGACAAAGCGCTGGCGAAGTTCGTCATTGCCGAAGCGTTTGATTTTCCACGCCAGGCTGCGGGCGCTGTTCGGCGAGTTGTCGTCGTTCGGCCCGAACATCATTAGCGCTGGCCACCAGAAGCGGTTGATGGCGTCCTGCAGCATCTGGCGCTGGGCCTCGCTGCCCTGCGCCAGCGCCATGCAGGCCTCAAAGCCCTGGCGCTGGTGGAAGCTCTCTTCTTTACAGATTTTCACCATCGCGCGGGCATACGGACCGTAAGAGGTCCGGCACAGCGCCACCTGGTTGACGATAGCGGCGCCGTCCACCAGCCAGCCGATCACGCCGATATCGGCCCAGCTCAGGGTCGGATAGTTGAAGATGGAGGAGTATTTCATCCTGCCGTCGAGCATTTTCTGGTAGATGTCTTCCCGCGCGCAGCCCAGCGTTTCCGCCGCGCTGTAGAGATAGAGTCCGTGCCCGGCTTCGTCCTGAACTTTCGCCAGCAGGATCGCTTTTCGGCGCAGCGTCGGCGCGCGGGCGATCCAGTTCCCTTCCGGCAGCATGCCGACAATTTCGGAGTGCGCATGCTGACCAATCTGGCGGATCAACGTCTTACGGTAGGCGTCAGGCATCCAGTCCTGAGGCTCAATCGCCGTCTCCTGCGCTATGCGCTGCTCAAACCGTTGTTCTTGCGTCACGTCATCACCTTTATGATTCGTTAGTTTGCAAATTAAGGCGTAATGTTGAATCACTTTGTTTTTTAAAAGTTACACACAGGTTAAATATAACCCCAAGAATTGTTTCCTGATTTTGTGATGCTGCTCGCAAGGCTTTTGCATCAGGCTTTTCAGAAAGCGTCTTCAAGCGATGGGATTCATCCAGCCAGATCACAACGTTAACAATTCATTAAAAACTCAGCTTGATTTTTATGATTCACGATCAAACTATTAATGAGTAAATCACGTAACATTTGGAGATAAGCGATGCAGCAGTTAGCCAGCTTCTTATCCGGTACCTGGCAGTCTGGCCGGGGCCGCGAGCGCACTATTCATCACGCCATCAGTGGCGAAGCCCTGTGGAGCGTGACCAGCGAAGGGCTGGACATGGCGGCCGCCCGTCGCTATGCGATTGAGCGCGGCGGGGAAGCGCTTCACGAGATGACCTTTATCGAACGTGCTGCCATGCTGAAGGCGGTGGCAAAGCACCTGCTGAGCGAGAAAGAGACGTTTTATGCCCTGTCGGCCCAGACCGGGGCGACGAAGGCAGACAGCTGGGTGGATATTGAAGGCGGCATCGGCACCCTCTTCACTTACGCCAGCCTGGGCAGCCGCGAGCTGCCAGATGACACCCTGTGGCCGGAAGATGAGTTAATCCCGCTGTCGAAAGAAGGCGGCTTTGCGGCGCGCCACGTCCTCACCTCCAAATCCGGCGTGGCGGTACACATCAACGCCTTTAACTTCCCCTGCTGGGGGATGCTGGAAAAGCTGGCGCCGACCTGGCTTGCCGGGATGCCCGCCATCATTAAACCCGCTACCGCAACCGCGCAGGTGACGCAGGCGATGGTGAAATCCATCGTCGACAGCGGGCTTGTGCCGGACGGCGCCATCAGCCTGATCTGCGGCGGCGCGGGGGATCTTCTCGACCAGCTCGACAGCCAGGACGTGGTGACCTTTACCGGCTCCGCCAGCACCGGGCAAAGCCTGCGCGTGCACCCGAATATCGTGGCGAATTCGATTCCGTTCACGATGGAGGCCGACTCCCTGAACTGCTGCGTGCTGGGGGAAGACGTTACGCCGGACCAGCCGGAGTTTGCCCTGTTCATCCGGGAAGTGGTCCGCGAGATGACCGCCAAAGCCGGGCAAAAATGTACGGCCATTCGCCGGATTATCCTCCCGCAAAACCAGATTGACGCGGTGAGCCAGGCGCTGGTTGCCCGCCTGGAAAAAGTGGTGGTGGGCGACCCGGCGCAGGAAGGGGTGAAGATGGGGGCGCTGGTCAACGCCGAACAGCGCGCGGACGTGCAGGAGAAAGTGGAGCAACTGATCGCCGCAGGCTGCCAGATCCGTCTGGGCGGCAAAGCGGATTTGCAGGCCGCGGGGGCGTTCTTCCCGCCGACCCTGCTGTTCTGCCCGCAGCCGGATGAAACCCCGGCGGTGCACTCCACCGAAGCCTTCGGCCCGGTTGCGACGCTGCTGCCGTATCGCAACGCGCGCCACGCTATGCAGCTTGCCCGCGCGGGCGGCGGCAGCCTGGCCGGTACGCTGGTCACCGCCGATTCGGCAATTGCCCGCCAGTTTATTGCCGGCGCGGCGCGCGCCCACGGGCGTATTCAGATCCTAAACGAGGAATCATCAAAAGAGTCTACCGGCCACGGCTCCCCGTTGCCTCAGCTGGTGCACGGCGGCCCGGGTCGCGCGGGCGGCGGCGAAGAGCTGGGCGGCCTGCGCGCGGTGAAGCACTACCTGCAGCGCACCGCGATTCAGGGCAGCCCGACGATGCTGGCCGCCATTGGCAAACAGTGGGTGCGTGGCGCAGCGGTGCAGGAAGACCGCGTGCATCCGTTCCGCAAATACTTTGAGGAGCTACAGCCGGGCGACAGCCTGCTGACGCCGCGCCGCACCCTCACGGAAGCGGACATCGTGAACTTTGCCTGCCTGAGCGGCGACCACTTCTACGCCCATATGGATAAGATCGGTGCGGCGGAGTCGATCTTCGGCGAGCGCGTGGTGCACGGCTACTTCCTGATCTCCGCCGCGGCGGGACTGTTTGTTGATGCGGGCGTCGGGCCGGTTATTGCCAACTACGGCATGGAAAACCTGCGTTTTATCGAGCCGGTTAAGCCGGGCGATACCATTCAGGTGCGCCTGACCTGCAAGCGTAAAACGCTGAAGAAACAGCGTACCGCCGAGGAAAAACCGACCGGCGTGGTGGAGTGGGCGGTTGAGATTTTCAACCAGCACCAGCAGGCCGTGGCGCTCTACTCCATTCTGACGCTGGTGGCGCGCCAGCAGGGCGATTTCAGCTAACGTCCCTTTCCCTTTACCACAATGGCTGGTGGCTCCCGGTAATTTGACGCTACTTACAGATTCACTGGGGGTCTCCAGCAAGGCCCTCAACATAAAGTGAACGGAATGACCACTACAGCCGTATGTTCCCCCTCACCCCAGCCCTCTCCCTCAAGGGAGAGGGAGCCATCTGTGCTGACATCATTTGTGGGGTTACCTCAGCCTCAATGGGGAGAGGAAATGGCCCGGCATGTGATTTATCCCCGCTCTTTTTTTAACCTGGCAAGGCTGACAAATAATCTGGCAGATGCAGGCAAACGCTTTTCTCAGGCGCCTGTCAGGATAAGGCTGTCACAACACAATATCCCCTAAATAATTCGAGTTGCAGGAAGGCGGCAAGGGAACGAATCCCCGGGAGCGTACATAAGTACGTGACTGGGGTGAGTGAGTGCAGCCAACGCACCTGCAACTTGAAGTATGACGGGTATAAACACAACAAGATGAGGTCTACGATGGGAAGCAATTCTTCTTTTTCTGCCCGTAGAACGGCGCTGGCCATGGCCGTTGCGCTGTGTTGCGCGTGGCAATCCCCTGTTTTCGCCCACGGCAGTGAGGCGCATATGGTCCCGATGGACAAAACGCTGCAGGACTTTGGCGCGGACGTTCAGTGGGATGATTACGCACAGATGTTCACCATTGCGAAAGACGGTGCCTTTGTGAAGGTCAAGCCGGGCGCTAAAACCGCCATCGTCAACGGTAAAACCCTCAGGCTTGAGGTGCCGGTGGTGATGAAAGGCAAGAAAGCCTTTATTTCCGATACCTTCATCAACGACGTTTTCCAGTCCGGCCTTGACCAGACCTTCCAGGTTGAAAAACGCCCTCACCCGTTAAACGCGCTAACGGCGGACGAAATTAAGCAGGCCGTTGAGATTGTGAAAGCCTCTGCGGATTTTAAGCCGAATACCCGCTTTACCCAGATCGCCCTGGCAGAGCCTGAGAAAGCCAAAGTGTGGGACTTTGTGCTTAACGGTACGGCAGTGGATGCCCCGCGTCAGGCGAAGATCGTCATGCTTGATGGCAAGCACGTTATCGAAAGCGTAGTGGACCTGAAGGATAAAAAAATTCTGCGCTGGGAACCGGTAAAAGACGCGCACGGCATGGTGCTGCTGGATGATTTCACCGCGGTTCAGCAGATCATCAACGAAAGTACCGAGTTCGCCGAGGTGCTTAAAAAACACGGCATCACCGACCCGAAAAAAGTGATTACCACGCCGCTGACCGTCGGCTATTTCGACGGTAAAGACGGCCTGAAGCAGGAAGATCGCCTGCTGAAGGTGGTGAGCTATCTGGACGTGGGCGACGGCAACTACTGGGCGCACCCGATTGAAAACCTGGTCGCGGTTGTCGATCTTGAGCAGAAAAAGATCCAGAAGATTGAAGAAGGCGCCGTTGTTCCGGTTCCCATGACCCCGCGTCCCTATGATGGCCGCGACCGCATGGAGACGCCGAAAAAACCGCTCAACATCACTGAGCCGGAAGGCAAGAACTACACCATCACCGGGGATATGGTGCACTGGCAGAACTGGGATTTCCACCTGAGCCTGGACTCCCGCGTCGGCCCGATGATTTCAACCGTCACCTATAACGACAACGGCAAAAAGCGCCAGGTGATGTATCAGGGGTCACTCGGCGGCATGATCGTCCCTTATGGCGATCCGGACGTGGGCTGGTACTTTAAAGCCTACCTCGACTCCGGCGACTACGGTATGGGCACCCTGACCTCACCGCTGGTGCGCGGTAAAGACGTGCCGTCCAACGCCGTGATGCTCAATGAAACTATCCCGGATTACACCGGCGCGCCGATGGAGATCCCGCGCGCGATCGCCATTTTCGAACGCTACGCGGGGCCGGAATACAAACATCAGGAGATGGGCCAGCCGAACGTCAGCACCGAGCGCCGCGAGCTGGTGGTGCGCTGGGTGAGTACCGTGGGCAACTACGATTACATCTTCGACTGGGTGTTCCATGAAAATGGCACCATCGGCATTGATGCCGGCGCAACGGGTATCGAAGCGGTGAAAGGCGTTCAGGCGAAAACCATGCACGACGCCACCGCCAAAGACGACACCAAATACGGCACGCTGATCGACCATAACATTGTGGGCACCACGCACCAGCACATCTACAACTTCCGTCTCGATATGGACGTGGACGGCATCAACAACAAGCTGGTGGCGATGGATCCAGAAGTGAAGCCGAATACCGCCGGGGGCCCGCGCACCAGCACCATGCAGATCAATCAGTATGATATTGATACCGAGCAGCAGGCGGCGCAGAAATTCGACCCGGGCACCATTCGGCTGCTGAGCAACACCAGTAAAGAGAACCGCATGGGCAACCCGGTCTCGTACCAGATTATCCCTTACGCGGGCGGTACGCACCCGGTGGCGACCGGCGCGAAATTTGCCCCGGACGAGTGGATTTATCATCGCCTGAGCTTTATGGACAAACAGCTGTGGGTTACCCGTTACCATCCGGATGAACTCTACCCTGAAGGGAAATTCCCGAACCGCTCCATTCACGACACGGGCCTGGGACAGTACAGCAAGGATAACGAGTCGCTCAACGATCGGGATGACGTGGTCTGGATGACCACCGGCACCACCCACGTCGCCCGCGCGGAAGAGTGGCCGATCATGCCGACGGAATGGGTACATACCCTGCTTAAGCCGTGGAACTTCTTCGACGAGACGCCAACGCTAGGGAAAAAGAAAGAGGAACAGAAATAAATAACGCACCGGGCGCAATGCCCGGTTTTTCATCTATTTACTTGCTGAATAGCTCTCCCCGATTATAGTTATTTCTACCTCGTTTATTCCTATTGCATTTCTTGAACCACTTTCAGCCAGGACACGAAGTTTCCACGAACGACGTAATACATCACTGAGAGGTTTAGGATGAAATTCAATTTGATCGTCAGGAGTCTTGCTCTGGCTGGATTTGTTATTTCCGTCAGTTCCGCGTATGCCGCAGACGCCCCGAAGGATGCCACGACTGCAACGCAACAAGCCAATAACGCCCTGTTTAATCAGCTTCCTTTCTCCGACAACACCGATTTTACGAACGCCCATAAAGGCTTTATTGCACCGATTCCTCAGGAAATTATCAAAGGGGAACAAGGGAATGTCATCTGGGATCCACAGCAATATTCATTTATTAAAGAAGGCGATAAAGCACCGGACTCCGTTAATCCCAGCTTATGGCGTCAATCTCAGCTGATTAATATTAGCGGCCTGTTTGAAGTGACCGATGGCGTATATCAGATCCGAAATCTTGACCTGTCAAATATGACCATCATTGAAGGGAAAGAAGGTATTACCGTGGTTGACCAGCTGGTGTCGGCAGAAACGGCGAAGGTCGGGATGGATCTCTATTTTAAAAATCGCGGCAAGAAGCCTGTCGTCGCCATTATTTATACCCACAGCCACGTTGACCACTATGGCGGCGTGCGCGGCGTGGTGGATGAAGCCGACGTGAAGTCCGGCAAAGTGAAGGTCTACGCGCCAGCCGGGTTTATGGAAGCGGCCGTTGCCGAGAATATCATGGCGGGCAACGTGATGAGCCGCCGCGCCAGCTATATGTACGGCAACCTGCTGAAGCCCGATGCCAAAGGCCAGGTGGGCGCGGGCCTGGGTACGACCACCTCCGCCGGAACGGTGACGCTGATTGCCCCGACCAATATCATTGAGAAAGACGGGCAAAAAGAGGTTATCGACGGCCTGACCTATGATTTTATGCTCGCACCGGGATCCGAAGCGCCATCGGAAATGCTCTGGTATATCGAAGAGAAAAAACTGATTGAATCCGCTGAGGACGTGACCCATACCCTGCACAACACCTACTCGCTGCGCGGGGCCAAAATCCGCGAGCCGCTGCCGTGGTCGAAGTACATCAACCAGGCGATTGTGCGCTGGGGTGACAAAGCTGAAATCATCATGGCACAGCACCACTGGCCGACCTGGGGCAATGAAAACGTGGTCAAACTGCTGAAAAGCCAGCGCGATCTCTATCGTTACATCAACGACCAGACGCTGCGTATGGCGAACGAAGGGCTGACGCGCGACGAAATCGCCGCGAACTTCAAGCTCCCGGATTCACTGGCGCATATCTGGGCCAACCGCGGCTATTACGGTTCGGTGAGCCATGACGTAAAAGCCACCTATGTGCTGTATCTGGGCTGGTTTGACGGTAACCCGGCGACGCTGGATGAACTGCCGCCTGAAGAAGGCGCGAAGAAATTCGTGGAGTATATGGGCGGCGCGGATGCCATCCTGAGCAAGGCGAAAACCGACTTCGACCAGGGGAACTACCGCTGGGTGGCGCAGGTAGTGAGCAAAGTGGTCTTTGCCGATCCGAACAACCAGGCGGCGCGCAACCTGGAAGCGGATGCGCTGGAACAGCTTGGCTATCAGGCTGAATCCGGCCCGTGGCGTAACTTCTACCTGACCGGCGCGCAGGAATTGCGTAACGGCGTGGTGAAAGGGCCAACGCCGAATACCGCCAGCCCGGATACGGTGCGCGCGATGACGCCGGAGATGTTCTTTGACTATCTGGCTGTCCATATCAACGGACAAAAAGCGGGTGACGCCAAATCGGTGTTTAACATCGATCTGGGCAGCGATGGCGGGAAGTACAAACTCGAGCTGGAAAACGGCGTGCTGAACCACACGGCGAACGCGGAAGCAAAAGAGGCGGACGCGACGCTGACGCTTAACCGTGACACCCTGAATAAAATCATCCTCAAGGAGGTGACGCTGAAACAGGCTCAGGACAGCGGAAATATTAAAATTACTGGCGACAGCGCGAAACTTGATGCCATGCTTAGCTATATGGACAAGTTTGATTTCTGGTTTAACATTGTGACACCGTAACGGTGCACGCAAAAGGGCGGTTCGTCCGCCCTTTCCTGCTTCACGTGTTAGCCAGAAAGGGTAAAAAGCGTCAATGGAAAAAAGAAAAAAACCGACACTTGAACGGGCAACCTGGCCAACGCGCCATGCTATGGTTATGCACGGGCTGGCGATGAACCTGCCGTGGCTGGCCTTCGTGAATATCAGCTTCGCGGTGATGATTCTGCTGCGACACGTTTTGCTTAATACCAGCGATCCCCTTTATCCCCATTCGCCGCAGCTGACGAGAATAGTTGATGCCTCCATGCTCGGCATTATCATCCTCTCCGCTGCGCTGATCCTGATGGCCTGGCGGCGCATCGCCGGCATCAGCGTGGTGTTGTTTATCTGCAGCGCCATCTGGTCGGTCTCCTGCTTCTGGTTTATCACCCAGCTGCTGCTCCCGCACGTCTGGCCGCTGTGCGTCATTTTATTACTCGCCGGCTTAACGGCGCTCTATTTTTATCCTGAAGGGCTACTCGCCTTTGTGCTCCCGCTCTGGATCACCCTGCCGGTAGCAAGCTGGATACGGAACGATGGCCTCAACCTTCACTTCATTGTTATCTGGAGCGTCTTTACGCTGATCCTGATTTGCGGACGTTTCATCCTGCTGAGCTGGTTTGACGAGGCCTGGCGACGTAACCAGCAAAATCAGCTATTGATCTCCAGGCTGGATGCGCTGGCGCATCAGGATCCATTAACCAAAACCGCCAATCGCCGGAAAATGGAAGTGGTGCTGGAGAGCGCGGTTGAGCAGAAAAAAACCTTCTCGGTGATTATGCTGGATATCGACTATTTCAAACGCTACAACGACACCTACGGGCACCAGGCGGGTGACGACTGCCTGACCCGCGTGGCGCGGGTGCTAAAGCAGTCGGTGCGCACGCCTGACGATGTGGTGTCACGCTACGGCGGCGAGGAGTTCGTGGTGATCCTGTTTAACTGTCCGGAAAACATCGCGGAAAAGGTGGCCTTACGCATTCAGGACGGCCTGCGTACAGAAGCTATACCGCACAGTGCGTCAACCGTTAGCGATCGTGTCACCGTGAGCATGGGGATTGCGAGCATGGCGGAGGGGTTAGCAGGCACCGAGATCATCGCCCGCGCCGATGCGGCGCTGTATCGGGCGAAAGAGGCCGGGCGGGATCGGTGGTCGCTGTAAACATGTCGGGTGGCGGCTACGCCTTACCCGACCTACAAAATTCGCCCGGTGCAGCCTGATGCCCTCACCCTGACCCTCTCCCACGGGAGAGGGAGCAAACACAAAAAAGGCAACCTCCAGGTTGCCTTTTGCTTTTACTAGTAGCGCACGCACACCGATTTGGTTTCACACCAGCCGTCCAGCCAGTCCGGACCAAAGTCACGCCCGGTGCCGGACTGCTTCATGCCGCCGAACGGCAGGTTGGCGTCAATCAGCGTATGGCTGTTCACCCAGACGGTGCCCGCCTGCAGCCGGTCGGTGTACTCCAGCGCCTTGCTGATATTCTGCGTCCAGACGCTGGCCGTCAGGCCATACTCGCTGTCGTTTGCCAGCTGGAGCGCCTCTTCTCCGTCGGCGACGCGTACGAGGTTGACCACCGGGCCAAACACCTCTTCACGCGTCAGGCGCAGTGAGGCATCCGGGTTCACCACCAGCGTAGGCGAAACGTAATAGCCTTTGCCTTCCGGCCCCCGGTTACCGACGATCAGCTCCGCGTTGCGCGACTTCGCTTCGTCAAGGAAGGTCTGCACCTTGTCGCAGTGCGCGCGCGACACCAGCGGGTTGATAAACGCCTCCGGCGACATGCCCGGCCCGACGCTCAGGGATTTCACCGCCTGCTCAAACCCGCTGACCAGCGTGTCAAACAGCGGCGCTTCAATATAGATGCGCGAGCTCGCCGCGCACACCTGCCCCTGGTTCAGGAAGCTGCCGGTCATCAGGCCTTCGATCACCCACGCCGGGTCTGCGTCTTTTAGTACGATGGCCGGGTTTTTCCCGCCCAGCTCCAGAGTCACCCCGGTTAGCGTGTCCGCTGCCGCGCGGGCGATTTGCTTGCCCGTCGCCGTTGAGCCGGTAAAGCTCACTTTTGCAATATGCGGATGCGAGGTCAGCGCTGCGCCACACACCGCGCCGCTCCCGGTCACCACGTTGAACACTCCGTCCGGAATGCCCGCTTCGCTTGCCAGTTCCGCCACGCGCAGCATGGTTAGCGGCGTGGTCTCTGACGGCTTGATGACAATAGAGCAGCCCGCGGCCAGCGCAGGCATCACTTTCCACATCCCGATCATCAGCGGGAAGTTCCAGGGCACAATCCCGGCCACCACGCCAACCGGCTCCTTACGCGTCCACGCCTGATAGCGGGCGCCCTGCGGCAGCGGGATGGAAAGGTCGAGGGTCTTACCCGAAATTTTGGTGGTCAGCCCGGCGGTATAGCGCATCCAGTTCAGGGTGCAGCCGACTTCAAACATGCGCGAAATGTTGATGGATTTGCCCTGCTCCAGCGTTTCAAGCTGGGCCAGCTCCTCGCTGTGCTGTTCGACCAGATCGGCGAAATGAAGCAGGATCCGCTCGCGCTCCGCCGGCAGTTTTCCGGCCCAGCTGCGGGCGACAAACGCGCGCCAGCCGGACATGACGGCACGATCAACGTCGTCGACGCTGGCATCGGCAGTCGAGGCAATGACCTCGCCCGTGGCCGGGTTGAAGACGTTCAGCCGTTTTTCACTGTCCGACGCGGCCTGACGCCCTTCAATCCACAGGCCATGCTGTCGGTCTAAAAATTGTTGTACGGCAGGCTGAATGGCCACCTGTGATTCAGACATAGGATACTCCTTCGTTATTCTTCGCAGGGTGTCCATCCAGTCTAAGTGGGGTTTTGCGTTCTCGCTTTTGTCTCTGTGACATTCGCTTTGCCACCTGTGACAGGCTCCGCAAATCGCGATAATTGCCGCTTATATCGCTGTTACCGGTGAGTGTTCTTTCCTATAGTCAGCCTCATAGCTCTGACAAAATGCAACACAAATGCAACAATGCGAAAACGTTGACGGTGCAGTGAGAGAAACGATGGCGTGTGCAAGCGAGCAGGAACAGTATCAGCAGTGGCTGGCGCAAATTAACCAGGTTTGCGGGCGTTTTAACGCGCAGCCCACCGGGGGGAAATTCTTCGGCGAACTGGAGACCAGCTATGCGCGCAGCCTGAAGCTCAGCACCGTGACCGCAGGCGGCGTCAACCTGTTCCGCTCCCGTCAGGAGATCGCTCAGAGTAATGATGCCTGGTTCTATACCGTGTTCCAGCTCGAAGGCAGCGCGGAAATTGAGCAGGATGACCGTCGCGCGCTGCTCAGAACCGGTGATATCACGCTGATTGACGCGTCACGTCCCTGCTCGATCAACTGGCGGGAAAAATCCCGCCAGATTTCGCTGCTGGTTCCCCGTCAGATTATTGAGCAGCAGTGTCGTTTCCAGGAGATAAGCTGCGCGACCGCCCTTTCCCGCACCTTGCCGACTGTACAGCTGAGCCATCGCCTGCTGATGGAGAGCATGAGCAATGCCGACCTGAGTGACCGTGAAAGCGAAGCGGCGCTCGAAGCGATGATCTGCCTGCTGCGCCCCGCGTTCCAGCAGCGTGAAATCATTCAGCCGCGCAAGGAGCGCCAGTTCCAGCATGTGGTGGCGCTGATTGACGACCATATTCAGTCTGAATCGCTGCGCCCGGAATGGATTGCCGCCGAGAGCGGCATGTCCGTGCGCAGCCTTTACCGCATGTTTGCCGAGAAGGGGCTGGTAGTGGCGCAGTACATCAAAAACCGTCGTCTGGATCTCTGCGCGCAGGCACTGCAATCTACCGGTGATGATGAAAAGCTGGCGGGCATTGGCTACAGCTGGGGCTTTACCGACCATAGCCATTTTTCAACGGCGTTTAAGCAGCGTTTTGGCGTCTCGCCGGGTGAATACCGCAGGCGCTACCGCTAACTACTTTTTGAGCCATTTTCCGTTAATGCCCTTCACGTATTCGCCCGGCTGCGCGCGGGCAACCAGTTTCTGACCTGCCATTTTAGCCACTTCATCAACCGGCAAATTATTGCTGTCACCCAGCTTCTGGTAGTTTTCCGCGCGTGCCGCATTGATACGATTGACCAGCGCCAGCGTTTCCGCGTCCTGTTGAATTGGGGCAAGATAGCCGCTGAGGGTTTCCCCCACGCGCCCCTGCGCCCGGGCATCGTTTAAGGTCAGCGCAGCCGCCTGCACGTTCATCCCCAGCGCCAGTAAAATGAGAGCTAATCGTTTCATGGCATCCTCAGAACAGATCGCTGCGCGATTTCAGCAGGGTTTCAACGTCTTTATCGACCTTAATATGGATCTCATGTTCGATTTTGACATTCATATTGATGGTAATCGGCTCCTTTGGGGCAGCGACTTCAATGCGCGGCGTACAGCCGGTCAGTAGCGCGGCAACGGCAACGGTGAGCACACCAGCCATCTTTTTCATTGTTGTTCCTCACTTTCCTTGCCAGTCAAACTGCGGGGAGCAGGTATCGCCGCATGTTGCTCAAACCAGGTTTGCAGGTTGTCCCCAAAGCGCAGGCTGCGCCAGAGGGTAAAGACATTCTCATCATGGGTATAGTTCAGGTTGACGGAGCTGCTTTTGCCATCCACCCGGCTGGTCCCCTTGATGGTCGCCTGCATGGTTAATTCACCCAGATTATCTAAATTGATTCTCGTCCACGAACGCGAAATTTCCATATAGCGGAGCCAGTTAATCGCGGCGCCCGCCACCATATTATCTTTCACGATGGCGTCTGCCGTATCTTTGTCGATGCGCAGCGTCATTGGCCCCGGGTTGGTCAGCCAGCCATCTTTAATGATCCATTTTTCATTGTCCAGCCAGAACGGCAGCGCCCCGCTCACCGGCCCTGACATGGCAAACTGTTTCGGATTAACGGCGCTAATCAGCTCGCTCGAAGAGATATTGTCCACGCGCAGCAGGGCCGGATCGTGCTGCGGCATCCGCAGCTGCTGCATGGTGATTTTCCCGCCGAGGGTTTCCACCTTCACGTTGGTGAGGAGCAGCGGATTGTCCTCCGTCCAGGGATAATCCCCCTGTAGATCGGCGGTAATGTTGCGCGCGGTCACCAGGTTTTCCACTTCGCCTATGCGCAACGTGACCGGACCGCGCGTGCCGAGAGACCAGGTACCCTCGCTGAAGCGGAACGGCAGCACAAAATCGACGCCGTTAATCTGGTTATCCGGCATCCAGGCGCTGCCGGATTTCAGCACGCCGTGCCCACCGGCCTCAAAGCCCTGATCGGCCGCCGCCGAGAAGGCGACCTGCGCGTAAAGCTCCCCGTCGCGCAGCGTCATTTTCCAGTCCGGCGGGATCAGCGGCTGGAAGACGGTGAGCGACTGTTTTGGCCACCAGGCCTGCCCGCGAAGGCGCACGCCATCCCAGCGTCCGTTCACCTGTACCGGGCCGATTTTGTCCGCATGGAGGTCGCCCTTGAACTGAAAAATGGTCGGGTCGGTGCCGTCGACGCTGAAGGTCAGGACCGAGGGCGGCAACGCGCTGCCGCCGGAGAAACGGGTTTGCCCGGCGTTGAGCGACAGCGCGCCGCTGAAGGCCGGTTTTTCGGGGTCACGCAGCCAGCGCACCGGCTGATCCAGCACCAGACGCGGCTTGCTGACCTCCATCGTGCCGTACTGGAGCTTGTCAAAACCGGTGGAGAGCGCCGTCAGCTCAATAAGATTGTCGCGCCACTCGCCTTTCCCGGCGACATCCCAGCGGGCATGCATCGGCGTGAAACCGCCTTTCCCCCAGTAGCGCCACTGCCACAGGCCGTTATCAGGTAAAAAGTCGTTGGCCTGACCGTCCAGATGGAGTTCAAAATCGCCCATCTCGTTTTCATGAGCGCGCAGAATCGCCTGTAAACGACCGTCCACGCCCTTCTGCGTCAGCTTCACGCCCGCCAGCGGCCAGCGGATTTCATCGATATCGAGTGAGTCAATGATGCGCCCGCGCGAGCGGAGCAGCGCGCCCGGCTCAAAGGCCAGCTGCGGTTCATACAGGCTGCCGGTCAGCGTGGCGGGCAATTTTGCGTAAAGAATGAGATCGTTTTGCTTCGCTTCACCGCTCAGATGCAGGGGCATGTCGCTGTTTTCCATGCTGAGTCTGCCGGGCCCAATGTTCAGTACCGCGTTGCCTTTCCCCGCGTCACCCTGGGTAAGCACATTCAGCCGTCCGGTCAGGGTGGTGTTATCCAGCCCCTGCTGCCAGTTGTCGGCGCGAAGGGATACCCGCCCGCTCAGCGGCATACCCGAGAGATCCCAGTTCCAGCGCCCGTCGCTGATGTTCAGCTGCTGCGCGGTGATCTGCCACGGCAGGTCGAGCAGCGGATCGGGATTATCCCGCGCCATCACCACCAGCTGACCCTGATTGTCTTCCCAGTCCAGATCGGCATCGACCAGAGACGTCAACTGTGGCACGTTAAAGGTCGCGACCGCGTGGCCCTTCACCGGCACGCCATCCGGTACCAGCGGCAAGGTAAACTCGCCCACCAGCTTAATCGGCTGCGGCTGGTCCGGGAGCTGGACATCGAACTGGCTGACCGAGAGCGTCTGACCGCGAAGCGTGCCTTTAATGCTGACCTGCTCGCCTTTATAGGCGATCTCCTGAATGGACGGCGTCAGCGACGCATGCAGCTCGCCCTGCCACTGCTGCCAGGGCGACAGCGTCAGACGGTGAACCGTGATCCAGGTATTGGGTAATACCGCCTGCCACTGTGCCAGCGTTTTGGGGGCGACCGTTGAGGGCGCAGACTGGGGAATTTTGCTCAGACAGACGGAGTTAAGATCCAGCGCACCGATATCCAGCTTCCAGCGGCTCGGATGTGACAGCGTCACGTTATCGATGCGGGCAATTTCGCAGTCTTCAACCAGATAGCGAAGATCGGGGATCACCAGCGCGTGGCGGGTAAGTTTCGGACTCTCTTCGAAAGCGATGCGCGTCCCGACGGGCAGCCAAATCCCGGCGAGCGTCGGTACCCACTGGGCGAGCGTCATCAGCAGCGTCAGCGGCAACAATATGAACAGCAGTAAAAGCGCAAGAGCGGCTTTGTATTTACCCTTCATGGGCAGTTAATATCCTGATTTAGCGAAAGATTTAAGCCGGCAGTGCCGAGTATTGTCGCATGTTTAGCCAGTCAGTTGAAGGGAATGCCATTTTTAAGGATAGATGCTCTAGAATAATTGATAGAACTTATTGAATTCAATAATATTTTAGAAATTGTAAGATAATTTTAATCATGCTAACGTGAATGCAAAATCACTGGAGAAAGTCTTATGAAACTCGCGGTATATAGCACAAAGCAGTACGACAAAAAGTATCTGCAACATGTTAACGAGGCTTACGGGTTTGAGCTTGAATTTTTCGACTTTCTGCTGTCCGAAAAAACCGCCAAAACGGCGCACGGCTGTGAAGGCGTCTGCATTTTTGTTAACGACGACGGCAGTCGTCCGGTGCTGGAGGAGTTGAAAAAACAGGGCGTGAAGTATATCGCCCTGCGCTGCGCGGGCTTTAATAACGTGGACCTCGACGCGGCGAAAGAGCTGGGTCTGAGGGTGGTGCGCGTCCCGGCGTACTCCCCGGAAGCGGTCGCGGAACATGCAATTGGCATGATGATGTCGCTCAACCGTCGTATTCACCGCGCTTATCAGCGTACCCGTGATGCCAACTTCTCTCTGGAAGGGCTGACCGGCTTTACCATGTACGGCAAAACCGCGGGCGTGATCGGCACCGGTAAAATCGGCGTCGCCGCCCTGCGCATTCTGAAAGGCTTCGGCATGCGTCTGCTGGCGTTCGATCCATACCCGAGCGCCGCTGCGCTGGAGCTGGGCGTGGAATACGTCGACCTGCCGACCCTGTTCTCCCAGTCTGACGTGATCTCCCTGCACTGCCCGCTGACGCCGGAGAACTACCACCTGCTTAACCAGGCGGCGTTTGACCAGATGAAAGATGGCGTGATGATCATCAACACCAGCCGCGGCGGGCTGGTTGACTCTCAGGCCGCTATCGAAGCGCTGAAAACCCAGAAAATTGGCGCGCTGGGAATGGACGTGTACGAGAACGAACGCGATCTGTTCTTTGAAGACAAGTCGAATGATGTGATCCAGGACGACGTGTTCCGCCGCCTGTCAGCCTGTCATAACGTGCTGTTTACCGGACACCAGGCGTTTCTGACTGCCGAAGCGCTGATCAGCATTTCGGAAACCACGCTGGGTAATCTGCAGCAGCTGGAAAAGGGCGAAGCGTGCCCTAACGAACTGGCGTAAGCGTGACGCCGGGTGGCGGCTATGCCCCACCCGGCGTACTGTCAGTTTCCCAGGTCCGGTGCGCAAAGCACCACCAGAGCAGGACGGCCACCAGCGCAATCGCGCTCAGAACACTGAATGCCGTGGCAAATGAGTAATGACCGGCAATCGTGCCGGTTAGCGCCGGGCTCACGGATGCCCCAACCCCCTGCATCAGCATCACCACACTCTGCCCGGCATTGACGTGCCCGCTCCCGCGCAGCAGCACCACGATAAACGACGGAACCACAACCCCCAGGATCCCTGCGGCGAGCCCGTCGAGAATTTGTACCGGGATCATCATGAGCGGCGCGTCCGTCGACGCCGCCAGCGCGGCGCGCACCGGCATCACCAGCAGCGCCAGCATAATTAAGCGCCAGTAGCCGTAGCGGTCTATTCGGTGGGCGACCCAGATGGCGACGGGGATCATCACGGCCTGAGAGATGATAACGGTGCCCGCCGCGTACAAACCGGGATTGATCGAGGCGGGCGCGGCGGCCACCCTCATGCTCAGCATCGGCAGCAGCGCGGCGTTCGCCAGGTGAAACAGCAGCAGCGTCAGTCCGGTCACTAACAGCGCCCGGTTTTTAATCAGCACGGCAAAGCCGGGAACCGGCAGGCTCGCTGAAGAAGAGAGCCCCCTCGCCGCGTCGTTATCGATATCCCCGTTGCGAATGGCAAGCAGCGCACAGAGCGTTAACAGCGTGGTACAGGTCATCAGCAGGAAAATCCCGCCGACGCCCCAGTACCACGCAATGCCCCCTGCAATCAGTGCGGTAACAAAGTTGCCGCCGTGATTGAACGCCTCATTTTTGCCCATCTGCGCGCTGAACCCGCTCTGGCCGGTCAGCCCCAGGGTAATCCCGGCGATCAGCGGCCCGACAAACGCCGCATAGATACCGGAGACAATTTGCGAAACGGCGACAACAGCGCTCTGCTGGCTAAACCAGAGCAGGAGCGTGCTAAGAGTGATGAGCAGGCACACCAGCGCCAGCACGGTCCGCTTGCTGCGTGAGGTGTCGGTGATGAATCCCGCCGGCAGCGTGGCCAGTAATCCCGCCAGCCCACCGGCCGTCATCAGGATGCCGATATCATCGGGAGCCCAGTGGCGTTCGGTCAGAAAAATACCGAGAAAAGGACCGAGGCCATCGCGGACATCCGCGATGAAAAAACTTGTCAGGCATAATGCCCGCAGCGAACGAAGAGACATACTTCCTGCCTTTGTCTGTTATCGCCTGTAAAAAAGGAAATGTAGTATAGCGGGTATTTTTTAAAATCAGATGACGTCTTAAAAAATATGCCTTGCGAACTTAAACAATTCATAACGGAGGCTGTTTTTTCGCTTTACTCATTATCGACCCTGACTATACTGGCAATAAATTTTCACAGGAGTCCTTCGTTGGAAAGTTATTTTATTGTTGATACGAAGGTAAGCTAGCGCGATTTCCTCGCTGCTTACCTGAAACGGTGGGCAGCAATCCTCTTTAAGCGATTGTATCCCGAAATAGTAAAACCACTCAATTTGTGGGGCATCGCATGTTCATGTTTACACATTCACTCTTTCCGCCACCGTCGTCCTGACACGTTTACCATTTAAACGGCGTTATGATGTGCTTAGCAAAGCACTGACGCTTATTATTTAATAACGTTAACAGGCGACAGGCTGATGTTCCCTTATATCTCTCATCTGCTCGCAGCGATGCTGCTGGGCGCAATTATTGGCGCGGAAAGACAGTGGCGCCAGCGTATGGCCGGACTTCGTACTAATGCACTGGTTGCCACGGGTGCGGCAGTGTTCATTTTAAGTTCGGTATCGACTTCTCCTGATAGCCCGGGGCGTATCGCAGCGCAGATCGTCTCCGGTATCGGCTTTCTTGGCGCAGGCGTCATTATGCGTGAAGGAATGAATATTCGTGGTTTGAACACCGCCGCAACGCTGTGGTGCTCGGCCGGAATTGGCGTACTGTGCGGATTAGGCCAGTTCTGGAATGCCGCCATGGCCAGCCTAATTATTCTCTGCGCTAACATATTGCTTCGCGAAGCCGCGCAGCGAATTAATCAACTGCCTGTGCTCCATGAAGGCGAAAAATGCTATGTACTTAAAATCACCTGCAATGACGAGCATGAAGATGCGGTGCGGCAGAGCGTCGTAAATATGGCGAAAGAGTTGACGTTAAGTCTGAAAGCGATTTATTCCGCTACGGCGCAAGCAGAAGGTAAAACTGAAATTCGGGCGGAAGTGATGACCCGGGAGGAATACCGAAAATTACTCGATCTGATTATGGGAAATATGGGCGGGAATAAAATTATCGCGTCCGTCAGCTGTCACGCAATATGAACAAGGTACCGGGCATTGCGCCCGGTTGAGGCTTTGGCGTTTTGCAGAAAACGGACCGTGACGCGGAGAGATTCATCCCCGAATGCCCTGTTCGTTGTCACGCCACGTTGACGAGATCAGGGCTGGTTCGACTGTACGCCTATCACATAACCGAAATTTGTCCCCGTTATGACAGCTTGCTCTCTGTTTTCCTGAAATTAACGGTCTACCCTGAATTGTGTGAAAAACACTCAGGAGGGACAAATGTATAATTCAATTTTGGTTCCAATTGACATTTCGGAGGATAGCCTGACGCACATGGTTATCCCCTTCGTTCAGGCACATACAGCACTTAACACAGCTAAAGTTCACTTTCTTACCGTCATTCCATCGCTTCCGTATTATTCATCATTAGGTTTGGCCTATTCGGTTGAAATGCCGAAGCTGAAAGAGTTCCAGCACGCGGCCTTAGCGAAGCTGGATGAAATCGTTAAGCAATTCAAAATTCCTCCAGACAAGATACAGACTCACGCCGTGACGGGCTCTCCAAAGGATCAAATCCTTAAGCTCGCTGACACGATCGATGCCGACCTGATTATCATCGCTTCCCACAAACCTGACATATCGACGTATCTGTTGGGTTCGAACGCTGCGGCAGTGGTTCGGCATGCGAAATGCCCTGTCCTGGTCGTAAGATAGAAAGCGGCGTTTACGCTCGTGGATACGAACGGATAGCGGATAATAAAAACCGGGCGAGAAGCCCGGTTTTTCATTTACGCTTTCCTGAGTGAAAACGCGATTTAGAGATTTACTCTGTTGGCGTTTAAATTTAAGTCCGCAATGGCGGCCGGTTTTCCAAGCAGGTAGCCCTGAACTTCATCACATTTATTTTTTTTCAGAAAAGACAGCTGTTCGACGGTCTCCACCCCTTCTGCGGTTACCGCCATGGAATAGGCTTTTCCCAGGTCGATAATTTTCTCCACGACTGACTGGTTCTGCGGCGAGTCACCGAGGGTAAAAATAAAGCTCTTGTCGAGCTTAAGCCCGTCAAACTGAAACTTCCGCAGATAGCTCAGAGAGGCATAGCCGGTACCGAAATCGTCAATCAGAATGCGGACGCCCATTCTTTTGAGAGACTTCATGGTCTGCAAGGTTTTTTCCGGGTCGGAAAGCGTAACGTTTTCAGTGACTTCAATTTCCAGCCGGTTGGATTCAAGCCCCGTTTCGTGAAGGATCTCTTTTATTCTTTCGGCAAGATCGCTTGCCTGGAATTCGATAGCAGAAATATTGACGGAGACCGATAATCCCGGCAATTTGTCTTTCGTCTCCGTACAGGCTTTGCGTATGACCCAGTTACTCAGGCTAATAATCAGCCCGGTTTCTTCTGCCAGCGGGATAAACTGATCGGGCATTATGGTCCCCCGAGCCGGGTGCTGCCAGCGTACCAGCGCTTCGACGGCCTCAATTTTAGAATACCGGAGGTTATAACGCGGCTGGTAAACCAGGTAGAGCTGTTCTTCGCGAATCGCGGTCTTGAGTTCTAATTCCAGTTTCCTGCGTTCGGTCAACTTTTCCGACATATCCGGGCGATAATAGACCCATCGGTTTCTGCCGGATTGTTTCGCCTGATACAGCGCAATATCCGCGTAGCGTAGAAGATCGTTTGCGCTGCTGCTATCCCGGGGAGCCAGCGCAATGCCCATGCTTACGCCTATCGCCACATCATTGCCCTCAATGGCGAAAGGACGGTTAAGTTCTTGCACGATACGACGACACACCTCCTCAATCTGGTCTTGCTGGCTGGTGTTGCCGAGGAGCAGCATAAATTCATCCCCTCCCTGCCGTGCGACAAAATCACCCCGACGAACGCAGTTTTTAAGACGTGAAGCGACCTCGCCAAGCAGGGCATCGCCGGTGGAGTGCCCGAAAATATCATTGACGGGCTTAAACTTGTCTAAATCAAGGCAAATCATGGCAAAGGGATAATGGTTAAGGTCTTCTTTCGCCAACTGGCCAGCCAGGAATTCCTTAATATGATACCGGTTCGGCAGACCGGTTAATTCATCATGGCGTGACAGGAACTCCACGCGTTTTGTTGCTTCTACTTCCTGAGAGACGTCGGTTGCCGCGCCTCGCAACACCACCGTTCCATCAGGCTGAGCAGAAAACTTTGCCAGAAGCGTGCAATATGACGTGGTTTTTTGCGCGTGAGTATAAGGACAGTTTTTAAATTCAAAGCGTTCGGTTAAATCCCGCTGCCCGGCGCAGTCATGTGATAATTCGCCTGTCGCCGGAAAGAGTTCATCCAACCTGCGGCCTATCCATTTGCTATTTTCATATCCCGTTATTGTAGAGAAACGACCCGATAGCCACGTTATCCTTAACGATAAATCTGTTTCCCAGAACCAGTCGCTGGTTGTTTCACTGACGTCCCGGAATCGTTTTTCACTCGTAATAAGATTCAACCGCGCCTGCTCAAGGAGAAACGTATTTTCGTCAAGCATTCTCGCCTTGTGCATAATATGGCGCATTAATATCACCGTCATCGATACCGTCAGAACGACGGAAAGAATGAGCAATGGCAAAAAATAAATTATTAACGCCTGGCCGGGATTTTCACCGTCCCAGATAATTTGCACATCCCCATTTTGGGTGCTTAATGTAAATTCCGTCTGATTCTTTATTTGAGAAGTGGCTGTATCAGGTGAAGTACGAACGTTCTGGATGCCGTCATCCTGCCCAATCGTGAGGATTTTTTTAGCCGTTAACTTGTCTATAAACACCATTGTCGACGGTTTTCCGGGCATGGTTTGCACGCTCGCATCATCGCCCGTCGTTATCCATTGCGCAGAAACAATGGCCGGCACGGAATCGATAAGCGCTAGCACAGAAACCGGCACTCCCTTTTTTATACTCAACTCATGGAGTAAACGGTCTTTGGTTGATTTGTCTAACCAGCGCTCCAGCTCCTGAAGCTTCAGCTTCCCGTCAACCACGCTGTATCGCGTACTCCCTTCTGGAGAGAGAACAAACACCCCTTCGTAGCCAAAGTTGTCATACAGGGACTTACCCAGGTTCTGTTTATCCCACGCCCAGTGAACGTCATTGTTCAGATGAAGATGTTTGTAGGCATCTCCCCACTCGGCATTATCTTTCAAATGACTTCGCATGCTCTCCTGGCGGGTCTCCAGGGCTTTCCTTAACAAAAATTCATCGTGCTTGTCGCTGATTTCATTCACATTATCTTTTATTATTAGCAGGGAAATTATTGCCGCAATAAAAATACTTATCAACAACGTTACAATATAGGTAAAGGTTTTATTTATCAGGCCTTTAGAAGGCTCGGTATCCGTGAAGCCCGGATTGTTCAGAGGTAGGGTCATCTTTCGCCTTCTTAACTGCTACTACGTCGATTTTTATGCCACTTTCATTTATCGGCAAAAAATAACAAAAATTTATAGCTAAAAACCCGAAGCTAAAGGTTTTTATTTTTACAATCCAGAACAAACTATTAACCATTAATTCATTTAAAGCCTAATCTTGGCTAATTAAATATACTGTTCGAAGTAAGTTTTAATCTCACCTGTTTTATTTATAAAGAAAACATATTAAAATTGTTTTTGCAGAAGACGTTACAAGCATGTTGGAGCCTATAAAAAAACCGGGCGTAAAGCCCGGTTCTTTTTTCTGACGAGACTGGCTCTATTCGCTCAACCCGCGATTTTCCAGCATCGGTTCAATCTTCGGATCGTGCCCGCGCCATTGCCGATAAAGTTCTGCCAGATCCGTGCTGTTACCACGGGACAAAATCGCCTCGCGGAATTTTTGTCCGTTTTCACGAGTCAGACCGCCCTGTTCGACAAACCACTGATAGCCATCGTCCGCCAGCATTTGCGTCCACAGGTAGGCGTAATATCCCGCCGCGTAGCCGCCGCCGAAAATATGGGCAAAATAGCTGCTGCGATAGCGCGGCGGTACGGCGGGCAGATCCAGCCCCTCTTTTTTCAGTGCTGCCGCTTCAAACGCGTCTACGCTCGAAACGGCTTCGCTAATCCCGTGCCAGTTCATGTCCAGCAGCGCGGCAGCCAGCAGCTCCGTCATGTCATAACCCTTGTTGAAATGGGTCGCGTTGAGCATGCTTTCCCGCAGCGCGTCCGGCATCGGTTCACCGGTTTCGTAATGGCGGGCGTAGTGGGTAAATACCTGTGGATGGCTGGCCCAGTGTTCGTTGATCTGCGACGGGAATTCAACGAAATCGCGCGGCGTATTGGTCCCGGAGAGCGTGGCGAAACGCTGGCTGGCAAACAGACCGTGCAGCGTATGGCCAAACTCGTGGAACAGGGTGATCACGTCATCCCAGGAGAGAAGCGCGACGCCGCCGTTAGCCGGTTTTTGGTAATTACAGACGTTGTAGATCGCCGGACGGGCAGCAAGCTCGAAGGATTGCTCGACGAAATTCCCCATCCAGGCCCCGCCCTGCTTGGAATCGCGGGCAAAGAAGTCGCCGTAAAATAGCGCCATGCCCTCACCGGTGTGGTCGAAAATTTCCCAGACGCGGACGTCCGGGTGATACACCGGAATATCGAAGCGCTCCACAAAGCGGATGCCAAACAGCTGGCTTGCGGCCCAGAATACGCCGTCGTGCAAAACGGTATTGAGCGCAAAATAGGGTTTGATTTGCGATTCATCGAGGGCATATTTTGCCTGACGCACGCGCTCGGCATAAAAGGCCCAGTCCCAGGCCTGCACGGTGAAACCGCGCTGCTCGTCATCAATCACTTTCTGAATATCGGCCTGCTCGCGCTCTGCCCGGGCGCGGGCGGCGGGCACAATGCCGCGCATAAATTCCAGCGCGGCGTCCGGGGTTTTCGCCATCTGGTCGGCGATACTCCAGCTGGCGTAATCGTCAAATCCCAGCAGGCGGGCCTGCCGGGCGCGCAGCGCCGTAAGGCGGAGGATCAGCTCGCGAGTGTCGTTTTCATCCCCTTTCTGGGTGCGCGTCCAGCCTGCGTTGAACAGATTTTCACGGGTCTGACGATTGCGCAGCGCGGAAAGCGCGGGCTGCTGAGTTGTGTTCAGAAGCGGGATCAGCCAGCGGTCGTTTAACCCTCGATCCGCGGCAGCCTGCGCCGCGTCGGCGATCTCGCTGGCGCTGAGCCCGTCAAGCTGGTGCGCGTAATCCACCACCAGCCCACCCGTTTTATCGGCAGCCAGCAGACGCTGATTGAACTGGCTGGTCAGGGTCGCCGCCTCGGTATTCAGCGCCTTCAGCTCGGCTTTTTCCGTTTCATTGAGACGCGCGCCGGCCAGAATAAACCGCTGATACGTCTCCTCGACCAGCCGGCGGGATTCGGCGTCCAGCGCGGCACGGTCCTGCCAGACGCTCTCCACGCGGGCGAAAAGGGTGTCATTCAGCCAGATGTCGTTTGCCAGCGCGGCAAGCTCGGTGGAGAACTGCTCCTCAAGCTCCTGCAGATACGCATTGGTGTGTGCGGAGGTCATAGCGAAGAACACGCTGCTGACGCGCGAGAGCAAAGCGCCGCTTTTCTCCAGCGCCAGCACGGTGTTGGTGAAGTCCGGCGCAGCGGTTTGGGACACAATGGCGTCTACGTCCGCCCGCTTCTGGCGAAGCGCTTCATCAAAGGCCGGGCGATAGTGATCGTCGGTGATTTCATCAAAATGGGGGGCCTGGTAAGGCAGCAGGCTGATGTCAAAAAAGGGGTTCGTGGCCGTCATCTTTCGCTCCTGAGTACGGGTATCCTCCCAGAGTAGGCCAGGCCGCCATCCCCTGCAACGCCGTCATACAAATGTTGCCTTAACGCACCCTCTGCGGCCGTGCTATGTTAGTACAACACAAAAAGCGTTGAGGAACAGTGAGATGATTATTTTAGTTACCGGGGCAACGGCAGGTTTTGGTGAAAGCATCACGCGTCGCTTCGTCGCCAACGGGCACAAGGTTATTGCCACGGGCCGTCGTCAGGAGCGCCTGCAGGAGCTGAAGGACGAATTAGGCGACAGCATCCTGACCGCGCAGCTGGACGTGCGTAACCGCGCGGCCATTGAAGAGATGATTGCCAACCTGCCCGCCGAGTGGCGCGCCATCGACGTTCTGGTCAACAATGCCGGTCTGGCGCTGGGCATGGAGCCCGCCCACAAAGCCAGCGTTGAAGACTGGGAAAACATGATCGACACCAACAACAAAGGGCTGGTCTATATGACCCGCGCGGTGCTGCCTGGCATGGTCGAGCGCAACCGCGGCCACATTATCAACATTGGCTCCACCGCCGGAAGCTGGCCTTACGCGGGCGGCAACGTCTATGGCGCAACGAAGGCGTTTGTGCGCCAGTTCAGCCTTAACCTGCGTACCGACCTGCACGGCACCGCCATTCGCGTTACCGATATCGAGCCGGGCCTGGTGGGCGGCACCGAGTTTTCCAACGTGCGTTTCAAAGGCGATGACGCGAAAGCGGATAAAACCTACGAAAATGCTAACGCGCTGACGCCGGAAGATGTGACCGAAACGGTCTGGTGGGTGGCAACGCTGCCAAAACACGTCAACATCAATACCGTGGAAATGATGCCCGTCAGCCAGAGTTTTGCCGGACTTAGCGTCCATCGTGGCTAACTCTGCCCTTCCCGGCCTGCGGGCCGGGTCTGTTTCGGGTTATAAAAGAATGGTAGTATGTTCAGGCTAACTCTCTGAGAAATGACAACTCATGGCCGCTGAATCGCAACTCAATCCCACCCAGCCCGTTAACCAGCAAATCTATCGCATTTTGCGACGTGATATTGTCCATTGCCTGATCCCACCGGGAACGCCGCTTTCTGAAAAAGAGGTGTCCGTGCGTTTTGACGTTTCCCGTCAGCCGGTACGTGAAGCGTTTATTAAGCTTGCTGAAAACGGACTAATTCAGATCCGCCCGCAGCGCGGCAGCTACGTGAACAAAATTTCACTCTCTCAGGTACGCAACGGCTGTTTCGTTCGCCAGGCCATTGAATGCGCGGTGGCGCGCCGCGCCGCAACGCTTATCAACGACAACCAGTGTTACCAGCTGGAGCAGAACCTGCACCAGCAGCGTATTGCGATTGACCGTAAGCAGCTCAATGATTTCTTCCAGCTTGACGATGAATTCCACCAGAAGCTGGCGCAAATCGCGGATTGTCAGCTGGCCTGGGACACCATCGAGAACATCAAGGCCACCATTGACCGCGTGCGCTATATGAGCCTCGATCACGTCTCCCCGCCGGAAATGCTGCTCCGACAGCATCATGATATTTTCAGCGCGCTGGAAAAACGCGACCCGGACGGTGTGGAAAAAGCGATGACGCTGCATCTGCAGGAAATTAGCGAATCCGTGCAGCTTATTCGTCAGGAAAATAGCGAGTGGTTTAGCGAAGAGTAATATGCGCCGCCCCTTTCGGGTGCGGCGAGGTGATTAGCGAACGACTAACACCGGGATCGTAGCGTAGCGCAGAATAGATTCCGCATTTGAACCCAGCAGATGCGTGGAGATGCTCGGATTTTTCGACCCGATGACAATCGCATCATATTTCCCCTCCTTGCTCAGCTTGATAATTTCATCCCGGACGTTGCCAAAACGCACCATGCTGTGAATATTTTCAGGGGCAATATCGAACAGTCTTTTTAACTCGTTCATTTTCTTCCCGGATTCTGCGGTCATATACTCTTCAAACTTTTTTATATCGGCGTTGAAACCGCGCAGCAGAGACCGGCTGCTGGCAGGCAGAATATTGACCAGGGTAATCGACGCGCCCTCAGCCTTCGCAAGGCTTGCCGCGTGGCGAACCGCTTTGTCGCTCAAATCCATTTCAAACACGTCTACAGGCATCAAAATGTTCTTATACATAAGCCTGACTCCTTATTCCAATGAAAGGGTTATTTCCTGCACACAGGATGACATCCGGAATATAAACCAACCCTCAACGCTTCCCTGTCGAAACTATCAATTAATGAAAATAACGGTCCACTTTGTAAATTACCGTCCTGAACCGTCAGCGCTCGACGAAATAAAGAAAAAAGTGTGAGTTTGATCAAAAACAAAAACATGAAGCGCGGACAGGCGTATTTATATGCCCCGTGAACGGCATAACCCGAAATAGCACCGTAACGAACAGGTTAGAGAGGAGAAAATACCATGATGACATACGACCGTAACCGCAATGCAATCACCACCGGCAGCCGCGTCATGATTAGCGGCACGGGCAAAACTGGCGTGATTAAAGCGATCCACAGCGACGGGCTGGATGCCGCGCAGGTGCGCCGCAGCAAAACGGTTGAAGTGGAAGGATGCGAAGGTAAGTTCGAGCCGATTGAGCTGATTCGCCTGGGAATGCACTAAGCTGTGCGCAGACATGCCGCCGCGCGCGGCGGCATGTGCTGAACTACCGTTGAGACGCGTACTGCGCGACGGTCGCTTTCGCGCCTTTTTGCAGCAACGACCGGTACGCGGCCATCACCGCAGCCACAAAGCGCGGCTCCTTCGGTAACTCGTTACCAAAGATGGCCTCAATGCCGAGCAGCGCATTGACCCGGCTTTCGCCTTCCGCACTTCCGTTCACCGCCGCCTGAATCACCGCCAGCTGTGGATCGCTCACGTCAATGGCGTTACCCTGCTCGTCCACGCCGCCGACATAACGCATCCAGCCAGCCACCCCCAGCGCCAGCAGCGGGAAAGGGGTCTGGTGCACCAGGTGCCAGCGCACGGAGTCCAGCATACGCTGCGGGAGCTTCTGGCTGCCGTCCATCGCGATTTGCCATGTCCTGTGGCGCAGAGCCGGGTTGCTGTAGCGGGCAATCAGGAGATCGGCATAGCGACCTAAATCAACGCCCTTCACTTTCAGCGTGGGCGCCTGCTCGTTAAGCATCAGCGCACGCGCGGCGAAGCGGTAGTTCTCATCTTCCATACAGTCGTTGATATGCGGGTAACCGGCCAGATAGCCCAGGTACGCCAGGAAGGAGTGGCTGCCGTTGAGCATGCGCAGCTTCATCTCTTCAAACGGGATCACGTCTGACACCAGCTCGGCTCCGGCTTTTTCCCACTCGGGACGTCCTGCCACAAAGTTATCCTCGATCACCCACTGGCGGAACGGTTCACAGGCGACTGCCGCCGGGTCACGCACGCCGGTCAGCTGTTCGATTTTATCCAGCGTATCGGGCGTGACCGCCGGCACGATGCGATCCACCATGGTTGACGGGAAGGTGACGTTAGCCTCGATCCAGTCCGCCAGCTCGCCGTCTACCGCCCGGGCGTACGCGCAGGTCACATTGCGCATCACGTGGCCGTTCTCCGGCATGTTGTCGCAGGACATCACGCTAAACGCGGGCAGACCCGCCGCTTTGCGACGCGCCAGCGCCTCCACCACCACGCCCGGCGCGGATTTCGGCTGGTGCGGGTTTTGCAGGTCGGCGACGATAAACGGGTGATCGAGCATCAGTTGTCCTGTCGCCGGTGAATGGCAGTACCCTTTCTCGGTGATGGTCAGCGAGACAATCGCCACCTGCGGTTCGCACATCGCCGCCAGCACGCTTTCCAGCCCGTCAACCTGCGCATGCAGCGCTTTTTTAACCACGCCAACCACGCGGGATGTCCATGCGTCGGCAGACATCTCCGCCACGGTGTAGAGGTTATCCTGCGCCTTCAGATCGGCAATCTGCTGCTCGCCGCCAATCAGGTTAACCTCACAGTAGCCCCAGTCGCTGCCGTGCCCGGCGGCGAGGATGTCGGCGTATACCGCCTGGTGCGCCCGGTGAAAGGCGCCAAAACCCAGATGAACAATCCGTGGTTGAAGGCTGTCGCGATCGTACTGAGGCAGCGTCGCGTTGGCCTGTAATAAGGTGTTTTCCATGATTAAGACTCGTTAATTTGAAAGCCGTGGACCGCTGCCGCTCCTCTGAAGCGGCAGCGCCTGCTGACTACACCAACTAGAATGGCAGTTGGGGTAAAAAAATAACTGCCATCAACCATACTGATACTGCCGTTTGATATTTTGATTTATATTAACTTTTGCTCATGTGGTGTGACATAAAGATAAAGTTATGTGACAGGTCACGTAAGTTATAAACCATTAGCGTCGCGAGGAGACCGCGCCGTAACCCACGCTCTCTTCTGGCGCGGACTCCGCTGCGTCTTGCGCCGCGCTCAAATCACGGTCGCGCACTTCCGGCATCAGGAATGCCGAGACCAGCCCAATCACGGAATAGGCCACCAGCATGGCGACAATCGGCCACCAGGAGCCGGTCATGTTGCAGAAGATCCCCGCCAGTACCGGACCAAAGCCCACCGCCACCAAACCGCCCGCCTCTTTCGAGATAGCCATGCGGGTAAAGCGATTTCGCGAGCCAAACATCTCCGCCATGGTGATATTTTCCAGCGCAAACAGCCCCAGCACGGCGAAGTTATGGATAACGATGATGGAGAGCATAATCGTCCCCGGCGCATAGCTCTTATCGACGATGATCGACAGCATTGGGTAGGCGAGAAGAATGGCGGAGATATTGAGGATAATGTACGGCAGACGGCGCCCTACTTTATCGGAAAGCCAGCCCAGCAGCGGAATGGAGATAAACCCTAGAATGGAGCTTATCATCAGCGCATCGGTCGGGATGGCTTTATCGAACAGCAGCGTCTGGACCAGATACCCGGCGAGGAACGTCTGGATCAGCCCCGAGTTGCCCGCCTGACCGAAACGCAGCCCGGTCGCAAGCCAGAAGGATTTACTTTTCACCATTGAACCCAGCGAGGTGTCCGGCTGTACGGTTTGGGCATCGTTCACTTTCTCAAAGACCGGGCTCTCTTTCAGGTTCATTCGCAGCCAGATGGCGAAAATCATCACCACGACGCTGGCGAGGAACGGCACGCGCCAGCCCCAGGCAATTAGCTCTTCACGGTCGAGGGCAAAGAACATCACCGCCCAGATCGCCGTTGCGCTCAGCGTCCCGCAGTTAGTGCCCATCGCCACCAGCGAGGAGATAATGCCGCGTTTGCCTTTCGGCGCGTACTCCGCCAGCATGGTCCCGGCCCCGGAGATCTCAGCCCCGGCCCCCAGGCCCTGGATGATACGCAGCGTCACCAGCAGAACGGGAGCAAAAATCCCGATCTGCGCGTAGGTCGGCAGGACGCCAATCAGCGTGGTGCAGATCCCCATCATGGTGATGGTGATAAACAGCACCTTCTTACGACCAATGCTGTCGCCCATCCTTCCAAAGATAAAAGCGCCGACAATGCGTGCGATATAGCCTGCGCCGTAGGTCCCCATCGCGAGGATCAGCGCCATCGCGGCTGACTGTTCCGGGAAGAAGATCTCGTGAAAGACCAGGGCAGCCCCCAGCGAGTAAAGCTGAAAGTCCATAAACTCCAGGGCGGTGCCCAGCCAGCCGGAAACGGCGGCTTTCACCAGATCGGAGGTGGTTCTTTGAGGTTGTGCTTGCGTCATAATGGCTATCTCTGAAGGGTAAGATGCGTACCACACAGAGCCTGTCTGCGCAGGCTCTTAACCGCGTAAAGGATTATTGCCCGAACGTGAGCAAGACTTTGCAGCACTGCCGCTGGTCTTTCTCAAACAGTTCAATGGCGTCTGTTACATGGTGATAGTCAAAGGCATGAGTGATCAGTTTTTCCGGGTCGATCAGCCCTTTTTTCAGCCAGTCGATGACGACCGGGAATTTGTTGGCATTGAGGCGCGAGGAGAAGATCGCCAGCTCTTTGCCGGTGATGCCCTGCTGGACAATCTGGCTCGGCTCGCTGGAGAACCCCATCAGCACGATACGCGCCGCCGGAGAGGCCAGGGTAATCGCCTCCTGCAATATCGACGGATGACAGGCGGCATCAATGATTAACGTCGGTTTGATCCCCCTTTCGTCCAGCGCGGCCTGTAGCGACTGCTCGCCGTTATTCAACACCCAGTCCGCGCCGCTGCGCTGGGCCATTTTCAGGCGTTCGTCTATGCGATCAACCACGATAACCTGCTTCACCTTATAGACGCCCTTCAGCGCCTGCACGGTGACCAGCCCCATCGGCCCTGCGCCGTAAACCAGCGCGACGTCCTGCTCGATGGGGTTGGCCTGCCCCGTCACGTTGGCGGCGATGGTGAAAGGCTCCACCATGACGGCGTGTTTATCAGGAATGTCATCCGGAATAGGCCAGGCATTTTTAGCGGGTACCGCCGCGTATTCACTGAAGCCCCCGTCGCGGTGTACGCCCAGCACCACCAGCGAGGTGCAGACGTTCGGTTTTCCGACGGAACACGGATAGCAATGTCCGCAGCTGATCACCGGATCGACCGAGACGCGCTGGCCCAGACGGGCACTGTCGACACCCTCGCCTACGGCGTCAATCACGCCAAAAAACTCGTGGCCGATCGTGCGTGGATATTTCGCAAACGGGTTATGGCCGCGATAGATGTGGCTGTCCGAGCCGCAGATCCCCGCCAGCGTGATTTTGACGCGAACTTCACCTGCACCTGGCGCCGGGAGTGGCCGCTCTTCAATCACCAGTTCGTTCGGCTGTTGAATCACTACGCTTTTCATCGTTCGCTCCTCATTTACCAGTTCCACAGCGTGCCGTCCTCAAGACGGGCCACCGGCAGATAGGCCGGATCGTACGGGTATTTCGCCGCCAGCTTTTCATCAAACTCGATGCCCAGCCCCGGCCTGTCGCCCGGATGCATATAGCCGTTATCAAAACGCCAGCTGTGCGGGAAGACTTCCAGCATCTGTTCGGAATAGCCCATATATTCCTGGACGCCAAAGTTTGGCACCCACAGGTCGAAATGCAGCGCGGCGGCGTGGCATACCGGCGAGAGATCCGACGGGCCGTGCGAGCCGGTTCGCACCTGATAGAGCGAGGCGAAGTCCGCGATGCGACGCATCCCGGTGATCCCGCCCGCGTGGGTAATGGTGGTGCGGATATAGTCGATGAGCTGCTCTTCGATGAGCTGCTTGCAGTCCCAGATGCTGTTAAACACTTCGCCCACGGCAATTGGCGTGACGGTGTGCTGGCGAATGAGGCGGAAGCAGGCCTGGTTTTCCGCAGGCGTTGGATCTTCCATCCAGAACATGCGGAATTCTTCAATGCTCTTGCCGAAGCGCGCCGCTTCGATTGGCGTCAGGCGGTGGTGCATGTCATGCAGAAGATGTTCATTGAAGCCGAATTTACTGCGCACCGCGTCGAACAGCTTCGGTGTGAAATCGAGGTATTTTTCGGTGGACCAGAGCTGCTCTTCCGGCCAGTCGCCTTTGGTCGCAGGCTCGTAGGCCTGCCCCTTCCCTTTGGCCATGCCGTAGGTGGTTTTCATACCCGGCACCCCGCACTGCACGCGGATCGCCTTAAAGCCCATCTCTTTATGGCGGGCGTAGTCTTCCAGCACGTCGTCAATGGTGTGGCCGGTCGTGTGGCAATAGACCATCACCCCTTCGCGGGATGCGCCGCCCAGCAGCTGGTAGAGCGGCATGTTGGCCGCTTTGGCTTTGATGTCCCACAGCGCCATGTCCACGGCGGAGATGGCCGACATGGTGACCGGGCCGCGACGCCAGTAGGCGCCCTTATAGAAGAACTGCCAGATGTCTTCGATGCGGTGCGCATCGCGGCCAATCAGCTGCGGGCAGAGATGGTCTTTCAGGTAGGAAGCCACGGAGAGTTCACGCCCGTTTAGCGTAGCGTCACCGAGGCCGACAATCCCCTCGTCGGTGGTGATTTTAAGGGTGACAAAGTTCCGCCCCGGGCAGGTAACAAACACGTCAGCCGCGACAATCTTCATAATTCCTTTCCTTACATCATTCGTTGTGATGCTGGAAACTTACCCACTAACCAGACTACCATACAAGTATAATGATCATAAAATCCGCTAACGATCACAAAACCGGGGCCTCAGGCCCGCCCCCATCCCGCCACAATAATCAGCATTCCGCACAGGGCAATCAGCGCGCCGGCCCAGTCGTACGCGCTGAGCCTGACGCCGTCCACCACGCGTAGCCACAGCAGCGCGGTACAGACATAGACACCACCGTAAGCGGCGTAGACGCGGCCGCTCGCGGCCGGATGCAGCGTTAACAGCCAGACAAACAGAGCCAGCGCGATGCTTGCCGGGATGAGAAGCAGTACGGATCCCTCCTTCTTCAGCCAGAGCCAGGGCAGGAAGCAGCCGATGATTTCGCATAGCGCGGTGGCAAAAAAAAGCAGCGTCGTTTTGAGCATATTTCACGTCAGGTGAGGATTTATTTAGACATCATACCTGATGATATCCTTTACTTTCCCATACTTGCACCGCGGGTATGACGTCTTTTCGCTTTGGTGTAGAATCTGTTCAGGGTAACTTGATTATCTGCACCCGTTTAAAAGGAAACGCTATGACCACATTAAGCAAACGCCTTTGTCTGACAGCCCTGCTGGCGCTGTCATCGTTCGCCTTTGCCGCCTCTGCGACAGCGGAAACCAGCAAGCTCATTATTGAGTCTGGTGACAGCGCGCAAAGCCGCCAGAACGCCGCCATGGACAAAGAACAATGGAATGACACCCGCAGCCTTCGCCACAAGGTCAACAAACGTGCTGAGAAAGAGTGGGATAAAGAAGATGTCGCTTTTGACGCGCGCGATAAGTGTCAGCAAAGTGCAAACGTCAACGCCTACTGGGAGCCAAACACCCTGCGCTGCCTGGATCGCCGCACTGGCCGCACGGTAGCCCCGTAATGTCGGCGCCCTGCGACGTTAAGCTTCGCCCGCTGGAGCGTGAAGACCTGCGCTTCGTCCACCAGCTGGACAATAACGCCAGCGTAATGCGCTACTGGTTCGAAGAGCCGTACGAGGCCTTTGTTGAGCTGTCCGATCTCTACGATAAGCACATTCACGATCAGAGTGAACGTCGTTTTGTGGTGGAGTGTGAAGGCGAAAAAGCCGGTCTTGTGGAGCTGGTTGAAATCAACCATGTTCACCGTCGGGCGGAGTTTCAGATCATTATTTCCCCTGAGCATCAGGGAAAAGGCCTTGCCTCACGGGCAGCGAAGCTGGCGATGGATTACGGGTTCAACGTTCTGAATCTCTACAAGCTCTATCTGATTGTGGATAAAGAGAACGAGAAAGCGATCCATATCTACCGCAAGCTGGGCTTTATGGTGGAAGGCGAGCTGATTCACGAGTTCTTTATCAACGGCGAATACCGCAATACCATTCGCATGTGCATCTTCCAGCATCAGCATCTGGCCGGGCACAAGCCGTCAGGCGCCAGCCTGCTGAAACCGACCGCGCAGTAATCTGCGCGGTTTTATTCTCAGTAGTATTCAATCGTGTTTTTGATGGTGTATTTGTGCTCAACGGCAGGTTTGACGCTATCGTCCGTGATCGTCAGGTCGCAGCTCACCGGATTATTGTGTCGATCGTAGTCGCAGCTCTGCTTCACGTTGCCCAGCGGCTTGTCATTCAACATGCTCACTGCCGAGTAATCCATTCTTTTGCGAACGTCTTTAGACGGCGTCGACTGGACGGACAGGTGCTGATCCCCCGAGACGGTGGTTTTGCCCAGCGGGTAGCCATCCGCATCGTAACGATACTTCACTTCCATCTCTTTGCCGTGCGCCGCCACCACAAAACCGTTGTCGTCGGTATCCCACGTTATCCCGGCTGACGGCAGTTCGGCCAGCTGGCATTTCCCCTGCAGCTTCACTTTTCGCTGCTGGGTTTCCGCATCAAGGTAGTAATTGGCATCCAGCACCAGCGCCACGCCGGTATTGGCCTCCAGGTCGTGCAGTTCCAGGGTATCGAAACACCCTTCCGCCGACACGGTGCCGGTCACCCGTTTGGACACTTCGCCCTTCTCGTTGAGCAGCGTCTGGGTGAAGTCTTTCACCGGGCCGCGCAGCGGATCAAAATCAAATTCGTTCGAGAAACTCGCCATCTCGGGCGTAAACGACAGCGGCGCGGAGCTGTTGTCGCACCCCACCAGTGTTGCTGCCAGTAGCGTTATCGCTGCGTATTTCTTCACATTTATTACCGTACAGGGAGATTATTCCCAATCATATTAGCAAATACAGTTGTTTACACGAAGCCTGCTAAAATTAATCTCTACACAGAGAAAAGGAGCTACAGATGAAACGGTTACCCTGGATTACCGCCCTGCTGTTAATGAGTGCCTCAACGGCCGCGCTGGCGGCACCGGATTCCTGCGAGCGCGTGAAAAGCGACATTCAGCAGAAAATTATCAACAACGGCGTGCCTGAATCAGGTTTTACGCTGAGCATTGTGCCGAACGATCAGGCTGACCAGGCGGGCACGCAGGTGGTAGGCCACTGCGCCAACGACACCTTTAAAATTTTGTACACCCGCACAGGCAACGGGGCTGCTGAAGCGCAGTAATTTACCCTCAATCCCCTTTGATTTGATGAGGATTAAGATTTAATACCCCCAAATCAGTAACACTCACCCCATCATTAGCCCGGTTATCATTTCGGGAAAAATAATACGTAATTATAATGATGGGGTGAGCCATGTCCGATACTGAACATCACGGCGGAATTAGCCGTCGAACTCTCGTGAAATCTACGGCAATAGGTTCTCTGGCGCTGGCCGCCGGCGGGATCTCGCTTCCTTTCGGCTTAAAAAGCGCCGCCGCGGCGGTGAAGAACGCCGTCCAGCCTTCTGGAGATAAAGTGGTGTGGGGCGCCTGCTCGGTCAACTGCGGCAGCCGCTGCGCGCTGCGTCTGCACGTCCGCGACGACGAAGTGTACTGGGTCGAAACCGATAACACCGGCGAGGATATTTACGGTAACCATCAGGTGCGCGCCTGCCTGCGCGGACGTTCAATTCGCCGTCGGATCAATCATCCTGACCGTCTCAACTACCCGATGAAACGCGTGGGCAAACGCGGTGAAGGCAAGTTCGAGCGCATCACATGGGATGAAGCGCTGGACGCCATCACCGCCAGCCTTAAAAACGTGGTCAGCAAATACGGCAACGAAGCGGTGTATATCAACTACTCCTCCGGGATTGTCGGCGGCAATATCACCCGCTCCTCCCCTTACGCTTCGCTGGTGGCGCGCCTGATGAACTGCTACGGCGGTTTCCTGAGCCACTACGGCACCTACAGCACGGCGCAAATTGCCTGCGCGATGCCCTACACCTACGGCAGCAACGATGGCAACAGCACCTCGGATATTGAAAACAGCAAACTGGTGGTGATGTTCGGCAATAACCCGGCGGAAACCCGCATGAGCGGCGGTGGGATCACCTATTATCTGGAGCAGGCCCGCGAGCGATCCAATGCGCGCATGATCGTCATCGACCCGCGCTATACCGATACGGCAGCCGGACGCGAAGATGAATGGATCCCGATCCGTCCGGGTACCGATGCCGCGCTGGTGGCGGGAATCGCGTGGGTATTGATCGACGAAAACCTGGTCGACCAGCCGTTTCTGGATAAATACTGCGTGGGCTATGACGAAAAAACGCTGCCGGAAGGCGCGCCCGCTAACGGCCACTACAAAGCGTACATTCTCGGCCAGGGCGATGACCGCACGGCGAAAACGCCGGAGTGGGCCTCACGCATCACAGGCATTCCTGCGGATCGCATCATCAAGCTTGCTCGTGAAATCGGCTCCGCGAAACCGGCCTATATCTGCCAGGGGTGGGGACCACAGCGCCAGGCGAACGGCGAGCTGACGTCGCGCGCCATCGCCATGCTGCCGATCCTCACCGGAAACGTAGGAATCAACGGCGGTAACAGCGGCGCGCGCGAGTCGACCTACACCATTACCATCGAACGTATGCCGATACCGGATAACCCGGTCAAAACGCAAATCTCCTGCTTCAGCTGGACGGACGCCATCGCCCGCGGGCCGGAGATGACCGCCTTACGCGACGGCGTGCGTGGTAAGGATAAGCTGGACGTGCCGATTAAGTTCATCTGGAACTATGCGGGCAACACCATCATCAACCAGCACTCTGATATCAATAAAACTCACGAGATCCTACAGGATGAAAGCAAGTGCGAAATGATTGTCGTCATCGACAACTTCATAACCTCGTCAGCGAAGTACGCCGATATCGTGTTGCCGGACCTGATGACCGTCGAGCAGGAAGATATCATTCCTAACGATTACGCCGGTAACATGGGCTACCTGATTTTCCTCCAGCCCGTGACCGCGCCGAAGTTCGAGCGTAAGCCGATCTACTGGATGATGAGCGAAGTGGCAAAACGCCTCGGTCCGGACATCCATCAGAAATTCACCGAAGGACGTACGCAGGAACAGTGGCTGCAGTTCCTGTATGCCAAAATGCTCGAGAAAGACCCTAAGCTTCCGTCCTATGACGAGCTGAAAAAAATGGGCATTTATAAGCGTAAAGATCCGAACGGACACTTTGTGGCCTATAAAAAATTCCGCGAGAACCCGGAAGCCCATCCGCTGAAAACGCCATCGGGCAAGATTGAGATTTACTCCAGCAAGCTGGCGGAGATTGCGGCTACCTGGGAGCTGGCAAAAGATGAGACCATCAGCCCTCTGCCCGTCTACGCGTCGACCTTTGACGGCTGGGATGCGCCCGAGCGCGCGCAGTTCCCGCTGCAGCTGTTTGGCTTTCACTTCAAAGCCCGTACCCACTCGAGCTACGGTAACGTCGACGTGCTGAAAGCAGCCTGTCGCCAGGAGGTGTGGCTTAATCCTGTCGATGCTGCAAAACGCGGCATCAAGAACGGCGATACGGTGCGAGTATTTAACGATCGCGGCGAGGTGCGAATTGAAGCGAAAGTCACGCCGCGCATCATGCCCGGCGTGAGCGCCATGGGCCAGGGAGCGTGGCATGATGCCAATATGAATGGCGATCGTATCGATCACGGCTCATGCATCAACACGCTGACGACCCATCGACCTTCTCCGCTGGCAAAAGGCAACCCGCAGCACACCAATCTGGTGCAGATTGAGAAGGTATAGAGGGTGAAACGCGAGACCCTGGTTTATTCTGTGGTCAGTATTATCGGTTAACACAGTCGCGCGGGCGTCATCCGCGCGAGCAAGGAAAGTTTAATGAAAGACGTCTCACATCGTGAATCGTTCGCGTTCAGCGCCCGGGTGCTGGGCGCGCTGTTTTATTTCGCTCCCGACAGCGAGCAGGCCGCGCCGCTGGTGAAAGCGCTCACCGCTGGCGAATGGGTTCAGGACTGGCCCCTGCCTTCGGAAACGCTGCAGCCCGTTGCCGATACGTTTGCCTCATCTTCCGATGAACCGCTGGCGGACGCCTGGCAACGGCTGTTTATTGGTCCGTATGCCCTGCCCGCTCCGCCGTGGGGTTCCGTCTGGCTGGACCGTGAATCCGTATTGTTTGGCGACTCGACCCTCGCGCTGCGCCAGTGGATGCGGGAGAACAATATCGCGTTTGAGATGCAGCAGAATGAGCCGGAAGATCATTTCGGTACGTTGCTGCTGCTGGCGGCGTGGCTGGCCGAGAATGGCCGCGAGCCGGAGTGCAATCAGCTTCTGGCGTGGCACCTGCTGCCGTGGAGCACCCGCTTCCTGTCGGTGTTTGTCGACAACGCCGGGCATCCGTTTTATACCGCGCTGGGCAGGCTTGCGCAGCTGACGCTCGCGGACTGGCGATCCGGGCTGCTTATTCCGGTTACGGAAAAGACGCTGTATCGCTAAGGGTGTGGCTTGCTCGCGGGTGGCGGGCAAGCCTTTAGCTTATACCTCGCCACCTGATTCACTCGCACTCTCTTTGCTTTGAATGAACCGAAGTGCCAGATAGAGGTCTGGCGCCAGAATCATGTCATCATCATTCATCGTTGGTCGGCTATCTTTAAACCAGCGCGTTAATTCCGTTTTTCTGCCCGCAAGGATTAACGTAATCTCTCGACCCTTCAGGTCACGCTTTAACTCATTTATGGTTGCCAGAACGCTGATATCTGAATAGGTGAAGCATGCAACGGCATCAATGACCACCCATTTAGGCTGTACTGCTGCACCATCAACCAGGTTCAATACCCGACGCTTAAAATAAGCCACGTTAAAATAGGTCAACGGGGAGTTAAATCGATACATCAGCACGCCCGGGACCATTTTAATATCGGTTGTATTCCCTAACGAGTGAATCATTCCATCTTCGTCGGTTCCCAGTAAGTGCTCAGAGGGACGAAACACCGTACGCAGGAACTGTAACAGGCCAAGCAACACCGCAAGGCCGATCCCCTGGATAACGCCGATAATTAACACACAGCCAAACGTGAAAAAGGCCAGGCGAAATGCCTGTTTATTTCTTCGCCTCAGATTCCATAACCCGCGCAGATCAATTAATGACCAGGATGCGTACATCAGAACAATTCCTAATGCAGATACCGGAATAAATTGTAATGGCTGAGTGAAAAACACCACCACGATACCGATGAGTAAGGCTGCGACGATGGAAACCAGCTGGCTTTTCCCACCCACTGAATCATTAACCGCTGTCCGGGAATCGGCTCCACTGATAGCAAACCCCTGAGATAACCCAGACATAATGTTCGCAATACCCAGCGCTCTGAACTCTGCATCAGCATTAATTTCATAGCCATTTTTCGCGGCGAAACTGCGGGCGGTCAGCATCAGGCTGACAAAACTGACCAACGCCAGGTTCAGTGCCGGGATCACTAAATCACGCATCGGACCGGGCTGGAACGCGCCCCAGTTAACGACGGGTAAACCAGGCTGGAAGCCTTCACCCCCAATAGTGGCAATACCGTACTGTTGCGCAGATGTCGCCCATACCAGTAGCGTTGTCATCACAATGGCAATCAACGGTGCCGGCCAGTGGCTGCGATAGGTTTTGATCGCCATTAATATAATTAACGTTAAAAGCGATATGCCAACGGTTAATAAATGGCTGTCGGAAAGACGGCCTGGCAAGGCCATTATTTTCTCAATAACCTGCGCTTCGTCGAGTTTTATCCCCAACACCTTGCCTAATTGCCCGACAATAATCGTCACGGCAACGCCATTAAGCAAACCCGTGAGGATGGGATGAGAAAGTAAATCGGCAAGTGCGCCCAGACGAAATTTACTGGCAAGCAGGCACCATCCGCCCATCATCAACGTCATGATAATCGTCAGCTGCCAGTGCAGTTCGGAATTACCTGCAGAAAGCGGAAACACGACGGCCGCAATCACCGCGCAGGTCGTGGCATCAGGGCCCACAATAAGCTGACGTGAAGAACCAAAGAGTGCATACGCTATCATCGGTAAAACGCAGGAATAGAGCCCCACTATCGCCCCAACACCTGCCAATTCAGCATAAGCAATAGCCACGGGTAGCGCGACAGCCGCAACGGATAACCCGGCTTTAACATCATGTTTTAGCCAGCTTTTATTGTAGGCTAACAAAGTTTGTAAACCTGGCATGTAGTTTAACAATTGTTTTCCGAACACGTTCTTCTCCGGATAGGAATATTAGCCACGTCATGCTGGCACACTTCTCAGTGAGGTTCTGGCTTTCAAATGCTCCGGATTAAGGCGTCACTGTTCAGAATCTAATAACAGTTCAACTATTTATTATTCTGACTGGTGTTAAACATAGTTCAAAAACGACCGCTTGTGACTATTCTTCGTCCGGGAACGTATCGGCTTCAGGAGAATAATGCTGACAAACGCATGCCAGCTTATGCCCGTCAGGATCGCGCAGATAGGCAACATAAAAATCGGGGCCGTACGCGGTTCGTGTCCCTGGCATGCCTTCACTCCTCCCTCCCGCAAGAAGGCCTGCTGCATGGAAACGTCTGACTAGCTCCGCGTTAGCTGCACGGAATGCGAACATTGTCCCGTTTCCCGCCGTTGCGGGTTGTCGGTCAAACGGAGGACAAATACAGAAGCTAAACCCCTCATCTGGATTATTTTCATCTCCCCACATTGCCCAGTCCTCGGTCCAGGCAGGCAAACGTGAATAGCCAAGCACGTTAAAAATCGCGTCATAAAACGACGCGGCGCGCTGAAGATCCTTTGTACCTATGGTGATATAAGTCAGCATCTTGTCACATCCTCTTTGCCGTTTTCTGAACAGCGATTATACCTCAGAGGCTATGATTTTAGCGGCGGCAAAAGGCTGATTTTCACTCCTGTAAGCGCGTGGGGTAAGGGTTCGCAGAACATGTTCTATCGTAATTTCAGCCCCCAATCCGTGACGTGAATATCTCGAGTTTTGGTATGTATGCTAAAATTTATCCAGCTGAAGACCGAAAACAGTCCTTATAATTTCAGTACGTTAGCCAAAGTGAGCGAATATGGATAATATTCCACATAAGCAGACAGTTCGGAAAAGATGCCCCACATGGCTGTGGTGCGGAAGTTTTTATCTTTTTACGTTGCATTGCTCTGCAGATGAAATAAATCTGTATTCAATAAACACCGGCTCATACGTTTATCATCTGACCCATAATCGAGGACAATACACGGAGAACTTTGAAAATAAGTTCATATCCGTGGAGAGGAAATTCTCGGATACGTCGAAATACAGTCTTGTGCTAGGGACAATGAAAAACAGCTTTAATGACAGATGCCTCGCTGCCGGCGTAAGAAGAGACTGGGCTGGATGGGATAACGGTTGGGTTTTTAAAGGAATCTATGGATATGTAGGTGAATTTTTCCTTAATACTTTCGATGATTGTGGTGACCATGGTTCATACCATGATTTTAAAAAAGCAACGGGGATAGGATTTTCGCCCTATATATATCATGGGTTCCAGTATAATTTTACGTCTTATTTTGGAATGGATGTGGGTATTATCATACCTTCCGTGTTTGTCATTACGGCACAATGGAGCTTTAGATAAATCCGTCAACCTCGTGTGCAGTGCTGTAACTGTCTGCAAAGGGAACCGCCCCGCCATCTCAACCGGAGCGGCTTTAATTACCGCAAGTGCGTGCTCAAAACGTTAAGCCACCGCGGCCCACAATCAAAAACTGTACGTCACCTTCAAACTCCCCGTGGGCGACGTTTTGCGTTGTACAATGGGGCTATCACCCGCATCCCCCGTCAGCTGCGTAACGCCCGCTGAGGCAAGGACGCTCCAGCGCGAGGTGAGCCTGTGGGTCCAGTCAAGATTCATCGAGTAGCCATAAATTCCCGCCCCGGCGTCATGTCGGGCAAAGCCCGATGCGCTCGACTGAGCGGCGCTGACCCCGTAGTAGGTCTGCATATACTTGTCGGATCCCCAGCTGCCGGTCAGCGCCAGCGTCACCTCATTTTTGGGTGAGGTATAGAACGGGCTGGAAATGCCGAAATGCACCGCTTCACCGTTGTCCCTCTCAGAAACCGGAACCTCTGCCTGCAGCTGCAGGTGAAGCCAGTCGGTCACCCTGTACTCAAGCCCGGGCACAACGATTGCCGAGCCTTTTATCTCGCCCATTCCCCGCAGCTCGTCGCTGCCGGAGCTGATGGAATCGCTGCTCACGTCTTTATCTTTACGCCCAACTCGATAGCTCAGCGCGGCGCTGTAATCAAGATTGCCAAAGTTGTTGCCGTAACCGATCCCTCGCGTGGTGCCGATAAAGAAGCCGTTTGCCATGGCGTACTCCACCACCTGAGCTGCGGAAACGCGGGTTTTATCGGAACCCGAGTAGCGCGGCGCGACGTCCACGCCGCCCCCCAGGGTTAAGACGTTACCCTGGCTCTGCTCTGCCGCAAGTGCAGGCGTGGCCAGTAACGCCAGAACGACGCCCGACACGAGGTTTTTCAGGCTGCGGCCCGGAAGTAAATGGGGGAACGTATGACGCAGTTCGATGTTTCTCATTAAAGAAGCCCTTCTGGATTCAAATGATGACGATGCATGCGGTTAACCGCCAGAACGCCCATTTTGAATACCGACCCTAAGGTTCTTATGAGCCGAACATGAAGAAACACTGAAGCGCGAGCCGACGCTGTAAACCGGGCAGGTTTCCTGATACCGTTTTTTTCTTAAGAAGTTCTTCATTCACGGTTGATACAGTTACCAGTGTGAAAATTCTACTAATCGAAGACGACCTGGATCTCGGCAACGGCGTACGTATCGCCCTCTCCGATCAAGGGTTTGACGTCATATGGGTTCGCCGCAAAGAGGATGCGCTGCATCAGCTGGACGTCTGCGTGCCGGAACTTATTTTGCTCGACCTGGGGCTGCCCGACGGCGACGGCATGAGCCTGATGGCGCGTTTGCGTCAGCAGCTCAAGGGGATCCCGGTCATCATCCTGACGGCGCGAGGTACGCTGCAGGATCGGCTGTGCGGGCTGGATGCCGGTGCGGACGACTATCTCGTCAAGCCATTTATTCTCGCCGAGCTGCTGGCGCGGGTGAGAGCCCTGGCGCGGCGCAGCTACGGTTTCGAGAATGAGGCGATAGAAATTCGAGGCCTATCGCTTCATGTTCCGACGCGCCGCGTGACGGTGAGCGCGCGCCACGTAGACCTGACGGCGAGTGAATATGCGCTGCTGGAAACGCTGATGCTGCGCGCTGACCGCGTGATTACGCGACGGTTTCTGGAAGAACGGATATTCGGCAACAAAGAGAACCTCAGCAATGCGCTCGACGTGCATATGGGAAATTTGCGGCGAAAAATCGGCGATGGCTATGTGCGAACGGTGCGGGGCGTCGGGTATGTCATTGATACCGTTTCAGTCCAGAAGGTAACAGGGTAATGCAAAACGTCTGGTACCACCTGAGACGCCCAACGCTGGTACGGCGAATTATTATCGCCCAGTTGCTGCTGCTTACCCTGCTGTGGTGTCTATTTTTAACCTTTATTCTGTGGGAGGACCTGCGCAGCCCTCCCATCCTTACGGGCAGTCATACCTACGACACCCTTTTTACCCTGGTCGAGCGGATGGACGAACACCCGCAGGATCGCACCGCGGTGCTGGAAGCCTTTAGCAAGGCGCTGCGTGAGGGCTATGGCGGCGGCGAAGATCCCGCGCTGTCAATCAACTTCATCGTGCGCAAAAATAACGCGATTATTTTTTCATCGCCTGATGCGCCAACGGGGGTAACCAACACCCGGTTTGGGGAAATGCAGCGTGTTCAGAGCGATGGTCGTACCTGGACCAGCCGAACCCTTAAATCCGCTCATTCCGACGTGGAGGTCACCCTTTTCACCCCGGCCGGCGGCTGGAACTTCTTTATCTACCTGAACTCGCGCGGCTACTACATCATGCCGCTGCTGGTCTGCTTCCCTTTTCTTCTGTTTCCCGCGTGGCTGTCAATCCGCATTGCGATGCGCCCCTGGAACAAGGTGGTCAATGAAATTACGTTACGCACGCCTGACGATCTCTCCCCTTTAAAAGCCGTTCCCGGACACAGGGAGCTTCGCCAGATGGTGGATGCGATCAATGACTTCCTTGCCAGGGTGCGTGAAAGCGCGGAAAGGGAACGGGTTTTCATTGCGGATGCCGCGCACGAGCTGCGTACGCCCCTCGCGGCGATGCGCATCAACGTGGAAGCGCTGCAGTCCTGGGTCATTAGCGAGAGCCAGCAGGAGCTGCTTGCGGGGGTGATTCGCAGCAACAGCCGGGCAGCGCGTCTCGTCAACCAGCTGCTGCTGATGATGCACAGCGAAGCGCGCATTGATACGGAAATGGAGACCGTGCCGCTGACGACGCTCATCCAGGAGCGAATGGCCGAGCTGGAACCGCTGGCGTCTGCGCGCAGGATTGAGCTGGAATTCTTCGCCGAGGATGACATCTGGATCCCCGGCGTCAGGGAACGCCTGGTATCGCTTATTGATAACCTCATTGAGAACGCCGTGAAGTACAGTCCCGAGGGCGGGCGGATTCAGGTCGATGTCTGCATAGCAGATGGCTTCGCGCGGCTTCGCGTTTCAGATGCAGGGCCCGGTATTCCGGTTGAACTGCGCGAGCGCGTGTTCGACCGGTTTTTCCGCGATCCCAATCAGGTGCAAAGCGGGAGCGGGCTGGGGCTTGCCATCGTCAAAGCGGTGGCGCAGCAACACAACAGCAGCGTAAACCTGAGTACTTCCGCTGAAGGTGGCCTGATGGTTACGGTTGACTTCCCGAACCGCACGTTTTGCTAAATCAGAACAGGGAGTTCGATCGCAAATGCCGCAGATTGCTTCAAAATAATTACCGTATTTGTTATATTGTTGTTTATTGCTTATTCACCTCTGCGGTGCCAAAAAGAACAAGATTCACCGCAACCCAGGACAGAGAAATGTTAGATTACCGCTTCCCGACAGCTTTGCAGATGGTTCTCAGCGTAGCGATGGCGGAGCAATTGGGTGAACGTTCCACGAGTGCGATTCTGGCCTACGGCCTGGAAGCGAACCCGAGCTTCATCCGCAAATTGATGGTTCCGCTGACGCGTGACGGCATTATCGTCTCAACGCTTGGCCGTAACGGCTCAATTCATCTTGGTCGCCCGCCGGAAGAGATCACCCTGCGCGACATCTACCTTTCGGTCATCGAAGATAAAAAGCTGTGGGCCTCGCGCCCTGACGTACCGGCCCGCTGCGTGGTCAGCGCTAACGCCTGCTGGTACTTCAAATCGATATCCGAAGAAGCCGAGGAGGCTTCGTTAGCGGTACTCGCCCGCCATACCGTGGCAAGCGCCCTGGAAGCGGTTAAAAACGCCGATAGCAGCGGATGGGATCCCCTCCCGGACCTTATTGCCCAGTATCAAAAAACGTCGTAACGATCTTGCCGGGTGGCGCTGCGCTAACCCGGCCTACATTCAGATGTAAAAAAACCGCCTTCACAATGAAGGCGGTTTTTTATTATCTGCAGCGTTCCTACGCGGGCAGAACGTCCCTTTCCTCTTTTTTCCCGCGCGTCACGAACTTACGCAGCGTCACGTAAAACACCGGCGTCAGGAATAGACCAAACAACGTCACGCCCAGCATCCCGGAGAAGACCGTGATCCCGGTGACGCCGCGCACTTCTGCGCCCGCGCCGTGGCCGAGGATCAGCGGAATAGTCCCGGCAATAAAGGCGATGGAGGTCATCACAATCGGACGTAAACGCAGGCGGCACGCCTCCAGCGCGGCTTCCATAATGCCTTTGCCCTGAATTTCCAGCTCGCGGGCAAACTCCACGATAAGAATCGCGTTCTTACACGCCAGCCCCATCAGCACCACCAGCCCCACCTGCACGAAGACGTTGTTATCGCCACCGGTCAGCCAGACGCCAAACAGCGCGGAGAGCATGGTCATCGGCACGATGAGGATCACCGCCAGCGGCAGCGTCCAGCTTTCATACAGCGCCGCCAGGACCAGGAACGCCAGTAGCACCGCGACCGGGAAGACGATCAGCGCCGTGTTGCCCTGCGTTGCCTGCTGGAAGCTCAGATCCGTCCATTCAATGTTCATCCCGTTTGGCAGGATCTGCTTAGACATGGCGTCCAGCTGCGTCATCGCCTGTGAAGACGAGAGGACGCGCGGGTCGGCATCGCCAATCAGATCCGCCGCCGGGTAGCCATTGTAACGGATCACCGGATCCGGCCCGTAGGTGGTCGTGATTTTCACCATACTGCCAATCGGCACCATTTCGCCCTGACTATTACGGGTGCGTAAATTCGCAATATCTTCAACGCTGTCGCGGAACTGCCCGTCGGCCTGCGCCATCACGCGCCAGGTACGGCCGAACTGGTTGAAGTCATTCACGTACGACGAGCCCAGATAGGTTTGCAGCGTTCCGAAAAGATCGGTCAGCGACACGCCCTGCGCTTTCGCCTTGTCACGGTCGACCTGCACGTCCAGCTGCGGAACGTTAGCCTGGTAGGTTGAAATCGGGAAGTGCATTCCCGGGGTCTGCATAATCGCGCCGGACATGGTGTTCACCGCGTTTTGCAGCGCGCCATACCCCAGACCACCGCGATCCTGGATGTACAGAGAATAGCCCGACCCCTGACCCAGCCCTAAAATCGGCGGTGGCAGGATGGAGAAGCCAAAACCTTCCTGAATTTGCGCGATTTTCGCGTTAATCTCCGCGTTTATTTCCGCCGCAGTATGTTTGCGCTGGTCGAACGGCTTCAGGCCAAAGAAGACCGTCCCGGTATTCGGCGTATTGGTGAACTGCAGCGCGTTCAGCCCCGGGAACGCAACCGCGTAATCCACCCCTTCGGTATTCATCCCGATTTCGCTCATTTTGCGGATCACCGCGTCGGTGCGCGCCAGCGAAGAACCTTCCGGCATCTTCACGCCGCCAATCAGGTACAGCTTATCCTGCGTCGGAATAAACCCGCCGGGCACCGCTTTAAACATCACGCCAGCGGCACAGAGCAGCAGCAGATACACCACAAATACCGAGCCGCGCCGTCCCAGCGTTTTGCCCACCAGCCCCTGATAGCCGTTCGAGCTGCGGTGGAAAAAGCGGTTAAACGGACGGAAAATCCAGCCGAACAGACGATCGATAAGCCGGGTCGGGAAATCTTTCGGCGCGCCGTGCGGTTTTAACAGCAGTGCCGCCAGCGCCGGAGAGAGCGTCAGCGAGTTAATAGCGGAGATGACCGTGGAAATCGCGATCGTCACCGCAAACTGCTTGTAGAACTGACCGGTAACGCCCGAGAGAAACGCCATCGGCACAAACACCGCGCACAGCACCAGCGCAATCGCGATAATCGGCCCAGACACTTCGCGCATCGCCTGATGCGCCGCCGCAAGCGGAGCAAGCCCCTCTTCTATGTTTCGCTCGACGTTTTCCACCACCACGATGGCGTCGTCCACCACGATACCGATGGCCAGCACCAGCCCGAACAAACTCAGGGTATTCAGCGAGAAGCCGAGCAGGTAGAGAATGCTGAAGGTACCCACCACCGAAACCGGCACCGCGATCAGCGGAATGATCGACGCGCGCCAGGTTTGCAGGAACAGGATCACCACCAGCACCACCAGTACCACCGCTTCCAGCAGCGTTTGCACCACCGCACGGATGGAGTCGCGCACGAAAACGGTCGGATCGTAAGGTGCCGCCCACTTCATGTCAGCCGGGAAGCGCGTGGACAGTTCGTCCATTTTCGCGCGCACCGCGTTAGACAAATCAATGGCGTTCGCCCCAGGCGACTGGAAGATACCAATCCCGACCGCGTCTTTATTGTTCAGCTGGGAACGCAGCGCATAGCTGCCGGACCCCATTTCGATACGCGCCACGTCGCGCAGGCGGACTACCGTACCGTCCTGCGTCGTTTTCAGGACAATATTGCCGAACTCTTCTTCGGTATGCAGACGCCCCTGGGCGTTAATGGAGATCAGGAAATCGCTCTCTTTCGGCAGCGGCTCGGCGCCAAGCTGCCCGGCGGATACCTGCACGTTCTGCTCCTGCATCGCCGTGACCACGTCCGACGCGGTCAGCCCGCGGGCCGCCACCTTGTTGGGATCCAGCCAGACGCGCATCGCGTATTCACCCGAGCCGAAAATCTGGATCTGGCCGACGCCGGGCAGGCGCGCCAGCTCGTCCTTCACCTTCAGCGTGGCGTAGTTACGCATATACAGGGAGTCGTACTTGCCGTTAGGCGAAAACAGATGCACCACCAGCGTCAGCGTCGGGGACTGTTTCTGGGTGGTAATGCCCAGGCGCCGCACGTCTTCCGGCAGACGCGCTTCGGCCTGCGCGACGCGGTTTTGCACCTGCACCTGCGCCTGATCCGGGTCGGTTCCCGGACGGAAGGTGACGGTGGTGACCAGCACGCCGTCGGAGCCCGCAACGGACTTCATGTACATCATGTTCTCAACGCCGTTGATCGCCTCTTCCAGCGGCGTCGCCACCGTCTCGGCAATCACTTTCGGGTTAGCGCCCGGGTACTCCGCGCGCACCTGCACGCTTGGCGGCACGACGTCAGGATATTCGCTCACCGGCAGCAGCGGGATGGCGATTAACCCTGTGATAAAAATCAGAATCGACAGCACCGCGGCAAAAATCGGCCTGTCGATGAAAAAGCGGGAAAAGTCCATGGATAGGATTCTCAGGTCAAGGGATCAGTTGAGGGCGCTGGTGGCGGTCATGGCAACGGTTTTCGCGTTAACCGGCATACCCGGCATAAACACTTTTTGTAAACCCTCGACGATAACTTTATCGCCAGGGTTCAGCCCCTGCCGCACGATGCGTAAACCGTCTGCCAGACGGCCTGGCGTGATGTCGCGACGCTGCGCTTTCCCCTCTTTATCGACGATATAAACGTATTTACGATCCTGATCGGTCAGCACCGCTTTGTCGTCGATAAGCGTGGCTTTGAACTCCGCGCTGCCCGGCAGGCGGACGCGGGCAAATAGTCCCGGCGTGAACTGACGCTGGGCGTTATCCAGCAGAGCGCGCATACGGATGGTGCCGGTACTCGGCGTCAGCTGATTATCAAGGAAGTCCACCTTGCCCTGATGGGGATAGCCCTCCTCGCCCGTCAGGCCAATCTCAACCGGAAGCGCCGTGTGATTGCTGGACGCCCCCTGCCCGCTGCGGGCCAGATTCTGGTAGTGAAGGTAGGTCGACTCGTCCACGTCAAAGTAGACGTAAACCGTCTTCTGCGAGACCAGCGTGGTGAGAACGCTGGCGGTGTCGCCCGCGGTCACCAGGTTGCCGCTGGTGATCAGCGCCCGGCTGGCGCGACCGTCGATAGGCGCGGTGACTTTGGTGAAGTCCAGGTTGAGCTGCGCGGCGTCCACTGCCGCCTGCGCGGCACGAATATCGGCCTGCGCCTGAGTGGCGGCCGAACGACGCTGCTCCCACTCTTCACGGGAGACAACGTTGGTATTGACCAGCTTATCGGTACGGTTAGCCTCACTTTGCGCCAGGTTGGCCTGCGTTTTAGCTCTCGCCAGGTTCGCCTGCGCCTGTTCCAGCGCCGCGCGATAGGTTCGGTCATCAATCGTGAACAGCACCTCACCCTTCTTCACTTCCTGGCCGTCGGTGTAATTCACTTTATCAATGTAGCCGGACACGCGCGGACGGAGCTGAACGCTCTCCACCGCCTCAATCCGGCCGTTAAAGCTATCCCACTGGCTAATGGATTTCACCACCACGTCAGCAGCGCTGACGGCGGGCGCAGGCGGCGCGGCGTTTTGCGCGACGCTGTTGTCGCATCCGACGAGCAGCACGGAGAGCAACATGACCCCCAGCGCGTTCAGATGAAAGTTACCCCAGGTTTTTTGCAGGCTCATTATTTTTATTCCGGTAATTGTCGCCGCCGGGCAAGACGCAGCAGGAGGCACTGCGCCACTTCCTTTGTCCGGTGGCTGTCTCAAGGCCATTTGTGTCGTTCATCGCCACAAAACTGTAACAGTTGCGAATACACTATCGCGGCGATTGTAGGAAGGCGCTTAACTAAGTGCAAGAATAATTGTTGCACTTTATGTGCTATTTGAGCGGATGTAAAAAGACCCGTTTCGGTCAGGGTTTTAAATGCAACAATAAAACTTGCAATTAATACAAAAACGCGCCACCTTTTAATGCAACAGATAAAGATACCTTTTGACAGACCGCGTGGGGGTAACCAGATGAACACTGGCGCATTTATGCATGATTTACTCGACTGGATCGACAACAACCTGGATAGCCGTCTGGACATTGAGTCCGTTGCCAGGCGATCCGGCTACTCAAAATGGCACCTCCAGCGCCTGTTCAAAGAGCATACGGGCTATCCCCTCGCCGGGTATATCCGCGCGCAAAAGCTGCAAAAATCGGTTGAGCGCTTAACGCGCAGCGATGAGCCGATTCTGAACGTGGCGATCGCGCTGGGCTTCGACTCCCAGCAGTCCTTCAACCGCAGCTTTAAGCGTCAGTATGGTCAGGCGCCCGGGGCGTGGCGGCGGAGTATGGGTGGCCCGGAATCGCAGCAGCTTTGCCAGTGATGCATATTTTGCTGCAATGTCTATCGGTAGCTGCTATACTGTATATAAATACAGTATAGCGAGGTGCACGATGGCTGTTGAAACAAAATTTGTTGTCGTAAGAAAAGGTGAAGAGAAAATGACATTTGCCAGTAAGAAAGAGGCTGACGCTCACGACAAGCTGCTCGATATGGCAGACGCGTTCACCGACTGGCTGTTGCAAAGCGGAATGCAGTTGGATGAAACGCAGGCTGAAAATCTCGGCCTGTATCTCGCCGAGCAGAAAGAGACGGTGCAGCATATTCTGCGTACCAGCAAGCTTCCCGATCTCAATGCTTCAGCTGCAACGGATAAAACAGAATCCGATGCGGCTGACACGAAAAAAATCAGGGCCGTGAAAGCGGCCTGATTGTCAGAAAAACCATCACCGATCCTGGCGCCGTAAGCAGATAACTGCTTACGGCTTTTTTAGCTGTCCGCAGGGTTCCGCTGCTGGTTGAGGGTAACGATGTCGTTGTTTCAGATTCAGAATATAAATAAGGAGATGACGTGCGCCAGGAAATGAAGGCGAAAATCATCAGGATCTGTGATTCAAAAATTGCCTCTAAGGGAAGCCATGTTGGGCTTTCGTTTTATGCTTTTTTTGCTAATAAAAATGACGATCCAGAACTGCTTATGGAAGTTGCGCACTGGTGGATTATGGAAATGAAACTCGATCATTTTGAAAAGGCAGAAAAGATCCGAAACCTCGTCTCAGCCCTGTAACACGCTAAAGCGGAATGGCCGGTGAGGACAGGACGCCAGCCTACACGTCAACTTTTCGTTCAAAGCAGAAATTTTTTCTGCTGCTGTCAGCTTTGCACCGTGAGTCCAAATGCTTAATGAGATCGCCCGGCGTTTAGCGCCTTCGGTGCCGAATCAGCTCTATCGCACCTGTCCGGGTTAATAATAGATCCTGTCATGCGCTTCGTAATAATAGATGCCGTTCAGTTTATTCTGAACAGCACTTTTTTTATTTTCGTTTTATTAAATAAAAGTTAACATTATTTAAGCATTATATTGCAATCATGTTATCAGGGAAAAGCCTGGGTAAGAACGCCTCATAAAAAACCTATTTATCAGTCGATTACAACATCCGCCTGATGTTTTGGGGATGAAAGTACTAAAGAGGACTATATTTTCGGAGTTTTTCTTTTTAATTGAACGTAAAATTTCTGAACTTTTTAGTCGGTCGCAATTAATAATATTGCTCACCGCAATACATTTATTCCTTTTTATGGCAAAACACTCTCTATGGTGCAATATGGCAAACGCAAAGCAGCAACCTTCAACTAGTTTCAAACCCAAAAGAAATGCGCTGAATATTTTTATTTTGAGCGTTCTATATTCCTGTGGAAATACCGCCGTCGCGCAGGTTATCAGCGCGGATACGGATATTACCAAGCAGGTGGTTACAGATGGGATCACCTTTGCGACGGATGATGTGACTTTGAATATCAATGGTGCAAGCAAAGTCACCGGGGGGGGAACGGGACCGGCAATCTTTGTTGATTCCCCGAGCGGAAAGGAGACCATCAATATTAGCGGTCAGGGAACGGAAATCATGAGTATGGGAGCGGGTATTCAGATTGCCCAGACAGACGGTTCCTCCCTAAGCGTGACAGACGGTGCACGCGTGACCAGTGCGAACGGCAACGCAATTTATATTCACACTGACAGTGGCAGGGTTGCGACTAACACCAACCTGAAGGTTGATAACGCGACCGTTGTTGGGGGTTATGCCGGTGTGCATATCTGGGCCGATGATACCACGGCAAGCATCACCAATTCGGTACTGGGCTCAACCGGAGCCGCGGATGGCTACGCGTTGAAAATGACGGGGCAACATAACAACGTCAATGTTGAAAACACTGAGTTAAATTCCAACGCATTAGGTGGAATCTATGTTCGTACTTATAACAATTCAACCTTTACGATAAGTGATTCTACCGTTACAGATACGTCATCCTATGGTTATGGCGTCAGGGTAAATAACGCGAGTTCGACCGACATTACTATCAATAATACGAAGATCAGTGGTGCTCTGGCCGGTCTTCTGGTCGATAACAGCGCCAGTACGGGTAGTACCATAACCCTTAATGGCTCTTCTCTCAAAGCTACTGCGGGCGATGGGGTTAAGCTGGGTAATGGCTTTACGCTGAACGTGAACGAAGGCTCCACGATCACCGGTAATAATGGCATTGTGCTTTACGGTGATGCTATCGGCAGTACCGTTAATATTGCTGATTCCACTGTCACCGGGGCAACGAATCTGCTGCAGATCGACGGCACGAGTGCAGTGAACACCGTTGATTTCACCGGCTCTACCCTGTCCGGCGCCATCACCACCTCTTCAGGCGCTGACCAGTCGGTGAGCATCGACAGCTCAGCCTGGACCGGTAGTGCCGGGAAAACCGGTACCGGCGCGCTGGCGCTGAATATCAGCAACGGCTCAACCTGGATCAACAACGCGGCCACGGATGTCGATGCCATCAGCCTGACCGGTGGCAGCACCATCGTGATGGACGGCGGGAATATCCACACCGCAAGTCTTTCCGACAGCGCACCGACCACGCTGCTGGCGGCGGCCAGCCCGACGGCATCCACCATTTACTCCACGTATAACGCGGAAACCGGTTCAGCCTTCGTGCTCACGGCCGACAAGGCCACCGGCAGCTTCAATGCCGGCGTCACCTCCAGCTCCAGCGGTGCGGCGGGCGATATGACCGGCAACACCATTGTTCAGGTGACGGACGGTTCCGGTGCAACCTTCAACTCCATGCAGAGCGATGTCGGGGTTTACCGTTACGAATCACGCAGCGTGGCTAACGCAGACGGGTCAACCAGCGTGATCCTCGATAATATCACGCCAGAACCGACGCCAGACCCGGCCCCTGGCCCGAATCCGAACCCGGATTCACGCACGCTCTCAACCGCCGCGCAGGCTGTGGTGAATACCCGTGCGGCAGCGATGAGCATCTGGAGCGACGAACAGGACGTGCTGAACCGCCGTCTGGATAACGAGCGCCTCACCGGCAGCAGCGACGGCACGGTGAACGCCTGGGGCAGCTACTACGGCGGCTACCACCGTCAGCAGGTCGAGCAGACCAGTTCTGCCTACGATCAGACCAACAACGGCTTTATGTTAGGTGCTGACAAGCGTGTCGATATCGCGCCGGGCAACCTGCTGTTCGGTTTTGCCGCCACCCGCGGGTATTCGGATGTGAACATGCATGACGGCGGCAGTGCAGGTACAGATGTCGACAGCTACGGCGCCTCACTGTATACATCACTGCGCCTCAACAACGGTCTGTTCTTTGATGCCAGCATCAAGGGTACGCACCTGAAAAACGACATCAGCGTGACGTCTCTGGACGGCGGTCATACCACCGGCGACTATAACAACAATGGCTTCGGCGGAGCTTTCAAAACGGGCTACCACAAGCAGTTTAACGCCTGGTATATCGAACCTTATGCCCAGATTTCTTATGCCCGCTATAACAGCGTTGACTACAAGCTGAAAAATGGCCTGCACACGAAAGATGACGGCAGCACCTCACTGGGTCTGGAAGGCGGTGTGAATGTCGGTACGGCGATGGCGCTGAACAATGGCACCGAGGTCCGTCCGTATGTGCATCTGGCCGTTGCGGGTGAAACCGAGAACAGCAACACCATGGACATCAACGGCGAAAAAATCAACGACAGCACCGACGGTTCACGCGGCATCGTTGGCCTGGGCGCGGATGTGAAGCTCAGCAAAAACCTGAGCGGATGGGCCGGGGCGAACTATGCCAAAGGTCAGGATCACTACGAGTCTCCATGGCAGCTGAATGCCGGTGTCAGCTACACCTGGTAATCTAATGGCAGGAGCGAAAACCGGGCATAATGTTATGCCCGGTTTTTTTTTACGAAAAGCCTGCAAGGATAACGTCCTTTTACAAAGCTTCCGGATGCACAAAAAGATAACACGCTTCTGCGCAGCCAGTTTTATCCCCCTCTTCACTCCATGTAATTTGCAGTTCCGTTAAGTATTCTGTGCCAATCCGCAAATGCTGGGCGCCAGCGTTGAACGTCAACGTCTCGCTCAAAGCAGACATTTTTCTGCTGCGGCCCGCTTTGCACCAGGAGTTCAATCGCTTAATAAGATCGCCGGGCGTTTAGCGCGTTCGGTGCCGAACCAGCTTTATCGCACCTGTCCGGATTAATAATAGATCCTGTCATGCGCTCCGTAATAACAGATGCCGTTCAGTTTATTCTGAACAGCATTTTTCTTCTTATTTTCGTTTTATTAAAGAAAATTTAACATTATTTTCGCATTACAGTGCAAGCCTGTTATCTGGAAAAAGCTTGGGTAAGAACGCCTCAAAAAAACTTATCTATCAATCAATTACAACATCCGCCTGATGTTTGGGGATGAAAGTACTAAAGAGGACTATATTTTCGGGGTTTTTCTTTTTCATTAAAATTAGAATTTCTGAACTTTTTTAGCTGGTCACAATTAATAACATTACTCACCGCAATACATCGGTGTCATTTTTATGGCGAAATACTCCTCATGGTGCAATATGATAAATGCTAAACAGCAGTCTCTAAATACTTTTAAACCAAAAATCAAGGCAATTAATATTGTTATTTTAGGCGCCCTTTATTCCTGGGGTTCCTGCGCAAGCGCGCAAACCATCAGTGCCGATACCGATGTTACCGGTCAAAATGTTACTGATGGCGTACTAATAGACACAGCTGGTGTCACTGCCAATATCAATGGCGGTAGCAAAATAAGTAATACCCCAGATAAAAATAGTGTAACCATTAATCTTACAGACGCTACGAAAGGCGCAACACTGAATGTCAGCGGCGCAGGGACCACTATTTCTGGCGGAAAAATTGGTATAGATGTTGCTAACTCTACAGGGGCTACGGTTAACGTCACAGACAATGCGTATGTAGAAGGCGTGGAAACCGGTTTATTCGTCCGTAATAATATTAATGGTCAGGCTAAAGCGAACCTGAAGGTTGAAAATTCAACCATCAAGGGTGGGAAAAACGGTGTCTATGTCTGGGAAACATCGGGTAAAAGCGGCAGTAATGTTGATATCTCTAATTCCTTGATTGAGGCTAATGGTGGCGGTTCTGGCGACATAGCAGTATTTATTAGCGAAGGGAGTAGCGTTGTCCATATCACTAACGGCACGATTAAATCGGACGGTCAAGGCATCAAGACCAATGGTGGCTATTCCGGCGCAATAGATATTGCGGACTCAACCATTTCTGCGGCTAATACTGGATTAAGATTTGCACTAAATAATGGAAGTACTTACAACATTTCTAACACTACTGTAAATAGTGATGATACTGGCTTTGCAACGTACGGTAATAAAAATACCAACGTAACGCTGTCTAATGGCACAACAGTAAACGGTGTTAATTATGGGATCTACGCTGATGATGCCGGCAATGAAAATAATATCATCAATATTGATAGCTCCACGGTAAGTTCCTCGACCGGAAATGGTGTTGCTCTGGGTGGCGGTTACACGTTAAATTCAAGCGCAGGGTCAACTATAGAAGGTGATAGCGCCATTATCCTTAAAGGGGGTACCACCATGGGCTCCACCGTTAGCGTGAAAGACTCCACGGTGACCGGCAAAACCAATCTGCTGCAGATTTCCAGTACCAGCGCAGTGGATACGGTCGGTTTCAGCGGCTCTACCCTTTCCGGCGCCATCACCACCTCTTCAGGCGCTGACCAGTCGGTGAACATCGACAGCTCAGCCTGGACCGGCAGTGCCGGGAAAACCGGTACCGGCGCGCTGGCGCTGAATATCAGCAACGGCTCAGCCTGGGTCAACAACGCGGCCACGGATGTCGATGCCATCAGCCTGACCGGTGCCAGCACCATCGTGATGGACGGCGGGAATATCCACACCGCAAGTCTTTCCGACACCGCACCGACCACGCTGCTGGCGGCGGCCAGCCCGACGGCGTCCACCATTTACTCCACGTATAACGCGGAAACCGGTTCAGCCTTCGTGCTCACGGCCGACAAGGCCACCGGCAGCTTTAATGCCGGCGTCACCTCCAGCTCCAGCGGTGCGGCGGGCGATATGACCGGCAACACCATTGTTCAGGTGACGGACGGTTCCGGTGCGACCTTCAACTCCATGCAGAGCGATGTCGGGGTTTACCGTTACGAATCACGCAGCGTGGCTAACGCAGACGGGTCAACCAGCGTGATCCTCGATAACATTACGCCAGAACCGACGCCAGACCCGGCCCCTGGCCCGAATCCGAACCCGAACCCGGATTCACGCACGCTCTCAACCGCCGCGCAGGCTGTGGTGAATACCCGTGCGGCAGCGATGAGCATCTGGAGCGACGAACAGGATGTGCTGAACCGCCGTCTGGATAACGAGCGCCTCACCGGCAGCAGCGACGGCACGGTGAACGCCTGGGGCAGCTACTACGGCGGCTACCACCGTCAGCAGGTCGAGCAGACCAGTTCTGCCTACGATCAGACCAACAACGGCTTTATGTTAGGTGCTGACAAGCGTGTCGATATCGCGCCGGGCAACCTGCTGTTCGGTTTTGCCGCCACCCGCGGGTATTCGGATGTGAACATGCATGACGGCGGCAGTGCAGGTACAGATGTCGACAGCTACGGCGCCTCACTGTATACCTCACTGCGCCTGAACAACGGTCTGTTCTTTGATGCCAGCATCAAGGGCACGCACCTGAAAAACGACATCAGCGTGACGTCTCTGGACGGCGGTCATACCACCGGCGACTATAACAACAATGGCTTCGGCGGAGCTTTCAAAACGGGCTACCACAAGCAGTTTAATGCCTGGTATATCGAACCTTATGCCCAGATTTCTTATGCCCGCTATAACAGCGTTGACTACAAGCTGAAAAATGGCCTGCACACGAAAGATGACGGCAGCACCTCACTGGGTCTGGAAGGCGGTGTGAATGTCGGTACGGCGATGGCGCTGAACAATGGCACCGAGGTCCGTCCGTATGTGCATCTGGCCGTTGCGGGTGAAACCGAGAACAGCAACACCATGGACATCAACGGCGAAAAAATCAACGACAGCACCGACGGTTCACGCGGCATCGTTGGCCTGGGCGCGGATGTGAAGCTCAGCAAAAACCTGAGCGGATGGGCCGGGGCGAACTATGCCAAAGGTCAGGATCACTACGAGTCTCCATGGCAGCTGAATGCCGGTGTCAGCTACACCTGGTAATTTAATGGCAGGAGCGAAAACCGGGCATAATGTTATGCCCGGTTTTTTTTACGAAAAGCCTGCAAGGATAACTTCATATTACAAAAGCTTTAGCATGGCACAAAAGGTAACGCGTTTCTGCGCAGTCAGCTTTCTCCCCCGCCCCTGCCGCCCTCACCTCAGAAACCCATTGCAATCCAGCAACCAAAGAGCCCTGCCTGCAGATACATCAGGTTGGTTCATAAACACGGTTCTATGATAATAGTGGACAAATAAAGAAATTTTGTCTGATGTAACAATTAGAACACAATCCTTTTAAGGACTTACAAAAAAAGACTTTTTTTATCTTCGCCAGTATCATCTTTTAAGATCTGCAAGGAGCTCCAGATAATAATATTACGGAGTTTGTTTCAATTAATTATTGTGGAGTCAGGATTGAAAGCCACATTACCTATATTAACTGGCTGCGTTGCAATTGCCCTCATTCATAATACCTCCGACACTGTCAATTTCCGCGGCACCCGTTTTTTAGATAAAGCAGCAAAAAAAGAAGTTTCAGTAATCGTGCGCAACCCGTTCAGTGCACCGTATTTAATTGAGGCGGTAGTGAAAAATCTTAACAACGACGTGCACAAATCCCCCCACCTCATCATTCTTCCCTTCTGTCACCAGGAAGGCGGTAAAGAGAACCTAAAGCGCCTTGTTATTGCAGGCACGCTTTCCCAGGTTAAAGAGTCGATGTACAGGCTTCGCGTCAAGGCGATTCCGTTTGCGTCTAAGGAAAATAAGACGCTACAGATTGCCGCCGCGACCAGTATCAAACCCATCTATCGCCCTGACGCGCTAAAAGATGCCCACGTTGAAAAACAGAGCGATAAACTCAAGTGGCATGTTACAGGCGAGCGGTTTGAAGGACTTTCTTATGAGGCCTACAGCGGCGGGAGAACAGGGATTATCGATACTGCCTCAGCAGTTGGCACGCCGACCTTTAAAATTCATACACATACTGTGAGTATGGCCTCTGGCAACATACCCGGTACAATCAGTCCTGTTATTACCATGTCATTTGCATACAACTGAGGACGAGCTGCGTACGCAAAACCGCTATCGGAAGGCGGTTTCATGTTTGTTTTTCTCACAAGGATGTCCAGATGAAGCTAATCCTCCAACCCCATATTCTGTTCAGAGCCTTATCAACCTCCTGACTGATTGTATCGATACGTTCTGATTCGGAATTTTTATCATCTTTTCAACAAACTCTTCTATCATACATTAACAATTATAATTTTTTTGGTAGCCATAAGTATGAAACCTGAAACACATTTCAATACCCTGATCGAGGCAGCCTCTGACACCAGGCGGATCCAGAGTGGTAAGCCACGCCAGCTCATTTCGCTGGAGAAGAAAACCGAGCCAGTAACGTTTATCCTGCATGAGGGAGTCGTTGCGATATACCGAAGCAGCGATCGGCTTCTAATCAAATACATCAAAGCCCCAATGATTACTGGCATGAACGAATTAATTGACACCAACGCCGACATTTTTATAAAGGCCTACAGAAATGTTAGCTATGAGATCCTGCCCACAAAAGAGATGCTTGACGTCATCAGTACGAAGGGATTATGGAAAGAGGCCGCATACTGTTATATGTATGCCGTCCGGCAACTGCTGGTCGCCCACTACTCATCCGTCGGGCTCTCCACCTATGAGTTGATACGACTGAATTTGATTGCCCTGATGAATGAAGATGAAGCGCTGAGTGGTCATGTCAACGTCAGTGATTATATTCTCGAAAAAACCCGACTTTCACGCAGTCGTGTTATTAAAATACTGGGCGATTTGCGTATCGGTGGTTATATTGAGATCAATCGAGGTATTCTGATAAAAATTAATAAATTGCCTGAAAAATATTAAGCGCTTTTAACGGATAATTAACACAGGTCCGTTATATCTGACAAACAATACCGGGGGATAAATTACCTGACGTAAGAACAGCTGCCGCATCACAGCGGCGGCTGGAGCTTTTGTATCGCTTTGCGCAGTTGCAGATCATTCTTAACCCCCAGCTTAAACATAATCTTTCGCTTATGGGTACTGATCGTTTTCTGACTTCGAAACATTTCACGTGATAATTCAATCCCGGTTTTACCGCTTTTCAGGCCAATAAGTACTTTTTTTTCTGCATCGGTAAAAATCATACCGTCGGTTATATTATTTTCCTGCTCCTGCAGTCGCAGGAAGTGAGCACTGATATAACGTTGTTTTTTCATACTGTGTTTTATTAGCTCACGCAGTTCAAGCAGACGTTCATCCACACAAAGCAGTGAACACCGGTATGACCTCATGAGCTGATGCGCCAGCTTCTCCTGACATGCAGAGAGCATAACCAGAGCAGTTCCTTCACCTGGCCGGCAGAGACTTTCGTACTCCGCGGCGGAGATATCAGTAAGCGTGTCATATGCGGTGAAATCAAGCAAAGTCAGATGCGCGTTATCCTGCCGTGTAAGTTCATATTTCCAGTCAGGGTTTTGTTCGCGAAAAGCCTTCAGGCTGGATATAAACCCGTTCAGTAGAGTCGGATGAACCACACGGGAACAAACAGTAAAAGTAAACATAGTTCTCCAGATGTTCAGACTGAATAAATCTGATCCAAACGGTTAAGCAGATCCAGCCAACTGGCTGACTTTTGCAGGCTCAGACGTAACCGGATGTTTTGTTTATGGGTGAAGACCGTTTTATATCCCATATGGCGCATACTGGCGATCTCATAGGCACTCAGACCTCGGGCGCAGTCGATAAGAATATTCAGTTCAGAGTGTGTGAGCCTATTTTTTCTATTCATGTTATTTATTAGCGGGGAGCGTAAAGGCAAATATCCTGAACTGAAATTTTTGGATAACATACGCTGAGCGAGTTCTTCTTCCAAATAATTTTCGCAGAGTAGCGTCTGTACACCAAGCTCGTACATCAGTCTGATAAGCAGGTCATCCCGTTTTGCGACCCAGACGATAATTTCTTTTCCCTGCATTATCAGATGATGAATTATCCGCAATAGAGAATATATTTCTTCACCGGCACCACTAACGCCTGCAGCGAATAAAGACGTTTGATCATTAAAAGGAGGTACCTCCTCTATTAGCGCGTCTGGTTCAATCACTAACAGAGAGCCATTGACGGCCTGGATGCTGTTTTTGGCCGCATTGCGAAACAGTGGCCGAGGTTCATAAAGTATAATTTCTGTTATTTTTTGCTGTAACATCGTATCATTTATAAATATAAGTCAATATAGATAATATTAGATAAACATGCTGCAATATTGGAGTGGTTTTGTGTCCAATAAAGGATGTCAATTGCAGATAATTATTTTCCAGGGGATTCCTGGGGCGGAATTTATTTTTTTCGGCAGGAAAACGATGATCGCTGGCTTTGTACCATCGACAACTCCTGCGGTACGAGCGCGGCGCAGTTGTCTGAGACAGCAAAAAGATAGGCATCCGCCGGAAGGGGTCGATTGGGCAAGACAGTACATCCCACTAAATTTTGCCCCAACCTTCCCCGCGCAACTGGTGTATTGTTTTTAGACAATTCATTCCTCTAAAGGACACCTGCGCAATGATCACCATCCTCGGCAAAACCACCTCCATTAACGTTCGTAAAGTGCTCTGGACCTGCGAAGAAGCAGGCCTCGAATATCTACAGGAAGATTACGGCAGCGGTTTTGCCTCAACGGAAACGGAGGCCTTCCGCGCGCTGAATCCCAACGCCATGGTGCCGGTGCTGATCGATGACGATTTCGTGCTGTGGGAGTCCAACGCCATCTGCCGTTACCTGGCGCGCAAGGCCGGACGTCACGATCTGCTGCCCGCAGAACCGCAGGCCTGCGCCAACGTCGAGCGCTGGATGGACTGGCAGGCGACCGAATTTAACAACGCCTGGCGCTATGTCTTCCCGGCGCTGGGGCGTAAAAACCCGGACTTTAACGATCCTGAACGTATTGCGGCGGGAATAAAAGAGTGGAACCACTGCATCACCATCCTGGAAAACCAGCTGCAGCGCACCGGCGCCTTTGCGGCAGGCGAGACGTTTACCCTTGCGGACGTGGTGCTTGGGCTGTCGGTGAATCGCTGGAAAATGACGCCCTTTGATAAGCCCGACGTGCCCGCGATTGAGGCCTGGTTTGAACGCCTTAACCAGCGACCGGCGTTTTTGCGTCACGGAAATAACGGCATGATTTAAAGTATTCTCGACCCCATTTTGAGTAAGGATATTTTAATTAATTACTAAACCCTGAAAGTCGTCAGAGGGAATAATAATTAAGCCATATCCTGGACAGCCCGTTGCGCCGCTTTGCTAGCCTGAATATTCAGGCAAAGCTCAATCTGGAGGTATTCTTGCTGATTAGACTCAAGAAAGAACGAACGCATAAGGAGGATCGCCGGCTTGCTCTCTGGCTGGCGACCTCGGCAGGTTTGCTGAATGCCATCGCTCTCGGGGCATTTGGTTTTTTCCCCTCACACATGACCGGCAACACCTCCCAGTTATCCAGCGAAGTTTCTTCCACCGATCTGAGCGATATGATTTTCTTCGGCTCGATTATTCTCTCTTTTGTTGCAGGCGCCATTGTTGCGCGCATGATTGTGATATGGGGCATTATCCATAACGTCAGGCTGGTTTTTTGCCAGATCCTGTTTGTCGAAGGGTTATTACTGACCGGCGTCTCCTTCTACGAGATGTATTTTCATGCCCTCACCAGCAACCGCGTGATTATTCTTTTTCTGTGCGGACTAATGGGCATTCATAACTCCACCTCCACGCAGCTTTCCGGCGGACGGGTGAGATCGACGCACATTACCGGCACGCTGACGGACGCGGGGATATCCCTGGCCTCGGTACTGATGGCGATGCTGCGCAGGGATTACTCCAAAGATACGGCGGCGCAAAAAAGCCAGCTGACAACCCACTTAACCACCCTTTTCTCGTTTATTTCGGGCGGCATCGCGGGGCTGCTGCTGTTCAGATGGATCGGGTTTAACGCCATGCTGGCGCTCGGGTTGATGCTCGCCGTGGTCGCTATCGTTTCAATTATCACCGTCTCGACGCGGGTTCGACGGGTTCGTGCCTCTCTTTGAAGTTAATGACCGATATCCGGCGTATGAGCTCTTTAGATGTGACACCGTCACATCTAAAAATTCGCTTTAGGACTATTCTGCCTGACCCTCAATCAGCCCTTATGCCATAAGGCTTAACCCAAGGTTGTCACTGTTTTCATAGGGTTACTGATTTTACCCCTTCGCTGGAACCCTTCCCAAACGCTTGCTATAGGTGAAATACCCCTGCCGAAACATGGCATAACAACAGGCAACCGGTGGTTGCTATAACGCATGCGCACAGGGAGACACACCGCAATGCACCCATTACTCAAACGTTCGCTGCTGTTTGTCGGCGCCATTATCGTGGTCCTCGCCCTCCTCGTCTGGGGCATCGGGCTGGAAACGATAAGGGAGCGCCAAGTTGACCTGGTTTATCTCGGGCAACAGCACATGATTCTGGTTTTCTCATCGATGTTTTTTGCCCTGCTGGTCGGTATTCCAGCCGGTATTCTGCTGAGCCGCCCGGCCGCGCGGGGGATCGTCGAATATGTGATGCAAATCTTCAACGTCGGCAACACGCTCCCGCCGCTGGCCGTGCTGGCGCTGGCGATGGTGGTGATTGGCATTGGCGATACGCCCGCCATCATCGCCCTGTTCCTCGCCTCGCTGCTGCCGATCGTGCGCAATACCTACGCCGGGCTGTGCTCGGTACCGCCGTCGCTGCTGGAAGCGGCAAACGGCATCGGGATGACCAAATGGCAGCGTCTGCGTCAGGTTGAGCTGCCAGCCGCCTGGCCGGTCATGCTCTCGGGGATCCGCATCGCCACCGCCATAAACGTCGGTACCGCGCCGCTGGCGTTCCTGATTGGCGCCAGCAGCTACGGCGAGCTGATTTTCCCCGGCATTTACCTGAACGATTTCCCGACCCTGATCCTCGGCGCGGCGGCCACCGCCCTGTTCGCCCTGATCCTCGATACCCTGCTGGCGGCGCTGGGTCGCGTAATGAGTCCCCATCTCGCTCGATAACTATAACAAGGAGCTTTTATGAGACTGTTTTCCGGCCTGACGGCGCTGTGTGCCGCGGCGCTGTTCACCAGCCAGGCGATGGCGGCCCCGCTGATTCTGGCGACCAAGAGCTTTACCGAGCAGCATATTCTCTCGGCGATGACCGTGCAGTACCTGCAAAAGAAAGGTTTTCAGGTCCAGCCGCAAACCAACATTGCCACGGTGATCTCCCGCAACGCGATGATCAACAAGCAGATTGATATGACCTGGGAGTACACCGGCACGTCGCTGATCATCTTTAACCACATCAACAAGCGCATGTCGCCGCAGGAGTCTTATGAGACGGTGAAACGCCTGGACGCGAAGCACGGTCTGGTCTGGCTCAAGCCCGCCGACATGAACAACACCTACGCTTTCGCAATGCAGCGCAAGCGCGCCGAGGCGGAACACATCAACACCATGTCAGAGATGGTGGCGAAGATTGAGCAGGTCCGTAAAACCAACCCGGACAAAAACTGGCTGCTGGGCCTGGACCTGGAATTTGCCGGACGCAGCGACGGCATGAAGCCGCTTCAGGCGGCCTACAAGATGGATCTGGACCGCCCGCAAATTCGTCAAATGGACCCCGGTCTGGTCTATAACGCGGTGCGCGACGGCTTCGTTGACGCCGGTCTGATTTACACCACCGACGGGCGCGTGAAAGGCTTCGACCTCAAGGTGCTGAAAGACGATAAAGGCTTCTTCCCGAGCTACGCGGTGACGCCGGTGGTGCGTAAGGACACGCTGGAGGCCAACCCCGGTCTGGAAGAGGCGCTCAACACCCTCTCGGCGCAGCTCAACAACGACGTTATCACCGAGCTGAACAAGAAGGTGGATATCGACCATCAGTCACCGCAGCAGGTCGCCCGCGATTTCCTGCGTAGCAAACAGCTGCTGTAGGAGGCGCTATGGAGACGATTCACTACATTCTCGACAACTGGGATTACCTCTTAACCCTCACCCTTCAGCACCTGTGGCTGGTGGCGCTGGCCGTAGGTTTAGCCATCATCATCGGCGTACCGCTGGGCATTCTGATTGTCCGCCATAAGTGGCTGGCAACGCCGGTGCTGGGGATTGCTACCATCGTGCTGACCATTCCGTCCATCGCCCTGTTTGGCCTGATGATCCCGCTGTTTTCGCTGATCGGTCAGGGTATTGGCGCCCTGCCCGCGATCACGGCGGTGTTTCTCTACTCGCTGCTGCCGATTGTGCGTAACACCCATACGGCGCTCGACAGCCTGCCGCCGGGCCTGCGCGAAGCCGGACGCGGCATCGGCATGACCTTCTGGCAGCGTCTGCGCTGGGTCGAGATCCCGATGGCGCTGCCGGTGATTTTCGGCGGGATCCGCACCGCCGTGGTGATGAATATCGGCGTGATGGCGATTGCCGCCGTGATCGGCGCGGGCGGTCTGGGCCTGCTGCTGCTCAACGGCATCGGCGGAAGCGATATTCGCATGTTGATTGCGGGCGCGCTGATGATTTGTCTTTTAGCGATTGTGCTCGACTGGCTGCTGCACCGTCTGCAGGTGGTTCTGACTCCAAAGGGGATTCGATAATGATAAAACTGGAAAACCTCACCAAACAATTTTCACAGAAGCCCGGCCAGTCCTTTAAGGCCGTCGACAACGTTAACCTGACCGTACCCGAAGGGGAAATGTGCGTCCTGCTCGGCCCCTCCGGCTGCGGGAAGACCACCACCCTGAAGATGATTAACCGCCTCATTACCCCAAGCAGCGGGACAATCCTGATCAACGGTGAAGACACCAGCGGGATGGACACCGTCACCCTGCGCCGCAACATTGGCTACGTTATCCAGCAGATTGGCCTGTTCCCGAACATGACCATCGAAGAGAACATCACCGTCGTGCCGCGCATGCTGGGCTGGGATAAAGCGCGCTGCAAAATCCGCGCCGAAGAGCTGATGGATATGGTGGCGATGGATCCGCATAAGTTCCTCAACCGCTACCCGCGCGAGATGTCCGGCGGCCAGCAGCAGCGTATCGGCGTGATCCGCGCCCTGGCGGCGGATCCTCCGGTACTGCTGATGGATGAACCCTTCGGCGCGGTGGACCCGATCAACCGCGAGGTGATCCAGAACCAGTTCCTGGAGATGCAGCGCAAGCTGAAAAAAACCGTCATGCTGGTCAGCCACGATATCGACGAAGCCCTGAAGCTCGGCGACCGTATTGCGGTGTTCCGTCAGGGGAAAATCGTGCAGTGCGCCAGCCCGGATGAGCTGCTGGCGAAACCGGCGAACGAGTTTGTCGGCTCGTTTGTCGGTCAGGACCGGACGCTGAAGCGTCTGCTGCTGGTATCGGCGGGCGACGTCACCGACCAGCAGCCGACCATTACGGTGCGGGGCTCTACTCCGCTTCCCGAAGCCTTTGCGACCATGGATGATAACGACATTCGGGCCGTTACGGTGGTTGACGAGCACGGCAAACCGCAGGGCTTTGTGAAGCGTCGCGAAGCGCGTAACGCCAGCGGTACCTGCGCCGACATCCTGCATCCGTTCCGCATGACCGGCAAGGCGGAAGACAACCTGCGCGTGGTGCTTTCACGTCTGTATGAGAGTAATACCAGCTGGATGCCGATCGTGGATGAGGACGGTCGCTACAACGGCGAGATTTCGCAGGACTATATTGCCGAGTACCTGAGCTCCGGGCGTACGCGCCGGGCGCTGAATATTCATAGCGACAGCTAACCTTTCTGGCCGGGCATCGCCCGGCTTTTCGCACGCAGACCTTTTGCTAACCCCGCGATTTCCCGCCACAATATCGTATCGTCCCCGTTAAAACGCGACCCATGCAACGTCTTCATACCTACCCCGACATCCGCGCGATGTTTCGTCGTCTGCTGATTGCCACCGTCACCGGCGTGCTGGCCGCGCTGGCCGTTGCGGTATTCCGCCACAGCATGTACCTGCTGGAGTGGCTGCTTCTCAGCAACGACAGCGGCAGCCTGGTGAATGCGGCCGCGTCGCTCTCGCCCTGGCGACGCGCATTGACGCCCGCACTGGGTGGGCTGGCCGCCGGACTGCTGCTCTGGGGCTGGCAGCGCCTGACCGCGCAGCGGCCTCATGCTCCCACCGATTACATGGAAGCGCTGGAGACCGGAGACGGCCAGTTTGACTACGGCGCCAGCCTTGTGAAATCCCTTGCCTCGCTGCTGGTCGTGGCCAGCGGAAGCGCCATCGGGCGTGAAGGGGCGATGATCCTGCTTGCCGCCCTGGCCGCCTCCCTTTTCGCCCGGCGCTTTACGCCCAAATCCGAATGGAAATTATGGATAGCCTGCGGTGCCGCCGCCGGGATGGCCAGCGCCTATCACGCGCCCCTGGCCGGAAGCCTGTTCATCGCGGAAATTCTGTTTGGCACGCTGATGCTGGCCTCGCTCGGCCCCGTGGTGATCGCGGCGGTGGTGGCGCTTCTTACGACGCAGCTCCTGGCACCGGGCGCGGGTACGCTCTACGCGGTCCATCTGAGCGGCATCCTCACCGCGGCCGATTATGCTCTTCTCGTCGCGATGGGGCTGGTGGCGGGCCTCTGCGGACCGCTGCTGATGTGGCTGATGGACGTCAGCCACGGGCTTTTCCTGCGCCTCAACCTTTCGCCGCCGTGGCAATTAGCGCTGGGCGGTGCGATCGTCGGGCTGCTGTCTCTTCTCACGCCGAAGGTGTGGGGGAATGGCTACAGCGTGGTTCAGGCTTTTCTGCTCGCCCCGCCGCTGCTGTCGGTCATTGCCGGGGTGTTTGTTTGTAAACTGCTGGCGGTACTGGCGAGCAGCGGATCGGGCGCGCCCGGAGGGGTGTTTACGCCCACGCTGTTTGTCGGTATGGCAACAGGAATGCTGTTCGCGCAGCTTTTCGCGCTGTGGCTGCCGGGCTCTGAGACGGCGATTTTGCTGGGTCTGGCGGGGATGGCAACGCTACTTGCCGCGACCACGCATGCGCCCATTATGTCAGCGCTGATGGTCTGTGAAATGACCGGGCAGTATTTTTTACTGCCCGGCCTGCTGGTCGCCTGCGTGGTGGCGTCCGTGCTGTCGCGGACGTTACGCCACGACTCGGTCTACGGTCAACACGCCACCGAGGGCAGAGAGATCGATGTACTGCGCTAGCTCGCGCTGCTCGGCGCGGGGCAGATAAGGCAGTTCACCCACCAGCGGCCCGGGCAGCTTTTTGCTCAGCACGTCGATGATCTCGGCGTAGTGCGCCAGGCCCGGGTTGATGCGGTTTGCTACCCAGCCAATCAGCGGCAGGCCGTCATTGGCGATCGCCTGCGCCGTCAGCAGCGCGTGGTTGATGCACCCTTCCTGGATACCCACCACCATTACCACCGGAAGCTGTTCCTGTACGACCCATTCAGACAGCGGGCGCAAATCATTCATCAGGCTGCGCCAGCCGCCCGTCCCTTCCACCACCACGTGGTCAACCTTCTCGCTCAGGTTCGCCAGGCCGTCGGACAACAGGGGATAATTAATCAGGCCGCTGTGCGCTACGCTGCTCTCCTCTTCGCTTAACGCAATGGGATTGACCGCGTGATAAGGCAGTTCCAGCGACGAGACGCTTTGCAGCACCAGGGCGTCTTTATTACGCAATCCCTCTGGCGTCTCTTTACTCCCTTTTGCGACCGGTTTGTACCCTGCCACGCGTTTACCGCTTGCTGCCAGCGCCTGCAGCAATGCGCGGGATACGACGGTCTTGCCGACAGAGGTATCTGTACCAGTAACAAAGAAACGCTTAAGCATGACTCACTCCACCTCTTGGGTATGCTTCGAAAATATAAACCAGGTAAATAATTCAGTGGAGGAAGTCTACGGGATGCGTGCGCTACCCGGCTTGAGATAGCGCAATTTTTCTTACATCTGCGGAAAAGAGTTAACCCTGCAGCAGGCGGATCAACAGCGAGCCGTTATACATGGCATCTTTGACCAGCGCCGCGCCGGCCATGGTTCCCTGGTTGGAAAACTGGGTGCTTTCTACCGCAATATTTTTGCTGTAGGCGGGAAGCGACTGCTGATGGATGCAGGCCGAAATCGCCGGGAAGAGGATCTCCGCCGCCTGGCTCAGCGGTGAGCCAATAAGGATTTTTTGCGGATTGAAGAGGTTCACCATAATGGCCAGTATGCGGCCAACGTTATTCCCCACGCCGGTAATAATGTCCTTCGCCAGCAGATCGCCCTGGCGCGCGGCGGCGCAGAGGGAATCCACCGTCAGGGGTTGTCCGTGCAGCGAGGAGCTCATGGACTGGCTGAGCCGGACCTGCGCAAGCTCCAGCACGCTTTCCACGCTGGCAATGGTCTCCAGACAGCCGTGGTTTCCGCAGTAGCAGCGCTTGCCGTACGGGTCGACCTGGGTATGACCGATTTCCACCAGGCTACTGCTCCCGGCGTGGAGAAGACGTCCGTCGGTAATCACGCCCGCCCCAACGTTATGGTCGATGACCACCTGAATCACATCCCGCGCGCCGCGCGACGCGCCAAACAGCGCTTCCGCCATTGTCCAGGCGCTGATGTCATGCTGGATATAGACCGGTACGCCGGTATGGTTTTTCAGCACCTCGCCCAGCGGCATCTCTTTGACATCGTCGTAAAACGGCATGCGGTGAACAATCCCGTTTTCGGTATCAATAATGCCCGGCATGGTGATGGCAATCGCGGTTAAGCGTTCAAGCCGCTGCTGATGGCGGATAAAGAAGTGATCGATATGCGAGACAATCGCGTCGAGGAGCGGTTCCTCCGCGTTGAGCGGCAGTTCAAGACGGTCTTCCACCACCAGCTTGCTGCTCAGGTCGCGCAGCGCAAGGAAGATCTCCCCCCGGCTGATGCGCAGTGACAGGTAGTGCCACGCTTCCGTTTCAACCACCAGCCCGACTGCCGGACGACCGCGGCTGCCCGGCTCCTGAATTTCCGTCTCCTGAACCAGGTGCGCTTCCAGCATTTCGCGGACAATCTTGGTGATACTGGCAGGTGCCAGTTGTGCCAGGCGCGAAAGATCGATACGCGAAACCGGACCAAGCTGATCAATCAGGCGATACACCGCGCCAGCGTTGGTCTGCTTAATCTGATCGATATGCCCTGGCTGACTATCAGCAACCACCTCGTACTCCCTTATTTTCGAGCTTCGAAATAAACTGTTTGCTATGGTGAAGCACTTGCATGGCCGTCGTCAAATATTTACTTAGCCATGTGATTTACCGCACATTTTTACCCTCTTTTACGTGAAAATGCCGCCCGGCAGAGGCGCTCATTAGCTGCTGTTTGAAGCGCTGTGCGGCATGGCTCTGTTCACGGTGTTTTGACCACACCAGCCACATTTCGGAAACGGCATCCTCTTCGGCGATGGTCACCCAGCGCATTTCGCGCAGTTGCACCCGCTTAAAGGAGGCCGGAAGAATAGATACGCCCAGACCGGCCGCGACCAGGCCGATAATGGTCATCGCTTCCCCTACCTCCTGGGTGATGACCGGGGCAAGATCGTAGCGGCGCATCAGCCCCAGGATATCGTCATACAGGCCCGTCCCGACCTGCGGGTCAAAAAAGACAAACGGCTCTTTTGCCAGCTCTGCCAGCGAAACCGACGGACGCGACGCCAGCGGGTGATCGTGCGGGATCATGGCCATCAGCGGTTCGCGCAGGATAACCTCCCACGCCAGCGTGTCCGGCAGTTGAGTGTTACGCATCAGCCCCAGATCCAGCGATCCCTCATTCAGCGGCGCAATCTGCTCGCGGGTGTTGATTTCGCGCGTCTGAATGTGAACATCCGGAAAATGGCGACGAAATGACGAAAGGGTCTCCGAGACGGCGCTGATAAACGGCGCGGACGAGGTAAACCCGATCCGAAGCTCTCCGGCTTCCCCGAGATAGAGCCGTTCAGCACGGGCGGCGGCGTCATCGACCATGCTCAGAATTTGTCGGCTGTCGATCAGGAACTGTTTACCCGCCGCCGTCAGGCTCACGCTGCGGTTGGTGCGGGCCAGAAGGCGCGCCCCGACCTGCTGCTCCAGGATCTGAATCTGCTGGCTTAACGGTGGCTGAGAGATATTCAGCCGTGCCGCCGCGCGGCCAAAATGCAGCTCCTCGGCGACGGCGACAAAGTAGCGAAGATGACGCAGCTCGATATTCATATTTTTAAAGTATCATTTGAGATTATTAATATATTAGACAGAATATTTACATTTTCCTACCCTGAACAGGTGGTCATACCCGTCACCAGAAATCACGGGGATGTTTAAGCAAGGAAATTGTGTGAGCCGTACAACGACTATTGATATCGATCCGGCAAGAGATATCGATGATTTACCCGCAGCACCGCAGCCGGTCCAGTTCATTAAACGTGGTACCCCCCAATTTATGCGCGTCACGCTGGCGCTCTTTTCCGCCGGTCTGGCGACCTTCGCCCTGCTCTATTGCGTTCAGCCGATCCTGCCCGTTCTCTCACATGAGTTTGGCGTATCGCCTGCCAGCAGCAGCGTTTCGCTCTCTGTTTCTACCGGCATGCTGGCGATTGGCCTGCTCTTTACCGGGCCGCTGTCCGACGCCATTGGCCGTAAACCGGTGATGGTAACCGCGCTGATGCTGGCGTCGGTCTGTACGTTACTCTCGACCATGATGACCAGCTGGCACGGTATTCTGGTGATGCGCGCGCTGATTGGGCTCTCGCTCAGCGGCGTGGCGGCGGTCGGGATGACCTACCTCAGCGAGGAGATCCACCCGAGCTTTGTTGCTTTCTCTATGGGGCTTTACATCAGCGGGAACTCGATTGGCGGAATGAGCGGCCGCCTGCTGAGCGGGGTGTTTACGGATTTCTTTAACTGGCGTATTGCGCTGGCGGTAATCGGATGTTTTGCGCTGGCATCAGCGCTGATGTTCTGGAAAATTCTGCCGGAATCGCGTCATTTCCGCCCGACATCGCTGCGCCCGAAAACGCTGTTTATCAACTTCCGCCTGCACTGGCGCGACAAAGGGCTCCCGCGCCTGTTTCTGATCGGCTTCCTGCTGATGGGCGCCTTCGTCACGCTGTTTAACTATATTGGCTACCGCCTGATGCTCTCGCCGTGGCATCTGAATCAGGCCGTTGTCGGTTTGCTTTCTGTGGCCTATCTCACCGGCACGTGGAGCTCGCCGAAAGCCGGGGCGATGACCGCACGCTATGGACGCGGGCCGGTACTGCTGGTATTCACGGGCGTGATGTTACTCGGCCTGCTGCTGACGCTCTTTTCCTCGCTGTGGTTCATCTTTGCCGGGATGCTGCTCTTCTCCGCCGGGTTCTTCGCCGCCCACTCGGTCGCCAGCAGCTGGATTGGCCCGCGCGCGCGTCGCGCCAAAGGCCAGGCATCATCGCTGTATCTGTTCAGCTATTACCTGGGCTCCAGCATCGCCGGGACCCTCGGCGGCGTGTTCTGGCATAACTACGGCTGGAACGGCGTGGGCGGGTTTATCGCGCTGATGCTGTGCGCGGCGCTGCTGGTGGGCACCAGTTTGCATAAACGTCTGCATTAACATTCCAGCGCCTTCGTGTTTAAATCAAGCCGATGCTAATTTTTGTCATCGGCTGATTCAGACACGAGGACTTCATGAAAAACAATAACTACCAACAACTCACCCGCACCTTCCAGCGTCTCTCCCGCTTCTCCCACCTCTCCTCCATCGCCAGCTGGGATATGTTCACGATGATGCCGCCGGGCGGCAGCGCCGCGCGCGGTGAAGCACTCGCGGAGATGAGCGTCCTGCAACATCAGATCCTGACCGATAAAAAAGTCGGCGACCTGTTAGCGGCGGCGGCAGGTGAAGATCTGAATGATGTCGAACAGGCCAACCTGCGCGAAATGACGCGCCACTACCAGCAGGCCACTCTGCTGCCGGAATCGCTGGTGGAAGCCAAATCCCTGGCGGGCAGCAAGTGTGAACACGCCTGGCGTACTCAGCGCCCCGCTAACGACTGGCAGGGTTTTTCCGCCAACCTGAAAGAGGTGGTCAAACTCAGCCGCGAAGAGGCTCGCCTGCGGGCCGAAGCCAAAGGCTGTACGCCGTACGACGCGCTGCTGGACATTTTTGAACCCGACATGACCAGCGCGCGTCTGGACGTTCTGTTCGGCGATATGAAGTCCTGGCTCCCGGACCTGCTGGCAAACGTGGTGGAAAAGCAGGCTCAACGGTCGTTTATTCCGCCGCAAGGCCCCTTCCCGACGGCAACACAGCGTGAGCTGGGCCTTGAAGCCATGAAGATGCTTGGCTTCGATTTTAACGGCGGTCGCCTGGACGTGAGCGCGCACCCGTTCTGCGGCGGCGTCCCGGAAGACGTGCGCATCACCACGCGCTATGACGAAGATGAGCTGCTCAGCGCGCTGTTTGGCGTGATCCACGAAACTGGACACGCCCGCTACGAACAAAACCTGCCGCGCGCGTGGGCAGGACAGCCGGTTGCCCTGGCGCGCTCAACCGCGATCCATGAGTCACAGAGCCTGTTCTTTGAAATGCAGTTGGGGCGCAGTGAAGCCTTCCTCAGGCATCTTCTCCCTGCGGTACACGCCCGCTTTGGCAGCCAGGCGGCGTTCAGCGAAGAGAACTTCATTGCCTGGAACCAGCGCGTGAAGCCTGGCTATATCCGCGTCGATGCGGACGAAGTGAGCTACCCGGCACACGTGGTGCTGCGCTATGAGATTGAGCGTGCGCTGATCAACGGCGAGATCGAGGTGGACGATATTCCCTCCCTGTGGGATGAGAAAATGCAGGCCTGGCTCGGATTATCCACCAAAGACAACTACCGCAACGGCTGTATGCAGGACATCCACTGGACCGATGGCGGTTTTGGTTACTTCCCGTCATACACGCTTGGCGCTATGTACGCCGCGCAGCTGTTCCATGCCGCCCGAACCGCACTGCCGGGTCTGCAGACCTCCATCGCTGAAGGCGATTTTTCCGCACTCTTTGAGTGGCTGCGTCAGAACATCTGGCAGCACGGCAGCCGTTTCAGCACGTCGCAATTAATCACCCAGGCGACGGGCGAAGATCTGAATATCCGTTACTTCCGCGAACATCTGACCTCCCGTTATCTTTAATCCCTCTGCCGGAGCCTGCTCCGGCACTCTTCTCACCCTTTTCAATAAGAATATGATTTAGCACATGTTGTCATGATTGCGTCGGGTGTATGAATGCGTGTCCTTCCGACACAATTAGACTGCCATCAGGTCAGGATTAAAAAAATAAAGGGATGAATGATGAAAGGCATAATGAAAACGATGTTAGCCATTCTGTGTGCGACCAGTTTAAGTACTTTCGCAGCCACGGATAATACCCCGCAAGACGCGTTCAACGATATTACCCGCTCTCTTGCAGACCTCCAGCCCATCACGTTTCAGGCTCCTGCTGAAAAATATAAGCTGCTGGTGTTTATTGATAACCAGTGCATTTACTGCAGCAACGTAGTGAAAAACGTTAAGCAATATACGGATGCCGGTTTGACGATGTCGTTTCTGACCGTTGCGCCCAACGCCATTCGCGACTCGGTAATTGAAGATATGGGGCGCGTCTGGTGTTCAACCGATAAGGTCAAAAGCCTGCAACAAGCGATGGCGGGATTTTTACCGGATAACGATACCACCACAGCCTGTTCCGATCTGATCGCGCGGCAATCTGCACTGGCAGAACGACTGGGCATTAGCATCACCCCGGTAATGGTGGTGATCGAGCCTGAATCACGGACGATTATAGGCAGTCAGTCTCCGGCGGCTATTCTGGCCACACTGAACAAATAACAGAGGCCCGTACGAGCAGCGGCGTTTGGCCTGTTCGTACACTTTCCTCCCCTCTGTACATTCCGTTACACGCCGATACCAATCACTCACGGAAACCTCGAATTTACAGGGATATAGTTATTTCAACGGCCCCGCAGTGGGGTTAAATGAAAAACCAAATTCGAGGGTATGAGAATGAATAAAGTATTAGCTCTGGTTGTTGCCGCTGCTATGGGTCTGTCTTCTGCTGCATTTGCTGCTGACACTACCGCAACTGCTGCACCGGCTGCCGCGCCTGCAGCAACCACCACCGCTGCGCCAGCAAAAGCGGTTCACCATAAGAAACATCACAAAGCTGCAGTGAAAAAAGAAGCCGCTGCGCCAGCAACCGCAGCACCAACCGAGCAGAAAGCTCAGGCTGCCAAAAAGCACCACAAGAAAGCCGCTAAACCGGCTGTAGAGCAGAAAGCGCAGGCTGCTAAAAAGCATCACAAAAAAGCGACCAAACCGGCTGTAGAGCAGAAAGCGCAGGCTGCTAAAAAGCACCACAAAAAAGCGACCAAACCGGCTGTAGAACAGAAAGCTCAGGCTGCTAAAAAGCATCACAAAAAAGCAGTAAAACACGAAGCTGCTAAACCAGCTGCACAGCCAGCTGCGTAAGAGTACAAGCTTAACCGTGCCCTTCGGGGCACGTTGGTAAACCGGCGCTGAACCGGAACAGGTTCCGCGCCGTTTTTTTATTTCCGGAGGGCGTATGCTGCGACGCTATCGGTTTGAGCTGATTCTTATCCTGCTTATTTTATGCGCGCTCATCGCCAGCCATTTTTATCTTTCCTGATTGTAGCACGCTGATTTTACTCCCACTTTAGCGCTGTCCCGTCTATAGTATTTTCATAGGGTTCACTTTTAATAATCATAATTACCCCCACCAGAGTGTGATATGCGTAAATCTGTTGTGTTGTTACTGGGAACGTTTGGTCTTTTTTCTGGATTCTCACATGCGGATGATGGCGGTGATGACACCATTAGCGCGAAAGAGCTAAAGACGCTTTTTTTCGGTCATGACGATCGTACGCGCGTCGCCGATCCCACCCAGGCCCCCTGGGATGCTATAGGTCAACTGGAAACCGCCAGCGGTAACTTATGCACCGCGACGCTGATCACCCCGCAGCTTGCCCTGACGGCAGGCCACTGCCTGTTAACGCCGCCAAACGGCAAGCCGGATAAAGCGGTTGCCTTGCGGTTTGTGTCGCAAAAAGGGACCTGGCGCTATGAAATCCACGGCATTGAAGGACGGGTCGATCCGTCTCTCGGCAAACGCCTGAAGCCGGATGGCGACGGCTGGATAGTGCCACCGGCGGCCGCCTCATGGGACTTTGGCCTGATCGTTTTACGCTACCCGCCTTCGGGCATTACGCCGCTGCCGTTATTTGACGGCGACAAGGCCGCCCTCACCGCCGCGCTGAAAGCCGCCGACCGAAAGGTGACGCAGTCAGGCTATCCTGTCGATCATCTGGATACGCTTTATACGCACAGCGACTGTATTGTGACGGGCTGGGCGCAAACCAGCGTACTCTCGCATCAGTGCGATACGTTGCCGGGTGACAGTGGTTCGCCGCTGATGCTGAAAACCGACAATGGCTGGCAGTTGATTGGTGTCCAGAGCTCTGCGCCGGCGGCAAAAGACCGGTGGCGCGCCGATAACCGCGCCTTGTCCGTTACCGGTTTCCGCGACCAGCTGGAAGCGCTGGCGCAGCAGTAAATCAGCAGCGTCTGACCTTACGTAACGCTTTGATTGACTCAATTGGCATCGGCTGGCTGAACCAAAAACCCTGCAGTTGATCGCAGCCAGCCAGCCGCAGCAGTTTCATTTGCTTCTCGGTTTCCACCCCTTCTGCCACCACCGCCATGCCCAGCGCATTGGCGATCCGCACCGTACCGCTCACCAGCGCGGCCGCCTGTTCATCGTTATCCACCAGCCCGGCCAGGGATTTATCGATCTTGATGGTGTCGAAGTTAAAACGCCGCAAATAGCCAATGCTGGAATAGCCGGTGCCAAAGTCATCCAGCGCCACCGCCGTACCCAGCGCTTTAAGATTCGCTATCGCCATGCGGGCTCGCTCCGGATTTTCCAGTACATACGACTCCGTAACCTCAAGCTGCAGCCGGTTGGCCGGGAAACGGGTGCTCTCCAGCACGCTGGCCACTTTTTCTTCGAAGGCAGGATCGCGAAATTGCGCGGGGGAGATATTCACGGAGAGCTTTAATTCACCGTACGGCTGCAGATCCTCACAGGCTCGCTGCAATACGAACTGACCCAGCTTGTAAATCAGACCGCTGGTCTCCGCAATGGCGATAAAGGTGTCCGGACCCAGCGGCCCCTCCGGGCGACGTGGCCAGCGGACCAGCGCTTCGACGCTGCTCATTGTCTGACTGCGGGCGTCAACGATCGGCTGATACCAGACCTCAAACTCATCGCGCTCCAGACCGCTGCGGATCTGATTTTCAATCGCCAGCTTGCGTTCCCGGACGCTGTTCAGCTCCGCGTCGTAGTGGGTAATACGCCCTTTCCCGCTCATTTTGGCGTGATACATGGCAATATCGGCACGGCGAAACAGTTCGGAACTGTTGCATTCCGTCAGGGTTCCGCTGGCGATGCCGATGCTGGCACCGATATGGATGGTGCGTTCCCCCAGCTGAACCGGGGTGGTGAGAAAATCCAGCACGGAAACGGCAAAGGCGGTAGCCTGCGCCTCTGCATCATCTCCACCGATGGTCATGGCAAACTCATCCCCGCCCATGCGCGCCAGCATCCCGCCCGGCGGCACGCGTTCATTCAGCGTTTTTGCTATCGCCACGATGAGGTCGTCACCCACGCTGTGGCCGTAGATGTCATTCACATCTTTAAAACCGTCCAGATCGATAAACACCACGCTTTTGACGTCGGTATCGCCGCGTAAACGCACCCGATCAAGCGTTTCTATAAGCGCGCGTCGGTTCGGCAGATGGCTTAGCCAGTCCGTTCTTGCGACCAGACGCGCCTGGCTTTCGCCGCGCGCGAGTTTGTACAGCCCCACGCTGCTCACCAGAATGAAGAGCAGAATCAGCCCCGACACCAGCACCACAATCTGCCTGATATCAGACGATGCCGCCCGGGCGGCCTGTGCGCCCGGGAGCCGCGCCTGCCAGTTCAGATATCCGACCAACTCCCCTGCCGCACTGTGCAGCGGCATACTGCGATCGTTGATTTTGCCCGGGGTAAAATGGAGGTTATCGATCTGAAAGGTGCCGCCCAGGTCGGATAATATTCTGGCGTTCAGATGGCGGGTAATCACCAGATAGCGGCGCGTTCCGTCGTGGACCTGTAAGCTGCCGACCATCGGGCGAATCAGCCCAATGCCGACAAAGGCCACGCCGTTGCGCGTCTGGCTGATCCCCGCATAGATATTTTTTTCGCCCGCAAGCTCGCGCCCGTGCTGGTCGATAAGCGCTTTGAGGCCTTTACCAAAGAAGTCGAGGTTTTTTTCGTTAAAGGGCCGGCTTTGAAACGATCCCCAGAGGACGTTGAAATGCTCATCCAGCACGAAGGTGCCGTCATAGAGGTTATTGATTTTAAAGCCAGTACCCCAGGTGTTGTACAACCAGTCGGTATCGAGCGTGGGACGGTAGGCCTCCCGCACCGCATCGTCCCAGACGGCGTTATCAAGCACCAGAGAGGAGACGCGGTTAACCGATGTCTGAATAGACCCCTGCACGGAAAGCGCCGTGCGGTGTTCATCAATTTCGTTGGTTTTGGTGCTGATAAGATGCAGGGATAGATAGAGCAGTGCGACGATGGAGATGATTAAGCCGATGCCCGCCATGAAGACCAGGGCAAACAACGTTCTCGCATTGGGAATATTGCGCCAGCTTAATGTGCGATACATCAGCCATCCTCTTCATGTTTTGCTTTTCTAAGCGTAATACAGGCAGCGAATTTCGCTGCCTGTAAATCATGGCGAGAGGTCTGTCAGGCGAGTTTTATCATGATCATGCCGGCAAGCAGCAAGATGAGCCCCATCCAGCCCTTGTTGTTTAAGCGCTGGCCGAAGAGTACCCAGCCAGCGGCCAGGGTAGCGGCGATACCAAAACCGCCCCACAGCGCATAGGCCACCGAAAGATCGATCCCTTTTACCGCCTGAGACAGCGCGCTGAACGCCCCCAGAACCGCGGCAATCGACATCAGGCCGTAGAGTTTACGGCGAAAACCATCCGAGAATTTCAGCAGAACGTTCGCCAGGATCTCCAGCACGATGGCGAGCCCCAGCCAGGCAGCATGAACCCACTCAAACTGTTGCATGGTTCTGCTCCTTCTGCTGTTTGCCAGGTTTACGGGTACCCGATTTAATCAGCACAATACCCGCGACCAGCGTCGTTAATCCGGCGACCTTCATTGTTGTTAATGTTTCGTCAAATATCAGCACGCTGAACAGCGTAATCAACAAAATACCGATCCCTTCCCACAGTGCATACGCGACGCCCAGCGCAATTTTTTTCACCGCAAACGAGAGGAAAATATAAGAAAGTGAAATCATCACCAGCATCAAAATAAAACCGGTGTTGCCATCGCTGACGCTTGCCCATTTCATAGACAGCGTGCCGGTAATTTCAGCGATGATAGCCAGCGCTAATAGGATCCAGTAAAACATGTTTTTCTCCTGCTTGAGAATATAATCCATCGTGGCTCGCTGCGTGCAGCAAACCAAAAAAATACGAATTGAAATCAGATAGCTAAGCGCTTAGCGCCAGCTCAGGCAGAAGACGTGACTATAGTGCGGTGCGCCAGTGTTGCTCACCAGAAAGCAGGCAGAAGGAGGTGGAGTAGACAGCGGTATTGTTTGAAGAGTACGTCCTGAACATATTGTCCATAAAATTACAATTATCCGCGTTGTTGCTTCTCGTCTTTGCGGATGAAAATTGTCCTCAGTAGTTAAACACACCAGATTTGTACCATAAGCCAGGATTTTACTCAAAGTCTTTGCAATTCTTTACCCATACCGTTTGATTTTGGTTAGTTTATTGCAACGCCTTTCACCTTTATTATAAATATAAAGAAAAATTCGGAGTCACCATGGCTAAACCCATTATTACCCTGAACGGGTTAAAAATTGTCATCATGCTGGGCATGCTGGTGATCATACTGACGGGCGTTCGTTTTGCCGCCGACATTATTGTGCCTTTTATTCTGGCCCTGTTTGTTGCGGTGATCCTTAACCCGCTGGTGCAGCGCATGACGCGGCTACGCATCCCGCGCGTGCTGGCGATTACGCTGCTTATCAGCATCATCATTGTGGCGATGGTCTTGCTGGTGGCGTATCTGGGGACCTCGCTCAATGAACTGGCGCGAACGCTGCCGAAGTACCGCTCTTCGCTGGCGATACCGCTGCTGCAGCTGGAACCCTGGCTGCAGCGCGCGGGCATCGAAGTCTCGGTTGAGGAACTCCTGAAATATATCGACCCCAATGCGGCCATGACGATCGTCACCAGCCTGCTGGCGCAGCTTTCCAATGCCATGACCTCCATTTTCCTGCTGTTTTTAACGGTGGTGTTCATGCTGCTGGAGGTGCCGCAGCTGCCGGCAAAGCTGCAGCAGATGATGGTCCGTCCGGTTGAAGGAATGGGAGCGATTCAACGCGCGCTGGACAGCGTCTCCCGCTATCTTGTGCTGAAAACGGCGATTAGCCTGGTCACGGGCGGTGTTGTCTGGGGGATGCTTCTGGCGCTGGACGTTCGCTTTGCGTTTGTCTGGGGGTTACTGGCGTTTGCGCTTAACTACATTCCCAACATCGGCTCCGTGCTGGCGGCGATCCCCCCTATCCTCCAGGTGCTGGTTTTCAGCGGGCTTTATGACGCGCTGATCCTGCTGGCCGGCTATCTGGTCATCAACCTGGTGTTCGGTAATATTCTTGAGCCACGCATGATGGGTCGGGGGCTGGGACTCTCCACGCTGGTGGTCTTTTTGTCCCTGATTTTCTGGGGCTGGCTTCTCGGGCCCGTTGGGATGCTGCTCTCAGTCCCGCTGACCATTATCGTCAAGATCGGTCTGGAACAGACGGCGGGCGGGCAAACTATCGCCGTGCTGCTGAGCGATATGAGCCATAAATAGCGCTGACAGGAGGGACGTATTGCCCCTCCTGTCTTCGCGATAAGCGCCCGGATAGTTACAGATTGAGAATCACGCCACGCGCTATCCCTGTGTGCCTACTACTCGCGCCAGCCCATTGCCGGTGCGACGTGTTTGAGAATGGATTCAATCACATGCGCATTGTAATCCACACCGAGCTGGTTCGGCACGGTCAGTAATAACGTATCGGCTTCGGCAATCGCGTCGTCCTTTTTCAGCTGTTCAATCAGCTTGTCCGGCTCCGCCGCATAGCTGCGCCCGAAGATGGCGCGCGTTTTCTCATCAAGGTAGCCCACGCTATCGCTGTCGTTGCGGCTGGCACCGAAATACATCCGGTCGCGGTCGTCCATTAGCGCAAAAATGCTGCGGCTGACCGACACCCGCGGCTGGCGCGTATGCCCTGCCTCTTTCCAGGCCTGACGGTACGCGCGGATCTGTTTTGCCTGCTGAATATGGAACGGCTCGCCGGTTTCATCGTCCTTCAGGGTTGAACTTTGCAGGTTCATTCCCAGTTTTGCGGCCCATACGGCCGTCGCATTGGAACCGGCACCCCACCAGATACGCTCGCGCAGCCCTTCAGAATACGGCTCCAGGCGCAGCAGCCCCGGCGGATTCGGGAACATAGGCTGCGGATTGGGTTTGGCAAACCCTTCACCGCGCAGCACCTCAAGCAGCACCTCGGTATGACGGCGCGCCATATCCGATTCGTCTTCCCCTTCCTGCGGGACATAGCCGAAATGACGCCAGCCATCAATGACCTGCTCCGGCGAACCGCGGCTGATGCCAAGCTGCAAACGACCGCCGGAAATCAGATCCGCCGCGCCCGCATCCTCGGCCATGTACATCGGATTTTCATAGCGCATATCAATCACGCCGGTACCGATTTCGATGGTTTTCGTTTTTGCGCCTATTGCCGCCAGCAGAGGGAACGGCGAGCTCAGCTGTCGGGCAAAGTGGTGCACGCGGAAATAGGCGCCGTCTGCCCCCAGCTCTTCAGCCGCCACGGCTAAATCAATGGACTGCAGCAGCGTGTCTGCCGCCGAGCGCGTGCCGGACTGCGGTGAAGGCGTCCAGTGACCAAAGGATAAAAACCCGATCTTTTTCATAACCATGTGTCCTGATAATGCTTTGCGTTCTATACACTTTACGCATTACCCGGTAAGAATAAATGCCGTTTATTTAACGGAATAATTCAAATAAATTGATTGAATTTTTTTCAGGTCCGTCAGGTAAAAAACGGCTGGTTATCGGTTTGATTTAACGTTACTACTCTATGTCAGGATTTTTACACCGGACAGAAAATGAAGAGACGCTATGTTGTTGCGGATGTTTTTACTGACACCCCGTTTCAGGGTAACCCTGTCGCCGTCGTACTCGATGCGGAGGGTATGAGCAAAGCACAAATGCAGCAGGTCGCCGTTGAATTTGGCTACAGCGAAACCACGTTCGTTCTGCCGCCAGACAATCCCTCCAGTACGGCACGCGTGCGAATTTTTACGCCCTCGCGCGAGATCCCCTTCGCCGGGCACCCGAATGTTGGAACTGCATACGTGCTGGCCTATCACGCCGCGATGAATCATCAGCCCCTGCCTGAAACGCTGCACTTCGAGGAAATAGCCGGTCTGGTGCCAGTACGCCTGCTGCGTGACAACGATACCGTGACTGGCGCAGAACTCCTGGTGCCTGAGGCACTCTCCTGCCGCTCTGAAGTAAGCCCGGAAAGCGTAGCTGCCTGCTTATCCCTGAAAGCAGAAGATATCCGTACCGCGGTACATATGCCTGTTGTCGCGTCGGTAGGTCTGCCCTTCCTGATAGCCGAGCTGGCTTCTCGCGAGGCGCTTCGTCGGTGCGTGCCGAATTTACAGGGTTTTCGCGCAACGTTACCGCTGGATGGCGCGGTTTCCCTCTATGCCTATACCCTGGATACGGATCCCGATGAACCTCACGATATGCAGGCCCGCATGTTTACTCCCCGCATGACAGAAGATCCTGCAACAGGTAGCGCGACCGCCGCTACAACGGCGCTGCTGGCGTTGCACCGCAATAAAACGACGCTTAACCTTAACGTCAGTCAGGGCGTTGATATGGGGCGAGCAAGCGTGCTGTTCGCGGGATACGATGCCTCGTCAGGAAAGGCGGTGGTTCGCGTAGGGGGAAAATGTGTGATTACGCTTGAAGGCGCATTTTCACTCTAACGGAGCAATGGCGTTTACCTTTACGGCACCCGATGGGCTATATTGGCACACTATTTTTATCACAGGTAAAACCGGCAATGGCTTTGATCCCCAAAAACTACGCGCGGCTGGAAAGCGGCTATCGCGAAAAAGCATTAAAAATCTATCCCTGGGTCTGCGGACGCTGCTCGCGCGAGTTTGTCTATTCCAATCTGCGTGAACTCACGGTTCATCATATCGATCACGACCATACCAACAACCCGGAAGATGGCAGCAACTGGGAGCTGTTGTGCCTGTTTTGCCACGACCACGAACATTCGAAATACACCGAAGCGGATCAGTACGGCACCACCGTGGTCGCCGGGGAAGACGCGCAAAAAGACGTAGGCGTCGCCACGTTTAACCCGTTTGCCGATTTAAAAGCGATGATGGATAAGAAGAAATAATCTTTCACCGCCCATACCTGCCGTATGGGCGGCTCAGGAAAGGATAAAGGCCATGGACACCCTCCGCTGCTACTGGGATATGTTTTATACCGCCTACGGTTTACTTTTCACGAGAATACTTTGCCTCATACTTCTGGTCTGGCTGTGCCATGATTTTCTGCGCCGCCCAGGGAAAAACGCTGCTGATGCCGCTGGCCCGATCGCAGAAGCCGATGCCCGGGAGCGATATCAATGGCGTTTTCAGCTGTGGTCATTGCGAACGGTACAACTCCTCTGCGTGCTCTCACTTTTCTGGATGCTTATTAAGGGACTCTTTGCCTGACCCTTTCCCTCGTTAAAATGTCCAGGTGATAGCGGCGGTTGCAGCCCCCTCATTGCGCCGCATCACGATCGGGCTGTTATTCGCACGAGCGCCAAGCCAGGTATAGTCCGCGCTCAGGACTGTCCCCCAGTGGGCATCGAACTGATGGCTCCAGGTCAGGCTGGTGTCGACGCCATAGAATCCACCCGTCGCAGCATAGCGGCGATAGCCGGTGCGGCGGCTCTGCTGCTCGCTGACCCCATACCAGGTATTCAGATAACGGCTGTCGCCAAACAGGGCCGCAGACTGAAAGGCGACCGTGTCCTGTTTATTTTGTACCGGAATTAGCGTAACGGAAGCCTGATAGCTTGCCCCCTGGCTGTCCGTTAACGGCAGCGTCGCTTTGCCTTCCATACTCAGCCATGGCGCGGCCTGCCAGCCGACGGCAAGGCCGGTATTCAGGGTGGCATCAATGTCTCCCATCCCTTTCAGATTGTTTGCGCCCTCACGCCAGCCAGAATTTTTATCATCCCTTCCGAAGTCGTAGCCCAGCGTGTGTTCGAAATACCAGCCGCTGTCGTTTTGCAGGTCATATCCCACCCCTTTTTGCGCATCAATAAAGAAAGCGCCTTTACGACCCTGCAGCACCGGAACCACCTGCCACACCTGCTTGTCTGAGCCTGAGTAACGTGGGGCATACTGTCCCCCCAGCCCGACGGTTAAGGAATCGGACGCGGTGCCATCATCCGCCTGCGCGCCGGAAGCCACGGCCATCAGAAGCGGGACGGACATATACAGGACTTTTTTTATCGCTATCATACTGCTCTCCATACGGACGCTGGCGCCTCCTGATACGGGGGCGGCCACACAATGTGGGCGCAGTATGATTTGGCTGAATCAATGAATCGTCGGGATAGTGTTAAGAAATGGTCAAGGTGAACGGATGTTGTCCAGAAGAGTGCTGATTATTGAAGATGACGCCGATGCGGCCGGCGTGCTCGAAGCCTATTTACGGCGGGAAAATTACGACGTGACCATTACCGGAGACGGTCATTCCGGGCTGGATATGGCGCAGCGGTGGAAGCCCGACCTCATCCTGCTGGACGTGATGCTGCCGGGGCTTAACGGCACCGAGGTGCTGGCTGGCCTGCGTCGTAAAAGCGATGTGCCGGTGATCATGGTCACGGCCATGGGGGATACGCCCGACCGTATTGGTGCCCTGCGGTACGGTGCCGATGATTACGTTGTGAAGCCTTATCATCCGGGCGAAGTGGTGGCTCGGGTGCAGGCGGTGCTGCGGCGCAGCAGTAAAAAAGAGACGGACGAAGCGATCCTTCGCTGGCAAACGCTCGAGGTGGACGTGGCCGCCATTGTGGCGAGCGTGGATAACGGCGGCGATGCGCCCGTGATGCTCGATCTTACGCCAACGGAATTCTCGCTTCTGGCAACGCTGCTGCGTTCTCCGGCGCACCCGTTCTCCCGCCAGTATTTACTGGAGCACTGTCTGCCGGAAAGCGAGGCGCTGGAGCGCGTGGTGGACACCCATATTTATAACCTGCGTAAAAAACTGGAAGCGGCGGGGATCTCCGGCGTGCTGATCAACGTTCGCGGCGTGGGTTACAGGTTCAGACAGCCATGATTAAAAATCAGCACTCCTCTCTGTGGCGCTGGATTTGCGCGCGCATCCTGGCGCTGGCTATCGGCAGCGTGATCGTCATTGCCACCTGCATGTGGCTGCGCTATGCGGTACAGAACTACTGGATAATGGGCAAAATGCCAGCGGCGGTCCGGCAGGAGTTTCTGACGCTCAGCCAGAACCCGCAGGCCAATCCGGCCCGCTTCCACTCGATTGTGGACACCTGGTGGGGCCTGAGCTATTCCACGCCGTCTATCGCCTCAGCCGACTGGGCCACGGTGGCCCTGCTGGTGCTGGTGATGATCCCGTTTATCGTGGTGATGGGGCTCAAACACGCCCGGCCGCTGGCGCTGCAGTTCAGCCGCCTTCGCGATGCGGCAAAGGATGTTGCCGACGGGCAGTTTGGCCGCCAGGCGGAACTTATCAAGGATGCGCCGGCTGAAATGGTCAGCTTTGCGACCGACTTTAACTCCATGACGGGACAGCTCGCCCGCTATGAAAAAGAGCTCCGCGCCTCGCACGTTGCGATGGCGCACGAGCTGCGCTCGCCCCTGACGGCCGCCATCGGGCGTCTGCAGGGCATGTTAGACGGCGTGTTTGACGCCAGCCCGGCGCAGCTCGGCATGGTGATGAAACAGCTCCAGCACCTCAACCGCCTCACCGATGAGCTTCACCTTCTCTCGCTCGCCGACGCGGGCAACCTCGTGCTGGAGGACCAGCCGTTTTGTCTGGATGAGCTGATTCAGGAGCGGGCTGCCTGGATCATGCCCCAGGCTGACGCGCATCATTTCCGGATAACGCTTCGCAACCCGCGCACCAGCCCCTTCAGAGGCGATGCGTTCCGTCTTGGACAGGTCGTTACCATCCTCATGGAAAATGCGCTACGTTACGGACGCGAGGGCGGCCACCTCGAGGTGGCGCTGCACTACGCCAGCGGGCGCTACACCCTCGAATTTACCGATGACGGGCCGGGCGTCTCGCCCCAGTTTTTACCGGAAATGTTTAAACGCTTTAGCCGCGAGGAGCAGTCCCGCGCGCGGCATTCCGGCGGCAGCGGCCTCGGTTTATCCATCGCCCGGGCGATTTGCGAGGCGCATGGGGGTGAGATTAGCGCGTCATTACCGGAAACCGGCGGCCTCGCCGTGCGCATTTTATTGCCCTGGCACCCGTCCGGTAATGAAAATCTTCACTCTTGATAAAGCCTTGACAGAACATCGAATCTTTCTCGACGTAGCGCGCATTTAATAACGCCATTCCCTTTATGGAGCGGCGTTATGTCAGACGAAATTTTTCTCTCCCTCCGCCACTGCCTGCATCATTTGTACGGCGTGGCGCGCACCCTTTCCTGGCTGCATTTTCTTCCCCTGGCCCTGCTTGCGCTGGCGATTTTTCCGCTGACCGGCTGCGGTGATAAACACGAAAATAAGCCCGACCCGGCGCGAGCGGTACGCTACGTCGTCGTTGGCACCGCCCAAACCCTTCCCGCGCTGGAAAGAACCGGTGAGATCCATGCCCGCGATGAAACGATCCTGAGCTTTCGGACCGGGGGCCGGATACTGACGCGCAGCGTTGATATTGGCGACCGGGTCACTGCCGGACAGCTGCTGGCCACGCTTGACAACACGACCGGGCAAAACCAGCTCGACGGCGCGGCGGCCGACTATGAAGGTGCTAAAGCCTCGGCGCAGGTCGCCGCGCTTAACGTCAGTCGAATGCAAAAGCTCATGCCAACGGGCGCGATTGCCCGCACGCAGCTCGACAGCGCCCGTGCGGACTGGCTTGTCGCCCGCGCGCGCTTAAAAAGCAGCGAGGCCGCGTGGCGAAATGCCCGCGAAAGCCTCGGCTGGACGCGCCTGATCGCGCCGCAGGCGGGCGTCATCACCGCCGTGAACGCTTCTGCGGGGCAGGTTGTCAGCGACGGTCAGTCCGTGCTGACGCTGGCAACGGGTGAAGCCCGCGACGTGGCGTTTGATATTGCCACTCCGGATGCGATCCCGCCTCTGGATAAGGCGGAGTTGCGGGTTTCCCTCCTCAGCGACCCGTCGGTGCAGGCGTCTGCCGCGCTGCGGGATATCACCCCGCAGGCCGATCCTCAGACCCGCACCTGGCGCGTCAGGGCCACCCTGCAAAACCCGCCGGCGGCCATGGCGCTGGGCGCCAGCGTAACCGTCACGTTGCCATCGTCTGCCCCGCGCGGCTACACCCTTCCCGCCTCGGCGCTGACCCGCATCGGCGACAAACCGGCCGTTTTTGTGATTACCCCGCAGTCGCGGGCGCAGCTGCGCGCGGTGGTGCCCGCGAGCTATACGGCCTCCTCCGTCATTATTGCCTCCGGCCTTGAGCCGGGCGACAGGGTGATTACGGCGGGCGTGAGCACATTACGATCCGGCGAGCCGGTGGTTGCCGGAGAGGTTCAGCCATGAACACAGGACCGGAAGCCAAATTTAACCTCTCCGCCTGGGCGCTGAAGAACCAGCAGATGGTCAGCTTTTTCATGCTGCTGGTGATTGCGATGGGCGTGTTCTGCTATGAGAAGCTGCCGCGTAACGAAGATCCGGCTTTTACCATTAAAACGGCCGTCGTCTCCGCGCAGTGGCCGGGAGCCTCCGTGGCGGATACCACCCGCCTGCTGACCGATACGCTTGAAAAAAAGCTGCAGGAAACGCCCTGGCTGGACTATCTCGAAAGTGAAACCCGGGCCGGACGCACCGTTATCCACGTCAACCTCCGTGACGATACGCCCCCGCAACGCGTGCCGGATATCTGGTATCAGGTTCGCAAAAAAATGCAGGACATCGCGCCGTCCCTGCCCGAAGGGGTGCAGGGTCCTGCCGTGGACGACGAGTTTGACGACACGTTCGGCACAATTTACGCCTTTATTCCCGAAGGTTTTACCCTGCGGGAGGTGCGGGATCGCGCAGAAACAATTAGTCGAGAGCTGATGTCCCTGCCGGATATAGGCAAAACCACCCTGCTGGGCGAACAGCAGGAGCAGTGGGTTCTCGCCTTTTCTCCGGCACGCCTGGCCGGCATGGGGCTCGATATTCAGGCGGTTGCCGACGCCCTCCGGGCGCAAAATGCGGTTGTCCCGGCAGGAACGATGCGTACCGAAAAAGAGAACATGGCGATCAAGGTCAGCGGAGCGCTCACGACCGAGGAGAGCTTACGCGCCGTCACGCTGCACGTGAACAATCGCTATATTCCGCTGACCGACATTGCCACCGTCACCCGGGAAATCGCCGAGCCACCGGCCCCGGCCTACCGGGTGAACGGCAAACCGGCTATCGGGCTGGCGGTGTCGATGGCGCCAACGGGCAACATGCTGCGTTTCGGCGCTGCGCTGAATGCCAGAATGGCGGCCCTCAGCGCCGGGCTGCCGTACGGTATCGAGATGGTGAAAGTTGCCGATCAGTCAGCGGTGGTCAGTGACGCGGTAAGCGGGTTTATCCGGGTGCTTATCGAAGCCGTTGTTATCGTGCTGGCGGTTTCATTTGTCTCGCTGGGGTTACGGGCCGGACTGGTGGTGGCGACGGCCATTCCGCTGGTGCTCGCCATGACGTTTGCCGGCATGATGCTCGCCGGTATTGGCCTTCAGCGTATCTCGCTAGGGGCGCTGATCATTGCCCTGGGCCTGCTGGTGGATGACGCCATGATCGCCGTCGAAACGATGGTCTCCCGGCTGGAAGCGGGGGATTCCCGTCGGCACGCGGCCACGCATGCGTTCAAAACGACGGCCTTCCCGATGCTCACCGGTACTCTGGTGATGATTGCCGGCTTTATTCCCGTTGGTTTTGCGGCCTCCAGCGCCGGTGAATACTGCTTTTCCCTGTTTGCGGTGGTGCTCATTGCCCTGCTCTGCTCCTGGGCTGTCGCGATCCTGTTTTCCCCGCTGACGGGCACGTGGCTGCTGCCGGAAAAAGTCAGACATCACGCGGCAGGCCCCGGCAGGATCGCGCGCGGGTACGGACGGCTTTTACGCCTGGCACTGCGCCACCGGCTCGCTACCGTGCTGATTGCGCTTGCCGCGCTGGGGCTGTCAGCGTACGGCACGACGTTTATGCAGGGCGAGTTTTTCCCCGCTTCGGACCGGCCAGAGCTGCTGGTCAGCCTGACGCTTCCGGCCAACGCGTCGCAGCCGGAAACGTTAAGAGAGGTGGAAAAGCTGGAAAAGGCGCTGGCAGGCAACGGCAACATCGATCGCTATTCGACGTACGTCGGGTCGGGAGCCATCCGTTTTTACCTGCCGATGGACGTGCTGCTGGAAAATGAAAACATCGCCCAGATGGTCGTGGTGGCTAAGGATCTTGAGGCGCGGGATCGTCTGCATGCTCGGCTCAACAGGATCCTGGCGACGCAGTTTAGCGACATCATCACGCGCGTGTCGCCCCTTGAGCTGGGGCCGCCCGTCGGCTGGCCCATCAAATACCGGGTGAGCGGGCCAGATTATCTGCAGGTTCGGGTGTTGGCGAACCGTCTCACGGACGCGATTGGCCGGTCTCCGTTCTCACGCGACGTTAACCAGACGGCCGGAGAGCCGGAGAGGGTCATCACCCTTAAAGTGAATCAGACGGCGGCCAGAGCGGCGGGAATATCGTCAGAAAGCCTCGCCCGCACGCTGAACACCGTCTGGTCCGGCAGCGTTGTCACCTCCATCAGGGATAACGACCGCCTTGTCGACGTGGTGCTGCGGGCCACGGACGATGCACGTCACAGCACCGCCACCCTCTCCTCGCTCACGATTCAGGGGAATGACGGTAAAAAAATTCCGCTCAGCGCCGTTGCGACGCCGGTCTGGGGCGTGGACGATCCGGTCGTCTGGCGTCGGCAGCGCGTGCCCTTCATCACGGTGCAAACGGACCTTGCCCCGGGGCTGAAGGCTGAAGCGGTATCCGCGGCGCTGCGTCCGGCGGTCGACAAGCTGCGCGCGAGCCTGCCCGCAGGTTACAGCATTGAAGAAGGCGGCGCGGTTGCCGAATCGGACAAGGGGAACAGCTCCGTCTTTACCGTTCTTCCGGTAACGCTGGTCATCATGCTGTTGCTGCTGATGCTTCAGCTGCGGCGATATTCCCGGATGCTGCTGGCCCTCCTGATGGCCCCGTTTGGCTTGCCGGGGATCGTGCTGGCTATGCTGCCCGGCGGCACGCCGATGGGGTTTGTCGCGCTGCTGGGCGTCATCGCTCTGGCGGGAATGATCGTGCGCAACGCGGTGATACTGATTAGCGAGGTTGACAGCAATCTTGCTCAGGGGATGGCAAACGATGCCGCAATTATGGCGGCCGCGGAGCACCGGGCCAGACCCATCTGCCTGACCGCCTGCGCCGCCATTCTGGGCATGATCCCGATCTCTCATCAGGTCTTCTGGGGGCCAATGGCCTATGCGATTATCGGCGGGCTGCTGGTCGCGACGCTGGTGACGCTGACCGTATTACCCGCGTCGTTTAGCCTGCTGTTACAGTGGGGAACTCAGCGTAAAGCCGCAGAAGACGGACTGCGCTGAGGCCCCCCTCGTTCCCCGATAGATTACGCGGCGGTCAGCGCAAAACGGTCCTTCAGGACATGGCGGATTTCATCCTCCGCCAGCTGCCGCGTTTCAGTGCCGTTCGCCGTGATGGTTTTCAGCATATCGCCCAGTAAAATCTGGCGTCCCTCCGGGCTGTGCTGCACCACTACCCGCTTCTGCACAAAGATGGCATCCGGGTGCGTGGAGTTAAGGTAGTTGGCCGGAACGAAGTCAATCCATTCCTGAGGGGTGAGATCAAAGCCGTACTGCCGGGCCCACTCTCCCTCAACCTTCGCCTCAAGCAGATACTCACCCTCCGCGCCGCGGCTTAGCCGAAACGTGTCGAAATCCTGCGTGATATCCACATCAAGCGTGTCCAGCGCCATCGGCGCACGAATGCCGTAGCTGCCGAACCCGAGGTCGCAAAGCCACTGTCGGCTATCTACCTCAGCGACGATCGCCATGTGGGTTTTCGGCCGCCGTGCGGGGTAGAACATCGGGCGCGCCGCCACGAAGCGGTAAGGGATCCCTAACGCCGCCAGCGCCATGGCAAAAAGCCCGTTTACCTCATAGCAGTAGCCGCCGCGCCCCTGCGTTAACACCTTATCGGCGATATCGTCTGGCGCCAGCGAGACAACTTTGCCCGCCTGCACGTCCAGATTCTCAAAGGGAACGGAAAAGAGCTGATGACGCATCAGCGCATGCAGGGTGGCCGTATCGGCACCCGCCGGTCCGGTGTAGTTTATGCGGTTGAAATAGGTGGAAATGTTGAAGTTATCGCTTTGCATAATGCCTCCTTGTCCTGAACATGCCGGACACTATAGATGGCGCGCATCAATGGCTGTATAGTCAGTTTTATCGAAAATTAGCCTGAACAGTTACCCATGTCTGCCCCGTCCCAGTCCTCTCCTCACTATCGCCGTATTGCGGATATGCTGCGTCTTACCATTACGTCCGGCGCGCTACGCGCCGGTGACAGGATGATCTCCGCGCGCAAACTGGCCGAACGCGAGCGCGTTAGCCTTCCGACGGCGCTGGAGGCCCTTCGCTGCCTTGAGGCTGAAGGGCTGATCGTTGCGCGCCCGCGTTCAGGCTATTACATCCGCCAGACCAGCCAGCCTGCGCGCGCGGAGCCCGCGCGTTCCACGCCGGGCCCGGTCCCCGTCACAATGTCCGCCGTGGCCCGGTCGCTGTTCAGCAGTGCAGAAGCCCGGCTGATCCCGCTGGGCGCCGCCCTGCCCGATCCCGCGTGGCTGCCGGGAGATGCCCTGCAGCGGGCGTTGCACTCTGCGGGCCGTCGCCTGGACGCGCATGGACAGAGCTACAGCCTGCCTCCGGGAAGGCGGGATTTGCGAAGCAGGATTGCCGCGCGTTCTGCCCAGTGGGGAGCCCGGTTCGGCGCGGACGATCTCATTATTACCGCAGGCGCGACGCAGGCGCTGCGCCTGGCCCTTCGGGCCGTGTGCCAGCCGGGCGATGTCGTGGCGATTGAGCAGCCCGCCTACTTTGGCACGCTCCTGCTGCTGGAAGATTTAGGCCTGAAGGCTTTAGCGATCCCCACCGACCCTGTGGAAGGCCTGCTGCTGGAACCGCTGGCGGACGCCATTCGCCGCCACCGCCCTGTGGCCGTTCTGGCCTCGCCCACCGTGCAAAACCCTTTGGGTGCCAGCATGCCCGTCGCGCGCAAGCAGGAACTGGTTGCCCTGCTTGAAGAGGCTGAAATTCCTTTGATTGAGGACGATGTTTACGGTGACCTGGTCGGCGAGGGGCAACGCCCTCCGGCCTGCAAGGCGTTCGACCAGAGCGGGAATGTGATTTACTGCAGTTCCCTGTCCAAAACGCTTGCGCCCGGATGGCGAATCGGCTGGATCGCCGCCGGACGCTACTCCCCGCAGGTCTTACAGGCCCGCATGGCCGGAGAATGGGCTGGCGCCCCGCTGCTGGAAGCGGCGACGAGCGAGGTTCTGGCGAGCGGCGACTACGATCGCCATCTGCGGCGGCTGAAGCGCCGGATCGCAGAGGGCGTTCACGCCGTCGTGGCGCAGGTCAAGGCGAGCTTTCCCCCCGGAACGAGCGTTAACGTGCCCGCTGCCGGTTTCCTGCTGTGGGTTGAACTGCCTCAGCGGGTCAACGCGCTGGAGGTGCACCGTCGCGCGCTGGCGCTGGGCATTGGCGTCAGCCCTGGCCCCCTGTTTTCACCTGCCGCAGAGTTAACGCACTTTCTGCGGCTGAACTGCGCAAACGAACCCACGCCCCGCCTGCTGAACGCCGTAGAACAGATTGGCGCGCTGTGTCACGAGCTGGCCGCTTTCACACCAGAGTCTCCAGCCACTCGGTAAAGACCCGCACCTTGCGGGAGAGGTGGCGGTGTGGATAGAGCAGTGACAGCTTGCGGTCCGGCGAGCGATAGTCCGGCAGGACTTCAACCAGAAGACCGCGGTCAATGTAAGGCTGGAGAAAGAGATTCATCCCCTGCATTAACCCCAGTCCGGCCAGACCTGCCGCGATGTAGGCTTCGGAGTTATCCACGACAAGCTTACCGGGCAGGGTAATTTCCGCGATGCCTTCTGGCGTGGTAAACGTCCACGGATGAATTTGTCTGCTGCGGTTATTAATCCAGTTGATGGCCTGATGTTTGCGTAAATCATCCGGCGTTTCTGGCGTACCGTGCTTTGCCAGCCAGGCCGGGCTGGCGCAGGTCGTGATTTTGATGTTCCCGATTTTACGCGCGATGTAGTCACCGTCCTCCAGCTCTCCCACGCGCAGCACGCAGTCCAGGCCATCCCGCAGCATATCCCGACGGCGGTCAGAGCTGCTCAGAATGATGTCGATCTCAGGATGCTGACGATAAAAATCAGGCAGATTAGGTATCACCCGCAGCGTGGCAAAAGAGACCGGCATATCCACACGCAGCTGGCCGTGTATTGCCCGGTCCGTACCAAACGACTCCAGCAATTCGTCCGCCTGCGCCAGCAGGGGTTTACTCCGGCGATAAAACGCTTCCCCATCCGGGGTCAGGCTAATCCGACGCGTTGTGCGCTGCAGTAGCCGCGTGCCGCTGTGCTGCTCCAGAAGCTGTAACGCTTTGGTGACTGCCGGACGATGGATCTGCAGATTCTCCGCCGCCTGGCTAAGACTGCCTGACTCGACAATTTCAATAAAAATTCGAAGAGCTTCAAAGAGGTTTATTTGCATAAGGAATGCTTTTGCCGCGAGCAGAATAATATGATTGTTATTAATTTTATAACAGTGATGAATCTTTTTGGCTATTTTTCCTAACAATCCTCCGCCCTACACTCTTCCCCATTCAAACGTGAGGGAGAGTCTGCTATGAAAAATAACCGTATTTGTCAGATCCTGGGCATCGAAAAACCTGTTATTCAGGGGCCGTTATCCTGGCTCACGGATGCCCGTTTAGTTGCTGCGGTCAGCAATGCCGGAGGGCTCGGCGTGCTGGGGCCCAATGCCGGTTTAACCGCCGACACCGCGGTCTCCACGCCGGAAGAGACCGCCGAAAAAATGCGCGAAGAAATTCGTAAAACCAAACGGCTGACCGAGAAACCGTTTGGCGTGAACCTGATCCCCACGGCCGTTAATGACGTCTGGACTGGGCCTATTCTTCAGGTGGTGAAAGACGAAGGCGTCAGGGCCGTGGTGTATACGGGCTACGGGGAAGGCAGCATTATTCCCGCCCTGTTCCGCGAGTTAAAAGAGGCGGGTATCGCCATTATCTACCGCGATATCAACCCAACTCCTGAGAACACCCGCCTCGCAGAAGAAATGGGGTCTGACATTATCGTCGCCACCGGTTTTGATGAGGGCGGGACGTTACCCGCTACGGTGCTTGGCACCTTTTCCATCGTGCCGCTGATTGCCGATGCCGTGAAGCACATCCCGGTGATGGCCGCGGGCGGCATTACCGACAGTCGCTCCGCCAGAGCGGCCCATGCATTGGGTGCGGAAGGCGTGTTTGCCGGGTCGGTCTTTATCAGCACGGAAGAAAGCCGCGTGCCGCAGGGGGTCAAAGAGAAAATCGTTGCCGCCAACGGTCTCGATTTGCTGCTTTTCCGCACCGTGCCCCATTACTACCGCGCTCTTCCCGGCAAGCTGGCGGAAAAACTGGCGGCGATGGATAAAGCTGGCGCAAGCAACGACGCGCTGGGCAAGGCGATGGGAGGATTACGGGGCCTGCGCCTGGGCATGCTGGAAGATAATACCGATGAAGGCTATATCGCGCTCGGCACGGGGATTGGGAACATCCGCAGCGTGAAAAGCGTGGCCGAAGTTGTGAATGCGTTAACGGTTGAGTAAGCACCCGGCGTCCTGGGCTGCCCCAGGACGCCCAGGCTCATCAGGGAATAATCCGCGCGGCTCTCATCTGCGCGAACAGGCTGAAAAACATCTCATCGGTCGCCTGCATTTGCGTAAAGCCCGCCCTGCGCAGCTTGCTCCCGTCACCAAACATGTCGTAATTCCAGCCAAAGACAAAATCGGCAAAATGGCCGTCGCTCAGCTGCAAAATATCCGCTTCCGCCAGCCCCTCTTCGGCAAGCTCGCGCCATACGCCGCGATAGTCGTTAAACAGCTGATGAAATGACAGCCTCACCGGCGGCGCAGAGTCCAGTTCAAACCAGCGCGCAATACGCGGCCACAGCTCGCTCCAGCGCCAGATATCGCCATTGTTTACGTTGAACGCCTGATTCTGTGCCGCAGGTGACGCGGCGGCCCACAGCGTGGCCTCGGCCAGCAGCCCGGCGTCGGTATGGTCAACGATGCTGTGCCAGGCCTGTTCCGAACCGGGAAAACGCAGCGGTAAACCCTGCGCCCTGCACAGGGAGGCGTACAGGGCGATGCTCAGCGCAAGGTTCATGGCATTGCCCGGTACCGGGCTCCCCACCACGCCCGGCCTGATGGCATTCCAGTGCCAGTCTTTCCCCCGCTGAAACTGGCTGAGCCACGCGAGCTGCGCGGCGTTAAATTCGGCACCCGGCACGCCGGGATCGCTTTCCCGCGCCGGGGTTTTAAACGGCCCCAGATGCGCACCATAGACTTTGTACCCCTGCATCAGGCTGACCGTCTGCAAAGGTGCCGTTTTTTCGAGGGTGCTGACCAGATTGCGCAGCATGGTGACGTTCGGCTCAACCATGTCCGTCCAGTTCGCCGCGTTCGCCCAGGCGCTGTAAAAGATGTGGGTAATACCGTTCAGGGCGTGCAGCGCCCTTGCGGTGTCCTGCGCATCCAGTAAATCAACGTTCACCATGGGAATGCCGTCCGGATGGGTTACCTCGCGGCGACTGAGGCCGATCACTTCCCACTGATGGTGCAGGAGCGTGTTGACCAGCTGTCTGCCGACAATGCCGCTGGCCCCCGCGACCAGGGCGACGTTGTGCTGCTGCATCTTATTCATGGTGTTTCTCCGCAAAGGGTGACAGACGCAGTGTGATCTATTATTTTTTCTGGAGATATCCCCTGAAACCGATGGCACTTATAAGCAGAATCATTAAATGAATAATAAGCTCACCGCCATTTCTACCTTTCTACGCGTCGCTGAAGCGGGCTCGTTTTCGGCGGCCGCCCGGCAGACCGGGATTAAGCAGTCCGCCGTCAGTCAACAGATCGCGGCACTTGAGGATGAGCTTGGCGTGGTGCTGCTGCACCGTACGACGCGTACGATGAAGCTGACCGAACAGGGTGAACGTTACCGGCGTGATATGCAGCTTGTGCTGGACGCCATGGGGGAAGCGGAAAGGCGTTTACATCCTGCCGACCATCGCGTTCAGGGACGCGTCCATGTCCAGTTGCCGAGCGGCCTGGGGCAGATTTTTTTGCCGCATCTGCTGGCGCTACAGCGCCTGCATCCCGAACTGCAGCTGATGATTTCCCTGGATGACCGCCTTGCCGATCTGGTGACGGAGGGCGTGGATGTCGCGATACGGCTGGGCAGTGAGCCTCCGCAGGCGCACGCGGCTCGCGTGCTGGCGCGTATTGAAGCCGCGCTGTTTGCCGCTCCCGGTTTTCAGGTGGTACACGCCGTCAGCGAGCTGGCGACGCTGCCACACGTACGGTTCAGCGGTATTCCGCTGGATGCCCCCCTGCGCCTGATGTCCGACGAGGAAACGGTCGAGATCAACGTGAATACCGTTTTCCGAGCCAACACCAGCGACGCGCTGCTGCAGGCGCTGGAATCCGGCATGGGTATCGGCGGCATGCAGCGACCGCTCGTGGCCAGGGCGCTGCAGGCGGGCACGCTGGTACCGGTGCTGCCCGACTGGCGGTTACCCGATCGCTTCCTCTATGCCGTCTACCCTGACGCCCGCTTTATTCCGCAGCGCGTCAGAAAGGTCGTCAGCGTAATCGAGCAGTTACTGCCTGAAATAATAAAGAAAAATTGATTATTTCCGCCGTAAATCACGTGCATTTTTTAACCGCCAGGAATAGAGTGTTTTTACCGTATCCTCCTCTTTCTGGAGCACTTATGCCGGATTACCGTTTTTTCCAAAAAGGCCCGAACCTCATAGCGATCGAGAGCGCAAACACCGATGCGGCCGCTCAGCTCATCGCTCAGGGGTTTGAAAAACAGTTTGAGGAGATTGGCGCCGCGGATGAAAAAGAGGCGCTTACCCGCCTTGCCGATATCCGTAAAAATAACGAGATCGATCGCCATAACTTCCTGGCCGGAGCGGGCCAAATGCCGTGGATTGGCGTGCTGACGGCTGCGGCAACCTGGTTGACGCAAAAGAAATAACGCAACCATCTTCTACTTCGCCACCGGCAAATCGGCGTACCGCGTCGTATAGGCCGGTGACAGCATCTCACGCTTCATCGCCCAGGATTTCTCAATACCCTGCCCGGCAAACCATATCTTCCCTTTGCCGGAATGATTCAGGCTGTCGATCGTTTCCATCAGCGCCGCGCTGTTGGCGCGCAGGCGATTATCGTCAAACAAGTTAAGCTGGGCGACGCCGCTGCTGAAAAAGTCCGCAAGCATGACCCCGGCTTTCATATAGCGATAGCCGTCGAGCCATATACGCCCCAGCGCCTCCGTGGCGGCGCGGATGATATCCCGTGAGTCATTGGTAGGCGTCATCAGGGTGACGGAAGCCTGATTGCCGTAATAAATTTCGTTATCCGCGTGCGGGCTGGTGCGCACAAACACGCTGATAAAACAACAGTATTGATGCTCGCCGCGCAGTTTTTCCGCAGCGCGTTCCGCGTAGGCGCAAATGGCCTGGTGCATCTCTTCATATTGGGTAATACGGTGTCCAAACGAACGGCTACAGATGATTTGCTGCTTGGTGGGGGTGAACTCCTCCAGATCAAGACAGGGCTCACCGCGCAGCTCGCGGGCCGTCCGCTCCAGTACCACGTTGAAATGTTTGCGGATGACCCAGGACGACGCTTCCGCCAGCTCCAGCGCCGTGGTAATGCCCATAGCGTTGAGCTTTTTCGTGATGCGCCGCCCTACGCCCCACACCTCCTCTACCGGAACCTTTTCCAGCAGCTTACGCTGCCGCTCGCGGCCTGAGAGATCGACCACGCCGCCCGTGCTGGCCCAGCGTTTCGCCGCATAGTTGGCCAGCTTTGCAAGGGTTTTGGTCGGGGCAATACCGACGCCAACGGTTAGGCCCGTATTTTTAAAGACCTCTGTGCGCATCTGGTGACCGAACGCTTCCAGCGACAGGCAGTGGCTGACCCCTGAAACGTTCACGAACGCTTCATCGATGGAGTAAATCTCTATTGCCGGGGCGAGATCGGTCAGCGTCTGCATGACCCGACTGCTGAGATCGGCATACAGCGCATAGTTCGAGCTAAAGACGTAAACTTTTGACGGATATAGCTTTTCTTTGAATTTAAAATACGGCTCACCCATTTTTATGCCGAACTGCTTTGCCTCCCGCGACAGCGAAATAATGCAGCCGTCGTTATTGGACACCACCACGATGGGTTTCCCCTGCAGATCGGGGCGGAATACCCGCTCGCAGGAGGCGTAAAAGCTATTCACATCAACCAGCGCGAACATGTTTATGCGTTTTGAGCGTGTGGGTGACGACGCCGAAGATCTGCAGCTCCTCTTCGGACCGAAAAGTAATCGGCTGATAGCGGGCATTATGCGGCAGAAGTCTCAGAACCGGGCGGGTCTGTAGCTCTTTCACCGTAAACTCACCGGCGACCGACGCCACGACGATATCCCCGTGTTCGGCATTTAACGAACGATCGACCACCAGCAGATCGCCGTCGCCGATCCCCGCTCCAATCATGGAGTCTCCACTCACCTTGATAAAATAGGTCGCACTGGGGTGTCTGACTGCCAGCCGGTTAAGATCGAGACGATCCTCCACATAATCCTGCGCCGGGCTGGGAAAACCACAGGCCACGCGTTCTAAAAAAAAAGGTAATTCAATGTCTTGTTTTGGGTGATAAGAAAAGAGAGTGTCCATAATACCTTTCTCGCCAGATACTGTATATAAATACAGTATTACGGATTATGAACAAGGATCAAGGTCATTTCCAAAGGCGAACCCAAACGCGTTGAAGTTTGAGCGGTTTTAATTTAGCAACGTTGCCCGCCGTTAACAGGCCTGACAGCAGAAGTCATATAAAAGTCATCTGGTTTATGACTTATAAAAAATAACATCACTATGCAATAACTACACATTGACTTTTAAGTCAGATAAAAGCATATTTTACCGAACGAATTAACAAGACTTACTGGAGAATATTTTCAATGCCAGCCCGTGACTATCCAGACAAGCGTGTTGCACGCGGTCTGGCAAAGGAGGCCGATCTCAGGATGTTGAGCGCCCGCATCGATTCCGATCTGATGGAGTACATCAGAACCACCGCCTTTGAGACGCGTAAGAGCAAGCAGGAGATTGTGGCGGAAGCGTTAGCGCTTCACAGGCAGAAAAGTCAGACAGGAGCCTAAGCGCGCAAAGCCGGAAGCACCCTCCAGGCTTTGCGCGTGTCACTTTTAATCCCTCAGCGAATTCAGCGTTTCCAGTGCTTCAGGCGGCAAACGCAGCTCCCCCGCCGCGAGGTTTTGCCGCAGATGCGCCACGGAAGAGGTGCCAGGAATCAGCAGAATATTCAGGGAACGTTGCAGCAGCCATGCCAGCGCAACCTGCATTGGCGTGGCGCCCAGTGAATCCGCGACGGCCTTCAGCCCGGAAGATTGCAGTGGCGTAAAGCCTCCCAATGGGAAGAACGGTACATACGCGATCCTCTGCTGCGCCAGCAGATCCACCAGCGCGTCGTCACCCCGGTTCACAATGTTGTACATGTTCTGCACGCACACCACCGGAACCATTTTCTGGGCTTCCGCAACCTGGGTGGCCGTGACGTTGCTCAGGCCAATATGACGCACCAGACCCTGCTGCTGTAATTCGGCCAGGGTGGAGAGCGGTTCAGCAATTGACCCTTCCGCCGGCCCGTGCGCGCTAAACATGATTCTGAGATTCACCACGTCCAGCACGTCCAGCTGCAGATTACGCAGGTTGTCATGCACCGCCTGGGTCAGTTCCTGCGCGGAAAAGGCCGGCAGCCAGGCACCTTTGTCGTTGCGACGGGCGCCAATCTTGGTGACGAGCGTTAGATCGTCCCGATAAGGGTGAAGCGCCTCGCGGATCAGCTGGTTAGTGACATGAGGACCATAAAAATCACTGGTATCAATGTGGTTCACCCCCGCCGCCACCGCTTCGCGCAGCACGTCCAGCGCGGCCTGCTTATCCTTCGGTGGACCAAAGACGCCCGGCCCGGCGAGCTGCATCGCACCGTAGCCCAGTCGTTTTACCGTCCGCGTCCCGAGCGCGTACGTCCCGCTTTTATCAATGCTGCTCATGTTAACCTTCCTCATAAAAATGATCCGGATTTACAACAGGTTCCTCACCGGAGCCCTTAGTTAAGCGCGAGTTAAATTAAAGTTTAAATTCTATACGACGATAGTATTGGTGTACCTCTGCATCCTTTCTAACGGACGACCGCTATGCTGAAAAATTTGCACGTGATTACCGGTATTATCTTTGCCCTCACCATATTCTGTCTGCTGCAAGTTGTCACGGGAGGGTTGTTCTACTCTGCCGTCAGCAACGATCGCCATAACTTCCAGAATTCCGGCGTGCTCAATGCCCAGCAGGAAAGCCTGAGCGACAGCGTGAACACGCTGGTGAAAACACGCGTCACCGTCACCCGCGTGGCGATCCGCTACCTGAAAAACCAGCGCGATCCGGCTTCCCTTGCGGCGATCAATAAACTGCTTGGCACCGCAGCCGACTCGCTGGCAAAAGCCGAAGCCTATAACAAAGAGTGGCAGAAGCTGCCGCAGGTTAACGGCCAGGAGGCAGCATTAACCGACGAGATGCAGAAGTCCTGGAACCAGATGCACGAAGTGATGCGCCTATCGATTGAGTATCTGCGTGCCGACAACTACCAGGCCTATGGCGATCTGGACGCCCAGCAGGCGCAGGACGAGATGGAGGCGGTCTATAACCGCTGGCGCGCCGAAAACAACACCCTGCTGAAGGCCGCAACCGAAGAGAACCAGAGCAGCTTCACGCAGATGCAGTGGACGCTGGCGGCTATTCTGCTGGCCGTTATCGCGGTTCTGGTGGTCATCTGGCAGGGTTTACAGCACCTGCTGTTAAAACCCCTCCACTCCATTATGAACCATATTCGCGCCATTGCAGGGGGCGACCTGACGCAGGAGATCGCTATCTCCGGTCGCAATGAGATGGGCCAGCTGGCCGCGGGCCTGCATGAGATGCAACAGTCGCTGGTGACCACCGTCAGCGCCGTACGGGGAAGTACGGATTCCATCTACACCGGCGCAGGCGAAATTGCCGCAGGGAGCAACGATCTTTCCGCCCGCACCGAGCAGCAGGCCGCCTCGCTCGAAGAGACCGCCGCCAGCATGGAAGAGCTGACCGCGACGGTTAAGCAGAACTCCGATAACGCCCGTCAGGCCACGCTGCTGGCGAAAAACGCCTCTGAAACGGCCGCGCGCGGCGGTCACGTCGTGGATAACGTGGTTCGCACCATGAACGAAATCGCCGACAGTTCGCAGCAAATTGCGCATATTACCGGCGTGATCGACAGCATCGCGTTCCAGACCAACATTCTGGCGCTTAACGCCGCGGTGGAAGCGGCACGCGCCGGGGAACAGGGCCGTGGTTTTGCGGTTGTTGCAGGTGAAGTCCGTACGCTGGCGAGCCGCAGCGCGCAGGCGGCGAAAGAGATCAAAGGGCTTATCGAGAACTCCGTCAGCCGGGTGAATACCGGTTCTGAGCAGGTCAGCGAGGCTGGCACCACCATGAAGGAAATTGTCGCCGCCGTCACCCGCGTGACCGATATCATGGGTGAGATTTCATCTGCCTCTGACGAGCAGAGCCGCGGTATTGAGCAGGTGAGCCTGGCCGTTTCGCAGATGGACAGCGTGACGCAGCAAAACGCCGCGCTGGTGCAGGAGTCCGCCACGGCGGCTGCGGCACTGGAAGATCAGTCCGAGCAGCTGCGCCAGGCGGTAGCCGCGTTTCGTCTGAACGGCAAAGAAAAAGCGGTCGCCCCGCGCCCCGCCAGTCTGAAAACGCCACAGCTGCTGCGCCCGGCAACGACAACCGCCTCCACCGACAGCAACTGGGAAACGTTCTGAGTCACCGGCGGGCGAGGAGATCGCCCGCTAGCGGCTGCGCTTGGCGTGCCGCTCCCAGTTATCCCGTTTTGCCTCATCTGATTTTCGCAGTGAAACATAACATGCCCCGCTGCCGCCGTGATGCGGCAGCGCCACGCAGAAGGCCTGCACTTCCTCGAACTCGGTTAACCAGCGCGCCAGATAGCTGCGCACCACGTTGGGATGCGAGTTCTGCTCGCGCCCTTTCCCGTGAATGATGATCAGATTGCGTAACCCGTCGCGTCCGGCCTGGCGAATAAAAGAATAGAGCATCTGACGGCAGCGTTCGGCGGGCTGGCGCAGGAGGTTTAAGCTGGCCTGGCGGGCATATTTCCCCGAGCGCAGCTTATCGATAACGCCCTGCTGTACCCCTTCGCGCTGGAACGCCAGCGGTTCTTCCAGGGGAAGCATGTCAAGAAAATCCAGCGTCAGGAAGTTATCCAGCTGTTCGCTATCCACCTCCTCGCGCGTCCGCGTATTGCGGCTGGGCTGCCAGTGAATATCCGCGCAGCGCTTCAGGGGCTGGACATCTTCCATGGCGTCAAGAAAAAATGATTTGTCGTCAGGGTTCATGGACATCCTCCGGCTGCATCTGAGGACTGTACTATACCTGCGCCAGAGACCGGCCTCAATCACCGTTACGGGGCAATGCGCGGCAATAATATTAACCTGATGAATATATATAGTAATTATTAAATAGATTTAAATAAGACTTAACTAAAATTTCAGCAAAGGTAAAATACGTGATTTATGTTAAAATTTCGTGAAATCAATCACTCGCCCGCCTTTCATTTTTCAGAAAAGGTGTTATACCTAAATATACCTGCCTCATGGAAATAATACCCAGGATTGGCGAAAGGACGCACTGCTGTGTGTACTATAGGGTCTGTCTGATGTCGGGCAGATCCTGTTTTTTTAATCTGCATTTCACGCGACGATTATTTTTCTCGCTTCCCTTCTGAACTGCGTAATTAATGACTCAGCAAGGGGCGTCTGACGTGAATCACGGCGCTGAATTAAATAATATGTTGCTTTAGGAAGCGATTCGATAACCGGCAGCATGACCAGACGGTGCGCCAGCAGCGGGTCACAGCCCAGCTCCTGCGGCAATATGCTTAAAAAATCACTTTGCGCGACCAGGCTAATACAGGAAGAAAATGTTTCGCAAACCACACCAATTCGCGGTATTTGCGAACGATCGCTAAATACCTCCTCTAATTGCTTATAATAACTTCCCCGCGGCGTCGGCATTGTCCAGTTATAATGCAGGAGCTCATTAATTGACGTTGCCCCCATTGCCGGATGCCCCTCCCGACAAAATACCGCAAACGGTTTTTCGAAGAGCTTTTCAAACGTAAATTCCTGGTCGTAAGGCCCCTGATAATAGGTGTTGATGGTGAAGTCCAGTTCGCCCTGGCGTAATTCATTGATCATCGACACCAGCTGCCCTTCCATAATCCGCACCTTGACCTGCGGATGCTGCGCATGAAAGCGGGTGATAACGGCGGGCATCAGCGTGCGTGAAACGCTGGCCCCCATCCCGATGTTGATCTGCCCGGCCAGCTCCCCCTGCCGTTGACGGATGTCATCCTGCGCCGCGCGCAGCTCTTCCAGAATCAACCTGGCGCGCTGGTAAAAACCCTCACCGCATTCGGTCAACGCGACGCCTTTACTCCTGCGCACGAAAAGCTGCGCCGCCATGCCCTCCTCCAGCTCTTTGATGGATTTGGTCAGCGCCGGCTGGGAAAGATTCAGCGTCCTGCTGGCACCGCGAATGCTGCCCTGACGCGCTACCTCAACAAACGCCCGGATTTGATGAAATTTAATCTGGAATGTCATAGCCCGACCGATAACCGTTGTTTATCAGAGCAAAGAAACTGTCATCTACTTTAATGGAAAGGGATGTGCGAGGGTAATTCCTGAACGGTTAAAACTGTGAAAAATCGGTTAGTGATAAGTAAAAACTATCACAGCGTGAAGCAGTTCACATATTTTAATGATGACAGGAACAGATATGGACACACTGGCGCAGTACATCCAGACACTATCCCCGCAGCTGAGCGCATGGCGTCGCGATTTTCACCATTTCGCGGAATCCGGCTGGGTAGAGTTTCGAACGGCCGCGAAAGTCGCGGAAATCCTCGACTCGCTGGGCTACGAACTGGCGATGGGCCGCGACGTCGTCGATGCCGAAAGCCGGATGGGGCTGCCCGATGCCGCTACCCTGGCGCAAGAGTTTGCCCGCGCGCGGGCGCAGGGCGCGCCTGAGAAATGGCTGGCGCCGTTTGAAGGCGGGTTTACCGGCATTGTGGCGACCCTCAATACCGGCCGCCCTGGACCGACCCTGGCGTTTCGCGTCGACATGGATGCCCTTGACTTAAGCGAAGCGCTGGATGAAAGCCATCGCCCGTTCCGCGACGGGTTTGCCTCCTGCAACGCGGGCATGATGCACGCCTGCGCGCACGACGGCCACACCGCTATTGGTCTGGGGCTGGCGCAGGTGCTTAAGCAGAATGACGCACAGCTCAACGGCACCATCAAGCTGATCTTCCAGCCAGCCGAAGAAGGCACTCGCGGGGCGCGCGCCATGGTTGCCGCCGGGGCGCTGGACGACGTGGACTATTTTACGGCCATCCATATTGGTACCGGCGTCCCTGCCGGAACGGTGATTTGCGGCAGCGATAACTTTATGGCCACCACCAAGTTCGACGTGAACTTTACCGGCGTTGCCGCACACGCGGGCGGTAAGCCGGAGGACGGACGTAACGCCCTGCTCGCCGCCGCGCAGGCCGCCCTCGCCCTGCACAGCATCGCCCCGCACAGCGACGGCGCCTCCCGGGTGAACGTCGGGGTGATGCAGGCGGGCAGCGGACGCAACGTAGTGCCCGCCAATGCCCTGATAAAGGTTGAAACCCGCGGTGAAAGCGAAGCGATTAATCAGTACGTCTTTGAACGCGCGCAGGCGGTCATTACCGGCGCAGCGGCGCTCTACGGCGTGCGCGCTGAGATGCGCCTGATGGGTGCCGCGACGTCCAGCGCGCCGACACCGGCGTGGGTGGATTACCTGCGCGAACAGGCGAGCCAGGTTTCCGGGGTTATTCACGCCATCGACAAGGTGAAAGCGCCAGCGGGTTCCGAAGACGCCACGCTGATGATGGCCCGCGTGCAGGAGAACGGCGGCATGGCGTCCTATATGGTGTTCGGCACGGATTTGAGCGCCGGACATCACAACGAAAAATTCGACTTCGATGAGCAGGTCATGGCCATCGCCATTGAAACGCTGGCGCGAACTGCGCTCAATTTCACGTGGACGCGAGGTGTGTAATGCAGGAGAACTACGATTTTATTGCCGATGCGATCGACACGCGATGTCGAACGTTAACCGATATTGCCGACGCGATCTGGGATCGTCCTGAAACCCGCTTTGAAGAGTTCTGGTCCGCCGAGCGGCTCGCCAGCGAGCTTGAGGCCGAGGGCTTCACGCTGACGCGCGAGGCCGGCGGTATTCCAAATGCCTTTATCGCCAGCTTCGGCTGCGGGAAACCGGTCATCGCCCTGCTGGGCGAATACGACGCGCTGGCCGGGCTAAGCCAGCAGGCGCACTGCGCGACGGCGCAATCCGCCACGCCGGGAGCCAACGGCCACGGCTGCGGGCATAACCTCTTAGGCACCGCGGCGCTTGCGGGCGCGGTGGCGGTGAAAAGCTGGCTGGAGCAGCACGGCGGCAGCGGAACGGTGCGTTTTTATGGCTGTCCCGGCGAGGAAGGTGGCTCCGGGAAAACCTTTATGGTGCGCGAAGGCCTGTTTGATGACGTCGATGCCGCCGTCACCTGGCATCCGGAAGCCTTCGCCGGGATGTTTAACGTCAGCACGCTGGCGAATATTCAGGCCGCCTGGCGTTTTCACGGCGTGGCGGCACACGCGGCCAACTCCCCCCATCTGGGACGCAGCGCGCTCGACGCCGTGACGCTGATGACCACCGGCACCAACTTCCTTAACGAACACATCATTGAGAAAGCGCGCGTCCATTACGCCATCACCGACACCGGCGGGATTTCGCCCAACGTGGTGCAGGCGCAGGCGGAGGTGCTGTACCTGATCCGCGCCCCGGAGATGGCCGATGCGCAGCAGATCTACGAACGCATCGAAAAAATCGCCCAGGGCGCGGCGATGATGACCGAAACCACCGTCGAGTGCCGCTTTGATAAAGCCTGCTCCAGCTACCTGCCGAACCGCACGCTTGAAGCGGCGATGTATCGCGCGTTGCAGCACTACGGCACGCCGCTCTGGACGGAGGAAGAACGCGCCTTCGCCCGCGAGATCCGCGCCACCCTGACGCCCAACGATCTGCAAAACAGCCTGAAAAATATTGCCGCGACGGGCGGTGATGCGGGTAAAGCCTTTGCCCGGCGTCATCAGGAGACGCTGCTGGTGGATGAAGTCGCGCCCTATGCCATCACCGACAATGTGCTGGCGGGTTCAACCGACGTGGGCGACGTCAGCTGGAAAATGCCGGTCGCCCAGTGCTTCAGCCCCTGCTTTACCGTCGGCACGCCGCTGCACACCTGGCAACTGGTGGCGCAGGGCCGTACCTCCATTGCCCACAAAGGCATGCTGCTGGCCGGAAAAGTGATGGGCGCAACCGCGCTCAATCTGCTGCAGGACGCGGCGCTGCTGAAAAAATGCCGTGAAGAGTTCGAACAACAAATACAAGAAAAACCGTACGTGTGTCCGATCCCACAGGGCGTGACACCGTCACCTTTAAAATAAAAAAACACAACACAACAACACAACACTCCCGAGGAACGCCCATGAGTATGTCATCCATACCTTCGCATTCCCCATCCGGTAAGCTCTATGGCTGGGTTGAAAGGATCGGCAATAAAGTGCCGCACCCTTTCCTGCTGTTTATCTATCTGATTGTGATTTTAATGGTCGCCACCGCCGTGCTCTCCGCCTTTGACGTGAGCGTGCGCAGCCCGGCCGACGGCAGCCTGGTGGCGGTGAAAAACCTGCTCAGCGTTGACGGGCTGCACTGGTTTTTACCCAACGTCATCAAAAACTTCAGCGGCTTCGCCCCGCTGGGCGCCATTCTGGCGCTGGTTTTGGGCGCCGGGCTGGCTGAACGCGTGGGCTTGCTGCCCGCATTAATGGTGAAGATGGCTTCTCACGTCAGCGCGCGTTACGCGAGCTATATGGTGCTGTTTATCGCCTTCTTCAGCCATATCTCCTCCGACGCCGCGCTGGTGATCATGCCGCCGATGGGGGCGCTGATTTTCCTCGCCGTCGGGCGTCATCCCGTGGCGGGCCTGCTGTCGGCGATTGCGGGCGTGGGCTGCGGATTTACCGCTAACCTGCTGATCGTCACCACCGACGTGCTGCTCTCTGGCATCAGCACGGAGGCGGCGAAGACCATTGATGCGGCCATGCACGTCAGCGTGATCGACAACTGGTACTTTATGGCGAGCTCAGTGATTGTCCTGACGATTGTCGGCGGGCTGATTACCGATAAAATCATCGAGCCGCGGCTGGGTAAATGGGAAGGCCGTAGCGATGAAAAGCTGGAAACCCTGAGCAAAGAGCAGCGCTTCGGCCTGCGCGTGGCGGGCGTTGTCTCGCTGGCCTTTATCGCGCTGGTGGCGCTGATGGTGGTGCCGGAAAACGGCATCTTGCGCGATCCGGTTAAACATACCGTCCTGCCGTCGCCGTTTATTCAGGGCATCGTGCCGCTGATTATCCTCTTCTTCTTTGTCGTTTCGCTCGCCTACGGTATCGCGACCGGTAAGATCCGCCGTCAGGGCGATCTGCCGCAGCTGATGATCGAGCCGATGAAAGAGATGGCGGGATTTATCGTGATGGTGTTCCCGCTGGCGCAGTTTGTGGCGATGTTTAACTGGAGCAACATGGGCAAGTTTATGGCCGTGGGCCTGACCGACGCGCTGGAGGCTGCCGGGCTAAGCGGCGTACCGGCGTTTGTCGGCCTGGCGCTGCTGTCATCCCTGCTGTGCATGTTTATCGCCAGCGGCTCCGCCATCTGGTCGATTCTGGCCCCGATCTTCGTACCGATGTTTATGATGCTGGGTTTTCATCCTGCGTTTGCCCAGATCCTGTTCCGCATCGCGGACTCCTCGGTGATTCCGCTGGCGCCGGTTTCGCCGTTTGTTCCGCTGTTTTTAGGCTTCCTGCAGCGCTATAAACCCGAGGCCAAACTGGGTACCTACTATTCGCTGGTTTTACCCTACCCGCTTATCTTTTTAGGGGTATGGCTGGTGATGCTGGTGGCATGGTATCTTGTCGGCCTGCCGATTGGGCCGGGGATTTACCCGAGGCTGAACTAAAGGAATGAGGATGCTGAGATTACTCGAAGATAAGATTGCGACGCCGCTCGGGCCGCTGTGGGTGATCGCGGACGAGCAGTTCTGCCTGCGCGCCGTCGAATGGGAAGAGCACAGCGACCGGATGGAAGAACTGCTCAATGTTCACTACCGCTCGCAGGGGTATGAACGTATCCGCGCCACCAACCCGGGCGGGCTGAGCGACAAGCTTGCCGCCTACTTCGAAGGCGATCTCAGCATCATTGATACTCTGCCAACCGCCACGGCAGGCACGCCTTTTCAGCGCGAAGTGTGGCAGGCGCTGCGGTCCATTCCCTGCGGGCAGGTCATGCATTACGGCCAGCTCGCGGAACAGCTAGGCCGCGCAGGCGCCGCACGCGCGGTGGGTGCCGCCAACGGCTCTAACCCGGTCAGCATCGTGGTGCCGTGCCATCGCGTCATTGGCCGCAACGGCACCATGACAGGCTATGCCGGCGGCGTGCAGCGAAAAGAGTGGTTGCTGCGTCACGAAGGGTATCTCCTGCTCTAGCTCCCAGGCTTTTTGTGCTTAATTTTCTACCGGTTAGGCTAAAAATCCATAATCAAGCTGTGGAATTTCAAGAAGATGGCGACACGTTGCCGTCTCTTGTCCTTATTGAGGGTTTGTCAGGCTTACGTACTTACCAAAAAGATGTTAAAATTGACCAATATCAATTAAGGCTTGAGCAAACCTATGATCCCGGAAAAGCGAATTATACGACGCATTCAGTCTGGCGGTTGTGCTATCCATTGCCAGGATTGCAGCATCAGCCAGCTCTGTATCCCGTTTACCCTGAATGAGCATGAACTCGATCAGCTTGATAATATCATCGAGCGCAAAAAGCCTATTCAGAAAGGGCAGACGCTGTTTAAAGCGGGAGACGAACTGAAATCGCTCTATGCTATCCGTTCTGGCACCATCAAGAGCTACACCATCACCGAACAAGGTGATGAGCAGATCACCGGCTTCCATCTGGCGGGCGACCTGGTGGGCTTTGATGCCATCGGCACGGGCCATCACCCGAGCTTTGCTCAGGCACTCGAAACCTCAATGGTTTGCGAAATCCCGTTTGAAACCCTGGACGATCTGTCCGGTAAGATGCCTAACCTGCGTCAGCAGATGATGCGTCTGATGAGCGGTGAGATCAAAGGCGATCAGGACATGATTCTGCTGCTTTCTAAAAAGAACGCAGAAGAGCGCCTGGCCGCGTTTATCTACAACCTCTCCCGCCGCTTCGCCGAGCGTGGCTTCTCGCCGCGTGAATTCCGTCTGACGATGACGCGTGGCGATATCGGCAACTACCTGGGTCTGACCGTGGAAACCATCAGCCGTCTGCTGGGCCGTTTCCAGAAAAGCGGGATGCTGGCCGTTAAAGGTAAATACATCACTATCGAAAACGGTGAAGCGCTTGCCGTTCTTGCCGGGCACGCCCGCAACGTGGCGTAACTCTCCGCATGTTGATGACCAGACCATAAATTCTTGTGATTTATTGGTCTGGTGTAATCACTTCCGTTTCAAGATATTTTCACCGTAGCACGTCCCCACACAGCGCCCGAAAGGTTCTCGTTGAGGTTATGAATTGAGAGAAAGTTTGTTTTTCGTTTCAGTCGTGATTGCCTCTGTGACCTTTATCTTCATCTGGATCATGCTTGTCGGTCCGATGAAGGGGGAAGAAAAAACCTACGTCCAGGACTCCACGACCTTTGCGATAGCGGTGATGGTGCTGCTGTTTATTGCGTTTATCGCGGTGACGACGACGGTACTTTTCCTCTGATAAATTTTCATGAATTATTGATCTGGCAAAACCTCCCCTCTGTTTCATTCAGGATATATAGGTTACTCTTTTAATTACAGACTGTGGTGACAGTAGTAAGGAGACCTGTATGGCCAAGTATCAAAACATGCTGGTAGCTATCGATCCGAATCAGGACGATCAGCCGGCATTACGACGTGCTGTGTATTTACATCAACGGATTGGTGGCAAAATCAAAGCGTTTTTGCCGATCTATGACTTCTCGTATGAGATGACCACCCTTCTGTCGCCTGACGAGCGCACCGCTATGCGTCAGGGCGTCATCAGCCAGCGTACCGCGTGGATCCGTGAACAGGCGAAGTATTACCTGGAAGCGGGCGTGCCCATTGATATTAAAGTGGTCTGGCATAACCGACCTTTCGAAGCCATCATCCAGGAAATTGTCGCCGGTGGGCACGACCTGCTGCTGAAGATGGCGCACCAGCACGACAAGCTGGAATCCGTCATCTTCACCCCGACCGACTGGCACTTGCTGCGCAAATGCCCTTGCCCGGTCTGGATGGTGAAAGACCAGCCGTGGCCTGAAGGCGGGAAAGCCGTTGTGGCGGTAAACCTCGCGAGCGAAGAGGATTACCACAATTCGCTGAACGAGAAGCTGGTGAAGGAGACCATCCAGCTTGCCGATCAGGTGAATCATACCGAAGTGCATCTGGTAGGCGCCTATCCGGTCACCCCGATTAACATTGCCATTGAGCTCCCTGAATTTGACCCAAGCGTGTACAACGACGCGATCCGCGGTCAGCATCTGCTGGCCATGAAAGCGCTGCGCCAGAAATTCAGCATCGATGAGAAAATGACTCACGTGGAAAAAGGCCTGCCTGAAGAGGTGATCCCGGACCTGGCGGAACACCTGCAGGCGGGGATTGTGGTGCTGGGCACCATTGGCCGAACCGGTATTTCTGCCGCATTCCTCGGCAATACCGCCGAACAGGTGATCGACCATCTGCGCTGCGACCTGCTGGTCATTAAGCCGGATGAGTATCAGACGCCGGTTGAGCTGGACGATCCTGAAGACGATTAACGCCTGACGCCCGGCGGCGCAGGCTTGCCGGGCCTACAAAACCGTAGGCCGGGTAAGCGTCAGCGCCACCCGGCAATAAAAAAAACCGCCGAATTCGGCGGTTTTTTCGTTTCAACGCAACTTACAGTGATTTCAGAATCGCATCCACGCTGGCTTTGGCATCGCCAAACAGCATGTGGGTGTTCTCTTTGAAGAACAGCGGGTTCTGAACCCCGGCATAGCCGGTATTCATGGAGCGTTTGAAGACGATCACGTTCTGCGCCTTCCACACTTCCAGAACAGGCATACCGGCGATTGGGCTACCCGGGTCGTCCTGTGCAGCAGGGTTAACGGTATCGTTGGCGCCAATGACCAGCACGGTGTCGGTGTCGGCGAAATCATCGTTGATCTCATCCATTTCCAGCACGATGTCGTATGGCACTTTCGCTTCCGCCAGCAGTACGTTCATGTGGCCTGGCAGACGCCCTGCCACCGGGTGAATACCAAAGCGAACCTTGATGCCCCGCGCGCGCAGCTTCTCGGTGATTTCCGCAACCGGATACTGCGCCTGCGCCACCGCCATGCCGTAGCCCGGAGTGATGATCACGGAGTGCGAGTTTTTCAGCATGTCTGCGGTATCTTCCGCAGAAATTTCGCGGTGCTCACCCACTTCTTCATCCGCACTGGAAGAAGACCCATCGGTCCCGAAACCACCGGCGATAACGCTGATGAACGAGCGGTTCATCGCCTTACACATGATGTAAGACAGTATCGCACCGGAAGAACCCACCAGCGCACCGGTGACGATCAGCAGGTCGTTGCTCAGCATAAAGCCTGCCGCCGCTGCCGCCCAACCGGAGTAGGAGTTCAGCATCGAGACAACCACCGGCATATCCGCACCGCCGATGGACGCCACCAGGTGCCAGCCGAACGCCAGCGCGATGATGGTCATCACCAGCAACGCCAGCACCTGCAGACCGACGCTTTCGGTACGCACGAAGACCACCAGCAGTACAAACGACACCACCAGCGCCGCCAGATTCAGCTTATGACGGTTTGGCAGCATCAGCGGTTTAGAGGAGATCTTCCCGCGCAGCTTGCCGAACGCCACAATGGAGCCGGTGAAGGTCACCGCACCGATGAAGATACCGAGGAACACTTCCGTCAGGTGAATGTTCACCAGAATCGGTTCCAGACCCGGTTCGTGATACAGGTAGCTGTTGAAGCCCACCAGCACTGCAGCCAGACCCACGAAGCTGTGCAGAATGGCAACCAGCTCCGGCATCTCGGTCATTTCAACGCGTTTTGCCAGGCGAATACCAATCGCGCCGCCGATGATCATCGCCACCAGGATCCACGCCACGTTGCCGGTATCCGGCCCGAAGATGGTGGCAATCAGCGCAATCGCCATCCCGGCGATACCAAAGTTATTCCCCTGCTGAGACGTTTCGTGTTTGGAAAGCCCCGCCAGACTGAAAATAAACAGGATTGCAGCAACAATGTATGCAGCTGTCACTAATCCTCCAGACATATGCTACCCCTTAGCCTTTACGAAACATTTTCAGCATGCGCTGAGTCACGGTGAAACCACCGAAAATATTGATACTGGCGATCAGCACCGCGATAAAGCTCAGGAAGCTGATCCAGCCGCCGTGACCAATCTGCAGTAACGCCCCCACCACGATGATCCCGGAGATGGCGTTGGTTACCGACATCAGCGGCGTATGCAGCGCATGGGAGACGTTCCACACCACGTAGTAGCCCACGACGCAGGAGAGCGCGAAGACGGTAAAGTGGCCGAGGAACTCTTTTGGCGCAACGTCAGCCAGCCAGCCGAACAGAATAATCACCAGCGCCATGATCGCGTATTTGCGCCATGGAGAAGCGGGTTTGGCGGGTTCTTTTGGCTCAGGCGCCGCTTTCGGTGCCGCCTGAGGCTGAGCAGAAACCTTAATAGGCGGCGCAGGCCAGGTAATTTCACCTTCACGGACCACCGTGACGCCGCGCACCACCACATCGTCGAAATCAACGGTGACGTTGCCGTCTTTCTCTTTGCAAAGCAGCTTCAGCAGGTTGACGAGGTTGGTGCCGTAGAGCTGAGAAGACTGCGTTGGCAGGCGGCCCGGCAGATCGGTATAGCCGATCACCTTCACGCCGTTAGCGGTCGTGGTTACCTGATTTGGAACGGTATATTCACAGTTACCGCCGTTTTGGGCGGCCAGGTCGACAATCACGCTGCCCGGCTTCATGGAGTCAACCATCTCACGGGTGATCAGCTTCGGCGCCGGTTTACCCGGGATAAGCGCGGTGGTGACAATAATGTCGACATCTTTCGCCTGAGCGGCGAAGAGTTCCATTTCGGCTTTGATGAAGGCTTCGGACATTACCTTCGCGTAACCATCGCCGCTGCCTGCTTCTTCCTTGAAGTCCAGCTCAAGGAATTCGGCGCCCATACTCTGGACCTGTTCCTTTACTTCAGGACGGGTGTCAAAGGCGCGTACGATAGCGCCCAGGCTGTTTGCCGCACCGATTGCGGCAAGGCCCGCCACGCCAGCGCCAATCACCATCACTTTCGCCGGAGGGACTTTACCCGCGGCGGTGATTTGACCGGTAAAGAAGCGACCAAACTCGTGGGCCGCTTCAACAATAGCGCGGTAGCCGGCAATGTTTGCCATGGAGCTCAAGGCATCCAGCGACTGCGCGCGCGAAATGCGCGGCACGGAGTCCATTGCCATCACGGTCACGCCGCGGGCCGCCAGCTTCTCCATCAGCTCCGGGTTTTGCGCAGGCCAGATGAAGCTCACCAGGGTCGTTCCCGGATTCAGCAGCGCAATCTCACTCTCTTCCGGTGCGTTGACCTTCAGAATCACCGGCGACTGCCAGACGTCAGCACCGTCGACCACTTCCGCGCCAGCCTGGATAAAGGCCTCGTCATCGAAACTCGCCAGTTTGCCCGCGCCGCTTTCAACCGCGACCGTAAAACCCAGTTTAAGCAGTTGCTCCACCGTTTTCGGTGTTGCCGCTACGCGGGTCTCATTGGCTAACCGTTCTTTTGGTACCCCAATACGCATAGTTTTCCCTTCCATCGGTTTTTGATGATGGTTTATCGATAAATGCCCGCGGTTTGTATCAATTTTCGCCATCGCGCGAGCGACGAGAGATGATTAACCCCGGAAAATAAAACAGTAACAAACTGTCTATAACCTACTGAAAATAGCGCCCGTGATCTACCGCCAGAAAACACTATTTCTTACTTTGTCTGTGAAAAATAAGCGATCGGCGTCACTGACAGTGATATTTACTTTAAATTCACTGCCAGAACCGATAAATCGCGCAAGCGAAGCGGTAAAAACATGATATAGCGCCATAACAGAACAACTTGTTAACATTAAATTAACTTGTAAAAGTCATATGCTTTATCAGTTTTACTTGTCAAACGCGTGTTTTTTCAACATATCACTAAATGTTATCGAATTCGGTGATTCAGTAAGCACAGGCAGTGAAAAATGGCGCAGACAGCGACGGGTTTTAAATGCAATAATCGGGACCGTCTCAAATTAACAACAATACCAGTACATGGTTTGCGCAAGGCGAAGGATCATTTTTATGAAGCTTAAGAACACACTCCTGGCGTCCGCACTTCTTTCCGCGACCGCCCTGTCTGCGAATGCCGCAACAGAGTTAACGCCGGAGCAAGCGGCAGCGTTAAAACCTTTTGACCATACGGTCATTGTGGGTCGTTATAATTCTATTGGCGACGCCGTCGCCGCTGCATCAAAAGCCGCTGATAAAAACGGGGCGGCCTCGTTTTATGTCGTTGACCAGTCCGATTACGGCAACAGCGGTAACCTGCGCGTAACTATCGCGCTGTTCAAAGACAATGCGCCAAAAGCTGACGCACCGAAAAACCGCGTGATCAACGGTGTTGTTGAACTGCCGAAAGATCAGGCGATTGAGCTGGAACCTTACGACACCGTCACCGTTCAGGGCTTCTATCGCAGCCAGCCTGAAGTGAACGATGCCATCACCAAAGCCGCGAAAGAGAAAGGGGCCTACTCTTTCTTCATCGTGCGTCAGGTCGATGCTAACCAGGGTGGCAACCAGCGTATTACCGCGTTCATCTATAAAAAAGATGCGAAAAAACGTGTTCTGCAGAGCCCGGATGCCATCCCGGCAAATTCAGAAGCAGGTCGCGCGGCGATAGCGAAAGGCGGCGAAGCAGCGAAGAAAGTTGAAATTCCAGGCGTAGCAACGACGGCTGCCCCAAGCGCTGAAGTGGGCCGTTTCTTCGAAACGCAGTCCACGAAAGGTGGCCGTTACTCCGTTACGCTGCCTGACGGTACCAAAATTGAAGAGCTGAACAACGCCACTGCAGCGCAGATGGTGCCGTTCGACAGCATCAAGTTTACCGGCAACTACGGCAACATGACGGAAGTCTCTTACCAGGTCGCGAAGCGTGCGGCGAAGAAAGGGGCGAAGTACTACCACATCACCCGCCAGTGGCAGGAACGTGGTAACAACGTGACCATCAGCGCCGATCTGTACAAGTAACAACATCGTTGACGAAAGGCGGCGCAATGCCGCCTTTTTTTGTTACTTTTTTTGAATTTCTGCCTCACGTCATTGCATGCATTCGTTACACTCCGTAAAATCCCGCGCCTTAGTGTGATCCACCATTTTTATGCGCCTGAGCGAAATAATTATTCTGGATTTTGACCTTTCATAACAGGAAGCCAATGGAAAAGAAACTTGGCCTGAGTGCTCTGACTGCACTCGTTTTAAGCTCAATGCTGGGTGCGGGTGTATTCAGTTTGCCGCAAAATATGGCGGCCGTTGCCAGCCCTTCCGCGCTCATCATTGGCTGGGGCATTACGGGTGTCGGCATACTGCTGCTGGCCTTCGCGATGCTGCTGCTCACCCGCATTCGCCCGGATCTGGACGGCGGCATTTTCACCTATGCGCGTGAAGGTTTCGGCGAGCTGATTGGCTTCTGTTCCGCGTGGGGATACTGGCTGTGTGCCGTTATCGCCAACGTCTCTTATCTTGTGATCGTCTTCTCAGCGCTCAGTTTCTTTACCGATACGCCTGAGCTGCGCCTCTTTGGCGACGGGAATACCTGGCAGTCTATTGTGGGCGCCTCGGTGTTGCTGTGGTTCGTCCACTGGCTGGTGTTACGTGGCGTACAAACGGCCGCCAGCATCAACCTGGTGGCGACGCTGGCGAAACTGGTTCCGCTCGGCCTGTTTATCGTTCTGGCCTTTATTGCGTTCCGTATGGACATCTTTAAGCTCGATTTCACCGGTATCGCGCTGGGCGTGCCCGTCTGGGAGCAGGTGAAAAACACGATGCTGATTACCCTGTGGGTGTTCATCGGTGTTGAAGGCGCGGTCGTGGTTTCTGCCCGGGCCAGGAATAAACGCGATGTGGGCCGCGCCACGCTGCTGGCCGTTCTGGCCGCGCTGGGGGTCTATCTGCTGGTCACGCTGCTGTCGCTGGGCGTGGTGGCGCGTCCTGAGCTGGCTGAAATGCGTAACCCGTCAATGGCGGGCCTGATGGTGAAAATGCTCGGTCCCTGGGGCGACGTGGTGATTGCCGCAGGGCTGATCGTCTCCGTCTGCGGCGCTTACCTTAGCTGGACCATCATGGCGGCTGAAGTGCCGTTCCTGGCCGCGACGCACAAGGCGTTTCCACGTCTGTTCGCCCGTCAAAACCAAAACAGCGCGCCGTCGGCATCGCTCTGGCTGACCAACATCAGCGTTCAGGTCTGTCTGGTGCTGATCTGGCTCACAGGTTCAGACTATAACACCCTGCTGACCATCGCCTCGGAGATGATTCTGGTACCCTATTTCCTAGTGGGTGCGTATCTGTTAAAAATTGCCACACGCCCGGCGCATTATGTCGTGGGTGTCGGAGCCTGTATTTACGGCCTGTGGTTGTTGTATGCTTCCGGGCCTATGCATCTGCTGCTGTCGGTAGTGCTGTACGCACCGGGTCTGCTGGTGTTTATCTACGCCCGCCGCACGCATCAGCTGGAGAACGCGCTGAAGCGCCGTGAGATGGCATTAATTGGACTGTTACTGGTTGCTGCCCTACCGGCAACCTGGATGTTAATGGGATAGCATCGCCTTTCCCATTGTTGAACTGTAAAGGAGAATACGATGGGAAATGCACCGCTTCGCCCAATACTGATTACCGGTGGAGGCCGCCGTATCGGCCTCGCCCTCGCCCATCACTTTCTCAACCTTCGCCATCCGGTCATTGTCAGCTACCGTACGGAATACCCGTCGATTGAAGGGTTACGCAAAGCCGGGGCGGTCTGCATTCAGGCTGATTTTTCGACCGATGAAGGCATTCTGGCTTTCACGGAAAAGGTAAAAGCCACCACGACGGGACTGCGCGCCGTGATCCATAACGCCAGCGCATGGCGAGCCGAAAAACCCGGTACGTCACTCAGCGAAACGCTCTCCGCCATGCTGCAGATCCACGTCAATGCCCCTTATCTGCTTAACCACGCTCTGCAGGATCTGCTGCGCGGCCATGGGCACGCGGCGGGCGATATTATTCACTTCACCGATTATGTGGTGGAGCGCGGCAGCGACAAGCACATCGCCTACGCGGCCAGTAAAGCCGCACTGGATAATATGACGCGCTCGTTTGCCCGCAAGCTCGCGCCCGAGGTGAAGGTAAACGCCATCGCCCCGGCGATGATTTTGTTTAACGAAAACGATGATGCGGAGTATCGCCAGCAGGCGCTGAATAAGTCGCTCATGAAAATCGCGCCGGGCGAGAAAGAGGTAATCGACCTCGTGGATTACCTGCTCACCAGCTGCTACGTCACGGGCAGAACCTTTGCCGTGGACGGCGGCCGCCCGCTGCGCTAGTGAAAACGGCTCCAGAAGAAAATTAGCACCCAGGCGCTGAGTCCCCAGCAGACCACCGCCCCGCTCAGCGCCAGGGGAAGACGCAGAAAGCCGGTGAAATACCACAGCGAAAGCAGGTAGAGAAAGTACGGAATAATAGACCACATGCCAAACACGATGGTCGTGCGTAACGCTTCCGTGCCCCGTTCAGAAGCCACAATATAGTGAGCAATAAGCGCAAAGGTCGGAAACAGCGGGATTAGCCCGGCAATATAGTAGTTTTTCGTTTTTGCCAGAATGCCAATCAGTAACACCACCAGCGCGCCCAGCGCGGCTTTGATCACCAGCCCCATATTTTTCCCTGGAATAATCAACTCACAATATGAGCCAGAATAACGGAACCGGCGTTAATTTTGAAAGATTAATGGAAGGTTAAGGTTCCGCGGTGTATGTTGGCTTTTTTCACGAAAACAGACGCTGTATGAATAAGATTGTTTATGTTGAAGACGAACCCGAGGTCGGACAACTGATCGCCGCCTATCTGGGTAAACATGATATGGACGTCATTGTTGAACCTCGCGGCGATCGTGCCGAAGAGGTGGTCGTCCGTGAAAACCCGGATCTGGTACTGCTGGATATTATGTTGCCAGGCAAAGACGGCATGACGCTCTGCCGTGACCTGCGCGCCCGGTGGGAGGGTCCTATCGTCCTGCTCACCTCACTGGACAGCGATATGAACCACATTTTGTCGCTGGAGATGGGCGCCAATGACTACATTCTGAAAACCACACCGCCTGCCGTCCTGCTTGCCCGCCTGCGCCTGCATTTGCGCCAGCACGCCAGCATCGAACGCGAAGCGCCCGCGCCGTCTCTGACGCCGCACAAAGCGATGCGCTTCGGTACGCTGTCTATTGACCCCATTAACCGCCAGGTGCTGCTCTCCGGCGAGCTTATCGCCCTCTCCACCGCAGACTTTGACCTGCTGTGGGAGCTGGCAACGCACGCCGGGCAAATCATGGACCGCGACGCGCTGCTGAAAAACCTGCGTGGCGTGAGCTATGACGGAATGGACCGCAGCGTTGACGTGGCGATTTCGCGTCTGCGCAAAAAGCTGCAGGATAACGCTACCGAGCCCTACCGCATTAAAACCGTGCGTAACAAGGGTTATCTGTTTGCCCCGCACGCCTGGGAAACCTGATTCCGTTATCTGGCTAGCATAACGTGCGCGAAATGAAGGCATTACACCGCGATGTCCTCCCTTTCGCGCGTTTATTTTTACGTTTGCGCAACAATTAACTTGCTAAGCACGCGAACTATCCCATAATTAAATCTTCAGCCATCCTTTCTACAGCCAGCACTGCCCCGGCGACATGCAGACTCTTTTTTCACCGTGAAGCTCTCACGATACCTCTCCCATAAAATCTTGAAATGAGGATTTAAGCCCATGAAATATGTATAGCTACAGTCAGGTAGAAGCCATCAAAACCAATCTTGAATGGATTGTTAATCAGGCTGCGCTTAGCCATTCCTCCCCCTCACGCGCCGATCAAAAAGCGCTCTTTGATCTCCTTGAGCTCATCCAGACTTACGAAATACTTCTGGATTTAATTAACGAATTCGGTACCGATGTGATTGATATGCACATTGCGGAAGGACTGGCCGTAACGGAAACACTCATCGCCAAGGTAAAAAACAGCGCAATTGCCATGTAACGCGCTCCACAGACATGAAAATATCGACGGGTTTTCATGTATATTCTGCACAAAGCGTTTCTTCGGTGAGATCCAATGAAAAAGCTGTTTGTGCAGTTTTATCTTTTGCTGTTTGTCTGTTTCCTGGTCATGACCATGCTGGTCGGGCTGGTCTATAAATTCACCGCCGAACGTGCGGGCAGGCAGTCGCTGGACGATCTGATGAAAAGCTCGCTCTATCTGATGCGCAGCGAGCTGAGAGAGATCCCGCCGCACGACTGGGCGAAAACCCTCAAAGAGCTGGATCTGAACCTGTCATTCGATTTACGCATCGAGCCGTTAAAAGATTTTGAGCTGGATCCGCCCGCCATGCAGCGTCTGCGCGACGGGGACATCGTCGCGCTGGACGAGAAATACACCTTTATCCAGCGTATTCCGCGCAGCCATTACGTGCTGGCCGTCGGGCCGGTACCCTATCTCTATTATCTGCACCAGATGCGTCTGCTGGACATGGCGCTGATGGCCTTTATCGCCATTTCGCTCGCGTTTCCGGTCTTTATCTGGATGCGCCCGCACTGGCAGGACATGCTGAAGCTGGAATCCGCCGCGCAGCGTTTTGGCGAAGGGCATTTTACCGAACGCATCCACTTCGACAGCGGTTCCAGTTTTGAACGTCTGGGCGTGGCCTTTAACCAGATGGCCGATAACATCAATGCCCTGATCGCCAGTAAAAAGCAGCTGATCGACGGGATTGCGCACGAGCTGCGCACGCCGCTGGTTCGCCTGCGCTATCGTCTGGAGATGAGCGAGAATCTGACGGAAGCGGAGTCTCAGGCGCTTAACCGCGATATCGGCCAGCTTGAGGCGCTGATTGAGGAGCTGCTGACCTACGCACGACTCGATCGTCCGCAAAACGAACTGAACCTCAGCACGCCGGACCTGCCTGCCTGGCTGCAAACCCACATCGATGACGTTCAGAGCGTGAACCCGCAGCGCACGCTGTTAACGCGCGTCACGCCGGGTGATTACGGCGCGCTCGATATGCGCCTGATGGAGCGCGTGCTGGACAATCTGATGAACAACGCCATGCGCTACAGCGAAAGCACGCTACAGATTGGGCTGGATTTGCAGGGCAATCAGGCCAGCCTGACGGTGGAGGATGACGGTCCGGGGATTGCCCCGGAAGCGCGAGAAACCGTGTTTGAACCGTTTGTCCGCCTCGACCCCAGCCGCGATCGCGCCACTGGCGGATGCGGCCTGGGGCTGGCGATTGTTTACTCTATCGCGCAGGCGATGGGCGGCACGGTGCATTGCGAAGAGAGCGAGCTCGGCGGCGCGCGCTTCTGCTTTAGCTGGCCGGTATACCATAACATCGCCCTTCCCGTCCCTGCCTGACTTCAACCGCACGCTGGCCTGACCCGGCGTGCTGTGCTATATGATAAGTATGTTGTAACTAACGAGAGTGCTTATGGCGACCTACGATCTCCTCGAACGGCTGAACAGCACGTTTCGGGAAATAGAACACGAGCTCCTGACCCTGACCGAACGTTTGCAGAGCTGCCGTCTGCTGGCCGCGCGCGTCTTTACCCTGCCCGAGGTGGCCAAAGGGGCCGAGCACGACCCGCTGGACACCATCGCGGTTGAACAGCACATCGGCAGCGCCGCCCTTGAGCTGACGCTGAAGCACTATCGCCGCCTGTTTATCCAGCAGCAGTCAGAAAACCGCAGCAGTAAGGCCGCCGTGCGTCTGCCCGGCGTGATCTGCCTGCAAACCGATGCGACAACGCGCGACGCGCTGGAAAGCCAGATTACCCACATCAACACCCTGAAAGCGGCCTTTGAAAAGATCGTTACCGAAGAGTCCGGCCTCGCCCCTGCCGCCCGGTTTGAATGGGTGCACCGTCAGCTTCCGGGGCTGATTACCCTGAACGCCTATCGCACGCTGACGGTACTGCGTCACCCCGCCACGCTGCGCTTCGGCTGGGCGAATAAGCACATCATTAAAAACTTCACCCGGGATGAAATTCTGGCGCAGCTGGAAAAAAGCCTGAAGACGCCGCGCACCGTCGCACCGTGGTCGCGCGAGCAGTGGATTGAGCGCCTGGAGCAGGAGTACCACAGCATCGCCTCGCTGCCGGCGGACGCGCGCATCAAGATAAAGCGTCCGGTGAAGGTACAGCCTATCGCCCGCGTCTGGTATTCCGGCCAGCAAAAACAGGTTCAGTATGCCTGCCCTACGCCGCTGATTGCGCTCTATGATGCCGATCGGGGGGCCATCGTGCCGGATATTGGTGAGCTTTTGAATTACGATGCGGACAATGTCCAGCACCGTTACAGACCTCAGGCGCAGCCGCTGCAGCTAATTATTCCGCGGCTGCACCTGTACGTGGCGGGATGACTATTTCAGGCTGCCGACCATCGCTTCCGGGCGAACCCAGGCGTCGAACTCCGCCTCCGTGAGATAGCCCAGCGCCAGGGCGGAGGCTTTCAGCGTCAGCCCCTCTTTATGCGCTTTTTTAGCGATCTCGGCGGCCTTGTCGTAGCCGATATGGGTATTCAGCGCCGTCACCAGCATCAGGGATTCATTGAGCAACTGGCTGATACGTTCGCGATTCGGCTCAATCCCTACCGCACAGTGCTCGTTAAAGCTCTCCATCCCGTCCGCCAGCAGACGAATCGATTGCAGAACGTTGTGGATCACCATCGGGCGATAGACGTTCAGCTCGAAGTTGCCGGACGCACCGCCCAGGTTGACGGCTACGTCGTTGCCCAACACCTGACAGCAGAGCATGGTCATGGCTTCGCACTGGGTCGGGTTCACTTTACCCGGCATGATGGAGCTGCCCGGCTCGTTTTCCGGAATGCTGATTTCACCGATGCCGCAGCGCGGACCCGAGGCCAGCCAGCGCACGTCGTTGGCGATTTTCATCAGCGAGGCCGCCAGCCCTTTCAGCGCGCCGTGGGTGTGGACCAGCGCATCGCAGGTCGCCAGCGCTTCGAACTTGTTGGGCGCCGTGACGAACGGCTGCCCGGTGATGTTTGCCAGCTCCTCTGCCACGCGCACCGCGTATTCTGGATGGGTGTTTAACCCGGTCCCGACCGCCGTTCCGCCGAGCGCCAGCTCCGCCAGGTGCGGCAGGCTGTATTCAATGTGCTTCAGGTTATGTTCCAGCATCGCCACCCAGCCGGAAATCTCCTGGCCGAGCGTCAGCGGCGTGGCGTCCTGCAGGTGCGTACGGCCAATTTTGACGATGTCGCGGAAGGCCTGCGCTTTCTCGTTGAGCGTGGATTTCAGCACGTTGAGCTGCGGGATAAGCTGCTCGCGGATAGCGATGACCGCCGCCACATGCATCGCCGTCGGGAAGACGTCGTTAGAACTCTGGCTTTTGTTGACGTCATCGTTCGGATGGACCTTACGCTCCATGCCGCGCACGCCGCCAAGCAGTTCGCTGGCCCGGTTCGCCAGCACTTCGTTCATGTTCATGTTGCTCTGGGTGCCGGAACCGGTCTGCCAGATGGCGAGGGGGAATTCGTCGGGATGCTTACCCGCCAGCACTTCGTCGGCGGCGTTGATGATGGCGGTCGCTTTGTCTGCCGTCAGCAGGCCTAAATCCTGATTCACTTTCGCGGCAGCGCGTTTGGTGAGCGCCAGCGCCTGAATCAGCGAGACGGGCAATTTTTCGGTCGAAATACGGAAGTGCTCCAGCGAACGCTGGGTTTGCGCGCCCCAAAGCTTGTCGGCCGGGACGTCGATGGCGCCCATCGAATCTTTCTCATGGCGTACCGTGGTCATTACTTTCTCCTTGATAACAAAAGAGGGATTGCTCACATGCTTAAGGGATAAGTATTGATGACTTCTGGGAAACGATATGGCGCTTTGTGCGCTCTTTTTGGTGTCGGGTTTCGGCTGCGCCTTACCCGAGCTACGAGAATATAGGCCGGGCAAGCGTCAGCGCCACCCGGCAATTTACAGAATTACTTCACGCACGCCGAACACTGGGACGACTGGATCTGCTTGAAGAAGTCGTTGCCTTTGTCATCCACGAGGATAAACGCCGGGAAGTCTTCCACTTCAATTTTCCAGATCGCTTCCATACCCAGTTCCGGGTACTCCACGCACTCCAGGCTCTTAATGCTGCCCTGCGCCAGAACCGCAGCCGGGCCGCCGATGCTGCCGAGGTAGAAACCGCCGTGCTTGTGGCAGGCGTCCGTCACCTGCTGGCTGCGGTTGCCTTTCGCCAGCATGATCATGCTGCCGCCGTTGGCCTGCAGCTGGTCAACGTACGAGTCCATACGCCCTGCCGTGGTTGGGCCTAACGAGCCGGACGCGTAGCCTTCAGGCGTTTTCGCCGGGCCTGCGTAGTAGATCGGATGATCTTTAATGTACTGCGGCAGGCCTTCGCCGTTGTCCAGACGCTCTTTCAGCTTCGCGTGCGCGATGTCGCGGCCCACGATGATCGTGCCGTTCAGCGAGAGACGGGTCGAGACCGGATACTGCGAAAGCTGCGCCAGAATCTCTTTCATCGGACGGTTCAGGTCGACGCGAACCGCTTCACCCTCACCCGCTTTGCGCAGCTCTTCCGGGATGTATTTGCCCGGATTGTTTTCCAGTTTTTCGATCCACACGCCTTCGCGGTTGATCTTCGCCTTGATGTTGCGATCCGCGGAGCAGGACACGCCCATCCCGACCGGACAGGAGGCACCGTGACGCGGCAGACGGATCACGCGCACGTCGTGGGCAAAGTATTTGCCGCCAAACTGCGCGCCGAGGCCCAGATTGCGCGCTTCTTCCAGCAGTTCCTGCTCAAGCTGTACGTCGCGGAACGCCTGGCCGTGCTCGTTACCTTCGGTAGGCAGGCCGTCGTAGTATTTGGTTGAGGCCAGCTTGACGGTTTTCAGCGTGCTTTCAGCCGACGTACCGCCAATCACAAACGCGATATGGTACGGCGGGCACGCCGCGGTGCCGAGGGTGCGCATCTTCTCAACCAGATAATTTTTCAGCTTGCCCGGGGTGAGCAGCGCCTTGGTTTCCTGGTAAAGATAGGTTTTGTTGGCTGAACCGCCGCCCTTGGCGATACAGAGGAATTTGTACTCGTCACCGTCGACGCTGTAGAGATCGATCTGTGCCGGCAGGTTGGTGCCTGTGTTGACCTCTTTGTACATATCCAGCGCCGCGTTTTGCGAGTAGCGCAGGTTATCTTCGGTGTACGTGTTGTAGACGCCGTGCGCCAGGGCCGCTTCGTCACCGCCGCCGGTCCAGACGCGCTGGCCTTTTTTACCGACGATGATCGCCGTGCCGGTGTCCTGACAGGTAGGCAGAACACCTTTCGCGGCGATGTCTGAGTTACGCAGGAACTGCAGGGCAACGTATTTATCGTTTTCGCTGGCCTGCGGGTCGCTGAGAATATCGGCAACCTGCTGCTGGTGCGCTGGGCGGAGCATAAACGAGGCGTCGTGGAAAGCGTGCTGCGCCAGCAGCGTCAGCGCCTGCGGATCCACCTTGAGGATCTCTTGTCCTTCAAACTCAGAGACGGAGACGTGATCGCGGGTTAACAGGTAATACTCGGTCCGATCCTTACTGAGGGGGAAAGGATCCTGATAATGGAAGGGTTTATTCGACATTGGTCTCTCACTTACTGCTTCGGTCTGTTTATTCAGGGCAGATGTTCCGCTGCCCGGCTTAAAAGCGAGTCAGCTTATCCTACACAATTTTTTAACAAAAACTGAGACTAGTACGACTTTTTACATCCACAGGTTACTTCCATGAGGTTTATTGCTTTAATACCCGGAGTTAATTCCACAATTGAATCAGGGCTTGATAATGCAAAAACTCATTAACTCAGTGCAAAACTACGCCTGGGGAAGTAAAACTGCGTTAACGGATCTCTACGGTATCGCGAACCCGAACAACCTGCCGATGGCAGAACTGTGGATGGGGGCGCACCCGAAGAGCAGCTCAAAAATTGAAGACGCCAGCGGCCAGGTTCGCAGCCTGCGTGACGTGATTGACGCCGATAAAGCCGCGCTGCTTGGCGACAAGGTGGCTCAGCGCTTCGGCGAACTGCCGTTCCTGTTCAAGGTGCTGTGCGCCGACCAGCCGCTCTCCATCCAGGTTCACCCGAACAAGAAAGCTTCTGAAATCGGCTTTGCGAAAGAGAACGCGGCGGGTATTCCGTTAGACGCCGCCGAGCGTAACTACAAAGATCCTAACCACAAGCCGGAGCTGGTCTTTGCGCTGACCCCGTTCCTGGCGATGAACGCGTTCCGCGAGTTTTCAGAGATCGTTTCCCTGCTGCAACCGGTCGCGGGTGCCCACAAGGCTATCGCCCACTTCCTTGAAAACCCGAACGCAGACGCGCTGAGCCAGCTGTTTGCCAGCCTGCTGAATATGCAGGGTGAAGAGAAATCTCACGCGCTGGCGGTGCTGAAAGCGGCTCTGGGCAGCCAGCAGGGTGAACCCTGGGAGACTATCCGCCTGATCTCCGAATTCTACCCGGACGACAGCGGCCTGTTCTCCCCTCTGCTGCTGAACGTGGTGAAGCTGAACCCGGGCGAAGCGATGTTCCTGTTTGCCGAAACCCCGCACGCCTACCTGCAGGGCGTGGCGCTGGAGGTAATGGCCAACTCCGATAACGTGCTGCGCGCGGGCCTGACGCCGAAATACATCGATATTCCTGAACTGGTTGCCAACGTGAAGTTTGTGGCGAAACCTGCCGCGGAGCTGCTGACTCAGCCGGTGAAAAACGGCGCAGAGCTGGACTTCCCAATTCCGGTTGAGGATTTTGCTTTTTCCCTGCACGACCTGAGCCAGGCCGAAGCCGTCATCGCGCAGGAAAGCGCGGCGATTCTGTTCTGCGCCGAGGGCGAAGCGACGCTGCGCAAAGGCGAACAGCGTCTGGTGCTTAAGCCCGGTGAGTCAGCATTCGTTGCAGCCAGTGAATCACCGGTCAGCGTAAGCGGCACCGGTCGTCTGGCGCGCGTTTTTAATAAGCTATACCCTAAATAATTCGAGTTGCATGAAGGCGGCGACGCAGCGAATCCCCAGGAGCGTACATAAGTACGTGACTGGGGTGAGCGAGGAAAGCCAACGCACAGGCAACTTGAAGTATGACGGGTATTAGGGACTTACTGATTTTTTTAACAACTCTTGCTAAGCTAGTTGCAGGCTTAATATCTCCAGGCGGTTTTTACCGCCTGGTTTCATTTTAGGGATAGTCGCAATGAAAAAATCGGTCGTAGCGGTTGGAGTGATTGTAGCGTTAGGCGTGGTCTGGACGGGTGCCTCCTGGTTTACCGGGAAACAGCTGGAAGGCCGTCTGGCTGAGATGGTGGCGCAGGCTAACGGAGAGATTAAGCGCAGCGCGCCGGAGGCGGGCCTTGAGCTGAGCTACCAGAATTATCATCGCGGCGTGTTTACCAGCCGTATGCAGCTGGTTGTGAAGCCAGTGGCCGGTGCTGAAAACGGCTGGCTGAAACCGGGCCAGAGCGTGGTGCTGGACGAGGTGGTGAGCCACGGTCCGCTGCCGCTGGCGCAGCTGAAGTCCTTTAACCTGATCCCGTCGATGGCGTCCGTTCATACCGTGCTGGTGAATAACGACGTCACCAAACCGCTGTTTGACCTGGCGAAGAATGAATCGCCTTTCGACATTAATACCCGAATTAGCTATGCCGGCGACACGAGCTCCGATATTGCTCTGAAAGCGCTGAACTACGAGAAAGAGAATGAGAAAGTCGCCTTTAGCGGCGGTCACTTCAAACTCGATGCTGACCGCGACGGAAATGTGTTCTCCCTGACGGGTGAAGCGGAAAGCGGCCTGGTCAATGCCGTGAACGAATATAACCAAAAGGTTCAGCTCACCTTCAACAACCTGAAAGCCGACGGCAACAGTCGAATGACCGATTTCCAGGAGCGTATCGGCGATCAGAAACTCTCTCTCGACAAGGTAGCCATTGCGGTTGAAGGAAAAGAGATGGCCGTGCTGGAAGGCATGGACGTCAACGGCAAATCCGACGTTTCCAAAGACGGTAAAAGCATCAACACCCAGCTGGATTACACGCTGAAGAGCCTGAAGGTGCAGAATCAGGATCTGGGCACCGGCAAGCTGTCGCTGAAGATCGGCAATATCGACGGCCAGGCGTGGCACGAGTTTAGCCAGAAATACAGCAAAGAGAGCCAGGCGCTGCTGACCGATGCCGCACTCCAGCAGAACCCTGAGGTGTATCAGCAGCAGGCGATGGCGGTACTGTTCAACAACCTGCCTGTCCTGCTGAAAGGCGAGCCGGTGATCACCGTTGCGCCGCTGAGCTGGAAAAACAGCAAAGGCGAAACCAGCTTTAACCTGTCGCTGTTCCTGAAAGATCCGGCAACCGCAACGGGTGAACCGCAGACGCTGGCGCAGGAAGTGGATCGCAGCGTGAAGTCGCTCGACAGCAAGCTGACCATCCCGATGGATATGGCGACCGAGTTTATGACCCAGATTGCGAAGCTGGAAGGCTACGGCGATGAAGACGCCGGCAAGCTGGCTAACCAGCAGGTGAAAGGTCTGGCGGCCATGGGCCAGATGTTCCGCATCACTAAAGTGGAAAACAACACGATTTCCACCAGCCTGCAGTACGCCAACGGCCAGGTAACGCTGAACGGCGACAAGATGCCGCTGGAAGACTTTGTCGGCATGTTTGGTATGCCGACGCTGGGGATGCCGGAACCGGCAGCACCGGCGGCACCGCAGCAGTAAACGTCAAAACCCCTCGCATGAGGGGTTTTTTATTGCCCGCTAATTTTTCCATCCAGCCAGGAAATCCATCAGAAGCGCGTTCACTTTCTCTGGCTGCTCCTCCTGCGGCAGATGGCCGCACTCATCAATACCCTGCGCCCGCAGGTTCTCCGCCATTTCGGCCCAGACGCTTTCCATATCGAAAAGCTTGCCGACCGCATGAAAATCATTACCCCACAGCGACATTACCGGGCAGGTGATTTTCACCTCAGCGTCTGCCATATCCTGCGCCACATCCTCTGCGTTGGCGCGATAGTCAGCCATTGCGCCACGCACGGCACCCGGCGCCTGATACGCCCGAACATAGGTGTCAAACGCCTCGCCGCTGATGGTCGAGGGATTGTAGGTCCAGTCCGAGAAAAAGTGGCGCAGCCAGATATGCTCCCGACCCGCAATCAGCGCTTCCGGCAGGTCTGGCACAAGATGAAACAGGAAGAACCAGTACGCACGCGCAATCGACGCATTCAGATCGCGCGCCACAATACGCGTTGGCACGTTATCCATCACCACCAGTCGATCCACCAGCTCAGGGTAATCTTTTGCAAACCGCGTCGCAACGCGTGCGCCGCGATCGTGCCCTACCAGCACCACTTTCTGTAAACCCAGCACACGCATCAGTTCCCGGATGTCCCGCGCCATATTGCGCTTATCATAGCCAGAAGCAGGTTTATCCGTTTCGCCATACCCGCGTAAATCCGGTGCAATCACGCGGTAGTGCCGGGACAGTACGGGTATCTGGTAGCGCCAGGCATAGTTTGTTTCAGGAAAACCATGCAGGAGAATAACCGGTGCGCCTTCACCCTCTTCAACCACAAACTGACGGATACCGTTTGCCATTACGGTGTAACTTTTCATGCTCGTCACCTCACTTTATTTCAGCAGAGGCACGTTGGCCGCACGTTGATAAGGACCGTAATTGACAGGATTCCAGCTATAGCCCTGCTGCCAGGCGGTGATATGCCCGATACCGGGGAAAGGCAGATGTGCCGCAGCCATCCACTCACCGTCTTTCGCCAGCGCGTTAAACTCCTGCGCCCGGGATGAGATGGCTTTTTTCGGATCGACATCAAAGCGAATAGACACTTCAGGGTGCGGGAACTGGACGGCAGGAGCATGAATCAAATCCCCAATGAAGTTGATAGCCGTCCCCTGCGACGCGAAGCGATAAACGGTACTGCCAGGCGTATGCCCGATGGCATATGCCGTCTGGACTTCCGGGACAGGCGAAGCTGGCGGGACGAAGGTTTTAAGGTGCCCGGCGGCTTTATACGCAGACAGCGCATTCCTGGCGATAGCGAAATACTCTCTCGCATTAGCCGGCGCGCTCGCTTCTTTTGCGGGGTCAAGCCAGTAGTCGGCCTCCCCCTGCGGTACGTAGACGGTAGCATTGGGGAACAACGCCTTACCCTCTGCATCGCTCAGGCCGCATACGTGGTCAAGATGCAGGTGGGTCAGGAAAATGGTATCAACCTGCTCGGGACGGTACCCTGATGCGTTCATATTGCTGACCAGCTGGCCGGCCGTTTCCGCCATGCAGTGGCCCCCCCCGCTGTCAATCATGACCAGGTGTTTACCGGTATTCACCAGAAAGGCGTTAAAGGCGGTAGGCATGCGTTCGGCATCAACTTTGTGTTGAGCCAGCAGTTCGCGAACCTTGTCGCCTGAGAGCCCGTGTAGTAAGGCAGGCGAAAGATCGTTATAGCCGTCGAACAGCGCCGTTACCTCATATTCCCCGACCGCCAGACGATAATAGCCCGGAACCTGCTGTTTCACCTGTGCCGGGGCATCTGCCCACGATGTGCTTGCCAGGAGCAGGCCGCTGAGCGCCAGAACCGTTTTCAACTTTTTCATCTTCACTCCAGATTGATATTTTTCAGGTTGTGAAGAGACTATGGCAGCGTAACGATAAATAATGTAGATATGTACTTTGATAAGTCAGCATAACGAAAATCGATGCAATGAAACTGGAAGATGTTGAAGTGTTTGTCGAAGCCGTCAAGGCGGGTAGTCTGGCGGGCGCCGCGCGTCGGCTCTCTGTGAGCGCCATGGCGGCGTCACGGTCTCTTAATAATCTTGAGGCTGAACTGAGGGTCAGGCTGGTGCACCGCACCACGCGTTCCCTGTCACCCACCAGCGATGGGGCCGTTTTTTTGCCCCATGCGCAGGCGTTGCTGGAAGATAAAAATAACGCGCTTGCCGATCTGTTTCCCGAAGGGACGCACCTTTCCGGACGCCTGCGCATTACCGCCTCAGCGGGGTTTGGCCGTAAGATCGTTGCTCCCATGCTGACCCGGTTCATGCAGCGACATCCCGCCCTGCAGGTCGATTTACTCGCCACCGACGAACAGGTTGATATTGTCGGAAAAGGCATAGACGTGGCGTTACGCATTGCGCCGCTGCGCGATAACCGGCTGGTTGCCCATCGCCTGTGTCACAACCCTCGCGATCTCTGCGCCAGCGCTGCGTATCTTGCCGCGAATGGCTATCCAAAATCGTTTAACGATCTGGCGGCACACAGCTGTCTGACCACGTCAGATACCGTCCACTGGTCATTCGAACAAGGTGAACAGCGCTACAAACAAAAGGTGTCGGGCCGATTCTCCGCGAACTCCGTTGAGGCCATTTTCGAAGCCTGCCTCGGAGGGTTGGGGATCGCCAATTTATCCCGCTGGTACGTAGAGCCGGCGTTCAGTGAGGGTAAACTCGTGCGGATCGTCCTGGAGGACGCTCAGCCGGAATCGCTGGCCGTTTGGGCGGTTTACCCGACCTCCAGGCTGATCCCGGCAAAAGTAAGAAAATTTGTGGAAGCGCTGGAAGCCGAACTGTTGCTCAATCCGCTGACGCAACCCACCTGATATTATTTCACCGTCACCAGCCGCGCCGCCACAATCTGGTGCCCGGCCTGAACGTCCGTGTTGTCGATGCGCTGCATGATCCTGTCCGCCAGCGTGTAGCCCATCTCCCGCGCAGGGGTGGTAGCCCAGACGATCGGCAGATCGTCGAGCGCGTTTTCACCGACGTCGGCGAACGCCCCGAGCGCCACCTGATGGCCGAAGAAGGTTTCCACCCCGCCCTCGCCGCTCTGACGCCCGGCGCGGATCAGGCCAAACCAGGCGCCCATGGCAATCACATCGTTGTAGCAAATCACGGCGCTGATCGTCGGACTGCTGCGCAGCAGCGCGCCTATCGCTTCTGCCGCTTTCTTCTGGCTGGATTCACACTCCACGACCCATTCGCTGTGGAACGGCAGGCCGTATTTAATCAGCGTCGCGCAGTAGCCGCCGACCCGCTCGGCGCGGGTCAGGGACGAACTTTTCCCGCCGAGCCACGCAATGCGCTGGTGTCCGCGACGAATAAGATGCTCGGTCAGCATTTGCGCGGCCTGCATGTTATCCGGGCGCAGCGTATCGGCCTCGTCCAGGTAGCTGGCGCGCGAAGCAAACACCAGCGGCACGCCTTTTTCGGCGGCGCGCTCGCACAGCTCGCTGCCCACGCCCGACGCCCCGGCGACGATCACCCCGTCAACACCCTGATTCAGCAGCATATCGAGCCGGGAAAGAAGCTGATCGGGCTCGCGACCGCCGTGCAGAAGAAAGACCATCCGCCCCTGCGCTTCAAGCGCTTCGGTTAACCCTGCGGTCAGCTCCGCATAGAAAGGTGACGTCAGGTCGCGGACAATCAGGCCAATCACCCCGCTTTGCCCGCCGCGCAGCGCCGACGCCTGACGGTTACGCACAAAACCCAGCTGCTCAACCGCCTCGTTAACCCGCTGACCGGTCGCAGGAGAGATGCGCCCTTTTCCGCTTAGCACCAGAGAAACGGTGCTGACGGAAACGCCCGCCGCCAGCGCGACATCGTTGATGGTGATTTTTTTCGCTACAGCCATGTGTTGGCGTGACTCCCTGAAATGAGATCGGTAAAACGTTTTATCAATACGTTATCTTTATACTACCAGTCAAAGCCTGAGAATGTGATTTAGCGCGCACTAAACTTTGATAAAACGTTTTATCTTCTCGCAGCATTGAAGCAGGCAAACTGATTTTAACAATAAAGGAGTCGTTTTATGACGGCGAAAGCAGCACAAAAAATATCGCTGTGGGAATTTTTCCAGCAACTGGGTAAAACCTTTATGCTGCCCGTGGCACTCCTCTCGTTCTGCGGGATCATGCTCGGGATCGGCAGCTCGCTGAGCAGTAAAGACGTCATCACGCTGATCCCGTTCCTCGGTACCCCGGTGCTGCAGGCGATCTTCATCTGGATGAGTAAAGTTGGCTCCTTTGCGTTTAGCTTCCTGCCCGTCATGTTCTGTATCGCTATCCCGCTGGGCCTGGCGCGCGAGAACAAAGGCGTCGCGGCGTTTGCCGGGTTTGTGGGCTACGCCGTGATGAACCTGGCGGTTAACTTCTGGCTGACCGCGAAAGGCATTTTGCCGACCACCGACGCTGCCGTACTTAAAGCCAACAACATTCAGAGCGTGATCGGTATCCAGTCTATTGATACCGGGATCCTCGGGGCGGTGATCGCGGGTGTGATTATCTGGATGCTGCACGAGCGCTTCCATAATATCCGGCTGCCGGATGCCCTGGCCTTCTTCGGCGGTACCCGCTTTGTGCCGATTGTTACCCTGGTGGTGATGGGTCTGTTCGGTTTAATCATTCCGCTGATCTGGCCGGTCTTTGCGATGGGCATCAACGGTATTGGCCGCATCATCAACGGCGCGGGAGATTTCGGTCCGATGATCTTCGGCACCGGCGAGCGTCTGCTGCTGCCGTTTGGCCTGCAGCATATCCTGGTGGCCCTGATTCGCTTCACCGAAGCGGGCGGTACGATGGAGGTGTGCGGTCACGACGTGAGCGGCGCGCTGACCATCTTCCAGGCGCAGCTGAGCTGCCCGACTACCCACGGCTTCTCGGAAAGTGCCACCCGCTTCCTGTCTCAGGGTAAAATGCCTGCCTTCCTCGGCGGCCTGCCGGGTGCCGCGCTGGCGATGTACCACTGCGCTCGCCCGGAAAACCGTCATAAAATTAAAGGTCTGCTGATTTCCGGCGTGATCGCCTGCGTCGTGGGCGGTACCACCGAGCCAATCGAATTCCTGTTCCTGTTCGTCGCACCGGTGCTGTACCTCATCCACGCGGTGCTGACCGGTCTGGGCTTTACCGTGATGGCGGTGCTGGGCGTGACCATCGGCAACACCGACGGCAACGTGATCGACTTCGTGGTGTTCGGGATCCTGCACGGCCTGTCCACCAAGTGGTACCTGGTGCCGGTTGTGGCGGCTATCTGGTTTGCGGTTTACTACGGCATCTTCCGCTTCGCCATCACCCGCTTTAACCTGAAAACGCCTGGCCGCGATACCGATACGGCGAGCAGCGTTGAACAGGCGGTTGCCGGGACCGTGGGCAAATCCGGCTATAACACCCCGGCCATTCTGGCGGCGCTGGGCGGCGCGGATAACATCACCTCGCTGGATAACTGCATCACCCGCCTGCGTCTGTCGGTGGCGGATATGTCAAAAGTGGATACCAACGCCCTGAAAGCCAACCGGGCCATCGGCGTGGTACAGTTAAATCAGCACAATTTGCAGGTGGTTATCGGCCCGCAGGTCCAGTCGGTGAAGGATGAGCTGGCAACCCTGATGCGAACAGTTGAAGCCTGATGCCTCAGCCCCCTCTCATGAGGGGGTTTTACTTTAAGGACTCACGTCATGTTTGATTTTTCTACCGTCGTGGATCGACACGGCACCTGGTGTACGCAGTGGGACTACGTCGCCGACCGCTTTGGCGCGGCCGATCTGCTGCCTTTCACCATCTCGGATATGGATTTCGCCACCGCGCCCTGCATTACCGACGCGCTGCATCAGCGCATCAATCACGGCGTGCTGGGCTACAGCCGCTGGAAGAACGATGAGTTTCTCGCCGCCGTCGCGCACTGGTTCCAGAAGCGCTTTAACAGCCAGATTGATACGGAAACCGTCGTTTATGGTCCTTCCGTTATCTACATGGTGTCAGAGCTGATTCGTCTCTGGTCACACCCCGGCGACGGCGTGGTGGTACACACCCCGGCATACGACGCGTTTTACAAAGCCATTGAAGGGAATGCGCGTCATGTGGTGCCCGTGGAGATGGAAAAGCACGCAGCAGGCTGGCAGGGAAATATGGCGGCGCTGGAAGCGGCCCTGGCGAAACCTGAAAACAAAATTTTACTTCTTTGCAGCCCGCAAAACCCAACCGGCAAGGTCTGGACGCGGGACGAGCTGACGCAGATGGCGGAACTGTGCGCACGCTATGACGTGGCGGTTATCAGCGATGAAATTCATATGGATATGGTGTGGGGAGAGCATCGTCACACGCCGTGGAACGCGGTGGCGCGCGGCAAATGGGCGCTTCTCACTTCCGGCTCGAAAAGCTTTAATATTCCAGCGCTGACGGGCGCTTACGGCCTTATTGGTGATGAGGAGAGCCGTAACGGTTATCTCAGCGCACTAAAAGGCCGGGACGGACTCTCTTCCCCTTCCGTGCTGGCGCTAACGGCGCATATCGCCGCCTATCAGCAGGGAGCGCCGTGGCTGGATGCCCTGCGGGGGTATCTGGAAGAGAATCTGTTGTATATCGCGCAGGAAGTAAACCGCGCCTTTCCGAAACTGAACTGGCAGCCGCCCGAAGCGACCTATCTGGCCTGGATTGACCTGCGCCCGCTGAATATTGACGATCGGGCGCTGCAAAAAGTGCTGATCGAGCAGCAAAAAGTCGCCATCATGCCGGGATATACCTACGGCAAAGAGGGAAACGGCTTTGTTCGCCTGAACGCCGGCTGTCCGCGCAGCAAGCTTGAACAAGGGGTGCAATGCCTCATTGCCGGGATTAACACGCTCCTCTAATCAATTTGCGCAACGGATTATTCCCTTGCGCAAATAGCTTTTTACCCCGTTTTGTTTTTATAATATGGCGCACTTTAACCAGAAAAGAGTGCGACCATGATTGATACACGCCTGCCTTTAACTGATATTCATCGTCACCTTGACGGTAACATTCGTGCCCAAACCATCCTCGATCTTGGCCGCCAGTTCAATTTAACGCTTCCTGCGCAGACGCTTGAGTCGCTGATCCCTCACGTACAGGTAACCTCCAATGAACCGGACCTGGTCAGCTTCCTGAGCAAACTCGACTGGGGCGTGAAGATGCTGGCCTCGCTGGATGCCTGCCGCCGCGTGGCGTTTGAGAACATTGAAGATGCGGCCCGTAATGGCCTGCATTACGTCGAGCTGCGCTTCTCGCCGGGCTATATGGCGATGACCCACAGCCTGCCCGTTGCAGGCGTGGTGGAAGCCGTGATTGAAGGCGTGCGCGAAGGGTGTAAAACCTTCGACGTTCAGGCCCGTCTGATTGGCATTATGAGCCGTACGTTCGGCGAAGCCGCCTGCCTGCAGGAGCTTGAAGCGCTGCTGGCCCATCGCGATGCCATCACCGCCGTCGATCTGGCCGGTGACGAGCTGGGCTTCCCGGGCAGTCTGTTCCTCTCCCACTTCAACCGCGCGCGCGATGCCGGCTGGCACATTACCGTGCATGCGGGTGAAGCGGCTGGCCCGGAAAGCATCTGGCAGGCCATCCGCGAGCTGGGCGCCGAGCGTATCGGCCACGGCGTGAAGGCGGTAGAAGATCGCGCCCTGATGGATTTCCTGGCGGAGCAGCGTATCGGGATTGAGTCGTGCCTGACGTCTAATATTCAGACCAGCACCGTGGCAACGCTGGCGCATCATCCGCTGAAAACGTTCCTCGAGCACGGCGTGCTGGCCTCGCTGAACACTGACGACCCGGCGGTTCAGGGCGTGGATATCATCCACGAATACAACATCGCCGCACCGCAGGCGGGTCTGAGCCGCGAGCAGATCCGTCAGGCGCAGATCAACGGGCTGGAGATCGCCTTCCTGACGCCTGAAGAGAAGCAGGCGCTTAAAGATAAAGTGGCTCGCGGTTGAGCATTTGCCGGGTAGCGGCTACGCCTTACCCGGCCTACAACAGCCCTTAAAACTTATGCCAGACAGAGCGTGGCGCGATGTTTGGCAGATTCAATACCCAGCTCAATCAGCTCCATAATCTGAATCGCCTGGCTGGCCGGAACCGGATTTTCGCCCGTGCCGTTCAGCGCATCGCGAATGCCCGCATAATAGGCCGGATAGTTGCCCGGGATCGTCAGCAAGGTTTCCTCTACCAGTTCCTCACCTTCCACCCGCGTGACCACGCCGTCCCGCATATCATAGCCCCAGTCTTCCTGCGGCAAACGTTCACCGCTTTTCAGCCGGTCCTCCTGCGGATCGAGGCCAAACTTCACGTAGCTCCCGCGCGTGCCGTGAATGATGTAGCGGGCAGATTCCGCGGCCGCGACCATCGTGCCGTGCAGCACAATCCGCCGCTGCGGGTAGCTGAGCACCGCGTGGAAGTAATCGGTCGTCTGCGCTCCGGGCCGGAGCTGGGCCAGATCGACCGTCATGCTCACCGGCAGACCAAAAAGATTGACGGCCTGATCCAGCAGATGCGGGGCTAAATCGTACCAGATACCGCTGCCCGGACCGGCCTGCTCGCGCCAGCGGTTTCGTACCTGCGGCCGGAAGCGGTCAAAGTGCGATTCAAAAAAGAGGATCTCCCCTAGCGTGCCTTCACTGAGAAGCCTTTTTACCGTCAGAAAGTCGCTGTCCCAGCGGCGGTTATGGAACACCGACAGCAGCCTGCCCAGGCTCTTTGCCAGCGCATCCAGCTCGCGAGCCTGAGACAGGGTGACGGTAAAGGGCTTATCGACAACCACGTGCTTACCGGCCTCCAGCGCGGCCTTTGCCAGCGGAAAGTGGGTGTCGTTCGGGGTGGGGATAACGATTAAATCAATATTTGGATCGTTGAAAAGGTGTTTTGGCTCAGAGACAACCGGCACGGAAGGCCAGTCGGCATGGACTTTAGCGGCATCGCTGCTGGATACCGCAGCCAGGGTCATCCCCGGCGTCCCGGCTATCAGAGGCGCATGAAACGTTTTGCTTGCATACCCGTAGCCGATAAGCCCAACGCGGATATTATCACTCATAGTGCCGTCCTCTTTTATGACGTTCTTATTTCACACTGGCTAGCTTGGCATTACCACAGATTAATAATGTGCCATATGACTTAAAATAGCAGGTTGTAGGGGTTGTTTTTGTTACATAGTATTAACCCACTGATTTTGTTTAAGGGAACCGTTCCCAAAGCGCTTGCCGTCGGGGAAACGTCGCTGTAACATTTGCGACCTGTATTTATGGATAAAGTACAACTACGAATCATGACGTCAATTATTAATCGAATCATTGAATTAGCGGGATGGATTGTCCTTGGGGTTTCGGTCATTTTGCTGGGCGTTGCCAGCCATATCGATAACTACCAGCCGCCGGAGCCTGTCACAGTCGCCCAACCTAAGTAACCGGTTACTGCAATAAAGAGTGACATAATATGTCAGTTACTTATTGCCAGCCCTGGTGAACACGGTTAACCTTCTCTTCCAGGCATCGTCTGATGCCTAAATTTCAGCAAAGAAAACTCCTAATTTCGTCGCGTTACCTGAGTGGGCTGTTTACGTCTTTATTAATCCGTTTATTATTCGAACGAATTACCTTAACTGGTATTACTCACTTTTATATGGAAACTTATTAATATGACAGTTCAGGACTATTTATTAAAATTTCGCAAGATCAATTCGCTTGAGAGCCTGGAAAAACTGTTTGACCATCTGAACTACACCCTGTCGGATAATCAGGACATCATTAATATGTATCGCGCCGCTGACCATCGCCGTGCGGAGCTGGTTTCCGGAGGTCGTTTGTTCAACGTGGGTGAAGTGCCTAAGTCCGTATGGCGTTACGTTTTATAAGAAAGTAGCCATCCGCGCGAAATGTTATATACTCTCCGCCCTGCAAACTGGCTGTACAACATTTCGCGCAGATTATGGGAGAGTTCATGACCGCAACGCCTGGAGAACGCATTGGAGGCTGGTTAATCGCCCCACTGGCATGGCTGCTGGTTGCCTTATTAAGCGCATCACTTGCGCTGCTGCTGTATACCACCGCACTGATTACTCCTCACGCCATCCAGACCCTGATGTCGCAAAGCGTGCTGAGTATTGCGATGTGGTTTGTGTCGTTCGTTTTCGCGATTGGTATGTGGTACTACACCCTGTGGTTGACCATCGCCTTCTTTAAGCGCCGCAAAAGTGTACCTAAACACTACATTATCTGGCTGCTGATTTCGGTTCTGCTGGCGGTTAAAGCGTTTGCTTTTTCGCCCGTATCAGACGCTCTGGCCGTTCGTCAGCTGCTTTTCCCGTTACTGGCGGCCGCGCTGCTGGTCCCCTATTTCAAGCGTTCGACGCGGGTAAAAAACACCTTTGTGAACCCGTAATAACCCTACAGATAACCTGTTGTCGCCTGCGTGAGTTTGTCCGATAATAGGCGGCTTTTTTATTTCAGGCTAAATAATGACCGATTACTTACTGCTCTTTGTCGGCACCGTGCTGGTTAACAACTTCGTTCTGGTGAAGTTCCTTGGCCTGTGCCCGTTTATGGGCGTGTCCAAAAAGCTGGAAACGGCGATGGGCATGGGGCTGGCGACAACCTTCGTCATGACGATGGCGTCCATCTGCGCGTGGTTGATTGATACCTGGATCCTCATCCCGCTGGGGTTAATCTATCTTCGTACGCTGGCTTTTATTCTGGTCATTGCGGTTGTTGTGCAATTTACTGAAATGGTGGTGCGTAAAACCAGCCCGGCCCTCTATCGCCTGCTGGGTATCTTCCTGCCGCTGATCACCACCAACTGTGCCGTTCTCGGCGTTGCGCTGCTGAACATCAACCTTGGCCATAACTTTATGCAGTCGGCGCTGTACGGTTTTTCCGCCGCCGTCGGTTTCTCATTTGTTATGGTCCTGTTCGCGTCGATTCGCGAGCGTCTGGCGGCAGCGGATATCCCTGCGCCCTTCCGCGGTAACGCGATTGCGCTGGTTACCGCGGGTTTAATGTCTCTGGCCTTTATGGGCTTTAGTGGTCTGGTGAAGTTGTAATGAATGCTATCTGGATTGCCATCGCCTCTATCAGCGTCCTGGGGTTGGTGTTTGGCCTTATCCTGGGTTACGCCTCCCGCCGTTTCGCGGTAGAGGACGATCCCGTTGTTGAAAAAATTGATGAGCTTTTGCCGCAAAGCCAGTGCGGGCAGTGCGGCTACCCGGGCTGCCGCCCCTATGCCGAAGCGGTAGGCATTCAGGGTGAAAAAATTAACCGCTGCGCCCCCGGCGGCGAAGCGGTGATGCTGAAAATCGCGGCCCTGCTTAACGTCGATCCGCAGCCCGTTGATGGCGATGCGGAGGTGCAGGAACCGGTTCGCGCCCTCGCCGTGATCGACGAGGCAAACTGCATCGGCTGCACCAAATGTATTCAGGCCTGCCCGGTTGACGCCATTGTCGGCGCCACCCGCGCCATGCACACCGTCGTGGCGGATCTGTGCACCGGCTGTAACCTCTGCGTGGCCCCCTGCCCGACGCAATGTATCGAGCTGCGCCCGGTTGAAACGACTACCGAAAGCTGGAAGTGGGATCTTCAAACCATTCCGGTTCGTATCATTCCTGTGGAACAACATGCTTAAGTTATTTTCTGCTTTCAGAAAAGAGAAGATTTGGGACTTTGACGGCGGTATCCATCCGCCAGAGATGAAAACCCAGTCCAACGGCACGCCGCTGCGTCAAATTCCGCTGGCGACGCGTTACGTCATGCCGCTCAAGCAGCATATTGGCGCTGAGGGCGAGCTGTGCGTGAAAGAAGGCGATACGGTTCTTCGCGGTCAGCCGCTGACCTTTGGCCGTGGACGTATGCTGCCGGTGCACGCCCCTACCTCCGGTAAAGTGGTGGCGATTGCCCCTCATACGGTGGCTCATCCGTCCGCGCTGTCGGAGCTGAGCGTGATCATTGAAGCCGACGGCGAAGACCGCTGGATTGAACGTGACGGCTGGAGCGATTACCGCAGCCAGAGCCGCGAAGCGCTTATTGAGCGTATTCATCAGTTCGGCGTCGCCGGGCTGGGCGGCGCGGGCTTCCCGACCGGCGTCAAGCTGCGCGGCGGTGGCGATAACATCCAGACGTTGATTATCAACGCCGCCGAGTGCGAGCCGTATATCACCGCCGACGATCGTCTGATGCAGGATTGCGCCGCTCAGGTGGTGGAAGGCATCCGCATCCTGGCGCACATTCTGAAGCCGCGGGAAGTGCTGATTGGTATCGAAGACAATAAACCGCAGGCCATCTCGATGCTGCGCGCCGTGCTGGCGGGCAGTCATGATATTAGCCTGCGCGTTATCCCGACCAAGTACCCTTCTGGCGGCGCAAAACAGCTGACGCAAATTCTCACCGGCAAGCAGGTCCCGCACGGCGGACGCTCTTCGGATATCGGCGTGCTGATGCAAAACGTCGGCACCGCCTATGCGGTGAAACGCGCGGTGATTGACGGCGAGCCGTTGACCGAGCGCGTGGTGACGCTGACCGGCGAGTCGGTTTCCCGTCCGGGCAACGTCTGGGCGCGTCTGGGTACGCCGGTGCGCCATCTGCTGGAACAGGCTGAATTTTGCCCGGCCAGCGATCAGATGGTGATCATGGGCGGCCCGCTGATGGGCTTTACGCTGCCGTGGCTGGACGTTCCGGTAGTGAAAATCACTAACTGTCTGCTCGCTCCTTCCCCCACCGAAATGGGTGAAGAGCAGGAAGAGAAAGGTTGCATCCGCTGCAGCGCCTGTGCCGATGCCTGCCCGGCGGATCTCCTCCCGCAGCAGCTGTACTGGTACAGCAAAGGCCAGCTGCACGACAAGGCAAAATCACATAATCTGGCCGACTGCATTGAATGCGGCGCCTGCGCCTGGGTCTGCCCAAGCAACATTCCGCTGGTGCAATACTTCCGTCAGGAGAAGGCCGAGATTTATGCCATCTCCATGGAAGAAAAACGCGCCGCAGAAGCCAAGGCACGTTTCGAAGCGCGTCAGGCGCGACTGGAGCGCGAAAAAATCGCCCGTCAGGAACGCCATAAGCAGGCCGCCGTTCAGCCTGCCGGGAAAGATCAGGATGCGATCAACGCCGCACTGGCGCGCGTTCGCGAGAAAAAAGCCGATGCCGCCCAGACGGTGGTGATCCAGGCCGGGGAAAAACCGGATAACAGCGAGGCGATTGCCGCTCGCGAAGCGCGAAAGGCTGCGGCTCGCGCGCGTCAGGCGGAAAAAGCGCAAACGGTTCAGGCAGATACTGAGATCGACCCGCGTAAAGCGGCCGTTGAAGCGGCGATAGCCCGGGCCAAGGCCCGCAAAGCTGGAGAGCAGCAGGTAGTCGTCGAGCAAGAAGCGGTCGACCCACGCAAAGCCGCCGTTGAAGCGGCGATTGCTCGCGCCAAAGCCCGCAAGGCTGCGCAGCAGGCGCCAGAGGCAGTATCAGAAGCAGAAGCACCACCGGTCGACCCGCGTAAAGCCGCCGTCGAAGCAGCGATTGCCCGCGCCAAAGCCCGTAAGGCTGCGCAGCAGGAAGAGCAGCCGCAGGCCGCCAACGATGACCCGCGCAAGGCCGCCGTCGCCGCCGCCATTGCGCGCGTTCAGGCGAAGAAAGCCGCACAGCAAGCCGTAAACGAGGATTAAATGGTTTTCAGAATCGCAAGTTCCCCTTACACCCACAACCAGCGTCAGACATCGCGCATTATGATGCTGGTCTGCCTGGCCGCGCTGCCGGGCATTGCCGTTCAGTGCTGGTTTTTCGGCTGGGGAACCCTGTTCCAGATAGCCCTGGGCTGCGCCAGCGCCGTCGCGGCGGAAGCACTCGTCCTGAAGCTGCGTAAGATGGCGGTGTCACGCATTCTGGCTGACAACTCCGCGCTGCTGACCGGCCTGCTGCTCGCCATCAGTATTCCGCCGTTTGCCCCGTGGTGGATGGTCATGCTCGGTACCGTGTTTGCCGTGATCATTGCCAAACAGCTGTACGGCGGGCTCGGCCATAACCCGTTTAACCCGGCGATGATTGGCTACGTGGTGCTGCTGATCTCCTTCCCGGTGCAGATGACCAGCTGGCTGCCACCGCACGAGATTGCGGCCACGGTTCCGGGCTTTATGGATGCCCTGCACGTTATCTTTACCGGCCATACGGCGCTCGGCGCTGATATGAACGCGCTGCGCATGGGCGTGGACGGTATCAGCCAGGCGACGCCTCTCGATACCTTTAAAACGTCCCTGCACGCCGGGCAAAGCGTTGAGCAGATCATGAAATCCGCGATTTACAGCGGCATGCTGGCGGGTGCGGGCTGGCAGTGGGTCAACCTGGCGTATCTGCTGGGCGGCCTGTTCCTGCTGCAGCAGAAAGCCATTCGCTGGCATATTCCGGTCAGCTTCCTCGTGACGCTGGCGGTTTGCGCCACGCTGGGTTGGGTATTCTCTCCTGAATCACTCGCCAGCCCGCAGATGCATTTGCTCTCCGGTGCGACCATGCTGGGTGCCTTCTTTATCCTGACGGACCCGGTTACGGCGTCAACGACTAACCGCGGCCGCCTGATCTTCGGCGCGCTGGCGGGCCTGCTGGTATGGCTCATCCGCAGCTTTGGCGGTTACCCGGACGGCGTAGCGTTTGCCGTCCTGCTCGCCAACATTACCGTTCCGCTCATCGACTATTACACGCGTCCGCGCGTGTACGGCCATCGCTAAGGGTTTCGCCATGTTAAAAACGATGCAAAAACACGGCGTCACGCTGGCTGTCTTCGCCGCGGTCCTCACCGGGCTGACGGCCCTGGTTAACACGTTAACCAAAACGACCATCGAAGAGCAGGCTTCAAAGCAGCAAAAGGCGCTGTTCGATCAGGTGATCCCGTCAGATTTCTACGATAATGACCTGCAAAAGAGCTGCTTTGTGGTAGACGCGCCGCAGCTTGGGAAAGGCGCGCACCGCCTCTTTATTGCCCGCAAAGGGGATAGACCGGTAGGCGCGGTGATGGAAGCGACCGCGCCCGACGGCTATTCCGGTGCCATTCAGCTGCTTGTCGGCAGCGATTTCTCCGGCACTATTCTGGGTACTCGCGTGACGGAACATCATGAAACGCCGGGCCTGGGCGATAAAATTGAAACCCGTCTGAGCGACTGGATTTTGCACTTCGCCGGTAAAGTTATCCATGGCGAAGGGGATACCGCGTTTGCGGTGAAGAAAGATGGCGGCGAGTTCGATCAATTCACCGGCGCGACCATCACGCCGCGCGCCGTGGTGAACGCCGTAAAACGAGCCGGGCTGTATGCTGAAACGCTGCCCGCGCAAATCAACAATCTTCCGGCCTGTGAGGAGTAATCATGAGCCAGGTTAAAGAGGTTATTGTCCAGGGGTTGTGGAAGAACAACTCCGCGCTGGTCCAGCTTCTGGGGATGTGTCCCCTGCTGGCGGTAACGTCCACCGCCACCAACGCGCTCGGTCTGGGTCTGGCAACCACGCTGGTGCTGACGCTGACCAACCTCTCCATCTCCGCCCTGCGCCGCTGGACGCCGTCGGAAATTCGTATTCCGATTTACGTCATGATCATTGCGTCGGTGGTCAGTATCGTCCAGATGCTGATTAACGCCTACGCGTTTGGCCTGTACCAGTCGCTCGGGATCTTTATTCCCCTTATCGTGACCAACTGTATCGTCGTTGGCCGTGCGGAAGCGTTCGCGGTGAAAAACAGCCCCGCCATGTCGGCGCTGGATGGTTTTTCCATTGGAATGGGCGCCACCTGCGCCATGTTCGTGCTGGGCTCGCTGCGCGAGATCCTCGGTAACGGTACGCTGTTTGACGGCGCAGATGCGCTGCTGGGCGGCTGGGCCAAAGCGCTGCGCGTTGAAGTGTTCCACACCGATACGCCATTCCTGCTGGCAATGCTGCCCCCTGGCGCGTTTATTGGCCTTGGCATGATGCTGGCGATAAAATACCTGATTGATGAGAAACGTAAGCGCCGTGCGGCTGAGCGCAGCGTTCTGGAAGGGACACCCGAGAAGGCTTCATGAATAAAGAAAAGCGCATTGCGATCCTGACCCGTCTGCGGGACGAGAACCCGCACCCGACGACGGAGCTGAATTTTACCTCCCCGTTTGAGCTGCTGATCGCGGTGTTGCTCTCTGCACAGGCGACCGATGTGAGCGTCAATAAAGCCACTGCCCTGCTCTATCCGGTCGCCAATACGCCAAAAGCCATGCTGGAGCTGGGCGTGGAAGGCGTGAAGTCCTATATCAAAACCATCGGCCTGTTTAACAGCAAAGCCGAGAACGTCATTAAGACCTGCCGGATCCTGCTGGAACAGCACGGAGGCGAAGTACCGGAAGATCGCGCCGCGCTGGAAGCCTTACCGGGCGTGGGGCGTAAGACCGCGAACGTGGTGCTCAACACCGCGTTTGGCTGGCCGACCATCGCCGTGGATACGCATATTTTCCGCGTCTCTAACCGGACTAACTTCGCGCCGGGGAAAAATGTTGAGCAGGTCGAAGAGAAGCTGTTAAAGGTGGTTCCGGACGAATTTAAGGTTGACTGTCATCACTGGCTGATTCTGCACGGCCGCTATACCTGTATTGCCCGTAAGCCTCGCTGCGGCTCCTGCATTATTGAAGATCTCTGCGAATACAAAGAAAAAGTGTATCCCTGATCGTCACAAACCCTTATCAAAAGAAGGGCTACCAGACACCCTTCTTTTGGCCGTTATTTGTCCGTCTTTCATTCCCCCTGACCTGTCACTTGTTCGGTTGTTTAACGCTCAAACAGGTTAATACTTTTTTCATAGCCAAAAATTTCTATACATCTGTGATCGCGATCACCCTGATAACTTCATGTTGAATTTTTGTTGTCAAAATTCGCCTGAACCCTTTGTCTGACAAGATACTCTCCGTCCATCACCGAAGATAAGACCAGCTATTTTTCAGAATATGGCCCATATCACTGCATTAAGCAGTAAATAGCAGAACATATCGCCAAAAGCCGGTCGCGGTGGGTTAATGCCAGTCGAAAAAACTACCTTTACTCATCGTATGAAATTTAACGCTGAATAACATTTATATGAACCGACGATTATACCACTTCAGATATATGTAACAGATTATTACAAACGTATTGCCAGATGGGGCAGGATAGTGAACATTACCCGCCGTTTCTCCTCCCAATATAACTATAAGGCGTATGGACTACGGCCATCGCGCTATGAACACCCCCGTTAATATGGGATGTAAAAAAAGAGGTATATGTGTCTACTGCAAACAATAAACCAACAGATGAAAGCGTGAGTCTTAACGCTTTTAAACAGCCTAAAGCGTTCTATCTCATCTTCTCTATCGAGTTATGGGAGCGTTTTGGTTATTACGGCCTGCAAGGGATCATGGCGGTTTACCTGGTAAAACAGCTGGGTATGTCCGAAGCCGATTCCATCACGCTGTTCTCTTCCTTTAGTGCTCTGGTGTACGGTCTGGTCGCTATTGGCGGCTGGCTGGGTGATAAAGTCCTCGGGACTAAACGCGTCATCATGCTGGGCGCCATTGTCCTGGCGATTGGCTATGGTCTGGTTGCATGGTCAGGGCATGATGCCGCTGTCGTGTATATGGGTATGGCGACGATTGCCGTCGGTAACGGTCTGTTCAAAGCGAACCCGTCCTCCCTGCTTTCTACCTGCTATAACAAAGACGATCCGCGCCTGGACGGTGCATTTACCATGTACTACATGTCCATCAACATCGGTTCGTTCTTCTCGATGCTGGCAACCCCATGGCTTGCGGCGAAGTTCGGCTGGAGCGTGGCGTTTGCGCTGAGCTTCGTGGGCATGCTGATCACCGTGGTCAACTTCCTGTTCTGCCGCAGCTGGGTTAAAGACTACGGTTCAAAACCTGACTTCGAGCCTGTGCATATGGGCAAACTGCTGGCCACCATCGTGGGCGTTGTTGTCCTCGCGGCAATCGCCACCTGGCTGCTGCACAACCAGGGTATCGCCCGTGCCGTTCTGGGCGTGGTCGCGCTGGGTATCGTGGTTATCTTTGCGAAAGAAGCGTTCGCCATGCAGGGTGCTGCCCGTCGCAAGATGATTGTGGCGTTCATTCTGATGCTGGAAGCGATTATCTTCTTCGTGCTGTACAGCCAGATGCCAACCTCACTGAACTTCTTCGCCATTCGTAACGTTGAGCACTCAATTCTGGGCATCGCGTTCGAGCCGGAACAGTATCAGGCGCTGAACCCGTTCTGGATCATGATTGGTAGCCCGATTCTGGCCGCTATTTATAACAAGATGGGCGACCGTCTGCCAATGCCGCACAAGTTTGCTATCGGTATGGTGCTGTGCTCCGGCGCGTTCCTGGTGCTGCCGCTGGGTACCAAATTTGCCACCGACGCGGGTATCGTGTCCGTTAACTGGCTGATCCTGAGCTACGCGCTGCAGTCTATCGGTGAACTGATGATCTCCGGTCTGGGTCTGGCGATGGTTGCACAGCTGGTGCCACAGCGTCTGATGGGCTTCATTATGGGTAGCTGGTTCCTGACGACTGCCGGTGCGGCAATCATTGCGGGTAAAATTGCGAACCTGATGGCTGTACCGGAAAACGTCACTGACCCACTGGTCTCCCTGAACGTCTACGGTACCGTGTTCATGCAGATTGGTATCGCGACTGCGGTTATTGCAGTTCTGATGCTGCTGACCGCGCCGAAACTGAATCGTATGACTCAGGACGACGACAAGACGGCTGAAGCGACCAAAACCGCTACCGCGTAAGATTATTGAGAAACGACAGAACAGAAGCCGCTAATGTATTAGCGGCTTTTTTTTTGTCCGTTGGCGCACTAACATAGCTGAAACCTCAGCAAAAAGGAGTTACCGATGAAACTGTTCTACAAACCGGGCGCGTGCTCTCTTGCTTCCCATATCACCCTGCGCGAGAGCGGCAAAGATTTCACGCTGGACGGCGTTGATCTGATGAAAAAGCGTCTGGAAAATGGCGATGATTTTCTTGCCATTAACCCCAAGGGACAAGTTCCGGCGCTCTTGCTGGATGACGGTACTCTGCTGACCGAAGGCGTCGCGATTATGCAGTTCCTGGCCGATAGCGTACCCGATCGCCAGCTGCTGGCTCCGGTCAGTACCATTTCTCGCTATAAGACGCTGGAATGGCTGAACTACATTGCGACCGAACTGCACAAAGGATTTACGCCGTTGTTCCGCCCGGATACGCCAGAGGAGTTCAAACCGACCCTGCGTGCGCTTCTTGAGAAAAAGCTGCAGTATGTTAACGAATCGCTGAAAGACGAACAGTGGATTTGTGGTTCGCGCTTCACGATTGCCGATGCGTATCTGTTTACCGTGCTGCGCTGGGCGCGCGCGGTTAAGCTGAACCTGGAAGGGTTAGACCATATCGCATCGTATATGAAACGCGTGGCAGAGCGTCCTGCAGTGGCTGCGGCGCTGAAAGCGGAAGGGTTGAATTAACCGAGCGGCCTGTGTTGCCGGGTGGCGCTAACGCTTACCCGGCCTACACGTTTTGGCCGGTTATAACCGGGTTGCGCTGAAATAGTGCTCCGGCTTCGCGATACGATCCTGTGCCGCAACCACCTGCAGTTCATATTCCTGCATCTCTTTCGTCGCAATCATGATTTCGTACACCGCCGCGGTAACGTGTTCCAGCGCGTCACGTATCGTCGCCCCCTGCAGTAATTTCACCAGCAGCAGACCACTCGTAACATCTCCGACCCCAACCGGCTGGCGCAGGCCGAAATCCACCAGCGGACGGCTAATATGCCAGGCGTCATCTTTCGTCACCAGAAGCATCTCAAAACGGTCCTGACTCAGCCCTGCGCGGGCGAGATGTTTTACCAGCACCACCTCAGGCCCCTGAGCGATCAGTTCGCGAGACGCGCTTACCGCCTCTTCTACGCTGTTAACCGGACGCTCGCAGAGAATTTCGAGCTCGACCAGGTTTGGCGCAATGATATCGCTGGCGGGCAACGCGTGGCGGACGTGAAACTCTGCGACGCCTGGCGCCACGATACAGCCTTTCTCCGGATGGCCCATAACGGGGTCGCAGAAGTATTTTGCCGCCGGGTTTGCGGCTTTCACCTGGCGTACGATGCCGAGGATATGCTCCCCCTGCTCCGCTGAGCCGAGGTAGCCGCTCAGCACGGCGTCACAGCGTCTGAGCTGGTCGATATCGGCAATCCCCTGCACAACCTCGGTGAGGTGCGAAGGCGGCATTACGCAGCCGGTCCATTTGCCGTATTGCGTGTGGTTAGAGAACTGCACGGTATTAAGGGGCCAGACGTTGACGCCGAGGCGACGCATCGGGAATTCCGCGGCGCTATTGCCAGCGTGTCCAAAAACAACGTGGGACTGAATGGCGAGGATGTTCTTCATTTTTTTCTTACCAAACCCTGAAAAAACAAAAGGGGCGTGGTTTCCCACGCCCCTGGAGACTGTTAATTATTTCCAGCAGACAAGGCAGTAGTTTTTCTTACCGCGACGCAGCAGCGTGTAGCGACCATACAGACGGTCACCGTCAACGAAGGTGTATTCCGGGTCGGCCTGTTTCTCACCGTTGATGGTGATAGCGTTAGACGCGATGGTTTTACGCGCCTGACCGCGCGAAGGCTGGAGCTCAGAGTCCACCAGCGCCTGCATCAGGTCAGCCCCTTTTTCCATCTCAACCATTGGCACGCCGTCCTGCGCCAGCTGTTCGAAGTCCGCTTCGCTCAGATCGCTCAGGGTACCGTTGAACAGGCTTGCGGTAATACGTTTTGCCGCGGCCAGACCTTCTTCACCGTGAACCAGTTTGGTCACTTCGTCCGCCAGCACATACTGGGCGCGCGGTGCTTTACCGCTGTTTTTGTCTTCTTCTTCCAGCGCGTTGATGTCTTCGATGTCCATAAAGGTGAAGAACTTCAGGAAGCGGTAAACATCGGCATCCGCCGTGTTGATCCAGAACTGGTAGAATTTGTACGGGCTGGTTTTCTTCGGATCGAGCCATACCGCGCCGCCTTCTGTCTTCCCAAATTTGGTGCCGTCTGCCTTGGTGATCAGCGGAACGGTCAGACCGAAGACCTGGTTCTGGTGCAGACGACGTGTCAGGTCGATACCGGAGGTGATGTTACCCCACTGATCGGAACCGCCAATCTGCAGGGAAACGCCGTGCAGCTTGTTCAGGCAGGCAAAGTCATAACCCTGCAGCAGGTTGTAGGAGAACTCGGTAAAAGAGATACCCTGGTCGTCACGGTTCAGACGCTGCTTCACGGCTTCTTTGTTAATCATCTGGTTAACAGAGAAGTGCTTTCCGATGTCGCGCAGGAAGGTCAGCACGTTCATGCTGCCAAACCAGTCGTAGTTGTTCGCGGCAATGGCAGAGTTATCACCACAGTTGAAGTCGAGGAACGGTGCAACCTGTTTGCGGATCTTATCCACCCACTCCTGCACGGTATCTTCGGTATTCAGTTTACGCTCAGCGGCTTTAAAGCTTGGGTCACCAATCAGGCCGGTCGCGCCGCCCACCAGCGCAACAGGCTTATGGCCCGCCATCTGGAAGCGTTTCAGGCATAACAATGGAACAAGATGCCCCAAATGCAAGCTGTCAGCGGTGGGATCGAAGCCGCAATAGAGCGCGATCGGGCCTTGCGCCAGTCGCTCTGCTAACGCTTCCTCGTCCGTCACCTGGGCCACGAGGCCCCGCTCTTGCAATTGTTTAATCAAGTTACTGCTTGCCATCAAATTCTCCATGTATAAACGACTGCACCTTTGCCGGTACACGACTTTTCGCCTGATGCGAAAGGACAATAGAATAAAGCGCAAGCGCGGTGTGCGCTAGCGCTTAAATCAACAAATTTCGGGGATTACGGTGCCAGTCTGTCGATTTTCCAGCCGCCATTCTCGCGCTGGTATAAAAAGCGGTCGTGCAGGCGATGTTCGCCCCCCTGCCAGAACTCCATCTGCTCAATCGGGATGCGGAAACCGCCCCAGAAGCTTGGCAAAGGAATTTCACCCTGCTGGAACTTCTGTTTCAGCTCCAGGAATTTACTTTCCAGCACGCCGCGGGCGGAAATTCGGCTGGACTGTTTTGATACCCAGGCGCCAATCTGGCTGTCGCGCGGGCGGCTGTGGAAATACTTAACCACTTCCAGCGTCGAGAGACGTTCCGCCTTGCCGGTGACCATTACCTGACGTTCCAGCATGTGCCAGGGAAACAGCAGGCTGATACGCGGATTGTTTTCTAAATGGTGTGCCTTGCGGCTGCCAAGGTTGGTATAGAACACCAGCCCTTTCTCGTCATAATGCTTGAGCAATACGATGCGCTGATACGGTTGGCCGTTTTCATCCACCGTCGCGACAACCATGGCGGTTGGGTCGGCGAGTTTCGCTTCGCAGGCCTGTTTCAGCCAGCGTTCAAAAAGCACGAGGGGTTCAGCGGGAAGATCCTGGCGACGCAGGCCGCCTTTAGTGTATTCACGGCGCAGATGCGCAATTTGCTGCAGTTCGTCGTTATCTGACATGGCGTTAGCTGACATTGAGAGTGGGTGGCGCTATTGTGCGCCGCCCCTGTAAAAATCTCAACGCTTCGGATTTTCGAGCTGACAATTGTTCAACACAATGCGGTCGCGTTTGTAGACCGCGGCGCTGTCGCCTTTCGACCAGAAGACGTAGATACCGTCAGAATAACGTGCGCCGGAGGCTGACATCCCCTGCTTCAGCGTCAGCAATTTATTGTCATAAACAAAACTGGCTTCCTGGCGTGGGTTATTCAGCTTGACGGTCAGCGGTTTTTCATCGCAGCGATACTCCAGCGTATCGGTCTGCATGCGCTCAAGAAGCTGGTTATAGACGCTGCATCCTGACAGCAATAAAGGCGCGGCAATAAGAAGAAGTTTTTTCATGGGCGTATTCCGAAGACTTTCCTGGTCCTGGAGGGCATGGCTGCCCTCCTGTTTCGTTCCATTCTAACGATGACGCGCCGCGCTGAATTTCAGTTAACTCTGATTATGACGAGGATTTGCCGGGAAAATCGCCCCGAGGACGCTCGCCTCACGCGCGCCGGTCACCGACGGCAAGTTGCCCGGCAGTCCGGCAATAGTGCGCCAGGCAAGCCAGGCGAAGGCCAGCGCCTCCATATCATCCCCGCTGATGCCGGCCTCGTCGGTCGTGGTCACTTCGGTACCCGACAGTAGCCCCGCAAGACGCGCCATCACCAGCGGGTTTCGGCTTCCTCCGCCGCACACCAGCAGGCGTTCACATCCGCCGCTGAGCAGAACCTGTTCGGAGATCGACACGGCCGTCAGCTCGGCAAGCGTCGCCTGGACATCCTGCGGCGCGAGCGCCGGGAATGGCGCCAGCTGACGCTCAAGCCAGCCCAGGTTGAAGTATTCACGCCCCGTGCTCTTAGGGGCCGGCAGGGCAAAATATGGATCGCTCAGCATCGACTGCAGCAGCGGAATAATCACTTTCCCCCCGCTCGCCCACTCCGCGTTTTTATCATACGGTTGTCCGCACTGCCGCCAGATCCAGGCATCCATTAACATATTGCCCGGGCCGGTATCGTAGCCGCGGACGGGCTGCCCCGGGATGAGCATCGAAAGATTGGCAATCCCACCAATGTTGAGCACCATGCGGCGTTCTGTAGGGTGCGCCAGTAACGCCTGATGGAACGCGGGTACCAGCGGCGCGCCCTGCCCGCCAAGGGCGATATCGCGACGACGGAAATCGCCTACCACCGTCACGCCCGTCTTCGCCACAATCTGGTTGTTATCGCCGATTTGCAGAGTATGCGGGGCATCTCCGCCGGGCTCATGCCAGACCGTTTGTCCGTGACAGCCGATGGCCACCACATCCTGCGGGCGAAGATGTTCTTTTTGCATCAAAGCCTGCACTGCATCCGCAAATAGCGCCCCCAGGCGAACATCAAGCTGTCCAAGCTGGGAGAGGGTCAGCTGCTGCCCCTGACAGATACTCAAAATATCCTCTTTCAGTGAAATGGGGATTGGCCAGGTCAGGCTCGCCTGCTGCGCCACCATGTTTTCGTCAATGGCGGCCAGAACGACATCTACCCCATCCAGACTGGTGCCTGACATCACACCAATGTAGCGACCCGATTTCATGCGCTTTCCTTACGTTGCGTGGGCTAAGGTTATCCACTCAACCATAAACGGCGCAGCTTTGCCATCCTGCGATAATATTTTTTAACAATGTCAGACGGGTAACACGGGCGGATCCTGTTTATGTCTCGTTAAGTCAAATTCAAGTACAATTTTCTTATTGTTAGTGCAAAGATATGAACTATGGCCCCTTATGCCATATAATTTAGCCATAACGGATGCCCCCAATCGGGCGTTTTTGGTGAACAGGAGATTCAAATGATTTTACGTGTACTGGGCGTTTCGCTGATTGGTTTAACTCTGGCTGGCTGTGTGAATGACAGTTCACTTTCTGGCGACGTTTACAGCGCTTCTGAAGCGAAACAGGTTCAGAACGTGACTTACGGTACCGTTGTTAACGCACGCCCTGTACAGATCCAGGGTGGTGATGAAAGCAACGTGATGGGCGCAATCGGCGGTGCCGTGCTGGGTGGTTTCCTGGGTAATACCGTCGGCGGCGGCACTGGCCGTTCTCTGGCAACGGCCGCAGGTGCCGTTGCGGGTGGCGTAGCCGGCCAGGGCGTTCAGGGTGCGATGAACAAAACCCAGGGCGTAGAGCTGGAAATTCGTAAAGACGACGGCAGCACGATCATGGTTGTGCAGAAACAAGGCAGCACTCGCTTCTCTGCAGGCCAGCGCGTTGTTCTGGCAAGCAACGGAAGTCAGGTGACCGTTTCTCCACGTTAATTAAAAATGGATGTGGTCATCAGGCCACATCCATTTACATTATTTATCACTCCCACAAATATATTTACAAAATACATTCACCCTACCCATAATTAACCACGCCATATATTGTTTCTGCGCAAAGTATTTAGCGTGCTAATTGATTACACTCTTCGCAATACCCTCACCTTAATTCATTATAAAGTTATTAAAACCATATATGTTTGCGAATCGCCGTTCTGTAAAGGGCCGTTATATCTCGTTCTGTCTAGGTTGTATTGCTGTTATCGGCATATTACACGCCCTGTTTTCAAAAATTGCCGAATGGGTTCCTACCTTTTCGTCTCACTTGTTCCCTACGCTCACCATTTTTTTACTGGTGTTTGACCTGTTTATTGCCTGCTTTATGGCAATGAAATACTGGTGTGACCGAAAACGGTTGTATCTGGTATCGCTTGCTTTTGCCTTTGCCGGGTCGGCATCGCTGATGGTCGGAACGCTGTGCAGCTTTCCCGCCTGGCTGGACCTCTATCAGTTCAACGCGGTGAACTACAACGATGCGATGATCTTCTATATGTTCCGCCATCTCTTAATGGCGGTGCTAATAATCGTTTCGGCAATACTTTATACCACGCGCAATTGTCCCCTTTCGCGGCTGGCGCATATTGCTATTGTGAGCGGCGAGTTTCTCTTTACCGCTTTTACTGTAGGGTTGGCCTGGATGTATTCCAGTCATTCTTCCTTTTTATCCATTGATCTTGTGGATAATGAAACCCGTGAGTTTATGGTTCTCTGGAGCCACTTTATTAATATTGCATTGATTGCACTCTGGGTGGTCACATTAGCCACGCTGATGTTTATTACGCGCATACGCAACTTATTCTGGGTGGGCGGTAATTTTCTGTGCGTCTGCTATATCGTCACGCTCTCAATGCTGTTAGTGGGTGGACATGTTGAAGATGTCTCCTGGTATCGCGCTCGCTTATTTGAAACCGTCGCCACGCTGATGATCATTTTTGTTCTGCTCTACGATGTTTTCAGGCTGTATCGCGACTCGCACGTTAAGTATCAGCAGTCTTACCAGAACTCCATTCGCGATCCGCTGACGCGCCTGTATAACCGCAGTTATTTTTATGAAACATTAAAGCAGGCGCTGGATATTGCCAAACCCAGCCGCCCGGTTTCCGTCATCGTAAGCGATCTCGATCGCTTCAAGCGCATCAACGACACCTACGGGCATCTTCAGGGCGACAAGGTCCTGCAGTTTGTTGCTAATCTGCTGATGGATTCCGTGCGCCCCCAGGATATCGCGGCCCGTATCGGTGGTGAGGAGTTTGTTCTGATGCTGGCCAACACCTCATCAGACGCGGCGTATCAGGTGGCGGAACGCATACGGTTAAATCTGAGCAGCTTCGATAACGCCAGCAGCGGCGGTCAACTACCGGAGCCAATCACCATCAGCATGGGGGTGTTTACGGCAACGTCACCCGCAATAGCCGCAGAAACGTGCGTGGAAAATGCCGACAAAGCGATGTATGAAGCGAAGGAGACGGGCCGTAACCGCGTGGTCGTCTTTAAGTAAAAAAAAGGCCTTGCTGCTGCAAGGCCTTGTTGTTTGTCAGTCGCGCGACTGTAGCTCATGGATGTTTTGCTCAAGGCGCCCAATGAGGCTGATGAGCATTTCCAGCTCCGCCGGTGAAACGCCTGACAGGATTTCACCGCGCGTCTTAGTGATCACGGCTTCCATTTCCGTGATGATAGGCGCCGCTTTCTCGGTGAGTTTAATCCGCTTGGCGCGACGATCGCTGGCGCAGGTTTGCCGCGAGATCAACCCCTTCTCTTCCAGCTGGTCAAGCGTGCGCACCAGCGACGGTTGCTCAATCCCTATCGCTTTTGCCAGTTGAATTTGCGACTGTTCGGGCGGCAGCTGATGAATGTTGTGCAGTGTGACCCAATGCGTCTGTGTGAGTTCCAGAGGTTTCAGGCGATGGTCAATCAGAGCACGCCAGACGCGTACCAACCTTGCCAGATCAGAACCTAATGGCGATTCCAATTTCATCTCCTTATAATTAGCTTGCTAAGTTATTATACTGATTTTAGAATAGTGTGCAGCATTTGTATTGCCAAAACAAATGCAATACTGCATTCATCGAACTTAAAAGTATGACTTACACTGAATTGTGATGCTTCATCATACTAAGACAAGCCAACGCGGCATTCTGTTCACTGCAAAGGATTTCTGCCCGTGACGTTTTTTCATCGCTCAGAGGGTTTACCCCTTCAGGACCTGATCTTCGGTGCGTCAGTCTACTTTCCTCCTCTGTTTAAGGACGCTCTGGTGGGCTTTATCCTCTGGCTCATCGCGCATCGCCTGCTTCGCGACTGGATGTACTCCGGCGAAATCTGGCATCCCATGCTGATGGATCTTTCCCTGTTTGCCCTTTCCGTATGCCTGGGCCTTGCCGTTTTGACTGTGTGGTGAATATGTCCCTGAAAACGCTAAAGTACTTTTCCACCCTGTTAGTCCTTGCCCTCGCGCTGGTTGCGGGCTGGTGGATGTGGAATTTTTATATGCAGTCGCCGTGGACGCGTGACGGCAAAGTCCGCGCCGAGCAGGTCAGCATTACCCCTCAGGTTTCGGGAAGTATTACGACGCTGTTGGTTAAGGATAACCAGTTCGTCAAAAAGGGAGACATTTTATTCCGCATCGACGACACCCCGTACCACATTGCGATCCTGAACGCCCAGGCGCAGCTGGCGAAAGCCCAGTCGGATCTGGCTAAGGCCAACAACGAGGCCAACCGCCGCCGCCACTTGTCGCAAAACTACATCTCAGCGGAAGATTTAGACACCGCCAATATCAACGTTAAGGCGATGCAGGCTAACGTTAACGTGGCGGAGGCGACGCTGAAGCAGGCGCAGTGGCAACTGACCCAAACCGTGATTACGGCACCTGTTGATGGATGGGTGACCAACCTCTCGGCCCGCGTGGGGAATTATGCCACCACGGGACAACCGATATTTGCCCTCGTCGACAGCCACTCCTTCTACGTCGTGGGCTATTTCGAAGAGACCAAGCTTCGGCATATTCGCGAGGGTTCGCCAGCCGCAATAACGCTTTACAGCGGCCCTCAAAAGTTACAGGGTCACGTTTCCAGCATTGGCCGCGCTATTTACGATCAAAGTGTTGAAACGGATTCAGGCCTGGTGCCGGACATAAAGCCGAACGTACCCTGGGTGCGTCTGGCCCAGCGCGTTCCGGTTCGCGTGGAGTTTGACCGCTTGCCGGAGGACATTACCCTGGTGTCCGGCACAACCTGCACTGTCTCCATCGGAAACCGGTGATGAAGCTGCAGGGTCTCTCCTGGCAAAACACGCCGTGGATGAAAGCAACGCGTCCCCAGTGGCGCTACGCGCTGCGTAACGGCATTGCCATGTGTCTTGCGCTGACTGTGGCTTATTACCTTAACCTGGATGAGCCCTACTGGGCGATGACGTCTGCGGCGGTAGTCAGTTTTCCGACAGTAGGCGGAGTGATCAGTAAAAGTCTTGGCCGCATCGCAGGCAGCCTGCTCGGCGCCACCGCGGCGCTAATTATCGCTGGCCATACGCTGAACGATCCGTGGCTGTTCCTGCTGAGCATGGCCGCATGGCTGGGGTGCTGTACCTGGGCCTGCGCCCATTTTACCAATAACGTTGCCTACGCGTTTCAGCTGGCGGGCTATACCGCCGCCATCATCGCCTTTCCGGTGGTTAACGTGCTCGACACCACCGAGCTGTGGGATATTGCCCAGGCGCGCGTCTGTGAAGTGATTGTCGGGATCCTCAGCGGCGGCTTCATGATGATGATCCTCCCCAGCACATCCGACGGCACCGCGCTCATCACCGCGCTGAAAACCATGCATACCCGGTTACTGGAACACGCGAGCCTGCTGTGGCAACCGGATACCAGCGACGATATCCGCCTCGCGCATGAAAAGGTGATCGGACAGATCCTGACGATGAATCTGCTGCGCATTCAGGCGTTCTGGAGCCACTACCGCTTTCGCCGCCAGAACACCCTACTTAACTATCTGCTGCACCAGCAGCTGCGCATGACCAGCGCCATCTCCAGCCTGCGCCGGATGCTGCTCAACTGGCCGACGCCACCTGAAAATACCCGAGCCGTGATTGAAACGCTTCTCGCGGCCCTTGCGCGCCCGGATGCGGACATTTACACCGTAGCGCGGATTATCGCCCCGCTCGCCCCGGTTGATGAGTACGACTACCGCCATCGCGCCTTCTGGCAGCGCCTGAATTACTTTTGTCGGCTGTACCTGCGCAGCAGCCGCTGGATTACGGCCGTCGAAAACGCGACCCCGATGACGGAGTTCAACGTCCCCGGCAGCCCGGCACTTGCGCGCCATACCGACTATCTTGAAGCGCTGTGGAGCGGTTTTCGCACCTTCTGTGCGCTGATGCTGGTGGGGGCGTGGAGCATTACCACGCAGTGGGAGTCTGGTACGGCGGCCCTGACGCTTGCCGCCATCAGCTGCGTGCTTTACTCCGTCGCGGCCTCGCCGTTCAACTCGCTTACGCTGCTGCTGCGCACGCTGGTGCTGCTGTCGCTGTTCAGCTTCGTGGTGAAGTTTGGCCTGATGGTGCAGATAAGCGATCTGTGGCAGTTCCTGCTGTTCCTGTTTCCCCTGTTGACCACCATGCAGCTTCTGAAGCTGCAAATGCCCAAGCTGGCGGGCCTCTGGGGACAGCTGATTGTCTTTATGGGCTCGTTTATCTCCGTGACGAATCCACCTGTTTATGATTACGCCGATTTTCTCAATGACAACCTGGCGAAGATCCTGGGCGTGGGGCTGGCGTGGCTGGCTTTCGCGGTGTTACGTCCCGGCTCCGATGCACGCAAGAGCCGCAGGCATATCCGGGAGCTACGCAGAGGGTTTGTCGACCAGCTCAGCCGTAAACCGCATCTGAGCGAAAACGAGTATGAATCGCTGGTCTATCATCACGTCAGCCAGCTGAATAACAGCCAGGACGCGCTGTCCCGGCGCTGGCTGCTGCGCTGGGGCGTGGTGCTGTTAAACTGCTCGCACGTGGTCTGGCAGCTGCGCGCGTGGGAAACGCGTTCCGATCCGCTGTCGCAGGTTCGTGATGTTTGCATCTCCCTGCTGCGCGATGTAATGAGCGAGCGCGGTGTCCAGCAGAGGCCGCTGGAAGCCACGCTGAATGAACTGCAGCGGATCTGCGATACGCTGGCACAGCATCATCTGCCCGCAGCCCGTGATTTGGCCTCAATAATCTGGCGCCTGCACTGCTCGCTGTCGCAGCTGGAACAGGCACCGCCACCGGGAACGATTGGGGATCAGATCACGCCGCACGCATAGCGTGCTCCGCCGCCGCCAAGCGGTTTAGGCCGATCGGACATATTGTCGCCGCCGACATGGATCATCAGCGCCTTGCCTTTCACCTCATCCAGCTTTTTCAGTCGCGGCGCGACAACAGGATCGGTGGCTTTACCGTCGTTATTCACCACCAGCACAGGCAGATCGCCTAAATGCCCCATTCCTTCAGGGCCTTCATGCTTGCCGGAATGCTGCGGATCGAGGTGCCCTCCTGCCGCTTCCGCCGCAGACGGTTTACCTTCTTTTAAAGCGGGCTGACAGCTGCCTTTGGCATGAACATGGAAACCATGTTCACCGGGAGGGAGGGCTTTGAGGTTGGGGGCGAACTCCAGCCCTTTATCGGTTTCAGTGATTTTCACCGTTCCGATGGACTGACCCACACCCTGTGGGGTGACGAGATTCATTTCCACTTCGTCACTGGCTGCCTGCGCCCCTGCGCAAACAACCAGCGTGACCAGTGCCAGAGCAAAACGCTTCATAGTGACCTCCGCGGGTTATTTTTTGCCCCTTAAGTGTATACCAGAGGCAAAGATTTCACCGGAAAGCCACTTTCAGGCGGTTTATGGTACGTCGTAACCCAGCGCGGCCTTACGGATGCGGAACCACTGCTGACGGGTCATCTGCAGCTCTTCAGCGGCCAGCGCAGAACGCACGCGTTCTATTTTGCCGGAGCCGATAATGGGCAGCGGTTTTGACGGCAGGCGCAGGATCCATGCGTAAACCACCTGTTCAATGCTCTCCGCGTTCAGTTCGCGGGCGATGGTTTCAAGCTCGTTGCGCAGCGGCTGGAATTCCTCATCATTAAACAGACGTCCGCCCCCCAGGCAGGACCACGCCATCGGGCGAATGCGCAGCTGCTGCAGCTGATCGAGCGTACCATCCAGCAGCAGCGGCTGGTGTACCGGGGAGATCTCAACCTGGTTGGTGGCGAGGGTGAACGGCAGACGAGACTGAAGCAGCGCAAACTGTGCCGGGGTAAAGTTAGAGACGCCGAAGTGACGCACTTTTCCACTCTGATGCAGGTTCAGGAAGGCTTCCGCCACCTCATCGGCATCCATCAGCGGGTCGGGGCGATGGATTAACAGCAGATCGATACGATCGGTCGCCAGATTGATCAGCGACTGCTCGGCGCTCTTGATGATATGCGCGCTGTCGGTAATGTAATGACCGAGGGCATGTTCAGGTTTTGCCGTGGTGGCAATCCCACACTTCGTGACGATCTCCATGCGGTCGCGCAGGGCCGGAACAAGCTTAAGCGCCTCGCCGAACGCGGCCTCGCACTGGTAGCCACCGTAAATATCCGCATGATCGACCGTGGTGATGCCTAAATCGAGGTGCTCTTCAATAAAGCTCGCCAGCTGGAGCGGGGACATATTCCAGTCCATCAGACGCCAGTAGCCCATCACAAAACGGGAGAATTCTGGCCCCTGGGGGGCAAGGGTAATTCGCTGAACCATAACATTTTCCTCAAGGACGTAATGTCATGAGTATACGCAATTACCGTGTTAAAAAAGTGAAGGTTGCTGGGGTTCTTCGGTCTCACCCGCTTTGTTTGCGCGTATTTTGCGCAGAAGACGCTGTCGGCAGAGGCGTAACACCTCCTGCTTTTGCGTGTCGCTAAAGTTTTGCCAGTTAAAACGCTCATCGCGGGTACGCATGCACCCGCGGCAATATCCGCGTTCATCGACCTGACAAATACCCCGGCACGGGCTCTGGATGGGGAAAAACTCCAGCTGCTCTGCCACACTCACCTCCCGATAGCTACTCTCACCTACAGTGAAGACGTTAATCGCGTCGCGTGCAAGGCCGTATCACAGATTTGTGGCATTAAGGTTTCACTAATCTTCCCTCTCTATACTCGGCCCATCATGACAATAACGGGTTTACCGATCGATGTGGTTAATCAGAAAGTTACAATGTAACGACATTAAATTTACTCTGGGCTGTGCACTCTTTTTTACTCTGCTGAACGGGCTGTTTATCCAGCGCAGCTGGGCCATTATCGGCCCAGTGCATCTGCACGACTTCCTCTTTGCCGCCTCCGTCCCGCTGGTGCTGTTTTGCGGCTGGGTGATTGTCTTTAGCCTGCTTAACATCCCGTATCTCCGCAAGCCGCTGCTGATTGTATTGACGATCGGATGCGCCGCGGCGACCTATTTCATGTATACCTACGGCGCGGTGATCGACCAGAACATGATTGTGAACGTGTTCGAAACCAACTCTCAGGAAGCGACCGCCCTGGTGACCCCGCAGATGATTCTGTGGATTGTCATAGCCGGCCTCGTGCCTTCCGTGGTGCTGGCGTTGACCCGGATTCGTACCGGAAAATGGTGGTACGCGCTGCTGACACGCGTTGCCGCGATGCTCGGCGCTCTGCTGGTGATTATCCTGATTGCCGCGCTGTTTTATAAAGATTACGCGTCGCTGTTCCGCAATAACAAAAGCATCGTCAAAATGGTCACCCCAGCGAACTATGTTAGCGCCGTGGTGAAGTACAGCAAAATGCGCTGGTTTGCCGGCGATCAAACGCTGGTGCGCATTGGTGAAGATGCCCACAAAGGGTCACTGATTACCGGCCAACAAAAGAAAACCGTTCTGGTGCTTGTCGTCGGCGAAGCCTCTCGCGCGGCAAACTACTCCCTGAACGGTTACGAACGCGAAACCAACCCGGAGCTGAAAAAGCAGGACGTGATTAACTTCCCGCAGGCCTCCTCATGTGGTACCGAAACCGCGGTTTCCGTTCCGTGCATGTTCTCCGGCATGACGCGCAGCAAATACGATGCCGACCTGGCTCACCATCGCGAGGGGCTACTCGACGTGCTTAAGCATGCGGGTATCAACCTGCTGTGGCGCGACAACGACGGCGGCTGTAAAGGTGCCTGCGATCGCGTGCCCCATACCGACATGACGCAGTGGCAGCTGGATCAGTTCTGCAAAGACAAATCCTGTATTGACGATGTGAACTTTTATCGTCTGGACAACGTGCTGGATGGCGTGAAGCAAGATACGGTGCTGGTTATCCACCTGATGGGGAGCCACGGTCCGGCATACTATCGCCGTTACCCGGACAACTTCCGTAAATTCACCCCAACCTGCGATACCAATGAAATTCAGGATTGCGACCATCAGGCGCTGATCAATACCTATGACAACACTATCCTCTATACCGACAGCATGGTCAGTAAAACCATTGATGCGCTGAAAGCGCGCCAGTCGAGCATGAACACCGCGCTGATTTATCTCTCAGATCACGGTGAATCGCTGGGCGAAAGCGGTATTTATCTGCACGGCACGCCGTACATGCTGGCACCGGAGCAGCAAACGCATATTCCGTTTATGTTCTGGCTGTCACCGGATTACGCGAAAAACTTTGGCGTCAACGAACAGTGTTTGCGCGACAATGCAGCAAAAAATGCGGTTTCCCAGGACAATTTATTCTCAACCGTATTGGGTATGATGGACGTGAAATCAACCGTTTATCAACCGCAGCTGGATATACTGAGCGCATGTCGCCAGTAAACTCGCTTGCATTAGACCGAACGGTCTATTAGAGTGCGGCCATGAGCAGAAATACTGAACACGATACCCGCGAACATTTACTGGCAACCGGCGAGCAGCTTTGCATGCATCGCGGGTTTACCGGTATGGGGTTGAGCGAGCTTTTAAAAACCGCTGAGGTACCGAAGGGGTCGTTTTATCACTACTTCCGGTCCAAAGAGGCTTTTGGCGTAGCGATGCTGGAGCGTCATTATGCTGGCTACCACCAGCGCCTGGCGACCCACTTTGCGTCGGGTGAAGGTAACTACCGGGATCGTGTTCTGAACTACTATCAGGAAACGCTGAACCAGTTCTGTCAGCAGGGCATTATCAGCGGTTGCCTGACCGTTAAGCTGTCTGCAGAAGTGTGCGATCTTTCTGAAGATATGCGCACGGCGATGGATAAAGGTGCCCGCGGCGTTATCGCCCTCCTGGCCCAGGCGCTGGAGAAAGGCCGCGATGAAAAAACGCTGGCCTTTTCCGGCGAGCCGTTAACCCAGGCGCAGGTGTTATATGCGCTCTGGCTAGGCGCTAACCTGCAGGCAAAAATCTCGCGCAGTGCCGTGCCGCTGGAAAGCGCGCTGGCACATGTGAAAAACAGCATTACTGCGCCTGGCATTTAACAGGCGTTTTTATTTACCCAACTACTAGTCGACTGGTCTACTCAGGAGTCTTTATGTCCGCTGAAAAATTATTTACCCCACTGAAAGTAGGTGCCGTCACTGCGCCAAACCGCGTGTTTATGGCTCCACTTACCCGCCTGCGCAGTATTGAGCCGGGCGACATCCCAACCCCACTGATGGGTGAATACTATCGTCAGCGCGCAAGCTCTGGCCTGATCATCACCGAAGCCACGCAGATTTCCGCTCAGGCTAAAGGCTATGCGGGTGCGCCGGGTCTTCACAGCCCGGAACAGATCGCCGCATGGCAGAAAATCACCGCGGGCGTTCACGCTGAAGAGGGTCGCATTGCGGTCCAGCTTTGGCATACCGGTCGTATCTCTCACAGCAGCATTCAGCCTGGCGGCCAGGCTCCGGTCTCCGCTTCGGCCCTGAGCGCAAATACCCGTACTTCCCTGCGTGATGAAAACGGCAATGCGATCCGCGTGGATACCTCTATGCCGCGCGCGCTTGAGCTGGATGAAATTCCGGGTATCGTGAACGACTTCCGCCAGGCCGTGGCCAACGCCCGTGAAGCCGGTTTTGACCTGATTGAGCTGCACTCCGCCCATGGCTACCTGCTACACCAGTTCCTGTCACCGTCGTCCAACCATCGCACCGACCAGTACGGCGGCAGCGTCGAAAACCGCGCTCGCCTGGTGCTGGAAGTGGTTGACGCCGTATGCCAGGAGTGGAGCCCGGATCGTATCGGGATCCGCGTCTCCCCAATCGGTTCTTTCCAGAACGTCGACAACGGTCCGAACGAAGAAGCCGATGCCCTGTACCTGATCGAAGAACTGGCTAAACGCGGCATCGCCTATCTGCACATGTCCGAGCCGGACTGGGCTGGCGGTAAGCCTTACACGGACGCTTTCCGTCAGAAAGTGCGCGAGCGTTTCCACGGGGTGATCATCGGTGCGGGGGCTTATACCCCGGAGAAAGCCGAAGATCTGATCGGCAAAGGGCTGATCGATGCCGTCGCGTTTGGCCGCGACTACATCGCCAACCCGGATCTGGTTGCCCGTCTGCAGAAAAAAGCGGCCCTGAATCCGCAGCGCCCGGAAAGCTTCTACGGCGGCGGCGCGGAAGGCTACACCGACTACCCTTCTCTGTAATCTCGCCATTGTTCATTGATAGCGGCGATACTTCGCCGCTATACTAAAACATCGTTTCTGTTCAAAAAGACAGTCTATTCCATTGGTTAATGAGGAAATTATGCGCCTACTTCACACCATGCTGCGCGTTGGCGACCTGCAACGTTCCATTGATTTCTACACTAACGTCCTGGGCATGAAGCTGCTGCGCACCAGCGAAAACCCGGAATACAAATACTCGCTGGCGTTCGTGGGTTACGGCCCGGAAACGGATGAAGCGGTGATCGAGCTGACCTACAACTGGGGCGTAGACAGCTATGAGCTGGGCACCGCCTACGGCCACATCGCGCTGGAAGTGGACAACGCGGCCGAAGCGTGTGAACGCATTCGCAGCAGCGGCGGTAACGTTACGCGCGAAGCGGGTCCGGTAAAAGGTGGCACCACCGTGATTGCGTTCGTGGAAGATCCCGACGGTTACAAAATCGAACTGATTGAAGCCAAAGACGCGGGTCGCGGTCTGGGCAACTGATCCCTCAGGGCGCAACATGCGCCCGTAGTTTTACTGCATCACCCTGCAAAATTTGCCATAATGCGCTCTGCTTTTTCCCCTTGTAAGAGACCCTGATGTCCGATAACGCTCAATTTAGCGGTCTGTGCGACCGTTTTCGTGGTTTTTATCCCGTTGTCATTGATGTAGAAACAGCCGGATTTAACGCTAAAACCGATGCGCTGCTCGAAATTGCCGCCATCACGCTGAAGATGGATGAACAGGGCTGGCTTACACCGGACACCACGCTGCATTTCCACGTTGAACCTTTCGAAGGGGCAAACTTACAGCCGGAAGCGCTGGCGTTTAATGGTATCGATCCGCATAACCCGCTGCGTGGTGCAGTCAGTGAATATGATGCGCTGCACGCCATTTTTAAAATGGTGCGTAAAGGCATGAAAGAGAGTAACTGCAGCCGCGCCATCATGGTGGCCCATAACGCCACCTTCGATCACAGCTTTACCATGGCCGCCGCGGAGCGCGCCGCGCTCAAACGCAACCCCTTCCATCCTTTTGTAACCTTCGACACCGCCGCGCTGAGCGGCCTGGCTCTGGGACAAACGGTGTTATCTAAAGCCTGCATCACGGCGGGTATACCTTTTGACGGCACGCAGGCGCATTCCGCTTTATACGACACGGAGCGCACCGCAGAGCTGTTCTGTGAGATCGTTAACCGCTGGAAGCGTCTTGGCGGCTGGCCGCTGCCGATGGGCGACAGCGAAGAATAAAAAAAAGCGACCTTATCAGGTCGCTTATTTATTTGCGCAGAAAATTACTCTGCGTCCGGCTCTTCAGTTTTGTACTTCGCCGCCGTCTCTTTGATCAGCTGCTGCAGTTCGCCGCGCTGATACATTTCAATCAGGATATCGCAGCCGCCAACCAGCTCACCGTCTACCCACAGCTGTGGGAAAGTCGGCCAGTTAGCGTACTTAGGCAGCTCAGCGCGGATGTCCGGGTTCTGCAGGATATCAACGTAAGCAAAACGCTCACCACAGGCTGACAGCGCCTGAACCGCTTGTGCGGAGAAGCCGCAGCTTGGCAGCTTCGGAGAACCTTTCATATACAGCAGAATTGGGTTTTCAGCGATCTGGCGCTGGATTTTTTCAATAGTGGTGCTCATGTCTTGCTTCCTTTAACTTCTGTTACGGCATTCGTCTGACATTGTAGCGGTTCAGACTGGCATCGGAAAATAACATTTTTGTCACGTTTATACATTCTACCCCGAGTCACGAAAAGTTGCATTGCAAATGGTGTTTACCCCTGCGGCGGTCAGGGTTTTGCTTAGGGAGTGGGCAAATGTGCGACAGAACGATGAATTTTTTTGCACTTGCTAACGAAACACGATTGTAGATTGAAAAATGCTATTAACTTTCTGGGTTTTTATAGATTAGAATCGACGGGCTTTGTAAATCACACGCGGGTATTATTGATGACCTGCATTTATCAGGGGACTGCCCAGTGGCGCGGATAAATAAAATCTCGATCACGCTCTGTGCTTTACTGTTTACTTCACTCACTTTCACGCCAGTGGCAAACGCCTCTCAGCAGGCGCGGCATTCTGCTGTACAAAAAAACCATCTGGTGAAAGCCACAGAACGTAAGAAAAAAACCACCGCTAAGAACGACAAGAAAAAAACAACAGCTCAGACGAAACAGACCGCTTCCAGCAAGACGAAAACAAAACCTTCCCGCACTGCCCACTCCGCTAAAAGTAAAGCTTCGCAAACCGCCGCTAACCTCGTTACTGAAAAATGCATCACGCGTAAAGGCCACAAGGCGAAATGCACGAAGGTCACGAAAATAGCGGAAGTGCATAAAGTGCGCGTACAGAAAGCGCAAAAAACCGCGATGAACAAACTGATGGGGCAGATTGGCAAACCTTATCACTGGGGTGGCAGCTCGCCGCGTACCGGGTTTGACTGCAGCGGCCTCGTCTATTACGCCTATAAAGATCTGGTCAAATTCCGCATTCCTCGTACCGCCAATGAGATGTACCACCTGCGCGATGCCTCACCGGTTGACCGCGGTGAACTGGAAAACGGCGATCTGGTGTTCTTCCGCACCCAGGGTCGCGGCACGGCTGACCACGTCGGCGTGTATGTCGGCAACGGGAAATTCATCCAGTCTCCCCGTAGCGGCCAGGATATTCAGATCACTTCTCTCAGTGAAGACTACTGGGTACGCCACTACGTCGGCGCGCGTCGCGTGATGACGCCAAAAACCATTCGCTAACCCCTGCCCTGCCGCATCCGTGGCAGGGTAAGTTCCTCTTTTGCATACCCTTTCAATTTGCTATCCTGTCCATGTTGTCTGTGTGGTTATTGGCAACACAAAATACAATAAGGAGAGAAGCAATGTCGTTCGAATTACCTGCACTACCGTATGCAAAAGACGCCCTGGCACCGCACATTTCTGCGGAAACCCTGGAATATCACTACGGCAAGCATCACCAGACGTACGTCACCAACCTGAACAATCTGATCAAGGGCACCGATTTTGAAGGCAAAACGCTGGAAGAGATCGTCCGCAGCTCAGAGGGTGGCGTCTTTAACAACGCCGCTCAGGTGTGGAACCACACCTTCTACTGGCACTGCCTGGCGCCAAATGCCGGCGGTGAACCTGTCGGTGAACTGGCTACCGCTATCAATGCCGCATTTGGCAGCTTCGCGGATTTCAAAGCGAAATTTACCGATGCAGCCATCAAGAACTTCGGCTCTGGCTGGACGTGGCTGGTTAAAGAGGCGGATGGCAAACTGGCTATCGTGTCCACCTCTAATGCGGGTACCCCGCTGACCACCAGCGCGAAGCCGCTGATGACCGTGGACGTGTGGGAACACGCTTACTACATTGACTACCGCAACGCGCGTCCGAACTACCTGGAGCACTTCTGGGCACTGGTTAACTGGGACTTTGTCGCGAAGAACTTCGCCGCGTAAGAGACACGCAGAAGGGTTCGCCCTTCTGCGTTTTTAGTTTACTCCGCAGCACAGGCTGCTTCAGGCTGTTTACGACCCGACATCATCACCAGCAGCAGGCCGAGCGCGGCAATAATCGCCCCCATCACCGGCACAAAGCTGTACCCCAGACCACCTGAAATCACGGCCCCACCGGCCGCCGCGCCCAGGGCATTACCCAGGTTAAACGCACCGATATTCACGGAAGATGAAAGTCCCGGCGCCTCGTGCGCGACACGCATTACGCGCATCTGCAGCGGCGGCACCACGGCGAAAGTGGCGGCTCCCCAGACGACCATCGCAATCGCGGCCCCGAACTCATTACGCGCCAGCCATGGAATGGCAACCATGATGACAATCAGCAGGGTTAAGAAGCCCTTCAGCGTCCCGCTCACGGAACGGTCGGCAAATTTCCCGCCGAGATAGTTGCCGATCGAGAAGCCCACGCCAATCAGCACCAGCATCGCGGTAACGAAGAGAGGCGTTGCGTGGGTGATATCGTGCAGTACCGGTGAAATATAGGTGTAGAGGGTAAACATCGCCCCTGCCCCCAGCACGGTGGTGAGCAGCGCGGAGAGCACCTGCGGGCGCATCAGCACCGCCAGCTCTTTACGCACTTCCGGACGTTCTCCGGCGCTTCCTTTCGGCAGGGAGAAGAACAGCGCCACCATTGCAACCACGCCCAGCCCGGCCGTCGCCAGGAAAGACATACGCCAGCCGATCGCTTCTCCCAGCCAGGTTGCCGCAGGCACCCCGCCGATATTGGCAATCGTCAGCCCCATAAACATGGTTGCTACGGCGCTCGCCTGCTTGTGTTTTGGCACCACGCTGGCAGCCACAACCGATCCCAGCCCAAAGAACGCGCCATGGTTAAGGCTGGTCAGAATGCGCGACAGCATCAATGTGGTGTAGTCCGGCGAAATGGCCGAAAGCACGTTGCCCAGGGTGAAAATCGCCATCAGGAAAATCAGCGCATTGCGGCGCGCGCGGTGTGAAAGAAGAAGCGTCATCAGCGGCGCCCCGACCATCACGCCGATAGCGTAGGCGCTGATTAACATCCCTGCCGCAGGGATAGAGACATCTACGCCGCGGGCAATAACAGGCAGTAACCCCATCGGGGAGAATTCAGTGGTGCCAATCCCAAAAGCGCCAATCGCCAGGGCCAGCAGGGGATAATTGATTTTCATGCGTCAACTCCGGATGCCGTGTCATGTGGTGACACAGAACAAAGAAGCAGAAAGCATGACATCAATCACAAAAAATGAGAAGTTAACAAAATGGCAAAAGATTTTTGCCAGAGAAGTAACAATCCGGGGAGTCGGGAGGGAGAAGGCTCTCCCTCCGCGTAAATCAGTGCAGCGCAGCCGTCAGACCGGCCGCAACAATCAGAGCCAGCACAACAACGGTGGTGAACAGCGAAAACTTAAGATCGGAACTCATCAATTTTTCTCCTTTTAATCCCCACACGAAAAGTGAGCTTGCTCATTTTTGCACAGATTACGTCAAAAATCTTCCTGGATTTATACTGATAACCACTTTACCTCTTCCCCTTTTCATCAAGATAGGACAAAATTCCACGCTAAATTTATTAGCGTACCGGCCATTGACCCCCTCCTGACGTCCCGTGTCGTTTTCCCGGCGTGCCGCAATTCAAGATTGCGAGATAAGGGTGAGAGAAGGCAAACGTTTACCTTCAAGTTTTTCAGGAGCTTAGGATATGGTCTGGAGTGACATTTAATGGCAACAATTAAAGACGTAGCAAAACGCGCAAACGTTTCCACTACAACCGTATCACATGTAATTAACAAAACCCGCTTTGTGGCGGAAGAGACGCGCAACGCCGTCTGGGCAGCGATCAAAGAGCTGCACTATTCGCCAAGTGCGGTTGCGCGTAGCCTCAAGGTTAATCACACCAAATCCATTGGATTGCTGGCGACCAGCAGTGAAGCGGCCTATTTTGCCGAGATCATTGAAGCGGTCGAAAAGAACTGCTTCCAGAAAGGCTATACCCTGATTCTGGGCAACGCGTGGAACAGCATTGAAAAACAGCGTGCCTACCTGTCGATGATGGCGCAAAAGCGCGTTGATGGCCTGCTGGTGATGTGTTCCGAGTACCCGGAATCCGTGCTGTCGATGCTGGAAGAGTATCGCCATATTCCGATGGTGGTGATGGACTGGGGCGAAGCGCGCGCAGACTTTACCGATTCCGTTATCGATAACGCCTTTGAAGGCGGCTATATGGCCGGTCGTTATCTGATCGAACGCGGCCACCGCGAGATTGGCGTGATCCCCGGTCCGCTGGAGCGCAACACCGGCGCGGGCCGTCTGGCCGGTTTTATGAAAGCGATGGAAGAAGCGTTGATCAACGTGCCGGAAAACTGGATTGTGCAGGGTGACTTTGAGCCGGAATCGGGCTACCGCGCGATGCAGCAGATCGTCTCCCAGCCGCACCGTCCGACCGCCGTGTTCTGCGGGGGCGACATTATGGCCATGGGCGCGCTATGCGCTGCCGACGAGCTGGGCCTGCGCGTACCGCAGGATATTTCCGTGATCGGGTATGACAACGTGCGTAACGCGCGTTTCTTCACCCCGGCGCTGACCACCATTCACCAGCCGAAAGATTCGCTGGGCGAAACGGCCTTCAACATGCTGATGGACAGGATCGTCAACAAACGCGAAGAGTCGCAGTCTATTGAAGTTCACCCGCGTCTTATCGAACGCCGTTCCGTTGCGGACGGTCCGTTCCGCGACTACCGTCGTTAATCGCTTTACGGGGCCAGCTATGCTGGCTCCCGTAACCATTCCCGGTTCAGCGTTTCGCTGTCTCCCAGATAATCCAGCAGCCAGGCCATCGCAGGCGAGACGTCATTTTGCTGCCATGTGAGGCAGCAGGCCGCATCCGGGAACGGATTCTCCAGCGTCAGCTCAACCCACTCTCCGGTATCGATGCGCGGACGCGCGAAATGAACGGGCACCATCGCGACGCACAGCCCGGCGCTGAGGCACGTCGCCGACGATTCCCAGTCAGGGGCCACCACCCGCCGCTGGTTGTCCAGAAGCCAGGTGATACGCTTGGGCAATGAACGGGACGTATCCTCCAGCACCAGCGACGGCCAGTTGCGCAGCGTGTCATCGCTGAGCGGCCCTTCCATCGCCGCCAGCGGATGGTCGCTTGCCACCACGCATTTCCAGCTCAGCATCCCCATATCGCGAAAAGCGTAACGTCCCCCGACCGGGATCGCCTGCGTAGCCCCAATCGCCATCTCTGCCCTGCCGTCCGCCAGCGCATCCCAGACGCCGTTGAACACCTCCTGCGAGACCCGCAGCTCGACGTCAGAGAAATGACGGTAGAAATCGACGATCATCTGCCGGGTGCGTTCCGGCTTAACGATGTTATCCACCGCGATGGAAAGATGCCCCCGCCAGCCGTTAGCGATCTGCTGACACTGTTCGCGGGTGATCTGCATTTTTTTGATAACAGAACGCCCTTCCTTCAAAAACCACGCGCCTGCGGGCGTTAATTCCACATCACGATGCCGCCGTTCAAACAGCGGAACCGCCAGCCACTCCTCCAGCTGGCGCACCGTGTAGCTTATTGCCGAAGGGACGCGGTGCAGCTCCTGCGCCGCACCGCTGAAGCTGCCGTTACGTGCAACAGCATCGACCACTTCAAGAGAATAATCTGACCACATTTTCTGCCTGCAAATTTTTTGAATGCACCCGCCAAATATTAGCGTTTCACAAGCGGCTTTGCACTCCCTACACTCAGCGCCAATGTATACCTGCCTCCTCAGGAGAATAAAATAATGCAACCCAGGAACGGTTTTTTAGTCTGGCTCGGCGGCTTGAGCGTGCTGGGCTTTTTGGCCACCGATATGTACCTGCCGGCGTTTGCCGCCATGCAGGAAGATTTGCAAACGCCTGCTGCCGCCATCAGCGCCAGCCTGAGCTTATTCCTCGCCGGTTTTGCCTTCGCACAGCTGCTCTGGGGACCGCTCTCGGATCGCTTTGGTCGTAAACCGGTGCTGTTGCTGGGCCTGGCCATTTTTGCCGTGGGCTGCCTGGGAATGTTATGGGTACGCGATGCCACCTGGCTGCTGGTGCTGCGTTTTATTCAGGCCGTGGGCGTCTGTGCCGCGGCAGTGACATGGCAGGCGCTGGTCACCGACTATTACCCGGCTAACCGCACAAACCGTATTTTCGCCACCATTATGCCGCTGGTGGGTCTCTCACCGGCCCTCGCTCCCCTGCTGGGCAGCTGGATCCTCGCGCATTTCGACTGGCAGGCCATTTTCGCCACGCTGTTTGCAATTACCCTGGTACTGATGCTGCCGGCGTTCGCCCTCAAGCCCGCGCATAAAAAAGAAGCGCATGCAGACGCGAAGCCGATTACCTTCACGTCTCTGCTCAGCACCAAAGCGTATCGCGGGAATGTCCTGATCTATGCCGCCTGCTCGGCAAGCTTCTTCGCGTGGCTCACCGGCTCGCCGTTCATTCTGCACGATATGGGTTACAGCCCGGCAGCCATCGGCCTGAGCTATGTTCCGCAGACCATCGCGTTCCTGGTAGGCGGGTACGGCTGTCGCGCGGCGCTGCAAAAGTGGGAAGGTCAGCAGATGCTGCCGTGGCTGCTGGTGCTGTATGCGCTGAGCGTTATCGGGACCTGGGCCGTTGGCTTTATTCCTGGCGCCGGTCTGGCCGAAATTTTGATCCCATTCTGCGTGATGGCCGTTGCGAACGGGGCGATTTACCCTATCGTTGTAGCCCAGGCGCTGCGTCCCTTCCCGCAGGCAACAGGCCGCGCCGCCGCGCTGCAGAATACCCTGCAGCTGGGGCTGTGCTTCCTGGCAAGCCTGGTTGTATCGGCGCTGATTGCCACGCCGCTCCTGACCACCACCAGCGTGATGCTGGTGACCGTTGCGTTGGCGGTGTTGGGCTATCGCATGCAGGCCTCCGCGCAGCGTGCGCAGGAAAAGAGTGCTCAGGTTGAAACGTCACATGCCTGATTGCGCCAGAAATCATGTTAATTTTCAGTGATTAGGTTGCTAAGAATTTTCTATTGAATCACCAAATTTTGAGGCCTATACTAAATTTGGTTCGATTAAATACGATAAATATTAAGTGTTAACGGGAGCCGGAGTGCTCCCGTTTTACCATGGAAGGCATTTCGGCAAGGGTTATCTCCCTTCCTCTGTTCTACGTCGGATATTAGCCTCGCGGTATTTACCGTGAGATTTCTCACAAACCAAAAAAAGCGTCTACGCTGTTTTAAGGTTCTGATCACAGTAGGGTGATGGAGAAGCTATGAGTTCATCGTGTATAGAAGAAGTCAGCGTTCCGGACGATAACTGGTCCCGGATCGTCAGTGAACTGTTAGGTCGAGCAGGCATCACTATCAATGGATCATCGCCATCCGATCCTCAGGTTAAACATCCCGACTTTTTTAAACGCGTGCTGCGAGAGGGATCGTTAGGCCTGGGAGAAAGCTACATGGACGGCTGGTGGGAGTGCGAACGTCTGGATACCTTTTTCGCCAGCGTGCTGCGTGCCGGTCTTGAAAATCAACTCCCTCGCAATCTGAAAGACACCCTGCGCGTCGCCTCTGCCCGACTGTTCAATCTGCAAAGTAAAAAACGCGCGTGGATCGTTGGTAAAGAACACTACGATCTTGGCAACGACCTGTTCAGCCGTATGCTGGACCCTTTCATGCAGTACTCCTGCGCCTACTGGAAAGAGGCGTCGACGCTTGAAGAGGCCCAGCAGGCCAAGCTGCGTCTGATTAGCGAGAAGCTGCAGCTCCAGCCCGGAATGCGCGTGCTGGATATCGGTTGCGGCTGGGGCGGGCTGGCGTATTTTATGGCGAAGCACTATGGCGTCAGCGTCGTCGGCGTCACGATTTCAGCGGAACAGCAAAAAATGGCGCGGGAACGCTGCCAGGGCCTCGATGTGGATATCCGGCTGCAGGATTACCGTGATCTTAACGAACAGTTTGACCGGATCGTTTCCGTCGGCATGTTCGAGCACGTCGGGCCGAAAAACTACGCTACCTATTTTGAGGTGGTGGATCGGAATCTGAAACCGGACGGTATCTTCCTGCTGCACACCATCGGCTCTAAGCGGACCGACAATAACGTCGACCCGTGGATCAACAAATACATCTTTCCGAATGGCTGTTTACCGTCCGTCCGCCAGATTGCCAACGCCAGTGAACCCCATTTCGTGATGGAAGACTGGCATAACTTTGGCGCGGATTACGACACCACGTTGATGGCCTGGCATGCGCGTTTTCAGGAAACCTGGCCTGAGATTGCGGACAACTATTCTGAACGATTCAGGCGGATGTTTAGCTATTATCTGAATGCCTGCGCGGGGGCGTTTCGCGCACGGGATATTCAGCTCTGGCAGGTGGTATTCAGCCGTGGGATTGAACACGGATTACGTGTCGCACGCTAAAAAATAACCCCGGATGCCCGGGGTTATTTTTTATTCTTCTTCTGTGGCGGTCTTTATTATCGCCGCTTCTTTTGCTGCCAGCACGCGCTCAACCGTATCCACTACCGCCTGGGTTTGCGGATCGATTTCAATATTCACGCGATGCCCCAGTTTTTTGGCGCCCAGCGTGGTGCGCTGCAGCGTTTCAGGAATTAAATGCACGCAAAAACGCGTTGGCGTTACTTCACCCACCGTCAGGCTAATCCCGTCAATGCCAATAAATCCTTTATAGAGGATGTATTTCATTAATGAAGGATCCTGCATTTTAAACCAGATTTGACGGTTATTTTCCGAGGTCACGATTTTTGCCACTTCAGCGGTGGTCATGATGTGCCCGGACATCAGGTGGCCGCCAATCTCATCGCTGAACTTCGCCGCCCGCTCAACGTTGACGGTATCTCCCACCGCCAGCTCGCCAAGGTTGGTGATGCGCAGCGTCTCTTTCATTAAATCAAAGCTAATCTGGTTGCCGTTAATTTCGGTAACGGTCAGGCAGCAGCCGTTATGGGCAATCGACGCGCCTGTTTCAATGCCCTCAAGCATATATTCCGGCAGCTCAACAACATGAGTACGGAAATTAGGTTTTTCATCAATGGACACCACTTTGGCGGTGCCCTGCACAATACCAGTAAACATGCTTACAACTCCTGTTTTTTCCGGACGGTGGTGACACCGTTTAATCCCACCACAATAACAGTTGGAAAAAGAGGTTGCCAGCGGAGCGCATTTTCTGGCGATTTTTTCACTAGATAAATAGCTAAAGCCCGCTACAATAGCTGGCACCCCCCTGCATTTTCTTCTTGCTGCCCGTTTCGGCGGCTTTTTTAGTCTCTCAAATAACAACAAAATAAAGGTGTTCACGTGCAGAAGTACATGAATGAAGCGCGCCAGCTATTGGCACTGGCTATCCCAGTGATCGTCGCGCAAGTGGCCCAGACCGCAATGGGATTTGTGGATACGGTAATGGCAGGTGGCTATAGCGCCACCGATATGGCGGCCGTTGCTATCGGCACGTCAATCTGGCTTCCGGCCATCCTGTTCGGCCACGGTCTGCTGCTCGCGCTCACGCCGGTTATCGCTCAGCTCAATGGCTCGGGTCGTCGCGAGCGCATTGCCCATCAGGTTCGTCAGGGTTTCTGGCTGGCAGGGTTTGTTTCCGTGCTGATCATGGTCGTGCTCTGGAACGCGGGCCACATCATTCGCGCTATGCATAACATTGACCCGGCACTGGCTGATAAAGCCGTGGGCTATCTGCGCGCCCTGCTCTGGGGTGCGCCCGGCTACCTCTTTTTCCAGGTGGCGCGTAACCAGTGTGAAGGCCTGGCGAAAACCAAGCCCGGGATGGTGATGGGCTTCATCGGTTTACTGGTCAACATTCCGGTGAACTACGTGTTTATTTACGGTCATTTCGGGATGCCGGAGCTCGGCGGCGTCGGCTGCGGCGTGGCGACGGCAGCCGTTTACTGGGTGATGTTCTTCTCCATGATCGCCTTTGTAAAACGCGCCCGTTCCATGCGCGATATTCGCAACGAGAAAAGATTTAGCACGCCGGACTGGAACATCATGACGCGTCTGGTGCAGTTAGGGTTACCGATCGCCCTCGCGCTGTTCTTTGAGGTGACCCTGTTTGCCGTGGTCGCCCTGCTGGTCTCCCCGCTGGGCATCGTGAACGTGGCCGGGCACCAGATTGCGCTGAACTTCAGCTCCCTGATGTTCGTCCTGCCGATGTCGCTGGCGGCGGCGGTCACGATCCGCGTCGGCTTCCGCCTGGGCCAGGGCTCAACGCTTGATGCGCAAACGGCCGCCCGGACCGGGCTGGGCGTCGGCGTCTGCATGGCTGTCTGTACGGCGCTCTTTACCGTTGCATTACGCGAGCAGATTGCCCTGCTCTATAACGACAACCCGGAAGTGGTCACGCTGGCATCGCACCTGATGCTGCTGGCCGCAATTTACCAGATCTCTGACTCCATCCAGGTGATTGGCAGCGGCGTGCTGCGCGGATATAAAGACACGCGCTCCATCTTCTTTATCACCTTCATCGCCTACTGGGTGCTGGGTCTGCCGTGTGGCTATATCCTGGCGCTTACCGATCTTGTGGTGGATCGCATGGGTCCGGCAGGGTTCTGGATGGGCTTTATCATCGGCCTGACGTCGGCGGCGATTATGATGATGATGCGAATGCGCTTCCTGCAGCGCCAGCCATCAACGGTCATTTTGCAACGCGCGGCACGTTAACGACGCGGTAGCCGCCGCCCGGCGGCTACTTTCTCTTCACTTTGCGCGGTAATGAAGCAATCGCGTGAAATCAGAGAGAAAAATGCATTTTCCCTCTTGCCACCTCGATGCTGTGCCGCTAATATTCGTCCCCGTTGTCAGCGACAACACGTTGCGTTCATAGCTCAGTTGGTTAGAGCACCACCTTGACATGGTGGGGGTCGTTGGTTCGAGTCCAATTGAACGCACCATTCTGCGTCCGTAGCTCAGTTGGTTAGAGCACCACCTTGACATGGTGGGGGTCGGTGGTTCGAGTCCACTCGGACGCACCATTTCAGTCCTGAAATGGTGCAAATCCTCTTCTGATATCCTGAATTTTCCTAATCCCTTATTTTCATCATTGTTCTCCTGCTACGCTTTTCTTATGGAAAAAAAACAGGAAGAACGTCGATGAAGAAAATCGCGATTATTGGCTCCGGCCCCACAGGGATTTATACTTTTTATCATCTCCTTAAAAACAGCAAGCCGCTCTCAGTTTCCATCTTTGAACAATCCGAAGACGCTGGCGTGGGTATGCCCTATAACGACGACGATAACTCCCGGCTGATGCTGGCGAACATTGCGAGCATTGAAATCCCGCCCATTTTTATGACCTACCTCGACTGGCTGAAGGATCAGAGCGAAGCTCATCTGGCGCGCTTTAAGGTCGATACAACCCGCCTGCATGACCGACAGTTCCTGCCCCGGCTTCTGCTGGGCGAGTATTTTCGCGACAGCTTTCGTTCAATCGTGAAAGAGGCCAGAAAGCTGCGGTTTCAGGTTGATGTCCATGAATCCGCCCAGGTCACCGATATCGTGCCCACGAAAGAAGGGGTCACGCTTTCCGTCAACGACAGCGCCTTTCCTGAACGCTTCGACCTTGCGGTTATCGCAACCGGCCACGTCTGGCCAGAAGAGGACGAAGCCACGCGCGCGTTCTTTCCAAGCCCCTGGTCCGGTCTGATGGATGCCAGTATTCCTCCCTGCCGCGTCGGTATCATGGGGACATCGTTAAGCGGTCTCGACGCGGCCATGGCGGTAGTGATGCAGCACGGTGAATTTCGTGATGATAAATTCGTGCTGGATAAAGGCAGCGACGCGTTGAAGATTGTCCTGATGTCCCGAACGGGTATTCTGCCGGAAGCCGATTTTTACTGCCCTATTCCTTATGAACCGCTGTCGGTCTTAACCGAATTCGTGGTTGAAAACGAGATCGCCAAAGGTTCGGATGGCCTGCTCGACCGTATATTTACCCTGATGGTGAAAGAGCTTCAACTCGCTGACCCGACGTGGTGTGAGAAAATATCCCTGCATAAGCAGAATGCGGACAGCATTCGTGAGGCCTGGTTTGAGGATCGTAAACGGCACGGCCCCTTTACCTGGGCGGAAGAAAATCTCAACGAGGTGGAGCGGAACAAACGCGAGCGGCGCACCGTAGCCTGGCGCTATACCGTCCTTCGGCTGCATGAGGTGGTTCAGGAGATTGTTCCCCACCTCAACGAACGGGACAGAGAGCGCTTTAAGCAAGGCCTCGCCCGCGTATTTATCGACAACTATGCGGCCATCCCTCCGCAGTCTATCCGCAGGCTGCTCGCGCTTCGCGAAGCCGGCATCATCAGCGTGGCGACGCTCGGTGACGATTACGCGCTGGACGTTGGCAGCGATCGAACGGTAATCACCACACAAGAGACCGTTTACCGTTTCGACGTGTTTATTGATGCGCGCGGGCAGAAGCCGCTCAAAACGAAAGATCTGCCCTTTCCGACGCTGCGCAAACAGCTGGAAGCCACGGGCGAAGAGATTCCCGACGTCGGTGAGGATTACACCTTAAAAGCGCCTGACGCCGTTCGCGGACGCATTGCCTTCGGCGCGATACCGTGGCTGATGCACGATCGTCCCTTCGTTCAGGGGCTGGCGGAGTGTGCAGAGATTGCGGAAGCAATGGCAAAGGCGGCGGAAAAACCCGCGTCGGTATCGCGGCGCAGATTACCGTATATCGAGAACTGACAGGGCTTCCATGCCCTGCTGTCGCGGATTACTCGAAGAAGACTTCTGGGTTTTCAGACAGCGAAACGAAGGTTTTCGTCGCTTTATCCAGGGCAAGAATTTTGCCGCTTTCAATGTCGTACACCCAGCCGTGCAGTCGGATGGAGTTATTACGCAGGCCCACCGCGACGGACGGGTGGGTCTTAATGTTGCTCAGCTGCGCAAACACGTTCTCCTGCACCATCGCATTGACTTTATCGATTGGTTTATCCCAGGTTTTCTTCTCAACCACGGCTTTCGCCGCGTCAGAATAGCGCAGCCAGTGTGACACAGCAGGCATCGGCTCCAGGTTCGCGTTATCGGCAATCGCCTTCATCGCGCCACAGTTGGAGTGACCGCAAATCACGATATCCGTGACGCCCAGCGCCACCACGGCGTATTCGATGGTTGCAGACACACCGCCAGGCTCCGGCCCGAATGGCGGCACGATGTTGCCAGCATTACGAATGACAAAGAGTTGTCCTGGCTCTTGCTGGGTGACCAGTTCCGGGACCAGACGGCTGTCGGAGCATGAGATGAACAGCGCTTTGGGATTCTGGCTGGACGCTAAACTGCGGAAGAGTTCTTTACGTTGCGGGAAAATCTCTTTTTGAAAGCTGAGAAAACCTTCAATGATATGTTGCATAGCAATGTCTCTTTTATCTGTTTTAGTTTAGGCATGATCGAGATCACACTCGTAAAGTTTACCCATCGTGGTTTACTTCAGACAAGCAATATATTTCTGGCCCGACCGCTGCACAATCTCGTCCGCACTGGCCGGGATGTTCTGCCCTTCAAACGCGCCGTAAAGACGTTCGAAGGTTTTCCTTTCGAGATGACTCACCACCGACGCCACGGTGCGGGCCGGCAGCGGAAGATAATTCGGGTAGCTCCACATAAACGAGACGGCGTCTTTACCCGGCGTGACCTGCAGAATATCGCCCACCAGCAATACCCCATCCCCCTCCTGCCAGTGCAGCACCGTTCCACCGGCAAAATGCCCGCCCAGACGCAGCAAGGTGACCGACGGGAAAATCTCCAGCGCATCCCCCTCCCAGAAATGAATGGCCGGGCTGTCGCGCATGACCCACTCTCTGTCGCTGGCGTGCAGGTAAACCGGCGCATCAAACGCCGCAGCCCACTCCTGCATCGTGGTGTAATAGTGCGGATGTGAAATAGCAATCGCGCTGATGCCGCCGAGGGCGGTAATGAGCGTTTTGGTTGCGGGGTCGAGGTTGGCGATGCAGTCCCAGAGGATATTGCCGTGGGCCGTTTGCAGGAGCAGCGCCCGCTGGTTGATCGCAAACGCGGGGACCGTTTTGATCCCAAACAGCCGCGGCTCCAGCTGCTGCCATTTGTTGGTATGCGTGGTGGTGACGGTGTCGAAATCGGTCCACGCCTGGCCCGTGGCGGGCACGTACTGACGCTCATCCTCGCAAATCGGGCATCTGTCCGGGCGGGCATCGTAGGCGGTTCCGCAGGTTTTACAGAGTGTAATCATGTGCTCTCCTCAGCGATAAAGCACTGAGTATGGCAGGGATTATCCTTATGTGCTGCGAGGTACATTGCTGGCTTTTTTTGCCCTATACTGTGCCAGTATCAAAAACTGAACAGAGCAGGTGCCACATGGAAATTGATCTCGATAACTTAGTCTTTAACGGTCTGGATGAAGCCGAAGAGCGTAATGCCGAACGTCTGGATGATGCAGACAAAAAAGCGCAGGCGATTGTCGCCGACGACGACTGCGGCGACGCCTGCAAAATCTAATAAAAAAGCACCGGGAAACCGGTGCTTTTTTATTTCACTCGTTAAACGTCACGCACACCTCGTTCCAGTACGTTTCGCGCGTGCGGCGCAGTTCAGCGTGACGTTTTATCATGGAACCACTCCGGGTCAATGTTGGCAACGTCGACGCCATACAGGCTGGCGACAGGCAGGATTGACTCAAGAACACGTTGCGCGCTGTTCTCCGCATTCACTGGTCGGGTCGCAAAAAACCGCCGTAACGTGCTGATCCATTTTTTCATCGTCTTACCCTCTCTCGCCGTGTCTGATCTCAGTTAAGCACTCAAATGCCGCGCGGGGGAAATACCAAAATCCACTGTCGATGTGCAGGATCTGCAAATAGCATCCCGTTCTTTTCACTCTTCATTAACACGTTGTTCACTAATGCTTTTTTGCTCGTAGCAAAGAACGATTTCTTATTTGGCGATAGCTTTCGCTTATGGGAGCGTAGCGGGGTAAAACAAAAACTACGGGATGGCGAATGACTATGGCAGCAAATATGAAAGGGTTTACCAAACGGACACTGGTTCTGGCATTACTGGCGGCGGGGAGCCTGCTTTCAGCGCAGGCACAGGCCGATCAGCTGGCGGATATTAAGGCCGCAGGGGTGGTGAAAGTGGCCACGTTTGACGCCAACCCGCCGTTTGGCTCTATTGATGCCAAAACGCACGAGATCGTGGGTTATGACGTGGACTTCGCCAAAGCGCTGGCAAAATCGCTCGGCGTGAAGCTTGAACTGGTTGCCACCAATCCGGCTAACCGTATTCCGCTGCTGCAGTCCGGAAAAGCCGATCTGATCGTGGCGGATATTACTATCACTCCGGAACGCGCGCAGGTGATTGATTTCTCAACGCCTTACTTTGTCACCGGTCAGCAGTTCCTGGTGCCGGCTAAATCACCGGACAAGCTTGATGACTACAGCCGGGCGCGTATTGGCGCGGTCAAAGGAACGACGGGCGAGCAGGCGCTGCACCAGCGTTTCCCGCAGTCACGCGTGCTCTCGTATGACGATATTCCGCTGGCGCTGACGGCGCTGCGCAACGGTAACGTACAGGCCATCACCCAGGACAGCACCATTCTGGCCGGTCTGCTGGCGCAGGCGCCGGATAAAGCGAACTTTAAAATCCTGCCCGATCTGCTCAGCAAAGAAGAGATTGGCGTTGGGGTGAAGAAAGGTGAAACGGCGCTGCTGAAGGCCGTTAACGACGAGCTGATTAATCTCGAGAAGAACGGTCAGGCAGCAAAAATCTACGATGTCTGGTTTGGCCCAAACACGCCTTCCCCACAGCCTCGCGCCTTTAAAATAGAAGCCAGATAATTATGCTCTCAGGTTTATTTTCACACTCCGCGGCCGGTGCCGCGGATTTTTCACATCTGGAACAGGCCAGCGTCGAGTTTCGTCATGTGGACAAACGCTACGGTGACCATCAGGTTTTAAACGACATTAACCTCACCATCACGCCCGGTGAAGTGGTCGCCATCCTCGGCCCTTCGGGTTCCGGTAAATCCACCCTGATTCGTCTTATCAACCAGCTTGAAACCCTGAGCGGCGGAGAGATTCTGGTCGACAACAAGCCTACCGCAAAGCTCTCCGGTACCGGGCTGCGCCAGCTGCGCAGCCGCGTGGGGTTTGTGTTCCAGCAGTTCAATCTTTACGCCCACCTCACCGCCAGCCAGAACATTACCCTGGCGCTGGAGCACGTTCACGGCTGGAAGCCGCAGCCAGCTCAGGAGCGCGCGCTGGCCCTGCTGGAGAAGGTCGGGATGCTGGAAAAAGCCCACCATTTCCCGACGGAGCTTTCCGGTGGACAGCAGCAGCGCGTCGCGATTGCCCGCGCCCTGGCCTCTTCACCGCAAATCATTCTGTTTGATGAACCCACCTCTGCGCTGGATCCGGAGATGATTGGTGAAGTGCTGTACGTGATGAAAGCCCTCGCCCACAGCGGGATCACGATGATCGTGGTGACCCACGAGATGCAGTTTGCCCGGGAAATTGCCGACCGGATTGTCTTTATCGACGGCGGGCAAATTCTGGAAACCGCGCCGCCGGCACAGTTTTTCAGCCAGCCGTCGCATCCGCGCGCGCAGCGGTTCCTGCAGAAGGTGCTCAACCCGCTGCATCAGGAGCATCTGTAATGCCCGCGCTCGACTGGCAGGGGGTACTGACCGGACAGCCTCTGCAGTGGATACTCTCCGGATTCCTCACCACCCTGTGGGTCACGCTTGCCGGAATGCTGCTGGCCAGCCTGCTCGCACTGCTCTTTATGCTCCTGCGCCTCTCCGGCGGCCGCCCCGGGAACGCGGTTGTCAGCAGCTGGGTGTCGCTGTTTCGCAATACGCCGCTGCTGGTGCAGCTGCTGTTCTGGTATTTTGCCGCCTGGAACGGATTACCGCAGGCGTTCCGCGACGCGGTGAACGCGGATCACAGCTGGTCAATTCTGCCCGGCGACGTCTGGTGGTTTACGCCCGAATTTTTATGTTCTGCCTGGGGGCTGGGGGTCTTTACCTCGGCGTTTTTAATCGAAGAGGTGGAGGCGGGGTTACGTTCCGTGCCTGCCGGACAGCGTGAGGCGGCGCTCGCGCAGGGATTCTCCGCGTGGCGTCTGTTTCGTTACATCCTTCTGCCGCAGGGCCTGGCCAACGCCTGGCAGCCGGTCGTGGGCCAGTACCTAAATCTGATGAAGCTCTCCTCGCTCGCGAGCGGGATTGGCTTTGCCGAGCTGACCTATCAGGTCAGGCAGATCGAGAGCTATAACGCGCACGCCCTGGAGGCGTTTACCCTCGGAACCGCACTCTATCTGCTGACCGGCCTGGTCATGGGGCTGGTGCTGGTTCGCATCGGGCCTGACGCGAAACGTAAACGCCCAGGCGTCGCCACCACAGGGAGTGAAAAACATGATTGCCGGACTTAACGTCATCACCGATAACCTCGACTATCTGCTGTGGGGACGCGCGGCAACGGGTGAACCGGGGGGCGTATTGCTGTCGTTGATGATGGCTGCCGGGGCCGCCGTCATCGCCCTGCCCGGTGGGATAGTGCTCGCGTGTCTGGCCTGGCGCTTTACCGGGCTCGTGCGAAAGGCCCTCTTTTTATGGGCAGAGCTGATCCGCGGTATCCCGCTCATCTTCGTGATTTTCTGGATGTGGTATCTGCTGCCGCTTATGACCGGGGGCGATCTGCCGGGAGCGCTGACCGTCACGCTGGCCCTGGCCTGGTTTACCGCGGCAACGGTGATGCACTCGGTGCTGGCCGGGCTTAACGCGCTACCGTCAGGACAATATGAGGCCGCACTGTCACAGGGATTCAGCACGCAGCAAACCCTCCTGCGCGTGCTGCTGCCGCAGGCGCTGAGGAATATTCTGCCGTCGCTGGTGGGGATTTTTATCAGCCTGCTGAAGGATACGTCGCTGGCGTTTATCGTGAACGTACCGGAACTGACCACGGTGGCGGGACAGGTCAACAACCGGGTGCAAATCTACCCGGCGGCCATTTTTATCTTTACGGGCGTGGTCTACTACCTGCTCTGCTGCTCGCTCGAACAGCTTGCGAAACGCTGGCGCATTACCCGGCCAGCGCTTTAACCACCGTTTCCATCGCTTCGGTTGTCAATTCACTGCGTTTAACGCGCTGGTTCGCCAGCGCGGTACGCAGGACTCCGGCAATGACAATATGCTTTGGCTCCTGCCCTAAATCACGCATCTCAAGCACCACCTTCCCGACCACCCGGCACATTTCCTGGTACAGCGCTTCATCTTTGGTCACGTTACCCATCGTCATCACTCCATTGCCTGTTAAACGTTGAGCTTAAATGATTCTCCTGCCGGATACAAAAAAGAAGCCCGGCGAGAGACTCGCCGGGCTTCATCTGTAAAATCAGTAAATTAGTTGTTTACTGGGATGACCGCGCCTTTGTACTTGGTGCGGATCCAGTCCTGAATCTCTTTCGAGTGCAGCACGTTCACCAGCGCAACGATATCTTTCTTCTTCTCGTCACCGCGATGCACGGTAATGATGTTGGCGTACGGGTTGTTTTCACCGCTCTCTACCGCAATCGGGTCGTGAACCGGATCCAGACCGGCGTCAATCGCGTAGTTGGCGTTAATCACCACCGCATCGCCTTCGTTGTTGTTGTACATCTGCGGCAGCAGAGAGGCTTCCACGTTCGGCGTGAACTTCAGCTTTTTCGGGTTCTCAACGATGTCGCTGATGCGCGCGGTCACTTTATCGATGCCCGGCTTCAGCTTGATCACGCCCTCTTTCTCGAAGATGGAGAGAATACGCCCCTCTTCAGAAACCGCGTCACGCATGATGATCTTGCCGCCTTCCGGCAGGTCTTTCAGCGACTTGTATTTTTTGGAGTAGATGCCGATTGGCTCAATGTGGATCGCGCCCGCACTGACGAAATCGTAGTCTTTATCGCCCGCATGATCCTTAAGCACGCTGTTCAGGTAAGGAATGTGCTGGAAATAGTTCGCGTCGATGTCATGACCCGCCAGCGCGGTGTTCGGCAGAATGTAGTCCTGGAACGGTTTAATCTCCAGGTCGATACCCTGCTTCGCCAGAATCGGCTTAGCCTGCTCCAGAATTTCGGCGTGCGGCGTGTTGGATGCGCCCACGGTCAGGGTGTCGGCCCAGGAGGCGAAGCTCAGGGCGCTCAGGGTTGCGGCGGCGATCAGTGTCAGTGTTTTTTTCATGATGTGGTTCCTGTGTGTATTTATTAGCGTTTATCTAACAGTGAAGTAATGACATCGCCGCAGAACTGGATAATGAAAACGATGATCAGAATGGTCACCGTTGCCACCAGCGTGACGTCACCATGGTTGCGCTGGAATCCTTCCAGATAAGCCAGATTTCCCAAACCGCCGGCGCCAATCACCCCCGCCATTGCGCTGTAGCTCACCAGCGCAATGAGCGTCACCGTAATACCCGATACCAGTGCGGGTGATGATTCCGGCAGTAAAACCCGAAACACTAACGTGCTCAGTCGTGCGCCCATCGAGCGCGTTGCTTCGATGACGCCTTTATCCACTTCACGCAGGGCGATCTCCACCAGGCGTGCGTAGAACGGTGCGGCGCCCACAATCAGCGCCGGCAGCGCCGCGTTGGCGCCAAGAATGGTGCCGACGACGGTCTTGGTGAACGGGATCAGCAGGACAATCAAAATGATGAACGGAATAGAGCGGAACACGTTCACCACAATCGAAATCACGCTGTAGACCGTGCGGTTGTGGAACAGCCCGCCGCGCGCGGTTAAAAACAGCGCCAGCCCCAGCACGATGCCCAGCACAAACGTCGCCACGCCGGACAGCGCGGTCATGTATAGCGTCTCCAGCGTCGCCGCCCAGAGCTGATCCCACTTGAGATGCGGAAAGAGATTCTCAGCCATGTTTAATCACCTCGCCTTCAATATCGCTGTGCTGCAGGTCGGCGAGGATATTGTTCAGTTGTTCATCGGATGCCACGACATGCACCCAGAGCTGACCAAACACACCGTGGGCGGTTTGCGTCATTTTCCCGTGCAGGATATTAAACGGCAGGCCGTAGCGCAGGGTCAGTTCACCCACGATCGGCTTATGGGTGCTGTGCCCGGTAAAGGTCAGCCTGATGACCGTGCCTTCCAGATCGTTTGCCAGTTCGGTATTGAAGGTTTCCTCCTCGGCGTACTGGCTCACCTGGCGGACAAACTGCTGCGTAATCGGCTGCTGCGGATGGGTAAAAACGCTCAGTACGTCACCCTCTTCCACCACTTTACCGTTCTCCATCACCGCCACGCGGTCGCAGATTTTGCGCACCACGTGCATCTCGTGGGTGATCAGCACGATGGTCAGCCTGAAGCGGCGGTTAATATCCAGCAGCAGATCGAGGATCTGATCGGTGGTCTGCGGGTCGAGCGCGGAGGTGGCTTCATCGCAGAGCAGCACGTCAGGGCTGTTAGCCAAAGCGCGCGCAATGCCGACGCGCTGCTTTTGCCCGCCGCTCAGCTGGGACGGGTAGGCATTCTCGCGCCCCTTCAGGCCAACCAGATCCACCAACTCGGCGACGCGCGCCTTGATGTTGGCTTTTGGTACACCGGCGATTTGCATCGAGAAAGCGATATTCTCGCTCACCGTGCGCGACCACAGCAGGTTGAAGTGCTGGAACACCATGCTGATTTTCAGGCGCGCCTGGCGCAGCGCTTCACCCTTTGCCGCAGAGATATCCTGTCCGTTAATGGTGACGCTTCCGGCGCTGGGTTTTTCCAGGCCGTTCAGCAGACGAATCAGCGTGCTTTTCCCGGCTCCGCTGTAGCCGATAATTCCGTAAATCTGTCCCTGTTCTATCGTCAAATTGACGTTATCAACGGCAGTCAGCGCGACCTTTCCGTTGTCAAAAACCTTCGAAATATTCCTGAGTACGATCATTCTTATTCTTTATCCGTTTCGCGCATGGCTGTTTAGCAGTATGGATGTCCAAACGATAGTAAACAGGCGTTATCAGCTTTCAAATGAACAAAAAAGAATTTGTTATAACTTTCGGAAATAAACAGCGGATTTACAGGGTGGGAAGCATTTAGATCAATTTCAGCAATGATTATCTGCCGGATGCATATCTGCTGGCAGATGCCCGCTAAAAACGCTCATTTTTTCAGCATTTCCTGCCGATATAGCCATCCTCACATCCAGACAACTTTACGTCTTGCTGTCCTGACATCCAAAAATGGCATTTATATTCTTTTCTGTTCTAAAGAGCAGTGAATGGTTCTTTATTGCGAAAATTTCGCCGCTCTATCATCCCGTCATGACATCCAGAAAGGAAAAAATCATGACGATTTACCATTCCGTCACCGAACTGATTGGCCGTACCCCGCTTATCCAGCTGCACAAGCTTGATACCGGTCCCTGCTCGCTGTTCCTGAAGCTGGAAAACCAGAATCCGGGCGGCTCTATTAAGGATCGCGTTGCGCTGTCGATGATTAACGAAGCGGAGCGTACCGGCCAGCTGCAGCCGGGCGGCACGATTATTGAGGCGACGGCGGGGAATACCGGTCTCGGCCTGGCCCTGATTGCCGCCCAGAAAGGCTACTCGCTGATCCTGGTGGTGCCGGACAAAATGAGCCGCGAGAAGATTTTCCACCTGCGCGCGCTGGGTGCCCAGGTGGTGCTGACCCGCTCCGACGTTAACAAGGGACACCCTGCCTACTACCAGGATTACGCCCAGCGCCTGGCCAACGAGCTGCCCGGCGCGTTTTACATCGACCAGTTCAATAACGAGGCCAACCCGCTGGCGCACCGCACCACCACGGCACCGGAACTGTACGAGCAGCTTGACGGGCGGATCGACGCCATCGTGGTGGGCGTCGGCTCAGGCGGTACGCTGGGCGGCCTGCAGGCGTGGTTCGCCGAGCACTCTCCGCACACGGAGTTTGTCCTGGCAGACCCGGCAGGATCGGTTCTGGCCGACCAGGTGGAAACTGGACGCTATCACGACGCGGGCTCCTGGCTGGTTGAAGGTATTGGCGAAGACTTTATTCCGCCGCTGGCCCACATTGAAGGGGTGAATCGCGCCTGGCGCATCACCGACCGCGAGGCCTTCACCACCGCGCGCGATCTGCTGAAAACGGAAGGCATTCTGGCGGGCTCCTCCAGCGGCACGCTGCTGGCGGCCGCGCTGAAGTATTGCCAGGCGCAGACCGCGCCGAAGCGCGTGGTGACCTTCGCCTGCGACAGCGGCAATAAGTATCTCTCGAAGATGTTCAACGATGACTGGATGCGTCAGCAAGGGCTCATCACGCGCCCTCAGGCCGGCGATCTCTCCGACTATATCGCCCTGCGCCACGATGAAGGCGCCACCGTTACCGCCGCCCCGGACGACACGCTTTCCACCGTACTGGCACGCATGCGCCTGTATGACATCTCCCAGCTGCCGGTGCTGGAGAACGGCAAGGTGGTGGGCATTATCGACGAGTGGGATCTCCTGCGGCACATCGGCGGCGACGGCGACCGCTTCGCGCTTCCGGTGACGGCAGCCATGACGCGTCAGGTGGAGTTTCTTGATAAACACGCCCCGGAAAGCGCCCTTAACGCCATCTTCGACCGCGGTCTGGTGGCCGTGATTAATGACAACGACCGTTTTCTCGGTCTGATTACGCGCAGCGACGTTCTGACCGCCTGGCGCAACCGTCTTCAGCAATAAAGGAATCGATGATGAAAAACCTGGCTACCCTGAGCGTACACAGCGGCGAGTTCAACGACCAGCACGGCGCCGTCATGCCGCCGATATACGCCACCTCAACGTTTGCGCAACCGTCACCCGGCGAGCATACCGGCTATGAGTATTCCCGCAGCGGCAATCCTACCCGCCATGCGCTGGAAACCGCCATCGCCGAACTAGAAGGCGGCACGCGCGGCTACGCCTTCGCCTCCGGTCTGGCGGCCATCTCCACGGTGCTCGAACTGCTGGACAAAGACAGCCATATTGTCGCCATTGATGACGTTTACGGCGGGACGTACCGCCTGATTGAAAACGTGCGCAAGCGCAGCACCGGCCTGCAGGTCAGCTGGGTTAAACCGGACGACTTAGCCGGTCTCGAGGCCGCCATTCGCCCGGATACCCGCATGGTGTGGGTCGAAACGCCAACCAACCCGCTGCTGAAGCTGGCGGATCTGGCGGCCATTGCGGCGATCGCCCGCCGTCATAACGTCATCAGCGTGGCGGATAACACCTTCGCGTCACCGGTGATCCACCGTCCGCTGGAGTCGGGTTTCGATATCGTGGTGCACTCCGCCACCAAATATCTGAACGGCCACTCTGACGTGGTGGCCGGGCTGGCGATTGTCGGGGACAACAGGGAACTGGCGGATAAGCTGGGCTATCTGCAAAACGCGGTAGGCGGCGTACTGGATCCGTTCAGCAGCTTCCTGACGCTGCGCGGTATTCGCACGCTTGCTTTGAGGGTAGAAAAGCACAGCACCAACGCGCTGGCGATTGCGCAATGGCTGGAGCAGCATCCTCTGGTCGAAAAGGTGTTCTATCCCGGCCTGGAATCGCATCCGCAATATCAACTTGCCCGCACGCAGATGGCTCTGCCCGGCGGGATGATTTCCGTGGTGGTAAAAGGCGATGCGCAACGCGCCACCGAGGTGATTCGCAACCTGAAGCTGTTCACCCTCGCGGAAAGCCTCGGCGGTGTGGAAAGTCTGGTGAGCCAGCCTTACAGCATGACGCACGCCTCGATTCCGCTGGAGCAACGCCTGGCAAACGGCATTGTGCCGCAGCTGATCCGTCTGTCAGTCGGGATTGAAGATCCGAAAGACCTGATTGCCGATCTCAGCCAGGCGCTGCAAAAATAAGCAAAACGCGGCAGGTCAATCACCTGCCGCCATAAGTTGTCATCATGGCTTAACGCCTTGATAACAATATTATGTGAAACTGCACAGATTATTTCTGAAACACCGTTTCCATTTTCCTTTTATCTTAAAATCAGCGTATAATGCGCGCCTAATCCCTGGTGAATGGTTTCAGCGCTTGGAATACAAAAAACAACGTACAACTTCTCCTCTCCTTCGTTGGGCTGTCACTCAGGCACACTTTCTTCTGCACGCTCATTTGATGTCTCCTATCCTTAGTGCGTGTCATATACTCTTTTGCAACACAGGTTTGACTCCGCGGCGGTGCGCCCCCGGAGCGAGATTTCCATATCCTTCCCAACTTAAAGACTAAGACTGTCATGAAAAAGACGAAAATTGTTTGTACTATCGGCCCGAAAACCGAATCTGAAGAGATGCTGACCAAAATGCTGGACGCCGGCATGAACGTGATGCGTCTGAACTTCTCCCACGGTGATTACGCTGAACACGGTCAGCGTATCCAGAACTTGCGCAACGTAATGAGCAAGACCGGTAAAAAAGCTGCGATCCTGCTGGATACCAAAGGTCCAGAAATCCGCACCATCAAACTGGAAGGCGGTAACGACGTCTCTCTGAAAGCGGGCCAGACCTTCACCTTCACCACCGACAAATCCGTTGTCGGCAACAGCGAAATCGTTGCAGTGACCTATGAAGGCTTCACCAACGACCTGTCCGTCGGTAACACCGTGCTGGTAGACGATGGTCTGATCGGTATGGAAGTCACCGCCATCGAAGGCAACAAGGTTATCTGTAAAGTGCTGAACAACGGCGACCTGGGCGAAAACAAAGGCGTTAACCTGCCGGGCGTCTCTATCGCACTGCCAGCACTGGCTGAAAAAGACAAACAGGACCTGATCTTCGGTTGCGAACAAGGCGTTGACTTTGTTGCGGCCTCCTTCATCCGTAAGCGTTCAGACGTGGTTGAAATTCGTGAGCACCTGAAAGCCCACGGCGGCGAGAAGATCCAGATCATCTCCAAAATTGAAAACCAGGAAGGCCTGAACAACTTCGACGAAATCCTCGAAGCGTCTGACGGCATCATGGTTGCACGTGGCGACCTGGGCGTAGAAATCCCGGTTGAAGAAGTGATCTTCGCGCAGAAGATGATGATCGAGAAATGTGTTCGCGCGCGTAAAGTGGTTATCACCGCAACGCAGATGCTGGACTCCATGATCAAAAACCCACGCCCAACCCGCGCAGAAGCAGGCGACGTGGCTAACGCCATCCTCGACGGTACTGATGCCGTTATGCTGTCAGGCGAATCCGCAAAAGGTAAATATCCGCTGGAAGCGGTGTCCATCATGGCCACCATCTGCGAACGTACCGACCGCGTAATGAAAAGCCGTCTGGACTACAACAACGACAGCCGCAAGCTGCGCATCACCGAAGCGGTATGCCGTGGTGCAGTAGAAACGGCTGAGAAACTGGAAGCACCGCTGATCGTGGTTGCCACCCAGGGCGGTAAATCTGCTCGCGCGGTGCGTAAATACTTCCCGGATGCGACTATCCTGGCGCTGACCACCAACGAAACCACGGCTCGTCAGCTGGTGCTGAGCAAAGGCGTGATCCCTCACCTGGTGAAAGAGATCGCGTCTACGGATGATTTCTACCGTCTGGGTAAAGAAGTCGCTCTGGAGCTGGTTGATCGTGGTCTGGCACAGAAAGGTGACGTTGTGGTCATGGTTTCTGGCGCGCTGGTACCAAGCGGAACTACCAATACCGCATCTGTTCACGTGCTGTAATAATTCCCGAACGAATTAATTTTGATAAAAAGCGCCCTCCGGGCGCTTTTTTTATTCCTGGCATTAGCTAAAGTCATTCAAATTGCAAATCGGGTTTTTCTATTTAATTGCGAATTATCTAAGATGAATCCGATGATAAATGCCTTTTTTTACATAGATTTTTGCTCAAAAAGGGCCGATTCGATGCTTCTTTGAGCGAACGATCAAAAATAGGTGTATTCCCATCAAAAAAATATTCTCAACCCAAAAAACTTTGTGTAATACTTGTAACGCTACATGGAGATTAACTCAATCTAGAGGGTATTAATAATGAATCGTACTAAACTGGTACTGGGCGCGGTAATCCTGGGTTCTACTCTGCTGGCTGGTTGCTCCAGCAACGCTAAAATCGATCAGCTGTCTTCTGACGTTCAGACTCTGAACGCTAAAGTTGACCAGCTGAGCAACGACGTGAACGCAATCCGTTCCGACGTTCAGGCTGCTAAAGACGACGCAGCTCGCGCTAACCAGCGTCTGGACAACCAGGCTACTAAATACCGTAAGTAATAGTACCTGTTAATAAAATGGCGCACATTGTGCGCCATTTTTTTTGCCTGCGTCAAACGGCTACTGCGTCACCTTCTCCCCTTCATCCTCCGCTACCGCAGCGGACACCCGACTGTTCTGCACCGATAACACGCTATTGCTGGCCGACGGGACGCTCCCTGACGACACGATAACCGGGATCCCGGCGCGGCGTGACAGAGCTTTCTCAATCAGAGCCTTATCGCTTCCCGCCTGAGAAACAAAGGTCGCAAAGTCTGCGGAATGGGTAATGGGCGAGACCTGCGGGTTTTCTCCCTCAGCCTGCGCCAGCGGGCGATGGACTTCAATATAGCGTTTGCCATCCGGCTCCACGGAGAACTTCACGGGTTCATTGATAATCTGTACCCGCGTGCCAACCCGCACCTGTTCGAACAGGGCTTTAATGTCCGGGGCGTTCATCCGCATACAGCCGGAGCTGACGCGCAGGCCAACGCTGTCCGGCGCGCTGGTGCCGTGGATGAGATATTCCCCGTTGCCCACGCCTAAACGCAGTGCGAAACGTCCCAGCGGGTTATTTGGCCCGGCAGGTACCACCGGCGGTAATTTAATTCCCTGCTCCAGAGAGCGGGCTCTGATGCCCGGCGTGGGCGTCCAGGTGGGATTCGGGATTTTCTGGCTTACGCGCGTGGTCGTGACCGGTGTTTCCAGCCCCAGCTGTCCGATACCGAGCGGGAAGACCTGAACGATGTTTTCTCCCGGCGGGAAGTAGTAGAGCCGCAGCTCAGCGAGGTTCACCACAATCCCCTCGCGCGGCGTGTCCGGCAGCAGCATCTGCGACGGGATGGTAATGACGGTTCCCGGCGCCGGGTTTACCGGCGCAATGGTATTGTTCGTTTCCAGAATCACCTGCGCCGCGGTATTAAACCGGCGGGCGATGGTCTGCAGCTTATTATCCCCTTCCTGTATCGTGTAGGTTTGATTTTGCCCAATCAGGCGACTGCCTGCGGGCGGCAACGGATAGTCCATCGCGCGGGCCGAATTAAGTGCGCCGAGCGAACTGAGGAGTAATAGAGTTATGAGAGACGCGCGCTTCATGCTGAGATTCCTTATTCACTGGCAGGACGCCAGAAAGCTGAAAAACCAGCGAGGCGGGAACCACCTCGCGAAACAGAATGAATGCTGTTCTGTAATTCTAGCTAAGGATTGCAGCTTTGGCGCGAATCGCGCGAATCATCGCTTCCAGTCCCTGGGAACGAGACGGGGTGAGGTGTTGGGTCAGGGCCATTTTTTCAAACCACGGGCGGACATCGAACGCGACAATGTCCTGCGCCGACATCTGGTGATAGAGAATAAAGACGACCGCAATAAGCCCTTTCACAATGGCCGCATCGCTGTCGCCGTGCAGTGCTATCGTGCCGTCGTCAGACTGTTCCATCACAATCCACACCTGGCTCTGACAGCCCTGAATAATATTTTCCGGGTTATGCGCCTCTTCACCGAGCGGCGGCAGACGCTGCCCCAGCTCGATGATATACAGGTACTTCTCTTCCCAGTTTGCGCAACGCCCAAAGTTGCGCAGCAATTTGTCTCTGTCCGGCAGTTCTGCCATCTTTCGCCTCTCCGTTAGCCCAGCAGCTGGTGAATGCGCTTAAGCCCCGCCACCAGCCTGTCGACCTCTTCCGTTGTGTTGTACATCACCAGCGACGCGCGGCACATTGCCGGCACCTGGTAAAACGCCATCAGCGGCATGGCGCAGTGGTGCCCGGTACGGACCGCCACGCCGTAGTTATCGAGGAAACTGCCCACGTCATAGGCGTGATGTTTCCCGAGATTGAACGCAATCACCCCTTGTCGGTCGGCAGGCCCATAGAGGGTCAGATCCGGCACGCTGGCAAGCTCGGCAAGCGCATAGTGCATCAGCAGCTGTTCGTACTCCTGAATGCTCTGAAGGCCGATTGCGGAGACGTAGGAAACCGCCGCCCCCAGCCCGATAATCCCGCCGGTATTGGGCGTGCCCGCCTCAAAACGCCACGGCGCGCGCGCATAGGTGGTGCCTTCCGTCAGGCTAACGGTGGCGATCATCGATCCGCCCCCTTCCCACGGCGGCATCGCCTGCAGGATGTCTTCTTTCACGTACAGCACGCCAATCCCGGTCGGCCCATAGAGCTTGTGGCCTGAAAAGACGTAGAAATCGCAGTCCAGCGCCTGAACGTCTACCGCGTGGTGCATCACCGCCTGAGCGCCGTCAATCAGCACCTTCGCGCCGGCCTGGTGGGCTTTTTCGATAATCTCTGCCACCGGGTTTTCCGTCCCCAGCACGTTGGAGACCTGGGTGACCGCCACCAGCCGCGTGCGGTCATCCAGCAGTGCGTCGAGCTGCTCGAGCTGCAGCGTCCCGTCAAGGTTAAGCGGAATGACCCGCAGCTGCGCGCCAACGCGCTCACAGAGCATCTGCCACGGCACGATATTGGCGTGGTGCTCCATCTGGGTGATGATAATATTATCCCCCGCGTGGACCTGCGCGTTGCCCCAGCTGTTAGCGACAAGGTTGATCCCTTCGGTAGTTCCGCGCACGAAGACCAGCTCTTCAGGCGATTTCGCATTGAGGAAGGCGGCAATTTGCGTGCGCACGTTTTCCATACGCTGGGTCGCCTCGGCGCTCAGGGTATGAATACCGCGATGCACGGCGGCGTAGCCGTGGCGATAAAACTCGGCTTCCGCATCCACTACCGGGTTAGGCTTCTGCGCGCTGGCCGCGCTGTCCAGATAGGCCAGAGGAAGACCGTTTACTTCACGGGTCAGAACCGGAAAATCTGCCCGTACTTTCTCGACGGGAAAACTCATGCTTCGCCTCCAGGCAGACGCTGACCGATACGCGCCAGCACCTGCTGTTTCAACTGACCATCGTTCAGCGCTTCCGTCAGTTCGGCGGCAAACGCATAGATAATCATTTTCTGCGCCGCCTGCTGGTCGATACCGCGGGAACGCAGGTAGAACATCTGCTCGTCGTCGATGCGCCCGACCGTCGCACCGTGGCTGCACTTCACGTCGTCGGCGTAGATCTCCAGCTGCGGTTTGGTGTCCACTTCCGCCAGGCGACCTAACAGCAGATTGTTGTTGGTCATCTGACCGTCGGTTTTAATGGCGTGCTGCGCCACGTTAATCAGTCCGTTAAACACCGCGCGCCCTTTATCACTCACGATAGTTTTGTGCAGCTGGCGGCTGTTGCAGTAGCCTTTGTTGTGCTCAAGCCAGGTGCGCGTGTCGCACACTTCAGATTTAACCGGCATCGCCAGGCTGTTGATGCGCAGCGTGGTGTTTTCACCGTTAAGCTGCGTGCTGGTGTTGTGGCGCAATACCGACCCGCCGAGCAGGAAGCTGTGGCTGTACGCCGCGGCATCCTGACCCAGCACAATGTCGTTATGGGCAAAGTGGTGGCTCTGCGCATTCTCAAACGCCAGCTTGACGTGGTGAAGCTGGGCATTGGCGGCAACGTTCATCGTCAGACGCGATCCGGTAAAGTGCCGGATATCGTTGAGGCTGACGTAATGTTCGATTACCGTGGCCTCCGCCCCCTCCGCCAGCTCAAGATGGTGGCGATAGTGCGCGGTGTTGATTTCGTCGCCGTCCAGACCCTGGGTGATGTGCATCAGCAGCAGCGGTTTTGCCGGACGCTGGTTACGCTTCACGCGGATATGCGTCACGCTGCGGGCCAGGCTCTCGGTCAGGTGCAGGAAAACCTCAGGCTGAACCGGGGCGCTCAGGGGCTGGCGATCGTCGTTTATCTCAATCTCAAATCCGCTCCCCTGAAGGTCGTCGCTCAGCTCCGGACGGAACTCACCGTCGACAAACACCAGGCGCACGGCATCCACGTTTACGGCCAGCGCGTCACGCTGCGCCGGGGTGAGATCTGCCAGACGGGTCACGAACTCGGCGTTCAGCAGGCCGTCAAGCGGGGTGTATTTCCAGTTCTCATGCTTACGCGTCGGCAGGCCGAGACGCAGCATCTGCTGCAGATGCTGCTGCGCCTGCTCAGAGCGCGTGCCGCCCTGGGCTTCAAACAGCCGGTGCCACTGCTGGAGCGCATTACTGCTGTTCGGTAAGCCAGCCATAGCCCTGCTCCTCCAGTTGTTTAACCAGCGTGAAATCACCGGATTTCACAATACGCCCCTGGTAAAGCACGTGAACGTAATCCGGCTTGATGTAGTCCAGAATGCGCTGGTAGTGGGTGACGATAATGAACGAACGCTTGCCGTCACGCAGGGAATTCACGCCGTCAGCGACAATCTTCAGGGCGTCGATATCCAGACCGGAGTCGGTCTCATCCAGAATGCACAGCTCGGGCTCCAGCACCGCCATCTGCAGAATGTCGTTACGCTTTTTCTCGCCGCCGGAAAAGCCAACGTTCACCGAACGGGTCAGCAGATCTTCCGGCATCTTCAGCAGCTTGATCTTCTCTTCCATCAGGTCCTGGAAGTCAAAGCGGTCCAGCGCCTCCAGGCCGCGATACTTGCGCACCGCATTCAGCGCCGTCTGCAGGAAGAACTGGTTGCTGACGCCCGGAATTTCGACCGGGTACTGGAAGGCCATGAAGATGCCCTCTCCCGCGCGGTCTTCCGGCGACATCTCCAGCAGATCTTTGCCGTTAAACTCCACCGAGCCGTGGGTTACCTCATAATCTTCGCGCCCCGCCAGCGTCGCAGAAAGCGTACTTTTTCCGGAGCCGTTCGGCCCCATGATGGCGTGGACTTCACCCGGCTTAACGTCAAAATTGAGGCCACGCAGGATGGCTTTGTCTTCTACGCTAACCTGTAAATCTTTAATGCTTAACATGTGCTTTCCTTAACCGACGCTGTGTTCAAGACTAATGGCGAGGAGTTTCTGGGCTTCAACGGCAAATTCCAGCGGCAGTTCAGAGAACACGTCCTTACAGAAGCCGTTAACGATCATCGAGATGGCGTCTTCTTCGCTGATCCCGCGCTGCAGGCAGTAGAAGAGCTGATCTTCCCCAATCCGCGACGTCGTCGCCTCGTGCTCAAGCTGGGCCGTGTTGTTACGGCACTCGACGTACGGGAAGGTATGCGCCCCGCAGTCGGCACCGATCAGCATCGAGTCACACTGGGTAAAGTTTCTCGCATTGGTGGCCGTCGGCATGATTTTCACCAGCCCGCGATAGCTGTTCTGGCTATGCCCGGCGGAAATCCCTTTCGAGATGATGGTTGATTTGGTGTTTTTACCTATGTGGATCATCTTGGTGCCGGTATCGGCCTGCTGATGGCCGCTGGTCAGCGCCACCGAGTAAAACTCGCCGATGGAGTTATCCCCGCGCAGAATGCAGCTCGGGTATTTCCAGGTGATGGCAGAGCCGGTTTCAGACTGGGTCCACGACATCTTGCTGTTTACGCCTTCGCACAGCGCGCGCTTGGTGACGAAGTTCAGGATACCGCCGGTATTGCCGTCGCCCGGGAACCAGTTTTGCACCGTGGAGTATTTCACCTCGGCGTCTTTGTGGATGATGACCTCCACCACCGCCGCGTGCAGCTGGTAGCTGTCGCGGACCGGGGCGGAGCACCCTTCGATATAGCTGACGTAGCTGCCTTCATCCGCAACCAGAATCGTGCGTTCGAACTGGCCGGTTTTTTCGGCATTGATGCGGAAATAGGTGGACAGCTCCATCGGGCAGCGCACGCCTTTCGGCACATAGATAAAGGTGCCGTCAGAGGCTACCGCCGCGTTGAGCGCCGCAAAGAAGTTGTCGTTAGAAGGCACCACGGTCCCAATGTATTTTTTCACCAGTTCCGGATGATCGTGAATCGCTTCGCCGAAGGAGCAGAAAATGATCCCCTGCTCTGCCAGCTTCTCGCGGTAGGTGGTTGCCACCGAGACGGAGTCGAAAATGGCGTCCACCGCCACCTCTTTCCCCTCACGCACGGGCACGCCAAGCTGGTTAAAGGCTTCTTCCACCTCTTTGCTGAGGAAACTGTTCTCCGCACCGGTTTGCTGCACCGCGCCGGGCTGCGAGGCGCAGGTATCGTCACAGCTGCCACAGGAGGGCGCAGAATAGTAGCTGTAATCCTGATAGTTCAGCTTGTCGTAGTGCGCTTTCAGCCAGTGCGGTTCTTCCATCTCCAGCCAGGCGCGGAAGGCGCTCAGGCGGAACTCCAGCATCCACCCGGGCTCGTTGCGTTTCGCTGAGATCGCCCGCACGACATCTTCGTTGATGCCTTTCGCCAGCTCATCGGTCTGCAACTGGGTGAAGAACCCCTCTTTATAGTTGAGGTGCCCACCGCCCCAGGTATTTACTTCACTCGTTGCTTCAGTATTACGAGACATAGTACCGCCTATACCCCAAAGCTTTCGCCGCAGCCGCATTCGTTCTGGGCTTTCGGGTTATGAAATTTGAATAACTGGTTTAAGCCTTCGCGGACGTAGTCCACTTCGGTGCCGTCAATAAACGGCATGGCCTGCAGCGCGACGTACAGCTTCGCGCCGTCAGTCTCGAACACCAGGTCATCTTTCTCGGGTTCGGTGACGGTATCGAGCACGTAGCCGAAACCCGCGCAGCCGGTCTGTTTGACGCCTAAACGCACGCCAAGGATCTCGGGCTTTTTCGCCACCAGATCGTGAATATGTGCCGCCGCCGCTGGCGTGAGCGTTAAGCCGCGCCAGGCAAAATCGGCAGGATTAAAGGTTTCTGAATGCAGTTCCATAGGTCCACCTCATCTGATAAGCCATCAGGGCATAACACCATGTTAGTGATAACGATTATCACTTCAACCCTCTGTCAGCAGGGGCATTCGGCTAAACCGCCCTTTTTGCCTACTTTTATTAAGCATAGACCCTGTGAGAGGATGCAGTCAGGATGGATGTATTTGTTCAATGCATTGATTAATAATGCATTTCGTCGCGGCATTTATGACAGGGAAGAGAAAAGTAAAATATGCATCGGAAATGCCTATTTTTGAGATAGCTTTTGCTCAGAAAATGACAAAAACAAAAAAAGGCCCTCAAGGCCTCTGTTAATCAGTGATGAAATGAGACAGCAAACCCCTGTTCACGCCAGTGGTCGAGCTGTTCCTGCTGGCGAGGCGTTGGGGATTTCCCCGTCCAGACGAAGATTTTTTGCCCAGGGAACAGTTCAGGACGCGGCGAATCAATAGGTTCCGCCAGGACGTCAATGTGCCAGCCCTTCTGCGATAAGCGCGCGGCTTCCAGCCACAGGTGGGTGCGGTCATCGCATTCCCAGCCAATCAGAAGCGCGTCTTTACCGGCTTTTTTGCGGGATTCCGCCAGGCTTGCAATCGCGAATTCGATCAGGACGCCGTCAAACAGGCTCGCCATGTGACGCACGGTGTTTTGATCCTGATTCATGCGCTGACGAACGGGAGAAATAATATTGTCAATCAGCGCATCTATCGCGTGATCGCGGCGGAATTCGCCCATTTTGGCGCGCAGCTTTGCCGGGCTGGCGTAACGCAGAACGGTCATCATCTCTTCCTGGAACGAGACCCAGTTGCCCTGAGTCAATACTTCTTTGTTTTCCAGCAAGGCTTTGACTTTTCCGACCGAGACGCCGCTTTTCATCAGGCGCTTGATCTCTTCTATGCGGAGGATATCTTCATCGTCAAACTGACGATGACCCCCTTCGCTGCGCTGCGGCTTCAACAATCCATAACGGCGCTGCCAGGCACGCAGCGTAACGGGGTTGATACCGCATCGTTCGGCCACTTCGCCGATACTGTAATAGGCCATTAACTCCCTCACGCTCAGAACTTCCATACCTAACTGCACCAACCTTATCAGATTGTACACACCATTTGTATAACTAAGACCGCATTTTGCTCAGGTGAATGGGCTACTCCTCCCTTCACCTGTTAATACATTGTTGTATAAAAATTACCATTCGTACAGTTAACTCTGCCGTAAGGTGTACAGCTTTATCAGAAATCGAACTTTTTCTCCGGCCACGCAATCGCGGGAATACCGCCGTGTCGCGGGCTGGCAAAAAGATGTCCCTGGAACTGGGAAATCCCGGCGGATTCCAGCCACATCCACTCTTCAGCCTTCTCTACTCCTACCGCGCAGAACTGGATCTCAAGCGAGGAGCAGCATTTAATAATCGCCTGAATAATGGCCTGTCGGGGGCCACTTTTATGCACGTTCGCGACCAGATCGCGATTAATCTTAATTCTGTCCGGCTGGAACTGCGCCAGCAGCTGCAGCCCGGCAAAACCGGCGCCAAAGTGATCGATCGTCACGCTGATACCCGCGCTTTTTAACTGCCTGACCGAATCCGTGAATTCATCAAAACGGGAAATGGCTTCGCTCTCGGTGAACTCCACCACAATTTGCTCGGGTACAAACCCATTGGCTTCAATCGCGGTGAGCAGGAAATCCACGGCGTTGGGAATGTTGACCAGCGTCATGGGCCGCAGGTTGAGGGATAACGTCTGGTCCTGGAGCCCCAGCGCGCTGGCCATGGAGAGCGCCACCTGCTTGCTGTGTAAATCAGAGGCGTACACCTCGTCACGCGGCAGATTAGCAAAGTAATCTCCCGGTGCGCCGCCGTCAGGCGTGCGGAGAAGCGCCTCCCAGGAGACGACCTGCTGCATAAACGGATCGACTATCGGCTGGAACGCAAAGCTGCAATCCGCCCCTTTCGCGACCACTTCGGGCTGCGCGGACAGGCGCGTTTCTTCGCGAACGAACTCCCAGGAATCCGCAGGCGGCAGTTCAAAATAGTTCGCTTTTTCCGTGGCCTCGACAAAGGTGCGGAAAAACTGCAGCGGGCGGTCATTATACGTCAGCTGATAGCGTGTCGTCCCCCTGTTGAGCACCTGCTGCAGCACTTCGTCCCTGTCGAAGTGGCGCAAATCAAAAAGCTCCATGCCCACGTTGCCAAAACGCCGGACAGGTCCGTGATCGCGCATCAGCTCCACCACGTTATGGTGGCGCGGGTCGTTGCAGATCTGCTCATAGATAGCAGAGACGTGTTCCACTGGCCCTTCAAGCAGCTGAAAAAAATGTGTGCCGTTAAACAGCAGGATCCCCGTGACGTTGGATTGCCGGTTTTTACTATTTGCTGCAGCGACCATGGCTTCCAGCGCTTTCACTGGAACGTCCTCGCAGATATGGCTGCGGTAAATGATGGTTGTGAGCATGCGATTCCTGGGGTTAGGGTTTTGGCCACAAAAAGGTGGATAAGTATCATTTATAGCACATTCATTGCCTGACAAATAATTTACATCTCAATCATTTACGGCAGTTAATGAAACATTTTTCTGCGCTGTACAACTTACCAGTGTCAGACCTTTTTGTACAATATATCCTGTAACATTACCGGTTCATACCAACTAATTAACCATCTGAAAATAAAGCAATTTATAAAATACATCATAAAAATATTAAAAATCTGTACATTTTAAGTGTACAGATTTAAGAATTGTGTATACCTTAATTGTAACGTTAGTGATTACAAAATTTTACAGGAGCGAAACATGCAGCAGAAAGGTTACGCCACAGATTCCGCAGCAGCGATCGCACAGTACTTCGAAAAGGCGGCGCTTCCTACTCAGCAGGAGACGCTGGGCCAGGTGGTTGTCGAAATCCTCAGCGACGGGCGAAACCTGAATCGCAAATCGCTCTGTACCAAACTGCTCAGCCGCCTCGAAAGGGCCGATGGTCCGGAAGAGGAAGAGCACTACCACATGCTGCTTGGTCTGCTCTTCGAACGGTAACGTGATGAATAGCAGTGACGCAGACCGACTGATCGACACGCTTATCGGTGAAGCCGTTCTCTCTCTTCTGAAAGAGCGGGGGCCAGTGACAACCGAAGGATTGCTGCAGCGTCTGCGGGTAATGAAAGAACATGAAAAGGATCCCCGGCGGCGGGAGACACTTGCGGTGGTGATTGCCGAGATCGGCTCAAACAGCATCGCCTTTACACGTCGCAGAACCGCGCAAGGACGAACGAACAGAGAGGGACCTCTCAACGATAACAGAGACAATGTAGTGCCGTTATTTGGAAGTGGAAAACCGTCCGACCCCAAAAAAATACATTGACTGCAATTTAACAGCTACGGTGAGAACAAATGAGACAAAATATTCAGCTTCAACCCGAATACCACTCTGCTTTTTTAGACAGTGCGCTGGCGGAATATTTCCGTCATGCAGGCGATCGTTTTGCTGAAGAGTCCGCTATTTTTTCTACTGCAGTACGCTGTGTTCTGGCCTCCGAAGGCCATCTGTCCAACAAAGCGATCATCCTCTGGCTCATTCAGACGCTGGAAGCGACCCGTGACGTTGTCCAGGCGGATGTGATTCGCAAGACGCTGGAAATTGTCGTGGGCTACACCATGGACGACCTGTAATTTCACGGCTCCTCATCCTGCTCTCGTGTCATCGTCAAAACTGACGAACAGCCTGACGATGACACGCGCCTTCCCTGCTTAACACCCTGTAAAACCAGCAAAGCCAACCTGGCACGGTTCCTGCTTACCTCCGTGTACGGGACTGGATTTTCCAGTCAACTTTGCTTCATTTCTTAACAGGTCTGTTATTGATGAAAAAGATCGCCAGCGTCTGCCCCTACTGCGGTGCAGGCTGTAAATTAAACCTTGTCGTTGAAAATAACCGTATCATCCGTGCCGAAGCCGCAGAAGGCGTCACAAACCAGGGCACCCTGTGTCTGAAAGGCTTTTACGGCTGGGACTTCCTCAACGATACCCGTCTGCTCACCCCGCGCCTGACCCAGCCGATGATCCGCTACCGCAAAGGCGAGGCATTCACTCCCGTCACCTGGGAAGAGGCTATCCGCTACACCGCGCACAAACTCAGCAGCATTAAAGCGCAGCACGGGCCGCGGTCGATCATGACCACCGGATCCTCTCGCGGAACCGGCAATGAAACAAACTATGTGATGCAAAAATTTGCCCGCGCGGTGCTGAACACCAACAACGTGGACTGCTGCGCGCGCGTCTGTCACGGCCCTTCCGTGGCCGGTTTACAGGAAACGCTCGGCAACGGCGCGATGAGCAACTCAATCAGCGATATTGAAAACTCAAAATGCCTGCTGGTGTTTGGCTATAACTGCGCGGACTCCCACCCTATCGTCGCCCGGCGCGTGCTGAAAGCGCGGGAAAACGGCGCAAAAATCATCGTCTGCGATCCGCGGCGCATTGAAACGGCGCGCATCGCCGACCAGCATCTGCAGCTGAAAAACGGCAGCAATATGGCGCTGGTGAACGCCTTTGGCTTCGTGCTGCTGGAAGAGGAGCTCTACGACAAAAGCTACGTGGCGCGCTTTACCGAGGGGCTTGAGGCTTACCGCCAGACGGTGAAAGACTATGCGCCGGAGAAGGTTGAGCATCTTACCGGCATTCCCGCCCGCGACGTTCGCCAGGCGATGCGTACCTTCGCGGCGGCCCCTTCCGCCACCGTGATGTGGGGGATGGGCGTGACCCAGTTTGGTCAGGCCGTGGATGTGGTCAAAGGGCTTTCCAGCCTGGCGCTGCTGACCGGCAACCTCGGGCGCCCTGCCGTCGGCGTCGGTCCCGTGCGCGGGCAAAACAACGTTCAGGGCGCCTGCGATATGGGCGTTCTGCCGAATATGTTCCCGGGCTATCAGGATGTGACCGATCCGGCGGTCAGGCAGAAGTTTGCCGATGCCTGGGGAATTGACGCCACTAAAATGGACGATCGGGTCGGGACGCGCATTACCGAGGTGCCCCATCTGGCGCTGGAAGGCAAGGTCAAGGCCTACTACATCATGGGGGAAGATCCGCTTCAGACCGAAGCCGATCTCGGTCTCGTTCGCAGCGGTTTTGAGGCGCTCGACTTTGTGGTGGTTCAGGACATCTTTATGACCAAAACGGCAGAAGTGGCGGACGTTCTGCTTCCTGCCACCTCCTGGGGTGAACACGGCGGCGTCTTTACCTGTGCCGATCGCGGATTCCAGCGTTTTGGCAAAGCCATTGAGGCCAGCGGCAACGTGAAGCGCGACTGGGAGATTATCAGCCTGCTCGCCACCGAGATGGGCTACCCGATGCATTATGACTCCAACCAGCAGATCTGGGACGAGATGCGCGAGCTGTGCCCTCTCTTCTACGGCGTGACGTATGAAAAAATGGGCGAGATGGGCCACGTGCAGTGGCCGTGCCCGACGCTGGATCATCCGGGAACGCCGTACCTGTACAAAGACAATCAGTTCGACACCCCAACCGGTAAAGGGCAGCTCTTTGCCGCCCCGTGGCGCGCGCCGGCGGAAACCCCGGACGCGGATTTCCCGCTGGTGCTGTGCACGGTGCGTGAAGTGGGGCACTACTCCTGCCGCTCGATGACCGGGAACTGCGCCGCGCTGCAAAGCCTGGCCGATGAGCCGGGCCGGGTGCAAATGAACCCAGCCGATGCGCAAAGGCTGGGCATCGCGGAGGGCCAGCTGGTCTGGGTGCGCTCGCGTCGCGGCAAAGTGATTACCCGCGCCAGCATTAGCGAGCGTATCAACGCCGGGGCGGTCTACATGACCTATCAGTGGTGGATTGGCGCCTGCAACGAGCTGACCCAGGATAATCTCGATCCCATCTCCAAAACGCCGGAAACGAAGTACTGCGCGGTGCAGCTGGAGGCGATTGAGGACCAGCGCTGGGCGGAGGATTTTGCGGCGTCGGCGTATCAGTCCATGAAGTCGCGGCTGATCAACGCCGTCAATGTCTGAGGAAAATATCGGGTGGCGTCACCGCCGCCCGATACTGAATTGCAGACACAAAAAAGGCCGCACTCGCGGCCCTTTTATTCTCATGTACTCAATGGACGTGAACGCCCAACCGCCAGGCAAAATAGATCTCTTCTTTCAGTTCATTCGAAGAGAGCGCCAGCAAATCTGTAAATTCCAGCTCAAGCTGTTTCAGCTTTTTCAGGTACTGCGCCGGAGACAGGTTGCTCTTATCGCGACGTAAATATTCAATTGCCAGCTGTGTTGGGGTTATTTCAGTATCCATGATGTCCTCGCTTATGTACAAAACCTGACCAGTATATCACAACGGACTGGCTAGTTTTTGACCAAAGGCAAAACATCTGAAAACTTTACACAACCGCCGTGGTCAGCCGCGACGAGCAGCACAGGCGATCCTGCTCATCGAGAATATCTATCTGCCATACCTGATGGCGGCTGCCGGCGTGCAGCGCGCGGCAAACACCGCGCACGCGCCCGCTGCGCACCGAGCGTATGTGGTTAGCATTCACCTCGAGTCCAACAACCTTCTGCTCCCCTTCGGTACAGAGATAGCCCGCCACCGAGCCCAGCGTTTCGGCCAGCACGACGGAGGCCCCGCCATGCAATAAACCAAACGGCTGGTGGGTGCGACTATCGACCGGCATGGTGGCCTCAATCTCATCGTCGCCAATGCGGATGAACTGGATATCCAGCAGCCCCACCATATTCCCCTCGCCCATGGCGTTCAGCGCCTGCAGCGTCACGGCACGTTTCCAGATCATCCAATTATCTCCAGTAAAGCCTGCAATGGGTGACGCACACCGTTACCTTCTACCCGTTTTACCTGGCTGCGACAGGAGTAGCCCGTCGCCAGACAGCGGTTTCGCGGCAAACGCTGCATCGCCTGATGCCAGGACAGCTCATAGATGCCGAGCGAGTTGGCGTGGTTTTTCACTTCGTGTCCGTAGGTTCCGGCCATCCCGCAGCAGCCTACGTTGACGCTCTCCAGCTTCGCACCAAAGCGGGCAAAAACGGACGCCCACTGCGCGGGGGCACCCGGCAGCGCGGTCACTTCCGTGCAGTGGCCGAACAGATACCACGGTTCACCGCTGACATCCTGAACGGCTTTATCTGCCAGCGCCACCGGAAGCCACTCGTGCACCAGCATGACGTTGAAATCACCGCGCTTATCGCCCAGCGTCTGCTTGTATTCATCGCGATAGCAAAGCACCAGCGCCGGATCAACACCGACCATCGGTATCCCGAGTTGCGCCACGCGGTTTAAGAAGTCAGACGTTTTCTGCGCGGTCTTCGCAAATCGGTTCAGGAAACCCTTAATGTGCTGCGCCTTGCCGTTGGGAGAGAACGGCAGCACAACCGGCTGGTAGCCCACTTTCTCCGCCAGACGGACAAAATCGGCCACGACCTGCGCATCGTAGTAGCTAGTGAACGGATCCTGCACCACCAGCACCATACTGGCTTTTTGCTCCGGAGCGAGCGCCTCCAGCTGTTCCAGAGTCATGTTCGCCGAACGGTGACCGACGAGCTGGCGCTGCAGAGACGGCACCGACAGCAGCGGCAGATCGACCATGCCGATGTGTTTTTCGGAGAGCTTGCGCACCAGCGGCTGGTTGATAAAGAAGTTGAAGGTCTTTGGCGCACGCGCCATCAGCGGCGCGTAGCTTTCCACCGTCGCCACCAGATGGTCGCGTACCGGGCGGAGGTATCGGGTGTGGTAAAGCTGCAGGAAACGCGAGCGGAATTCCGGCACGTCGATTTTAATCGGGCACTGGGTGGAGCAGGCTTTACAGGCCAGACAGCCGGACATCGCCTCTTTCACCTCGTGGGAGAAATCATACTCGCCCTTGTTGGCATGCCAGCTGTTGCGGGTGCGCTCAATCAGCGAGCGCAGGCTGGCCCGTTTTTCCGGCAGCTCCTGCTCCAGCTTGAGCGGATCCACCCCGCGGTCGGCCAGCAGACGCAGCCACTCGCGCACCAGCGTCGCCCGCCCTTTCGGCGAGTGAATACGGTTGCTGGTGATTTTCATCGACGGGCACATCGGGCTTTTCACATCAAAGTTAAAGCACAGGCCATTGCCGTTGCACTCCATCGCGCCGCGCCAGGACGAGCGCACCGCAATAGGGATCTGCCTGTCGTACGTGCCGCGCTTGACGGCATCCACCTGCAGCATCGGGGCATCAACACCCTCAGGCGGGCAGATTTTACCCGGGTTAAGGCGGTTATGCGGGTCGAAAGCCGCTTTCACCTTACGCAACTCCGCGTAGAGCTGTTCGCCGAAGAATGCCGGGCTGTACTCCGCGCGGAACCCTTTCCCGTGCTCCCCCCACAGCAGGCCGCCGTATTTGGCGGTTAAGGCCACCACGTCGTCGGAGATCTGCTTCATCAGGATCTCCTGCTGCGGGTCGCACATGTCCAGCGCCGGACGCACGTGCAGTACCCCGGCGTCGACGTGGCCGAACATGCCATAGCTCAGGCCGTGGCTGTCCAGCAGGGCGCGAAACTCCACGATGTAATCCGCCAGATGCTCGGGCGGCACGCAGGTATCTTCGGCAAAGGGAATGGGCTTCGCCGCCCCTTTCGCATTGCCGAGCAGGCCCACGGCTTTTTTACGCATCGCATAGATACGCTCAATCCCGGCCAGATCGTTACAGAGCTGCCAGCCGATCACGCCGCCTTCACCCTGCGCAATCAGCTCGTCCAGACGCTGGCAGAGCGTGGTGACCTGACGCTCAATCAGCTCCGCATCATCGCCGGCAAATTCCACGATATTAAGACCGAGCATCTCTTTATCCGGCACGTCGGTAATGAGGTCGCTTACGGAGTGCCAGACAATATCTTCCCGGGCAAGATTGAGCACCTTAGAGTCGACGGTCTCCACCGACAGCGCCTGCGCTTGCACCATAAACGGCGCATTGCGCAGCGCGGAGTCGAAGGAGTCATATTTGACGTTCACCAGACGGCGCACTTTCGGCAACCGGGTGATATCCAGCCGCGCTTCGGTAATAAATGCCAGCGTTCCTTCGGAGCCGGTCAGCACGCGGGTTAAATCAAACTGGGTCAGGTCATCGTTGAAGACGTGACGCAGATCGTAACCGGTCAGGAAGCGGTTCAGTTTGGGGAATTTATCGAGAATAAGCTGGCGGTTGTCACGGCAGCGTTCCAGCACGGTGCGATAGATGCGTCCGCTGGCGGTGTTGTCTTTGCCCAGCGTTTCCGCCAGTTCAACCGGCATCGGCTGGGTATCGAGGATGTCGCCGCCCAGCAGCACCGCACGCACGCCCAGCACGTGATCGGAAGTTTTACCGTAGACCAGCGAGCCCTGCCCGGAGGCATCCGTGTTAATCATCCCGCCAAGGGTGGCGCGGTTGCTGGTGGAAAGCTCAGGGGCAAAAAAGTAGCCGTACGGCTTGAGATACTGATTAAGCTGATCTTTGATGACGCCCGCTTCGACCCGCACCCACCCCTCTTCCGGGTTGATCTCAATGATGCGGTTCATATAGCGCGACATATCAACAATGATGCCCTGGTTCAGCGCCTGACCGTTGGTTCCGGTGCCGCCGCCGCGCGGCGTGAAGACCAGCGAGGCAAACCGCTCCTGCGTGGCCAGCCGGGCGATAAGCGCGACGTCGGCCGTTGAACGGGGGAAAACCACGGCATCGGGAAGAAGCTGGTAGATACTGTTATCGGTCGCCATCGTCAGCCTGTCGGCATAGTTCGTGGCGGTATCACCTGTAAAACCCTGTTGCTCCAGTGCTTGCAAAAAATTAAGCACCAGCTGAACGACGCCAGGTGCCTGAGAAATCTGTGGGATCATGACTGTCGACCCTAATTAGAGTTGTATGAAATCGTTTGCGTGTATCTTAAAAGTTTTATCACATTTTTTTCTTATAATCTCTGCTGAATTACAGGCAGAATTCGCCTGTTAAAAACCGCTGAGATCATTAATGATTAAAGAGACGCGGTTTTCCGTTCCCGCCAGTCGTACTGGCGTTCTTTTAAGGAAAGTTTCATTTATGGTCAATCTTCGCCAGCCCAGGGATGTTGCGCAAATTTTGCTGTCGGTGCTGTTTCTGGCCCTCATGATTATTGCGTGTCTGTGGATTGTTCAACCCTTTATTCTCGGCTTTGCGTGGGCTGCCACCGTTGTCGTGGCCACGTGGCCTTTGCTGCTGCGCTTGCAGAAGCTGCTGTTTGGCCGCCGCGGGCTCGCCGTGCTGGTCATGACGCTCCTGCTGTTCCTGCTGTTTATCATTCCGATTGCCCTGCTGGTAAATAGCCTGGTGGATTCCAGTGGCCCGGTTATTCGCGCCATTAGCAGCGGCGACCTGACGCTGCCGGATCTCGCCTGGCTGAACAGCATTCCGCTGGTGGGCGCCAAACTCTACAGCGGCTGGCATAGCCTGCTGGAGATGGGCGGCAGCGCGCTGATGGCAAAAGTCCGCCCGTATATTGGCACCACCACCACCTGGTTTGTCGGGCAGGCGGCGCATATCGGCCGCTTTATGATGCACTGTACCCTGATGCTGCTCTTCAGCGCCCTGCTCTACTGGCGCGGCGAGCAGGTGGCTTTAGGCGTTCGTCACTTTGCCACCCGCCTGGCGGGCAAACGCGGTGACGCAGCGGTGCTGCTGGCCGCGCAGGCCGTGCGCGCGGTTGCGCTGGGCGTGGTGGTCACCGCGCTGGTGCAGGCGGTGCTGGGCGGGATCGGTCTGGCGATTTCCGGCGTACCGTACGCTACCGTGTTCACCGTTGTCATGCTGATGACCTGTCTTGCACAGCTGGGACCTCTGCTGGTGCTGGTTCCCAGCATTATCTGGCTCTACTGGACGGGCGACACCACGTGGGGAACGGTGCTGCTGGTCTGGAGCTGCGTGGTCGGCACCATGGATAACGTCATTCGTCCGATCCTCATCCGCATGGGCGCAGACCTGCCGCTGATCCTGATCCTCTCCGGGGTCATTGGCGGATTGATTGCCTTTGGCATGATTGGCCTGTTTATTGGCCCGGTGCTGCTCGCCGTCACCTGGCGTCTGTTCTCTGCCTGGGTGCATGAAATTCCACCGCCGGGAACTGACCCGGACGTGATTTTGAGCGAACTGGAAGAGCTGGAAGAGAAGAACACGCATTAAGGTATGCTGCCGGGTGGCGTTAACGCTCACCCGGCCTACACTCTCTCGCATGATACTTAAACACTGCTAAAGTATTTATTCGTTGCTCACTGGTCAGACCCGCCTTTTCAGCAATAAGTCTGCTAATAACCTCAAGAATTCTTTACGTCTCTTTAACTATTGAGACGAATCCGATCGACGCTAAATAACACAATGCCTACTATTAGCACACGGTTATAAATCAACACCTTGATTTATAAGCATGGAAATCCCCTGAGTGAAACAACGAATTGCTGTGTGTAGTCTTTGCCCATCTCCCACGATGGGCTTTTTTTTATTCTGACTACGCGCGTTGAACCTCACAGGTACTGAGCATCCGCCACTCAGCCGGCAGCACCCGCGTTTCCCCTGTCGCATTGACCATCACCGTCTCGCGGATATCCGCCGACGATGCGCCAACCTGCAGCTCAAACTCGCCCGGCTCGACGATGCGTTTTCCGTCGCGACGGGTGAAGTTGAACATCTCAACCGGCAGCGTGAAGGTGAGCGTGGCGGTTTCTCCCGGCGAGAGCGTGACGCGCTGGAAGGCCTTCAGCTCCTGAAGCGGCCGCACCTGCGTGGCGACCTTATCCCTGACGTAAACCTGCACCACCTCGCTGCCGCTGCGCTCTCCGGTATTGGTGATATCCACGCTCAGCCTCACCTCACCGTCGACCGGTACGCTGCTTTCGGCGACGCGGACAGCGCCCCAGCTAAACGTCGTCCAGCCGAGGCCGAAGCCAAACGGGTAACGTGAGCCGAAATGGAACGCAAACGGCGTGCCGCCGCTTTTGAGCTTGTGATTGTAGTAATACGGCATCGCACCGGCGCTTTTCGGTACGCTCACCACCAGACGACCCTGCGGCTCCGCACGCCCGGTTAACACGTCCGCAATCGCCCAGCCCCCTTCCTGCCCCGGCGCCCAGGCCATCATCAGCGCCGCGACCTTATCTTCCAGACCCTGCAGGTTGTATGGACGCCCCCCGGTCATCACCACAATCACCGGTTTACCGGTGGCGACCAGCGCTTCCAGCAGCTGTTGCTGCACGCCCGGCAGGTTCAGGGAATCGGTATCGGAACCTTCCCCCACGGTACCGCTCTGGAACAGCCCGGCGAGATCGCCCACGCAGGCCACCACCACGTCACTCTCCTGCGCGGCGTTCACGGCCTCGGGGATCGGGGCGGTACTTTGCGATACGGGCGACTGCTGCATCGGTTTGCCGCCGCTGTCGCCAGGGAAGACCGGCGCGCCCGCCATCCGTTTTTCGATGATGTGGCACCCTTTGGCATAGCGGACGTTCGATGCACCAAGATACTGCTCCAGCGCCGCGCGCGGGGTCGTGACCTGCGAGGTCTCTTCCACCATATCGCTGATGATCAAATGCACCGGGAAGCTGTAGCCGCTGAGTAACGCCAGCGGATCGTCTGCCGTCGGCCCCACTACCGCCACGCGGGGTTTGCCGCCGAGCGGTAAAATACCGTTGTTTTCCAGCAGCGTGATCGATTTCGTCGCCACCTCCCGCGCGGCCTGGCGGGTCATATCGTTTTGCAGATCGATACCGTTTTCATCCGCGTACGGCTTTTCAAACAGGCCAAGGCGGAATTTTTCCGTCAGCGTACGCGCCACGATCTCGTCGACCTTCGCCATAGAGATCAGCCCGCGCTCTACCGCTTCCGCCAGATGCCGCGCGCAGTCGTCTTTCGGCAGCTCAACGTCCAGCCCGGCGTTGAACGCCAGCGCAGCAGATTCGGCCGCGTCGTGGGAAATCCCGTGGTGCTGGTGCAGCAGGCTGACGCCGCCGTAGTCCGCGACAATAATCCCGTCGAACCCCCACTGCTCGCGCAGGACGGTGGTCAACAGGAAGCTGTCGCTGTGCCCCGGCTGGTTATCAATATCGTGGTACGCGGGCATCACCGAACCGGCGTTTGCCAGCTTGACCGCCATTTCGAACGGCAGCAGGAAGGTGTCGTTCAGCTCGCTGAACCCCAGGTGGACCGGCGCATGGTTGCGCGCTCCTTCGCTGAACGAATGCCCCACGTAATGCTTGAGCGTCGCCAGCAGATCGCGCTTATCGCCCTGTAAGCCCTTCACGTAGGCGGTCGCCATTACGCCCACCAGCCAGGGATCCTCCCCGAAGGTCTCTTCCGTTCGCCCCCAGCGCACGTCGCGGGATACGTCCAGCACCGGTGCCAGCCCCTGCTGGCAGCCGACGGAGCGCGCCTCTTTGCCAATCTGCTCTGCCGCCCGCTGCACCAGCTCCGGATCCCAGGTCGAACCGTAGTTCAATGACGACGGGAACAGGGTGGCGTCTTTGCACAGCAGCCCCACCAGACACTCCTCGTGGAATAGCGCCGGGATGCCGAGCCGCGTCTCTTCCATCATCATGCGCTGCAGGCGGTTCGCCGCGCGCACGCCGGTCTTCGCGTCAACGATGTGGGTGCCCAGCGGCCGCGTGATCTGCCCGACGCCCAGCTTAAGCCGTTCGCTGAGCGCAGCCTGCTCGCTCACGCCGGCGAATTCGTCGCTGAGGTCGCTGCGCTCGCGGTGGTTACCGTTTTCATCGAGGATCAGCCAGTACGCGTGCATCTGGGCGAACTTCTCTTCCGGGGTCATGCGCGCCAGTAAATCGGCGACGCGCTCGTGCACGGGACGTCCCGCGTCCTTATAGATAGTCGTCATGTTTTACTCCTGTAGTGCGGAAGGGGTTGCCGGGCTGAGCTGCCCCGCTTCGGGTCTGACTTCACGCTTGCTGGCCAGCTCCCGGGCGATGGAATCCACCAGCCGGCTGTTGAGCTTGTAGATGGCAAGCAGCGCGACCATGCAGAGGAACAGCGCGCAAGGGATAAGGGTGAACAGCGCGTTAATGGTCGAGAGAACGCCTGGCGCCTGGGTTGCCTGGCCCGGGGCGTAATCCACCATGCCAAGCACCCAACCGACGACCGCCCCACCCAGCGCCAGGCCAAACTTGATGGCAAACAGCGCGGTGGAGAAGACCAGCCCGTCCAGACGACGGCCGCTGCGGTGCTCTTCGTAGTCGACCACATCGGAGAACATGGTCCATTGCAGCGGCGTGGTGAGGTTTTGAATAAAGCTAAAGACGATGTTAAGGCCAAAGATTAGCCACACCTGTGAAGGAGGCAGGAAGAAAATCAGCGCGCCGAAGATAACGAAGGAGATAATCGTCCACTGGTAGGCGCGCACGCGGTCAAATTTCCCCAGCAGCCGTTCAGATAATAATGCGCCGCTTAAGGAGGCCACCATGCCGGAAACAATAAAGGCAAAAACCAGATCCGGACGCAGCAGCACATAGTTCACGTAATACATGGTGGCGGAACCGCGCGTCACCACCGCCGTTAACAGCAAAATATTAAACAGAAAAACAATCCGCCACTGGCTGTTCCCGGCCAGCAGTTTTAAATCGGTGAGCATGGAGCCGGAGGTATCATTGCGCGGAGAATAACGCTCGCGGGTCATCAGGAAACAGCAGAAGAACAGCACAATTCCCAGCAGACCCATCAGGCTCATGGCATAGAAATAGCCTTTCTGCACGTTGCCCTGGCCTAACAGTGAGACCAGCGGCAGGGCAATAACCGTCACGATCAGCCCGCCGATAAACGACAGGCCAAAGCGCCACGACTGCAGAGAATGACGCTCGCGCGGGTCCAGCGTCAGCGCGCCGGGCATGGCGCAGTAAGGCACGTTAATCGCGGAGTATATCAGACTTAAAATCGCGTAGGTCACGCAGGCGTAAACGATTTTTGCCGTCGGCCCAACGTCCGGCACATAGAAGGTAATGAGGCAGCTCACGCCAAACGGGATAGCAAACCACAGCAGCCAGGGACGGAAACGTCCGTGACGCGTCCGGGTGCGGTCAACCAGTGCGCCAATGCACGGATCGACAAACGCATCGACCACGCGCACCACTAAAAACATGGTGCCCATAATCGCGGCGGGCAGCCCAAATACGTCTGTATAAAAATAAGCGAGAAATAAGGTTGCCGTTTGCCAGACCAGCGCGCTGGCCATATCGCCTAAACCATAACCTATTTTATCTTTGGTACGCAATACAGAGGAGAGTGTCATTGTTATTTGCCTTTTTATCAGGTTAAAACGTATTTCAACCAGTTGCGCATCTTCTTAAGGGAAATGCGCAGTAAGGCTCAAGTATTAGCAACGGTTTGCGCGCTAACAATTGTCTAAATTGACAGACAAATTATGATATTTGGTTTTTTACTTTATTTGTGATGGGGAGCAAATAAGAAATGAAATAAAAAAGGCGAGGAATAATATCCTCGCCTTTTCGGGTCAGCGTGGCGTTACTTGTTCAGTTCTGCCAGGCTCAGCCAGGTTTGCACCACGGTGTCCGGGTTCAGGGACAGGCTATCGATCCCCTCTTCCATCAGCCATGCGGCAAAGTCTTCATGGTCGGACGGCCCCTGACCGCAGATCCCGACGTATTTACCCTGCTTCTTCGCCGCGCGGATGGACATGGAGAGCAGCGCTTTCACCGCCTCGTTGCGCTCGTCGAACAGCTCGGAGACCACGCCGGAGTCGCGGTCCAGACCCAGCGTCAGCTGCGTCATGTCGTTCGAGCCGATAGAGAAGCCGTCGAAGTGCTCCAGGAACTGCTCGGCCAGCAGGGCGTTGGACGGGATTTCGCACATCATGATGATCTTCAGCCCGTTCTCGCCGCGCTTCAGACCCTGACGCGCAAGCTCGTCCACCACCGCTTTCGCCTGATCCACGGTACGCACGAACGGGATCATGATTTCAACGTTGGTCAGCCCCATGTCGTTGCGCACGCGTTTCACCGCCTCACACTCCAGCGCGAAGCAGTCGCGGAAGCTGTCGGACACGTAGCGTCCGGCCCCGCGGAAGCCCAGCATCGGGTTCTCTTCTTCCGGCTCGTAGCGCTCGCCGCCTACCAGGTTGGCGTATTCGTTAGACTTAAAGTCAGACAGACGCACGATCACGCGTTTTGGATAGAAGGCAGCGCCCAGCGTCGCGATCCCTTCGGTCAGACGGCCGACGTAGAACTCTTTCGGTGAGTCGTAGCCTTTCATCATCTCGCGGATTTCGTTCTGCAGCTTCGGATCCTGGTCGTCAAACTCCAGCAGCGCGCGCGGGTGAACGCCGATCATACGGTTGATGATAAATTCCAGACGCGCCAGGCCAACGCCTTCGTTCGGCAGGCAGGCGAAGTCAAACGCGCGGTCCGGGTTGCCGACGTTCATCATGATCTTCAGCGGCAGGTCCGGCATGGTATCCACGCTTGAGCTCTTCACGCTGAAGTCGAGGATATCGGCGTAGACGTAGCCGGTATCGCCTTCGGCACAGGAGACGGTCACGTTCTGGCCGTCCTTCATGCGTTCGGTGGCGTCACCGCAGCCGACAACCGCAGGAATGCCCAGCTCGCGGGCAATGATCGCCGCGTGGCAGGTACGACCGCCGCGGTTGGTGACGATAGCCGCCGCTTTCTTCATGATCGGTTCCCAGTCCGGGTCGGTCATGTCGGTCACCAGCACGTCGCCTGGCTCAATACGGTTCATCTCGCTGATGTCGTGGATCACTTTGACCGGACCGGCACCGATGCGGTGGCCGATGGCGCGGCCTTCCGCCACGATTTTACCCTGCGCGTGCAGCGTATAACGCTCCATCACCTGACCGCGCGAGCGGACGGTTTCCGGACGCGCCTGCACGATAAACAGCTTGCCGGTGTTACCGTCTTTTGCCCATTCGATGTCCATCGGACGGCCGTAGTGTTTTTCGATCTGCACCGCCTGCTTCGCCAGTTCCTGCACTTCGGCGTCGGTCAGGGAGAAGCGGTCGCGCTGCTCCTGCGGTACATCTTCAATTTTAACCTGCTTGCCATGCTCCTGGGTCGGGGCATAGATCATGCGGATTTTTTTCGAGCCCATGGTGCGGCGCACCACCGCCGGACGGCCAGCAGCCAGCGTAGGCTTGTGGACGTAGAATTCGTCAGGGTTTACCGCGCCCTGCACAACCATCTCACCCAGACCCCACGCGGAGGTGATAAACACCACCTGGTCGAAGCCGGATTCGGTATCAATGGAGAACATCACGCCGGATGAGCCCACGTCCGAGCGCACCATGCGCTGCACGCCAGCGGAGAGCGCCACGCCGCGATGGTCGTAGCCCTGGTGCACGCGATAGGAGATGGCGCGATCGTTGAACAGGGAAGCAAACACGTGCTTCACCGCCACCAGCACCGCATCATAACCCTGGACGTTCAGGAAGGTTTCCTGCTGCCCGGCAAACGAGGCGTCCGGCATATCTTCTGCGGTCGCAGAGGAACGTACGGCAAAGGAGGCCTGCGCATCGTCAGCTGAGAGCTGGTTGTACGCGTCGTGAATGGCTTTTTCCAGTTCCGGCTGGAAAGGTGTGTCGATGATCCACTGGCGGATCTGCGCCCCGGCTTTGGCAAGCTCGGTAACGTCATCAATATCCGTTTTATCCAGCAGGTCGTAAATGCGCTGGTTAACACCGCTCTGGTCTAAAAACAGGTTAAAGGCATCGGCGGTGGTGGCAAACCCGTTCGGTACGGAGACACCCATACCCGACAGATTTGTAATCATTTCACCCAGGGAGGCATTTTTGCCCCCAACTCTGTCTACATCATTCATGCCGAGTTGGTTATACCAAAGCACCAGCGGTGACGAGCCATTGTTGGACATCGAAACAATCCTTTTGTGATATTTGATCGGAGTAAGTAACACCTGACTACGTATTTATACTGGCATATTTATTTCCGCTAAAAAAACGGTGAATCGTGTAAGCAATTTAAAATTTCAACTTTTCGGATACTTTCCCATCAACGATTAACCCGATGATTCCTCTATATTCAGCCAGAAACCCCAAAAATAAAGTCGCTATTTGAAAAATGAAATCCACTTTTCAGGAAAATCAAAAACAGTGTTTCATTCATAATTAGGATAAGTTCTTTGCTGTGTAATTTACTTTTTTAATTTATGCTTTCAGACAATTAGGTCTGATATTCAGGGTGAGTAAAATGGATAGTGCTGTCGATCGCCACGTTTTTTATATTTCTGATGGTACGGCGATCACCGCCGAGGTGCTGGGCCACGCGGTGATGTCGCAGTTTCCCGTCTCGATTAACAGCATCACGCTGCCGTTTGTCGAAAACGAGAGCCGCGCTAAAGCGGTGAAGGACCAGATTGACGCCATCTACCAGCAGACCGGCGTCCGCCCGCTGGTGTTCTACTCTATCGTGATCCCCGAGATTCGCTCCATCATTCTGCAAAGTGAAGGCTTCTGCCAGGATATCGTGCAGGCGCTGGTGGCGCCGCTGCAGAGCGAGCTTAAGCTCGACCCGACCCCGATTGCCCACCGAACCCACGGGCTGAACCCCGGCAACCTGACCAAGTACGACGCGCGTATCGCCGCTATCGACTACACCCTGGCCCACGACGACGGTATTTCGCTGCGAAATCTCGACCAGGCGCAGGTGATCCTGCTTGGCGTGTCGCGCTGCGGCAAAACCCCGACCAGCCTTTATCTGGCGATGCAGTTTGGCATTCGCGCCGCAAACTACCCGTTTATCGCCGACGATATGGATAACCTGGTGCTGCCCGCCGCCCTTAAGCCGCTGCAGCACAAGCTGTTCGGCCTGACGATCAACCCTGAACGCCTTGCGGCCATCCGCGAGGAGCGTCGCGAGAACAGCCGCTACGCCTCCATGCGCCAGTGCCGGATGGAGGTCTCCGAAGTGGAAGCGCTGTACCGCAAAAACCAGATCCCGTGGCTGAACAGCACCAACTATTCAGTTGAAGAAATTGCCACCAAAATTCTCGACATCATGGGGCTTAATCGCCGCATGTACTAATATGCTAGTACATTAACTCAGATTCAGGTATCATCATCTGCAACCACGGGGCGGTGTCGCCCCGAACTTGAAATCAGCAGGGATTGGTTTAAGGTGATGCCCATCACTTCCCGGTAGTCTGCCGATGAAGCAAAAATTTTCTGAGACATTCCATGAATAAAACCGATGAACTCCGCACTGCGCGCATTGACAGCCTGGTCACGCCGGCTGAACTGGCACAGCGGCATCCCGTTTCCGCCGCCGTCGCGGAACATGTGACGGCCTCCCGCCGCCGCATTGAAAAAATCCTGAACGGTGAAGACAAACGTCTTCTGGTGGTGATTGGGCCTTGCTCCATCCACGATCTGGATGCCGCGATGGATTATGCAAAACGACTCCAGGGACTGCGGGATAAGTACCAGCATCGCCTTGAGATCGTGATGCGCACCTACTTTGAAAAACCGCGCACCGTGGTGGGCTGGAAAGGCCTGATTTCCGACCCTGACCTCAACGGCAGCTATCGCGTTAACCACGGTATCGAGCTGGCGCGGAAGCTGCTTTTACAGGTCAACGAGCTGGGCGTTCCGACGGCGACCGAGTTTCTCGATATGGTGACCGGGCAGTTTATCGCCGATCTGATCAGCTGGGGCGCGATCGGCGCGCGCACCACCGAAAGCCAGATCCACCGTGAGATGGCCTCTGCCCTCTCCTGCCCGGTCGGCTTCAAAAACGGGACCGATGGCAACACCCGTATCGCGGTTGATGCCATCCGCGCTGCCCGTGCCAGCCACATGTTCCTGTCGCCGGACAAGAGCGGTCATATGACCATCTACCAGACCAGCGGTAACCCTTACGGGCATATCATTATGCGCGGCGGGAAGAAACCCAATTACCATGCCCAAGATATTGCGGCGGCCTGTGAAACGCTGGCCGAATTTGACCTGCCGGAACATCTGGTGGTGGATTTCAGCCACGGCAACTGCCAGAAGCAGCATCGCCGCCAGCTGGACGTCTGCGATGAGATCTGCCAGCAGATCCGCAGCGGCTCGACCGCCGTTGCAGGGATTATGGCTGAGAGCTTTATCAAAGAAGGCACGCAGAAAATCGTTGCCGGACAGCAGATGGTTTACGGCCAGTCGATCACCGACCCGTGCCTGAGCTGGGAAGACAGCGAACTGCTGCTGGAAAAGCTGGCAGCTGCGGTAGATTCTCGCTTCTGATGTTATTGTCGGGTGGCGCTGCGCTTACCCGACCTACGATTGTGCCCTTCTCCCTCTCCCTGTGGGAGAGGGTCGGAGTGAGGGCATCAGACCGCACCTCACCCCCAAATTTGATCCCCTCCCCCTTTTTTCACAAAAACGCTTGCCGTCAATTTGTACTTTATTGATAATGATTATCATTGTTACATTGATTGCCATTTATAAACATTATGTCACGTACGGATAACAGCGCGGCAACGCAAGAAAAAACACACACAGCGCCAGCCCCCGCCGAGCGTCGCATTGACAGCAAAACCCTCCTCGGCGATGAGGGACGGGTCATTATCGAGCATGACGGACAGCGCTATCTTCTGCGCCAGACCCATGCCGGAAAACTGATCCTCACAAAATAAACAACACCTAAAAATACGCCAGCCACCCAGGTTATCCCCAGGCAGCCAGCGCTTTTCACTTCTTATGGAGAGTTGCTATGCCACACCTGCCTTCCGCATCTTTACGTCCGTCACTTCTGGCGCTGGCGATTGCCAGTACCCTACCGGGCGTCGCGTTCGCCGCCACAGACGACATTACCGTCACCGCCACGGGCAACGCCCGCAGCACCTTTGAAGCGCCCATGATGGTAAGCGTAATTGACGCCAGCGCGCCGGAGAAACAAACCGCAAGCTCGGCGGCCGACCTGCTGCGTAACGTCCCCGGTCTGACGCTGGACGGCACTGGGCGCACTAACGGGCAGGACGTCAACCTGCGCGGCTATGACCGTCGCGGCGTGCTGGTGCTGGTTGACGGCGTGCGTCAGGGCACCGACACAGGTCACCTGAACAGCACCTTTCTCGATCCCGCGCTAATCAAACGTATCGAGGTGGTCCGCGGCCCGTCGGCCCTGCTGTACGGCAGCGGCGCGCTGGGCGGCGTGATCTCTTATGACACCGCCGATGCCAACGATCTGCTCGAACCGGGTAAAAACAGCGGCTACCGCGTGTTTGGAACGGGCGCAACGGGCGATCATAGCCTCGGGATGGGGGCCAGCGCCTACGGCCGCACCGATACGCTGGACGGTCTGGTCTCCTGGTCCAGCCGGGATCGCGGTGATATCCGCCAGAGCGACGGTGCAACCGCGCCTAACGACGAATCCATCAACAACATGCTGGCAAAAGGCAGCTGGAAAATCGCCCCCGCCCAGACCCTGAGCGGCTCCCTGCGCTACTACAACAACGCCGCTCAGGAGCCGAAAAACCCGCAAACCACCGGGGCGGACAGCAGTAACCCGATGACCGACCGCTCCACCATCCAGCGCGATGCGCAGGTTGGCTACCACATTTCACCGGAAGGGTACGACTGGCTGGACGCCGACGCGAAGGTCTACTGGTCCGAAGCGCGCATTAATGCCCAAAACGTCGACGGTAGCGGTGAGTTCCGCAAGCAGACCACCAAAGGCGGCAAGGTGGAAAACCGCACCCGTCTGTTCAGCGACACCTTTGCAGCACACCTTCTGACCTACGGCGGGGAATACTATCGTCAGGAGCAGCATCCGGGCGGGGCAACCACCGGCTTCCCGGACGCGAAAATCGACTTCAGCTCCGGCTGGCTGCAGGATGAGATCACCCTGCGCGATCTGCCTGTTACCCTGCTGGGCGGCACGCGCTATGACAGCTACCGCGGCAGCAGCGACGGCTACAAAGATGTGGATGCAGACAAGTGGTCATCCCGCGCCGGGTTAACCATCAGCCCAACCGACTGGCTGATGCTGTTTGGCTCTTACGCGCAGGCCTTCCGCGCGCCGACCATGGGCGAAATGTATAACGACGCCAAACACTTCTCCATTGGCCGCTTCTATACCAACTACTGGGTGCCAAACCCGAACCTGCGCCCGGAAACCAACGAAACGCAGGAGTTTGGTTTTGGCCTGCGCTTTGACAATCTGATGCTTGCCAACGATGCGCTGGAGTTTAAAGCCAGCTATTTCGACACCAAAGCCAAAGACTATATCTCCACCACCGTCGATTTTGCCGCCGCGACCACCATGTCGTACAACGTTCCGAACGCCAAAATCTGGGGTTGGGATATGATGGCAAAATACTCGGCCGATCTCTTCAGCCTCGATCTGGCCTACAACCGCACGCGCGGGAAAGACACCGATACGGGCGAGTACATCTCCAGCATTAACCCGGACACCGTCACCAGCAAGCTGGATATCCCGGTGGCGCAAAGCGGATTCTCCGTCGGCTGGATCGGTACTTTTGTCGATCGCTCAACGCATATCAGCGGCAGCTATAGCAAGCAGCCGGGCTATGCGGTCAACGATTTCTACGTGAGCTACAAAGGCCAGGAGCGGCTCAAAGGCGTGACCACTACGCTGGTGCTGGGCAACGCCTTTGACAAAGCGTACTGGTCACCTCAGGGCATTCCGCAGGACGGTCGTAACGGCAAGATTTTCGTAAGCTATCAGTGGTAATTCCCTTCGGGGCAACTATTCAGAAGGAAGAGACAATGAATCACTACACGCGCTGGCTTGAGCTAAAAGAAGCCAATCCGGGTATGTACGCGCGCGACGTCGCGGGGTTAATGAACATCAGTGAAGCAGAGCTGACCTTTGCCCGCGTAGGTCACGACGCCTGGCGACTGTGCGGTGAAATCCGCGAGATCCTGGGCGCGCTGGAGGCGGTGGGCGAAACCAAATGTATCTGCCGCAACGAATACGCCGTACACGAGCAGGTCGGGAGATTTACCAACCAGCACCTGAACGGCCACGCCGGGCTGGTGCTGAACCCGCGCGCGCTGGATCTGCGCCTGTTCCTCAACCAGTGGTCGAGCGTGTTTCACATCAGTGAAGCCACCGCACGCGGCGAGCGGCAGAGCATTCAGTTCTTCGATCACCAGGGCGATGCCCTGCTGAAGGTCTACGCCACGGACAACACCGACGTTTCCGCCTGGGGCGACGTGCTGACCCGCTTTATCTTTGCCGACAACCCGCCGCTGGCGTTGAGGATAGCCGATGCTCCGGCTCATGCAGAAAACGCAAATGCCGCTCTCGTGGATAACGAGTGGCGCGCCATGACCGACGTTCATCAGTTCTTCAGCCTGCTCAAGCGCCATAACCTCAGCCGCCAGCAGGCGTTTCGCCTGGTGGGTGACGATCTGGCCTGCCGGGTAGAAAACACCGCGCTGGCGCAACTCCTTGAGACGGCGCGTCGGGACGGTAACGAAATCATGGTCTTCGTCGGCAACCGCGGCTGCGTGCAGATCTTCACCGGCGCGGTGGAAAAGCTGGTGCCAATGAAAGGCTGGCTGAACGTCTTTAACCCAACCTTTACCCTGCATCTGCTTGAAGGATCCATTGCGGAAACGTGGGTCACGCGCAAGCCGACGGCTGACGGGCATGTCACCAGCCTGGAGCTGTTTGCCGCCGACGGAACGCAAATCGCCCAGCTGTACGGCCAGCGTACGGAAGGCGAACCGGAGCAGAGCCAGTGGCGCAGCCAGATTGACGCCTTAACGGCGAAAGGGCTGGCCGCATGAAACGGTGGCTTGCCCTGCTTAGCGCCCTGCCCCTGCTGGCGTCTGCGGCGCCGCAGGAGAAAATCGTTACCCTCGGCGGCGACGTCACCGAGATTGTCTACGCTCTCGGCGCGGCGCCCTCGCTGGTGGCCCGCGACAGCACCAGCCAGTGGCCGCAGGCGGCGAATTCGCTGCCTGACGTGGGCTATCTGCGCCAGCTCAATGCGGAAGGGATCTTATCCATGCGCCCCACGCTGGTGCTGGCCAGCGCTCAGGCGCAGCCGTCTCTGGCGCTAAAGCAGGTTGAGCAAAGCCACGTCAGGGTGATCGCTGTTCCTGCCAGTAACGACCTGAACGTCATTGACGAAAAGGTGCGGATCGTCGCTGAAGCGACGCACCGCGAGGTCGAGGGGGAGGTCCTGCGCAGCACGCTGCGCCAGGCACTGTCGGCGCTTCCCGCGTCGCCGCTCAATAAGCGGGTACTGTTTATTCTCAACCACGGCGGGATGACCGCCATGGCCGCCGGACAACAGACCGGCGCGGATGCTGCCATTCGTGCGGCGGGGCTGCAGAACGCGATGCAGGGGTTTACCCGCTATCAGCCGCTGTCTCAGGAAGGCACGATAGCCAGCCAACCCGATCTGGTGGTGATTTCTCAGGACGGTCTCAACGCCCTGGGCGGTGAAGCGAATCTGTGGACGCTGCCCGGCCTGGCGCAAACCCCGGCGGGACGGAACAAGCAGGTGCTGGCGATTGACGATATGGCGCTGCTGGGCTTCAGCGTGCGAACGCCGGAAGCCATCCAGCAGCTGCGTGCCAAAGCGGAGCTGCTGCCCTGATGTCCCGGCGGATCGCCTTATCGTTATGGATGCTGACCGCGATCCTGACCATCATGACGCTCGCAGCGACCGGGGTTGGGGCATTACACCTGCCGATCAGCCTGATGTGGAACGGGACCGACGAGGCGCTGCGTCAAATCTGGCTGACAATCCGCCTGCCTCGCGTGCTGCTGGCGCTGGCGATCGGCGGTTCACTGGCGCTGGCGGGTTGCGTGATGCAGGGGCTGTTTCGAAATCCGCTGGCAGACCCGGGACTGCTCGGCATCAGCAGCGGCGCGGCGCTCGCCGTTGCGCTGTGGGTGGTTCTTCCGCTCTCGCTGCCTGCACTGGTGATGCTGTATGCCCCGATGCTGGCGGCGTTTCTCGGCGCGCTGGCCGCCACCTTCGTGATTTTCCTGCTCAGCCGTCAGCGTGACGCTTCCCTGTCGCGCCTGCTGCTGGTGGGAATTGCCATCAACGCCCTGTGCGGCGCGGCCGTCGGGGTGCTGTCATGGCTCAGCAATGATTCCCAGCTTCGCCAGCTTTCGCTCTGGGGAATGGGCAGCCTCGGCCAGGCGCAGTGGTCAACGCTGCTGGTCGTCGCGTCGCTGATGGTTCCCACCGTGCTCGCGATCTGGCGTCTGGCAGGCGCCCTCAACCTGCTGCAGCTGGGCGACGAAGAGGCACATTACCTCGGCGTGGAGGTTGCCGCCGTGCAGCGGATCCTGCTGTTGTGCAGCGCCCTGCTGGTGGCCGCCGCCGTTGCGGTCAGCGGCGTGATCGGCTTTGTCGGCCTGGTGGTGCCGCACCTGGTGCGCATGTGGCTGGGAGCCGACCACCGGGCCGTGCTCCCCGGCTCGGTGCTGGCCGGCGCGTTGCTTCTGCTGGTTGCCGATACGCTGGCGCGCAGCCTGGTCGCACCGGCGGAAATGCCGGTCGGCTTACTGACCAGCCTTCTCGGCGCGCCGTGGTTTCTGTGGCTTATCTTTCGTCGCGGAGGTGCGCATGGCTGAACGCTATTGTGCTGAAAACCTTGTTTTTCGCGCCGGACAACGCACGCTGATTGACGACGTGTCGCTGACCTTATCTCAGGGCGAGCTGGTGGCGCTGATTGGCCCCAACGGCGCCGGGAAATCAACGCTGTTGCGGCTGCTGACCGGCTACCTTAAACCTGCGGGCGGACGGTGCAGCCTGGCGGGCACACCGCTTGCGGCCTGGCAGCCGAACAGGCTTTCCCGCTACCGGGCGGTAATGCGCCAGAACACGCAGCTCGGATTTGACTGGCCGGTTGAGGCGGTCGTCGGTATGGGGCGAGCGCCCTGGACCCGCACGCCTGAAGCGACGGTTATTGAGGAGGTCATGGCCGTCACCGGCTGTTTACCGCTGGCGGGCAGGCAGTTTGCCGCACTCTCCGGCGGCGAGCAGCAGCGCATCCAGCTCGCCCGCGCGCTGGCTCAGCTTTGGTGCGACGGCGCGCCGCGCGGCTGGCTGTTCCTTGATGAACCCACGTCTGCGATGGATCTCTATCACCAGCAGCATCTGCTGCGCCTGCTGAAATCCCTGACCCGTCGGGGTCATCTGCACGTTTGCGCGGTGCTGCACGACCTTAATCTGGCGGCGCTGTGGGCGGACCGCATCCTGCTGCTGCATGACGGCAGAATCGTGTCCCAGGGAGCACCGGAAACCGTTTTGCAGACCGACGCGCTGGCGCGCTGGTACGGCGCGCAGGTTATCGTCGGCAGGCATCCGGCTCACGCCGCGCCGCAGGTGTTTCTCGCCCCCTGATTGGGCTGGTAAAAATCTTTCAGCGTTTCCAGCAGGGCATGCGCCGCTTTAGAGAGCTGCGTGTGTCCTGGATGGATCGCTCCAATGCACTTTTCTATCGGCGGGTTATCCAGCGGAATACAGACCGCGCCCAGCGCAGTCATCTGCGCCTCGCAGAGCGCCGGAACGGCGCTGCCGCCCAGCCCGCTCGCGACCATTCGCCCGACCGTCACCAGCTGATGACTCTCCAGCGCCACGTCCAGCTTTCTGCCGCTTCGCGCCAGCTCCTCCTCCATCATCAGACGTACCGCCGACGGGCGCTGCAGGGTGATGAAATCCAGCGTCAGCAGCTCTTCCCATGACAGGCGCTTCTTGCCTGCCAGCGAGGAATCTTTCGGCACAATGGCCACAAACCTGTCGAGGCCCAGCGGAGTAAACAGCAGGTTGTGCGTTGGCGCGGGCTCAAAGGCGATGCCCATCTCGACCCGCCCTTCCCGCACCATCTCTATCACCTGCTCGTTAATGACATCATGCACGGTGACGTTGATCCCGGCATGGCGATCGCGAAACGCTTTTAGCACCTCGGGCAGGACATTCGCGGCAAACGACGGCATGGCCGCAACCGAAATTTTACCGCGCTGCAGGGTAAAGCACTGGTGCATCGCCTCTTCGACGTTATCCCAGTCGGCAAGCAGCTGGCGCGCCATCGGCAAAAACGTCTCTCCCTCCTGCGTCAGCGCGACCTTGCGCGTGCTCCGCTGCAGCAGCGGTCCGCCGAGCGCATCCTCCAGCGCTTTAATCGTCAGGCTCAGGGCCGGCTGGGAAAGATTCAGCCGTTCGCTTGCGTGCGCGAAATTGAGAGTGTGAGCTACCGCTAAAAACGCGCGTAACTGTTTGACACTCATTCTCATTTTTCATCCTGTTAACTAATTGAAAAAATTTAGTTAACAGGAAATTAATAAAAAAACCAAATGAGTGGGTCACAAATTCAAAATTAACAAATGAGTCGCCGCCCCTAATGATACCGGCACGGATAACGGGAGGGATGACTATGGCGGGACTGGATAAGCGCGTCGGCAGCTATGCGCGGGCGCTGGATGGGCTGACGGACGGAATGACCTTGCTGGCGGGCGGCTTCGGCCTGTGCGGGATTCCGGAGAACCTGATTGCAGAGGTCAGACGCCGTCAGGTGAAAGATCTGACGGTGGTATCAAACAACTGCGGCGTGGACGGTTTCGGTCTCGGGATATTGCTCGAAACGCGGCAGGTTCGCAAAGTGGTGGCCTCTTACGTCGGCGAGAACGCCCTGTTCGAACAGCAGGTGCTGAGCGGCGAACTGGAGATTGAACTCACGCCTCAGGGCACGCTGGCGGAAAAGGTACGCGCGGGCGGCGCGGGCATTCCGGCATTTTACACGGCCACCGGCTACGGCACGCCCGTGGCTACCGGCAAAGACGTGCGCCAGTTTGCGGGGAAGCACTACATCCTTGAAGAGGCCATTACCGGCGATTTCGCGCTCATTAAGGGCTGGAAAGCGGACTGGTACGGCAACGTTGTCTATCGGCATACCGCGCAAAATTTTAATCCGCTGATGGCAACGGCGGGCCGGATAACGGTCGTCGAGGTGGAAGAGATAGTTCCCCCGGGCGAGCTGCCCCCGTCGGCCATTCATACCCCGGGAATTTACGTCGACAGGCTGATTGTCGGCCAGTTTGAAAAACGCATTGAACAGCGCACCCTGCGCGCGGAAGGAGTCTGACGATGTTAACCCGTGAACAGATGGCCATGCGCGTCGCCCGCGAGCTGCGCGACGGGTATTACGTCAACCTGGGGATCGGTATTCCTACCCTGGTGGCGAACTACATTCCGGACGGAATGGACGTGATGCTCCAGTCGGAAAACGGGCTGCTGGGGATGGGGGCTTTTCCTGACGAGCAGAGCCTTGACGCCGACATGATCAACGCCGGTAAACAGACCGTGACCGCGCGCACCGGCGCGGCCATTTTCGACTCGGCCCAGTCGTTTGCCATGATCCGCGGCGGTCATGTGGATCTGACCGTGCTGGGCGCGTTTGAAGTGGACGTCGAGGGCAATATCGCCTCGTGGATGATCCCCGGAAAGATGGTCAAGGGCATGGGCGGCGCGATGGATCTCGTGGCCGGGGCGCAGAACATCATTGTGGTGATGACCCACGCCTCGAAAAGCGGTGAGTCAAAGCTGCTGCCGCGCTGCACGCTGCCGCTCACGGGTGCGGGCTGTATCCGTCGGGTCTTGACCGACCTCGCGTTGCTGGAGATCGAGGACGGCGCGTTCATCCTGCGGGAATACGCCCCCGGCGTCAGCATCGACGAAATTGCGGCTAAGACATCCGGGAAAATGATTGTGGCGGACGACGTTCGCGAGATGCGCTTCAACTGAGGACTCACGATGAAAGAAGTCATGATTGTCGGGGCAACGCGAACCCCCATTGGTAGTTTTCGCGGCTCGCTATCGTCCCTTTCAGCGGTTGAGCTGGGGGCCGTCGCGGTGCGGCACCTGCTGGAGAACAGCAATCTTCTCGAAGAACAGGTAGATGAACTGATTTTCGGACAGGTGCTAACCGCGGGATGCGGGCAAAACCCGGCGCGTCAGACGGCCATCGCCGCCGGATTACCCGTCAGCACGCCGGCGACAACGGTCAACCTGGTGTGCGGTGCGGGCCTAAAAGCGGTGCAGCTCGCCGCGCAGGCGATCCGCTGCGGCGACGCGGACGTGGCTATCGCTGGCGGTCAGGAGAGCATGAGCAACGCCCCCTATCTGCTGGACGGCGCGCGTTCAGGGCTGCGTTTTGGCCATACGGGCCTGCAGGACAGCATGATTACCGACGGGCTGTGGGACGCGTTCAACGATTACCACATGGGGATCACCGCTGAAAACGTCGCCCGGGAGAATGCCATTTCCCGCGAGCAGCAGGACGCCTTCGCCGCCCGGTCGCAGCAAAAAGCGGCCTTTGCCATCGAAGCGGGTCGGTTTGACGCCGAGATTGCGCCGGTGACGGTAAAACAGGGCAAAAAAACGCCGCTTATCGTCAGCCGTGACGAACAGCCCCGGCCTGGCACTACCGCTGAGCAGCTGGCGCAGCTGCGCCCCGCCTTTTTGCAGGCGGAAGGCACGGTCACGGCCGGAAATGCGTCGACGCTCAACGACGGTGCCGCCGCGGTGCTGCTGATGAGCGGCGAAAAGGCGCGGGAGAGCGGTTTGCCGATCCTCGGTCGCATCGTGAGCTACGCCGTGACGGGCGTTGACCCGTCGGTAATGGGCATCGGTCCGGTCAGCGCCTGCCGGACGGCGCTGGCGAGGGCGGGCTGGACGCTCGATGACGTGGATCTCATTGAAGCCAATGAAGCCTTTGCCGCCCAGGCGCTGGCGGTAGGCAAGCAGCTCGGCTGGGATGAGCGCAGGGTGAACGTTAACGGCGGCGCTATCGCCCTGGGTCATCCGATTGGCGCCTCCGGCTGCCGCATCCTCGTGACGCTGCTGTACGAAATGCAGCGCCGTGACGTCAAAAAAGGGCTCGTCACCCTGTGCGTGGGCGGCGGACAAGGCATTGCTCTGACCGTCGAGCGTTAAGCATCTCGTTGGTACCCGAATAATAATTAAAGTGAGGAGTCGTAATGAGTGTGTTAATTGCCCTGGCGGCGCTGGCGCTGCTGATGCTGGCGGCCTATCGCGGATACAGCGTTATTTTGTTTGCGCCGATTGCGGCGCTCGGCGCCGTGCTGCTGACCGATCCGGGTGCCGTCGGCCCGACGTTTACCGGCCTGTTTATGGAAAAGATGGTGGGCTTCGTCAAGCTCTACTTCCCGGTGTTCCTGCTGGGGGCCGTTTTCGGCAAGCTGATTGAGCTTTCCGGTTTCTCACGATCCATCGTCGCGGCCGCGATTCAGATCCTCGGTCGTCGCCACGCCATTCCGGTGATCGTCCTGGTGTGCGCGCTGTTAACCTACGGCGGCGTGTCGCTGTTCGTGGTGGCATTTGCGGTGTATCCGTTTGCCGCGGAACTGTTCCGCCAGAGCGGCATCCCCAAGCGGCTGATCCCGGCCACCGTGGCGCTGGGGGCATTTTCGTTTACCATGGACGCCCTGCCCGGCACGCCGCAGATCCAGAATATCATCCCCACCAGCTTCTTTGGCACGAACGCCTGGGCCGCGCCGTGGCTTGGGCTTATTGGCTCTCTGTTTATTATCGTCTTTGGCCTGCTCTGGCTGGAGCGCCAGCGTCGTAAGGCGTTCAATAACAACGAAGGCTACGGCACGGATCTGAAAAATGAACCCGAGACGCCGGATAACATTAACCTTCCGCACCCGCTGATTGCTATCTCCCCGCTGCTGGTGGTGGGCATACTGAACCTGCTGTTTACCCGCTGGATCCCCGGCTGGTACGGCACAACCCACCAGCTTACTCTGCCAGGCCTGGCGAAACCGATTGTCACCGAGGTGGGCAAGATCACCGCCATCTGGGCCGTCGAGGCGGCGCTGATCTCCGGTATCGTGCTGGTGCTGATTTTTGGCTTTCGCAATATCCGGGGGCGTCTGGCTGAAGGCAGCCGGACCGCGGTGAGCGGTGCCATTCTGGCGGCGATGAATACCGCCTCGGAATACGGTTTCGGCGCGGTGATCGCCGCCCTGCCCGGGTTCCTGGTGTTATCCAAAGCGCTGGCGGCCATCCCGAATCCGCTGCTGAATGAGGCCATCAGCGTGACCGTCCTCGCGGGGATCACCGGATCGGCGTCCGGCGGGATGAGCATTGCCCTAGCCGCCATGTCAGACTCGTTTGTCGCCGCCGCCCACGCCGCCAATATTCCGCTTGAGGTGCTGCACCGCGTGGCCTCGATGGCGAGCGGGGGGATGGATACCCTTCCCCATAACGGCGCGGTGATTACCCTGCTGGCGATTACCGGCCTGAGCCATCGTCAGGCCTACGGCGGCATTTTCGCTATCACCCTCATTAAAAGTCTGGCAGTGCTTTTTGTCATTGCCGTGTTCTATCTGACCGGCATTGTGTAAGGAGAGAAAGATGAATCTGAACGGTAAGACCGCGCTGGTGACGGGCTCGACCAGCGGCATTGGACTTGGGATCGCCCGCGTGCTGGCGAAGGCCGGAGCGCAGCTGATCCTCAACGGTTTCGGCGACAGCGAATCAGCAAGAGAAGAGATTGCGCAACTGGGCAAAAAGCCAGGCTATCACGATGCGGACCTGCGTGACATGCTGCAAATTGAAGCCATGATGCGCTACGCCGAATCGCAGTTTGGCGGCGTGGACATTCTTGTCAACAACGCCGGGATACAGCATGTCGCGCCGGTTGACGCGTTTCCGGTGGAGAAATGGAACGACATTATCGCCATCAACCTCTCCTCGGTATTTCACACCAGTAGGCTGGCGCTGCCCGCCATGCGCGAGAAAAACTGGGGGCGCATCATTAATATCGCCTCCGTTCACGGGCTGGTCGCCTCAAAAGAGAAGTCAGCCTACGTTGCCGCCAAGCATGGCGTAGTGGGCTTTACGAAATCGCTGGCGCTGGAAACCGCCCGCACCGGTATTACCGCCAATACCATCTGCCCCGGCTGGGTACTGACGCCGCTGGTGCAACAGCAAATCGACCAGCGCATCGCTGAAGGCGTCCCGCCGGAGCTGGCTCGCGATCGGCTTCTCGCGGAGAAACAGCCTTCGGGCGAGTTTGTCACTCCGGAGCAGCTGGGTGAACTGGCGCTGTTTTTGTGCAGCGATGGCGCCGTGAACGTTCGCGGCGCCGCGTGGAATATGGATGGCGGCTGGGTTGCGCAGTGACTTTTGCCGGGTAAGGCGACGCCTCCACCCGGCAAAATCTCTAACTTGAGCAGCTGACCTCCAGCCGCTTGCCCCAGTCAGGCGGGCGGCTGACGTAGTCATCATCCCGCTCGGCAAACGGCGTGCGCAACGCCAGATGCAAACGGTGTAGCTCGTCGTATTCCCCCTGCTCTGCCTGCTCAATCGCCCGCTGCGCCAGCCAGTTGCGCAACACCATCGCGGGATTTGTCGCGTTCATCTGCGTCTGGCGGGTAGCGTCGTCCACCTGCTCCTGCTGCAGCCGCGCGCGGTAAGTGGCAAACCAGTCGTCAAACGCCTGTCTGTCAATAAACTCGTCGCGCAGCGGTGAGGCCGCACTGTGCTGCTCCGTCTGGCCCAGCATCCGGAAGGTACGGGTATAATCGCTGCCCTCGCGCGCCATGAGGGCAAACAGACCGTTGAGGATGTCGTTATCGCCCCTCTCCTGCGTCATCAGCCCCAGCTTGTTGCGCATCAGCGAGCCGTATTCTCGCAGCAATATGTCCTGATAGCTGTCGAGCGCATCATTGAGGGCATCTACGTCGATGAACGGCGACAGGGTTTGCGCAAGCCGCTGCAGGTTCCACAGGCCAACCGCGGGCTGATTGTCAAAGCTGTAACGTCCCTGATAGTCGGAGTGGTTGCAGATATAGCCAGGCTGATAATCGTCCAGGAAACCAAACGGACCGTAATCAAAGGTCAGCCCGAGGATCGACATGTTGTCCGTATTCATGACGCCATGGGCAAAGCCCACCGTTTGCCAGCGGGCAATCAGGCTTGCGGTACGGGCAACCACATCCCTGAACCAGAGAACGTATTTATCCGCCTCGTCCTGCAAATGCGCCCAGTGGTGACGAATGGCAAAATCAGCCAGCTGGCGAACCTTGTCCGGCTCGCGGCGATAGTAAAAGTGCTCAAAATGGCCGAAGCGCAAATGGCTTTGCGCAATACGCATCAGCATTGCCCCTTTTTCCACCGTTTCGCGCGCTACCGGCGTATCGCTGGTGATAATCGACAGCGCGCGCGTAGTGGGAATACCCAGGGCATGCATCGCTTCGGACGCCAGGCACTCGCGAATCGTTGAACGCAGCACCGCGCGCCCGTCGCCCATTCGCGAATAGGGAGTAAGGCCTGCCCCTTTCAGGTGCCAGTCAACCGTTCCCCCGTTGGGAAGCCGTTGTTCGCCGAGCAGGATCCCCCTGCCGTCGCCCAGCTGCCCCGCCCAGACGCCAAACTGATGTCCGCTATAGACCTGAGCCAGAGGTTGCATCCCGGCGAGAAGCGTTTCACCGCCCCAGACGCCAGCGCCCTCTGAAAGCTGAAACAGCTCAGGCGGAATGGCCAGTTCTTCTGCCAGCAAATCGTTGTGCCAGATAAGGCGTGAATTTTGTAACGGTGTTGGTTTGAGTGCGGTGTAAAAGCCAGGCAACTCGTCATGCCAGTGAGCAGTAAAAGACAGGGTCATAGGTCCTCCTGCTTTTAGTGTAGAGGGTTTACCCGGACTTAAACACGGGCGAAAGCAAGGGTTATCGCTGCTGAACCAGCGATGTAACGTGCTCCGCAGAGACGGCTGGCCAGAGTGCGCCCTGCATGGCGCCAAAATTGAAGGACAAAACGCGTTGCAACAGGCCGTGGTCGTCAATGCCCGCGACGATAACTGACTGGCAGTGCGGTGTGATTTGCCAGAGGATGGCGCGCATAAAAGGCTCAAAAGAGAGCTCCGGGGCACGCTGCTGAATGAAGCCTTTGTCGAGAATAACCCGTTTAAATAATCCATCATAGACCGCTTTGAGCGATGCGGCACCTGCGCCAAAGTTTGCCAGGACCAACGGGAAATGGATTGCCATTCTCGCCAGCTGCAGATCGTCCTTTCCGTTATTTAAACCTGGATAATTCTCATTAACAGTAAACTCAAGAAACGGGTAACGCTCAAGGATTGAAACAGCGTTTCTATTACTTAATAAAAATTCAACTATTGCAGGTGTAATATTGATCCATGCAATTAACTGATGCTGAATAAAAAACAGTTTACAGGTATCAAGCAATTGCAATTTTTCGTTAAACAGCACTAACTCTTCAGCTGCTGAAAGCCGAGGGATAACGAGCTCAGTGGGGATCCGCACATCGCTGCCGACGCCAGTAAAGTTAACCAGAACCTCTAAACCTTTAAGCTCCCCTGCACTATTACGAGCAGGCAGAAGCAGCAGTTCAGACTGGTAAGCATTATCTAGCGTAATAATCATTGCACTCGCTCCGCATTAAAGATGAGAGAGGACATCCTGGAGCAATTGCCGACACAATTCCACTGTCTTGATTTTAATAAGATTAATTTCATTAGTTCCGTATTTATTTTCAGATTTATCCCTGAATCTAAAATAATTTTATCCTGGTTGCCGAATAATAGCCAGTTTTAGATAAAACAGACACATGCAGGATTCGCTAATTTTAGATAAATTTAACTTTAAGCATCTTATTTGAGAAAAAACGGCATGATTTATTAGAGACCATGCCGTCATAAGAGAAGTGTCTGACAAAGACTATATACGTCGTGCCTGCCAGAAATTTTTACGCCAGTAAACATTATCAAGAGAAGAGCGCATCACCCCGCGGCTTGTCGAGGCGTGAATGAACTGATTGTCTGTATCATATATGCCCACATGAAGACCGCTTTCACCCGATCCGGTTTTGAAGAAAACCAGGTCCCCGGGGAGAAGATCGCCTTTATCAATTTCAGTGCCAATTTCGGCCTGCTTGCGCGTTTCGCGCGGAAGCTGTAAATCAAACTTGTCGCGGAACGTCATCAGAACGAAGCCGGAACAATCTACGCCGCCGCGGCTCATTCCGCCGTAGCGATAAGGCGTACCGCGCCAGTTGCTCAGCTGATCGTTAAGGCTGGCAATGACGGTGATCGAATCTGAAAGCCGTGGGTTAGGCGGCGGCGCACGATGGCTACTGCATCCCGCAAGAAAAAGTGCGGCCATCAGGAGAAACCAGAATCGCATTTTCAGACGAATCCTCTGCTTTTTTTGTTCTTTTCGTAATTTAGCGTGCAATTGTGCTAAGAGGCAAGAAACGGTTACGTCTGCCCGGTAGAAATCAGCATCTTATGTCCCTCAATATCCAGCCTGCGGAACGACATGTTGTACGCGCGGGCAAGATGGGGCGGCGTAAGAACCCGATCCCGCGCGCCGCTGGCGATCATCTTTCCCTGCGACAGCAGCCACACCCGGTGGGCATGACGCAGGGTGTGGTTGAGGTCATGACTGCTCATCACCACGCCGATACCTTTTCGGCTCAGGGCGCTTAACAGCGTATCCAGTGCCGCCTGCTGCGCCACGTCCAGACCGCTCATGGGTTCATCGAGAAGCAGCATTCGTCCGTGAGGATTACCTGCCGGGTGGATCTGAAGAATGACGGCCGCCAGGCGCACCCGCTGCCACTCTCCGCCGGAAAGCTGGCTGGCGTGCCGGGACAGTTTATCTTCCAGCCCCAGGGCCGCGGCAACGTCCGTCAGCAGTGCCGTCTGTTGTTTGTCGTGCAAATGCAGCATCAGATAGTGCCAGACCGGCATCGCAAAGGGCGGCACCTGCTGCTGCACGAGGTAACTGCGCCGATGCGCCAGCGAGACCGGTGACCAGTCGGCGAGCGTATGCTCCAGCAGCGTTATCTGCCCTTCTCCGACGGTCATGCCTGCCATCCTTGCCAGCAGCGTGCTCTTCCCTGCACCGTTTGGCCCGACAAGATGCAGGATTTCTCCCGCATTGATGGTACCGGTTATCGGCTCCAGACGTCCCCGCTCGGCAACGTCCGTGAGCTGCATCAGCAACGACATTATTTCGCCAGCGCCAGCTTGATCGATTCCATGACGATCGGATCCTCAGGGGTCATATCCGGCGAAAAACGCTGAACGACCTGGCCGTCGCGGCCAATCAGGAATTTTTCAAAATTCCACAGGATATCGTCCGGGTAAAGCGGCGCGCGGCCTTTGCTGGCCATGCGTTCATAAAAACCGCTTCCTTCCGGCGCAACGGCCTTCGGCGCGGCAGCGATCAGCTTCTCATACAGAGGATGGCGGTCTTCGCCGTTGACATCGATTTTGCTGAACATCGGGAACGTCACGCCATAGGTGGTGCTGCAGAAGGTTTTAATCTCCTCTTCGCTGCCCGGCTCCTGGCCCAGGAACTGGTTGCACGGGAAGCCCAGTACGGTGAAACCGTCTTTCTCCCAGGCCTTCTGAATGTTCTCCAGCTGCTCGTACTGCGGCGTCAGGCCACATTTGGATGCCACGTTGACGATAAGCAGCACGTTGCCTTTGTAGCCTTCCAGCGTGGTGTTATCGCCATCAATGGTGGTCACTTCAGTATTCAGGATGTCTGACTGCATAGCATTCCCTCAGGTTGTCTTACGGCTTGTTGAATTAACGTCCAGCTTTTAATAGTAGCCAGATAAATACCGGCGCGCCCAGCGTGGCGGTCACCACGCCAATCGGCAGCTCTGCGGACGTCAGGGCAAGCCGGGCGATGATATCAGCCACCAGCAGCGTGACGGCACCGGCAACCGCCGAGGCCGGAAGCAGGGTCCGATGGTCCGTGAGGCCACACAGACGCAGCATATGCGGAATAACCAGCCCGATAAAACCGATCGCGCCCGCCAGAGCCACGCTGACGCCGACCAGCCAGCCAATGACGATCACCAGCACATTACGCCAGAACCCAATCGGCATGCCGAGCTGGCGGGCAGAGGTTTCACCCAGCGCGAGCATATTCAGCGGCTGCGCCTGCAGGGCAGCCCACACGATAACCGGTACCAGCAGCGCCATCAGCCAGCCCTGGTGCCAGTCAACGCCGCCAAAGCCGCCCATCATCCAGTACATCAGCTGACGCAAGTCAAAGGATGTTGAGAAGTAGACCGCCCAGGTCATCAGCGCGCTACAAATGATCCCCAGCGCCACGCCGGCAAGCAGCAGGCGGCTGGTCGATAAGTGCCGTCTGGCAAAACGAAGAAGGATCGCGGTGATCAGCAGCGCGCCGAGGATAGCGCTCAGGCTAATACTCCATCCGGAGAGTTTTCCCCCACCCAGCATCACCGCCGCAATCAGGCCTACGCCTGCGCCGTTTGACACGCCGAGCAGCCCGGGCTCCGCCAGAGGGTTATCAAACAACGCCTGCATTATGGTGCCGCACAGCGCCAGCGAGGCGCCGACCAGAACCACCGCGACGGTGCGCGGCAGGCGAATTTGCCAGACGAAGAGCTGCCCGTCCGGCCCCCACCAGCTTTCAGGCCCGATCCATCTGTCGCCCGCGCAGAGGCTCACGCCCGCGGCGACAATGAGCAACAGCACCAGCAAAAGCAGGTGACGCTTATCGGAACGGTGCTGGCGATGGGCATAATCAAGCATGTGTACGGTTTTAGTAGCGAGAGATGTAATTGATTTTACGGCGGGTTTGCCGGAGAGCGCAAAGAAAAAAGGCCGCGTGGGCGGCCTTTTTAGTTAGTTCATATTACTCTGCTTTGGGCGTTGCGTTTTCGACACGGCTTTTCAACTTCTGGCCGGGTCTGAAGGTCACCACGCGGCGGGCTGTAATGGGAATATCTTCCCCCGTCTTCGGGTTGCGGCCCGGACGTTGGTTTTTGTCTCGCAAATCAAAATTGCCAAAACCGGAGAGTTTTACCTGCTCACCATTTTCCAGAGCACGACGGATCTCTTCGAAAAACAGCTCTACCAGCTCTTTGGCATCCCGTTTGCTAAGCCCAAGCTTATCAAACAGATATTCTGACATTTCAGCTTTTGTAAGCGCCATAGGTTCAATCCCTCAATGATGCCTGGAATCGCTCTTTTAATGCCTCTACACATTTGGCGACGGTAGCGGCAATCTCCTCTTCTTCGAGTGTACGGCTGGTATCCTGAAGGATAAGGCTAATAGCGAGGCTCTTGAAACCTTCTGCTACGCCCTTGCCGCGGTACACGTCAAATAAGTTTACGCCAACTACCTGATTTACGCCAACTTTCTTACATTCGGCCAAAATATCTGCTGCAGGCACATTTTCCGCGACCACAACCGCGATATCACGGCGGTTTGCCGGGAAGCGGGAGACGTCCTGAGCCTGAGGAATAACACGGTCAGCCACCGGGTTCCATTCCAGCTCGAACACGATGGTACGGCCGTTCAGGTCCAGCTTACGCTCCAGCTCAGGGTGAACAACCCCAATAAAACCAACGCGTTTGCCGTCTAAATAGATAGCTGCGCTCTGGCCCGGATGCAGAGCCGGGATAGCTTCTGCGCGGAATTCAATTTCAGATAATTTACCGGTCAGATCCAGAATCGCTTCCAGATCGCCCTTCATATCGTAGAAATCAACCGTGCCTTTTGCCAGGTCCCAGTGCTCTTCATAGCGGTTGCCGCTGATGGCGCCAGCCAGCATGAGATCCTGACGGATGCCTAAATTTGCCTGATTATCCGGTACAAAGCGCAAACCGCTTTCGAAAATTCGCACGCGGTTTTGCTGGCGATTCTGGTTATAAACGACAGTACCCAGCAGGCCCGTCCACAGAGACAGACGCATCGCGGACATTTCGCTGGAAATTGGGCTTGGCAGGATCAGCGCCTCCTGACCCGGGTGGATCAGCTGCTGCAGCTTTGGATCAACGAAGCTGTAGGTGATCACTTCCTGGTAGCCTTTGTCGTTCAGCATGGTTTTCACGCGCTTCAGAGACAGGTCGGCTTCGCGGTGGGTGCCCATCACCAGACCTGCCTGGACAGGCTCGTCAGGGATGTTGTTGTAGCCGTAAACGCGGGCCACTTCTTCCACCAGATCTTCTTCAATTTCCATGTCGAAACGCCATGATGGCGCAACGGCTTTCCATTCGTCCTGGCCTTCGGTTACTTCACAGCCCAGACGTTTCAGGATGTCGGTTACCTGCGCATCGGCAACGTGATGGCCAATCAGGCGATCCAGCTTGCTGCGGCGCAGGGTGATGGTCGCACGCTTCGGCAGGGTCGCTTCGTTGGTGACGTCGATAACCGGCCCCGCTTCACCGCCGCAGATGTCGATCAGCAGGCGGGTCGCACGTTCCATCGCTTTGTACTGCAGCGCCGGGTCAACGCCGCGCTCGTAGCGGTGAGAGGCATCGGTATGCAGGCCGTGACGGCGTGCGCGACCGGTGATGGAGAGCGGGCTGAAGAACGCGCATTCCAGCAGGACGTTTTGCGTCTCGTCGTTCACGCCTGAGTGCTCGCCACCGAAGATACCGCCCATTGCCAGCGCTTTGCTGTGGTCAGCAATCACCAGGGTGTCGGCGTTCAGTTTCGCTTCGCTGCCGTCGAGCAGAACCAGGGTTTCGCCCTCTTTCGCCATGCGCACAACGATGCCGCCGTCGATACGATCTTTATCGAACGCGTGCATTGGCTGGCCCAGCTCCAGCAGAACGTAGTTGGTCACGTCAACCACGGCGTCGATAGAGCGAATACCGCAGCGGCGCAGCTTCTCTTTCATCCACAGCGGAGTTGGCGCTTTCACGTTGATGCCTTTTACCACGCGACCGAGGTAGCGCGGGCAAGCATCCGCAGCGTCAACCTGAATAGGCAGCACGTCACTGATGGTCGCTTCAACCGGCGCAATGTCCGGCGCGTTCAGCTCAGTCTGGTTCAGCACGGCCACGTCGCGCGCCACGCCGATGATACCTAAGCAGTCGGCACGGTTTGGCGTAACGCTGATTTCGATGGTGTTGTCATCAAGCTTCAGGTATTCACGGATATCGGTGCCGATTGGCGCATCCAGCGGCAGCTCAATAATGCCGTTGTGATCGTCGGAAATACCCAGCTCGGAGAAGGAGCACAGCATGCCTTCAGACGGCTCGCCGCGCAGCTTAGCCGCTTTAATTTTGAAATCACCCGGCAGCACCGCACCGACGGTCGCCACGGCCACCTTCAGGCCCTGACGGCAGTTTGGCGCACCGCAGACGATATCCAGCAGACGGTCACCGCCCACGTTTACTTTTGTTACGCGCAGTTTGTCAGCGTTAGGGTGCTGGCCGCACTCGACCACTTCGCCGACAACCACGCCGCTGAAGGCACCGGAAACCGGCTCAACGCCGTCCACTTCCAGACCCGCCATGGTGATCTGGTTAGAAAGCGCGTCGCTGTCCAGCGTGGTGTTTACCCACTCGCGTAACCACAGTTCACTGAATTTCATTGTTCTGTCCTGCCCTTATTTAAACTGTTTGAGGAAACGCAGATCGTTTTCGAAGAATGCACGTAAGTCGGTCACGCCGTAACGCAGCATGGTCAGACGCTCCATGCCCATGCCGAAAGCAAAGCCGGAGTAAACTTCCGGATCGATACCCACGTTGCGCAGCACGTTTGGATGCACCATGCCGCAGCCCAGCACTTCCAGCCATTTGCCGTTTTTACCCATCACGTCAACTTCCGCAGACGGTTCGGTGAACGGGAAGTAGGACGGACGGAAACGAACCTGCAGATCTTCCTCAAAGAAGTTGTTCAGGAAATCGTGCAGCGTGCCCTTCAGGTTGGTGAAGCTGATGTTTTTATCAACAATCAGACCTTCCATCTGGTGGAACATTGGCGTGTGGGTCTGATCGTAGTCGTTACGATAGACGCGGCCCGGCGCGATAATGCGGATTGGCGGCTCCTGATCCTTCATGGTACGGATCTGAACGCCGGAGGTCTGAGTACGCAGCAGACGCGTAGCGTCGAACCAGAAAGTGTCGTGGTCAGCGCGTGCCGGATGATGGCCAGGAATGTTCAGGGCGTCGAAGTTGTGGTAATCATCTTCGATTTCCGGGCCAGTCGCCACGGTAAAGCCGAGCTCACCGAAGAAACTTTCAATGCGATCGATGGTGCGGGTAACCGGATGCAGACCACCGTTTTCGATACGGCGACCCGGCAGAGAAACGTCGATCGTCTCTGCGGCCAGACGCGCATTCAGCACCGCGCTTTCCAGCTCGGCTTTACGCGCGTTCAGCGCCTGCTGTACCTGCTCTTTGGCTTCGTTAATCACCGCACCTGCTGCCGGGCGTTCTTCTGCCGGCAGCTCACGCAGGGTTGTCATCTGAAGGGTCAGGTGCCCTTTCTTCCCAAGATATTCGACGCGGACATTGTCTAACGCGGCAACATCTGAGGCCTGATTAATGGCGGCTGTTGCACTGGCAACCAGCTCTGCGAGATGTGACATGATTTTCCTCATTATGTCGGTGCAGACACCGATTTGGTGGAGTTATTCTCTCAAATTCAGGCACAAAAAAAGCCTCCATCGGGAGGCTTATCTGGCGCTGTTTTTCGTTTCATCTTTCACGCGCTAGCCTCCTGAAATCAGGTGCTAAAGTAAAAGAAGAAGCGGAAAATAGCAGCATTCATGCTTGCGTTACCTTGTCTGGTAAAAACCGTTAAGACCTTATTGAAAAGCCTGGACGGATAAATGTCAATCTTCTGATGGTGTTAAATGAAAAGAGGGAGCAAAGCCCCCTCTCTCAACTGGCTTATGCCAGTGCTGCTTTCGCTTTTTCGACCAGAGCGGTGAACGCTACTTTGTCGAATACTGCGATGTCAGCCAGGATCTTACGGTCGATTTCAACAGAGGCTTTTTTCAGGCCGTTGATGAATTTGCTGTAAGAAATACCGTTCTGACGTGCTGCTGCGTTGATACGCGCAATCCACAGTTGACGGAACTGACGCTTACGCTGACGACGGTCACGGTAAGCGTACTGACCTGCTTTGATAACAGCCTGGAAGGCAACGCGGTATACGCGTGAACGCGCACCGTAGTAGCCTTTAGCTTGTTTCAAAATTTTCTTGTGACGTGCACGTGCAATTACACCACGTTTTACGCGAGCCATATGTGCTCTCCTGTATCTATATTCTTAGTAAAAAATTAAACGTTAACGGCTTATGCGTACGGCAGGCACGCGATAACCAGACCCAGATCGCCTTTAGAAACGAGGCCTTTTGGACGCAGGTGACGTTTACGCTTAGTAGATTTTTTGGTCAGAATATGACGCAGGTTTGCGTGCTTACGCTTAAATCCACCACCACCGGTTTTTTTGAAGCGCTTAGCAGCACCGCGTACGGTCTTAATTTTTGGCATCTTAATAACTTCCACTTCGCATTGTTAAATAAACGAAACATAGGCGAACAAAACCTATGAAACCCGAAGGCTCCACAGATTTTGCTGCTTGAAGGCCTTACTGTTTCTTCTTAGGAGCGAGCACCATGATCATCTGGCGGCCTTCGATCTTCGTAGGGAAGGATTCGACTACTGCCAGTTCACTCAGATCGTCACGGACGCGGTTAAGCACTTCCATACCAATCTGTTGGTGGGCCATCTCACGACCGCGGAAACGCAGTGTGATCTTGGCCTTATCGCCATCTTCCAGAAAGCGAATCAGGCTGCGGAGTTTTACCTGATAATCGCCATCGTCGGTACCAGGACGGAATTTGATTTCCTTAACCTGGATAACTTTTTGCTTCTTCTTCTGTTCCTTAGAAGACTTACTCTTTTCATAAAGGAACTTGCCGTAGTCCATGATACGACAAACTGGCGGTTCGGCGTTAGGGCTGATTTCAACTAAATCTACTCCAGCTTCTTCAGCTTTTTCGATCGCTTCTCTCAGACTCACAATCCCCAGTGGTTCACCTTCAAGATCTGTTAAGCGAACTTCCTGGGCGCGAATCTCGCCATTGATACGATTCGGACGTGCCGTTTGAACTCGTTTTCCGCCTTTAATACCTTATTCCTCCAGTTGTTGAAGACTGCGGCTGCGAATCTCTTGTTGCAGCTTCTCAATCACTTCACTTACGTCCAGGCTGCCCAGGTCTTTACCACGGCGGGTGCGAACGGCAACTTTGCCTGCTTCCACCTCTTTATCACCACAGACCAACATATACGGGACACGACGTAAAGTGTGCTCGCGGATTTTAAAGCCAATCTTCTCATTTCTCAAGTCTGCTTTTACGCGAATGCCCGCATTTTGTAGTTTCTGCGTCAATTCTTTAACGTAATCCGCCTGAGAATCGGTAATGTTCATCACCACGACCTGCACTGGCGCAAGCCAGGTTGGGAAGAAGCCAGCGAACTCTTCGGTCAGGATGCCGATGAAGCGCTCCAGAGAACCGAGAATTGCACGGTGAATCATTACCGGTACCTGACGCTCGTTGTCTTCGCCAACATAAGAGGCGCTTAAACGCTGCGGCAGGGAGAAGTCCAGCTGTACAGTACCGCACTGCCATGCGCGATCGAGGCAGTCATACAGGGTAAATTCAATTTTCGGACCGTAGAATGCGCCCTCGCCCAGCTGGTATTCGAACGGTATGCCGTTCTCTTCCAGCGCCACGGCGAGATCCGCTTCTGCGCGATCCCATGTCTCATCGCTGCCGATACGTTTTTCCGGACGCGTTGAGAGTTTGACTACGATCTTCTCGAAGCCAAAGGTGCTGTACATATCGTAGACCATACGAATACAGGCGTTAACTTCGTCACGGACCTGATCTTCAGTACAGAAGATATGCGCATCATCCTGAGTAAAGCCACGAACACGCATCAGACCGTGCAGCGCACCTGATGGTTCGTTACGGTGGCAGCTACCGAACTCCGCCATACGCAGCGGCAGGTCGCGGTAGGACTTCAGACCCTGGTTGAAGATCTGAACGTGGCCCGGGCAGTTCATTGGCTTGATGCAGTATTCACGGTTCTCAGACGAGGTGGTGAACATCGCATCTTTGTAGTTGTCCCAGTGGCCGGTTTTTTCCCACAGCACACGGTCCATCATGAACGGGCCTTTCACTTCCTGATACTGGTACTCTTTCAGCTTGGAGCGTACGAAAGTTTCCAGTTCACGGAAGATAGTCCAGCCGTCGTTATGCCAGAACACCATACCCGGCGCTTCTTCCTGCATGTGGTACAGGTCAAGCTGCTTACCGATTTTACGGTGGTCACGCTTCGCCGCCTCTTCCAGGCGCAGCAGGTATGCGTTCAGGGCTTTTTTATCAGCCCACGCGGTACCATAAATACGCTGCAACATTTTGTTGTTGCTGTCGCCACGCCAGTAGGCGCCCGCGATCTTCATCAGCTTAAAGTGATGACAGAAGCGCATGTTCGGCACGTGCGGTCCACGGCACATGTCGACGTATTCTTCGTGATGGTACAAGCCAGGCTTGTCATCATGCGAAATGTTTTCGTCAAGAATAGAGACTTTATAGCTCTCGCCGCGCTTCACGAAGGTTTCACGCGCTTCGTGCCAGCTGACTTTCTTCTTGATGACGTCATAGTTCGTTTCGGCGAGCTCGTGCATGCGTTTTTCGAGCGCGTCGATATCTTCCTGAGTCAGGGTGTGGTCAAGGTCAACGTCATAGTAGAAACCATTGTCGATAACCGGACCGATCGCCATTTTGGTGTTTGGCCACAGCTGTTTGATGGCATGGCCTAACAGGTGCGCGCAGGAGTGACGAATGATCTCCAGACCTTCTTCGTCTTTCGCAGTGATGATTGCAAGCGTCGCATCGTTTTCGATCAGATCGGAAGCATCCACCAGCTCACCGTTAACGCGGCCAGCGATAGTCGCTTTCGCGAGACCAGGACCAATGTCCAGGGCAACATCCATTGGGCTAACAGCACGGTCGAAATGGCGTTGGCTGCCATCAGGAAGAGTAATTACAGGCATTTTATATCCTTATTTGCAGTGATGCCCCACACATAAGAGCATATACAAAGAAAATAATCGTGATTTGACAATAGATTACGACACCATCTGACCAACAATCGTCAAATTGGTTCGTCATCATTCACCAGCCGAATTCAGATTAATGTGGATTTACGGCAAGCGACGTAATGTTAACACTAACGGCAAGGAGATTGCACCCTCTGCGGCCAGATTGATGGGCTGGCGCTTTCGTACGAATTTGCAGGTTGCTTCTCCCCTGCGCTCGCATTTCAAAGATGCTGGGCTACCCTTGAACAGGTCTTTAAACCCAAAGGTGCATACCATGAACGTATCCAGTAGAACGGTTGTGATATTGAACATCCTTTCCGCCACAGGTTTATTGTTGATTCTCGCCGAACGATTCCACTGGTTCTGAGCCGAATCCTGCGCTGGCATAACCCAATCGATCCTGAGAAGGGGCATATTTCGGCCCTGTTTGGTAGACTGGGGATATCAACCAACAAGGATTAGGTTATGCCAACTAAACGATTTGCCGTAAAACACTGGAAAATGGTGCTGGTGCTGATTGCCATCTGCGGCGCAATGCTGCTACTCCGTTGGGCGGCAATGATTTGGGGCTAGGGGCGAAGACAAGTCATCAGAAGGGACGTCTAAAGACCGCAGACAATAAACGGGCCGACATCATCATCGGCCCGCTTTTATTACATTCTATAACCCAGTGAAACCGTGGTTCTGCGGTCGGTATGATCCGGTGCAGATTCTGGTGGTGAAGAGTTCCAGGTCACGTTGTAGGCGACTTTCAGGCCAAAGTGTTCGTTGATAGCCACGTTCAGCGCCGTCTCAGAGTTCAGCGTCGTATCGTCGGCACCAAATACAGAAACACCCTGGGTAAATTTGGTGTTGTCAGTCATCTGCCAGGCATAGGTACCGGAAGCGTAACCGAGCGGTTGGGTTTTAGTATCGCCATTGGTGTACTCGTCATAACGCACACCCGGACCGAATTCAAAACGGAAGCTGTGTACCGGACCGTTCAGGAACTGGCGACCATAACCGGCGGTGAATACATCGCGCTGGCGATAACCGTTGTAACGGTCGGTTAACCAGCTTGCCTGACCAAACAGGTAGTCATAGTCGGTCATGTTGTAACGGCTACGTCCGCCTACCGCATACTTCTCGGAAGAACGTTCGTCGTTAGCGGAAGTGTTGCTGGCATTACCCCATAGAGACCAGGCGGTGGTATTACCGTACCAGGTTAGCGTACTGTCCGCCGTCAGAGAAGAGCTTTTGGTGTTACCGGATTGTGCCAGGTATCCGGCGTTCAGGTTACCTTCAAACGGTTTTTTCGCGGTGGAAGGATCGTCCATGACAGTAAAAACGGTATCATCAGCGGTCGCGTTCATAGCCGCAAACACGCCACCCGCCAGCATCAGTGCAGCGGGCACTGTCTTTAAAAGCTTCATTTTATTAAGGAGTCCGTACAACAAAAAAAGAGACCACACGGTCCCGGAATCTTTCTTGAGGATCAATGACAAGGAGTCCAGAGAAAGGTAACAAATTATAAAAAGCCGCAAATAACATAGCAATGTTTTCTTATTTCATTTTTTGAATAAGAACGATCTCAAAAAGCGTTTTATTTTATATATCCCCCGCCTCACTTTTCGTCAGTATTCATATTTAAAATCATACTGTTATTTACATTGCCTTCCTGACAAATGGTGCCAGGCTAATAAGAACCCATGCTAAAAGGAGGTAATGATGGTTTCTATTTATACTCTGACGCTCTCCCCTTCCCTGGATTCCGCCACCCTGACGCCGCAGATTTACCCGGAAGGTAAATTGCGCTGCAGCGCCCCGGTCTTTGAGCCCGGCGGCGGCGGGATCAACGTGGCGCGCGCCATTACACACCTCGGCGGCAAAGCCACGGCCATTTTCCCCGCAGGCGGTGCCACCGGTGAACACCTGGTCTCTCTGCTGGCCGATGAACAGGTGGCCGTAGACACCGTCGAGGCGAAAGACTGGACGCGGCAAAACCTGCATGTCCACGTAGAATCCAGCGGCGAGCAGTACCGTTTTGTCATGCCGGGTGCGAAACTCAGCGATGACGAGTTTCGTCAGCTTGAAGAGAAAGTGCTGACGATAGAAAGCGGCGCGCTGCTGGTGGTAAGCGGCAGCCTGCCGCCCGGCGTAAGCCAGGAAAAATTGACGGCGCTGATTCAGGCCGCGCAGCAGCGCGGTATCCGCTGCATTGTCGACAGCAGCGGCGAGGCCCTGCAGGCGGCTCTGGTGCCGGGCAATCTTGAGCTGGTCAAACCCAACCAGAAAGAGTTAAGCGCGCTGGTCAACCGCGAACTGACGCAGCCTGATGATGTGCGCACCGCCGCGCAGGAGCTGGTGCGAAGCGGCAAAGCGCGGCGCGTAGTCGTCTCCCTTGGCCCTCAGGGGGCGCTGGCAGTCGATGAATCGTCGTCCGTTCAGGTTGTTCCACCGCCGATGAAGAGCCAGAGCACGGTTGGCGCGGGCGATAGCATGGTGGGTGCGATGACGCTAAAACTGGCGCAGGGCGCGTCTCTGCTCGAAATGACCCGCTACGGCGTGGCGGCGGGTAGCGCCGCCACCATCAACCAGGGCACGCGTCTCTGTTCGCTTGCCGATACGCAAAAAATCGTCGATTACCTGTCCCGAAATTAACCCCTCTTCCCCTTCGTCTTTAACGGAGGGGAATGTCGTCTCTGAGTCGCCAAACGCAAACTATCGACTATGCTAAGAAAACTTCCATGATAACAATGAGGTGAATTATGAGCAGTGGTGACATCACACGCTACGTCGTGACCATCAACCTTCATGAAGCATCGCTGACCGAGCTGAATGAGCTCAACAATGCTTTCACCCGGGCTAATTTTCTCCTCACGCTGACGGATGACGAGGGCAACATTCATGATTTAGGCACCCTGACATTTGGTCTGATCGGCGCCCTGAGTCAGGAAGAGGTTCATGCGCTGGCCGCCAGTCTGGTGGAGAGCGTGGCCGACAAGCCTGCCGAAATTGACGTGGATACCTGGGAAAGCTGGCGGAAAAAAGAACAATAAGTGCGCTGTATGAATTTAAACCGCTCAGGTGTGCGTTAGTTCGTATTTTTTTACCGCAGTTATGCGCTAACTTTATGATCTGGCAGACAACATGGGAGAGACAACATGTGGCAGGCTATCAGTCATCTTTTACGTGAGCAGCTGGGTGAAGGTGAAATTGAACTGCGTAACGAACTGCCAGGCGGTGAGATCCACGCCGCGTGGCATTTACGCTACGCAGGGCGCGATCTCTTCGTTAAATGCGATGAGCGAGAGCTGCTTCCAATATTTACCGCCGAAGCCGACCAGCTGGAGCTGTTGTCCCGCAGTAAAACGGTCACGGTCCCGCAGGTTCTGGCCGTGGGGAGCGACCGCGACTACAGCTTCCTGGTAATGGAATATCTCCCCGCCCGCCCGCTGGATGCCCATAATGCGTTCATCCTTGGCCAACAGTTGGCGCGCCTGCATCAATGGAGCGACCAGCCGCAGTTTGGTCTCGACTTTGACAACGATCTCTCCACCACGCCACAGCCCAATGCCTGGCAGCGTCGCTGGTCGACATTTTTTGCCGAGCAGCGCATTGGCTGGCAGCTTGAGCTGGCCGCCGAGAAAGGGCTGGAGTTTGGCAATATCGACGCCATCGTCGAGCATGTTCAACAGCGTCTGGCATCCCACCAGCCTCAGGCGTCTCTGCTGCACGGCGATTTGTGGTCCAATAACTGCGCGCTGGGTCCCAACGGCCCGTACATCTTTGACCCGGCCTGCTACTGGGGTGACAGAGAGTGCGATCTAGCCATGCTGCCACTTCATCCTGAGCAGCCGCCGCAAATATACGACGGATACCAGTCTGTTTCCCCCCTCCCGCCCGGTTTCCTCGACCGCCAGCCGGTGTATCAGCTTTATACGCTGATGAACCGTGCCATTCTTTTTGGCGGAGAACACCTTGTTAACGCGCAGCGGGCACTCGAGCGTATGCTTGCCGCCTGAGAAGATAACGGGTGGCCTTGCCGCCACCCTTATCGCTTACAGAAAACCGAGCAGTGAGAAGAAGAAGTATCCCGCCACAATGATAATCACGGGAAGGATGTAGAGCGGGAAAATTTGCAGGAAAATGGTGTGACGCGGCACAACAATGCGGGATTCAATCTGCTCCCGACTCATTCCTTCCGGGCCTTTGGCCTGCTCCAGAATCAACTGATCCTCAACGCCTTCGCGTAAAAAGCGCGTCTGGCGACTCATTCTCGCGCCAGAGGCTTGTAATGCCAGCGCGACAAAGATCAGGGCATATATCACCCAAAAGCCGATATTCAGCTGTTGATGAAAATCCGGGGTGGGTGAGTTAAACCAGAAGACATTCAAAAATGGCGTATTAAAACGCATCATCTCAATCATGACATGAGCGAAATCAAGCATTACCGCATTGATACCCGGCTGTTTTTCGCTGTGGTCGTACATAAATTTGAGTACAGAAATCAGCGTAGAAATGACGGCAGGAATAAAAATCACCCAGCCAGCAATACGTTTTAAGACCGCAATGCGTCCAGCTTGTTGATACGTCATCAGTTCCTCTTCATAAAGACGCGTTATTTGTGCCTAAGTCTACCTGCTGGTCATCAATTTCGCCCGCTCTTTAAAAGCAATATGCTAAATTGCAGAGTGTGCTTAGCACGTATCGTCTGTCGAACACCCTGGATAAGGAGACGTTGTGATGTCGACACCGCGCCAAATTCTTGCCGCAATTTTTGACATGGATGGATTACTGATCGATTCCGAACCGCTGTGGGATCGCGCCGAACTGGATGTGATGGCCAGCCTCGGCGTGGATATCAGCCGCCGTAATGAACTTCCCGATACGCTGGGCCTGCGCATCGATATGGTGGTTGACCTGTGGTTTGCCCAACAGCCTTGGGTAGGTCCCAATCGCGATGAGGTGACCGCACGCATTATCAGCCGCGCCATTTCTCTGGTGGAAGAGAACAGGCCGCTGCTGCCCGGCGTACGTGAGGCCGTCGCGCTGTGTAAAGCCCAGGGGCTGAAGGTCGGACTGGCCTCGGCTTCACCGCTACATATGCTGGAAAAAGTGCTCACGATGTTTGAACTGCGCGACAGTTTTGACGCGCTGGCGTCCGCTGAAAAATTGCCTTACAGCAAGCCGCACCCGCAGGTTTATCTGGACTGCGCCGCAAAGCTGGGCCTGGATCCCCTCAACTGCGTTGCGCTGGAAGATTCCGTTAACGGTATGGTGGCGTCGAAGGCTGCACGGATGCGCTCCATTGTGGTGCCCGCTGAAGAAGGCCGTCACGACCCCCGGTTTGCCCTCGCCGACGTGAAGCTTAACTCGCTGGCAGAACTCACTGCGCATCATCTGCAGGGCGGTTAACGCCCTTCTCCGGTTTGTGACAAACAGTTACACCGTCACCTCTTCCGCCTACTGTATAAAAACCCTATACTGTATGAATTGACAGTTTTGTGGGTTTTATCATGACGGCGGAAGGCCACCTGCTTTTTTCTATTGCGTGCGCAGTATTTGCCAAAAACGCTGAACTCACCCCCGTGCTGGCACAGGGGGACTGGTGGCATATTGTCCCTTCCGCCGTATTGACCTGTCTGCTGCCCGACATTGACCACCCCAAGTCCTTTCTCGGACAACGCCTGAAGTGGGTGTCGAAACCCATCGCCCGCGCGTTCGGCCATCGGGGGTTTACGCACAGCCTGCTGGCCGTGTTTGGCCTGCTGACGCTTTTCTATTTGAAGGTGCCCGAAAGCTGGATAGTCCCCGCCGATGCCATCCAGGGGATGGTGCTGGGCTATTTAAGCCATATTCTCGCCGATATGCTGACGCCTGCGGGCGTGCCGCTGCTGTGGCCCTGCCGCTGGCGTTTCCGTTTTCCGATCCTCGCACCGCAGAAAGGCAACCAGCTTGAGCGCGTATTGTGCATGGCGCTATTTGCTTATGCCGTCTGGATGCCGCAAACATTGCCCGAAAACAGTGCAGTTCGCTGGTCATCCCAGATGATTAATTCGCTGCAATTTCAGTTCAATCGCTTTATTCATCACCAGATTGAACAGTAAACCAACAAAATTATCCTATTTGTCATAACCCATTCCATTTGGATATAAGCGCTACATCACACTTCTGCTAACCTTCCGCCAACAGGATCGGTAAAAACCGACCCAATAATAAATCAGGAGAACGGGGATGAATTTTCCACTCATCGCGAACGTCGTTGTGTTCGTTGTATTGCTATTGCTTCTCGCGCAGGCGCGCCACAAACAGTGGAGCCTGGCGAAAAAAGTGCTGGTTGGTCTGGCCATGGGTGTCGTATTTGGTCTGGCATTACAGGCAATTTATGGTTCCGATAATCCAGTTCTGAAAGATTCTATTCAGTGGTTCAACATCGTCGGTAACGGCTATGTTCAGCTGCTGCAGATGATCGTTATGCCGCTGGTGTTCGCCTCTATTCTGAGCGCCGTTGCCCGCCTGCATAACGCGACCCAGCTGGGAAAAATCAGCTTCCTGACCATTGGTACGCTGCTGTTCACCACGCTGATTGCCGCGCTGGTGGGTGTGCTGGTCACCAACCTGTTTGGCCTGACCGCAGAAGGTCTGGTTCAGGGTACCGCTGAAACGGCGCGTCTTACCGCGATTCAAACCAACTACGTTGGTAAAGTGGCTGACCTGACCGTGCCGCAGATGGTGCTCTCCTTCATTCCGAAGAACCCGTTTGCTGACCTGACCGGGGCGAGCCCAACCTCAATCATCAGCGTGGTTATTTTCGCCGCGTTCCTGGGCGTAGCGGCGCTGAAGCTTCTGAAAGACGACGCGCCTAAAGGCGAACGCGTGCTGACGGCGATTGATACCCTGCAAAGCTGGGTGATGAAGCTGGTGCGTCTGGTGATGCAGCTGACGCCTTACGGCGTGCTGGCGCTGATGACCAAAGTGGTTGCCGGCTCTAACCTGCAGGACATCATTAAGCTGGGCAGCTTCGTTGTCGCCTCTTATCTGGGTCTGGGCATTATGTTCGTGGTGCACGGCATCCTGCTGGGCGTAAACGGCGTCAGCCCGCTGAAATACTTCCGTAAAGTCTGGCCGGTACTGACCTTTGCCTTCACCAGCCGTTCCAGCGCCGCGTCTATTCCGCTGAACGTTGAAGCGCAAACCCGTCGTCTGGGCGTGCCTGAATCCATCGCCAGCTTCTCTGCCTCCTTTGGTGCCACCATTGGTCAGAACGGCTGTGCGGGTCTGTACCCGGCGATGCTGGCGGTGATGGTTGCCCCTACCGTTGGGATTAACCCGCTGGATCCGGTCTGGATCGCCACGCTGGTCGGGATTGTTACCGTCAGCTCCGCAGGCGTTGCGGGTGTTGGCGGTGGCGCAACCTTCGCCGCGCTGATTGTGCTGCCTGCGCTGGGTCTGCCCGTGACGCTGGTCGCGCTGCTGATCTCCGTTGAACCGCTGATCGACATGGGCCGTACCGCGCTGAACGTGAGCGGCTCCATGACCGCCGGTACGCTGACCAGCCAGTGGCTGAAGCAGACCGACAAAGCGATTCTGGAAAGTGAAGACGACGCCGAGCTGGCGCACCGTTAATCACTTTAGAAATAAAAAAAACCGCCTGATGGCGGTTTTTTTATGGCTGTTATTCTTCAACCTCTTCATCCTGGCGGATCTGCATCGCCCACCGTTGCGCTGATTCCGGCACCGTAAACGTGGGCGAGCGGCGGAAATGTTCGCCGATCAGCACAAAGGCCACGTATTTTCCCCGCAGCTGCCAGACATCGCGAAACCCCTCAACTTTCAGGGCATGGTCAGGCGGCGCGGGCTCAACGCGGGGCACATAGCTAATAACCTGGCGGTTTTGTTGACGAAGAGGTTTCATAAGCGACTGGTTCACTAAAGCAAATTCTTGAAGCAGGAAAATTCTATGATAGCCGATCCTGCTGCCTTCCGTCGCGCTCCGAGTGGGTGGGATGGCTCCTTTCGTTAATGACGGCATGTGAAAACTCTTAGTTCGCGAGCCATCTCGCGACATTGTTCTATCCTTAATAGGGTTTTTAGCAATGGATAAAGGAGAAGCGTGCAATGTCGAACAAAGATAAAACTCATCAATCACCGATTCATGGCACTGAGGAATCTCAACCGGGTATGGACTCTCTCGCCCCTGCGGACGGCTCTCACCGCCCCTCCCCTGGCCCTTCCGCACCGGGCGAACAGCCTACCGCACCGGGAAGCATGAAATCGCCGGAGACGGGAAACGAGAAGCTGAAATCGCTTGAGCCGCACCGCAAAGGCGGCGAAGGTTTTGCGCTCACCACCAATCAGGGCGTGCGCATTGCGGACGATCAGAACTCCCTTCGCGCAGGCGCGCGCGGGCCAACCCTGCTGGAAGACTTTATCCTGCGGGAAAAAATCACCCATTTCGACCACGAGCGGATACCGGAACGCATCGTCCACGCGCGAGGTTCCGCTGCGCACGGCTACTTCCAGCCCTATAAGAGTCTGAAAGCGATCACCAAAGCGGATTTCCTCTCCGATCCGGACAAAATCACTCCGGTATTTGTGCGCTTCTCCACCGTACAGGGCGGCGCGGGTTCGGCAGATACCGTCCGGGATATCCGCGGCTTTGCCACCAAGTTTTATACCGAAGAGGGTATTTTCGATCTGGTGGGCAATAACACCCCGGTGTTCTTCATTCAGGATGCGCATAAATTTCCTGACTTTGTCCATGCGGTAAAACCGGAGCCCCACTGGGCCATACCGCAGGGACAAAGCGCGCACGACACCTTTTGGGACTATGTCTCCCTGCAGCCTGAGACCTTACACAACGTGATGTGGGCGATGTCAGACCGCGGCATTCCGCGCAGCTATCGCACCATGGAAGGCTTTGGCATCCATACCTTCCGTCTGATCAACGCCGAGGGTAAAGCCACGTTCGTCCGTTTCCACTGGAAGCCGGTGGCGGGTAAAGCCTCGCTGGTGTGGGACGAGGCGCAAAAGCTGACCGGGCGCGACCCGGACTTCCACCGCCGCGAGCTGTGGGAGTCTATCGAAGCGGGCGACTTCCCGGAGTACGAGCTGGGCCTGCAGCTCATTCCGGAAGAGGACGAATTTAAGTTCGATTTCGACCTGCTTGACCCGACGAAGCTGATCCCGGAAGAGCTGGTGCCGGTTCAGCTGGTGGGTAAAATGGTGCTCAACCGCAACCCGGATAATTTCTTTGCCGAAAACGAACAGGCCGCATTCCACCCGGGGCATATCGTGCCGGGGCTGGACTTCACCAACGATCCGCTCCTGCAGGGTCGCTTGTTCTCGTATACCGATACGCAGATCAGCCGTCTGGGCGGGCCGAACTTCCACGAAATTCCGATTAACCGCCCAACCTGCCCTTACCATAACTTCCAGCGCGACGGGATGCATCGTCAGGATATTGATACCAATCCGGCAAACTATGAGCCGAACTCCATCAACGATAACTGGCCGCGCGAAACGCCTCCGGCGCCGAAACGCGGTGGATTCGAATCGTACCAGGAGCGTGTCGACGGCAACAAAATTCGCGAGCGCAGCCCGTCGTTCGGCGAGTATTACGCCCATCCTCGCCTGTTCTGGAACAGCCAGACGCCGATTGAGCAACAGCACATTATCGGCGGCTTCAGCTTTGAGCTGAGCAAAGTGGTGCGTACCTACATCCGCGAGCGGGTCGTCGATCAGCTGGCGCGCATTGATATTCAGCTCGCCCAGAGCGTTGCGGATAACCTGGGCATTACGCTGACCGACGAGCAGCGCAACCTTGCCCCGCCTAAAGAGGTTAACGGCGTGAAGAAAGATCCGTCGCTGAGCCTGTATGCCGTGCCGGGTGGCTCGATTAAAGGCCGCGTGGTCGCCATCCTGCTGAACGACAAAACCCGCGCCAGCGACGTGCTGGGGATCATGCAGGCGCTGAAGACCCAGGGCGTGCATGCGAAACTGCTTTATTCCCGCATGGGGGAAGTGACCGCCGATGACGGCTCCGTGCTGCCGGTGGCGGCGACCTTTGCCGGGGCGCCATCGCTGACCGTCGATGCGGTGATTGTGCCGTGCGGAGACATTGACAGCCTGCTGAGCAACGGTGACGCGGTGTATTATCTGCTGGAAGCCTATAAGCACCTGAAACCGATCGCGCTGTCCGGCGACGCGCGACGGTTTAAGGCGCACCTGAAGGTGGCCGATCAGGGTGAGGACGGCATTGTCGAGGGCGACAACGTTGACGATGCCTTTATGACGAAGCTGTTTGATTTGCTCGCCGCGCACCGCGTCTGGTCGCGCAGCAGTAAGATTGACCAAATCCCGGCGTAAAAAATACCCTCACCCCGCCCCTCTCCCACGGGAGAGGGAGAAAACAATAAAAACGGTAACCCAGGTTACCGTTTTGCTTTTACCTCGCCACCGGGCTTTATCTCAAAGATCCCCGAACGTCCCCAACCGATACCCACGCTCGGCAATCGCGTATTTCAGCGACGGCGACGTCAGCACGTCCAGCTCCGCCAGGCGCGGCCAGCAGTAGGCGCTCTTACGTACGATGTTATCGACAAAAGCAGGATGCGCCATGATCTCCAGCGACCGTTCCCCCCGCGCGCTGGAATCATCCAGCACCTTAAGGAACAGCGCTTCGTCGATCTCGTCGCCGTAAAATGCGCTGCTGAACCCCTCTGTGGTGGTCACGTCGCAGTCGGGCACGCCGCGCGCCTCCCGATCCACGCGCATCGCCACGCCTTTACGCTGCGCAAACTCCGCGACAATCGGGAAAATTGCCGGGATCATGTGTACGTGGTGATGGCTGTCGATATGCGTCGGCGCCTTTCCAAACGCGTCAATAAAGCGGTTGAACTGACGCTCCAGCTCGCCGGCAATCTCTTCGAGCGGCAGAGCGCCCTGCTCCGCCTGTTCCCAAATCCATTTGCCCAGCTGGCCGTCGCGCGTCAGGCCGGGCATGGGCGAAAGCGGCATCCCGAGCGTCAGCACAAAATGCATGCCAACGCCCAGCTCCGGCACCTCGCGGCTCAGCTGCGCCGCGTGTTCAACCGCCTCACCATTCACCAGTGCCGTGGTCGAGGTCACAACACCCCGGCGACAGGCTTCAATAATGCCGTAGTTCTGGCCTTTCGAGAGGCCAAAATCATCAGCATTAACGATCAGCAGGTTTTCCATTGTACGTCCTCTCAGTGGTGTTTGAACTTCAGCTTCTCGATCGTGGCGGCAAAGTTCGGCAACCATTTTTCATGCGCCAGGATCATCTCGCCGGCCAGCTGCTCCGCATCGCGGTCGGAATGCACCAGCGGGCTGAGGTTCAGCGCCAGCAGCACGTCATTGAGCTCGCCGCTCAGCGCCGCGTTGCTTGCCGCCACTTCAAAGCCTTTGATGGTGTGGATCAGGCCCATGACCTTATCATCGAAGTGGGTGATGCGTGGATGCGGTTTAGCGCCTTCGCGTCCCAGGATGCAGGTCATCTCGACCGCCCAGTCCGCCGGGATATTGTCGATATGGCCGTAGTGCGGCACGTTAACATAGTGTTCCGCCTGCTTGTCGTTGTAGATGGCGTTAATCACCTCGCACGCAGCATCGGAGTAGTAGGCCCCGCCGCGCTGCTCCAGCTCTTTCGGTTTAACGTTCAGGTTCGGATCTTTATACAAATCGAACAGCTGCTTCTCGACTTTCTGAACGATCTGCGCGCGCGCGCCGCCCTTATAGTACTCGCCCATTTCGATGGCCAGCATCTCTTTCTGCTTAAAGTAGTAAAGCAGGTACGAGCACGGAAGCAGGTTCAGCGAGCGGATCAGCCCTTCGCTGAACGGCAGGTCAAAGATGTTTTTCACCGATGCCGCCGTCAGTCGACCGGAAGCCACGCCGTCGAGCAGTTCGGCAAAGCGCGATTGACCGTTCACGATAACGTCTTTAATGAACACCATGTGGTTCAGGCCGAACAGGTCGATGGAGAGATCGTCGCTGTCGTTCAGCGCCAGCACGTCGCGGATAAACATCTTCATACCAATCGGAATATTACAGACGCCGATAAAGCGTTTAAAACCGGTATGACGATAGACCGCCTCGGTCACCATCCCGGCCGGGTTGGTGAAGTTAATAACCCACGCGTTCGGGCAGATATCCTGCACGTCTTTGACGATGTCGAAAATGACCGGGATGGTACGCAGGCCTTTGAACAGACCGCCCGCGCCGTTGGTCTCCTGCCCGAGATAGCCGTGGCTCAGCGGAATACGCTCGTCCAGCTCGCGCGCCTTCAGCTGGCCGACGCGCAGCTGGGTGGTCACGAAATCCGCATCTTTCAGCGCCAGACGGCGATCGAGGGTTTTATGCACGGTCAGAGGCACGCCCGCTTTCTCCACCATGCGCTTGCACAGGTCGAAAATAATATTCAGCTTTTCCTGACCTTCCTCAACGTCAACCAGCCATAATTCGCTGACCGGTAATTCATGATAACGTTTCAGGAAACCTTCAAGTAATTCCGGGGTATAGCTGCTGCCGCCACCAATGGTTACGACTTTTAATTTCTTCTGCATAATATCTCCCTTAGCGTATCAGGTTAATCGCCTGCAAGGTATAGCGTACTCTTCCCGCTATTTGGGCAAGCCATTAAAGCAATATTTGTGGCGGGTAATCCGCCGAAAGTTAATTAATTACCGTTAAATTCTTCCGGTAACTGTTCGGTGTGAATGAAGTCAATTTCTTAAAGGTCTTAATAAACAGGCTGGGACTGCTGTATCCTGACTCGTACGCAATATCGGTGACAGAGTAGTTGGTAATTTCCAGCTGTTTCCTGGCAAAATTAATGCGGATTTCATTAATAATTTGCACGGGTGTTTTACGATAATAGCGCTGCGTCGCGCGGGTCAGATATTCCTGGGATTTTCCCGACAGTGACACCATATTTTCCAGCGCATTTTCGCTGAACTGGCCTTTATCGTGCATCAGCTCAACGGTGCTGCGCAGCCACTGTGGAATATCGTCCGTCACCTGCTGCTCCTCACGATGATGGCGCAGCCGGTTCATCACATAGAAGGTCACCGTTTCAATAAACTCATCAAATTCATTGTCGCGGAAGTTAAGCGAGGCGATAACCGTTTCAATCCAGGTCATAAACTCGTTTTTGACCCGATAGACCTGGGAGGCCACAAAGCAGAACGGCACCAGCGGCAGATAGTGCTTCTCAAAGAAGCGTCTGCTGACGCCCACATTCAGAATACGGGTGGCACCAAATTCGTAAAAGCTCTGGTGATAAGACCCCATCGGCAGGAAGACAAAATCCCCTCGCTCAAGCAGGACGCGCTTACCGTTGATCTCCTGGTAGTAGCGGCCGGTCAGAACAATCGTGAACTCGTAGTAGTCATGCTGGTGCAGACCGCTGGCGCTCTCCGTCTTGTTGTAGATAACCACGTGAAAATTTTTGCCGTTAAACAGCTGCTGTTCAAGTGCGGTTTTAATTTCCATCGTGCTGACCTCCTGCTGCGAAATCCGACTCAGTGCATTTTCTCGTGAAGCTCGATAAGCTCCGCCACCAGCTCACGCGCCAGCATCGAGGTCATCAGGTGATCCTGCGCGTGGACCAGCACCAGGCTGACCTTCATCTTCCCTTCGCCCTGATCGCCTTCAATCAGCTTTGTCTGCACCAGGTGCGCTTCGTTCAGCGCCGTGCGGGACTGGTCCATCATGGTTTTCGCGGCGGCGAAATCTCCCTGCTTGGCCTGCTTCAGTGCGGCATAGGCCAGGCTGCGGGCCTGTCCGGAGTTGATGATAAGCCCCATCACCACTTCTTCGAGATCGTTCTCGACGGCTTCGTCTGCGACAATACTATCCAAATCTAACATGTTTAAGCTCCTTGTGGCTGGCGCGGGCTTCCCCGCGCCGGTCAATCCTAGAATTTCAGTGAGAGGGCAATATCCTCTTCGCTCTCTTCTTCATCAATAATGGTGGCGGCTTTGTTGGCAATCGCCACGAACGGCATGTACAGCAGGGTGGCAATCCCGAGGTTGAATATCGCCAGCAGGAAGGCCGCGACGCTACCGTTGGTGTTGAAGAAGGCGCCCAGGCCCGCCGGCATGGTCCACGGCGCAATGTTGGTGACCGGTGGAATGATGCCCATGTAATACGCCGTCAGGGTGATCGCGGCCAGCAGCGGCTGAATCAGGATGAACGGAATGAACATTACCGGGTTCATGATGATTGGCAGACCGAACAGAATCGGTTCGTTAATCTGGAAGATGCCTGATGGCAGCGCCAGCTTCGCGACCTGACGGTAGTCAGCACGACGAGAGACAATAAAGACCGCGATGATCAGACCCAAGGTCGCCCCGGTACCGCCCAGGAAGATATAGGAGTCAAGCATCGGCTTCGCCCACACATGGAAGGTTTTACCCGCTGCCAGCGCCGCGTCAACGGAGCCGTACTGCTGGTAAAGCGCAACGTTTTCCAGTGCCCAGGGGGTCATAATCCCGCTGTCCAGCGCGGCCAGTGCCAGTGAACCATGCACGCCAAAGAACCACAGCAGAGAGGTGAAAATCACATACGCCCAACCGACCACGCCACCCATCGACGCCAGCGGCGTAGAGATAGAGTCCATGATGATCTGGTGGAAGTTAGTGCCCCAGTGGGAGAGCGCCCAGGCGATAATCCCCATGATGGAGAGAATAATGAAGCCTGGAATCAACGCGGAAAATGAACGAGAAACGGAAGCCGGTACGCTATCCGGCAGGCGGATAACCCAGTTGCGGCGGATAATAAAGGTGAACATTTCTGCCACCACCAGGCCGATAACAATACCGGAGATGATGTTGGCCCCGCCCAGCCAGTTGGCGCCAACGGCATAGGCTTCGCCCACGCTGTAAGGCGTCACGGTCATAAAAGCGGCGACGGATAATAACCCGGCAGCCAGCGGATCCACTTTACGCTCTTCTGCCAGTGCCATCCCAATAAAGAAAGGCGCCATCAACGACATAATCCCTAACGTACCGTTATAGACGTTGCCGCCAATGGCTTTAAAACCATTAAGGGTTTCAATTGTGGAAGCGTCTAACCGAATTCCTAATGAATAAAAGAAGGAACCTTCACCAAAGCTCAGAAAAACGTTGTTAATTAAAACGAACATGGCCCCGGCCAGCGTCAACGGCATTAATTTAATAAAGCCGTTTTTGATGGCGTTAACGTGAGGCTGCTTTCCTATTTTAACAGCAAAAGGAAGGAGTACCTTTTCAAGTGAAGCGATGACTTTACTCATAGGAAAATACCCTTAAATGCCGTAACGCATGTTACGGCGTATTGTGTGTGAAATAACTCTTTGACGGGAAAAATAAAAATTAATTAGCAGCTTTTTTAATGGCTGCAACAGCAGCTTTAAGAACACCTAAACCATCAATCTTGCCGTACAGCCCCGAGTCGATCACTTCGACCGGTTTATTGGGTAACAGTCGTTGAATTTCGGGCAACATATAGGCAATTTGCGGCCCCAGTAAAACAACATCGGCTGTCTGGCCTTTTTCGCCCGCCAGCGTCTCTGGAAACGCTTCAATCACCACAGGGACTTCATACTTTTCAGCCTGCGCACGCATCTTTGACACCAGAAGCGACGTTGACATGCCCGCTGAGCAGAACAGGTAGATATGTTTCTTTTCCATCGTGATTTCCCTCTTGTATGACTACCTGCCATCGCGCTATCACTCGACTCGCTGTCCCGGCAGACAGGTAGCTTGCGTACTGTTGTTTATCGTTGGAGTGAGTATACGCAATGGTACAGACAGGGGATAATTCTGGATAGGCTCAAATTGTCTCTCATTGACCTGGCTTGTTGACTCCCTTCACATTTCGGGCAAATAATTCGCGCAAAGAAATAAGATTTTCTGATGCATAAAAAAACCGGCCCATGGGCCGGTTTGTTAACATCCTCAGGCAAGCAGGGTTACTGCGCCTTAGGTGCCTGAGGATCGGTATCGTATTCAGCACAGGTCTGATAGCCGGAGTTGATCACATGACCGGTATCATCCAGGGCGACGAAGTAGGTTTCTGCCTTACCATCACGTTGACCCAGGATATAGGTCTGGCAGGTCCCTTTCGCATGAATCATGGTCACTTCAGAAGAAGGTTTACCGGCAATCGCAGCCACCTGCGAACGGGTCATCCCTTTTTTAACGTCTTTTACTACGGGCTGCGTAAACTGATCCTTAGTGCGATCGTAAGCCGTACACCCTGCCAGCATAGTCAGTACCGCCGCTGCGCTAAGAATTCCTGCTACGTTCTTGTTCATATTCCGTCCTCTTGTTTATCAGCGTGTTATCTAAGCATGGGATAAAAAGTACTATTGTTCAACTTTGTGAGTTACGCCAGACGAATTTCGGAAAATTCTAATAAAACAACGATAACCTGCTAAATCGGCGCAAATTAGCGCACTCGAAACTGTGATCCTTGTCGTTTCTCGCCCAAAGGGTTAGTTTTAACAGCTAACACATTCTGTTTATGTACTGCATATGGAGGGCGTGATGGCTCTGCAACAAGAGATTATTCAGGCACTGGGCGCGAAGCCTACGGTAGATGCACATGAAGAGATCCGCCGCAGCGTGGATTTTTTAAAATCGTACTTAAAAAAGAACGCTTTCCTGAAATCCCTGGTGCTGGGCATCAGCGGCGGCCAGGACTCTACCCTGACCGGTAAACTCTGCCAGATGGCGATTTCAGAGCTTCGCGAAGAGACGGACGATGAGAAACTGCAGTTTATCGCGGTGCGTCTTCCTTATGGCGTACAGGCGGACGAGCAGGATTGCCAGGATGCCATTGCCTTCATTCAGCCTGACCGCGTGCTGACCGTGAATATTAAGGGCTCGGTGCTGGCAAGCGAGCAGGCGCTTCGCGAAGCGGGCATTGAGCTGAGCGATTTTGTTCGCGGCAACGAGAAGGCCCGCGAGCGCATGAAAGCGCAGTACAGCATCGCCGGGATGACCAAAGGCGTTGTCGTCGGCACCGACCATGCGGCAGAAGCGATTACCGGTTTCTTCACCAAATACGGCGACGGCGGCACCGACATTAACCCGATCTTCCGTCTCAACAAGCGTCAGGGTAAGCAGCTGCTGGCCGCGCTGGGCTGTCCTGAGCATCTGTATAAGAAAGCGCCGACAGCGGACCTTGAAGACGATCGCCCTTCCCTGCCGGATGAAGCGGCCCTTGGCGTCACCTATGACAACATCGATGATTATCTGGAAGGCAAAAAGCTGGATGAACGGACCGCGAAAATCATCGAGGGCTGGTATCTGAAAACCGAGCACAAGCGCCATACGCCCATTACGGTGTTTGACGACTTCTGGAAAAAATAAAGCAAAGCGGTAACCAGGTTACCGCTTTTAATGTTTGCGCCCTCTCCCGTGGGAGAGGGTTGGGGTGAGGGCACCAGGCCGCACGTCCTGGCCGGGTAAGGCGTAGCCGCCACCCGGCTCTTTTTTAACCATCACACTCCTGCTACACTGTATGCCTGAACAGTATATGGAGCAGTATGTGAGCAGGCGTCAATCCGCCCCGCGTCTTGAATTTGAAGCGGCGGCTATCTACGAATATCCCGAGCACCTTCGCCCCTGGCTTGAGGCGCTGCCTAAACAGCCGGGCGTGTACATCTTTCACGGTGAAAGCGATACCCTGCCGCTCTATATCGGCAAGAGCGTTAACATTCGCAGTCGGGTGTTATCCCATCTCCGTACGCCGGACGAGGCCGCCATGCTGCGCCAGTCGCGACGCATTACCTGGTTCCAGACGGCGGGAGAAATGGGCGCGCTGTTGCTGGAGGCGCGGTTGATAAAAGAACAACAGCCGCTGTTCAATAAGCGCCTGCGCCGCAACCGTCAGCTCTGCTCCCTGCAGATAAACGATGGCAGGCCGCAGGTCGTCTACGCGCGCGACGTCGATTTTTCTCATGCCCCGAATCTCTATGGGCTATTCGCCAATAAACGCGCCGCGCTCCAGGCGCTGCAGACGCTGGCGGACGATTTACAGCTTTGCTACAGCCTTTTAGGTCTGGAGGCTACCACCCGGGGACGCGCCTGTTTTCGATCCGCGCTGAAGCGCTGCGCCGGTGCGTGCTGCGGGAAAGAGAGCGTTGAGGCGCATCACGCCCGGCTTCTCACCGGTCTGGCGGCCATCAGCGTGAACTGCTGGCCCTGGGAAAGCGCCGTTGCGCTAAAAGAAGTGGGCGAGGCCATGACCCAGTATCACATCGTCAACAACTGGCTCTGGCTGGGCGCCGTCGACGACATCAACGACGCGGCAACCCTGCTGCGCACGCCCGCCGGATTTGACCACGATGGCTACAAAATTCTCTGCAAACCGGTCCTGGCGGGAAAGTTTGAGATCATTGTGCTCAATGACCCGGCAGCCACGTGATTTCGCTGAACAATAAGGTGCCCTGAGCCTCCAGCAGACGCAGCGTATGGGTACCCTCCTCCCAGCTGGCACCCTGATCGGCCGTCAGCAATTTATCGCCCAGCTGCCACGCCCCGCTTAGCACGAACACCACGCCCCCGCGTGAGCCAAAGGTGGTGAAGGTTCGGTCAGCAACGCGCACCTTCGCCCGGCAGCAGTCGCGCCGGGTCATGATGTTAAAGTCCATCGCCATCCGCCCATCTGAAAGCAGCGCTTTCACCGGCAGATCGCCGGCAAAACTGTAGGGCTGATGATGCTTGAGGGTATGGGAGAACGCCTGACCCGCGTCCAGCGTCACCTCTCCCCCTTCCAGCAAGGTAATCACCCGGTCAACACCGGGAAACGAGGAGAATTCGCCGTTGCTGGCAATCGTCGCGATACTGGCGCGCCAGTGAAAATCGCGCGTCGCGGGAGGGAAGCAGCAAATCTCACGCGTTTCGCCAGCACCATTGCGCCAGAGGCTGACCGGCATCTTACGGATATCAAAGAACTCCATCACCACTCCTGAATGGCACAACCCGTGCCAGGGCAAGGATATCGCTATCGTTGCTGTCTTGTTTGTTATCGTTGGGTATTCACAGAAACAGTATCGGCAGCAGAGCGGGCAGGCCTTAGCGGAACGTTAATAAAAATTCTAACGCCATGACTCTGCAAACATTCTCTGAAGCGACTACAGGAGGATACCGCGCTGGCGGCGGCAGGCAAGAGGGCAGGAAAGAAAAACCGCCGGTCCTGTCCACAGCGGTTGCGCTTTTGTGGACAGGATCCCGGCGGTCTTAAGAGTGTGAACCGATTATTCGGTTGGTGCTGGCATTTTACCTTCCATCGCCGGACGTTCTGTCAGACGCTTCTCAAAATTCGCATTAAATTGTTTTTTCTGTTCCGGGGTCAGAATGTTGTAGATCTTGTTCTGGGTTTCCATGTGAGCCAGCATGCGGGCTTTGTGCTGCTCGGCCATTTTGTCGATCTGCGCTTCGGCTTTCGCCTTATCGAAGCTGTCGCTGGCGATGATGTCATGCATCGCACGACGCTCTTCAAGCGGAGGACGTTTCATCTGGTCGCGTTCGGCTTTTCTGATGTCGCGGATCTGCTGCTTCTGCGCATCCGTCAGGTTGAGATCCTTAAACATCATCATCTCGTTGTGCATACCCGGACCTTTATGATGCATCATCATTTTGCCTTCAGCAGGCACGGTAGGTGCAGTGGTCGCAGTATCTGCGGCGAACGCCATGCTGGTAGCGCCCAGAGCCAGGGTAGAAGCAACAAACAGTGCAGTAAACTTACGCATAATTTATTTCCTTTCTTTCAGTTATTCTTCGGCGCTATGCCGTGTTGACGAGATTAACTTTACGGGGTTTATCGTCAATTAGTCAGAGCAACGGTAAAACAATGAAAGTGTAAAAAACAAATTTTCGCCAAATGTGGAGGAAATAAGGATAAAGCGTGGAGAGTTGCAACAAAAAATATTTAACAGGCTGATTTTAAAGAGATTAAGCAGAAGTATAGCGAAGTGAAGATCAATAATAAAGCAATTCACCAGGAATATTCTGCAAAACAAGCACAAGCGCTTTAATCGTTAAGAAAAGTTTTTTACTTCCCCCTCCCGGATGATGAGAGGGGAAAGGCTCAGGATATTTTTTCCAGCATCAGCCCGGCCCGCAGGCCAAACGCGACGGTAGGGTTAGGGAATAAGACATACTCGGTGGTGTTCTGCACCTCGTAACGTTCCTCGCCATCCTCAGCCAGCAGCACCCCTTTGCGGAACGGGGTGAAGTTCAGGGTGTGTGCGGCCATATGGAGCTGGAAGGCATCGCTGCGGCGCGTGATCTGCTGTACGACCCGATACCGCTCAACGGGCTGATGCGCGTGCTCGGGAGCCGTTCCTCCCAGCAGCGCCCGAAGGGCGAGATGCGTAGGCGCAAAGCGGCTCAGATCGTTCTGGCCGAACGGCAGCGCTTTTCCCAGCTCCAGCGTGCAGGACAGCGCAGCGAAACGTTCACAGGTGAAATGGGTAAACGTTCCGCCCGGCGACTGATGAAATACCAGCGCCTCCAGCCCGGCGTCACCCAGCCAGCTCAGGAACGCTTCATCCCAAGGCTGACTGCGCTGCGGCAGAACGCCGAAGCGAACGTGGTAGGACGCGCGGATTGCCGTATGCAGATCCAGATGCCAGCGCCCCGGTCCCGCGGCGGCAAAAAACGCGGTCACGACGTTCTCCAGCCACTCTGCCCGCGCCGTTTCATCGCTCTGGGGAAACTGCGACCAGCGGCCGCCAAACATGCGGTTAATGTCGCTCACCAGATACCGTTTGTTTTGCGCCAGCGCAGGGGGATTGCCGAGCACCACCAGCACGCGGCACTTTAGTTCGATCTCATTGCGATACAGCGCACGCAGCAGCAGATCAACAATCTCAACGGGCGCGGTTTCATTCCCGTGGATACCCGTTGAAAGCAGCAGCGAGAGATCGCTTTTTACGGTCGGCGTCAGCTCAAGCACCCCGCGTCCCAGCCACCGCCAGCGAAATGAGGGGCCGTCCCCCTCTTTCTGTTCCGGCGTCTCATCGGCCAGGGTCAGCGCCAGTAAATTTTCCATATCCACTCCTTTAGCGCTGGAACGGGTAAACCGATCCCAGCTGCAGGATTGTCGATAACGCATCCAGCGCCTCGCGTCCTTCACGCAGAAGCTGCGGGTCAACCAGATCCGCCTGCGTCAGACGATCGCGATAGTAGCGATCGACCCAGTCATTCAGCCGCGTAAAGAGCGTATCGTTCATCATGACCGCCGGGTTCACCGCCTGCATTTCGTCCTGGGTCAGGACCACGCGCAGACGTAAACAGGCGGGACCACCGCCGTTGGCCATGCTTTCGCGCAGATCAAACACGCGCAGTTCGTCAATCGGGTTATCGGCCTTGACCAGCTCCGTCAGGTAGCGCCACACGCCTTTATGATCCCGGGACTCCTGCGGCAGGACCAGCATCATGCTGCCATCGTCACGGCTCAGCAGCTGGCTATTGAACAGATAGGTTTCTACCGCGTCCTGCACGCTCACCGCCTCCGTGGGCACCTGGATTGGCGTAAAGCCGCGCACGCGCTCCTGCAGCGTGGCGAGCAGCTTCTCCTGATGGGCAAACGCCTGCTCGTGGCAGAACAGCACCTGGCGGTTAGAAACGGCAATCACGTCGTTATGGAACACGCCCTGGTCAATCACATGCGGGTTTTGCTGGGCAAAAACCACCTGGGAAGGATTGACCTGGTTCAGTCGGGCAACCGCCTGGCTCGCCGCCAGCGTCTGACGGGCAGGATAACGGGTTGGCGCGGCGTGGCCCCCCTCTTCTCGCCCGTAGATAAACAGCTGCAGGCCCGGGTCGCCATAGTCGCCCCCCAGGCGGTTATGGTTGGCCGCGCCTTCGTCGCCAAACATCGCCACCTGCGGCAGGGCCTGATGCACCTCAAAATGGGCGTCATGGTTGAAAATGGCGCGCAGCACGCGCTCGGTGGTTTCCGCTTCGGTGGCGCGGTGGAATTTATTGTTCAGGTTCGCCACCGTCAGATGAACTTTGCCATCCAGCGTGTCGGCTGACGGCGCGACGGTCCCCGCGTTGGCCACCCACATAGAGGAGGCGGAGCTTGCCGCGGAGAGCAGGTGCGGGGTCTGCGTACCCGCTTTTTCGACGACCTGCTCATCGGTACCGCTAAAGCCGAGCTGACGAAGGACCGCCACGTTCGGGCGTTCCTGCGGCGGGATCACCGCCTGTGGGAAACCGGCATCCGCCAGCGCCTTCATTTTTAGCAGCCCCTGCTTCGCCGCCAGCTTCGGGTTGGAAACCTGAAAACGGTGCTTCGTCGAGGCTTCATTACCAAAAGAGAGACCGGCATAGTGGTGCGTCAGCCCCACCAGCCCGTCAAAGTTAACCTCACGTGCTTTCATGGCGATCCCCTCCGGTAAAATCCAGCCCCGGATTAAGCGTCTCCGGCAGCGTCAGCGCCGGGGTTTCCAGGCTCGCCATCGGCCACGCGCAGTAATCGGCGGCATACCACGCGCTGGCGCGATGGTTGCCCGACGCGCCCACCCCGCCGAACGGCGCGGTGCTCGCGGCCCCGGTCAGCGGTTTATTCCAGTTCACAATCCCGGCGCGCGCTTCCAGCAGCAGCCGATCAAACTTCTCGCGATGCGGCGAAATCAGCCCGCTCGACAGGCCGTAGCGGGTGTTGTTCGCCATCGCAATGGCCGCATCGAAATCGTCGTAACGCCAGACGCACAGCAGCGGGCCAAAGACCTCTTCATCCGGCACGTTGCTCGCGCCGCTCATCTCTACAATACCCGGCGTCAGCAGCGAGCTACCCGGCTGAACCTGCTTCGGCTCCAGCAGGGTTTTCGCGCCGCGCGCGACGTGGTCCTGCCAGGCCTTCAGCACGTTCAGCGCGGCCTGTTCGGAAATCAGCCCGCCGATAAACGGCTGCGGTTCGGCATCCCATGCGGCAGGCACCAGACGCGCGCTCACTTCTACCAGACGCTTCAGGAAGGCATCCCCCTGCGCGCCGCGCTTGACCAGCAGACGGCGAGCACAGGTACAGCGCTGTCCGGCGGTAATAAAGGCGGACTGAATCGTCAGGTGCACCGCGGCGTCGATATCGTCAGGGTCTTCCACAATCAGCGGGTTGTTGCCGCCCATCTCCAGCGCCAGGATTTTCTCCGGCTGCCCTGCCAGCTGGCGGTGCAGCTGATAGCCCGTACCGGCGCTGCCGGTAAACAGCAGGCCGTCGATATCGCTCAGCGCGCTCAGCGCCTGACCGGTTTCCCGCCCGCCCTGCACCAGGTTCAGCACGCCCGGCGGCAGGCCGGCCTGTTCCCACAGCTTAACCACCGCCTCGCCGGTGAATGGCGTGAGCTCGCTCGGTTTGAAGATGACGGTATTGCCCGCCAGCAGCGCAGGCACAATATGGCCATTCGGCAGATGCCCCGGGAAGTTATACGGGCCAAACACCGCCAGGACGCCGTGGGGACGGTGGCGCAGCGTGGCTGCGCCGTCCGGCATGTCGGTGTGCTGTTCGCCGGTGCGGGTGTGGTACGCCTTCACCGAAATGGCGATTTTGTTGATCATCGCCGTCACTTCGGTTGTCGCTTCCCAGCGCGGCTTGCTGGTTTCAGACGCGATGATGCGCGTCAGTTCGGCCTTGTTTGCCTCCAGCAGCCCGGCAAACTTTTCAACAATTTCCTGGCGCACGGCGAAAGGCTGTTTTGCCCACGCCGGAAACGCGCGGCGCGCGGCTCGGCAGGCTTGTTCCACCTGCGCGGCGCTGGCGTCATGCCCCTTCCAGAGCACCTCTTTTCCAACCGGATTGGTCTTTACGCGCTCTTCGCCTTCGCCCGTGACCCAGTCACCGTTAATCCATAATGTCATGCTGTTTTCTCCTCAGGGCAGAGACGCACCAGGCGAACCGTATCGCCGGCGTTACATTTCAGGGCATCCAGTTCTGCAGCCGTCAGCACCAGACGTTCACATTTCGGGTTGGTACGCACCAGCATGGCGCGGAAGTTGGCGTAATTTTCGTTCGACACCAGACAGGCGGGCCAGTCACCCGGCGCGGGCTGACCTTCAGAGACCTCAACCAGACGGCTTTTACGGATCGCGCGCACGCGGTCGATATCGCACTCAAGCGTTGGGCCGCCGTCAAAGATGTCGACATAGTTCCGGTAGCGGAACCCCTCTTTCTCCAGCACCGCGCGGGCGGGCGCGGTTTGCGGATGGACTTCGCCAATCACCGCCTGCGCTTCCGGACTGAGGAAATGGGTATAGATAGGATGCTTCGGCATCAGTTCGGCGATAAAGGCTTTCTGGCCGGTGCCGCAGAGATAGTCCGCCCGGCTGAACTCCATCGAGAAGAAGCGCTCGCCCAGGCTCTCCCAGAACGGCGAGTAGCCGGTGTCGTCGATCACGCCGCGCATCTCTGCGACCACTTTTTCGTTAAAGCGATCGCGGAAGGCGGCCATAAACATAAAGCGCGATTTGGAGAGCAGATAGCCGTTGCCCTCTTTGCGCCACGCCGGGTCGAGGAACAGCGTGCACAGCTCGCTGGCGCCCGTGTGGTCATTACAGAGGAACAGCGTGGGCAGCGCGTTATAGACGTTCAGCTCTTTCGAGGCGTGAACCATGGTGCCGACGCGGTAGTTGTACCACGGGTCGTTAAGCCCGACGGCCACTTCAATGGCGCAGATCCCGGCCACGGTCCCCGTGTCGGTGTCTTCCAGCACGAACACATACCCCTGTTCGCTTTTTGGCAACGTCCCCTGCCAGGTTTGCAGGGCGCGCTCAATGCGCGCCGACAGCGTTTTTTCATCGGCAGGAAGCGAGGTCAGCCCGCCTCCCGTCTTACCGGCAAGCTGCATGAGCCCGGCGAGATCGCCGCGCTCAACGGGACGGATGACCATCATGATGACACCCCGGATTTCACTTTTTCACACGCCAGCGCAAAACGGTCCAGACCGGTTTGCACCTCTTCCTCGCTGACGATCAGCGCCGGCGCAAAACGCACCACGTTGGCACCGGCAATCAGCACCATCACGCCCACTTTTGCCGCTTCCTGTGAAATAAGTTTAGCTTTTCCGGCAAACTCGGCGGTGAGCTCGCAGCCGATTAACAGCCCCAGACCGCGAATTTCTTTAAACAGCCCCGTTTTGCCGTTGATGGCATTCAGGCGCTCGACAAACCAGTCGTGACGCTGCTTAACGCCTTTCAGCACCTCAGGCGTGTTAATGATGTCCAGAACCTGCCCGGCGACGGCGGTTGCCAGCGGGTTGCCGCCGTAGGTGGTGCCATGGGTACCTACGGTCATTACGCTGGCGAATTTATCGGTGGTCAGCGTCGCGCCAATCGGGAAGCCGCCGCCCAGCGCTTTGGCGGTCGAAAGCACATCCGGCGTTACGCCATAGTGCATATAGGCATACAGCTCGCCGGTGCGGCCCACGCCGGTCTGGACTTCGTCGAAAATCAGTACCGCGTTGTGGCGATCGCACAGCTCGCGCAGCCCCTGCAGGAAGGCTTTTTGCGCCGGAAGCACGCCGCCCTCGCCCTGCATCGGTTCGACGATCACCGCGCAGGTGGTGTCGTTAATCAGCTCGCTGGCGGACTGCAGATCGTTATAAACACCGTGACGGATATCCGGCGGCAGCGGTGCGAAATCCTGCGAGTAGGAAGGCTGGCCGCCCGCGCTGACGGTAAAGAGCGTGCGCCCGTGGAAGGCATTTTTAAACGCCACGATGCCGCTCTTGTGGGTACCAAATTTATCGTGCGCATATTTGCGCGCCAGCTTCAGCGCAGCTTCGTTGGCTTCCGCCCCCGAGTTACAGAAAAAGACCTTTTCGGCAAACGTCGCGTCGATCAGTTTTTTGGCCAGGCGCAGCGCGGGCTCGTTAGTAAAGCCGTTGCCGGTATGCCAGAACTTCGCCGCCTGGTCATTCAGCGCCTGACGCAGCGCAGGGTGCGCATGACCCAGCGCGTTGACCGCAATCCCACCTGCAAAGTCGATATACTCTTTACCCTGCTGATCCCACAGGCGCGAGCCTTCCCCACGAACCGGAATAAAAGCCGCCGGAGCGTAAACCGGCATCATCCATTCATCGAAATTTTCACGCGTAATTGACAGAGACATAGCGACCTCATCCGGTAAATAAAAAGTTATTTGAATGTTAAATAATTGAGTGTTTGCACTGTGAATGTAGATTGCAGCCTTCGTGCCAGCCAGCGATAAAATTGCATAAACGGGTTGAGGTAACAGAATATCAATAAGTTACAATATGGAGTTATTCACTGTTATTGCATAAAAAGTGAATATTTTTACGACAAGCGGCGCTTTGCCGCATGAAAATCAGAAAGAGTATGCAAGGGCCAAATATAATTCTGGAATTGTGATCGCTCGCGAAATTTATCGGTCATTTACGCCCTGTTTGAGGGCGATGCGCGTCAGAATGGTGCAAATATTGCACCACCGGCATTATCTGTCGCAGTTATTGGCCGAACCCGGTAACAGTTGACGCAAATTCTGCTACCATCCATGCACTATTCACCTTGCACTGGCAGCGACTATGAAATTTGTCTCTTTTAATATCAACGGCCTGCGCGCCCGCCCCCATCAGCTTGAAGCTATCGTTGAACAACATCAGCCAGATGTGATCGGCCTGCAGGAGACCAAGGTTCACGACGACATGTTCCCCCTCGAAGAGGTGGCGAAGCTCGGCTACAACGTCTTCTATCATGGGCAGAAAGGCCATTACGGCGTTGCGCTGTTGACCAAAGAGACGCCAGTTTCAGTCCGCCGCGGGTTTCCCGGCGATGACGAAGAAGCACAGCGCCGCATCATCATGGCGGAGCTGCCTTCCCCGCTGGGGAACATCACCGTGATTAATGGTTACTTTCCCCAGGGCGAAAGCCGCGACCATCCGACCAAATTCCCGGCCAAAGCCAAGTTTTATCAGGATCTGCAGAACTACCTGACAACCGAACTCAATAAAGACAATCCGGTGCTGATCATGGGTGATGTGAATATCAGCCCGACCGATCTGGATATTGGCATCGGTGAAGACAGCCGCAAACGCTGGCTGCGTACCGGCAAATGCTCCTTCCTGCCGGAAGAGCGCGAGTGGATGCAGCGCCTGCTGGACTGGGGGCTGGTGGATACCTTCCGTACCGCCAACCCGGACACGCAGGATCGCTTCTCGTGGTTTGACTACCGCTCAAAAGGTTTTGACGACAACCGCGGCCTGCGTATCGACCTGCTGCTCGCCAGTTCGCCGCTGGCAGAGCGCTGCATCGAAACCGGGATCGACTACGAGATCCGCAGCATGGAAAAACCGTCTGACCACGCGCCGGTGTGGGCTAAATTCAAGCTGTAATGACGCGTGAACATTCGAAAAATTGCTTTCCTGTGCGCCCTTCTGGGCGCATTTATTCTGACGTTTGTCATGCTTCCTCCAGGCACGCTCTCCCTGGAAGGGATTAAAACCCACCAGCAGGCACTCCTCTCCCATGTTGACCACGCGCCGCTGCGAAGCGCGCTGATCTTTTTTGCGCTCTACGTGGTGGTCTCCGCCCTGTCGATCCCCGGCGCGGCGATCCTCACCCTGCTGGGCGGGGCGTTATTTCCCCTGTGGGAAGGCACCGTGCTGGTCTCGTTTGCCTCCACGCTCGGGGCCACGCTTGCGATGCTCGCCAGCCGATATCTGCTGCGCGAATGGGTCCAGCGTCGGTTTGCTCAGCAGATGAAAACGGTGAACGCCGGTATGGCGCATGACGGCGCGGGCTATCTTTTTGCCCTGCGCCTGATGCCGCTGTTCCCGTTTTTCCTGGTCAATTTGCTGATGGGGCTGACCCGCATTGGAGTCTGCCGCTACTGGTGGGTCAGCCAGGTCGCCATGCTGCCCGCGACGGTTGTCTTTCTGAACGCCGGGCGCGAGCTGGGGAAAGTGGCGTCGCTGCGCGATATTTTGTCGCCGGGCATGCTAATCGCCTTTACACTACTGGGGTTATTGCCGCTGGCGACGCGCCGGCTGTTTTCCCGTTATCTCCCGTCTGTTAAAAAGTGAGGCATTATGCGCCGTGTGCGTTTTTGCGCGTTCTTGACCGGTCTGCTGCTGGCAGCCCCCCTGTGTGCCGCCGAAAGCTGGCACGCCATCCAACAGCAGGCCAAAGGCCAGACCGTTTGGTTTAACGCCTGGGGCGGCGATCCGGCGGTCAACCGCTACCTTGAGTGGGTCAGCGGTGAGATGCAAACGCACTACGCCATTACCCTAAAAATCGTCCCGCTGGCGGATGCCGCCGATGCGGTAAAACGTATTCAGACCGAAGCAGCCGCGGGGCGTAAGACCAACGGCTCGGTTGACCTGCTGTGGGTCAACGGCGAAAACTTCCGCACGTTAAAAGAGGCGAACCTGCTGCAAACCGGATGGGCGCAGACGTTGCCAGACTGGCGCTATGTCGATACCCGCAAACCCGTCACGGAAGATTTTGCGATTCCAACCGACGGGGCGGAATCCCCGTGGGGCGGCGCGCAGCTGACCTTTATCGCCCGCAAATCCAGCATGCCGACGCCGTCGGAGGATCCTCAGGCGCTGCTTGCGTACGCGCAGCAGCACCCGGGCAAGGTCAGCTATCCCCGCCCGCCCGATTTTACCGGCACGGCCTTTCTGGAGCAGCTGCTGCTGACGCTGACCGATCGCCCTGAAGCTTTACAAAAAGCGCCCGATGCAACGTTTGCTGAGGTTACGGCGCCGCTCTGGGCCTACCTCGATAAGCTGCACCCGCTGCTGTGGCGCGAAGGAAAAGATTTTCCTCCCTCGCCTGCCCGAATGGATGCCCTGCTTGCCAGCGGCAGTCTGAACCTGTCGCTGACCTTTAACCCGGCTCATGCGCAGCAGAAAGTGGCGAGCGGCGAACTGCCTGCCGACAGCTACAGCTTTGGTTTCCAGAGCGGGATGCTCGGCAACGTCCATTTTGTGGCTATCCCGGCCAATGCCAGCGCGAGCGCGGGTGCAAAGGTGGTCGCTAATTTCCTGCTGTCACCGCAGGCGCAAATCCGCAAGGCCGACCCGGCCATCTGGGGAGACCCGAGCGTCCTGGATGCGAAAGCGCTGCCCGAAGAGGAAGCGAAACAGCTGCTGGCCCATACGCCTAAGGGGCTGCCGCAGGTGCTTGCAGAGCCGCAGTCCGCCTGGGTGAACGCGCTGGAGCAGGAATGGCTGCGTCGTTACGGCACCCGCTGAGCGGGCTTGTCTGGCTGGCGATGGCGGTGATTTATCTGCCGATCCTGCCCGCCGGCGTGATGCTTTTCGCACCGGCGCTTTCTGCGACAAACTGGCAGCGGCTGCTGAACGATCCGCAGCTGCCGCAGGCGACCGTCGCCACGCTGGTCTCAACGCTCATCGCCACGCTGGGGGCGTTGCTGATTGCCCTTTTCTTCGTCTGCCTTTTGTGGCCCGGTCAACGCTGGCGACGCCTCACGACCCGGCTGCCGTGGCTACTGGCGATCCCCCATGTGGCGTTCGCCACCAGCGCGTTGCTGCTGTTTGCCGAGGGCGGTCTGTTTTATCAGCTCTGTACCGTCTGTACGGCTCCGTTTGACCGCTACGGCGTCGGGCTGGGCCTGACGCTCGCGGTCAAAGAGAGCGCGTTCGTGCTGTGGGCCATTTACGCCGTACTGCCGGAACAACGGCTCGCGCAGCAGAAGATCGTCCTGCAAACCTTTGGCTACGGGCGTTATCAGACGCTCAGCTGGCTGATCCTCCCGGCGATCGCGCCTGTCCTCGGCGCGGTGATGCTGGCGGTGCTGGCATGGTCGCTCTCGGTCGTGGACGTGGCGATCGTTCTCGGGCCCGGCAACCCGCCCACCCTGGCCGTGCTGGCCTTTCAGTGGCTAAGCCAGGGCGACGCGCAGCAGCAGGCAAAAGGAATGCTGCTGTGCCTGCTTCTCCTTGTACTGCTGGCCGCGCTGGCCGCCCTCGGGTACGGCCTCTGGAAAGCATGGCGTCGCACGATCCCGAATCTCGCGGGGACGCGCCCCCGTTCTCCACTCGTCCTGCCTGAGCGGGCATTCAGCGGGTTACTGCCCGCGTGCGGCGTCCTGTGCGCTGCGGTACTGCTGATGCTGGCGGAAGGGGGAGACGCGGGCCCCGTGGGGACCAGCCTTTCCTTCGGCCTGCTGTCGAGCCTGATCGCCCTCATCGTCATTTTTCTCTGGCTGGAATGGGGACCGCAGCGCGGCGCAGCGTGGGTGTGGTCACCGCTCGCCCTTCCTGCGCTGCCGCTCGTCACCGGGCAATACTTTATTGCATTGCGTCTGGGACTCGACGGGAACTATGCCGCCGTGCTCTGGAGCCATCTGCTGTGGGTATTACCCTGGATGCTGCTGGTTCTGCAGCCCGCCTGGCGGCGGATCGATCCCCGGCTTATCCTTACCGCCAGAACGCTCGGCTGGCGACGGGCGAAAATATTCTTACTGCTGAAATGCCCCCTTCTGGTGCGCCCTGCGCTGCTGGCCTTTGCCACCGGCTTTTCCGTCAGCATGGCGCAATACATGCCGACGCTCTGGCTTGGCGCGGGGCGTTTCGCCACGCTGACTACCGAAACCGTCGCGCTCAGCAGCGGGGGCAGCATCCCCGTTCTCGCCAGCAGGGCGCTGGGATTACTGCTGGTCACGGGCACGGTGTTCGGTCTTGCCGCCCTGTTATCCCGACTCGCGGGCCGCTACCGTCAAGGATTACGTTAATGCTGAAGGTAAAAGATCTCACCATCGAACCGCTTTTCCGCGAGGTCAATTTTTGCGTTCCTCGCGGGGAGATCGTTACCCTGATGGGGCCGTCCGGCAGCGGCAAATCGACCCTTTTTGCGTGGATGGTCGGCGCGCTGTCAGACGATTTCCAGGCGCGGGGCGAACTGTGGCTCGACGCGCGTCGCTGCGACGGCCTTCCCGTCGAATCCCGCGGGCTGGGCATTCTCTTTCAGGACGCGCTGCTGTTTGAACCGTTCAGCGTCGGGCAAAATTTGCTGCTGGCCTTGCCTGAGCGCATCGTAGGGAGAGCGCGTCGGGAAGCGGTCGAGCAGGCGCTGGATTCCGCCGGGCTGAGCGGTCATTACGCCAGCGATCCGGCCACCCTTTCCGGCGGGGAGCGTGCCCGGGTCAGCCTGCTGCGCGCCCTGCTCGCAGAGCCGCAGGCGCTGCTGCTGGACGAACCGTTCAGTCGTCTCGATAAAACGCTGCGCACAACGTTTCGGACATGGGTTTTTGACGCCCTCCGCGCGCGCAATATCCCGGTGGTGCTGGTCACGCACGATGAGGACGATATTCCGCCCGGCGGCGAGCTGATTGAGATTTCTCGCTGGCAATAATGTGCTAACGCAATGTTTTCCGTTTCGGGAGAGACGACAATGCCCCCCTCTTTTACTGACGTCAGGTTATTCGATGAAACGTGTTTCTCAACTGACCGCGCTGGCCCTGCTCTGCGGCCTCGCGTCCTTTTCCTCTCTGGCGGCTGATATGCCCAACGCGATGACGCTCTCCCAGCTTCAGGCGCAGCACGGCACGCCTGTCGACACCCGCCCCAGCGCGTTCTATAACGGCTGGCCGCAAACCCTCAGCGGCCCCTCAGGACATGAACCCACCGCACTCAACCTGGCTGCCGCCTGGCTGGGCGCAATGAGCGACGAGCAGATTGCGAGCTGGGCAAAACAGCATCAGCTTACGCCCGCGACGGCCATCGCCCTCTACGGCGACGAGAACGATAACCTGGCGGTGAAATCCCGCCTGGAGAAAGCCGGATACCGCCACGTCTCGCTGCTCAGCGACGCGCTGCAGACGCCCGACCGCCTTCAGCGCCTGCCTCACTTTGAACAGCTGGTTTACCCGCAGTGGATCCACCGCCTCCAGCAGGGTAAACCCGTGACCGCCGCGCCGGCGGGTGACTGGAAAGTGATTGAAGCCGCCTGGGGCGCACCGAAGTTTTACCTGCTGAACCACATTCCCGGCGCGGGCTACATCGACACCAACGAGGTGGAGAGCGAGCCGCTGTGGAATAAAGTCTCCGACGACGCGCTGAAAGCGATGCTGGCAAGGCACGGGATCCGTCACGACACCACCGTCATTTTGTATGGCCGTGACGTTTACGCCGCCGCGCGCGTGGCGCAGATCATGCTGTATGCCGGCGTGAAGGATGTGCGTATTCTCGACGGCGGCTGGAAGGCGTGGTCGGATGCTGGCCTCCCGGTTGAGCGCGGCACGCCCGCGAAAGTGACGCCAGCCCCCGATTTCGGCGCGCCGATCCCCGGCCAGCCGCAGCTGATGGTTGATATGGAACAGGCGCGCGGGATGCTGCACCGTCAGGATGCCGCCCTGGTCAGCATTCGTTCCTGGCCGGAGTTCATCGGCGAAACCAGCGGCTACAGCTACATCAAGCCAAAAGGTGAAATAGCCGGTGCCCGCTGGGGTCATGCGGGCAGCGACGCGACCCATATGGAAGATTTCCATAACCCGGATGGCACCATGCGCAGCGCGGACGATATCGCCGCCCAGTGGAAGCGCTGGAATATTCTGCCGGAACAGCACGTCGCGTTTTACTGCGGCACCGGGTGGCGCGCGTCAGAAACCTTTATGTACGCCCGGGCGATGGGCTGGAAGAATGTCGCCGTCTATGACGGCGGCTGGTACGAATGGAGCAGTCACCCGCAGAACCCGGTCACCACCGGAGAGCGCGGGCCCGAGAGTACTCTCTAACGGGTGAGTGACTTCAGCGTTACATAACCGCTCCAGACGCGCGTTGTGGTGGTCAGCCAGCACAGCGCGCCGAATACCCACGCGAACAGCGCAAAGTGCGCCGGGAAGAGGCAGCACAGCACGAACAGCGCGATGGTCTCCGTCCCTTCCGTTAACCCACCGATGTAATAAAACGACTTGTGCGCATAGCCGGGGTTGTCGATGTCGTGCTTTGCGGCCAGCGCCGCAAACGCCAGAAAGCTGCTGCCGGTACCGATAAACGCAAACAGCAGCCAGGCGGCCGCGAGCGCATTCTCTGCCGGAGCCGCAAGTGCAAAGCCAAACGGCACCAGGGCGTAGAACAGAAAATCGAGCGCGATGTCGAGAAATCCCCCCGCATCGGTCAGCCCTCTCCGGCGCGCCAGCGCGCCGTCCAGACCATCCAGCAGGCGGTTAAGCACGATGGCGGCCAGCGCCGCCGGATACCAGCCGAGGGCCAGAAACGGCAGCGCCAGCACGCCGAAGACAAACCCGGTCAGGGTCAATCCGTCGGGCGTGATGCCCGGCTTATCCAGCACGGAAACCAGACGATTCAGAACGGGCTTTACCCGCGGATGAAGATGACGGTCAAGCATGAGGAGTCTCGTTAAACGTGGCGCACAGCCCCTGCGCCGGAATATCCAGCGCGGCATTAAAGCGGGCGGAGAGATTCTGAAACGCAATCAGCGCCGTCATCTCGGTGATGGCATCATCCGTGAAGTGGCGTTTCAGCGCCGTTCTGACTGACTCATCCGCCCGGGGCGGCGTGGCGGTCATCGCCTCGGCGTAGGCCAGGGCCGCGCGCTCTTGCTCGGTAAACAAGGCGGAATCCTGCCAGTCGCTCACGGCCTGAACCTTATCCAGCGCGCCGCAGCGCTCGGCCAGCCGCAGGCTGTTGGCATCAATACAGAAAGCGCAGTGACAGAGCTGGGATACCCGCGTCATGAGCAGCGAACGCAGCGCGGGCGTCAGGCGCGCGTGACGACGCTCCAGAAAGCCGACAAACAGCGCCACCAGCCAGAACAGACGCGGCATTCGCCCCCACCAGCGGGTGGGATTCAGCACCGCGCCAAAGTGCTTTTTCTGCATGGCGGCAATCGGTTTTAGGCTGGCGGGAAGGGATTCGAGGGGGGCAACCCAGGCGGTGGACTCTTTCACCTGATTCTCCTGTTTACTGGACTCTGAGAAAGGGCACGATAATATGTCTTTTTTCGCTATCAATTATTGACGACCATGCTGAAAACACTCGATGTCGTTGCCGCCATCATCGAAAAAGACGGCAACATTTTACTGGCGCAGCGCCCTGCCCACGCCGACCAGCCGGAAATGTGGGAATTTGCAGGCGGTAAAGTCGAGGCCGGAGAAACCCAGCCAGAAGCGCTTATCCGCGAGCTGCGTGAAGAGTTGGGCATTGACGCCCTGCCGGGGCAATACGTGGCAAGCCACCAGCGGGAAGTGTCGCAGCGGTTGATTAACCTGCATGCCTGGCACGTTCCTGCTTTTCGCGGCGAGCTCACGGCGCACTACCACAGCGCGCTCGCGTGGTGTACGCCGGAAGAGGCGTTTGGCTACGACTTAGCCCCGGCGGATATTCCGCTGCTGGAAGCCTTTATTGTTTTACGCGACGCCAGACCAGCGGGTTCGTGCTGATGGCGCGCTCGTCGCGCTGGCACTGCAGCAGAATGCCGTCCGCTTTCACAACGGCCCCTTCCGAGTAGTTCTGATTCTGATAGATACAGCACTGATTACAGGGCTGCACCGTTTGATTCTGGCCGCTGGAGCTAAACACTTCCGGCGGCACATTCACTTCCACGTCCGGGAGAATGGGGTTGGCCTGCACGCCTGCGGCAAAGATCGCGCATAACGCGGTGAGTAGATAACGTTTCATAGACACATCTTCCAGTAGTTCCTTGATAATGACTATAACGGTAAACCAGAGCGGAACCTTTAATTTATCTCTTCATCGCTTTTCGTTATGACGCCCGCCCTCTCATTAATTTCCCTTTCGTCATAAATTTCTGCTTGCCTCACAAAGCGGTACGGGTGGTATAGTCAAAAAAACAACACAAATCGCATAAGTAATACACATAAAATACGATAAGAGGTTCTTATATCTATGGATCAGACACGCTCTCTGGAAAGTTTCCTTGCCCATGTTCAGCAGCGCGACCCGCACCAAAGCGAGTTCGCGCAGGCCGTGCGTGAAGTTATGACCACCCTGTGGCCCTTCCTTGAACAAAACCCGCGTTATCGCCAGATGTCTCTGCTTGAACGCCTGGTCGAGCCAGAGCGCGTGATCCAGTTCCGCGTGACGTGGGTTGACGATCGCAACCAGGTACAGGTTAACCGCGCGTGGCGCGTTCAGTTTAACTCGGCCATTGGCCCGTTTAAGGGCGGCATGCGTTTTCATCCGTCCGTGAACCTGTCGATTCTGAAATTCCTCGGCTTCGAGCAGACCTTTAAAAACGCCCTCACCACGCTACCGATGGGCGGCGGGAAAGGCGGCAGCGATTTCGACCCGAAAGGCAAAAGCGAAGGCGAAGTCATGCGCTTCTGCCAGGCGCTGATGACCGAACTCTACCGTCACCTCGGCCCGGATACCGACGTTCCTGCCGGTGATATCGGCGTGGGCGGACGTGAAGTGGGCTTTATGGCCGGGATGATGAAAAAGCTCTCCAACAACAGCGCCTGCGTCTTTACCGGCAAGGGGCTGTCGTTTGGCGGGAGCCTGATCCGCCCGGAAGCGACGGGATACGGCCTGGTTTACTTCACCGAGGCGATGCTCAAGCGTCACGGTTTAGGCTTTGAAGGTATGCGCGTCGCGGTGTCCGGCTCAGGTAACGTGGCGCAGTACGCGATTGAGAAAGCGATGCAGCTTGGCGCTCGCGTGGTGACCGCCTCTGACTCCAGCGGCACGGTAGTGGATGAAGCGGGCTTCACGGCAGAGAAGCTGGCGCGCCTGTGTGAAATCAAAGCCAGCCGCGACGGTCGCGTGGCGGATTATGCCCGGGAGCTTGGCCTGACCTACCAGGAAGGGAAACAGCCGTGGGGCGTGCCGGTGGATATCGCCCTGCCGTGCGCCACGCAGAACGAGCTGGATGCGGACGCCGCACGTACCCTGATTAGCAACGGCGTAAAAGCGGTGGCCGAAGGGGCGAATATGCCGACCACCATCGACGCGACGGACCTGTTCCTCGAAGCGGGCGTGCTGTTTGCGCCGGGCAAGGCCGCTAACGCGGGCGGCGTGGCGACCTCCGGCCTCGAGATGGCGCAAAACGCCGCGCGTCTCGGCTGGAAGGCGGAAAAAGTGGATGCGCGCCTGCACCACATCATGCTGGATATTCACCATGCCTGCGTGGAGTACGGCGGCGAGGCGTCGCAAACCAACTACGTGCGCGGGGCGAATATCGCCGGATTCGTGAAGGTGGCGGATGCGATGATTGGTCAGGGTGTGATTTAAGATTTATCGCGTGCGGCCGGATGCCCTCACCCCGGCCCTCTCCCACAGGGAGAGGGAGAAAACCGGGCGTATCAGGCCGCAGAGCTGCTTTTCGCCGGGTAGCGGCTGCGCCTTACCCGACCTACGGTTTAAGAGGCTGCCGCGCTCTTTTTCTTTTTGAACGGTTTCTTCGCGCCGCCACCGGGCGCAACCATCCCTCTGAACGTTTTCACCGGCGTGCTGCGCGCCTGATCGATCAGCTGATAAAGCGTCCCGACCAGCGGCTGCATAAAGTCCTGATAGCGGCACTGCTTCTCGCTGATCTGCGTCAGCACCGATTCCCAGTGCGCGGTCATGTCCGGCCTCGCGGCCAGCTCCGGCAGAGAATGAATCAGCGCCCGGCCCGGTTCCGTTGAGTGGATGTAGCGTCCCTTTTTCTCCAGGAAGCCACGCTTAAAGAGCAGCTCGATGATCCCCGCTCGCGTCGCTTCCGTTCCCAGACCGTCGGTGGCGCGCAGGATCTTCTTCAGATCTTTATCCTGCACAAACCGGGCGATCCCGGTCATCGCCGACAGCAGCGTCGCATCGGTGAAATGGCGCGGCGGCTGGGTCTGACGTTCAACCACTTCGCCCTTCTCGCACAGCAGTTCGTCATCTTTAGCGACCACCGGCAGCGGCGTGCCGTCGTTCTCTTCGTCGCGCTCTTTGTTACCCAGCAGCGTGCGCCAGCCCGCTTCCGCGAGGAAACGCGCTTTGGCGATGAACTTGCCTTTGGCAATCTCAAGCTCAATCACGCACTTACGGAATACCGCGTCCGGGCAGAACTGCATCAGGTACTGACGAGCGATCAGGTTATAGACCTTCGCTTCGTTCTCGGTCAGGTTGACGTTGCTGGCGCGCGCCGTCGGGATAATCGCGTGGTGAGCATCGACTTTTTTGTCGTCCCAGCAGCGGTTATGGGTGTCCGGATTCACCGCCGGCTGCGGGAGCAGATCCGGCGCGTGCACGCTAATGGCGTTCATCACCGAGTGGCGACCGGCAAAGTGCTCTTCCGGCAGATAGCGGCTGTCCGAACGCGGGTAGGTGATGAGCTTGTGGGTTTCGTAGAGCTTCTGGCAGATGTCCAGCACGTTCTGCGCGCTCAAGCCAAACTTTTTGGCCGCCTCAATCTGAAGTGCAGAAAGCGAGAACGGCAGCGGCGCGGGTTCTGATTCCCGTTTATCGTTATAGCTGGTGACGATAGCCGGCTGGCCGGTAATGCGGTTAACCACGTGATCCGCCAGAGGACGATGGAGCAGACGCCCCTCTTCATCCTGATACGATTCACAGGCATCGCTCGGCTGCCAGACGGCGGTAAAGCGTTCGTCTTTAGGCGTGACGATATGCGCTTTCACCTCAAAGAAATCTTTGGCGACGAAGTTCTCAATCTCTTCGTCACGACGCACGACCAGCCCCAGCACCGGCGTCTGCACGCGCCCCACGGAAAGCACGCCCTGATAGCCCGCGTTGCGCCCGAGGATGGTGTAGGCGCGGGTCATGTTGATGCCGTACAGCCAGTCGGCGCGGGCGCGGGCTAAAGCCGAGACGCACAGCGGAATAAACTCGCTGTTGGCGCGCAGGCGCGAAATCGCCCGCTCGACGGCCTGCGGGTTGAGGTCGTTAATCAGGCAGCGCTGCACCTGCTGGCGCTTTTCCGGCGCCAGCTCAAGATAGTCCAGCACCTCATCCACCAGCAGCTGCCCTTCCCTGTCCGGGTCACCCGCGTGCACAATTTCAGCCGCTTCATGCAGGAAACGCTTGATCACGTTGAGCTGTTTGGTGACCGAAGGCCGGGGCTGCAGACGCCATTTTTCCGGCACGATGGGCAGATCGTTCAGGTTCCAGCGGGCGTAGCGGCTGTCGTAAACGTCCGGCTGCGCCTGCTCAAGCAGGTGACCAATACACCAGGTGACCACCTGCCCGTTACCGCATTCGATAAAGCCGTCGCCCTTGCGATGCGGCTTAGGCAGCACGTCGGCGATGGCACGGGCCAGGCTCGGCTTTTCGGCAATAAACAACCGCATCGAATTAACGGATCTCAATCATCGGACGACCGCCGCGCGCGGTCACCAGCTCGCCGATCGCCGTCAGGGTGATGCCGAACTCGGCGGCAGTGGCCTGAACCTCGGCTTCGGATTCCGGCGTGACCGCCAGCAGCAGGCCGCCGGAGGTTTGCGGATCGCACAGCAGGTTGCGCCACTCCTCAGGCATTTCGCCCATCAGGTGACCGTAGCTGGCGAAGTTGCGCTGGGTACCGCCCGGGACCGCGCCCTGAGCAATATACTCTTCCACGCCCGGCAGCTTCGGCACGTCCTGATACCAGACCTGCGCCTGAACGCCCGCGCCCTGACACACTTCAGAGAGATGTCCCAGCAGACCAAAACCGGTGACGTCGGTCATCGCCTTCACGCCGTCGATATTGGCAAACGCCGCACCGGCAAGGTTCATCTGGCACATAACTTCCGTTGCCAGGCCTTTGTGCTCCGGTTTCAGCAGGGATTTTTTCTCGGCGGTGGTCAGCACGCCAATGCCCAGCGGCTTGGTGAGGAACAGTTTGCAGCCTGCCTGCGCGGTGCTGTTGCGCTTCACGCGTTCGGTCGGCACTACGCCGGTAACGGCCAGGCCAAAGATAGGCTCCGGCGCATCAATAGAGTGACCGCCGGCCAGGGCAATCCCCGCCTGCTGGCAGGCAAAACGTCCGCCATCAATCACCTCACGGGCCACTTCCGGCGGGATGGTGTTGATCGGCCAGCCCAGAATGGCAATCGCCATGATCGGCTTACCGCCCATCGCGAAGATATCGCTGATGGCGTTGGTGGCCGCAATGCGCCCGAAGTCGAACGGGTTATCGACAATCGGCATAAAGAAGTCGGTAGTACTGATAATGCTGGTGCCGTTACCTAAGTCATAAACTGCAGCATCGTCACGCGTTTCATTGCCGACAAGCAGGTTCGGGTCGACAAACTTCGCCTGTTCACTGTGCAGGATGGTCTCCAGCACTTTCGGGGAAATTTTACAACCGCAACCGGCTCCGTGGCTGTACTGCGTTAAACGAATGGTTTGCTCGCTCATGGACGTCTCCTGTCATCTCAATCGCGCTATGGTAGCGCTCATTCCATAAAGAGGTAAGTATGACTGTCTGAATTCTGCGGCAGATGCTCAGAATCCAGACAGTTTAGGTGCGTTATCAGAAATGGCTGACGAAAGGCGTGGTGTCCGGAATGCTGATGGTGCTGGAGGCTTTAAGCTGCGGGGTGCCGAGATAGAGGAAACCGACAATTTTGTCATGCTCACCGCAGCCAAAACCGTCACGGACCGCCGGGCTTTCGGTCAGCGCACCGGTACGCCAGATACCGTTAAAGCCCTGCGCGACGGCGGCCATTTGCATCGCCATGACCGCACAGCCTGCGGACATTTCCTGTTCCCAGACCGGCACCTTATGGTCAGCCTGGCATTTCGCCACGACGGCGATAATCATCGGGGCGCGGAACGGGGCATTGCGCGCCTTGTCGATACCTTTCTCATCCTGACCGGCGGCAACCGCGCCCTGCTCCAGCAGCTGACTGAAACGATCGAGGCCTTCGCCTTCAATCACAAAGAAGTGCCACGGCTGCAGCGTGCCGTGATCGGGGGCACGCATGCCGGCACGCAGAATGTTCTCCAGCTGCTCGCCTGCCGGGGCAGGTTCGGCCAGACGGGAAGCGCTACGGCGGTTAACAAGCAGTTCGAGTGCGTCCATTGGTTAACTCCTTTCTTGAAATTTACTCACAAAATTAACACGACGGCAGATTTTGTTACAGCCTGGCAGGCGATTCCTGCTGACAAGTGGCGGTTGGGTCATTACGATAACCCAACATTACCGTCCAGTGGCGACGGAAACAGTCATTTTCTGGTTAGGGAGAATACATGCGAACCCTTTGGCGAATCATTGCCGGTTTCTTTAAATGGACGTGGCGACTGCTCAACTTCGTCCGCAACCTGGTGATGAACATTTTCTTCATCCTGCTGGTTCTGGTTTGCGCGGGCATCTGGATGCATATCAGCAACGCGAATCAGGCGCAGCATTCGACTCGCGGGGCCCTGTTACTCGATATCACCGGCGTTATCGTTGATAAACCGTCCGCCAGCAACCGTCTGGGGGCAATCAGCCGCCAGCTGTTTGGCGCGACATCAGACCGTCTGCAGGAAAACTCCCTGTTCGATATCGTCGATACCATCCGCCAGGCCAAAGACGACCGGAACATCACCGGGATCGTGCTGGATCTGAAAGATTTTGCCGGAGGCGATCAGCCTTCAATGCAGTACATCGGTAAAGCGCTGCGCGAATTCCGCGACAGCGGCAAGCCGGTGATTGCCGTGGGCGACAGCTACAGCCAGGGGCAATATTATCTGGCGAGCTTCGCCAATAAGATCTGGCTCTCCCCGCAGGGCACGGTCGATCTGCACGGGTTTGCCACCAACGGCCTGTACTACAAATCCCTGCTCGACAAGCTGAAGGTCACCACCCACGTCTTCCGCGTCGGCACGTACAAATCCGCCGTCGAGCCGTTTATCCGCGACGATATGTCCCCTGCCGCCCGCGAAGCGGACAGCCGCTGGATTGGCGAGCTGTGGCAGAACTATCTCGGCACCGTTGCCGCTAACCGTCAGATTACGCCTGAGCAGGCATTCCCTGGCGCACAGGGCGTGCTCGAAGGCCTGCGTAAGGTTGACGGTGATACCGCAAAATATGCGCTCGATAACAAACTGGTTGATGCCCTGGGCACCAGCGCCGAGATTGAAAAATCCCTGAGCAAGCAGTTTGGCTGGAGCAAAGAGGATAAAAATTACAGCGCCATCAGCATGTATGATTACTCTACGAAAAAGCCGGATGACAGCGGTGACAGCGTCGCGGTGGTGTTTGCCAACGGCGCCATCATGGACGGCCAGGAGACGCCGGGGAACGTGGGCGGCGATACTACCGCGTCACAAATCCGCGATGCTCGCCTGGATCCAAAAGTGAAAGCGATTGTCCTGCGGGTGAACAGCCCTGGCGGCAGCGTCAGCGCCTCCGAGGTGATCCGCGCTGAACTTGCCGCGGCGCGTGCCGCCGGCAAGCCGGTGGTTGTATCAATGGGCGGAATGGCCGCCTCCGGGGGTTACTGGATCTCAACGCCAGCCAACTACATCGTGGCCAACCCAAGCACGCTGACCGGTTCGATTGGCATCTTCGGGGTGATCAACACCGTGGAAAACAGCCTGGATTCTCTTGGCGTGCATACCGATGGCGTGGCCACCTCTCCGCTGGCGGATGTGTCGGTGACCAAATCCCTGCCGCCGGAAGTCTCTGAGATGATGCAGCTCAGCATTGAGAACGGCTATAAGCGCTTTATCACCCTGGTGGCGGACTCGCGTAAAAAGACGCCTGAGCAGATCGACCAGATCGCACAGGGACACGTCTGGACCGGCCAGGATGCGAAGAGCAACGGTCTGGTGGACAGCCTGGGCGACTTCGATGACGCGGTGAAGAAAGCCGCCGAGCTGGCGAAGCTCAAGCAGTGGCATATCGAGTATTACCAGGACGAGCCGTCGTTCTTCGATATGGTCATGGACAGCATGTCCGGCTCGGTACGCGCCATGCTGCCGGAGGCGATGCAGGCTTACCTGCCTGCGCCAGTCGCCACGGCGGCGAAAGCGATGAAGGCGGAAAGCGACAAGCTTGCGGCCTTTAACGATCCACAGAGTCGTTACGCGTTTTGCCTGACCTGCGCTAACGTCCGTTAAAAACCGTCCCCTCTTCCCGCGAAGAGGGGATTTTTTTCTTTGAAGAACAAGAACTCACTACCATGCAGAAGAAATCGATTTATGTAGCCTACACTGGCGGTACCATCGGTATGCAGCGCTCTGAAAACGGCTATATCCCTGTCTCCGGCCACCTTCAGCGTCAGCTTGCGCTGATGCCAGAATTCCACCGTCCGGAAATGCCTGACTTCACCATCCACGAATACGAGCCGCTGATGGACTCCTCCGACATGACGCCGGAAGACTGGCAGCATATCGCGGATGACATTAAAGCCCATTACGACCAGTACGACGGCTTTGTGATCCTGCACGGCACCGACACCATGGCGTTTACCGCCTCGGCGCTCTCCTTCATGCTGGAGAACCTGAGCAAGCCGGTTATCGTCACCGGGTCGCAAATCCCGCTGGCTGAGCTGCGCTCGGACGGGCAGATCAACCTGCTTAACTCCCTGTACGTGGCGGCGAATTACCCGATCAACGAAGTGTCGCTGTTCTTCAATAACCGTCTGTATCGCGGCAACCGTACCACCAAAGCCCATGCTGACGGTTTTGACGCCTTCGCCTCCCCTAACCTGCAGCCGCTGCTGGAGGCCGGGATTCATATCCGTCGTCTGGGCACGCCGCCTGCGCCGAACACCGCCGGCGAGCTGATCGTGCATCCGATCACTCCGCAGCCGATTGGCGTGGTCACTATCTACCCGGGTATCTCTGCCGACGTGGTGCGTAACTTCCTGCGCCAGCCGGTGAAAGCGCTGATTCTGCGCTCCTATGGCGTCGGCAACGCGCCGCAGAACGGCGAATTCCTGAAAGAGCTTCAGGAAGCCAGCGAGCGCGGAATTGTGGTCGTGAACCTGACCCAGTGTATGTCCGGAAAGGTCAACATGGGCGGCTATGCCACCGGTAACGCGCTGGCACATGCGGGGGTTATCAGCGGCTTCGATATGACCGTTGAGGCAACGCTGACTAAACTTCACTATTTACTGAGTCAGGATCTGGACATTCAGTCCATTCGCAGCGCGATGATGCAAAACCTGCGCGGCGAGCTGACCCCGGACGAATAAGGAGTGCTCATGAAGCAACGCGCCCTGCTACTGGTCGATTTGCAAAATGATTTCTGCGCGGGCGGTGCGCTGGCCGTCGCCGAAGGTGACAGCACCGTTGACGTGGCAAACACGCTGATTGACTGGTGCAAAGCCCGCGGTGAAGCGGTTGTCGCAAGCCAGGACTGGCACCCGGCGAACCACGGCAGCTTTGCCAGCCAGCACGACGTCGAGCCTTTCACTCAGGGAGAACTCGACGGGCTGGCGCAAACCTTCTGGCCGGATCACTGCGTACAGCAGACGGAAGGCGCGGAGCTGCATCCGCTCCTGAACCAGAAAGCCATCGACGCGGTGTTCCATAAAGGTGAAAACCCGGCTATCGACAGCTATAGCGCGTTTTTTGATAACGGGCATCGCCAGAAAACGGCGCTGGACGCGTGGTTACGCCACCATGAAATCACGGAGCTGATCGTGCTGGGCCTGGCGACGGATTACTGCGTGAAGTTTACCGTGCTGGACGCGCTCCAGTTGGGGTATACCGTCAGCGTCATCACCGACGGCTGCCGCGGGGTAAACATTCACCCGCAGGACAGCGCTCAGGCGTTTATGGATATGGCTGCGGAAGGCGCAACGCTGTATACGCTCGAAGACTGGCTGGAAACACAGGCGTAGTCTTTTACGCCCTCTCCCTGTGGGAGAGGGTATCAACCTGCACCGTTATTGCATTTTCATCGTCGCAATCGGCTTCGGCGTGATGCCAAAGTCTTCTTTCAGCTCGCGCTTGCTCTTCATGACCATCTGGCCTTTGGTGTCGATCGTCATGTGCTGCGCGTCGGTGTTATTGCGCGCCTGCCACAGCATCACCAGCTGCAAACTGTTCTCTTTTTGCTCCGGCGTCAGCGCAACGCCGTCGGGCCATTTTCCCAGTTCTACGGCGGTCACCAGACGCTGATAAATCTCCGGCGTCATGCCGCTAATCATGTCATCAATATTCACTCTCGCGCCCTTTCAAAGGAATAATTTGCTGAATCGTTTTTTCAACCCTTAATCTGGTCACCGTTTTCATCATCGGTGAAGCTCATTGAGGCTGAATTTACGCAGAAACGCTCGCCCGTAGGCTGGGGGCCATCCGGGAAGACGTGCCCAAGGTGCGCATCGCAGTTGCCGCAGCGAATTTCCGTACGCACCATGCCGTGCGACGAGTCGGTCAGGTAGCGGATGGCCTCATCGCTCACCGGCTCGTAGAAACTCGGCCAGCCGCAGCCAGAATCAAATTTCGTTTGTGAATTGAACAGAGGCGCATCGCAGACCAGGCAGTGGTAGACGCCGTCTCGCTTGTTGTGCAGTAAACGCCCGGTGAACGGCGGTTCCGTTCCGTGATTCTGCGTCACGTAAAACTGCATTTCTGTGAGGTTTTTTTTCAAATCGTCAGGGTTACGTTGGTTCGACATATGCTTACATCTCGCTGTAGAAACAGACATCTTTCAACCCGGATTCTAACAAAACATTAACACCCTTGCGTGCACTTTTGATCTAAACTTATGTGTCGCGAATAAGCGGTCAGGCAATTGTGATCACGTTCACATTTTTATCCTGCGAGGACTTTAAAATCCCGGCTCAGCCCCCATATGGGTGCAAGCTCAAAGGGAAAGTGAGGCGAGTCAGTCGCACAAACGTTAGTCACAGGATTGATTTGTCGCAATGATTGACACGATTCCGCTTGACGCTGCGTAAGGTTTTTGTAATTTTACAGGCAACCTTTTATTCACTAACAAATAGCTGGTGGAATATATGACTATCAAAGTAGGTATCAACGGTTTTGGCCGTATCGGCCGTATTGTTTTCCGTGCTGCTCAGAAACGTTCTGACATCGAAATCGTTGGTATCAACGATCTCCTGGACGCTGAATACATGGCGTACATGCTGAAGTACGACTCAACTCACGGTCGTTTCGACGGCACCGTTGAAGTGAAAGACGGCCACCTGGTTGTTAATGGCAAAACCATCCGCGTTACTGCTGAAAAAGACCCAGCTAACCTGAAATGGAACGAAATCGGTGTTGACGTTGTTGCTGAAGCAACCGGTATCTTCCTGACCGACGAAACTGCGCGTAAACACATCACCGCAGGTGCGAAGAAAGTTGTTCTGACTGGTCCTTCCAAAGACAACACCCCAATGTTCGTTCGTGGTGCAAACTTCGAAACTTACGCTGGCCAGGATATCGTGTCTAACGCATCCTGCACCACCAACTGCCTGGCACCGCTGGCTAAAGTTATCAACGACAACTTCGGCATCATCGAAGGTCTGATGACTACCGTTCACGCGACTACCGCTACTCAGAAAACCGTTGATGGCCCGTCTCACAAAGACTGGCGCGGCGGCCGTGGCGCGGCTCAGAACATCATCCCATCCTCTACCGGTGCTGCTAAAGCTGTAGGTAAAGTACTGCCAGAACTGAATGGCAAACTGACTGGTATGGCGTTCCGCGTTCCAACTCCTAACGTATCCGTTGTTGACCTGACCGTTCGTCTGGAAAAAGCTGCTTCTTATGAAGAAATTAAGAAAGCAATCAAAGCTGCTTCCGAAGGCGCAATGAAAGGCGTTCTGGGCTACACCGAAGACGACGTTGTATCTACCGATTTCAACGGCGAAATCTGTACTTCAGTATTCGATGCTAAAGCAGGTATCGCACTGAACGACAACTTCGTGAAACTGGTTTCCTGGTACGACAACGAAACCGGCTACTCTAACAAAGTACTGGACCTGATCGCTCACATCTCCAAATAAGTTGAGATGAGTGTTTGATCCAAAAAGGCGACTTCGGTCGCCTTTTTTATTGTTTTTAGACAGAGGATTGCTTAATGACTCATAAAATTTTTGCACTTCCGGTAGTCGAACAACTTACCCCTGTGCTCTCCCGCCGTCAGATTGACGGTGCTGATATTATCGTCGTTGACCACCCACGCGTTAAAGCCTCCGTAGCGCTCAACGGCGCCCACCTGCTCTCCTGGAAACCGGAAGGCGAAGCAGAAGGCTTATGGCTGAGCGATGCGACCTCCTTCAAAAAAGGGGCCGCAATCCGCGGTGGCGTACCGATCTGCTGGCCGTGGTTCGGCCCGTCCGCACAGCCGGGTTTGCCGTCTCACGGTTTTGCCCGTAACCAGCAGTGGACGCTGAAAGCGCATAACGAAGATGACAACGGCGCAGTGCTGACCTTTGAGCTGCAGGCTAATGATGAAACCCGCGCCCTCTGGCCGCACGATTTCACCCTTTATGCCCGCTTCAAGCTGGGTAAAACCTGTGAAATCGAACTGGAAGCTCACGGCGAGTTCGAAACCACCTCTGCCCTGCACACCTATTTCAACGTGGGTGATATCAGCGCCGTGAAGGTGAGCGGCCTGGGCGATACCTATATCGACAAAGTGGATAACGCGAAAGAAGGCAAACTGAGCGACGGCGTTCAGGCATTCCCTGACCGTACCGACCGCGTTTACCTGCACCCGGAAGCGTGCAGCGTGATCCACGACGGCGCCCTGAACCGCGGCATTGAAGTGGTCCATCATCATCACAGCGACGTGGTGGGCTGGAACCCGGGCCCTGCGCTGTCCGTCAGCATGGCCGACATGACGGATGATGGCTACAAAACGTTTGTCTGCGTGGAAACCGCTTGCGTGAGCAACCCGCAAAAAGCGAGTGAGGAAAAACCGTCTCGTTTAGGGCAGACGATTCGCATTGTTAAGCGATAAATTCACTGCACCACGCTAAAGCAAACGGGGCGCAAGCGCCCCGTTTTGATGCATAGATTGCACTGAATTAATGCACAATCAGAACTTGTAGCTCACGCCCACAGAGAAGATGCCTGCCCAGGACTTATCGACCATCGGGCTATCCTTCACTTCGTCGCTCAGACGCTCATAGCGGCCGGTACCGTACACGCTCCAGTCACCGAGGAAGTTGTAGCTCGCGGTCAGCTCCAGGTAAGGATCCCAGCCGTCATCTGCACTGTAGCTTTTCAGACCACTGCGGCGGGACTCGTTTTTAGAGACGCCGTAGTAGTAATCGTTGTAGTTCTCGCTGTTGTACTGCACACCGATACCCGGCGTCAGGGTGAGCCCACCGTTGGTGTAGCGGTACAACCACGCCAGATCCCAGATAAAGCCGTTGCTGTTATCCAGCGTGTCACCCGCCAGTGCCGTACGCAGGAAGCCATACTCGGTGTTATGTACATAAGAGAGCCCGGCCATCATGGTGCTTTTACGCTTGTCGAGCTGGCGAAGCGCATGGCTGTCGCTGTCACCCGGCTTGAAGTGCGTTGGGTCGTAGTAGGCCATGATGGAGAGCTTATCGGCCTTATCGTTCCAGAGATAGTAGCCGCCGCCGAGCCCGCGGAACCAGACGTTGTCGCCTTCATAGGTGATAACGGGAACAGGATAAACATCACGGTCATACTGTTTATACGGGCTGTTAATGACGCCAACACCCGCGCCAACCGTCCACTGACTTTCCGCCTGCGCGGTGTTCACTGCGGTCGCGGCAAGGATGCCTAATGCCAGAAGTTTGAGTTTGGTCACAATCCATTCTTTCCTGTAGTCAAATAATCAGCGGATGAAGTGTAACCGCCATTCCCGTACATCCCAAAATTTTTTGCCTGCTAATCAGTCTAATTAACCCGTTATTTTTAACTTTTCAGATGACAACACGCTTTCATTTATATGACCACTGAATGAAAAACGTGCATTTGTCTTATAACGACAGTGGAAATTTTTGGATGAGTTATTGATATGTCATTGAAAGTAGATTTTCTGGGCATGCAAGTTTTGCAAATGCCATCTACGCTTTAATTTAAGAAGAGTTTTCCTGAACACCCTGCGGTTCTTAGCGTCTGACCTGGCACACAGGTTGCTGCTCTGGCAGTGAGGTGCGAGAGATTCTCTTCCGGGAGCCTCCACTACTCATACGAACGGCTCTTATCCTGTGCTAAAAAACGAAAGGACGGCATGCCATGAATATATTCGATCACTATCGCCAGCGCTATGAAGCTGCCAAGGACGAAGAGTTCACACTGCAGGAGTTTCTTACCATCTGTCGGCAAGATCGCAGTGCCTATGCCAATGCGGCAGAACGGCTATTGATGGCTATTGGTGAGCCAAACATGGTTGACACTGCCCTGGAGCCTCGGCTTTCCCGTCTCTTTTCGAATCGGGTGGTCGCCCGATACCCGGCGTTTGAAGAGTTCTATGGTATGGAAGATGCCATTGAACAGATTGTCTCCTATCTGAAGCATGCCGCTCAGGGTCTGGAAGAGAAGAAACAGATCCTCTATTTACTCGGCCCGGTGGGTGGCGGTAAATCATCGCTGGCTGAACGCCTGAAGTCGCTGATGCAGCGCGTTCCTATTTATGTGCTGAGCGCCAACGGTGAACGCAGCCCGGTGAACGACCATCCGCTGTGCCTGTTCAATCCGCAGGAAGACGCGCAGATTCTGGATAAAGAGTATGGCATCCCGCGTCGCTACCTCGGCACCATCATGTCGCCGTGGGCGGCAAAACGCCTGCACGAGTTTGGTGGCGACATCACCAAATTCCGCGTGGTGAAGGTCTGGCCGTCTATCCTTGAGCAGATCGCCATCGCCAAAACAGAACCCGGTGATGAGAACAACCAGGATATCTCGGCGCTGGTAGGTAAAGTCGATATCCGTAAGCTGGAAAACTTCGCGCAAAACGATCCGGATGCCTACGGTTACTCAGGCGCGCTGTGCCGTGCGAACCAGGGGATTATGGAATTCGTCGAGATGTTTAAAGCACCGATTAAAGTGCTGCATCCTCTGCTGACGGCTACCCAGGAAGGCAACTACAACGGGACGGAAGGTATCTCCGCCCTGCCGTTTAACGGGATTATTCTCGCCCACTCGAACGAATCTGAATGGGTGACCTTCCGTAATAACAAAAACAATGAGGCCTTCCTTGACCGCGTGTACATCGTCAAGGTGCCTTATTGCCTGCGGATCTCCGAAGAGATCAAAATTTACGAGAAACTGCTTAACCACAGCGAGCTGGTGCACGCTCCCTGCGCGCCCGGCACGCTGGAAACGCTGTCGCGCTTCTCCATCCTTTCGCGTCTGAAAGAGCCGGAAAACTCCAGCATCTATTCGAAAATGCGCGTCTATGACGGTGAAAGCCTGAAAGATACCGACCCGAAAGCGAAGTCGTATCAGGAATACCGCGACTATGCCGGGGTTGATGAGGGGATGAACGGTCTGTCCACGCGTTTCGCGTTTAAGATCCTCTCCCGCGTCTTTAACTTCGACCATGCGGAAGTGGCGGCCAACCCGGTTCATCTGTTCTACGTGCTGGAGCAGCAAATCGAACGCGAGCAGTTCCCGCAGGAGCAGGCTGAACGCTACCTTGAGTTCCTCAAAGGTTACCTGATCCCGAAATACGCCGAGTTCATTGGCAAAGAGATCCAGACGGCCTACCTGGAATCCTATTCAGAATACGGGCAGAACATTTTCGACCGTTATGTCACCTATGCTGACTTCTGGATCCAGGATCAGGAGTACCGGGACCCGGATACCGGCCAGCTGTTTGACCGTGAATCCCTGAACGCGGAGCTGGAAAAAATCGAGAAGCCTGCCGGGATCAGCAACCCGAAAGACTTCCGTAACGAGATTGTGAACTTCGTCCTGCGCGCCAGAGCGCATAACAACGGGCGCAATCCGAACTGGACCAGCTACGAGAAACTGCGCACGGTCATTGAGAAGAAAATGTTCTCCAATACCGAAGAGCTGCTGCCGGTGATCTCGTTTAACGCCAAAACCTCAACCGATGAGCAGAAAAAACACGACGACTTTGTCGACCGTATGATGGAAAAAGGCTACACCCGCAAGCAGGTCCGTCTGCTCTGCGAATGGTATCTGCGCGTGCGTAAATCGTCTTAAAAACAAGTGCCCGGTGGCGGTTAGCGCTGACCGGGCCTACAAAATGCAAGTTGGCAAATGCAGTACGGGGGGTATATGACCTGGTTTATTGACCGGCGTCTTAACGGCAAAAACAAGAGCACGGTGAACCGCCAGCGCTTCTTGCGTCGTTATAAAGCGCAAATTAAACAGTCTATCTCCGAGGCCATCAACAAACGCTCGGTGACCGACGTCGACAGCGGCGAGTCTGTCTCCATCCCCACCGATGACATCAGCGAACCGATGTTTCATCAGGGGCGAGGCGGCCTGCGCCATCGCGTACACCCAGGTAATGACCACTTCGTTCAGAACGACAGAATTGAGCGTCCTCAGGGCGGCGGCGGTGGTTCAGGAAGCGGTCAGGGACAGGCCAGCCAGGACGGTGAAGGTCAGGACGAATTTGTCTTCCAGATTTCGAAAGACGAATATCTCGACCTGCTGTTTGAAGACCTGGCGCTGCCGAATCTGAAAAAGAATCAGCATCGTCAGCTTAATGAATACAAAACCCATCGCGCGGGCTATACCGCCAACGGCGTGCCCGCCAATATCAGCGTCGTGCGTTCGTTGCAGAATTCGCTGGCGCGACGAACGGCCATGACGGCGGGCAAACGGCGCGAACTGCGCGAGCTGGAGAGCAGCCTGAAGGTCGTGGAAAACACGGAACCGGCGCAACTGCTGGAAGAGGAGCGTCTGCGTAAAGAGATTGCGGAACTAAGAGCGAAGATCGAACGGGTACCGTTTATCGACACCTTCGACCTGCGCTACAAGAATTACGAAAAACGCCCTGAGCCCTCCAGCCAGGCGGTGATGTTCTGTCTGATGGACGTTTCCGGCTCGATGGACCAGGCCACGAAGGATATGGCGAAGCGTTTTTATATTCTGCTCTACCTGTTCCTGAGCAGAACCTATAAGAACGTGGAGGTGGTTTATATTCGTCACCACACTCAGGCGAAAGAGGTGGATGAACATGAGTTCTTCTACTCGCAGGAGACGGGCGGGACCATCGTATCAAGCGCCCTGAAGCTGATGGATGAAGTGGTGAAAGAGCGTTACGACCCGGCGCAGTGGAACATTTATGCCGCGCAGGCGTCCGATGGCGACAACTGGGCCGATGACTCACCGCTGTGTCACGAGATTCTGGCGAAGAAAATTCTGCCGGTGGTGCGTTACTACAGCTATATCGAAATTACCCGTCGCGCGCACCAGACCCTGTGGCGGGAGTATGAACATCTGCAAGCAATGTTCGATAATTTTGCCATGCAGCATATCCGTGACCAGGATGATATTTATCCGGTGTTCAGGGAGCTGTTCCACAAGCAATCTGCTACCAGCAACGCATAATCCAACAGCCAGCGAACCCGCTGGCTGTTTTCTTTCGACCTCGTTCATCCCGTGCTAATGTAGAACCCTGCAAAATGGATTATCACCGGGAAATCGTTATGACTGACGACGTTATTGGGGCAGGAACCCACCAGCAGCTGATTACCTTACTCACCGAGCAGGGCGCGCGGTTTCGCGTTATGGAACATGCGGCGGTCGGGAAATGTGAAGCGGTAAGTGAAATTCGCGGGACCGATCTGCGGCAAGGCGCCAAAGCCCTGGTCTGCAAGGTGAAGGGCAACGGCGTAAAAAAACACGTTCTGGCGATCCTCGCCGCCGATCTGCAGGCCGACCTGGGCCAGCTTGCCAGCCATTTTGGCGGGCTGAAGGCCTCCCTCGCCAGCCCGGCCGAGGTCGATACCCTGACCGCCTGCGTTTTCGGCGCTATCCCGCCCTTTAGCTTCCATCCTGATTTGGCACTGGTTGCCGACCCGCTGCTGTTCGAGCGCTTTGACGAAATCGCCTTTAACGCCGGTTTACTGGAGAAATCCGTGATTATGGATACCCAGGATTACCTGCGCATCGCCCGTCCTGAGCTGGTGACCTTCCACAAAGCGTAACCGCGATGGCTGACGCCCCTGTCAGCCTTTTCTTTCCAGAAACAGCACGGAGGCGACGAGAATAATGGCAATAGCGAAAAACGATGAGGAGATAATCAGCGTTTCAACAAACATGTGATCGTTCATGATGGCGACCCCTTTTGCGATATCTGCCTTCGTTTTAATCCGCGTAAATGACAAGGTTATGACAGCAATATAATCTTTTTAAAACTGTCCTCCGCCGCGTTTGCGCGTACAGTAAGCAAGTTGATTATTTTGGCAAGGATTCCCTATGTTTGACCCTACTCTGCTCATTCTTCTGGCACTCGCCGCGCTCGGCTTTGTCAGCCATAACACCACCGTCGCCATCTCGATTCTGGTGCTGATTATTGTTCGCGTGACCCCGTTAAATACCTTCTTCCCGTGGATAGAAAAACAGGGCCTCACCATCGGGATCATCATTTTAACCATCGGGGTAATGGCGCCCATCGCCAGCGGCACGCTTCCCGCTTCAACCCTGCTGCACTCGTTTGTAAACTGGAAATCGCTGGTGGCGATCGCGGTGGGGATTTTTGTTTCGTGGCTGGGCGGGCGCGGCGTTACGCTGATGAGCAGCCAGCCCTCGCTGGTGGCGGGTCTGCTGGTGGGCACCGTGCTGGGCGTGGCGCTCTTTCGCGGCGTTCCTGTGGGGCCGCTGATTGCGGCTGGCCTTGTCTCTCTGTTTATCGGGAAGTCGTAGTCAGGCTGGCCATATAACGCGCCGGCGTCTGGCCCAGTCCCTTTCTGAACATGGTGATAAACGCGGTGGTAGAGTCGTAGCCAAGTGTCTGTGCCACCTGCTGTACCGATTTCCCACCGATCAAATGCTGTAACGCCACGATCAGCTGCAGCTGGTGACGCCAGCGGCGAAAGCTTAAGCCGGTCTCTTTCACTACCAGCCGCGCCAGGTTGCGTTCGCTCATGGCAAAGTGGCTCGCCCACTGCGTCAGCGTCTGCCAGGCGGCGGGCTCTTCCGCCATTTTCTCGCTCATCAGCCGAATTTTAGGATGGGGCGAGACGGGCAGCTGCAGATGCTCCTGACGCTGGAGCGGCAGCTCGTCAAACAGAACGTCTACCAGGCGCGACGTGGCCGCAAGAGAGAATTGTTCACGCGATTTTTCCGCCAGGGATAAAATCAGCTCCCGCACCAGAGGGGAGATTTTCAGGGTGCAGCAGCGGTCGGGCAAGCTTGCCGCCCCCGGTTCAATGAACAAAAAGCAGAGCTGCGCGCCCGGGGTGGCCCTGTTGCTGTGCGGCATCTGGCCGGGGATCCAGACGGCGTACTGGGGCGGAACCATCAGCATGGCATTTTCCACTTCGCAGGTGATCGCGCCGCCGAGGGCCAGAATCAGCTGCCCCTTACGGTGATGATGCCGGGGAATATACTGTTCCTCAGCCACCACGCGGATGCGAAATGCGACGGCCGCGTCGTGCTGGCTATCGGGATCATAGCCGTCCAGTCCCAGACCAATCATCAGTTTGTCCGATTTTAGCGATAAACTGTCATTTTAGCCTGATTTCAACCGCCGGGAAAATCGGTATTGTGTGCGCTCGCTTGAACGTATGAGAACATAATGACTACTGCTATTCGCACCTCAGGAAAACACGGCGCGCTGTTGATTGCAGGCATCCTGATGATTGCCACTACGCTTCGCGTCACCTTTACCGGCGCAGCTCCGCTGCTCGACACTATTCGTCTTGATTATGGCTTAAGCACGGCGCAAACCGGTCTGCTGACTACCCTGCCCCTGCTGGCTTTCGCCCTTGTCTCGCCGCTCGCCGCAGGCGTTGCCCGACGTATCGGCATGGAGCGCAGCCTGTTTGTCGCCCTGCTGCTGATTTGCGCCGGAATTGCACTTCGCTCGCTGCCTTCCGCCGCGCTGCTTTTCATAGGAACCGCGGTCATCGGCTGCGGAATTGCGCTCGGGAACGTGCTGTTACCCGGATTAATTAAGCGTGACTTCCCGGGCCTGGTAGCCCGACTCACCGGGGCCTATTCTCTGACGATGGGCGTCTCGGCGGCGTTTGGCTCAGCGATGATTGTTCCCCTGGCGCAGGGTAGCGCGGGCTGGCATGGCGCGCTGCTGATGCTGATGGCGTTTCCGCTGGTCGCGCTGCTGCTCTGGCTGCCGCAGTGGCGCCAGAAACACGTTGCGACGGTAACGGGCGCTGGCGCGCTGCATAACCGCGCCATCTGGCGCTCGGCCCTCGCCTGGCAGGTAACGCTCTTTTTGGGGATTAACTCGCTGATTTACTACGTCATCATCGGCTGGCTGCCGGCGATATTGCTCAGCCACGGCTACAGCGAAGCGCAGGCCGGCTCGGTGCACGGGCTGTTGCAGCTGGCCACGGCCGTGCCGGGGCTTGCCGTTCCGCTGATCCTCCACCGTCTGAAAGACCAGCGGGGGATCGCCGGCGCGGTGGCGCTGATGTGCGCGGTAAGCGCGGCGGGGCTATGGTTTATGCCTGACATGGCGGTGATGTGGACGCTGGTGTTTGGCTTTGGCTCTGGAGCAACGATGATCCTCGGCCTGACGTTCATCGGTCTGCGCGCCAGCTCCGCGCACCAGGCTGCGGCGCTGTCCGGCATGGCGCAGTCGATTGGCTATCTGCTCGCCGCCTGCGGCCCTCCGCTGATGGGGAAAATTCACGATAGCGCGGGAAATTGGCAAATCCCGCTTCTGGGCTGCGCTCTGGCCGCCGTGATAATGGCGCTCTGCGGCGTGCTTGCCGGGCGAGACCGGGAGATCGCGCCCCGTTAGAGACTGTGGCAGACCATCGGGTCTGCCTTTTCCTACCCGCGAGCCGCGCGCAGCATCGCCTGCACCAGCACGACCGGACGGCCTTCCAGCGCGGCACGCTCATGCTGGAATAAGGTGATCACGAAGAACGGGTGCGTGACCAGTTCTGCGGCGCGAATTTCCCCCTGTTCGTCCCAGCCCGTAACGTGCATGTCACCGCTTTCCAGCGCCTGTGCAAACGCCGGCGACACGCCATAGTTACAGTGATAGCCCTCTTCAATTTCCGGCTTGCCGTACGCTTTCGCGATCAGCGTATTTTTGCGCAGCTCAATGGCATCGGTTTTTTCCACCAGCGAGCAGGTCAGCGGCGCAATCACCATGGTGCCTTCTGTATCCGTCTCGGCATGTGCCGCATCGGCCCAGCCCAACACATTGCGGGCATACTCAATCAGCGCGTGCTGGAATCCACCGCAGGTGCCCAGGAACGGTACGCCGTTTTCACGCGCGTAGCGCGCGGCGATAAAGGCGGCCTCGGTGTTTTTATAGGGGCTGGCAGGCACCAGCCAGATGGCATCGTAGCCCACCAGATCTTCAGGGCTTGTCAGCTCCGTGGTGGCAAGCCAGTCGTAATCGGCGGTGAGGTCAAGGACTGCGGCGGCGTCGTCAATCGCCAGCGGGATCGCCTGATGCGCAATAACACTGGGATTGTAATCGCCAACCAGCGCAATGCGCAGCGTCGTTTTAACCGGGAGGTGTTCCATGAAAGGTTCCTTATGCCAGAGTATTATCAGATAACATAAGGAACCTCAGACTACCGATCTTCTGCAATTATCACAATACCTTAAATTGGGAGGGTGGAATTATGATTCAATGCAAACGCGTATACGAGCAGGCTGGTCCGGGCGACGGCTATCGGGTGCTGGTGGACAAGCTGTGGCCGCGCGGGGTTAAAAAAACGGACCTCGCGTATGATGAATGGTGTAAAGCACTCACGCCCTCGAATGAATTACGTAAGGCCTTTCATAGCGAAACCATTGATTTCGCCGCCTTCAGCAAGGCTTATCGGGAAGAGCTGGCGCAGCATGCTGACGAGGGAATGCGTCTGGCGACGCTGGCGAACAGGCAGACCGTCACCCTGCTCTTTGCTGCCAAAGACACGAAGCAAAATCACGCCCAGGTATTAGCCGACTGGCTACGCCATCTCTGATCAGCCGATCGCCAGCTCGTCAAGCATTTGCGGCGCTTCATCGGGGGTGAGCGGCATCAGATGTTCGGCGCGGACAAAGGCAAAGCCGTGCTGATTGTCAAAGGCGTAAACATCACCCGTCACCAGCCAAAGCGCGCGATCGGCGGTAGCGGGTAATTGCGTCATCACGCCGTTGACCGGGTTAACGAAACGCAGGCCGGGCTGACACAGGCCAAACAGCTCAACAGATTTACCAATATTGCGACGGCCTGACGCCGTGCGGGCACCGATGATCATCGCCATGCTGCCCGGTTTAAGCTGAAACATACTTCTCTCAAGGTAACGATAGCCAGGGACTGGCTAAGAATAATCCTAAAGAGAAGTGTATCGCAGGCAATATAGGTCTGTCACCTGGCAGGTTGCGGACGATCGCGACGGTAGAGCGTCCATTCATCAATCACTTCGCCCCCCGGTAGTTTGCACTCCGTGCGTACGCCCTGCGGGCTTTGAACCGGGATCTGTTCCCCACCTTTCTCCAGGCAGTACACGGAGGCCGGGTTCGCCATACCGATAGCGTGCGGTGGTTTCGGCGCATCGGGTGGGGTTGTTTTCGCGGTGCAGGCAGCCAGGGGAAGCGCCAGAAGCAGAAATCTCATCTCATTGATCCTTGTGACATCATGACAATCTAAGGTTAACGGGTCATCGCCCCTTTCTCCATGATTTCTCCATTTTAACTGCACTTTTCAACACTATAGTGTGGCATGTTCTCGATATGACCAGAGAACATCATTCCGTAATCAAGATGTCTTTGCCCCGGTCTCAACAACGGGGCCTTTTTTTCTCTGCTGCTGCCCTCTCCCTGCATATATTAAATTTTTTATATTCATGTTTTACTATGCCTGAAGTCTAAAAATTCAGCATAACATGCAGATGCAGACGTCTTCTGCCTGGGAGTCATTCTACGTCATGTCGGATATTATCCTTGCCCGTGTTTCAGAAACCCTCGCCACTGAACAATCCCTTGAAGGTCTCGTTCGCCAGCTGCTGGAGATGCTGGAGATTGTGACTGACATGGAGTCGACTTACCTCACCAAGGTAGATATCGAAGCCCGACTGCAGCATATCCTCTACGCCCGCAACAGCAAGCAGATGACAATTCCTGAGGGGCTGAGCGTCCCATGGGATGAAACACTGTGCAAGCGCGCGCTGGATAGCGACACCGTATTCAGCAACGACGTTCCCGAACGCTGGCCGGAGTGCGAGGCGGCGAAAGCGCTCGGCATTACGACCTACATGAGTATTCCTGTCCATCTTGCGGATGGTTCACTCTACGGAACGCTTTGTGCCACCAGCACGGCCAGAAAGCCGCTTAGCGAGCGCGGTGAACAGGTTCTGAAGTTATTCGCCGGTCTGATTGCCCAGTCCATTCAGAAAGAGTCGCTGGTAACCCAGCTTCGCGAAGCCAACGCGGCCCTCATCGCGCACTCTTACACGGATGCCCTTACCGGTTTACCCAACCGTCGCGCCATTTTTGAAGATCTGACCACGCTGTTTTCCCTGGCGCGTCACCTTAAACGTAACACCGTCATCGCGTTCATCGATCTGGATGATTTCAAGCTGATTAACGATCGCTACGGCCACGAGGCTGGCGACCAGTTCCTGATTGAAGTGGGCAAGCGTCTGACGGAAGAAAAACAGCAGGACGATATCATTGGCCGGCTGGGCGGCGATGAGTTTCTGGTGGCGTCGTTGAGCACATCCCACAGCGAAGGAGATAACGCGCAGGTCACGCTGCTCAAAACGCGTCTCAGCGCCTGTATTGCCGGTGAATACTGGCTGGGTAGCGTCAACCTCATTTACCCCGGAGCCAGCGTCGGCGTTATCGAAGTGGACCCTCAGATAACCGATCCGGACAGCGCATTACGCGACGCAGATGTCGCGATGTATCAGGATAAGAAAGGAAAAAGCAAAACACGCTTTCTCACTATCGATTAACCCCGTACACTCTACGGCGTTACAAAAACCGAAACAGGTGATGATATGAGAATAGGGATCCTCTTCCCGGTCGTTATTTTTATAACGGCGGTGATTTTTTTAGCATGGTTTTTTGTCGGTGGTTACGCGGCGCCTGGGGCATAAATGAGAAAAACGACCCTCGTTATGCTGATCGTTGCCATCGCGGCATTTGCCGGCACGCAGCTTGGCTGGTGGTAAACGCCACTACGTAAAAAGGCCGCCATCTGGCAGCCTTTTTTAACGCTTGTAAGCCTTAGCTTTTGATTTTTCTGTAGATAAACAGAACAACCAGCGCACCAATCACCGCGACAGCGAAACTGCCGAAGTTAAAGCCATCGACTTTGCCAAAACCGAACAGCGTACTGATCCAGCCGCCGACTACCGCGCCGATAATACCCAGTATTACGGTGACGATAAACCCACCGCCATCTTTGCCCGGCATGATCCACTTCGCCAGAATACCCGCAATAAGCCCAAAGATAATCCAGGATAAAATTCCCATAACTTTCCTCTCTGTATGGTTTTTGTCATTAAATCAACGACACAAAAAAGAATAGCACAGGATTTCAGAAAGGAAATTTGTGATAGGCATCACAATGAGAGAGTGCGCAATTATTCATCAACAAAAAGAGCCTGCCGCATAAACTGTGGGGTTGCATCTTTTGTTGAGAAAGATTATCTTTCTCAACACTGAATAGTTGAGCGTAACACTCAGGTATTCAGTACGACATTGCTCACATTGCTTCCAGTATTTCTTGCCCACTCCTGAGTGGGCTTTTTTTTCTGTTCATACCCCAACAAACGCGTACCGGTTACGTCCTGCGCGTTTTGCCTGGTAGAGCGCCTGGTCAGCGGCAATAATGATATTCTGCTGGCTGCCCGCGATGTCGACCGCACGCGCGGTGGAAATCCCGACGCTTACCGTCACCCGCCCGAAGGGGCTAAAATCATGCGTGATTTGCAGGGAGAACACGTTGCGAATAATCGTCTGCGCCAGTCGAAGCGCCTCCTGAATATCCGTATCAGGCAATATCAGCGCAAACTCCTCTCCGCCGTAGCGCGCCACAATCTGATTATCACGGGTAAGGCTCTCCCTGAGACTGTTTCCCAGCAGCGTCAGACACCGGTCCCCTTCCGGATGGCCGTAGTTATCGTTGTATTTTTTGAAGTAGTCCACGTCCACAATCAGTATCGAAATTGCTGCGTCATGCGCGGCACAAGTCGCGATTTCCGAGAGGATTCTTTCATCAAAAATGCGACGGTTGTACAGCCCGGTCAACGCATCCTCGGAAGCGATAATCTTCAGCGCCTTATTATCTCTGGTTTTTCTGGATAAGTCGGAATACAGGAAGTATGACGCGACGATAAGTATCGCAGTGAAAACGAAAATGAGCAGCGCCAGCTGAATGGCCTGCTTGCGCCACGGTGCGAGGGCTTCATCAATGCTGACGGCCACGGTGGTCACCAGCCCGTAGCGTCGGTTTTTCTCATAGGCGTAAATGCGTTCGATTTTATCAAACCGCGAGACGGAACTGGCTATCCCGGTATTTTGTACCTTTAGGTATTTCCTGAAGAGGGGTGAATCAGAAAAAATCGTGCCGACGTAGGTATTTTTAAAGGGGTGACGGACCAGCAGCACGCCGGATTGTGTCGTTAAGCCAATGACGCCCAGGTGACCAATATTAATCTGCCCGTAAAGCGCGAGAAAATTCTCGATACCCAGCGTCACCACCACGACACCGTTAAATGCCCCGGTGTGGGTTTCAAGGCGACGACTAATGGTAATGACCCATTTGCCATTGGTTCTGCTGACCACGGGCTCACCAATAAAAATCTGCTGATTTTTATTTTCCTTGTGATAGATAAAAAATGACCTGTCCGATCCTTTGCGTGGGCCTGTAAAAGTTTCGTGCAACGCGGTAAAGATATCGCCCTGAGCGTCGTAAACAACCACATTATTAATCTGGGTAAGAAGATTATCCTGATTATTTATCATCCGCTGAATATTGGTCGCCTGTTGCGGCGTCATGCCATAAATTTCGATTATGTCGGAAACGGTAGTAATTAACATTTCGCTTTGGCGCATGATCCCCTCGGTGTAGACATCAAGGGTATGGCTCAGGTTAGCAACGCTGGTATTAATTTGCTGAATTGACTGCTGTCTGGACGTGGCAATTTGGACGGCAAGCGACAGCGAGATGATCAATGAGACAATGATGACGGTAATGGTTGTTGTGTAAAAAGTATTTTTCACATGCACGAGCTTTTCCACCTTATCACGCCTGACATCCCTGGCTGACAACTCTTGTCACTGTAACAAAGCTCGGGATAAGAGGAAAATGAATTGCACTTAAGCATACAACAGAAGCTCGTCTTTATTTCGTTTTACAAACTAACGGTCTCCCTGGGTTTAGATAAAATGACTTTAATAAAATCGATATAGGAGACGGGCTTACCAAAATAATATCCCTGTAACAGGGTTATCTCATTACGGTTGAGATACTCCAGTTGCTCTTTTGTTTCTACGCCTTCAGCGACAATGCGCAATGAGAGTTTTTTCGCCAGGTCAATGACGCAGTCCAGCAAGATGGTTGAGTCCTTTTCCTCTGAAACCCGGTTCACAAAGCTTTTATCAATTTTAATATAATCAATGGCAAGCGCATTAAGGCATGACAGCCCGGAATAACCCGTACCAAAATCATCCAGGGCAATAACAAAGCCGGCGTTATGCAGCATGTTAAGGTTCTCCACGAGGTGAGGATTATCGACCAGCGGTTCACGCTCGGTCACCTCGAGAACCAGTTTGACCTCTTTACCCTGAAACCCCTTCCCGAAGACGCGACAGTCACCGATAAATGAAGGCGCATTAATATGCCTGGCGCTGATGTTCACCCCAATATGAAACCCGTCCGGTAGCTTAGGCAAAAGCGGCTTAAGCTGGGTCACCACTTTCGCCATCAATCCTTTGGTCAGCGGAATAATCAACCCGCTACGTTCAGCAATCGGAATAAAGACATCCGGCGGGATAAAGCCTGACTTTGGATGCTTCCATCTTGCCAGGACCTCAACGCCGTAGAGCCCGCCGGTATCGCCGTTCACGATCGGCTGGTAATAAGGCTCGATCTCCCCCTGCAAAATCGCTTTACGCAAATCGTCTTCAAATGAGGTACTTTTCCCCTTGTATCGGCGGATCAAAATACCCACCGCCACCGATAGCGCGAGAATAAGCAGTATCAGGCTCCATCCCTGTTGCAAAAGCCGCGTCAGGCTGAAAAAGGCAGGAGGTTGCCAGGCAAGGCTAAAGGGAAATTGCGTTGATGCCTTAAGCGACCCCGTCCAGGAGGCCGCTTTCCAGCCCCTCACATCGCCGTTGCGAACAAGCATGCTTTCGCCGACAACCAGCCCCAGATCCACGCTGTTCGATGCGCTTGCAATGACGTCCTGCAAATGCGCGTCACTGATGCTGACAATGACGCGCCCTCCCGCGATGGGCATCTGGAAGATAAGCACCGGAATGCCGTTCACCAGTCGATTGCCGGGTAACAGCATCAATTTTTCGGCAGGTAACGTCTCAGGATGAATAATCAACACGCCATTCCCGGGAAGGGAAGTACAGATCATTTTACCCTGCAACTCGATCATGATGGCGCGCAGATGCGGTTTTAGCGCTGCCTCTGTCCCCAGCGCCAGCTGTCCGCTACTGGTACACCCTTGAGCCGCAACGCGCTTTGCCGTGCTGGCCGCACTGACGGCTTCAGCCAGAATGTTTTCTATTTTTTGGGTGCTGGCCGTGGCGGTATGACTATTACTCAGCTTCGCCATCTGCCATAGCTGCCAGTTAATAATCAAAATGCCGCTCAGAAAAAGAAACAGAGCGCTAAGAATAGGGATCATCACGTTGCGCACGATGTTTTCCTTAATAGAAAAAACAAGCATGGATGTTCTGGTAGAAGAGCCTGTGCTAACCCGGTATTGCATATAACAATGAAAATAGCTTAGCTGAGAATTGTCTTAAAAAACTGATACTTTCGTATGAGTTCACCTGCCGGCATTTACTCACATGACGTGACTATCAGGCTTGTTCCTTGCCCTGGCTGTGTTAAGATTTGTGAAATCAGGGAGCGGACTGGATATCTGGAAAATGAAAAAGCTCATTGCCATTGCTATCGTTTCGACGCTTCTGGTCTTCCTGTCTCTTTATGCGGTCAATGCTGTAATCATCGGTCAGCAGAAGAGTAAACAGCGTGAAATATCCCGTACCCTTTTACATTATTCAGAAGACGTGTCCCAAAGCGTGGCGCTGGGTCTCAAAAGCATCACGACGCAGGGATGCGATAAAACCAGCCTCGATCGCTACAGACAAATTAAGCTTAATAATCTTTATTTTGCCGATATCGGCTTTATTGAGAAGGGAAAAATAGTCTGTACCGCTTTTTGGGGGAAACTCGCGACGCCCGTTGCACTTCCTGCAGAACTGCATAAAACGCCGAGGGGCTTTCTCCTGGCCCAATTTTCGAGAAAAGACTTTTTCACGGGCAATGCGGCAATTCATAATAATATTATTATCTTCACCTCCCGCTATGCTTACGATAAATTCACCCCGGTCACCGCAAGCTATTCGCTCAGTGCTACCACCAAAGACTTCGGCAGAGTCTTTTTTTCGGCCGCCACGGAGCTAAATCAGCAGAGCTGGCTGCATTCGACGTTGTTTACCCTGACCCTGACACAGTGCAGCGCCTTCTGGGACCTGTGCGTCATCGTGAAGCATCACGACGCCGGGCTGGCCTCGTTACCTCCGTTTATCTTTGCGCTTCTCGCGGTCATTCTCTGTTTTATCTGGATTGCGATAACGTTATTTATCTTCCGTATCTATGAAGACCGTTTTTCTCTGGAACGTACGCTGATAAAAGCCGTCCTCACGAATACCATAAGCGTTAACTATCAGCCCATTATTCGCATTCACGATCAAAAAATCGTGGGTGTAGAAGTTCTGTCGAGATGGCGTGACCAAAAGCACGGGGACGTCTCTCCGGAGCTGTTTATCCCATTAATTAAGAAGATCGGTCTGTATAAAAAATATTACAGTAATATTATCGAAAAATCCCTTTCCGAAATTGCCCCTCTGGCGATAAAACACCAGCTGATAGTCTCCATAAACGTTGGGCACAAGGAAATTGAAGATAGACAGTTCATTACCATTTTGCGTCGTGCGTGTTTTGCCAATCACCTTCCCCTTTCCCTGATGAAGGTCGAACTCTCCGAAAAAGCCGTTTCCACGGCAGATATCCTCGAGGGATTCTGTCAGGAGCTGAAATCGCTCGGCGTTAAAATATCAATAGATGATTTTGGCGTGCAAAACTCCAATCTCGCCCGCCTGTCGCTGCTTGAATATGATGAAATCAAAATCGATAAGTCGCTGGTGGACGGCATCAGCGAGCATTATAAGCAAAACATCTTTGCAATCTTCTGCGATGCCCTGGCAAGATTGAATAAAACGCTTGTTTTCGAGGGCGTGGAAAATGAAATTCAGTATCGCTTTATTGCAAGCAGATATCCCGATGCGCTGATTCAGGGATGGTATTTTTCAAAAGCGCTCACCCGGAGCGAGCTGGCGAAGCGACTCACCGGGGTCGCACCGTAACCCGAAGCCTTGCGCGTCCGTTTTTTTCCAGTCGGGCATTTCTATTTTTTACGCAAAAACATATAGTCGTCACATTCAGACGGTAGATTACCCTGAAGCACACTCATATTTTGGTTAAAAACGTGAAATTATCCTTACTATTCCCAGTGGTACTCTTTTGTCTGACCGTTATTTTCGCGCTGTTTATCGACGCCCCCGCTTCGCATATTCTGCGGAAAAAATGCATGTGGTCCGATAGCGTGATGCTGAGCTGTATCGCAAAGCATCAGCATAACGGTTTTTGAAGCAGACTATTCATTTCCCCACTGATTGAGGAAGTTCGCAATATCATCAACGCGACCCGCACGGATCCCGGCCTCAGTGGCCATCTCCTGCTGGGCTTCCTCGCTAATCTCCTCATTATTCGATAAACGGGTGAGCAGCAGCTGGAAATAATGTGCCAGCGCGTCGCGCTCTGACTCAGCGACCTGTTCAGCGGCTTCCGTCGCGTACTCATCGGCAATGTCATAATATTTCAGTGGGATATCGTTGTTCATAACTGTCTCGTCGCTAATTTTTACGGGTAAAGCCATCAGTATATCGGACGCCTAATCTCAACCAAAGCATTGCTTCAGATGAGTAACGCAAGCAGCGCTGCGAGAGCAGGCGCGGCCTGTACATACAAAATTTTTCGGCTGGCGGTGGCTGCGCCAAAGAGTCCGGCGATCAGCACGCAGGCCAGGAAGAAGATGGCCACCTGAATCCCCTTTTCCCCGAGCCAGAGGCTCCAGAGCAGACCAGCCGCCAGAAAACCGTTATACAGCCCCTGATTCGCGGCCAGCACGCGGGTCTCGCGCGCAAAATCAGGACGCAGATTAAAGGCCTTATGCCCTGTTTTGGTATTCCACAGGAACATTTCCAGCACAAGAATATAAAGATGGATGAATACAACGACAGCGATAAGGACGGTGGCTAACATCGTGTTGTCTCCCGCAGGCAGAGGCAAAAAAAACGGGAACCCTCAGGCCCCCGCTCTTGTTTAACCCAGAATCTGGATTACATGTTCGCGATAATCGCGTCGCCAAACTCTGAGCATTTCAGCAGCTTAGCGCCTTCCATCAGACGTTCGAAGTCATAGGTTACGGTTTTCGCGTTGATCGCGCCTTCCATACCTTTAACGATCAGGTCTGCGGCTTCGAACCATTCCATATGACGCAGCATCATCTCTGCGGACAGGATGATAGAGCCTGGGTTCACTTTGTCCTGACCCGCGTATTTAGGTGCAGTACCGTGGGTTGCTTCGAACAGGGCGCACTCGTCACCGATGTTCGCGCCAGGGGCGATACCGATACCGCCAACCTGTGCTGCCAGGGCGTCAGAGATGTAGTCACCGTTCAGGTTCATACAGGCAATTACGTCGTATTCTGCAGGACGCAGCAGGATCTGCTGCAGGAACGCATCGGCGATCACATCTTTAATGATGATCTCTTTGCCGGTGTTCGGGTTCTTAATCTTCTGCCATGGGCCACCGTCGATCAGCTCACCGCCGAACTCTTCTTTCGCCAACTGGTAGCCCCAGTCTTTGAACGCGCCTTCGGTGAACTTCATGATGTTGCCTTTGTGAACCAGAGTCACAGAGTCACGGTCGTTGGTGATCGCGTATTCGATGGCCGCACGCACGAGACGTTTAGTACCGTCTTCAGAGCATGGCTTGATGCCGATACCGCAATGCTCAGGGAAGCGAATCTTCTTCACGCCCATCTCTTCGCGCAGGAATTTAATCACTTTTTCTGCGTCAGCAGAGTCCGCTTTCCATTCGATACCCGCGTAGATGTCTTCTGAGTTTTCGCGGAAGATAACCATATCGGTCAGTTCAGGGTGCTTAACCGGGCTTGGGGTGCCCTGATAGTAACGAACCGGACGCAGACACACGTACAGGTCCAGCTCCTGACGCAGTGCCACGTTCAGGGAACGGATACCGCCGCCAACTGGCGTCGTCAGTGGGCCTTTAATAGCAACGCGGTAGTCGCGGATCAGGTCCAGCGTTTCTGCTGGCAGCCAGACGTCCTGGCCATAAACTTGAGTAGATTTCTCACCGGTGTAAATTTCCATCCAGGAAATTTTACGCTCGCCTTTGTAGGCTTTCTCAACAGCGGCATCAACCACTTTCAGCATCGCCGGGGTAACGTCTACACCGATACCGTCACCTTCGATGAACGGGATAATCGGATTGTGAGGAACGTTAATCTTGCCGTTTTGCAGGGTGATCTTTTTACCTTCCGCCGGAACAACTACTTTGCTTTCCATTAACCTCTCCTTCGAGCGCTTCTGGTTGTTACTGATCTTATGTTAATAAATTGTAATGAGCCCTTCGATAGTACCTGATTGTCCTGCGCCATGAAAGGTCTTCGTTATTAGGCTATAATGCGGCAATTGATAACGCCTGAAAATACCATGAAGAAAACTTCTTTTACAAAACACCGGGTTGAGCGATTCAGCTCGCGACAAGCCGCCAGAAGACCGCAGGAAACCCAGCCGAAGCGGGTTATTTTATTCAATAAACCCTACGATGTTTTGCCGCAGTTTACCGATGAAGCCGGGCGCAGCACGCTGAAGGACTACATTCCCGTTCAGGGCGTCTACGCGGCCGGGCGCCTGGACCGCGACAGCGAAGGCCTTCTGGTCTTAACCAACGACGGCGCGTTGCAGGCAAAGCTCACGCAGCCGGGCAAACGCACCGGCAAAATTTACTTCGTCCAGGTGGAAGGCGAGCCGGATGACGCGACGCTGGCAGCACTACGCAGCGGCGTGACGTTGAACGACGGCCCAACCCTGCCCGCAGGTATTGAACGCGTGAATGAGCCGGAGTGGCTGTGGCCGCGCAACCCGCCGATTCGCGAACGCAAATCCATCCCGACAAGCTGGCTCAAAATCACCCTTTATGAAGGCCGCAACCGCCAGGTTCGCCGCATGACCGCACACGTCGGCTTCCCTACCCTGCGTCTGATTCGCTACGCCATGGGCAGCTACACCCTGGAAACGCTGGCAAACGGCGAATGGCGCGACGTCACCCCTTAAGGAGTCACTATGTTTAAACCTCATGTCACGGTTGCCTGCGTGGTCCACGCCAGGGGTAAATTCCTTGTTGTTGAAGAGAGCATTAACGGCAAAGCGCTGTGGAACCAGCCTGCCGGACACCTTGAAGCCAATGAAACCCTGCTGCAGGCAGCAAAACGCGAGCTGTGGGAAGAGACCGGCATTCACGCTGAGCCCCAGCACTTCATCCGTATGCACCAGTGGATCGCGCCGGATCACACCCCGTTCCTGCGCTTTTTATTCGCCGTTGAGCTTAGCGAAACGTGCGCCACAGAGCCGCAGGATGACGATATCGATCGCTGTCTCTGGGTCACCGCCGACGAGATCCTGAACGCGCCAAACCTGCGCTCGCCGCTGGTTGCGGAAAGCATTCGCTGCTGGCAGTCTGCTGGCCGCTTACCGCTGGACGTCATCGGCGCATTTAACTGGCCGTTTACAGAGGGTGTCAATGGTGGGGGGGCGTGATAGAATACGCCGCCTTGAAGTTCAATGTCGTGAGTATTCCATGTCAGATAACAGCCAGAAAAAAGTGATCGTCGGCATGTCCGGCGGTGTCGATTCCTCCGTTTCCGCCTACCTGTTACAGCAACAGGGCTATAAGGTGGAGGGCCTGTTCATGAAGAACTGGGAGGAAGATGATGGCGAGGAATACTGCACCGCCGCTGCGGATCTCGCCGACGCGCAGGCCGTATGCGATAAGCTCGGCATTGAACTGCACACCGTTAACTTTGCCGCAGAATACTGGGACAACGTTTTTGAACTGTTCCTGGAAGAGTACAAAGCGGGCCGCACGCCGAACCCGGATATTCTGTGCAACAAAGAGATCAAATTTAAGGCCTTCCTGGAATTCGCCGCGGAAGATCTGGGCGCTGACTACATCGCGACCGGTCACTACGTGCGCCGTGCAGACGTGAATGGCAAAAGCCAGCTGCTGCGCGGTCTGGACGGCAACAAAGATCAAAGCTATTTCCTCTATACGCTGAGCCACGAGCAAATCGCCCAGAGCCTGTTCCCGGTCGGCGAGCTGGAAAAGCCGCAGGTGCGTAAAATCGCCGAAGAGCTGGACCTGATCACCGCGAAGAAAAAAGACTCTACCGGCATTTGCTTCATCGGCGAGCGCAAATTCCGCGATTTCCTGGGACGTTACCTGCCTGCTCAGCCGGGTAAAATTGTCACCGTCGACGGGGAAGAGATTGGCCAGCATCAGGGGCTGATGTACCACACGCTCGGCCAGCGTAAAGGGCTGGGTATTGGCGGGACCAAAGAAGGTAGCGAAGATCCATGGTATGTTGTCGACAAAGACGTCGAAAACAATATTCTGGTTGTTGCCCAGGGCCACGATCATCCGCGTCTGATGTCCGTTGGCCTTATTGCACAGCAGCTGCACTGGGTCGATCGTGAGCCGCTGAAAGGCACCCTGCGCTGCACGGTGAAAACACGCTACCGTCAGACCGATATTCCTTGCACCATTACCGCGCTTGATGACGATCGCATTGACGTGCGTTTCGACGAGCCGGTCGCAGCCGTCACCCCGGGTCAGTCTGCTGTCTTCTACAGCGGCGAAATCTGTCTGGGCGGCGGGATCATTGAACAGCGCCTGCCGCTGCCTGCTGTTTAATACGATTCACACATAAAGGAGACCGTGTGGCGAAGAACTACTATGACATCACCCTGGCGCTGGCGGGAATTTGCCAGTCAGCCCGTCTGGTGCAACAGCTGGCGCATCAGGGTCATTGCGACGCAGATGCCCTGCACGTTTCACTGAACAGCGTTATCGATCTCAACCCCGGCTCGACCCTGGGCGTGTTCGGCGGCAGTGAAACTAATCTTCGTCTCGGTCTTGAAACCCTGCTCGGCGTGCTTAACGCCAGCAGCCGTCAGGGATTAAACGCGGAGCTGACCCGCTACACGCTGAGCCTGATGGTGCTGGAGCGTAAGCTGAGCGCCGCAAAAGGCGCAATGAATACCCTGGGCGATCGTATTGCCGGGCTGCAGCGCCAGCTTGACCATTTTGATCTGCAGTCCGACACGCTGCTGAGCGCTATGGCCGGCATTTATGTTGACGTCATCAGCCCGCTGGGGCCGCGTATTCAGGTCACCGGATCCCCTGCCGTGCTGCAAAGTCCGCAGGTACAGGCAAAAGTGCGCGCGTCCCTGCTGGCAGGTATCCGCGCCGCCGTGCTGTGGCACCAGGTGGGCGGTGGCCGCCTGCAGTTAATGTTTTCTCGTAATCGCCTGACCACTCAGGCAAAACAAATTCTTGCTCATTGTTAACCTCCCGGAGTTGCGAATTATGGAATTATCCTCACTGACCGCCGTATCCCCTGTCGATGGACGCTACGGCGATAAAGTCAGCGCGCTGCGCGGGATCTTCAGCGAATATGGTTTGCTGAAGTTCCGTGTTCAGGTTGAAGTACGCTGGCTGCAAAAGCTGGCCGCCCAGGCAGCAATCAAGGAAGTTCCTGCTTTTGACGAAAAGGCAAACGATTACCTTGATCAAATCGTTGCCGAGTTTAGCGAACAAGACGCCGCGCGCATTAAAACCATCGAACGCACCACCAACCACGACGTGAAAGCGGTTGAGTACTTCCTGAAAGAGAAAGTGGAAAGCGTCCCTGCGCTGCATGCCGTGTCTGAGTTCATTCACTTCGCCTGTACCTCTGAAGACATCAACAACCTGTCTCACGCGCTGATGCTCTCCACCGCGCGTAAAGAGGTGGTGCTGCCTTACTGGCGTAAAATCATCGACGCGGTAAAAGCGCTGTCCGTGGAATACCGCGACATTCCGCTGCTCTCCCGTACCCACGGCCAGCCAGCCACCCCATCCACGATGGGTAAAGAGATGGCGAACGTCGCGTACCGTATGGAGCGCCAGTACCGTCAGCTGGAGCAGGTTGAGATCCTCGGCAAAATCAACGGCGCGGTCGGTAACTATAACGCCCACATCGCCGCTTACCCGGAAGTGGACTGGCACCAGTTCAGCGAAGAGTTCGTGACCTCTCTGGGCATTCAGTGGAACCCGTACACCACGCAGATTGAGCCGCACGACTATATCGCCGAACTGTTTGACTGCATCGCGCGCTTCAACACCATCCTGATCGACTTCGATCGTGACGTGTGGGGCTACATCGCCCTGAACCACTTCAAGCAGAAAACCATCGCCGGTGAAATCGGCTCTTCCACCATGCCGCACAAAGTGAACCCAATCGACTTCGAAAACTCCGAAGGCAACCTGGGCCTGGCGAACGCCGTGCTGCAGCATATGGCGAGCAAACTGCCGGTATCCCGCTGGCAGCGCGACCTGACCGACTCCACCGTACTGCGTAACCTGGGCGTGGGCATTGGCTACGCGCTGATCGCGTACCAGTCCACCCTGAAAGGCGTGAGCAAACTGGAAGTGAACCGCGACCGTCTGCTGGACGAGCTGGATCACAACTGGGAAGTGCTGGCGGAGCCAATCCAGACCGTGATGCGCCGTTACGGTATCGAAAAACCGTACGAGAAGCTGAAAGAGCTGACCCGCGGCAAACGCGTTGACGCCGAAGGCATGAAGCAGTTTATCGACGGTCTGGCGCTGCCGGAAGAAGAGAAAACGCGCCTGAAGGCGATGACCCCGGCGAACTACATTGGCCGCGCCATCACCATGGTCGACGAGCTGAAGTAACGCCCCTCTCCCCCTTTTCGCCCGAAAAGGGGGGATGCTTTTCCCCGGTTTACTCAATGTTTATCCCCACAACAACATAATCAGCGTTAAACTATTCATACCAATTATTTAGGGAGAAGAGATGATGCGCGTACTGGTTGTTGAGGATAACGCATTGCTACGCCATCACCTGAAGGTTCAGCTTCAGGAGATGGGACATCAGGTGGACGATGCTGAAGATGCAAAAGAAGCCGATTATTATCTCAATGAACACCTGCCGGATATCGCCATTGTCGATTTAGGGTTGCCTGACGAAGACGGCCTGTCGTTAATTCGCCGTTGGCGCAGCCACGATGTCTCCCTGCCGGTTCTGGTTCTGACCGCCCGTGAAGGCTGGCAGGATAAGGTCGAAGTGCTCAGCGCGGGTGCAGACGATTACGTCACCAAGCCGTTTCATATTGAAGAGGTGGCGGCGCGCATGCAGGCGCTGTTACGCCGCAACAGCGGGCTGGCTTCACAGGTTATTTCCATCCCGCCATTCCAGGTCGATCTCTCCCGCCGGGAATTAGCGATCAATGAGGAAGTGATTAAGCTCACCGCCTTCGAATACACCATCATGGAAACGCTGATCCGTAACAATGGCAAAGTGGTGAGCAAAGATTCCTTAATGCTCCAGCTTTATCCTGATGCTGAACTGCGCGAGAGCCATACCATTGACGTGCTGATGGGACGTTTACGTAAGAAAATTCAGGCGCAGTATCCGCAGGATGTGATTACCACCGTCCGTGGCCAGGGCTACCTGTTCGAATTACGCTAAATGAGAGGGATTTTACGCCACATTCTGCCCCTCTCGCTGCGGGTTCGTTTCTTACTGGCAACAGCCGCCGTCGTGCTGGTGCTGTCGCTCTCCTACGGCATGGTCGCCCTGGTGGGCTACAGCGTCAGCTTTGATAAAACAACCTTTCGGCTGTTGCGCGGCGAAAGCAATCTGTTTTATACCCTGGCGAAGTGGGAAAACAACCGAATCACCGTCGAAATGCCGGAAAACCTCAACCAGCAGAGCCCAACGCTGGCCCTGATTTATAACGAAAAAGGTAAATTACTGTGGGCGCAGCGTGATATCCCCTGGCTGGTTAAAAGCATTCGTCCGGACTGGCTCAAAACCAACGGGTTTCATGAAATTGAAGCCGATCTCAACACCACCAGCTCGCTGATCCGTGAAGATCGCTCCCTGCAGCAAAAGCTGAACGAGATCCGCGCCGACAACGCCGAAACGGAGATGACGCACTCCGTCGCGATTAACCTCTATCCGGCGACGCTGAACATGCCGCAGCTGACCATTGTGGTGATCGACACCATTCCGGTCGAGCTGAAGCGTTCTTATATGGTCTGGAGCTGGTTCATCTACGTTCTGGCTGCGAATCTCCTGCTGGTGATCCCGCTGCTGTGGGTAGCGGCGTGGTGGAGCTTGCGCCCCATTGAATCACTGGCGAAAGAGGTTCGTGAGCTGGAAGAACATCATCGCGAGAAGCTGAACCCGGAAACCACCCGTGAGCTCACCAGCCTGGTGCGTAACCTCAACCGCCTGCTGAAAAGTGAACGCGAACGCTACGATAAATACCGTACCACCCTTACCGACCTGACCCACAGCCTGAAAACTCCGCTGGCCGTCATGCAAAGTACCCTGCGTTCAATGCGCAGTTCGAAGCTGAGCGTCGATGATGCCGAGCCGGTGATGCTGGAGCAGATCAGCCGTATTTCACAGCAAATTGGCTATTACCTGCACCGCGCCAGCATGCGTTCCGGCAGCGCGCTTCTGAGCCGCGAGCTGTACCCGGTAGCCCCGCTTCTGGATAACCTCACGTCCGCCCTCAACAAGGTGTATCAGCGTAAAGGGGTGAACATCAGCCTCGATATCTCGCCAGAGATAAGCTTTGTGGGTGAAAAAAATGACTTCATGGAAGTGATGGGTAACCTACTGGATAACGCCTGCAAATACTGCCTGGAGTTCGTGGAAGTGTCAGCGCGTCAGACGGAAACCGAACTGCATATTATCGTTGAGGATGATGGCCCGGGGATCCCTCGAAATAAACGCGATGTGGTGTTCGATCGCGGTCAGCGCGCCGATACGCTACGTCCTGGCCAGGGCGTCGGGTTAGCCGTCGCTCGTGAGATTGTCGACCAGTACGACGGGAAAATCGAAACCAGCGAAAGTCTGCTGGGCGGCGCCAGAATGGAGGTTATTTTTGGCCGCCAGCAGCCCACATTGAACGATAGTTAACCCGTTATGTGAAAAATGCGAGGATCTCGCAGCCGGGGGGCTGAGCTTCCGTTATAATCCGAGTCAGTAAGAGCCTGCGGAATAAAAAAATTATGGATTATCACTTAACGCTTAACTGGCCCGAGTTTATTGAACGTTACTGGCAAAAACGCCCGGTGGTTCTGAAACGCGGATTCAGCAATTTTGTCGACCCTATCTCGCCTGACGAGCTGGCTGGTCTGGCCATGGAAAACGAAGTCGACAGCCGTCTGGTCAGCCACCAGGACGGGAAATGGCAGGTTAGCCACGGTCCTTTCGAAAGCTACGATCACCTCGGTGAAAACAACTGGTCGCTGCTGGTGCAGGCGGTCAACCACTGGCACGAGCCGACTGCTGCCTTAATGCGCCCGTTCCGCGCCCTGCCCGACTGGCGCATGGACGATCTGATGATCTCCTTCTCCGTGCCGGGCGGCGGCGTAGGTCCACATCTTGACCAGTACGACGTGTTCATCATTCAGGGTACGGGCCGCCGCCGCTGGCGCGTGGGTGAAAAAGTGCCGATGAAGCAGCACTGCCCGCATCCTGACCTGCTTCAGGTTGACCCGTTTGAAGGGATTATCGACGAAGAGCTGGAGCCGGGTGATATTCTCTACATTCCGCCGGGATTCCCTCACGAAGGCTACTCCCTGGAAAACTCACTCAACTACTCCGTGGGGTTCCGCGCGCCAAGCGGCCGCGAGATGATCAGCGGATTTGCCGACTATGTTCTGCAACGCGAGCTGGGCAGCTATCGTTACAGCGACCCTGATGTGCCTGCGCGCGAGCATCCGGCGGATATTCTGCCAGAAGAACTCGATAAGCTGCGCGGCATGATGCTGGATCTGATCAACGAGCCGGAGCACTTCAAACAGTGGTTTGGTGAGTTTATCAGCCAGTCTCGTCATGAGCTGGACGTTGCGCCGCCGGAGCCGCCGTATCAGGCTGACGAGATTTATGATGCGCTTCAGCAGGGCGACAAGCTGACGCGTCTGGGCGGGTTGCGCGTGCTGCGCATTGGTGAAGAAGTGTTCGTTAACGGCGAGAAGCTGGACTCTCCGCACCGTCCGGCGCTGGAAGCCATTGCCAGCCATCTGGTGTTGACTGCCGACACCTTTGGCGATGCGCTGGAAGATCCTTCCTTCCTCGCGATGCTCGCCGCGCTGGTCAACAGCGGGTACTGGTTCTTTGAGGACTAAGTCGTGATATTTGCCGGGTGGCGGCTTCGCCTTACCCGGCCTACAAAAGCACGATCCCGTAGGCCCGGTAAGCGTAGCGCCACCGGGCGTTTTTATCTCCGCTCACCCGCCGCAAAATCCTCGATCTCTCCCGCCCAATCCACCGGATACAAGCCTTCCCGTACATCGCGATGAAACGTTGAATACGGCCAGTCGCTGACCTTACTGACATAGCCATGTTTCACCGGATTGATGTAGACGTAATCCACATGCCGACGGTAGTCTTTTTCGTTACGGACTGTGTGCTCCCAGAAGCGTGGCTGCCAGATATGGCGCATGCCGATGTAGCGGCTGAATGTCTTTTTAATGTCGCGCCAGCGGGCCGAAAAGTCACTGTCGCCTTCCGGTAAGGTCCAGATACAGTGCATATGTTCAGGAAGGATTACCCATGCGTTGATAGTAAATGGCTTTGCATGTTTAACCGTTGAGGTGGCAGCACGCAGGCTGTCGATATGACGGGTAAGCAAATCGCTTTGGCGGTTTTGCAGGTTGACGGTGAAGAACCAGGTTCCACCAGGGACGTAGTGGCGACGATAGTTTGACATGGCGCTCCTTGCCTGAATGCCGGGTGGCGGCTTCGCCTTACCCGGCCTACATTACGATCGTAGGCCCGGTAAGCGTAGCGCCACTGGGCTTTTTCTTACCGCTTCGCGGTCAACTCCGCTATCCGCACTATCACCTTCACCGCTTTTTCCATTCCTTCGAGCGTCACAAACTCATGCTTGCCATGGTAGTTGTAGCCACCGGTAAACAGGTTCGGGCACGGCAGCCCCATAAACGACAGCTGAGAACCGTCGGTGCCGCCGCGAATCGGCTTCAGCTGCGGTTCAATATCGCAGTCGCGCATCGCCTGCTGGGCGATATCGAGAATATGCGGATGCGCCATCACCTTCTCGCGCATGTTGTAATAGCTGTCTTCAATGATCAGCTCAATATAGCAATCAGGGTGTAACCCTTTACCGACCTTCTTGGCGATCTCCATCATCTTGCGCTTGCGCGCCTCAAAGGCTTTGCGGTCGAAATCGCGGATGATGTAGTGCATCTGCGCGCTGTCCACAGTGCCTTTAATGCTGGTCAGGTGATAGAAACCTTCATACCCTTCGGTCTGTTCAGGGCTCTCTTCCGCCGGGACTTCTGCATGAATTCTGGACGCCAGCGACAGCGCGTTCACCATAACGCCTTTCGCCGAACCGGGATGAACGTTGTTGCCGACAATTTTGATCGTGACGGACGCGGCATTGAAGTTTTCATACTCCAGTTCACCGACGCCGCCGCCGTCAACGGTATAGGCCCACTGCGCGTTAAAGGCTTCCACGTCGAAGTGCTTCGCGCCCTTGCCGACCTCTTCATCCGGCGTAAAGGCCACGCGGATATCGCCGTGCGGGATGTTTTTGCCCTTCAGCACCGCCAGCGCCGTCATAATTTCCGCGATACCCGCCTTGTCATCCGCCCCCAGCAGCGTTTTACCGTCGGTGGTGATCAGCGTCTGGCCCAGCAGCTGGTGCAGCACGGGGAACATCACCGGCGAGAGCACCTCGTCGCCAATGCCCAGCGCAATATCGCCGCCGCGGTAATTTTCCACAATCTGCGGGTTCACATGTTTACCGCTAAAATCCGGAGAGGTGTCGACATGGGAGATAAAGCCAATCGCCGGAATATCACCCTGGACATTCGCCGGCAGCGTTGCCATCACAGTGCCTTTTTCGCTTAACGTGACGTTGACCAGCCCCATGGCGTCAAGCTGCTCTTTAAGCAGGTTTAATAACTTCCACTGGCCTTCAGTGCTCGGCACCTGGCGAACACCCGGCTTAGATTGGGTATCCAGCGAAACGTACTGTAAAAAACGCTCAAGTAATTTATCCATGCAGTCACCCTCACTTTTCGTGACAACATTATCAGTAAGCATCAAAACGCAAATATTGCGTCAGGTCACTTTTATCCCGCAAACGAGAATATTTTCCGTTTATATGGTTATGCGTTAGTAAATGTAGCTTATGAATCAGTGACAAGGTTTGGCGTTCGCAGGGGATTGCCGTAGAATGTCCGCCCTCATTACGAGTCACCAAGGTGGTTACACACAAACCCCGCTTCAGTCTGCTGCCTGAGGCGTCTATATGGGACAGCGCAAAAATTGAATACACAATCCCGTTCACGTTCACCGCTGGTGCAACTGGAACGAATTCGTAAAAGTTTTGATGGTAAAGACGTTATTTCCGACCTCACTCTGACCATCAATGACGGTGAGTTTCTAACGCTGCTTGGCCCCTCGGGCTGCGGCAAAACAACCGTACTGCGCCTTATCGCCGGGCTGGAAAGCGTCGATAACGGCCATATCCATCTTGAAAACCAGGACATCACCCAAGTTCCTGCCGAAGATCGCCACGTCAATACCGTCTTTCAGAGCTACGCCCTGTTCCCGCACATGACCGTGTTTGAAAACGTGGCGTTTGGCCTGCGGATGCAAAAAACGCCGGCGAATGAGATCGAACCGCGCGTCACCGACGCCCTGCGCATGGTGCAGCTTGAGACGTTTGCCCAGCGAAAACCCCATCAGCTTTCCGGCGGCCAGCAGCAGCGTGTAGCCATCGCACGCGCCGTGGTCAACAAGCCGCGCCTGCTCCTGCTGGATGAATCCCTCTCCGCGCTGGATTACAAGCTGCGCAAGCAGATGCAGAACGAGCTTAAAGCCCTGCAGCGCAAGCTCGGCATTACCTTTGTCTTCGTCACCCACGATCAGGAAGAGGCCCTGACCATGTCCGACCGCATCGTGGTAATGCGCGACGGCAAAATCGAGCAGGACGGCACGCCGCGCGAAATCTACGAAGAGCCGAAGAATCTGTTTGTCGCCAGCTTCATTGGCGAGATCAATATCTTCGACGCCACGGTGATTGAGCGTCTGGACGACCAGCGCGTGCGCGCCAGCGTCGAAGGACGCGAGTGCAATATCACGGTGAATTTCCCCGTCGAAAAGGGACAAAAGCTCAACGTTCTTCTGCGCCCGGAAGATCTGCGCGTCGATGAAATTCACGGCAATACCGAGGCTGAAGGGTTAATCGGCTATATCCGCGAGCGCAACTACAAAGGGATGACGCTGGAGTCCGTTGTCGAGCTGGAGAACGGCAAGATGGTGATGGTCAGCGAGTTCTTTAACGAAGACGACCCTGACTTCGACCACTCTCTCGACCAGAAAATGGTTATCAACTGGGTAGAAAGCTGGGAGGTTGTGCTGGCTGATGAAGAACACAAGTAAATTCCAGAATGTGGTGATCGCCACGATCGTCGGTTGGCTTGTGCTGTTTGTCTTTTTACCCAACCTGATGATCGTTGCCACCAGCTTTCTGACCCGCGACGACGCTAGCTTCGTTTCGCTGGTCTTTACGCTGGACAACTACGCGCGCCTGCTCGATCCGCTCTATTTTGACGTGCTGCTGCACTCGCTCAACATGGCGCTGATTGCCACCCTTGCCTGTCTGGTGCTGGGGTATCCTTTCGCATGGTTCCTCGCGGGTCTGCCGCAAAAGGTGCGGCCCCTGCTGCTGTTTTTACTGATTGTTCCCTTCTGGACCAACTCGTTAATCCGCATCTACGGGCTGAAGATCTTCCTCAGCACTAAAGGCTATCTCAACGAGTTTCTACTGTGGCTGGGGGTGATTGATACGCCGATCCGCATCATGTTTACCCCGAGCGCGGTGATTGTCGGCCTGGTCTACATCCTGCTGCCGTTTATGGTGATGCCGCTCTACTCCAGCATCGAGAAGCTGGATAAACCGCTGCTGGAGGCGGCAAAAGATCTGGGCGCTAACAAGCTGCAGACCTTCATCCGCATTATTATCCCGCTGACCATGCCCGGCATTATCGCGGGCTGTCTGCTGGTAATGCTCCCGGCGATGGGCTTGTTCTACGTGTCGGATCTGATGGGCGGCGCGAAAAACCTGCTGATCGGTAACGTGATCAAGAGCCAGTTCCTCAACATCCGCGACTGGCCGTTCGGCTCCGCGACGAGCATTACGCTGACGGTGGTCATGGGCCTGATGCTGCTGGTCTACTGGCGCGCCTCACGCTTGCTGAATAAAAAGGTGGAACTCGAATGATCGGTCGACTGCTTCGCGGCGGTTTTATGACCGCCATTTATGCCTATCTCTATATCCCGATCGTTATTTTGATCGTGAACTCGTTTAACAGCTCACGCTTCGGGATTAACTGGCAGGGTTTTACCACTAGCTGGTACAGCCTGCTGATGAACAACGATAGCCTCCTGCAGGCCGCTCAGCACTCGCTGACGATGGCGATCTTCTCCGCCACCTTCGCGACGCTGATTGGCTCGCTCACCGCCGTGGCGCTCTACCGCTATCGCTTTCGCGGCAAACCGTTTGTCAGCGGCATGCTGTTTGTGGTGATGATGTCGCCGGACATCGTGATGGCCATTTCGCTGCTGGTGCTGTTTATGCTGCTGGGCGTACAGCTTGGCTTCTGGTCGCTGCTGTTCTCGCATATCACCTTCTGCCTGCCGTTTGTGGTGGTGACCGTTTTCGCGCGCCTGAAAGGGTTCGACGTGCGCATGCTGGAGGCGGCGAAGGATCTGGGCGCCAGCGAGATGACCATCCTGCGCAAAATCATCCTGCCGCTGGCGATGCCCGCAGTGGCGGCCGGATGGCTACTTAGCTTCACCCTGTCGATGGATGACGTGGTCGTGTCCTCCTTCGTCACCGGTCCGAGCTATGAAATTCTGCCGTTGAAGATCTATTCAATGGTGAAAGTCGGCGTCTCACCGGAGGTGAACGCGCTGGCGACCATTCTGCTGGTGTTTTCGCTGGTTCTGGTGATCGCCAGCCAGGTTATTGCTCGTGATAAAACAAAATCTCAGGGGACAATGAAATGAAAAAAATGCTCGCCGCTGCGGCGCTGGTGCTTGGCATGGGTGCCGCGCACGCTGATGACAGCAAAACGCTCTACTTCTACAACTGGACCGAGTACGTGCCGCCGGGTCTGCTGGAACAGTTCACGAAGGAGACGGGCATCAAGGTTATCTACTCGACCTACGAGTCGAATGAAACCATGTACGCCAAGCTGAAAACCTACAAAGACGGCGCGTACGATCTGGTCGTGCCTTCCACCTACTTTGTCGACAAAATGCGCAAAGAGGGCATGATTCAGAATATCGATAAAACGAAGCTAACCAATTTTTCAAACCTCGATCCAGAGATGCTCAACAAGCCGTTCGACCCGAATAACGACTACTCCATTCCGTACATCTGGGGGGCAACCGCTATCGGCGTGAACAGCGATGCCGTCGATCCGAAAACGGTGACAAGCTGGGCCGATCTGTGGAAACCAGAATACAAGGGTAGCCTGCTGTTAACCGACGACGCGCGTGAGGTGTTCCAGGTCGCGCTGCGCACGCTGGGCTACTCGGGCAACACGACGGATCCTAAAGAGATTGAAGCGGCGTATAACGAGCTGAAAAAGCTGATGCCTAACGTGGCGGCGTTCAACTCTGATAACCCGGCAAACCCGTATATGGAAGGCGAAGTGAACCTGGGGATGGTGTGGAACGGCTCCGCGTATGTCGCCCGCCAGGCCGGGACGCCGCTTGAGGTGGTCTGGCCGAAAGAAGGGGGGATCTTCTGGATGGACAGCCTTGCGATCCCCGCCAACGCGAAAAACGTTGAAGGGGCGCATAAGCTGATTAACTTCCTGCTGCGCCCGGACGTGGCGAAACAGGTTGCCGAGACGATTGGCTACCCCACGCCAAACCTCGCCGCACGCAGGCTGCTGAAGCCTGAAGTGGCTAACGATAAATCGCTCTATCCGGATGCCGGAACCATCAGCAAAGGTGAATGGCAGAACGATGTCGGTGACGCCAGCCGCCTCTACGAAGAGTATTACCAGAAATTAAAAGCGGGCCGATAAACGGTATCGCGTTCTTCCTCACGCCGTACGTGCGGCGTGAGGAGGATTAACTGACCGCATTCTCCCCAGCCCAGATCGTCGCCTTTCTCATCGCCTCAACCACATCCTCATCCGACAGACCCAGCGCCTGACGAACCCGGGCAGCCTCGTCCCACTGCTGCTGTTCATAGTAACGGCACAGGCTCACCATATCGGCTAACCGTCCCTCCTGGTGGCACAGGGCATTGCTCACGCTCTGCGGGACCGCAATTTGCTTCATCAACTCGGCCATCGGCTGTTCGAGGAGGGTATCGAGCAGCGAAAACAGGCCGCACATGAAGGCATTTTCAGCCAGCGTCGGTTCGTTCATCGTCTCTGCGATCAGTTCACAGAACTTACCGCGCATCATGCTCAACGGGTAAAGCTCGCTGACGGTGTCATTGCCCGCGCTCGCCAGGACCACGACGGCAACAAACCGTCTCAGCTGATTTTCCCCGAGATATCTGAGGACTTCGCTCAGGGTTAACTTGCTGAAATTACAGGCACCGATATGTTTAAATGCGGTGTGCTTCATGTAGCGCATGATTTTCCAGGACAGCGTGAGATCGGTTTTAATCAACGACTCGACGATCCGAAAATCAGGCTTATTGCGCCCAACCTCCATTTGCAGCCGAAAAATTGCCAGCTGATTTTGCGATAGCCGTTTATATTTAATGACCTCCGGACGGCAGAAAAAATAGCCCTGAAACAGCGAGAATCCCTCTTCCCTGTATTGGCTGAATTCCTCTTTAGTCTCAATTTTTTCAGCGAGATATTTAATATGTCCGGTTAAATGTTTACGCTCTTTCAGATACTGTTTAATTTGCGCTAAGGTATAATTTCTGACGTCAAATTTCAGTATTGAAATATAGGGTAAAAAAGCATCCCATTCTGGAGCAAGGGTGAAATCATCAAGCGCAAACTGATAACCATCCGCACTCATCTCCCTGACGGCCTGCAACAGCTCCGCTCCCGGCACAGCATCTTCCAGGATCTCAATGACCACGCTCTCTTTATCCAGCGCTTCTCCACTGCGGTCTATGACCATCCGCGAAGGGAAATTAATAAACGACGTATGTGCCCCGGCGATGCGCTGGGACGGCACGCATAAAAACTGATCTGATATCATCCTGGAGGTGGCATATTCCGCCGACACGTCCGGAAAACGGTTTGTCATCCCATCTCTGAAGAGCAGTTCATAGGCCACCGTCTTCATCTCAGGGTTAAAAATGGGTTGTCGCGCAATAAATCCGTACATATCCCATCCTCCTCTACAACTTTATATTTATTAGCATCCTCTTTCTACACGACGATAACGAGCTTTATCGAGCACTATTTTGATTGAATGCACAAAATAAAAGCATCCACACTAATTAACCGGATTTACAAATCAAAATTTAAATTAAATATCCCTGGCGCTCTACAGAAAGAGGAGAAAATATCCGATAAGGAATATGTGCCTGCCCGACATGCACGATATTACGGGAGATGAGAATGAAAGACGCCGTGGTCCAAAGAAAAAAAATAAGAGTCAAGACGTTGATGCTATTGTCCATTTTCCTCACCGTAACGGTGGGCTTTACGGCAACGATCGGGTTTATGATGTGGCAGTGGATGGCACAGCAGGAGGTTCTGGCCAAAAAGCATATCCGCCAGATTGCCGAGGTGCAAGCGTTGCAGGTCAGTAAACAGCTGGATTCTGCCCTGACTGCCGCCCGGGATATGGGCAACAGCGCCCTGGCGCTGCGCGAGGCGGGCGTGACCGATCGCCAGAGCCTGAACCAGCTGCTCATCCACTACCTTTTGGCTCACCCGCAGTTTCTCTCCATGTCGATGGCCTTTGAGCCTAACGCGTTCGACGATAAAGATGCCGTCTGGGCCGGTCAAAGCGGTGAAGATCCTGCCGGGCGCTACGCCCGCTATGTCGACCGGGACGCCACCGGCAAACCGGCATTACACCTGCTGACGGACATCGAAACGCCCGGCAGCGGCGATTATTATCTGCTGCCGAAACAACGCCATAAAGATGTGATCATAGAGCCCTATATCTATCCCTACAACGGCGTGGACGTGATGCTCACCTCGATTGCCGCCCCCATCATGCGTGACGGTCAGTTTCTGGGCTCGGTCACCTCTGACTTCTCTCTCGCCACGCTGCAGTCGACGATCGGCGCGATTAAACCGTGGAACGGCACGGGCTATGCCCTGCTCCTCTCCGCAGGTAATAACGTGGTGTCCAGCCCGGACAAGCGCGCGGCGGGCAAGCCTTACGCCGGTCAGATTGCCGGTCATGACGTCACCCGCATTAACGATCCGCTGCTGAAGGAGGACGTGTTTATCACCTGGCAGGACATCGCCGTCGGTAACAGCCAGACGCCGTGGAAACTTGCCATTATCACGCCGGTCAGCGAAGTGATGGCCGAAGCGCGCGCATTTTTACTGAAAGCCATCATCATGATGCTGCTAAGCATCGTGGCGGTTAGCCTGGTCATGGCACAGATCTTCACCCGCAAAGTTGACCGTCCGGTTGGGGGAGAACCTTCTGAGGCCGCCGGGATCGCTCTGGCCGTTGCCCGGGGAGACCTGAACAACACCATCCCGGTGCGTTCCGGAGATACCCACAGCATTTTTTACGCCCTGCACACCATGCAGATGCAGCTCAAGCGCATCGTCGACAACATCAGCGAAGCCAGCCACTCCGTGCACGGCGGCACCAGCGAAATTTCGGCGGGCAACCTGGACCTCGCCTCGCGAACCGAGGAACAGGCGGCTGCGATTGTTGAAACGGCAGCCAGCATGGAAGAGATTTCGGTCACGGTGAAGAATAACGCCGACAACGCCCACAAGGCGACCACGCTGACCGATCGCGCCGCGAGCCTCGCCGGGCATGGCGAAACGCTGGTGAACGACGTGGTCGTGGTGATTGGGGAGATTGATGAGAGCGCGCGTAAGATCGGCGAGATTAACAGCATTGTCGATGGCATCGCCTTCCAGACCAATATCCTGGCGCTGAATGCTGCCGTTGAAGCGGCACGGGCAGGCGAACAGGGGCGCGGCTTCGCGGTCGTCGCAGGGGAAGTGCGCAATCTTGCCCAGCGAAGCGCTAACGCGGCAAAAGAGATCTCTCAGCTGATTGCCGAGTCCTCAGGGCGCGTGAGCAAAGGCGTTGAGCTGGTCAATGAAACCGGCGTGATGATGAAACAGGTGATTGAAGCGGTGTCGCATGTGCATCTGGTCATCAACGATATCGTTCAGGCGCTGGACGAGCAAAATCGCGGGATTAGCCAGGTCAGCACCGCCGTTAACCAGATGGACAGCACGACCCAGCAGAACGCCTCTCTGGTTCAGCAGATCTCTGCGGCGGCGCTCTCGCTGGATGACCAGGCTAAATCGCTCGAGAAGACGCTGGCGTTCTTCCATTCATAAATAAAAAGGCACCCGCTGGACGGGTGCCTTTTAGGCGATTGCCGTTACAGCCCTTTCAGCAGCTTGTCGACAAACTCCGGGACGACCGTGCTTGCCAGACCGTAGTGTTTCTCTTCAAACTCGCTGCCCACCTGGCTTGGCTCAAGGTTGAGTTCTACCGTATGCGCACCGTGCAGGCGCGCTTCGTGGACAAACCCCGCCGCCGGGTAAACATGACCGGATGTGCCGATGGCGATAAATACGTCGGCCATCGCCAGCGCGCTGTAGATATCATCCATTCCCAGCGGCATTTCACCGAACCAGACCACGTGCGGACGCAGGCGCGACGGGAACTGGCAGCAGTGGCACTTATCCTCAGGCAGCACGTCCTCTTGCCAGTCCAGCACCTGACCGCTCCAGGCGCAGCGAACCTTGAGCAGCTCGCCGTGCATATGGATGATGTTCTTGTTACCGGCCCGCTCGTGCAGGTTGTCGATATTCTGCGTCACCAGCAGAAAACGATCGCCCAGCGCCTCTTCCAGCTTCGCCAGCGCCAGATGCGCCGCATTCGGCGCGACGTCAGGCTGCTGAAGCTGACGGCGGCGAGCGTTGTAAAACGCCTGCACGAGATCCGGATCGCGGGCAAAGCCTTCCGGCGTGGCCACATCCTCCACGCGGTGCTCTTCCCACAGCCCGTCCGCCGCGCGGAAGGTTCGAATTCCTGACTCGGCGGAGATCCCCGCCCCGGTCAGCACCACCACTCTGGGTTTATCCATCGCTTCTGGCATCATTCTGTCTCTGAAAAAGATCCGCTGGCGCAAGCGCTCACGCAAGCGGCGTTTGTTTTTGCGAAAACGGCTGAGTCGACCCTGGCGACGCGACAGCATAGAAACCTCGTAAACTAATCGGTGAGATGAAGGAATGCGGCTCCGCGCATGCCTCCTGCGTCCCCGTGTCGCGCGCGTTCAATACGCGGCACGCGGGCAACCGGCAATAAATGTCGGGGCAAACGCCCGGACAACCGTTCCGTAATCGCGGTAAAGTTTGACAGCCCTCCCCCGATCACCAGCAGATCCGGGTCGACGATGGTGAGAATATTTCCCAGACACACCGCCAGCAGATCCAGATAACGCTCGACGTGCTCACGCGCCTGCGCATCCCCTTGCTCCCACATGGTAATGATTTGAGGGGCCTCAAGTTTCTGATGATAGAAGTGTTCGTAAAGCCATGCAAACCCGCGGCCGGAGAGGGTGTTCTCAATACAGCCGTGCTGGCCGCAGCCGCAGCGAGTCAGCGGGAAATCGCGCCCCACTACCTCCAGGGCATCCACCGGGAGACGGATATGACCAAACTCGCCGGTGATGTAGCTGCGCCCGGTGATTGGCTTCCCGTTGATCACAATTCCCCCGCCGACGCCGGTACCGAGGATCAGCCCCATCACCAGCGGATACTGACGGAACTCATCGTCCCAGGCTTCGGAGAGCGCAAAGCAGTTAGCATCATTGTCTAAACGCACGTCGCGTTCAAGGAGGGCAGAGAGATCGGCGCGGAGCGGTTTACCGCTGGCGGCAGGCACGTTGGCGGCATACAGCGTGCCGTCGTCGGTTTCGGGCATACCCGGAATGCCGATGCCGACGCTGCCTTTCACGCCAAAGCGTTCATCGGCCTGAGCCACCAGCGCGGCAATCGCGGTTAAAAATTCGTCATAGCTTTCGCGCGGCGTGGGAACGCGGGTTTCCCACTGCAGCCTGAGGTCTTTATCAAACACGCCTAGCGCAATCTTGGTGCCGCCAATATCAAATCCGTAATACATAACGCATTCCTCTTTTAACCTGGCGGCCAGAAAGCCGCTAGATCATGACGTAATTACTGGCCACTTAATACCCTCGCCGGATCAATTCGGCTTGCGCGACGCGCCGGATACCAGCTTGCCAGCAGACTCAGTAAAAGTGCTGTAACCAGCACATAAAAAACGTCCAGCCAGTGCAGTTCAGACGGCAGGAAGTCAATAAAGTAGATATCACCCGACAGGAACTGGTGACCAATAAGCTTTTCGATCCCGTTGATAATCGGCGTCAGCTGCAGGGAAACCACCACGCCAATCACCACGCCGCAAAGGCTACCGAACAGCCCCGCCAGCAAACCGTACCAGACGAAGATGGCGCGAATAAGACCATCTTTCGCCCCCAGCGTACGCAGCACGGCGATGTCGCCGCTCTTGTCCTTGACCGCCATAACCAGCGTCGAGACGATATTAAAGCACGCGACACCAATCACCAGCACCATCGCCAGATACATAATGGCGCGGATCATCTGGATATCACGGTACATATAGCCGTAAGTGCCGATCCAGCTTTTGATGTAGACATAGTTATTGGTCACGCTGCCCGCGTCGCGAACCAGTTTGTTGGCGTTAAAGACGTCGTTCACCTTAATGGCAATGCCCGTCACGCTGTCAGCCATGTCGAGATACTGGCGCGCATCCTCCATCGGCACCATCGCAAAGCTATGGTCAAGCTGACCGCTCAGCTGAAGAATACCGGTGACGTGCAGGCGCACGCGCTTAGGCTGCTGCAGTTTGTGGTCGGCGCTGGCGTTCGGGATCATGATCGACACCCAGTCGCCCTGCTTCACCTTCAGGGCATCGGCCACGCCTTTACCCATGATGATCTGCTGCTCGCCGGCCTTAAAGTTGGCCCATGCGCCGTTCTGCACATAGTTTGGCAGCGCGCTGAGACGCGCTTCCTGGGCGGGGTTAACCCCCTTTACCTGAATGGCGCGCAGGTTTACCCCGCTCTCCACCAGCCCGGTAAAGTTAATGTAGGGCGCGGCCGCGGCAATGCCCGGCACCTTTTCGACTTTGGCGAGCGCATCGCTCCAGTTCGTCCACGGCTGGTTAACCGGCTCGATCTCCCCGTGCGGCACTACCGCCAGAATGCGGTTATTCAGCTCGCGCTCAAAACCGTTCATGGCGCTTAAGCCCACAATCAGCACCGCCACACCGAGCGCAATACCGATGGTCGAGATGACGGAGATCAGCGACACCATGCCGCCGCGACGGCGGCCGCGGCTAAAACGTAAACCGATGAGTAACGATAACGGTGACGCCATTACTCTGCTCCCATCAGGGTCAGTTCCGCGTTCAGATGGCCGTCGCGCATCTCAAGCTGACGCCCCATGCGTTTTGCCAGCTGCAGATCGTGGGTTACGACCAGAAACGCGGTGCCCTGCGAGGCGTTCAGCTCGCCCAGAAGCTGGAAAATACTGTCCGCATTGCGGGCATCCAGGTTACCGGTAGGCTCATCCGCCAGCACCAGACGCGGGTTGTTGACCAGCGCACGGGCAATCGCCACGCGCTGGCGCTCGCCGCCGGAAAGCTCAGAGGGACGATGGTTACCGCGATGGCCAAGCCCTACCGCTTTCAGCATGTCGCTGGCGCGGGCGTTAATTTCTGTCGGTTTCTTTTTGCCAATCAGCAGCGGCATCGCCACGTTTTCAAGCGCCGTGAAATCCGGCAGCAGGTGGTGGAACTGGTAGATAAAGCCCAGCTCGCGGTTGCGCAGCTCGGCCTTCGCCGCGGAGGACATTTTGCTCATCGGCTGGCCGGAGAAAATCACGTCGCCTTCGGTTGGCGTATCCAGCCCGCCCAGCAGATGCAGCAGCGTACTTTTACCCGAGCCGGAGCTACCGACAATCGCCATCATCTCGCCTTCGCCCACGCTGAAGCTCACATTGTGCAGCACGTCGGTTTGCACAGTGCCTTCCTGATAGCGTTTGGACAGGTTGTCGCATTGCAACAGGATCTTATTCATAACGTAAAGCCTCAGCGGGTTGAGTGGCGGCAGCGCGCCAGGAAGGATAAAGCGTAGAAAGCAGCGCAATGGCCATCGCGGCCAGCGCAATACCGACCACCTGCAGCGGCTCGATAGCCACCGGCAGCGCCGCGCCGTCGAGCAGGGCGCCGATGATCGGCATTAAGTTATTAAGCTGGCTGGCAAGCAAGGCCCCCAGCACGGCGCCGAGCAGCGCGCCGATGATGCCTGCGCTGGCTCCCTGCACCATAAACACCGCCATAATCTGGCGCGGCGTGAGCCCCTGGGTTTGCAGAATGGCGACTTCGCCCTGCTTCTCCATTACCATCAGGCCCAGCGAGGTGATGATGTTAAATGCGGCCACGGCCACGATCAGGCTCAGCAGCAGCCCCATCATATTTTTTTCCATCCGCACGGCCTGGAACAGTTCGCCTTTACGCTCGCGCCAGTCCTGCCATTTGGTGCCGTCCGGCAGTTTTTGCTGGCTGAGGGTATCGACCTTCAGCGGCGCATCGAGCCACAGACGCCAGCCGGTGATGTTCCCTGCCGGGTAGCGCATCAGGCGTGAAGCGTCCTGAATGTTAACCAGCATCTGGTAACCATCGACTTCGCTATTGGCGGCAAAGGTACCAATCACGTTAAACAGGCGCTGGCTTGGCAGGCGCCCCATCGGCGTAAACTGGCTGGCAGAAGGCACCATCACGCGCAGCTGATCGCCACGGTTGACGCCAAGCTGTCCGGCAAGCTGTTCACCCAGAATCACGTTGTATTTCCCGGCTTCCAGATCGGTCTGCTTCACATTAACCAGATACGGCGTCAGCGGATCGTTTTGCGCCGGGTCAATACCCAGCATCACGCCGACCGCCACGCTGCGGGCGCTTTGCAGCACCACGTCGCCGGTCGTCAACGGCGCGACGCGCGTGACGCCCTGTAACTTCGCCGCGCTTTCCGGCAGCTGTTGCGGGTTAACCGAACCGTTGGATGATGAAAGAACGGCCTGCGGCATCAGCCCCAGGATGTTGTTTTGCAGCTCGCGCTCAAAGCCATTCATGACGGAAAGTACCGTCACCAGTGCCATCACGCCAAGCGTAATGCCAATAGTCGAAAGCCAGGAGACAAAGCGACCGAAGCGGTCCGCGGCGCGCCCACGCATGTAACGTAAGCCTATGAAGAGTGCGACAGGTTGATACATGAAATCCGTCTGTTTGCTGATAGCAGACCCACGAGTATATAAGCGAATCCGTTAAGCGTAAATGACTGAAACAGTAAGCTTTGGTAATCATTCTTCCGAAAAATTCAGATAAATCAGGGTGCTATTGTCTGAATACTCACCTCGCAACCTCCACCTTTTCCGAAAAACCACCGGATACAGACTGTTACCCATTACATCCCGGCTTCGTTTTACAACAATTGCTCGTTCGTTTATGGCAATAAGGTAGTGGCGAACAATGAAGCAAAAAGCATTATGGATTAACCAGATAAAAGGGCTGTGTATCTGCCTGGTGGTTATCTATCATTCGGTTATCACGTTTTATCCGCATCTGATCGGGCTGCAGCACCCGCTCTCCGGCCTTCTCGCCAAATGCTGGGTCTATTTTAACCTCTATCTCGCACCGTTTCGTATGCCGGTCTTCTTCTTTATCTCCGGCTATCTGATCCGTCGTTATATTGACGAAGTGGACTGGCGAACCAGTCTCGATAAACGGATCTGGAGCATTGTCTGGGTCCTGGCGCTGTGGGGCGTTCTGCAATGGCAGGCGTTGACCCACCTGAACGCCTGGCTGGCGCCCGAGCGTGAGCTTGCCACCGCGTCGAACGCGGCCTACGCCGACTCGCTCTCAGGATTTGTACGGGGTATGCTCACCGCCAGCACCAGCCTGTGGTATCTGTATGCCCTGGTGGTCTACTTCACGCTGTGTAAACTGCTGAGCCGCTGGAAGCTGCCGGTTCTTGGACTGCTGGCGCTGGCGAGCATCGCGATTAACTTCCTGCCGCTGCCGTGGTGGGGAATGAACAGCGTGGTCCGCAACATGATCTACTACAGCCTCGGGGCGTGGTATGGCGCAGCGCTGATGACGTGGATGAAAAGCGTCAACCTGCGCCGCATCTGGCTGGCAACCGGCGCTTTCGCCGCCGTCTCCGTGGTGCTGTGGTTTGCTAACGTTCCGCTGCTCCTCTCATTGCTGTCGATTGTGTTGATCATGAAGCTGTTCTACAGCCTTGAGCAGCGCTACGCCGTTAACCCGAACAATCTGCTGAACGTGATTGGCTCCAATACCATTGCGATTTATACCACCCACCGCATCCTGATTGAGGCCTTTAGCCTGTTCCTGATTGGCGAAATGAATGCCGCCTCGTGGCCGGTCTGGGCAGAGCTCACCCTGGTGCTGGTCTACCCGTTTGCCAGCCTGCTTATCTGTACCCTTGCCGGGCTCGGAGTGCGTAAAATCTCCACCGCGCTGTTTGGGGACGTTTTCTTCTCTCCTCCGTCTACGCTAACCCTGTCACCTTCAACGCGTTAATGCCCTCTCCGCCCCCGTTTCGGGGGCGTTTAGCCCCGCCGTGCGGTTACGATTTGCTTATGTAAAACGATCGAGGATAATAAAGACATTGCGTATCAGTGATATGCCCCAATACTGTTGGTATATCCATAAGAGACTCTGACATAGCTATGCCTGAACACTATCGTTATTCCTTGCCTGTCAAAGCGGGCGACCAGCGCCAGCTGGGTGAACTCACGGGCGCGGCGTGCGCCACGCTGGTGGCGGAAATCGCCGAGCGTCACCCAGGCCCGGTGATTCTGGTTGCCCCGGATATGCAAAACGCCCTGCGCCTGCACGACGAAATTCGCCAGTTCACCGATAGCCTGGTATTCAGCCTGGCCGACTGGGAGACGCTGCCGTATGACAGCTTCTCTCCGCATCAGGAGATCATCTCCTCGCGCCTGTCGACGCTCTATCAGCTGCCGACCATGCAGCGCGGCGTGCTGATTGTGCCGGTGAACACCCTGATGCAGCGCGTCTGTCCGCACAGCTATCTGCACGGTCACGCGCTGGTGATGAAAAAAGGCCAGCGCCTCTCCCGTGATGCCCTGCGCGCGCAGCTTGACGGTGCCGGCTATCGCCACGTCGACCAGGTGATGGAGCACGGGGAATACGCGACCCGCGGCGCGCTGCTTGACCTTTATCCGATGGGCAGCGACCAGCCGTATCGTCTGGATTTCTTTGATGATGAAATCGACAGCCTGCGCGTATTCGACGCCGACACGCAGCGCACGCTTGAGGAAGTAGAGTCGATCAATTTACTGCCCGCGCATGAGTTCCCCACGGACAAAACCGCTATCGAGCTGTTCCGCAGCCAGTGGCGCGATAAGTTCGAGGTGAAGCGCGACGCGGAACATATTTATCAGCAGGTCAGTAAAGGCACGCTTCCAGCCGGGATCGAATACTGGCAGCCGCTGTTCTTCAACGAGCCGCTGCCTGCCCTGTTCAGCTACTTCCCGGCGAACACGCTGATTGTCAACACCGGGGATATCGACGCCAGCGCCAGCCGCTTTGAAAGCGAAACCCGCGCCCGCTTTGAAAACCGTGGCGTTGACCCGATGCGTCCGCTGCTGCCACCGGAAGCGCTGTGGCTGCGCACCGACGAGCTGAACGCCGAGCTGAAGCGCTGGCCGCGCATGCAGCTGAAAACCGATTCGCTTGCAGATAAGGCCGCCAATACCAACCTCGCCTTCCGGACGCTGCCGGACCTGGCCGTTCAGGCGCAGCAGAAATCCCCGCTGGATAATCTGCGCAAGTTCCTGGAGTCATTCACCGGCCCGGTGGTGTTCTCCGTTGAGAGTGAAGGCCGCCGCGAAGCGTTAGGTGAGCTGCTGGGACGCATTAAGGTGGCGCCGAAGCGCATCCTGCGTCTGAGCGAAGCGACCGGAAACGGTCGTTACCTGATGATTGGCGCCGCCGAGCACGGGTTCATCGACACGCTCAACAACCTGGCGCTGATTTGCGAAAGCGACCTGCTGGGCGAGCGCGTCGCGCGCCGCCGTCAGGACAGCCGTCGGACCATCAACCCGGACACGCTGATCCGTAACCTGGCCGAGCTGCATCCGGGCCAGCCGATTGTTCACCTGGAGCACGGCGTTGGGCGCTATCAGGGGATGACCACGCTGGAAGCGGGCGGCATCAAAGGTGAATACCTGATGCTCACCTACGCCAACGACGCCAAACTGTATGTCCCGGTCTCTTCCCTGCATCTGATCAGCCGCTACGCGGGCGGCGCCGAAGAGAATGCGCCGCTGCACAAGCTGGGCGGCGATGCCTGGGCGCGCGCGCGCCAGAAGGCGGCGGAAAAAGTGCGCGACGTGGCGGCCGAGCTGCTGGATATCTACGCCCAGCGCGCGGCCAAACAGGGCTTCGCCTTTAAGCATGATAAAGAACAGTACCAGCTGTTCTGCGACAGCTTCCCGTTTGAAACCACGCCGGATCAGGCCCAGGCCATCAACGCCGTGCTGAGCGACATGTGCCAGCCGCTGGCCATGGACCGCTTAGTCTGCGGCGACGTCGGCTTCGGTAAAACCGAAGTGGCGATGCGCGCAGCCTTCCTTGCGGTCGAAAACAACAAGCAGGTGGCGGTGCTGGTGCCGACCACCCTGCTCGCTCAGCAGCACTTCGACAACTTCCGCGACCGTTTCGCCAACTGGCCGGTACGTATCGAGATGCTCTCGCGTTTTCGCAGTACTAAAGAGCAGACGCAGATCCTGGAGCAGGCCAGCGAAGGCAAAATCGATATTCTGATCGGCACCCACAAGCTGCTGCAAAGCGACGTGAAGTGGAAAGATCTGGGGCTGCTGATCGTCGACGAAGAGCACCGCTTCGGGGTGCGTCATAAAGAGCGAATCAAAGCGATGCGCGCCGACGTCGATATCCTGACCCTGACCGCGACGCCGATCCCGCGAACCCTCAACATGGCGATGAGCGGCATGCGCGATCTGTCGATTATTGCCACGCCGCCGGCGCGCCGTCTGGCGGTGAAAACCTTTGTTCGCGAGTACGATAATCTGGTGGTGCGGGAGGCCATTCTGCGTGAAGTGCTGCGTGGAGGTCAGGTCTACTACCTCTACAATGACGTGGAAAACATCCAGAAAGCCGCGGACAGGCTGGCGGAGCTGGTGCCGGAAGCGCGCATAGCTATCGGTCACGGGCAGATGCGCGAGCGCGAGCTGGAACGGGTAATGAACGACTTCCACCACCAGCGCTTTAACGTGCTGGTGTGCACCACCATCATTGAGACCGGGATCGACATTCCGACGGCAAACACCATCATCATTGAGCGTGCGGATCACTTTGGTCTGGCGCAGCTTCACCAGCTGCGCGGCCGCGTCGGGCGTTCGCACCATCAGGCCTACGCCTGGCTGCTGACGCCGCATCCGAAAGCGATGACCACCGACGCGCAAAAGCGTCTGGAAGCCATCGCCTCGCTGGAAGACCTGGGCGCTGGCTTTGCGCTGGCGACGCACGATCTCGAGATCCGCGGTGCCGGCGAGCTGCTGGGTGAAGACCAGAGCGGCTCCATGGAAACCATCGGCTTCTCGCTCTATATGGAGCTGCTGGAAAACGCGGTTGATGCCCTGAAGGCCGGACGCGAGCCGTCGCTGGAAGATCTCACCAGCCAGCAGACCGAGGTCGAGCTGCGTATGCCTTCCCTGCTGCCGGACGATTTTATTCCGGACGTGAATACCCGACTGTCGTTCTACAAGCGCATCGCCAGCGCGAAGAAGGAGAACGAGCTGGAAGAGATCAAGGTGGAGCTGATTGACCGCTTTGGTCTGCTGCCCGATCCGGCGAGAAATTTGCTGGATATCGCGAGGCTGCGCCAGCAGGCGCAAAAGTTGGGGATCCGCAAGCTTGAAGGCAATGAAAAAGGCGGCGTGATTGAATTCGCCGAGAAGAATCACGTCAACCCGATGTGGCTAATCGGCCTGCTGCAAAAACAGCCGCAGCATTTCCGTCTGGATGGTCCAACCCGTCTGAAATTTACCCAGGAGCTGACGGAGCGCAAAACCCGTATGGACTGGGTGCGTAACTTTATGCGCCAGCTGGAAGAGAACGCGATCGCATAACCTCCCTTCCCCCTGTTAGCTGAGGAGTTTCGCTGAGGCGTTTCCTTGCAGGCCGGGGCGAAGCGCAGGGATGCGCCGAGAGGGCGGGCTTTACATGGACGTTGCCTCCGCCCGTCCCCGATAAGCCGGAAGGAATAAGCCGAGGGCATCGCGAAGCGGCGATTTACCACCGGGAGCCCGGATCGCCAGGGTGGTGGCGACTGAGCCACCCTGGCACGTTCACCGGTTATGTCGTTAAAGAGTAGCAAGGAACATGAAGTGAACGGAATGACCACCAGAGCCGTATGTTCCCCCTCACCCCAACCCTCTCCCTCAAGGGAGAGGGGGTCGTCCGTTCAGGGATTATTTTATGGGGATCCCTTCCCCCTGTCAGCCCGGCGCTACGAGGGGACAATTTACAAACTCTTTGCACTTCACCCGATCTTCCCGACATACCCATTCGCCATAATTATGTTTAAAGTCTTATAAAACAATAACCTTATCATTTACATGGATTATGGTGATGATGACCTCTTCGCGTTTTACTCGCTGGATGACTCTGTTTGCGCTGGCAGCCACCGTCGCGGTTGCGCTTCCCGCCCGGGCAAATACCTGGCCCCTTCCCCCTCCCGGCAGCAAGGTGGTGGGGGAAAACCGCTTTCATGTGGTTGAAAATAATGGTGGTTCACTGGAAGCGATTGCCAAAAAATATAACGTCGGTTTTCTGGCCCTGCTGCAGGCCAACCCCGGCGTCGATCCGTACGTCCCGCGCGCGGGCAGCGTACTGACCATCCCGTTACAGACCATCCTGCCGGACGCCCCGCGCGAGGGGATGGTGATAAACCTCGCCGAGCTGCGCCTGTACTATTACCCGCCGGGTAAAAATGAAGTCACCGTCTACCCTATCGGTATTGGTCAGCTGGGCGGCGACACGCTGACGCCGACGATGGTCACCACCGTCTCGGATAAACGCGCGAATCCAACCTGGACCCCAACGGCGAACATTCGTGCCCGCTATAAGGCCCAGGGGATCGATCTTCCTGCCGTGGTGCCGGCTGGTCCGGATAACCCGATGGGGCACCACGCGATACGCCTCGCGGCATACGGCGGCGTCTACCTGCTGCACGGAACGAATGCGGACTTTGGCATCGGCATGCGCGTCAGCTCCGGCTGTATTCGTCTGCGCGATGACGATATCAAAACGCTGTTTAACGTCGTTACGCCGGGAACCAAAGTGAATATTATCAATACGCCGATTAAAGTTTCAGAGGAGCCCGGCGGCGTGCGGCTGGTTGAGATCCATCAGCCGTTATCGAAAAATATCGGCGACGATCCGCAGACGCTGCCCATCAACCTGAATGCCGCGATGGTAAGCTTCAAAACGAATGCGAATACCAACAGCGTGGTGATGGAGCGTGCGATGGAAGCCCGGTCAGGCATGCCGACCGATGTCACCCGGCATCACGGTGTCGTCCCGCAGTCGATGTAAATCAGAAATAAAAAAACGCCCTGCTCAGCAGGGCGTTTTTTATTGCAGTGGCATAAATGAGGGTTCATGCACGGCTTATTTGTAGATGACAGCAGTGCCGTGCAGGGTGTTAGGACCGGTCACTGAGGTGATGCGGTAAGATTTTGCCCCCATCTCTTGCGCTTTTTGCGCCAGCTGATCTTCCAGGGAACCCAGGTTAGTACCTGCAGACGCAGAGATTGTCCCGACTTTATGCTGGTCAGCAGGGGTGGATTGTACCTGTACAGCAGCAAAGCTTGCGAAAGAGAGTGAACTCAGGACAGCGGCAGCGATGAGAGTTTTTACGTTTTTCATGATATTTACCTTTAGCAGATGAATTTGGAGGTCGTTAATCATTTAGTTAACGATCGATAGGTAAATCATAAATGTGATCCAGGTCACGCGTCAACATAATTTTATAACGATCGTTAACTTAATTTTAAAATTGTTATTTTTCATACATATATGATTAATTTATTTTTAAGCATTCTGCACTGGTGGTGGGTTGCGTTTATTTTTATAATGGTCATTCACCAAACCAACAGAGGACCAACGGCAAATGACAACCGATGTCACGAGTTGTGCGAAGAAAAGCCGTGGCCGACCAAAAGTGTTTGACAGGGATGCAGCGCTTGATAAGGCCATGACTCTCTTCTGGCAACATGGGTATGAAGCAACCTCGCTTTCCGATCTGGTAGAAGCTACCGGAGCCAAAGCGCCGACGCTGTATGCCGAATTTACCAATAAAGAGGGGCTGTTCAGGGCGGTGCTGGACAGATACATTTCGCGCTTTGCGGCGAAACACGAAGCCCAGCTGTTCTGCGAAGAGAAAAGCGTTGAACAGGCGCTCCGGGACTATTTCACCGCCGTCGCGACCTGCTTTACCAGTAAAGAGACGCCTGCGGGCTGCTTTATGATTAACACCTCTGCCACCCTGGCGGCGTCCTCTAAAGAGATTGCCAATACGGTGAAATCACGGCATGCCATGCAGGAGGAGACCCTCAGCGCATTTCTGGCTCAGCGCCAGCAGCGCGGTGAAATCCCCGCGCAATGCAACCCTCAGCTGCTGGCGCAATACCTGAGCTGTATTTTGCAGGGGATGTCGATCAGCGCCCGCGAAGGGGCCACGCTGGAAAAACTGCAGCATATTAGCGAAACCACGCTGCGGCTGTGGCCTGAGCTACTGAAAATCTGAAGCAAAAAAAAAGCTCCTCAGCCTGAGCGCATGAGGAGCTAAATTCAGAGAACATCTTTTTTACACTTTGTTATTCAGAACCAGCTGGCCGTTTCCATCCAGTGGAATTTGCGTGCCCGGGTCTTTATCCATGCGGATTTTGCCCTGCTGATCGCCAATTTTGTACGTCACGTCATAGCCCAGCATTTTTTCCGACTTGTCATAGACGGTTTTGCAGCGTTGCTGAGTCGTGGTGTAGGTATCATTATCCTGCATCGCGCCCTGCACCTGGTTACCGGCATAGCCGCCACCCAGCGCGCCGACCACGGTCGCCACGTCTTTACCCCGGCCGCCGCCAAACTGGTGACCAATAACGCCACCCGCTACTGCCCCCAGAACAGAACCGGCAATGCGGTTTTCATCCTGCACCGGACGACGGTGCGTCACGGAGACGTTACGGCACTCCTGACGAGGCGTTTTTACGGTTTCTTTAATCGGTGTAGCAGAAACCACCTGTGCATACTGCGGGCCGCGATCTAATACGTTGAGACTGGCAACGGCAGCCACACCTAACGCAGCCGCGACGCCAATCCCTATACCCGCCAACATTGATTTATTCACGGGACTTCCTCCTTTGTTGCTATTGGTAACAATTTTGCAATGGCGGCACGGCTTCGCCAATAAGATAAAGGATCAAAAAAGGGGGCGTGGAGAGGAGATATATTGTATTTAGGAGAACTCTTAAGCAGTCAAACTGTGATCTACAGCATGAAATGCTAAAAACTCCCTCCGGAGGGCCCGGAGGGAGTGAAAGATTAGTGCAGCTTCAGACGCGGACGGATCACGCGGTTGATTCTGCCCACCAGCATCATCAGCCCGGTTTTGAAGTAGCCGTGCAGCGCAATCTGATGCATGCGGTACAGGGAGATATACACGAAGCGGGCAATGCGCCCCTCTACCATCATTGAGCCGCGCATCAGGTTGCCCATCAGGCTGCCGACGGTAGAGAAGTTTGACAGCGACACCAGTGAACCGTGGTCTTTGTAGACATAGGCTTTCATTGGCTTGCCTTTGTACTGCGCCAGAATGTTGTGCAGCACCAGGCTTGCCATCTGGTGAGCGGCCTGCGCGCGCGGCGGCACGAATCCACCTTCAGGACGCGCGCAGGAGGCGCAGTCACCGATGGCAAAGATTTCAGGATCGCGCGTGGTTTGCAGCGTTGGCTCGGTTACCAGCTGGTTAATGCGGTTGGTTTCCAGACCGCCGATCTCTTTCATAAAGTCAGGCGCTTTGATACCTGCCGCCCAGACCATCAGATCCGCTTTGATATACTCACCGTCTTTGGTATGCAGGCCGCCTTCGTCGGCGCTGGTCACCATGGTCTGCGTCAGCACCCGCACGCCCAGCTTGGTGAGCTCATTGTGCGCCGCACCGGAAATACGCGGAGGCAGCGCAGGCAGGATCCGTTCACCGGCTTCAACCAGCGTCACGTTCAGCGCTTCGTTAGTTAGCCCTTTGTAGCCGTAGCTGTGCAGCTGCTTCACCGCATTGTGCAGCTCCGCTGACAGCTCAACGCCCGTCGCGCCGCCGCCGACAATAGCGATATTCACCTTACCGTTCGCACCCATATTGCTGGTGTACTTCAGGAACAGGTTCAGCATTTCCTGATGGAAACGACGCGCCTGGTGCGGGTTATCGAGGAAGATGCAGTGCTCTTTCACGCCCGGCGTGTTGAAGTCGTTGGAGGTACTGCCCAGCGCCATGACCAGCGTGTCGTACGCCAGTTTACGCTCGGGAACCAGCAGCTCCCCTTTTTCATCGCGCAGCTCTGCCAGGGTGATGGTTTTGCTTTCACGGTTGATGTCCACCACCGAGCCCAGCTGGAACTGGAAATGATGGTTGCGCGCGTGCGCCAGATAGCTGAGCGCGTCCACGCCCTCATCCAGAGAACCTGTCGCCACTTCGTGCAGCAGCGGTTTCCACAGGTGGCTGTGGTTACGATCCACCAGCGTAATTTTGGCTTTTTTACCGCGACCCAGCTTCTTGCCCAGCTGTGTAGCCAGCTCCAGCCCGCCAGCACCACCGCCTACAATCACTATCTTTTTCAATGGCGTAGTCAACGTGACCCCCTCAAATTATTAACCAATTGTTAATTAAAAGTTATAAAAATAACCCTTAATTAACAACAGGTTACAGCACTGAAACCATTCAGGTGCATTGAGAATACCACGTCAGGCGCATTGGTCATACCAAAATTGATATGCATCAAGTTTTGATGGCTTAAAAGTAGACAATTCTGGTCAAAAAGAAAGCCCGGTACGCTTTCGCGGCCGGGCTTTGATGCATGCGGGTAATTGATTAACCCAGCGTTTTAAACGCTTTAATACGCTGCAGATGCGGAGAGATGTTTTTGAACTTGTGGGTCTGTTCTTCGTCCCAGACGATCTCATAGTAATGATGCAGGAGCTCTGCTGCCCGATGGCTGTTGAGCGCTTCATCATTACGGGAAAGGATCACCAGGCAGCGGTCGCGGTTTTTCTCACGGAAGTTGCTCACGCACTTGGTCGCAATATCGACATACTCTTCCGGACGGTCAATTTTGCCTTCCATGTTCTCGTTCGGGAACAGGTTAGGATTGAACACCACCTGGCGAATGTCGCACAGGAAGCCAATCCGCTCCGCCCAGTAGCCGCCCAGCCCTACGCCGCAAATCAACGGGCGATCGTCGACGTTGAGCTGCAACATCTTGTCCACCTCTTTGAGCAGATGCTGCATATCATGCTTCGGATGGCGCGTGCTGTAGCTGATCAACCGTACATCCGGATCGATAAACTGCAGCTGCAGCACCTTCTCATGATTACCAGGACTGTTTGAGTCAAAACCGTGTAAATAGATGATCATCGTCTTCTCACCACGCTACGCCTTCCGGGAGGGTTTACAGGCTGGCTTTATGTGCCTGCCAGCGCTCATTCAGGTCTTCAAGCCGGGCGTTGACCGTCTTCCAGCGCGCCGAATCCATCAGCTCCTGACGGCTAAATGAACCTTTATGATACAATTGTGTAACACGCTCTGCATTGATCGGCGACAGGTTATCCAGCACGCTAACGGCACCTTTACGATTATTGCAGACCAGGATCATATCGCAACCCGCATCCAGCGATGCCTGACCGCGTTCAGCGTAGCTGCCCATGATCGCGGCCCCTTCCATCGACAAATCGTCAGAGAAAATCACGCCGTTGAAGCCCAGCTCCTGGCGCAGAACGGTTTTCAGCCAGTGCGGAGAGCCGCTGGCAGGACGCGGGTCGACGTCGCTATAAATCACATGCGCGGGCATAATGGCATCCAGCTTGTTATCGGTGATAAGCGACTGGAAAACTGACATATCTTTGGCGCGAATTTCCGCTTCCGGGCGCGGATCGCGCGGGGTCTCTTTGTGAGAATCCGCCGTCACCGCCCCATGACCCGGGAAGTGTTTCCCGGTGGTTTTCATGCCTGCGTCGTGCATGCCGTCGATGAACCGGGTCGCCATTGCCAGCGCAATACGCGGGTCTTCATGGTATGAGCGCTCGCCAATGGCAGCGCTGATATGCCCTACATCCAGCACCGGGGCAAAGCTGATGTCGATATCCATGGCAATCATTTCGCTGGCCATCAGCCAGCCGGCCTCCTGCGCCAGTTTTCCACCCTCTTCCGTGCCGAGCAGCGCGGCAAAAGACTGGGCTGCGGGCAGGCGGGTAAAACCGTCGCGGAAACGCTGCACGCGCCCGCCTTCCTGATCGACGGCCACCACCAGATGATTGCGCGACGCGGCGCGGATCTGACGCACCAGCTCACGCAGCTGCGCCGGATCGTGATAGTTGCGGGTAAACAGGATCAGGCCACCCACCAGCGGATGCGCCAGAATTTCACGCTCCTCCGCATCCAGCTCAAACCCTTCTACATCCAACATGACTGGACCCACATCCACCTCTCTTATCCTTTCGTTTGTAACTGACGCCAGGCATCGTCCGCCAGCGCAATAAATTGTTTGTCTCTGGACTGCCGATAGCGCATTTCAAACCAGCCAGCCATTAACATGATGACCCAGGGTCGCCAGCGCCTGACCTGACGCCTCAGCGCGTCGGGGTCAATATGTGCCACCCGGGCGTATTCCCTGATGAGCATCTGCCGCGCGGCTTCACTCTCCGTCCAGACGGCCGCCAGCTCCAGCGCCACATCGCCATCTCCGGCATACTCCCAGTCGATAAGCCTGATCCCCGCTGGCGTATGAACAATATTCCCGGCATGAACATCCATATGCAGCGGCGTGAGCCGAATCGGCTGCGGCTCGCCCGTTTTACGCAGCCGCTTAAGATGTGCCAGCCACACTGGAGTACGCCTGTCAGGCAGGGCTTGCTGCCAGTAATGTTCAAGCAGCGGGAATAACGTCGTTCGCCACCCCAGACGTGGCTGCCGGTGCAGATGATACAGCACCGCCGCAAGCTCCGGCGTGTCCGGCAGCGCGCTTTTAACTTCACCTTCCAGATAGTCGACGGCCATCCAGCCCTGTCTGAAAAAACGAGGGGCAGGCACGAGATCTGACGGAAGACGTCTCAGGGCACGAAACTGACGACGGAAATGGGAGGCAGGCGCGTCGGGATCGTGATTTTGCCGCAAGACCAGACGTCGTTCGCCCTGTTCTATAATGCAACTCGCGCCGCCAAGCCCGGAATGGGCCTGCGGCGCGATAAGGCGGTACTGAGGAAAATAGCGCGTCAGAATCTCTTCACGCGTGCCGTCATTGTTGCGTAACCGCACCTTTACCTGACCAGATAATTTCGCCTGTCTGAACCAGCATCAGCTGCATCTGCAGGGCTGGGGTATTCACGTTACCGGTGGCGTTAGAGTACAGCACATACTGCGCGCCAACGTTACGGGCAATGCCGATCGCCTTGCTGCGGGTACCGAGGCTATCCTGCGGCGACAGGCCCAGCTGCTGTTTGGCGACGGAGAGCTGCTGAGCCGAGACCAGCGTAAACTTGCCGTTGTTAGCCAGAGCATTACGCAGGGTTTCCGTGGCTTCACCCGCGTTCAGCGAACCGTTGGTACGGTTGTTCACGCTGTCGACCAGCAATACGCTGCCCGCCGTCACGCCCTGCGCCTGCAGCATTTTGCCTACCATCGGCTGCATCGCCCCGTTCCAGTCGTAATGGCGCACGCGCGGCGTGGGCTGTGACGTCTGGTCCGGATGTTCAATCGGGCCTGGCTGCGCCGGAATAGACGGTACAGACGGCACGGTTGGCTGCTGCTGCGTTGGCGGTGTCGGCTGTTCAGTACCCGGTTTAGCCTCTTCCACAGGCGCAGGCTGTTCAGTTCGAGTCACACACCCTGCAAGAAACAGAGCGAAAGCTGTCACGAGCGCATAGCGGCTCAAATTTTTAATCAAGGTTCACCCCTCAGAGATAAAGATAAAGTCTCACCTTATGCGCACCCAGATAGTTGGCGCTGCCATAGAGCGTTACCGACGACCTGGCCGGAATGGTGACGCTGCGCGGCGCCTCCAGCGGATGCATTTCAAGACCTCTTACGTCATACCAGAAAAAACGGTAGTGAACCGTCACCGGTTCATGTCTTTCATTAAAGAGCGTAGAGGAGGCAGATGAGTTGATTTCACTGATGGTCAACGCAGGCTGTTGCGCCGTGATGCCCGCGGCAAGCACGGAGGATTCCATGACCAGCGTCTGTTCATCATTCACGGGGATCGCCGGACGCGAGCTGCACCCCACAATCATCATCGCCATTACCAGCGCTGCAATACGCCCTTTCAGCATGTCAAAGACCTTTATGTGCCAGCATCGGCCCCAGAGGACGTCCACCCAGCAGATGCATGTGAATATGATAAACTTCCTGGCCACCATGACGGTTGCAGTTCATGATCAGACGGTAACCGTCTTCTGCAATCCCTTCCTGTTCAGCGATTCTGGCAGCCACCGTCAGCATACGACCTAACGCCACTTCATGCTCGGTTTTTACGTCGTTTACAGTCGGAATCAGAATATTGGGAATGATAAGGATGTGCGTCGGGGCCTGAGGGGAAATGTCCCGGAAAGCCGTCACCAGTTCATCCTGATAGACGATATCCGACGGGATTTCGCGGCGGATAATTTTACTGAAAATCGTTTCTTCAGCCATGACCTTTTCCTTTTTTGTTTAATCTGGCGCAATGCGTCCGCTGTAAACACACTCCCGGGATCGGTGTGTGACACAATCCAAGAGTATGAGCGAGTTTCTCCTGTCCTTTCAACCTCCTCCCTCGATTTCTTTCCTGAATGTTCATCAGCTGACTGAAGAGTGACCGCTCTCGCGTCTCAGTGGCGTTTTTTAAGACACAAATAAAAAAGGCAGCCATTCGGCTGCCTTAGTCTCCCCAGGTCACAACTTAGTTGCTGCGGATGTACTCATCCATTTCGGTTTTCAGGTTATCGGATTTGGTACCGAAGATTGCCTGTACACCAGAACCTGCAACAACTACGCCCGCTGCGCCCAGTTTTTTCAGACCCGGCTGGTCTACTTTCGCCACGTCGGCAACGCTCACACGCAGACGAGTGATGCACGCGTCCAGGTTAGTGATGTTCTCTTTACCGCCGAACGCTGCGACCAGTGCCGGAGCCATTTCGCTGGTAGCGCCAGCTTTGCTGTCTTCTGTCGCATCTTCACGACCCGGAGTTTTCAGGTCCAGTGCTTTAATCAGCACGCGGAAGATGGTGTAGTAAACAACGGCATAGCACGCACCCACGATTGGGAACAGCCACAGTTTGCTGCTGTTACCGGACAGAACGATGAAGTCGATCAGACCGTGAGAGAAGGACGTACCGTCACGCATACCCAGCAGGATACAGATTGGGAACGCCAGGCCCGCCAGAATCGCGTGGATAACGTACAGGATCGGCGCAACGAACATGAAGGAGAACTCGATCGGCTCGGTGATACCGGTCAGGAACGAGGTCAGCGCTGCGGAGATCATGATACCGCCCACTTTTGCACGGTTCTCTGGCTTAGCAGAGTGCCAGATAGCAATCGCCGCTGCCGGCAGACCGTACATTTTGAACAGGAAGCCACCAGACAGTTTACCTGCAGTTGGGTCGCCCGCCATGTAACGTGGGATATCGCCGTGGAATACCTGACCTGCTGCGTTGGTGAATTCACCAATCTGCATCTGGAATGGAACGTTCCAGATGTGGTGCAGACCGAATGGTACCAGGCAACGCTCGATGAAGCCGTAGATACCAAACGCCACAACCGGGTTCTGGTAAGCAGCCCACTGAGAGAAGGTCTGGATAGCAGAGCCGATTGGTGGCCAGATGAAGGACAGAATCACGCCAGTGAAAATCGCTGCCAGACCAGAGATGATCGGAACGAAACGCTTGCCCGCGAAGAAGCCCAGATACTCAGGCAGCTTGATGCGATAGAAGCGGTTAAACATATACGCTGCAATCGCACCGGAGATGATACCGCCCAGAACACCGGTGTCCGCCAGGTGTTTCGCGGCGATCTCTTCTGCCGGTAAATGCAGAACCAGCGGCGCAACCACAGCCATGGTTTTCACCATGATGCCGTAGGCAACCACTGCAGCCAGCGCAGAAACGCCGTCGTTATTGGTGAAGCCCAGAGCCACACCGATCGCGAAGATCAGTGGCATGTTAGCAAAGACAGAACCGCCTGCTTCGGCCATCACGTGGGACACTACGGCTGGCAGCCAGCTGAAGTTAGCAGAACCGACACCCAGCAGGATACCTGCGATAGGCAGTACGGATACTGGCAGCATCAGCGATTTACCGACCTTTTGCAGGTTAGCAAATGCATTCTTAAACATAATTGAGAGTGCTCCTGAGTATTTGTGCTTTTTTTACGCTTTCACGCATTGGCCCGGGGGGAGTACCGTGCCGTGGACAGGACATCTAAGCGCCCTTTATTTATTACACAGAGTAAAATAATTCCCTCTGAGTTTGTTTGACGGCTATCACGTTTCAGCTTAAGGCGGTCGAAAAACTTTCAGTTATTTACAAAAAGCATGTCCAGATGTGTCTAAATACACACTCACCGCCCCAAATGAGGCGGTGAACTTTACTCGCTTTACTTATTAATTACGAGCCTAAAAAAAACAGGTGTATCAGACAGATTGCAGGCGGGCGGGGTCGATATGGAACAGCGTGGAGAAGTTTTCCGTCGTCACGCGGGCCAGCTCATCGATGCTGACGCCCTTCAGTACGGCCATGTACTCAGCCACATCTCTCGTCATAGCGGGCTGGTTCTCTTTACCGCGATGCGGTACCGGTGCCAGGTACGGAGAATCCGTCTCCACCAGAATGCGATCGAGCGGAACATAACGTGCAGCATCACGCAGCTGCTCAGCGTTACGGAACGTCACGATCCCCGAAAACGAGATATAAAACCCCAAATCAAGCAGCTTCCCCGCCGTTTCTCTGTCTTCTGTGAAACAGTGTAGTACGCCACCGCAATCCGTCACGTTTTCTTCCCGGAGGATAGCCAGGGTATCCGCACGCGCATCGCGGGTGTGGACGATAACCGGCTTATTCAGTTCCCGACCAATGCGAATATGGTTGCGGAAGGACTCCTGCTGGCGCGGTTTGGTTTCCGGCGTGTAAAAATAGTCCAGCCCGGTCTCGCCCATCGCCACAACGCCCTCTTCTGCTGCCAGTCGGCGCAGATCCTCAACATCGTAGGCCTCGTCCTGATTCAACGGATGTACGCCGCAGGAGAACACCACGTTATCGCGAACGCCCACCAGCTCACGCATGGAGCGATAGCCCGGCAGCGTCGTCGCCACCGCAAGACAGAATTTCACATCGCGGGCAGCGGCTTTTGCCAGCACGTCATCCACGTTTTTATGCAGGGATTGATAATCCAGGCCATCAAGATGGCAGTGTGAGTCGACTAAAAACATAATGTCTCTCTCAGAGATGGAAAACAGGCGGTGTGACGCCGGGTTGCAGGTAATGTTCGATACGCAGTAACTGGTCGGTCAGTAAAAGCTCGCGATTAAGACCCGTTACGGTTAAAAGCTGTTCACGGCTCTGGCAGATGTCATGGAGCATCGCGTGAAGAACCGTCCCTGAGAGGCGGTTCGCCAGCGTATTCACCAGCGGCAACGCGTCCGGGTTAGTCAGAAGCGTTGCACCTTGCTGGATTTTGAGCGCATCCAGCAGTAGGGAGGCCAGCCAGTGCAGACGATCAACGGCCCGATCACTGTTAAGCGCAGGCAGTAAACTTAGCCAGTCGTGACTATTCAGCGACGCGTCTACGGCCCGGCAGAGCGTTTCTCGCTCTGAACATACGTCAGGCTGCAGTAGTGCCAGCGCCGCCGCGGGCGCGCCGCTGCTCAGGCGTAAGGCGGACAGCGCACTCTCTGGTGACGTTGTCACCTCTCGTTCAAGCCAGCTCAGCGCCCACGATTCCTGAGGTACTGCAAGGTGATGAAGACGACAACGGCTGCGCAACGTTGCCAGTAATCGTCCCGGGTCACGGCATGAGAGGAAAAACCACGTTTTAACCGGCGGCTCTTCCAGGGTTTTAAGCAGGGCGTTAGCCGCCGCCTCGGTAAGCAGCGTGGCGTCTTTAAGCCAGACCACTTTAGCGCCGCCCAGTCGCGCGTGTTCATACAATTTTTCACTGACTTCACGCACGGCATCGATACCGAGCGCGCTTTTACCCTTCTCAGGCTCAAGGGTGTAGTAGTCAGGATGCGTGCCCGCCTGCATCAGCTGGCAGCCACGGCATTTACCACAGCTCTTGTGCCCTTCCGGCTGCTGACACATCAGAAAACGGGTGATGGCATAAATCAACGCATCATCACCCATTCCTGGCAACGCCTGAATCAGTAACGCATGATGCCCCCGACCCGCCTGATAGCTGCCGATCAGCTGTTCAAAGTGTGGGCGCAACCATGGATACCATTTCATGCCTGCTGCTCCTGCACCCACTGCGTAATGGTGTGCTGAATGTCGCGCGTAACGTCGTCCAGAGACTGCGTCGCATCGATGGTACAAATTGAGCTGTCCTGTGCGGCCAGTTCAAGATAGCGCGCACGGGTGCGGTTAAAGAAATCAAACGACTCTTGTTCAATGCGGTCCAGCTCGCCGCGCGCGCGGGCACGTTTGAGACCCACTTCCGGGGTCACATCCAGATAGAGCGTCAGGTCGGGGCGAAAATCACCCAGTACGGCATTACGTAGCGTTGCCAGCATTGTCTGGTCGATGCCGCGTCCTCCGCCCTGATACGCCTGAGTCGACAGATCGTGACGGTCGCCGATCACCCACTTGCCCTCGGCCAGCGCGGGTTTGATCACCGTCTCAACCAGCTGAACGCGCGCCGCGTAGAACATCAGCACTTCGGCTTTGTCAGTGATAACTTCGTCGCCGACGGATTTGATATCCAGTACCAGGCTGCGCAACTTTTCAGCCAGCTGCGTGCCGCCCGGCTCGCGGGTAAATACCATGTCCGCCACGCCAAGCGCTTTGAGCGTATCCACCACCACGTTGCGGGCGGTGGTTTTACCCGCCCCTTCGAGTCCCTCAATGACAATGTATTTACTGCGCATTTTTTTCCTTAAGTGCCTTCAGATAGTCCTGAACAGAGCGATTGTGGCTGGCAAGGTTGGTGTTAAAGGTATGCCCCCCTTTTCCATCAGCCACAAAATAGAGATACGGTGTTTTAGCCGGATGCGCGGCGGCTTTAAGCGACGCCTCGCTCGGCGTGGCAATCGGGCCCGGCGGTAAACCGCTAATCACGTAGGTATTATACGCCGTTGGCGTCTCCAGATCTTTTCTTGAGATTTTGCCCGTGTAGCTCTCGCCCATGCCGTAGATAACGGTAGGGTCGGTTTGCAGACGCATCCCGATGCGCAGACGGTTGATAAATACTGACGCCACCCGATCGCGCTCAGCAGCGACGGCCGTTTCTTTCTCGATGATCGAGGCCATAGTCACGAACTGGTTCGGATCGCTGTAAGGCAATCCTTCCATCCGCCCTTCCCAGGCGGCATCTACGGCGGCAACCATTTTTTTGTGCGCCCGCTTCAGGATAGCCACATCGGTCGTGCCTGCCGTGTACATCCAGGTGTCTGGCCAGAACCAGCCTTCCACCCATTCCGGATGTTCAAGCTTCAGCGCTTCTGCCACCGTCTGATAGCTATCGTCTTTTAACGTATGTTTGATATACGGCGCGTCACGCAGCTGTTTGAGGTAATCACTCAGGCGCATCCCTTCCACAAACCGCAGGGGGAACTGGGCTTCTTTACCGCTTTCCAGCAGCTGCAGCATCTCTCTGACGGTCATTCCCGACGTAAAGCGATAGGTACCGGCTTTGAAATGTGACAGCTCAGGTTCCACGCGCAATAGCCACTGGAATACGCGTGGACGATTGATAATCTTGTCGCCATAGAGCTGTTCCCCAAGCGCCTGACGGCCGGTTCCCGCTTTCAGGGTAAAGATCGTTTCGTCTTTAACCAGGATCTTGCTGTTCGCCAGCTGGCGAACTTTCCATACGCCTGCTCCGCCGGCGACGCCCAGCGCGACGATGAGGATAAGGACAAAGCGCAACATTTTTTTCATGACTATCTGGTTTGCTCACATATCGGGGCTAAAAACTGAAACAGCTCGCGCGAAGACCAGCGTTGTTGGCCATACGCACGGACGGGTACAACAGGCATCAGCGCATTGCAGATGATGACTTCATCGGCGGTCTGTAGCGCCGCTTCTCCTGCGCTAACTTCGACAACGCGAAAGTCAGAGCGTGCCAGCTGTTGCAGACAAAACTGACGCATTAACCCATTTACGCCAGCGTGTTCCAGCGACGGAGTGAACACCTCTTCCCCCTGCCGCCAGAGTAAATTAGCCGCACAGCATTCCGTAATGAACCCTTCGCTGTCAAGAACCAGCGCCTCATCGGCGTCCGTCTGTTCAAGATGAGTACGAATGAGCACCTGCTCTAGGCGATTGAGATGCTTAAGCCCGGCCAGCATCGGGTTTCGTCCCAGTCGTACTGGGCTCAGCGTCAGCGTGATGCCGTCTTCTCGCCAGCGAGTGTAATGCGCGGGATAAGCAGAAACGGAGAGAATACGCGTAGGGTTGATACACGATGCGGCGCTGTAACCCCGGCCACCACTGCCGCGGCTGATGATGACTTTGAGTACGCCGCTGTCCTTCCCGGTTGCCAACTGGCACATTTCCTGTCGCAACGTGTCCCAGTGCGTAAAGGGGATCATGAGCTTTTCACAGCCATGCTGCAGGCGTCGAATGTGCGCCTCCAGCAGGCAGATATCACCTTCCAGAATGCGCGCCGTCGTAAAGCAACCATCACCGAACTGTATCGCCCTGTCGCTGGCAGGCAGCGTGTCCTGCTCAAGGCCATTGATTAAAAACATGGTGGCTCCTTATGCGTGGGCAATTAGTCTGGCAGGATGTCATGCAGCCGACAAGAAGATTAGGCTTAATAAAAAAGGCCCGGCAAGCGGACCTTTTTAAATGCTATCGGGACGTCAGGATCAGATCTTTTTGAAGATCAGAGAGCCGTTGGTGCCGCCGAAGCCGAAGGAGTTACACAGGGTGTACTCCATACCGCTAACCTGACGCGCTTCGTGAGGAACGAAGTCCAGATCGCAACCTTCATCCGGGTTATCCAGGTTGATGGTTGGCGGAACAGCCTGATCGCGCAGCGCAAGGATGGAGTAGATTGACTCTACTGCACCCGCCGCACCCAACAGGTGACCGGTCATGGACTTGGTGGAGCTCACCATTACGCGGCTGGCAGATTCGCCGAAGATAGACTTAACCGCCTGAGCTTCAGCTTTATCGCCTGCAGGTGTAGAAGTACCGTGCGCGTTCACGTAGCCAATTTGTGCTGGGGTAATACCCGCATCACGAATCGCGTTTTCCATCGCCAGCGCAGCACCCGCGCCGTTCTCAGGAGGAGACGTCATGTGGTAAGCATCGCTGCTCATGCCGAAACCAACGATTTCAGCATAAATTTTCGCGCCGCGTTTTTTCGCGTGTTCGTACTCTTCCAGTACGATCATGCCCGCCCCGTCGCCCAGCACGAAGCCGTCACGGTCTTTATCCCACGGACGGCTCGCCGCCTGCGGGTTATCATTGCGGGTAGACAGCGCACGCGCCGCACCAAAACCGCCGACACCCAGTGGGGTACTGGCTTTTTCAGCACCGCCCGCAACCATAGCATCTGCATCGCCGTACGCAATAATGCGCGCGGCCTGGCCGATGTTATGTACGCCAGACGTACAGGCAGTCGCGATAGAAATGCTTGGCCCACGCAGGCCGAACATGATGGTCAGGTGACCCGCCACCATGTTAACAATCGTGGACGGAACGAAGAACGGGCTGATCTTACGCGGGCCGCCATTCATCAGAGATGTATGGTTTTCCTCGATCAGGCCAAGACCGCCAATCCCGGAGCCGATAGCGGCGCCAATACGGGTTGCGTTCTCTTCCGTAATCACAAGGCCAGAATCCTGCATGGCCTGAACGCCAGCGACAATTCCATATTGAATGAAGGCATCCATCTTGCGCTGTTCTTTGCGCGAGATGATCTCTTCACAGTTAAAATCCTTTACTAAGCCAGCAAATTTCGTTGCATAGGCGCTAGTATCGAAATGGTCGATTAGGCTGATGCCGCTCTGACCGGCAAGGAGAGCTTTCCAGGTGGACTCTACGGTATTGCCGACAGGAGACAACATGCCAAGTCCGGTCACAACTACACGACGCTTAGACACGTTTGTCCTCCAGGGAGGGATAAAAAAAGAGATTCGTGGGACTAAAAAAGATAAAACTCAGGCGGTCGAATGACCGCCTGGAGATGTTCACTTACGCCTGGTGACCGTTGATGTAATCAATGGCAGCCTGAACGGTGGTGATCTTCTCAGCTTCTTCGTCCGGAATCTCAGTATCAAACTCTTCTTCCAGAGCCATTACCAGCTCAACGGTGTCAAGAGAATCTGCGCCCAGGTCTTCAACGAAGGAAGCGGAGTTCACAACTTCTTCCTGCTTAACGCCCAGCTGTTCGCCGATAATTTTCTTAACGCGTTCTTCGATAGTGCTCATACTCTTAAATTTCCTATCAAAACTCGCTTTCGCGATGGTTTTCGTAGTGTATAAAATGTTGAAAAATTTGCAACTAAATCCCGGCAGTTCGTACCACGATTTTACGTTATTTTGAGGCCATTTGCCCTAATAACGCAAATATTTTTCTACACGTCATCATCCAGGCTGCCTCTGCGTTGGCTGCGCCCTCTAATCCCGGTCACATAGTAATCTATGCTCCCAAGCTTCTCGGTCTTGCCGCCTTGATCCAACCAGAATGATTTAGTGTATCTCGTGGTTAAACCATATACATCCCGCCGTTGACGTGGAGGGTCTCACCAGTGATGTAACCCGCTTCGTCAGAGGCTAAAAATGCAACCGCACTGGCGATTTCTTTAGGGTCGCCAAGACGACCCGCCGGAACTGCCGCCAGCGTACCCGCACGCTGCTCATCAGTCAGCGCACGCGTCATGTCCGTTTCAATAAAGCCCGGAGCAACAACGTTTACAGTAATACCGCGGGACGCGACTTCACGCGCCAGCGACTTACTGAAACCAATCAGACCTGCTTTCGCCGCAGCGTAGTTAGCCTGACCAGCATTTCCCATGGTACCAACCACAGAACCGACAGTGATAATACGTCCATGACGCTTTTTCATCATAGCGCGCATTACCGCTTTTGACAGACGGAATACAGATGACAGGTTGGTTTCGATGATATCGTTCCACTCGTCGTCTTTCATTCGCATTAACAGGTTATCGCGAGTGATCCCAGCATTGTTTACCAGAATATCCACTTCACCAAACTCTGCGCGAATATTTTCCAGAACAGATTCGATAGATGCAGGTTCGGTCACATTCAGTACCAGACCTTTACCATTCGCACCCAGATACTCGCTGATGGCCTGAGCGCCATTCTCGCTGGTTGCTGTACCAATCACCTTCGCGCCGCGCGCAACCAGTGTTTCAGCAATTGCACGCCCGATACCGCGGCTTGCGCCAGTGACCAGGGCGATTTTTCCTTCAAAACTCATGGTATTCCTCTTTTATTGCGAGAGTGCCGCTGACATCGCTTCCGGCTCGTTAATTGCCGAGGCTGTCAGGGTGTCAACAATACGTTTTGTCAGACCGGTGAGGACTTTACCTGGGCCGACTTCATACAGGTGCTCAACGCCCTGAGCGGCCATAAACTCAACGGTTTTAGTCCACTGTACCGGGCTGTAGAGCTGGCGAACCAGCGCGTCACGGATCGCTTCCGGCGTGGTTTCGCATTTCACATCGACGTTGTTCACAACGGAAATCGTCGGTGCGTTAAACGTAATTTTTTCCAGCTCAACCGCCAGTTTTTCGGCAGCAGGCTTCATCAGCGCACAGTGAGACGGCACGCTGACCGGCAGCGGCAGCGCACGCTTAGCACCCGCTGCTTTACAGGCCGCACCCGCACGTTCAACCGCTTCTTTATGACCGGCAATAACCACCTGGCCCGGCGAGTTGAAGTTTACCGGAGAGACAACCTGGCCTTCAGCAGATTCTTCACACGCTTTTGCAATTGCAGCATCATCCAGACCGATGATGGCAGACATGCCGCCCGTGCCTTCCGGCACCGCTTCCTGCATGTATTTACCGCGCAGTTCAACCAGACGTACCGCGTCAGCAAACGCGATCACGCCGGCACACACCAGCGCAGAGTATTCACCCAGGCTGTGACCCGCGAGCAGCGCTGGCGCTTTACCGCCCTGCTGCTGCCAGACACGCCACAGCGCAACGGACGCGGTCAGCAGCGCTGGCTGGGTCTGCCAGGTTTTGTTCAGTTCTTCGGCCGGACCCTGCTGGGTCAACGCCCATAAATCATAACCCAGTGCATCAGAAGCTTCACGGAAAGTCTCTTCAATTACCGGATAGCGTGCTGCCATTTCAGACAACATCCCAACGGTTTGAGAGCCCTGGCCCGGGAACACAAAAGCAAATTGCGTCATTTTTTATTCCTTATACTAGAAACGAACCAGCGCGGAACCCCAGGTGAACCCGCCACCGAAGGCTTCAAGCAAGACCAGCTGGCCCCGTTTGATTCGTCCATCGCGTACCGCTTCATCAAATGCGCACGGTACCGACGCCGCAGAGGTGTTGCCATGACGATCCAGCGTCACTACAACGTTATCCATCGACATGCCCAGCTTTTTCGCGGTCGCGCTGATGATACGCAGGTTCGCCTGATGCGGCACCAGCCAGTCGAGCGCGGTACGCTCAAGGTTATTCGCTTCCAGCGTTTCATCAACGATGTGTGCAAGCTCGGTTACCGCCACCTTGAACACCTCGTTCCCTGCCATAGTCAGGTAAATCGAGTTGTCCGGATTAACGCGATCGGCGTTAGGCAGGGTCAACAGTTCGCCATAGCTGCCATCAGCATGCAGATGCGTAGAGATGATACCTGGCTCTTCGGACTGCCCCAGCAGCACTGCACCCGCACCATCACCAAAAATAATGATCGTTCCACGATCGGTTGGATCGCAGGTACGCGCCAGCACGTCAGCACCGATCACCAGCGCGTATTTAACGGCACCGGATTTCACGTACTGATCGGCAACGCTCAGCGCATAGGTGAAGCCTGCGCACGCGGCAGCGACGTCAAACGCCGGACAGCCTTTAATGCCGAGCATGTTCTGCACCTGGCATGCCGCGCTTGGGAAAGCATGCGTGGCAGACGTCGTGGCGACCACGATCAAACCAATCTGTTCTTTATCAATGCCCGCCATTTCGATAGCACGCTGTGCGGCTTCGTAACCCATGGTCGACACGGTTTCGTCTGGCGCGGCAATACGACGTTCACGGATACCTGTGCGCGTGATAATCCACTCGTCAGACGTATCTACCATTTTTTCCAGATCGGCGTTGGTACGCACTTGTTTTGGCAGGTAGCTGCCGGTACCTAAAATCTTCGTATACATGTACGCTCAGTCACTTTTAGCTAATACAGATTCCAGGCGAGCGGCAATCCGCTGAGGGACTTGTCGCTGCACCGCCTGCACTGCCTGTTCAATCGCGACAGCAAATGCTCGCTGATTAGCGGCGCCATGACTCTTAATCACGATGCCGCGCAATCCTAACAGACAGGCGCCATTATACTGGTCGGGGTTGAGGTGACTGAATCGCCGCGTCAGGCTCTTTTGTAACCAACGCTTCAATAAAATCAGCCACCAGGCGCTTTTTTTGCCTTCTCCCTGAGATTTCAGCAGAGAAAGAAACATGCGTACGACCCCTTCCATGGTCTTCAACGTGACGTTTCCGGTGAAGCCATCGCACACCAGAACATCCGTTTTACCCGTCAACAACTCATTGGCTTCGAGATAACCAATATAGTTGATGGAGGGAACCTGTTTGAGCAATTCAGCTGCTTCGCGAATGCTGTCCAGGCCTTTGGTCTCTTCTTCACCAATGTTCAGTAACGCAACACGGGGAGTGTTGATCCCGACAACTTCTTCTGCCAGCACCGATCCCATCACGGCAAACTGAGCCAGCATAGTACTATCACAGTCGACGTTAGCGCCCAAATCGAGCACCACCGTCTTGCCCTTCTGCTGATGCGGTAACACCGTTACCAGCGCAGGGCGCTCAATACCTTCAATAGGTTTGAGCAGCAATTTCGACAGCCCCATCAGCGCGCCGGTATTTCCCGCGCTGACGCAAGCCTGAGCTCGCCCTTCTTTCACCAGCTCCAGCGCTATCCGCATAGAGCTGCCACGACTATTGCGAATCGCCTGCGAGGGTCGGGCATCACTGGCAATAACTGACTGCGCAGGAATAATCTGCAGACGCGAACGTTGTTCAAAGTCAGCTTTTGCGAGTAATGGCGTGATTGCGTCGGGATTGCCGACTAAAAGAAGTGTGAGTTGCGAATTAGAATTCAGTGCCTGCAATGCTGCAGGCACTGTCACGGAAGGGCCAAAATCTCCCCCCATGACATCTAACGCCAGGGTTAGACGTGTCAAGGTATCGTCGCAGCCTGGTTCGGTAAATTCCCCGTTTGCACGGGGAAATCCTCACTAAGCCTAATCACGCTTGCGCGTGATTACTTAGTGATAACCTTGCGGCCGCGGTAGAAACCGTCAGCGGTGATGTGGTGACGCAGGTGTTTCTCACCAGAAGTCTTGTCTACAGACAGGCTGGTAACTGCAGTCAGCGCGTCATGGGAACGACGCATGCCACGTTTGGAACGGGTTGGTTTATTCTGTTGTACGGCCATGGACCTTACTCCTCAATTACTTACGCTTTAAGCTGGCTAATACGGCAAATGGGTTTGGTTTTTGCGCTTCATCAGGCAGTTCCCCAAAGACCATGTCCGCCTCGGACACTTCACAGTGTTCAGAATCATGCACCGGAACTACTGGCAAGGTGAGGATGATTTCATCTTCAACCAGAGCCAGAAGATCGATTTCACCGAATTCGTTAACCTCAATCGGCTCATACGCTTCCGGGAGTGCTTCAGCCTGTTCGTCAGAACGAACCGGACTGAAACAATACGTTGTGTGAACATGCTGTACAAACGGTTTCCCGCAACGCTGACACTCGAGCGTTACCGTCACCTTTGCATCACCGGTTAAAACGGCGAGACGCTGGTTGTCGATAGCGAACGACATGGAGCATTCTACATCACTGTCCACACTGACTACGGATTCGGCAATACGCTCAGCCTGATCGGAAGTATAGATACCTTCGTAATCGAGGCGTTTTTGAGCCGTACGAACCGGATCAAGAGTCAGGGGTAATTTTACCTTTTGCATAGGGCGCGCATATTAACTTTGTAACGTCATAGAGTCAAAGAAAAAGGCAACCAGAGCTGCCTTTTGCCAATTATTCGCACACATTGCGGCCTGTAGTTTAAAATGGCTGGCATCGATACGCTATATCTGGTGATAAAAATATGCCAAATCTCGTCCTTGCTTCCACGTCTCCCTACCGCCGAATGCTGCTGGAAAAGCTCGGGATCCCGTTTGAATGCGCCGCGCCAGAGGTTGATGAGACGCCACAGCCGGGCGAATCACCGCGTCATCTGGTGATGCGTCTTGCTAAAGAGAAAGCGCAGTCGCTGGCCGCACGTTATCCCGCACATTTGATTATAGGCTCAGACCAGGTTTGCGTGCTGGACGGCGAAATCACCGGCAAGCCCCATACGGAGGAGAACGCCTGCCAGCAGCTTCTGCGCGCGCGAGGCACTATCGTGACCTTTTATACCGGCCTTGCGCTTTATAACTCTGCCACCGGTCATCTGCAAACCGAATGCGAGCCGTTCGACGTACACTTCCGCCATCTCAGCGAGCAAGAGATTGTGGATTATGTGCGCCGGGAACGTCCGCTGAACTGTGCGGGGAGCTTTAAAAGCGAAGGACTGGGGATTGCGCTGTTCGACAAGCTGGACGGTCGCGATCCCAACACGCTGGTGGGGTTACCGCTGATTGCCCTGTGTCAGATGTTAAGGCGAGAAGAGTGTAATCCGCTGACTATGTGACTTTTGCCCAGCGGCGCTTCGCTTGCATGGGCCTACTAAACTGCGGCCTGATGCCCTCACCCCGGCCCTCTCCCACAGGGAGAGGGAGCAAACATTAAAAACGACAACATTCGTTGCCGTTTTACGTTTACCTTAGCCGCGCAGAACCTTAAGACAGCGTTTCAACTGCTCGTCCAGCGGCGCTTCAATACGGATGACTTCCCCCGTATTAGGATGGGTAAACTTCAGCGCTGCCGCATGCAGGAACAGACGCGACAGCCCCGTCCCCGCCAGCTGCTTATCAAACTCGCGGTCGCCATAGCGGTCATCAAAGGCGATAGGGTGCCCTGCGAACTGCGTATGCACGCGGATCTGGTGAGTACGACCGGTCACCGGACTGCAGCGCACCAGCGTGGCAAACTCATAGCGCTCTTCAACTTTAAAGCGCGTCTCAGACGGTTTCCCTTCCTGGCTCACGCGGACAATACGTTCGCCGCTTTGCAGAATGTTCTTCAGCAGCGGCGCCTGCACCACTTTTACATGGGACTGCCACTGACCGCGCACCAACGCCAGGTAGTCTTTCTGCATCCCTTTTTCACGCAGCTGTTCATGCAGAGAACGCAGGGCAGAACGCTTTTTCGCCACCAGCAGTACGCCAGAGGTGTCACGGTCAAGACGGTGCACCAGTTCAAGGAAACGCGCTTCCGGGCGCAGGGCACGCAGCCCTTCAATCACGCCGAAGCTCAGACCGCTACCGCCATGAACAGCCGTTCCTGACGGTTTATTGAGCACCAGAATGTGGTCATCTTCGTACAGGATCACATCGCTCAGGGCCGCCACTTTCTGTAGCTTCGGTGAAACGGTCTCTTCTTCACGTTCCGCAACGCGCACCGGCGGAATACGCACTTCATCGCCCGCCTCGAGTTTGTACTCAGGCTTCACGCGTTTTTTGTTCACCCGCACCTCGCCCTTGCGCAGGATGCGGTAAATCATGCTCTTTGGCACACCTTTCAACTGGGTGCGCAAAAAGTTATCGATACGTTGCCCCGCGTCATCTTCGGCGATGGCAACCATTTTTACGGCTGGAGTCTCTGTTTTCATGGTTGGCGATTCTAAATATCGTCAGCCATTAGCGCCACTCATTTTTCTATGCTTATATTTACTTTTATCCGGCCAGCTCCCCGTTTCGCGCAACCGATTTGGTGGTTATTAAACCAATCGCCATTCTGAAGTGAAGAAACTGTGAGTAACCGGGTGATAATTGGTAAAAGTCATCTTGCTATAACCCGGCGAGCAGTGGAATAATGAGGCTGTTTTCCGTGTTAAATCCTGGTTAAGTAAGGATGTTGACGGAATGACCAATTTTGTCTGACCGATCATCCACGCAGCAATGGCGTAAGACGTATTGATCTTTCAGGCAGTTAGCGGGCTGCGGGTTGCAGTACTTCCCGGTATAAGGATTGTTCTCTGGAGAGTTCTACCCAGGCAATTCCCCTGATAATTGCGCTGTGTTTCCGTATGAAACACAGGCAACCGACACTCTGCGCCTCTTAAGCGAGCGACAACCGTGAGGTTGGCGACGTGAACAGACACGAGGCCATCGGTTCATACCCCGGAAAGCGTCACCTTGCCCGCAGCTTTGTCGTCAATGTAAGAATAACGAGTAAGTTACGATGAAAAGAATGTTAATCAACGCAACTCAGCAAGAAGAGTTGCGTGTCGCCCTTGTGGATGGGCAGCGCCTGTACGATCTGGATATCGAAAGTCCTGGACACGAACAGAAAAAAGCGAACATTTACAAAGGTAAAATCACCCGCATTGAACCAAGCCTTGAAGCTGCATTTGTCGATTACGGTGCTGAGCGTCATGGTTTCCTCCCTCTGAAAGAAATCGCCCGCGAATATTTCCCTGCAAACTACAACGCCCATGGCCGCCCAAACATCAAAGATGTTCTGCGTGAAGGTCAGGAAGTTATCGTTCAGATTGATAAAGAAGAGCGTGGCAACAAAGGTGCCGCACTGACCACCTTTATCAGCCTGGCAGGGAGCTATCTGGTTCTGATGCCTAACAACCCGCGTGCGGGTGGCATCTCTCGCCGTATCGAAGGTGATGACCGTACCGAGCTAAAAGAAGCGCTGGCAAGCCTCGAACTGCCTGATGGCATGGGGCTTATCGTGCGTACCGCAGGCGTTGGCAAATCAGCTGAAGCGCTGCAGTGGGACCTGAGCTTCCGTCTGAAGCACTGGGAAGCCATTCAGAAAGCAGCCGAAAGCCGCCCTGCTCCGTTCCTGATCCACCAGGAAAGCAACGTTATTGTGCGTGCCTTCCGTGATTACCTGCGTCAGGACATCGGTGAGATTCTGATCGATAATCCGAAAGTGCTTGAACTGGCGCGCCAGCACATCGCCGCGCTGGGTCGTCCAGATTTCACCAGCAAAATTAAACTGTACACCGGCGAAATCCCGCTGTTCAGCCACTATCAGATCGAATCCCAGATTGAGTCCGCCTTCCAGCGTGAAGTGCGTCTGCCATCCGGCGGTTCTATCGTTATCGATACCACTGAAGCGCTGACCGCTATCGACATCAACTCCGCGCGTGCAACGCGCGGTGGCGATATCGAAGAGACCGCCTACAACACGAACCTCGAAGCCGCTGATGAAATCGCCCGCCAGCTCCGCCTGCGCGACCTGGGTGGTCTGATTGTTATCGACTTCATCGACATGACCCCTGTTCGCCATCAGCGTGCGGTTGAAAACCGTCTGCGCGAAGCGGTGCGTCAGGACAGGGCGCGTATCCAGATTAGCCATATCTCACGCTTTGGCCTGCTGGAGATGTCCCGTCAGCGTCTGAGCCCGTCTCTCGGCGAGTCCAGCCATCACGTTTGTCCGCGCTGCTCCGGCACCGGTACCGTGCGTGATAACGAATCGCTGTCCCTCTCCATTCTGCGTCTGATTGAAGAAGAAGCGCTGAAAGAGAACACCAAAGAGGTTCACGCCATTGTGCCGGTGCCCGTTGCCTCTTACCTGCTTAACGAAAAACGTGCAGCGGTAAGTGCGATTGAAGCGCGTCAGGGTGGCGTTCGCTGCATCATCGTGCCAAACGACCAGATGCAGACCCCACACTATCACGTGCTGCGCGTGCGTAAGGGCGAAGAGACGACCACCCTCAGCTACCTGCTGCCGAAGCTGCATGAAGAAGAGATGTCCCTGCCTTCCGATGAAGAGCCAGCCGAGCGCAAACTGCCAGAGCAGCCTGCGTTAGCGACCTTCATCATGCCTGAAGCACCACCGGAAGCAGCTCTGGAAAAACCTGCAGCGCAGAAACCAGAAGCCGCGGTAGCGAAAGCCCAGCCGGCACAGCCGGGTCTGCTGAGCCGCTTCTTTGGCGCGCTGAAGAAGATGTTTGCTGAAGAAGAAGTTCAGCCAGAGCAGCCGAAAGAAGAGCCAAAAGCAGCCAAGCCAGAGCGTCAGCAGGATCGCCGTAAGCGTCAGAACAACCGCCGCGATCGTAACGACCGCAGCGATCGCAATGACCGCAGCGAGCGTCGTGACAACCGTGACAACCGTGACAACCGCTCTGAGAATGGCGAAGGCCGTGAGCAACGCGAAGACAACCGCCGCAACCGTCGCGAGAAACAACAGCCGAATGTTGAAGATCGTGAAATTCGCCAGCAGACGGGCGATGAGTCTGAGAAGAGCAAACAGCGTGACGACCAGCAGCCGCGCCGTGAACGCAGCCGTCGCCGTAACGACGAGAAGCGTCAGGCACAGCAGGAAGTCAAAAACCTGAACCGCGAAGAGCCTGTTGAACAGCAGGACGGCGAGCAGGAAGAACGTACTCAGGTTATGCCGCGTCGTAAGCAGCGCCAGCTTTCTCAGAAAGTTCGCTTCGCCTCTGAAGCAACCGAAGAGTCAGGCGCTATCGCGGTTGAAACCAGCGAGATCGCAACCGGTACACAAGTGGCAAAAGTTGACCTGCCAGCGGTCGTTGAAAACAACGTTGAGCAGGATGATAACGGTGAAAACCGTGATAACGCCGGTATGCCGCGCCGTTCACGTCGTTCTCCACGTCATCTGCGCGTCAGCGGCCAGCGCCGTCGTCGCTATCGTGACGAGCGTTACCCGACTCAGTCGCCAATGCCGCTGACTATTGCCTGTGCTTCGCCAGAAATGGCCTCCGGCAAAGTCTGGATCCGCTACCCGGTTGCTCGCCCGGAGCAGGTTGTTGAAGAACAGCCTGTAACCGAAGAGGTGATTGCACCAGCAGCCGCGGTAGAAGCTGTCGTGACTGAAGCGGCAACCGTGGTTGAACCTGAGGTTGTTGAACCTGAGGTTGTTGAAGCTGAAGCACCTCACGCAGTGGAAGTTGAAACCACCCATCCAGAAGTGATTGCCGCGCCGGTTGATGCCGCACCGCAGCTTATCGCCGAAGAAGATGCCGTGGTGGCTGAGGAAGTCGCTGAAGAGGCTGAACCTGTAGCCGCAGTGGAAGACACCGCAGAAACCCTCGTTGAAACCACCACTGAAGAAGTCGTTCAGGACGTTGAGATTCAGGTTGAACCGGTTGTCGAAGAAGCGAAAGCGCCTGAGGTAAAACCTGAGCCGGTTGTTTCTGCACCAGCCGCAGCCCACGTGGCGACAGCACCAATGACGCGCGCCCCGGCACCGGATTACGTGCCTGAAGCCCCGCGTCACAGTGACTGGGTACGCCCGGCCTTCAGCTTCGACGGTAAAGGCGCTGCAGGCGGCCACAGTGCAACGCATCAGGCGACTGCACCGGCGACGCGTCCGCAGTCTGTCGAATAACGACGCTGAAAGTAAAAAGCCGACCTTCGGGTCGGCTTTTTTTATGGCTGCTGCACGGGCTTTCTCATTCCGGTCACCTCAGGCATGACCTGCCGCATCAACTCCAGAAAACGCCGCAAGCGTGCCGGATAATAGCGGGACCAGGGGTAAACCAGATGCACCGGTAACGCCGCTGGCTGCCACTCTGGCAGCAAATGCACCAGCCGCCCTTCCCGAATATCATCCTGTACCGTCCAGCTGGATACCACCGCCACGCCAAGCCCGGTGAGCGCCGTATTGCGTGCGACATACAGGCTGTCGGTGCTCAGCCGTGGCGTAATAGCAATCCGCGCGGTGGCGGATGATGCATCGTGAAAAAGCTCCACATGGCGCTGGTAGAAAGAGCTAATCGCTATCCAGGGAAACTGCTGCAAATCCTCCGGCGTGTTGACCGTCGGGAAACGGGCCAGCAGCGCCGGAGAAGCCACTACCGAACGCGGCACTTCGGCCAGCAGCACGGACACGGTCGCCGGATCGACTTCCACGCCCACCCGAATCGCACAGTCAAGGTTGTCGCCGAGGAAGTCCGCCGACCGATCGTTGAGCATCCACTCAATCGAAAGCTGCGGATAACGTTGCAAAAACTCGGTTACGGGTTTCAGAAGCTGGTCCTGACCAAACGCGTGAGGAGCGCGCACCCGCAGCACGCCTACCGGCTCATCTTCCGTCTGCCCCACCTCATCTTCCAGCGCCAGCCAGCTGTCAATCACCCGACGGGCGTGCTGATAACAGCGCTCGCCGTCATCCGTCAGCCGCGTCGTGTGGGTGGTGCGCAATATCAGGCGCACGCCCAGCATGGTCTCCAGCGACTGTAACCGTCTGCTTACCGTGGCCTGGGTAGTAGCCAGCTGCCGTGCCGCCGCAGAGAGGGATCCCGCCTCCACAATACGAACAAACGTCCGCATTAGCTCCACCCTGTCTATACGCTCAGCTCTTTTCATCGCATTTTCACTTATACGTTTAACGTATAAGCGTTTTACCACCGGGCCCGCTACCGTCGCAAGGCGTACTGATAAAAAATAGCCTCACACGAGGAATGAGGAACATCTTATGAACACAACAACCGCCGCCCATGCCGTGAGCCGCTGGGTAATCTTAATGCTGGCGATCGGTGCAGGTTTCAGCGTGGCATCTATCTATTATGCCCAGCCTCTGCTGCCGCTGATGGGCGCAGACCTTCACCTGAGTATCGAAGGAATGGGCATGGTTCCGACGCTCACCCAGGCGGGATATGCCCTGGGGATCCTGTTCCTGCTCCCGCTCGGCGATCGCCACGACCGCAGGACGTTAATCCTGATAAAAAGTGCGGCGCTGGCGCTGTTTCTTCTCGGCTGTAGCCTGACCGGGCAGATCCACTCTCTGCTGCTGGTCAGCCTGCTCATCGGCATGGCCGCCACCATGGCACAGGATATTGTCCCTGCCGCAGCCATCCTTGCGCCGGAAGGTAAACAGGGGAAAACCGTGGGTACGGTAATGACCGGGCTGCTGATGGGGATCTTATTATCAAGAACCGTGAGCGGCGTGGTGGGCGAAGCGTTTGGCTGGCGCGTCATGTACCAGCTGGCGGCGGCGAGCATTGCGTTCGTCGGGGTGATGATGTGGTTTGTGCTTCCCCGTTTTGCCATTCACTCCACGCTGAGCTACCCCGCGCTGATGCGCTCAATGGAGCATCTGTGGCGTCGCTATCCGGCGCTGCGCCGTGCGGCGCTGGCTCAGGGCTTTCTGTCGATTGCCTTTAGCGCCTTCTGGTCTACGCTTGCGGTCATGCTGCTGGAACGCTATCACCTGGGTAGCGCCGTAGCGGGTGGTTTTGGTATTGCAGGTGCCGCCGGTGCGTTAGCTGCCCCGCTGGCAGGGGGTCTGGCAGACAAACTGGGCGCAGGAAAAGTCACGCAGCTTGGTGCCGCTCTTGTGACCGTTTCATTCGCCCTGATGTTCCTGATGCCCGCGCTGGGCGTTCATGGACAGCTGATTCTGATCGCCATCTCCGCCGTCGGGTTCGACCTGGGTCTGCAGTCCAGCCTGGTCGCTCACCAGAACCTGGTATACAGCCTTGAACCGCAGGCGCGCGGTCGTCTCAACGCCCTGCTCTTTACGGTGGTCTTTATCGGGATGGCGCTGGGTTCCGCGTTAGGCAGCAATATCTACTCGCTGGCCGGCTGGACGGGCGTGGTCGCGCTGGCGACGGTCTGTGGCGTCATTGCGCTGGCAATCCGTCTGATAGAAAGCGCACGAGTTACCTCCGCATCAGCAGAAGTTGCATAAAAAAAATGCCCAATCCAGACGGATTGGGCAGTAAAACATGCCCAGTTTCAAGACATGTTCCAAGAGGTCAAGATGTTATTTGTTCAGCTGGAACAGAGACATGCCCTGCATATCGCTAAACGCTTTATAAGACGCCTGCAAGGCCGCCTGCTGCATGGTGTAAGAGGAAATCGCTTCGTTCCAGTCAACATCCACCAGGTCACTCATCTGCTTGGTCTGACCCAGCGCGCGGTCATCACCCAGCGTGTCGAGTTTTTCCAGCTCGTTCATCTTGGTCCCCACATCCGCAACGACCGTCAGGACATTGTTCTGGGAGTTTTTGATGCCGATTTGCGCATTGGCAATCACCTGGCTTTGCGCCGTTGCGGCAGCCGGATCGTTCTCAATCGGTGTCTTCAGCGAGGCAATAGCAGAATCCAGGATTTTGAACATGTTGGTCTGGCCATATCCACCGCCCGGCAGCTGTTCCGCATTACTGGTAATGCTTTCGAAAATTTGCTGGCCGGTATGGCTAATGGTCATATTTCGCGCCGTATCAACCTGCTGCGTGATGGCCTCAGCGCCGCCGTTATAATCCCCGGTCGCGGCATCAAACGGTGCGCTCTCGGTTTTGTATCCCGCAAAGATAAAGCGACCATTACCATCCGTCGTGTTGGCCAGGTTCATCAGCTGATCGCGGATCCCCTGAATATCGGTTGCCAGAGAAAGACGGTCGTCATCGCTTAATGTGCCGTTTGACGCATAAACGAGCTTCTCGCGCACGCTTGAGATCGCGGTGTTGACCTGGGTTAACACGTTATCTTCCAGCGAGACCTTCTGCGTTGCAAAGGTACGCGCGAGCGCAAACTGGCTGTTTTGCGACTGAGACTGTGACAGAACGATGGCCTGCGACGCGGCGATAGGATCGTCCGAAGGACGATTGACGCGCTTGCCGGTGGACATCTGCTCACCGTAGCTCAGCCATCTGCTCTGAGAATCGGTGATCCCACGCATGTTCTGCTCGTACATCATCTGGGTGCTAATACGCATTGTTCACCTCAACCTTAACGAATGTTGATAATTGCATCGAAGAGCGTACTGGCAGTTTGTAGCACCTGGGCATTGGCCAGGTAATACTGCTGATAACGCTGCAAATTGCCATACTCTTCGTCGAGGTTTACCCCAGAGATGGTCTGCTGCTGCTTGATTAACTGCGTTTCCACGTTGGCTTTCGTCTGGCTGCTCACCTTCAGTGACGCCGTTGAGCTACCGACGGTACTGACGAGAGAGGCATACGCATCGTTGAAGGTTTTATTTCCACCCACCACTTTGCCGTTTTGCAGATCGAGCAGTTTCTGGCCGTTACGGTTGTCACTTTCGCCGCCGTTTTGCACCGACGCCATTGCCAGTTTGGACTCGTCGCTGATCGCAAGGTCCATGTTCATGATGACGTTGGAAACAGGCTTCACGGTAAAGCTGTCTTTGGTATTTGCCGTACCGCTGACGTTGACGTTAAGGCCATCAAACGACAGATTGCCGCTGGCATCCGGGCTCATCGTAAAGCTGGTTTTGTCTGACGTACGGGTGACCGTCCAGTCAGTGCCGTTAAACTGCAGCTTATAGTCTGTCGCCTGGACCTGTTTGCTGTCCGCCACAGAAGCCGTAACAACGGCAGAGCCGCCGTTCTTGCTGTTGGACAGAACCGCCGGAGAACCGAAGTTGAACAGCTTACCGCCCGCATCACCGTTCGCATCAAAACCGGCTTCATGCTGCGCGTTCATTGAATCGGCAAAGGCCAGCGCCATCTGGTTCAGGGTGTTACGGGCTTTATCCAGATCTTCCGTGCGGAAGGTCAGTAAACCGCCCAAAGAACCGGTGGTGATCATCTTTTCCGGAATCTCGACATTACCCGCCACGTCATCGACGTAGGCCACGGTGGTACGAGCCGGATCGGCACTCGACTTCACGGCAGCCAGCTGGTTAGCTTTACTTCCCTGAACCAGGCTGTAACCGTTGCCGAAAGAGATGTTAAACGTACCGCTATCCTGAACAGACACTTCCACGCCCACGATTTTGTTCAGCTCATTGACGAGCTGATCGCGCTGGTCGAGCAGATCGTTAGGCGATGCGCCCGCACCGACGCCGGTCAGACGGGAGATCTGATCGTTCAGGTTCGCAATCTGTTTGGCATAGTTGTTGATCTGAGACACGCTGGTCCCAATCGCGGTATTGACCTGCGTATCCTGGTCACGCAGATACTGATCGTTGGTTTTGAACTGATTGACCAGACCGCCCGCTTTACCCAGCACCGTCTGACGTGCAGCCGGGTCTTCCGCGTTGCTCACCAGGGTTTGCAGGCTTTTGAAGAAGTCCTGCAGGGTGGTGGAAAGCGAGTTGGTGGTATCGGAGAGCACATCGTCAATCTTTGACATCTGCTGATAGCGCGTCGTCAGACCGCTGCTCTGCGTCTGCGCGGCGCGCAGCTGGTTGGTGATGAAGGCGTCATACTCACGCTGGACACCGGAGACATAAACCCCGTTACCTACCCAGCCACCGCCGGTCAGCGTGCTGTTAGATGCACCCAGCACCGTGGTCTGGCGGGTGTAACCTGCCACGTTATAGCTTGAAATATTATTACTGACGGTATTGAGTGCCGACTGCGCGGCACTGAGGCCACTCATGGCGCTGTTAATCAAACTGGACATGGGGGTTCCTTTTATACGTTCAGACACGAGTCCTGATGAAGGTTATCGGCAACCTCCACCGGGACTTGAGAACTTTCAGAACAGATTTTCAATATCTGTGCTATAGGCTTTGCTGACCTTCTCGCCCATGGATTTCAGCTGCTGGATCATGCTGGTAAGCTTGCGCGCATAGTTCGGGTCGGTCGCGTAGCCCGCGTTTTGTAAGGCCTGAGCGCCCTGCTCCGCCGTCGCCGCCTGCGTAACGGCGGTATAACGCGGATTGCGGCTCAGCAGGCCAACGTAATCGGACAATGCTTCCAGATAGGAGCTGTAGACGCGGAATTTTGCTTTGACCTTCACCGCCGCACCGTTCTCGTATTCGGTGGTCGTGATCTCCGTTGTTGGCCCCTTCCAGCTGGAGGTGGCCTTCACGCCGAAGATGTTGAAGCTCGGATCGCCGTTTTCCTTGCGGATCTGACGCTGGCCCCAGCCCGACTCCAGCGCGGCCTGCGCCAGAATCAGGTGATGCGGCACGCCGCTCTGTTCGCTGGCGAGACGCGCGGGCAGAGAAAGCTGCGCCAGGAAGTCTTTGCTGTCACCGGAGAGCGGCTCATCGCCGCTGCCCGTGGCTTTTGGCATCGCTTTACGCACCATTTGCGTCAGAGCCTGGTTCTGATAACTGGTCACCGTTTCCAGGTCGAACTTCATCGGCACCTGCTGCGTCTGATCCTGAGGCTGAATGCCCTGCGCGGCTTCGGTCTGTTTCACAATCATGTCAGCCAGACCGAGGCCTTTACCGGCGGTCATCTGCTGCGCAATCTGCTGGTCATACATGCTGGTGTAGAGACGCGTTGAATCACTGCTGAACATCCCGTCTTTCGGCAGGGTTTCGCGCATGCTTTTCAGCATCATCTGTACAAACATCCCTTCCACCTGGCGGGCGACCGGGCGGATGTTCGCCGCCGGGTCTTTGCCTGCTTTGGTTTTCAGTTCGTTGAGCGACTGGGCGTCCCAGGCTGCACTGGTCAACAGTTTGCTATCGGTCAGCATTAGATGATTTCCAGTTTGGCGCGCAGGCAGCCCGCGCTTTGCATGGATTGCAGGATGGACATCAGATCCATCGGCGTTGCGCCCAGGGCGTTCAGGGCACGCACCACGCTGTTCAGGTTGGCGCTGGAGCGAACGCTCTGCAGCGACCCGCCGCTCTGACGCATATCAATCTGCGTTTGCGGCGTCACCACCGTCTGACCGCCACCAAATGGCGTATTCGGCTGGCTCACGTTCGCGGAGCGGTTTACCGTCACGGAGAGGTTCCCCTGCGCCACGGCACAGCTGTCCAGCGACACTTCCCGGTTCATCACCACCGAGCCGGTACGGGAGTTGATGATCACTTTCGCATCCTGAACCGGAACGTTCACTTCCATATTCTGGATATCCGCCAGCATGCGCACCTGGTTGCTGCTGCCGGTGGAGGTGCGGATCTGCACGGTGCGCGCGTCGAGTGCCGTTGCATTACCGTAGCCGCGGCTGCGGTTGATGGTATCGGCAATTTGCTGCGCCATGGTGAAGTCTTCATTATTAAGCTGCAGGTTGATGGTGTTGCCCGCGCCAAACTGGGTCGGCAGTTCACGCTCAATGATCGCACCGTTGGTGATACGTCCACCGTTCAGTTGGTTCACCTGCACGCTGCTTCCGCCTGCGGATGCCCCCGCACCGCCAACCAGAATGTTCCCCTGCGCCAGCGCATAGACCTGGCTGTCAACGCCTTTCAGTGGAGTCATCAACAGCGTACCGCCGCGCAGGCTTTTGGCGTTACCCATTGAGGAGACCACCACATCAATGGTCTGCCCCTGACGCGCAAACGCCGGGTAGGACGCAGTGACCATTACCGCGGCCACGTTTTTCAGCTGCATGTTGGTTCCCGCCGGCACGGTAATGCCGAGCTGGGAAAGCATGTTGTTCAGGCTTTGGGTGGTGAACGGCGTCTGGGTCGTCTGGTCACCGGTACCATCCAGACCAACCACCAGGCCATAGCCAATCAGGGAGTTTTCACGAACGCCCTGAACGCTGGTGAGGTCGCGAATACGGTCAGCCTGGGCAAACGTTGCCACCAGCGCGAGCGCCACGGCGAAGATCGATTTAAACATGGGTCACCTCGCTTACATCGGCGATAAATTAAGGAAGAAGCGCTGCAGCCAACCCATATTTTGCGCTTCATTGATATAGCCGTTACCGACGTACTCAATGCGCGCATCCGCCACCTGGGTGGACGGAACGGTGTTGGTGCCGCTGATGGTGCGAGGGTTAACCACGCCCGAGAAGCGAATGAATTCAGTGCCCTGGTTGATGGCGATCTGTTTTTCACCCACAACGTGCAAGTTGCCGTTAACCAGTACCTGGTCAACCGTGACCGTCAGCGTACCGCTGAAGGTGTTGCTGGCGTTCGCGCCGCCTTTGCCGTTAAAGGTATTGCCGCCGGACGCGTTCACATCAGCACGCGCGTTGCCGAACAGCCCTTCGAGATAGCGTGGCACGGTATCGAAGCCAAAATTGGTTTTGCCATCGCGGCTGGCGTTCGCCGACGAGCTCTTGCTCGCGCTGACGTTTTCCTGCAGCACAATGGTCAATGTATCGCCGACGTTACGCGGGCGGCGATCTTCAAACAGCGGCTGATAGCCGTAATTAATCGGCTGCGCGGTCTGGAAAATGGAGCCGTTTACCACTGGCGCGGGGCCAGGAACGGGTTGGGCAGTCGTCGCACCCTGGACCAATGGTTTAGACGGGATCAAAGCACACCCGCTGAGGGTGACAGCCAGAACAGTCAGTATCGGATAACGAAACGCCGCGTTTTTTTGCATTGCCTTCATCTTCGAAAACAGGGAGCCGGTGCGGCGTTTACCGCACCGGGCTACACCTTAGAGTTGCGTCAGTTTCTGCAGCATCTGGTCGGTCGTCGACACTGCTTTACTGTTAATTTCATACGCGCGCTGGACCTGGATCATATTCACCAGCTCTTCCGCCACGTTCACGTTGGACGTTTCAACATAACCCTGGTACAGCAGGCCTGCGCCGTTCAGGCCCGGGGTGCTCTCATTCGGCGTACCGGAGGATTGCGTTTCGGTGTAGAGGTTCTCACCAATGCTTTCCAGACCGGTATCGTTCATGAAGGTGGTCAGGTTGAGCTGCCCGACCTGAACCGGCGCGGCCTGTCCCTGCTGGGTCACGCTGACCACACCGTCGCGTCCGATGGTGATGCTCAGGGCGTTCGCCGGGATGGTAATCGCAGGCTGAACCTGGAAACCGCCCGCCGTCACCAGCTGGCCGTTCTGATCGACCTGGAATGAACCGTCGCGGGTATAGGCAGAGGTCCCGTCAGGCAGCTGCACCTGGAAGAAGCCCTGGCCTTTGATTGCCACGTCTTTACTGTTGTTGGTCTGAGACAGGTTGCCCTGGCTGTGCAGACGCTCGGTGGCCACCGGACGAACACCGGTACCGATCTGCAGACCCGACGGCAGCGTCGTCTGTTCAGAAGACTGCGCGCCCGGCTGGCGGATGGTTTGATAAAGCAAATCTTCGAAAACGGCACGCTGACGCTTGAAACCATTGGTGCTCACGTTTGCCAGGTTGTTGGCAATCACGTCCATATTGGTTTGCTGGGCGTCCAGGCCAGTTTTCGCGATCCATAAAGAACTGATCATAAGGAGTCCTGTTAACTCATAGCCAGAAGTTGGTTAGCCTTGCCCGCGTTTTCATCCACGCTGCTGATGATCTTCATCTGCATTTCAAAACGACGGGCGCTGGCAATCATGTCGGTCATGGCTTCGACCGGCTTGACGTTGCTGCCTTCCAGAACGCCGGACATCACGCGGATGCTCGGATCGGCCTGTAACGTGGCACCACGCGTCGCCTGCGCCGCCTGCGCCGCCTGGGTCAGACGGAACATGCCGTCGTCGCCGCGCTGCACGTCTTTGGCTTCCGCTTTCACCAGCTTCAGACGTCCGACGGGCGCAACGGTATTGGCCGGGTCGCCCGGGTTCAGCGCCGAAATGGTACCGTCCGCGGCGATAGTCAGCTCAGAGCCTTCCGGCACGGTCAGCGGACCCGCTTCCCCCATTACCGGATGACCCTGAATCGTCAGCTGGCCCGTCGCGCTCACCTGGATATTGCCGTTACGGGTATAGCCTTCGCTGCCGTCGGCCGTTTGCACCGCCAGCCAGCCGTCCTGCTGCAGGGCAACGTCCAGCGGGCGCGAGGTGTAGTCCATCTGCCCAGGCGTCATATCTGCGCCAGGGGTTGATGCCGTCACCAGCGTACGGGTCGGCAGGGACAGCCCTTCTACCGGCACCGCGCGCAGCGCATTAAGCTGCGCGCGAAAGCCTGGCGTAGAGGCGTTTGCCAGGTTGCTGGCGGTAACGGCCTGCTGATTGAGCGTCTGACTTGCCGCGCCCATCGCGGTATATATTGCGTGATCCATTGTGCTTTCCTGTTAGCCGCTTAACGCAGGTTAACCAGCGTGTTGAGGATCTGGTCCTGGGTTTTGATGGTCTGCGCGTTCGACTGATAGTTACGCTGCGCGACGATCATGTTCACCAGTTCTTTACTCATATCCACGTTGGAAGCTTCCAGCGCGCCGTTAGTCAGCTTGCCGAAGTTACCGGTGCCTGCGGTACCCAGCAGCGCCACGCCGGAGGACTGAGTGGCAGACCAGACGTTGTCGCCTTCAGATTTCAGGCCTTCGTTGTTCGCGAAGTTTGCCAACACGATCTGGCCCAGAACCTGAGACTGTTCGTTAGAGTAGCTTCCCACCACGGTGCCATCGTCGTTGATCTGGTAGCTCACCAGGTCGCCAGGCTTGTAGCCGTTCTGATTGGTTGCCACAACGCTGTTTGCACCGGTGTTCTGCTGCATGGAGTTCTGGAAGCTCAGGGAGAAGGTCGCCGCCGTCGCACCGCTGACAGAACCCGTGGTGATGTTAATGGCCGGCGTGGCGTTTGGCGTTGCGCTCAGTACACCCGCAGCGTCGTAGTTGTAGACACCCGCCAGGTTACCGTTCGCATCAAAGTTCATCTGCGCCGCTTTCGCTGCTGTAGAACCCGCAACGCTGCCGTCCTGAGTGTAAAGATCCCATTTATTGTTGGCCGTCTTCACGTAGTAGACGTACATGTTGTGGGCGTTACCCTGGCTGTCGAATACGGTCACGGTCCCTTTTTTGTTATAGGTATCCGGGTTGGTCGCATCGAACGGGGCAGTTTGAACAGGATCGGTTGAGTTCAGGTTGATCTGCTGCGTCGCGGTGGTGGTTGATTTCGCCGCCATCAGGGTATTCGGGATAGTAATCGCCTGAGGGTTCGCACCGGTCTGAACGGTTGGAGGCGTTCCAGCTACCGGGTAGCCCGTCAGCTGCATGCCCTGCATGTTAACCAGCGTACGGTTTTCGTCCAGCTTGAACTGGCCGTTACGGCTGTAGAACACAGAACCGTTGGAATCGACCATACGGAAGAAACCGTTCTGGCTGATAGCAACGTCCAGACCACGACCGGTGTTGGTGGTGGTGCCGTCGGTAAAGTCCTGAGTGATGCCCGCAACTTTCACGCCCAGGCCGACTTTGGAACCGGCGAACATGTCCGCAAATGAAGCAGAACCGGATTTAAAACCATAGGTCGCGGAGTTGGCGATGTTGTTGCCAATGACGTCCAGGTTGGTGGCCGCAGCATTCAGGCCGCTGACCGCTTGAGAAAAGGCCATGACTTACTCCTGATAAGTGTTAAGGCTTAGATAATCTGCCGAACTTCGTCGAGTGTGGTGGAACCAGAGGTTCCCAAATCCAGTTTGTTGCCGTCGCTTCCTTTAATCACGCCCTGGACCAGCGCGAACTGCAGCGGCTGCGCCACCAGCTGGGTCGTCCCGTTGCTGGCGCTGATCGCTACTTTGTAAGAACCGTTTGGTGCTTTAGTGCCGTCGGTCAGGCTGCCATCCCACGTAAAGGTGTGAACGCCCGCCTTCAGCTCACCGATATCAATGGTGCGAACCACCACGTTATTGGCATCCATGATCGTTGCAGTGACCTTCTCAGCCGCCTGCTGGAGCTCAACGCCAAACGGCGTGGTGGTCGTTGTGGTGTTGCCTTCAGTGGTGCTGGTGCCCGCCAGAATCGTGGTTCCCGGGATCATCACCCCGTGGCCAATCAGGCTTGCCGCCTGCAGAGACTGGGCACTGTTGATCTGCCCGGAGACGGAGCCTAGGGTGGTGTTAAGTTTCTCAATGCCGCTCACGGTGCTGATCTGCGCAAGCTGCGTGGTCAGTTCGTTGTTCTGCATTGGGTTGGTGGGATCCTGGTTCTTAAGCTGCGCCACCAGCAGCGTCAGAAAGCTGCCCTGAAGATCGGAGGCATTGCTCCCGGTGAGGGAGTTAGAACCCGTCGTACTCTTGGTGTTATTAACACCCGAGTTCGTAGGATCATTCACATTTACGGCGATGGACATGCATGTCTCCTTTACTGGCCGAGAGTGAGCGTTTTGAGCATCATGCTCTTCACGGTATTCAGCACTTCAACGTTGGCCTGGTAGCTGCGGGAAGCCGACATGGAGTTCACCATCTCACCCACCACATCCACGTTTGGCATTTTCACGTATCCGCTGGCATCCGCGAGCGGGTTACCCGGCTCATACACCAGTCTGTCCGGCGCCTGGCTCTCTACCACATCAGACACCTTCACGCCGCCCGTCGCCGCGCCCGGCGCAGCATCGACCTGAAAGACAACCTGTTTGGCGCGATAAGGCTGGCCGTCTGGTCCGGTTACGCTGTCGGCGTTCGCCAGGTTACTGGCAGCCACGTTCAGGCGTTTGGACTGCGCGGTTAACGCCGAACCGGCAATATCAAAAATATTCAACAAGGCCATCTATCAGTTCCCCCCCTGCAGGACGTTCATCATGCCTTTGATTTGTCCGCCGAGTACGGTCAGGCCCGTCTGGTATTTCAGACTGTTATCGGCAAACTGGGTACGCTCCCGGTCCATATCCACGGTGTTACCGTCGAGTGAGGGCTGATCGGGAATGCGGTAAAGTAAATCGGTCGCTGGCGCGGTCATCGCCTGAGCAGGAATATGGCGAGAGGATGTCATGGCAAGTGCAACACCCGTTCCTTCGGCACGTCCACGCTCCATCACCTTTTTGAGTTCACTGGAAAAATCAATATCGCGCGCCTGAAACCCTGGGGTATCGGCGTTAGCGATGTTGGCGGCTAAAATCTCCTGCCGCTGGGCGCGTAAATTGAGCGCTTCCTGCTGAAAACGTAACGCGGCGTCGAGTTTATCGAGCATGTCTCCTCCGCTGATGGCAAAATTTCAGTTCACAGCTTAAATCTCACCCGGTCTCCCCTATCGACGGAATAAGCGCAAAATGCGTCGCTATTTATTGCGTTGATGCAAAACCACTGCAGGTAGAATTCATTCAACTCTGGAAACGGTGGAACTTGCGATGCAAACGTTAAAACGTGGCCTGGTGGCAACTTTCTTGCTCTTTAGCCCTCTGGTGCAGGCTGAAGGCTTACAGGATCGGCTGACGGCTTTTTTTGCTGAAAAGCTGGCGGGCTTTAGCGATGAGGTTAACGTTACCGTGCGCACCCCACCGAATCTGTACCCGACCTGTGACCAACCGTCATTCAGCGTGACGGGAACCACCCGGCTGTGGGGAAATGTGAACGTGCTGGCACGCTGCGCGAACGAAAAACGCTATTTACAGGTTGCAGTTCAGGCGACGGGCAATTATGTTGTCGCCGCCGTGCCCATTGCGCGCGGCAGCGTGCTGCAGACGAACAGCGTGACGTTAAAACGCGGCCGTCTGGACCAGCTGCCTCCACGCACCATGCTGGAAATGAACCAGGCACAGGACGCCGTCAGCCTGCGCGATGTCGCACCCGGCCAGCCGATACAGCTCTCAATGCTGCGTCAGTCATGGCGGGTAAAAGCAGGTCAACAGGTGATGGTGGTGGCCAACGGAGATGGCTTTAGCATCAACAGTGAAGGGAAAGCGTTAAACAATGCCGCGGTGGCGCAAAACGCCCGCGTCAGAATGTCCTCAGGCCAGGTGGTGAGCGGAACCGTCGATTCTGATGGGAATATTCTGATTAACCTATAATCTTTTTAAAGATTTCGCGGCGCGTGCCGATAAATATTCCACTAATGATGATGTCAGGCGCAAACGCCGCGAACCCTCGATGAGGACAACACTATGAGCATTGATCGTACATCAGCCCTGAAGCCGGTAAGCGCTGTACAACCTCGCGAAACGAATGACGCTCCTGCGCAGAAAACGCGTCTGGAAAAACCGTCAACGTCCAACAGCACCAGCGTGACCCTGAGCGACGCGCAGGCAAAACTGATGCAGCCAGGCAGCAACGATATCAATATGGAACGTGTTGAAGCGCTGAAAACGGCTATTCGTAACGGTGAGCTGAAAATGGACACCAGCAAAATCGCTGACGCCCTGATTCAGGAAGCACAGAGTTTCTTACAGAGTAACTAACCGTATGAGTCGACTGTCAGAAATACTGGATCAAATGACGGTTGTTCTTAACGACCTGAAAACGGTAATGGACGCTGAACAGCAGCATCTCTCTTCCGGTCACATCAACGGCAGCGCGCTGCAGCGTATTACTGAAGATAAGAGTTCGCTACTGGCGACGCTGGATTATCTGGAGCAGCAGCGCCGCGCTGAGCAGGATCCTAAGCGTAGCGCCAATGACGATATTATTGAGCGCTGGCAAACCATTACCGAAAAAACCCAGCACCTGCGCGACCTTAACCAGCACAACGGCTGGCTACTGGAAGGTCAGATTGAGCGTAATCAGCAGGCGCTTGAGGTATTGAAACCGCATAAAGAAACCGGACTGTACGGTGCGGATGGTCAAACAGCGACTGCGCGTATTGCGGGAGTTAAAAAGATTTCGATTTGACGCCTGAGCGACAAATCATGCAGCGGGGAGCACCATAAGGTGAACTCCCCTTTTGGCGTTTATGCCGTACGGCGGGCAAACTCTTTCACTTTGAACCCCAGCACCGCGAGCGTGGCAAAGTAAGCCACCACCCCGACGCCTACCACGGCCATCAGCCGCATCAGACGATAAGGCATGGTGCCGACGGACCACTCCGGCATCACGTACATCATGCCGAGCAGCGCGGCTGACATCACCAGTACCGCAACGATCAGACGTACCAGGAAACTTCCCCACCCCGGCTGCGGCGTGAAAATATCCTGCTTGCGCAGCTGCCAGTACAACAGCCCGGCATTCAGACAGGCCGCCAGACCAATAGACAGCGACAGGCCGGCATGCTTCAGCGGACCAATAAACGCCAGGTTCATCAGCTGGGTCATAATCAGCGTCACGATGGCAATTTTCACCGGCGTTTTGATGTCCTGACGCGAGTAGAACCCGGGCGCCAGCACCTTGACGACGATCAGCCCCATCAAGCCGACCGAGTAGGCAATCAGCGCGCGCTGGGTCATAGCGGCATCAAAGGCGGTGAATTTCCCGTACTGAAAGAGCGACACCGTCAGCGGTTTGGCCAGAATACCCAGCGCTACCGCGCTTGGCAGGGCCAGCAGGAAGCAGAGACGTAAACCCCAGTCCATCAGGCGGCAATATTCATCATGGTTTCCGCTGGCAAAACTTTTCGACAGCGACGGCAGCAGGATGGTCCCCAGCGCCACGCCCAGCACCCCGGACGGGAACTCCATCAGACGGTCGGCGTAGTACATCCAGGATACCGAGCCGGACACGAGGAAAGAGGCAAAGATGGTGTTGATGATAAGCGAGATCTGGCTGACGGAGACGCCGAGAATGGCGGGCCCCATCTGCTTGATCACGCGCATCGCCCCGGCATCTTTAAGATTGATGCGCGGCAGCACCAGCATGCCGATTTTTTTCAGATGCGGCAGCTGGTACGCCAGCTGCAGCACGCCGCCGACGGTAACCGCCCAGGCCAGCGCCAGCACCGGCGGGTTGAAGTGCGGCGCGGCGAACAGGGCAAAACCGATCATGCTGACGTTGAGAAACGTTGGCGCAAACGCCGGGACAGAGAAGCGGTTCCAGGTGTTCAGGATCGCCCCCACCAGCGAGGCCAGCGAGATGAGCAGAATATAGGGGAAAGTAATGCGCAGCAGCTGCGAGGTCAGCGCAAATTTGTCAGCCGTATCGGCAAAACCGGGCGCGGTCACCATAATCACCCAGGGCGCGGCCAGCATCCCGAGTACGGTCACCACCGCCAAAGCCAGCGTCAGCAGGCCGGAGACATAAGAAACAAAGACGCGCGTCGCGTCTTCACCCTGCTTGCTTTTATATTCCGCCAGAATGGGCACGAATGCCTGGGAAAACGCCCCTTCAGCAAAAATACGACGCAGCAGGTTCGGCAATTTGAACGCGACGAAAAAGGCGTCCGTGGCCATCCCTGCACCAAATACCCTTGCCACAATGGCGTCGCGCGCAAAACCCAGCACGCGGGAAAACATGGTCATCGAGCTGACGGCCGCCAGCGATTTTAATAAGTTCATTAACGTGAATTTCCAGAACCATACGGATTTGTAGATCGGGTTAGCGTAAGCGCCACCCGGCAAAGCCAACAAGCGGCGCTTAGTCTAACCGGATTTCAACGAATTACTATCCGCAGATGTTACAGCGAGTTATTCGCTCATGGCATCGCGCCAGAGCCTTTCCACAATGCGCTGCGCCAGAATGGCCTGCTCGCCGGACGTTTCAGGAACCGTCTGATTTTGCACGCAGGTGATAAAGTGACGGGCGCATCCTGCGAAACCGCGCTGCTCGAGGGTGCTCTGCCAGCCTGGCGCCGGGAGCGTCACCACGCCGTTGCCCTTCTCTTCCCGCCACTCGCGCATGTCCGTAATGTCGTACAGCGCACCCTCGGTCACCGCCTGCACGGATTCACGCTGACTTCCCGCACGACGGTGCATGCTGGTGGTAATCTGAAGATGCTCAACGGCGAAGTGGTGTTCCGCGTAGACCATCTGCCCCTGGTCATTCGTTAACAGGGTACCGCTCTTCAGCTGCGCATTTCCGTTGCTCAGCCACAGCGCCGTATCCACAACGTGCAGATAATCATCCAGAAGGGTGAAGCGCAGATCGTTTGGCCCAATGCTGTCGGTGCGGTGCTTATCCATCCGCAGCGAGGCGAGCGTGTCCGACTGCGCCTTCAGCTGCTGGTAAAGCGGCGCGAAGCGGCGGTTGAAGCCCACCATCAGCGTCAGTTTTTTGCGCGCGGCCAGCTCAATCAGCCGCTCGGCATCCTGAACATTTTCCGCCAGCGGCTTATCCACGCAGACGTGAACTCCTAAATTGAGCAACTCGCTTACCACCTGATAGTGGGTTGCCGTTGAGGTATGCACAAAGACCGCATCACACTCGCGGGCCAGATCCTGCAGGGAGGCAGCATACGGAATGCGCCAGGTTTCGCAGATACGTTCTGCCTTTTCTCGGGTGGGTGACCATGCCCCTTGCAGGGCCCAGTCCGTTGCTGCACCTAAAACAGGCAGCCAGGCCTTTTGCGCGATGCCGCCGAGCCCCACCACGCCTACGCGTAATTTTTTCACCGTCAGTCTCCCAGATGTGCCAGCAACGCATCCAGGCGCTGTTTCAGCCCGGCGACCTCGTCTTCCAGCGCTTCTACGCGCGCGGCAAGAGTGTCATTACTTGCTGAGGATCCCGCGTCGCTCTCCACGGTAGCGGTAGCGACATCAACGTCGCCGCTGAACAGATGCATATAGCGGCTTTCACGTTTGCCCGGCTCGCGCGCCAGTCGCACCACGTATGGGCCGTCTTCACGTGAGGCCAGCCCTTCCAGGGTCTGCTCAACTTCCTGCATATCGCTGAACTCATGCATACGGGAAGCGCGCGTGCGCAACTCTCCCGGCGTCTGCGCCCCGCGCAGCAACAGCGTGGTGATGACCGCCACTTCCGCACTGCTCAGCTTCAGGTCGCCGAATTCGGAGTTACAGAAGCGCTGTTCGTATTTGGTCACGCGGTTGCCGAAGCCGCTGACGGTGCGCAGGTAGTGGCGTTTTACCAGCGCATCCAGCACGTCCTGAACCTCATGCTCGCTGAGGTTCATCACCGGCTCGCGGTTGGTCTTCTGGTTGCAGGCCATGGTCACGGCGTTGACGGAGAGCGGATACTGCTCCGGCGTGGTAACCTGCTTTTCGAGTAAGCACCCAATCACGCGCGCTTCTGTACCGTTTAGCTGATACTTCATCTTTTCTCCTTAACGACCTGCGGTCCAGTCCCGGGTGGTTAACGCCGTCAGAACGTGGTCGCGCCACTCTCCGTCTATCAGCAGATAGTCTTTGGCGTAACCCTCTTTCTCGAACCCTAAGCGGGCCAGCAAATTGCCGCTGCGCTGATTGTGCGGCATATAGTTCGCCATAATGCGATGGATATGCTGCGTGCGTTGCATATAGCGGATCGCCACCGTTAACGCCTCGTACATCAGCCCCTGCCCCTGCCATTTCTGGCCGATGGAGTAGCCGAGGTAGCAGGCGTGAAACGACCCGCGCACCACGTTTGAAAAGTTGGCGATCCCGATAATTTCTTTCTCTTCAGGATCCAGCAGCGCGAAATAAAACGCGCTGCCCTGCTTGTGAAATTCCGTAATCATGCTGAGGCGCGCCTGCCAGCCGGAAGGGTAACAATGGCTCTCATCCCGAACGGGTTCCCAGGGTTTTAAAAACTGGCGATTCTCGGCGTAATAATCCGCCAGACGCCAGGCATCACGCTCATGCACCAGACGAACGACCAGCCTGTCCGTTGTCAGACGCACTTTTGGCACATTGCTGCGATAGCCAAACATCGATACCACTCCTTCCCGTCACTTCTGCTGACCCATTAGCTTTACTATACCTGCGCCTGCGCCGTCTGTGAAAACAGTGACATACCATTTTCACCTCTTTTCACATTTTTCGATGAGAACTCTCTATCAAAGCACCCTTTTGATAAAAAAATATTGTCACCCCCGGGGGTGGGAAAAAACGCGGCGACACCGCAGAATGTTAGCGTGCTCACCTTCTTATTTTCCCTGGAGGGAAAATGTCCCGCGTATCACAGGCCAGGAGCCTGGGTAAATATTTCCTGCTCGTCGATAACATGCTGGTCGTGCTCGGCTTTTTTGTCGTTTTTCCGCTGATATCGATCCGCTTTGTCGATCAGATGGGCTGGGCGGCATTAATGGTTGGCATTGCCCTGGGGCTACGCCAGTTTGTCCAGCAGGGCCTGGGCGTCTTTGGCGGGGCCATCGCTGACCGCTTCGGCGCTAAACCGATGATCGTTACCGGTATGCTGCTGCGCGCGGCAGGCTTTGCCACGATGGCGGTCGCCCAGGAGCCCTGGCTGCTCTGGTTCTCCTGTTTCCTCTCCGGTATCGGCGGCACGCTGTTCGATCCGCCACGCACCGCGCTGGTGGTAAAGCTTATTCGCCCCCAGCACCGCGGCCGTTTCTTCTCGATTCTGATGATGCAGGACAGTGCAGGGGCGGTTATCGGCGCCCTGTTGGGAAGCTGGCTGCTGCAGTATGACTTCCGTCTGGTCTGCGCCGCTGGGGCGGTGCTCTTTATTCTGTGCGCGCTGTTCAATGGCCTGTTCCTGCCCGCCTGGAAACTGTCGACGGTCAAAGCGCCGGTCCGTGAAGGGCTTGGCCGCGTCCTGCGCGACAGGCGTTTTGTCACCTATGTGTTGACCCTGACGGGATACTACATGCTGGCTGTACAGGTCATGCTGATGCTGCCGATCATGGTTAACGACATCGCGGGGACCCCTGCAGCCGTTAAATGGATGTACGCCATCGAAGCCTGCCTGTCGTTAACGCTGCTTTATCCGATTGCCCGCTGGAGCGAACGGCGTTTTCGTCTGGAGCATCGCCTGATGGCCGGTCTGTTCCTGATGACGCTGAGCATGATGCCGATCGGCCTGGTGAACTCTCTCCAGCAGCTGTTTACGCTGATTTGCACGTTCTATATAGGGTCGATCATCGCCGAGCCTGCCCGTGAAACGCTGAGCGCCTCGCTTGCAGATGCGCGTGCGCGTGGCAGCTATATGGGGTTCAGCCGGCTGGGGCTGGCGCTTGGCGGCGCATTAGGTTACGCCGGTGGCGGCTGGTTGTTTGATGCCGGAAAAGCGTTAAGCCAGCCCGAACTCCCGTGGATGATGCTCGGCGCGGTGGGTTTTATGACGCTCCTTGCTCTGTGGTGGCAGTTCAGCCCGAAACGCAGCGCGAGCGGTATGCTCGAGCCTGGCGCGTAGCCTTTCCCTCGGGCGGGAGCCCTTCCCGCCCCACTTCTCAGTTTTTTCTGCTGGTTTCTGCCAATTCACACTGACATACTGGCGTAACAGGACAGAAGCGCCGATTTTTCGTTGAGGAACACTATGAAGAAAATTGTCTTTGCCGCGGCATTAGTTGTCAGCGGTCTGCTGGTTGGCTGTAACCAGCTCACGCAATATACCGTCAGTGAACAGGAAATTAATCAGGCGCTGGAAAAACATAACAATTTCTCTAAAGACATTGGCGTGCCGGGACTGGCGGACGCGCATATCGTCCTGACGAACCTGACCAGCCAGATCGGACGTGAAGAGCCAAACAAAGTCACCCTGGCCGGTGATGCGGATCTCGATATGTCATCCCTCTTTGGCAATCAGAAGGCCAACATCAAGCTCAAGCTGAAGGCCCTGCCCGTTTTCAACAAAGAGAAAGGGGCGATTTTCCTGCAGGAGATGGAAGTCGTCGATGCGCAGGTGTCGCCGGACAAGATGGCACCGGTTCTGCAAACCCTGATGCCCTATCTGAACCAGTCGCTGCGAAATTACTTTAACCAGCAGCCCGCGTACGTCTTAAGCGAAGACAAAAGCAAGGGTGAAGCTCTGGCGAAAAAATATGCAAAAGGCATTGAGGTGAAACCGGGTGAAATTATCATTCCTTTCACCGATTAACCTGAAGGGCGCTGCGGCGCCCTTTTTTTTACGGAAAAGTGTGCAAACGAAAACGTTTCCGCTTATGATTTGTGTCCGGCAAAAACAGCCATCCTTATGACTGATTCCTGACAAGCCGGAGCTTCCATGACTGCACAACCCCAGGTTCTTAAAATCCGCCGCCCTGACGACTGGCATATCCATCTGCGTGATGGCGATATGCTGAAAACCGTCGTGCCTTATACCAGCGAAATTTATGGCCGCGCGATTGTCATGCCTAACCTGGTTCCACCAGTCACCACCGTCGATGCCGCGATGGCCTATCGCCAGCGCATCCTGGATGCCGTTCCTGCGGGACACGATTTTACCCCGTTGATGACCTGCTATCTGACCGACTCGCTGGATCCGAACGAAGTGGAGCGCGGGTTTAACGAAGGCGTATTTACGGCGGCGAAACTCTACCCGGCAAATGCCACCACCAACTCCAGCCACGGCGTCACCAGCATTGATGCCATCATGCCGGTTCTGGAACGCATGCAGAAACTGGGCATGCCGCTACTGGTCCATGGTGAAGTCACGCATGCCGAGATTGACATCTTCGACCGTGAAGCCCGCTTTATCGAGACCGTAATGGAGCCTCTGCGCCAGCGCCTGCCCGCGCTTAAAGTGGTCTTTGAGCATATCACCACCAAAGACGCGGCAGAGTATGTGCGCGACGGCAACGATCTTATCGCCGCGACCATTACGCCACAGCATCTGATGTTTAACCGTAACCACATGCTGGTGGGCGGGGTGCGTCCTCACCTGTACTGTCTGCCTATTCTCAAGCGCAACATCCACCAGCAGGCGCTGCGCGAGCTGGTTGCCAGCGGGTTCTCCCGCGCGTTCCTCGGCACCGATTCCGCACCTCACGCTCGCCACCGCAAAGAGGCGAGCTGCGGCTGTGCAGGCTGCTTCAACGCCCCAACGGCACTGGCCAGCTACGCGACCGTCTTTGAAGAGATGAACGCGCTCGAACATTTTGAAGCGTTCTGCTCCCTTAACGGCCCGCGCTTCTACGGCCTGCCGGTCAACGACACCTTCATCGAACTGGAGCGTAAAGCGAGCCACGTTGAGGAGTCCATTGCGCTGACGGATGACACGCTGATCCCATTCCTGGCGGGCGAAACCGTTAACTGGACGGTAAAACGTTAAAAAATCAATGCCCCTTGTTGTCAAACCGATAATATACCTGTATAAATAAACAGTATATTACACAGGGGGCATTTATGCGTATTGAAGTCACCATAGCCAAAACAACTGTTCTGCCTGCCGGCGCGCTTGATGCACTGGCAGGCGAATTATCCCGCCGTATTAACAACACCTTTCCCGACAACGCGGGTGCCGTAACGGTGCGTTACGCCGCGGCGAACAACCTCTCCGTCATTGGTGCTGCGAAAGAAGATAAAGATCGCATCAGCGAAATCCTGCAGGAAACGTGGGAAAGCGCAGACGACTGGTTTATCACAGATTAACACTGCTCCCTCATTGTGTTTTTTTGCCGGGTCGCCCCGGCTTTTTTTTGTCTAAAAATCCTGCAAGTTCAAATTAATTCGGCATCTTCTTTAAAAATCGTGAACGAGATGGTGTTTTATTGTTCGAACAATCCTAAAAAGCAGAAAAATGTGTTGCCACCTGTTTATTTTTCCCGTTGGAACCCTTATTACTTGGTATACTGAAGATGCTTTCAGAAAAACATGCATTGAACCTCAGAGCCGTTGTCTTCTAACACGCATTAAGGGGGTTATAATGGAAAAGAATAGTGAAGTGATCCAGACCCATCCACTGGTTGGCTGGGATATCAGTACCGTAGATAGCTACGATGCGCTGATGCTGCGTTTGCACTACCAGACCCCGAATCAACTCAACCGTGAAGAAGCGGAAGTTGGACAGACGCTGTGGCTAACAACAGACGTCGCCCGTCAGTTTATTTCTATTTTAGAGGCAGGTATTGCAAAAATAGAATCTGGCGACTATCAGGAAAATGAGTATAAACGGCACTAAGCTTATGCCCACTTTTCTCTCTACAGGCACCCTCGCGGTGCCTTATTTATTTCTCCCTTGTCTAACCCCGCGTTGTTAATTACTCTGCTAACAAAACATCAGTTTACGAGATGCATATGAGATACGACTTAATCATTATTGGTAGCGGCTCCGTGGGTTCCGCTGCCGGTTATTACGCAACACAGGCAGGTCTGAAGGTCCTGATGATCGATGCCCACCTTCCTCCTCATTCGGAGGGCAGCCATCATGGCGATACCCGTCTCATGCGCCATGCGTATGGAGAAGGCGAGCGCTATGTGCCGCTGGTGCTTCGCGCCCAGACGCTGTGGGATGAACTGGCGACACAGACCGAAGAGCGTATTTTCGAGCGTACCGGCGTCATCAACCTTGGCCCTGCTCATTCTGATTTTCTCGCCGGCGTCGAGCGCAGCGCAAAAGCCTTTAATCTGGATGTTGAGAAGCTGGACGCAACGGGCATTACCGCGCGCTGGCCTGAAATTACCGTCCCGGACGATTACATCGGCCTCTTTGAAGCCCACTCCGGCGTGCTGCATTGTGAAACGGCAATCAAAACCTGGATCGATCTTGCCGCTAAGGCCGGCTGTGCGCAGCTGTTTAACTGTCCGGTGGAGGCCATCACCCATGACGAGAATGGCGTCACGGTAACGACTTTTGACGGCGACTATTCAGCGTCCCGCCTGCTCGTCAGCGCCGGAACCTGGGTCACTCGCCTGCTGCCGGAACTGCCAATCCAGCCGGTGCGGAAGGTCTTCTCCTGGTTCCAGTCGGATGGTCGCTACAGCGCGCAGAATAAATTCCCGGCCTTCACCGGCGAATTGCCGAATGGCGATCAGTTCTACGGTTTCCCTTCCGAGAAAGACGCGCTGAAAATCGGTAAACACAACGGTGGCCAGGCGATCGCCTCCCCTGAAGAGCGTAAGCCTTTTGGCGCCTATCCACAGGATGGTTCGGAAGCCTTCTCGTTCCTGCGTACTATCCTTCCGGGCGTCGGTGGCTTGCTGTATGGCGCGGCCTGTACCTACGACAACACGCCGGATGAAGACTTTATCATTGATACCCTGCCAGGGCATGACAACGTCCTGCTGATCACCGGGCTGAGCGGCCACGGCTTTAAGTTCGCTTCCGTGCTGGGCGAGATCGCCGCACAGTTTGGCCAGGGCATCGCGCCGCAGTTTGATCTGACGCCCTTCTCACTCTCGCGTTTTAACAGATAATCCGCACGGGCTCCGGAGGTTCCGGGGCCCGTTTTATTCACACTGCATTACGGGGCATTATGCGCAGGATCGTTAGCTTTCTGATGAATAATATTCGCGAGCATTTCATGCTCTATATCTTATTGTGGGCGCTGCTGGCTATTATTGATTTTGTTTACATTGTATTTTATTGAAAACCCTGACTGACAATAATTGACATTAATTTAGCTTTATTGAAACTCTCAACTCCTCTTGCACGAAGGCATTGAATTACCTTCGCCCTTTCCTTTCAAAATTGCTGAAATAAATAAAATACAAATCAATAGACAATTATTTCAGTTGCAATGTCACATCTTCCCGTTCATTTTTACCCTTCGGTTAATACGAAAATGGACATTCTGATGCAACTGCGTAACACCTCCCGGCGCTACGGAATAATATCCATAGGTTTGCACTGGATATTTGCTATTGCCGTCTACGGTATGTTTGGCCTTGGACTCTGGATGGTCACGCTCAGCTATTACGACGGCTGGTATCACCAGGCACCGGAGTTACATAAAAGCATTGGCGTTCTCCTGATGCTGGGTCTGGTTTTTCGTGTGATCTGGCGACATATTTCCCCGCCGCCCGCGGCGCCTAAGACCCACGGAAAAATGACCCGCCTGAGTGCCGTTGCCGCGCATATCGCGCTCTATGCGCTGCTCTTCGCCATTCTGATCAGCGGCTATCTTATCTCAACGGCGGACGGTAAGCCGATTAGCGTCTTTGGCCTTTTTGACGTCCCGGCAACGCTCAGCGATGCGGGCGCTCAGGCTGACACCGCCGGGGTCGTTCACCTCTGGCTTGCGTGGAGCGTCGTGATCCTGTCCGTGCTGCACGGGCTTGCCGCCCTCAAACACCATTTTATTGATAAAGACGATACGCTAAAGCGCATGCTTGGCCGCTCGTCAGTTGACTCTGGAGCATAAAATGAAAAAACACCTGCTGGGTATCGCCCTGGGTTCTCTGTTATTCACCGCCGGTTCCGCCGTGGCGGCTGATTATAAAATTGATAAGGAGGGCCAGCACGCTTTCGTCAATTTCCGTATTCAGCACCTGGGATACAGCTGGCTGTACGGTACCTTTAAAGATTTTGACGGCACATTCACCTTTGACGAGAAGAATCCTGCCGCCGATAAGGTCAACGTAACCATTAATACCAACAGCGTGGATACCAATCATGCTGAACGTGATAAACATCTGCGCAGTGGGGAATTCCTCAATGTCGGGAAATACCCACAGGCGACCTTCACCTCCACGGAAGTGAAAAAAGAGGGTGATAAGCTGAATATTACCGGCAACCTGACGCTTAACGGCGTAACAAAACCGGTCACGCTGGATGCTAAATTACTGGGTCAGGGTGACGATCCGTGGGGCGGTAAACGCGCAGGTTTTGAAGCGGCGGGTAAAATTCACCTGAAAGATTTTAATATCACAACGGATTTAGGCCCGGCGTCTCAGGACGTTGAGCTGATTATTTCCGTTGAAGGCGTACAGCAGAAATCATAATAGATTCGCCCGGAAGGCTTTCGCCGTGCCGGGCGTTATTATCATTCCGGGTCAGGGATACCCAGTTTGGTATTCAGACGGCCGCGTGATTTATTAAAAATCTTGTTGCCGTTTTCGCGTCCTGCGCGGCGGCGACGCTGCTCTTCTTCCGGCAGGATGCTCTCTTCGCTGCACAGTTCGCTACAGCAGCCGTTAAACTTCTCGGCACAGGCCGGGCACTGAATGAACAGCAGATGACACCCGTCGTTTTTGCAGTTGGTGTGGGTATCGCACGGTGCGCCGCACTGGTGGCACTGGGCAATAACGTCTTCCGAGATACGCTCACCCATACGCTCGTCAAAGACAAAGTTTTTCCCGATAAAGCGCACCGGTAAACCCTGCTCGCGGGCGCGGCGGGCGTACTCGATAATTCCGCCTTCAATATGCCAGACCTTATTAAAGCCGTTGTGCTTCATCCACGCGCTGGCTTTCTCACAGCGGATACCGCCGGTGCAGTACATAACGATCTTTTTATCTTTATGTTCCTGCATCATCTCAACCGCCTTGGGCAGTTGCTCGCGGAAGGTATCGGCCGGGATTTCCATCGCGTTCTCGAAATGCCCCACTTCGTATTCATAGTGGTTACGCATATCAATGAACACGGCATCCGGATCGTCCAGCATCGCATTCACTTCCGCTGCCTTGAGATATTCACCGACATCCGCCGCGTTAAACGCAGGATCGTCGATACCGTCCGCCACGATGCGTTCACGCACCTTCATGCGCAGCACCCAGAAGGATTTTCCGTCATCGTCCAGGGCAATGTTCAGGCGTAAGCCGTCGAGGGCCGGATCGAACTGATAAAGACACTCGCGGAAAGCGCTGACTTTGCTTTCCGGTACGCTAATTTGCGCGTTGATGCCTTCACGGGCAAGGTAGACGCGGCCGAAGACGTTCAGGGCCGTGAACGCCTGATAAAGCGCATCGCGGGTCGCCTGCGGATCGTCGATCGTGAAGTATTTATAGAAAGAGATGGTTGTGCGCGGTTCGGTTTCAGCCAACATACGCGCTTTCAACATCTCATTCGACACGCGGTTGTGTAACACTGGCATGGTGTACAGTCCTGGAATCGTTAGAGAGAATGAAAAATCGGTCGGCATCATATAGCAAACAAAACCAATTTACATCCCCACAATTTACGCTACATTTCACACACCCTGATTAATCAGGCTTAACAATTGCTGTATTCGTGCACGCTTCGAAAGCAGATATTTTGGCTATGTCTCAAAAAATGAGACACTAGCAAAACAGGACGTTTGAACACAGGAAAGACATGACCCAGTTACCAAAATTTACTGCCGCCCTTTTGCATCCCCGCTATTGGTTGACCTGGCTTGGCATCGGCTTTTTATGGCTTCTGGTACAGCTTCCCTACCCTGTTATTTTTCGGTTGGGTAAATTTCTGGGCCGCTTCGCGCAACTGTTTATGAAGCGTCGCGCCAGAATCGCGTACCGCAATCTTGAGCTGTGTTTTCCGCAGATGAGCGAGCCAGAGCGTCACGATATGGTCGCGAAGAATTTCGAATCCGTCGGGATGGGGCTCATGGAAACCGGTATGGCGTGGTTCTGGCCGGACAAACGCATGGCCCGCTGGAGCGAGGTGACGGGAACCGGCATGGATCCTGTGCATACGCTTCAGGCCAACCAGACGGGCGTTTTGCTGATCGGCGTCCATTTCCTGACGCTGGAAATCGGGGCGCGCATGTTCGGGATGCAGGCGCCTGGCATTGGCGTTTATCGTCCTAACGATAACCCGGTCATCGATTTAATCCAGACCAACGGCCGCATGCGCTCCAACAAAAGCATGATCGACCGTAAGGATCTGAAGGGGATGATCCGCGCGCTGAAATCCGGCGAAGTGGTCTGGTATGCCCCCGACCACGACTATGGCCCACAGGCCAGCGTATTTGTTCCCTTCTTCGCCGTTGAAGAGGCCGCCACAACGACCGGTACCTGGATGCTGGCGCGCATGTCCAAAGCCGCCATCGTGCCTTTCGTCCCTCGCCGTAAGCCGGATGGTTCAGGCTACGAGCTGATGATGCTGGAGCCGGAGCTTGCGCCACCGCTTGACGATGCGGAAACCACCGCGCGCTGGATGAACAGCGTTGTGGAGAAGTGCATCATGCTGGCGCCCGAGCAGTACATGTGGCTGCACCGCCGTTTTAAAACGCGGCCACAAGGCACGCCGTCCCGCTATTAATCCTCATGCGGTCCTCAGGGCCGCATGCCGTTTTAGCTTTAAAAGCTCCTCATCATTGCGGCAATCATAACCCAGGCGCATAATTAGCAGGCTTATTACTTTATGCTTCAGGTGCTCTGCACCTCATTATGCGGATAGTTATGTCACCCTCAGATGCCCCCATAAACTGGAAGCGTAACCTCGCGGTTGCGTGGCTTGGCTGTTTTCTTACCGGCGCGGCCTTTAGCCTGGTTATGCCATTCCTGCCGCTCTACGTCGAACAGCTAGGCGTTACGGGCCACAGCGCGCTCAATATGTGGTCCGGTCTGGTATTCAGCATCACATTTCTCTTTTCCGCGATGGCCTCGCCCTTCTGGGGCGGCCTTGCCGATCGCAAGGGACGTAAAATCATGCTGCTGCGTTCGGCGCTGGGGATGGCCATTATCATGGCGCTGATGGGCGTGGCGCAGAACGTCTGGCAGTTTCTGATCCTGCGCGCGCTGCTGGGCCTGCTGGGGGGATTTATTCCCAACGCGAATGCGCTGATTGCCACGCAAATTCCCCGCCATAAAAGCGGCTGGGCGCTGGGCACGCTCTCAACCGGCGGCGTGAGCGGTGCTCTGCTGGGACCGCTGGCCGGGGGATTACTGGCGGATAACTACGGCCTGCGCCCGGTCTTCTTTATCACCGCCAGCGTGTTGTTCCTGTGCTTCATCGTCACCCTGCTCTGTATCCGGGAAAACTTCACGCCTGTCGCCAAAAAAGAGATGCTCCACGCCAGAGAGGTGCTGACCTCGCTCAAAAATCCCAGACTGGTGCTGAGCCTGTTCGTGACAACCCTGATTATTCAGGTAGCCACCGGGTCGATTGCCCCTATTCTGACGCTGTACGTTCGCGACCTGGCGGGTAACGTCAGCAATATTGCGTTCATCAGCGGGCTGATTGCCTCCGTACCCGGCGTGGCGGCGCTGCTGAGCGCCCCGAGGCTGGGGAAACTGGGAGACCGGGTGGGTCCGGAAAAAATTCTGATCTGCGCGCTGGTGATTTCCGTCCTGCTGCTTATCCCGATGTCGATGGTGCAAACGCCATGGCAGCTGGGCGTCCTGCGTTTTTTGCTGGGTGCCGCCGACGGCGCGCTGCTGCCCGCCGTACAGACCCTGCTGGTCTACAACTCCACGAACCAGATTGCCGGGCGTATTTTCAGCTATAACCAGTCATTCCGCGACATCGGTAACGTCACCGGACCGCTGCTCGGGGCCGGGATTTCCGCCAGCTTCGGTTTTCGCGCCGTCTTTATCGTGACGGCGGGCGTCGTGTTGTTCAATGCCATCTATTCATGGTTCAGTTTATCCCGCGCGCTGCGGCCCGTGACGGAATAAGACGAACGCCTGATAGCTTATTTTCGCATTCATACTTGCAGAATCTTATATTCAGCTATTCTTTCCCTGAAACCTTCTGGAAAACAGGGAGACACCAATGACCATGTACGCCACGCTGGAAGAAGCTATTGATGCCGCTCGTGAAGAGTTCCTCGCCGACAACCCCGGCGTTGAAGAAGAAGATGCTGACGTGCAACAGCTTAATATCCAAAAATACGTTCTGCAGGATGGGGATATTATGTGGCAGGCCGAATTCTTTGCCGATGACGGTGAAGAAGGGGAATGTTTGCCGATATTAAGTGGTGAAGGTGCGCAGGCCGTCTTTGATGGCGACTATGACGAAATCGAACTTCGGCAGGAATGGCTGGAAGAGAATACCCTGCACGAGTGGGATGAGGGTGAGTTTCAGCTCGAGCCGCCGCTGGATACGGAAGAAGGTCAAACCGCAGCCGACGAGTGGGACGAGCGTTAATTTACGCTATTCGTAAGGGCCGTGGCTGGCATCGATCGGCAGCAACAGCGTGTCGAAAATCAGCGAGAACGGTAGATCGAGCACGGTCAGGTAGCGCCACGCGGAATCACGAAGATCCCATTTCACGCCCGGGTAATACTGATTTCCGTGACCTTGCCCTGGAATGGTGCGACTGATGATACTGCCGCAGCCGCTCAGCAGGCATGCCACCATAACGACGATGATTATTCTCATCTTTAACCTCTAAAAAAATACCGGCGATTAAGCCGGTATTTTATCTGGCGGGTGGCGCTTCGCTTACCCGCCTTACTTAACTGCTTACTTCGCCTTCAGGGCGAGCGGATTCAGCTTCACGTCCTTATAGTAGTTCACCCACGAAGAGTATTTCTCCGGAGCGGACCACACGCGGTAGTGAAGACGCGCCATTGTCACCGGGTCGCTCAACAGCACCAGACGACGGTCGCGGTTGAGTTTTTCCGGGGTCTCGTTAAGCGCCTGCTCAACGTGACGATCGCGGGCAATCTCCAGCACCTGGCTGGCGCGGTGACGCGCGGTAGCCATTGCCGTCGCCAGGGCGTTGAATGACGGGTTAAACACGGCGTGCATGAAGCCGTCATCCAGCGAGCGACTGCGGTTCTGTTCCAGGTAACGATCGGTATCCACCAGCACCTGCGGCGGGGAATACTCTTCCGGGATCAGGAACAGCTTCCAGCGTTTGGTCCGCAGCCCCACCGTTGAACGGCTGGAAATCACGGACACAAACGGCGACAGGATCAGCGAGAAGACAATCGGCGCCAGCCAGAACAGGAAGCGCAGATCAAGCCAAGCCATCCCGGCAGCCCACACCAGACCCAGCAGCAGCTGAGAACCGTGGCGCATAAAGGCTTCACCCCACGGCGTGGAGTCGTCGTCACGCTGCGGTGAGTTCCAGACCACTTCCCAGCCCAGGAACGCACTGACCACAAACACGGTGTGGAACAGCATACGTACCGGCGCCAGCAGGACCGAGAACAGCACTTCCATCAGCAGTGAAAGGGTCACGCGGAAGAAACCGCCGTACTCTTTCGAGCCTTTGCACCAGATCAGGATGATGCTGAGCAGCTTAGGCAGGAACAGTAGCACCATGGTGGAGGCAAACAGCGCAATCGCCAGCTCCGGACGCCACTGCGGCCACACCGGGAACAGCTGCCGCGGTTGCAGGAAGTATTGCGGCTCCGTCAGGGCATGAACCACCTGTAAGGCAGTTGACAGCGCCAGGAACATAAACCACAGCGGTGCGGAGAGATAAGACATCACGCCCGTCAGGAACACCGCGCGGTGAACCGGGTGCATCCCTTTTACCAGGAACAGGCGGAAGTTCATCAGGTTACCGTGACACCAGCGGCGGTCACGCTTAAGCTCGTCCAGCAGGTTCGGCGGCAGCTCTTCGTAGGATCCCGGCAGGTCGTAGGCAATCCAGACGCCCCAGCCAGCACGACGCATCAACGCCGCTTCTACGAAGTCATGCGACAGAATAGAACCGGCAAACGAACCCTCACCCGGCAGCGGCGCCAGCGCACAGTGTTCAATGAACGGCTTCACGCGGATAATGGCGTTGTGACCCCAGTAGTGCGACTCACCCAGCTGCCAGAAGTGCAGACCGGCCGTAAACAGCGGCCCGTAAACACGGGTGGCGAACTGCTGGCAGCGCGCATAAAGGGTGTCCATTCCGGACGCTTTTGGCGAGGACTGAATGATACCGGCGTTAGGGTTGGCTTCCATCAGACGCACCAGACCGCTCAGGCAGTCTCCGCTCATGACGGAGTCAGCATCCAGCACTACCATGTAGCTGTACTGGTTACCCCAGCGACGGCAGAAGTCATCGATGTTGCCGCTTTTACGCTTCACGCGACGGCGGCGGCGACGGTAAAAGATCTGGCCTTCGCCCTGCACTTCTGCAATCAGCTCCATCCACGCTTTTTGTTCCGCAACGCAGATATCCGGGTTGTAGCTGTCGCTCAGGATGTAAACGTCGAAATGCTCCGCGTTGCCGGTCGCCTTCACGGACTCCCAGGTCGCACGCAGGCCCGCAAATACGCGGTCAACGTCTTCGTTACAGATAGGCATAATCAGCGCGGTACGGTGCTCGGGATTAAGGGGTTCATCCCCGACCGTTGACGCCGAAATGCTGTATTTGTCACGCCCCATGAGCAATTGCAGGAAGCCCATCAGCGCGGTCCAGAAACCGGCCGAGACCCAGCAGAAGAGGACCGCGAACAGCAGGAGAATGCCGCTCTGCAGGATATACGGCAGCAGCTGCATGAAGGAGACCCAGAGATCCTGGCCCATCATGTCCGTCGGGTTGATAAACGCCCAGCCCTGGTAAGGCAGGATAGTTTTCATGTACCAGGTCGCGACGACCGTCTGCGCAAGCGTCAGAAGCAGCAGGATATAGCGACGGATTGTCCCGACGGTACGCCATTTCTGTTCGGACGCCTGCTCTTCTTTCGTCAGACGCGACAGATAGCGCGGCGTCACATCACGCCCGCGCAGGCGATCCCAGAAGCGACCCACCGGGTTGGTGCGCCATGGATCGGGGAACATAGAGGAACGCGTGGCCTTCGGCATCGCCTGAAGCTGAGCGCGTCCTTCGTCGTCTTTAATCAACTGCCCTTCCGCCAGCGAGTCCGGCCAGGCCTGCTCCAGACGCGCCTTGACTGACCCGAGCGGCGTATCATCATCACGGGAAAACGTATGATGTTCACCATCCAGCGCGGTGTGAACCGCGCGGATGTCGCTCTTTGGCAGTGCCGCTTTTTCGATATCCGTCAGCGGCATGGCATCAATATATTCAGATGTATTATTCATTGGCAGGTAGCTGATAGCTCCAGGTTTCACTCAGCGGCTGATCGTTACTGACCAGCGCAGCACGCATTTCAGTGGTCTGTTTCGGATCTTTCACTTTCACGCGCAGGGTCAGACGCCAGCCTTTGGTTACCGGGTTGTAACGCACGGTATTCTCAACGATTTCACCGTTATCACCGATGCTGGCCTGAGCGGCAACGGCGGTGTCCGGTGACAGTTTCTTCATATCTTGGCCTGTGAAGTCCACGACAAACGCCACGGTACCATCAGGCTGACGGATAAGATTAGACTGCTTCACATCACCCGTTGAGCGGCGAGTCTGCATCACATACGCGTTATCCGGCGCATGCAGCTTATCTTCGTCGCGGCTGAAGGTAATGGTGTACTTGAAGTTCATCTCTTTACCGGCTTCCGGCAGCTGATCCGGCGTCCAGTAAGCGACGATGTTATCGTTGGTTTCGTCGTTGGTTGGAATTTCTACCAACTCGACCTTGCCTTTACCCCAGTCACCGTTTGGCGTGACCCAGGCGCTTGGACGCTGGTCATAGCGATCGTCCAAATCTTCAAAGCGGGAGAACTGACGACCACGCTGCAGCAGGCCAAAACCTTGCGGGTTTTCCATTGCGAAGCTGCTAACCGCCAGATGTTTCGGGTTATTCAGCGGACGCCAGATCCACTCACCGTTGCCGGCATGAATAGACAGACCGTTGGAGTCATGCAGTTCCGGACGGAAGTTGGTAGCCGGTGACGGCTGGTTCGGCCCAAACAGGAACATACTGGTCAGTGGCGCAACGCCCAGTTTGCCCACTTTATCACGCAGGTAAACCTTGGACTGCACGTCAACTACCGTGTCACGACCCGGCATAATCACAAAGCGATAGGCACCGGTTGCACGCGGGGAATCCAGCAGCGCATAAATGGTCAGACGCTTATCCGTTGGCTTTGGACGTTCAATCCAGAACTCACGGAAACGCGGGAACTCTTCACCTGATGGCAGCGCGGTATCAATTGCCAGACCACGCGCAGAAAGCCCGTACACCTGCCCCGCGCCGATAACGCGGAAATAGCTGGCGCCAAGCATGCTGACGATTTCGTCGTTTTTATCTTTGCTGTTGATCGGGTAAAGCACCTTAAAGCCTGCGAAGCCCAGGTCTTTCACCGTATCTTTGTCGTGTTGCACATTGCCAAAATTGAAGTAATCCGGGCTGTACTTGATCTTACGTACCGCGGTTGCCGTCACTTCATTGATGGCAACAGGCGTGTCGAAGTACATACCCTGATGATAAAATTCAAGCTTGAACGGGGTTTTAATATTGCTCCAGTACGCTTTGTCGTGATTGAACTGGATCTGCTGATAGTCCGCATACTTCATGTCGCGGAAAACGGAGGGCAAGTTACTTTTCGGCGCTTCGTAGCTCTTGCCTGCCATCGATTTTGCCTGTTTTGCGACATCGTCGATGTTAAAGGCCAGTGCCGATGAGGTATACAGTGATAACACCACTGCAGCACCCAACCAACGCATTTTCATCATCTGTGGTTTATGTTTCATAATAAGTAAGCACTTCCCCCTTTGTGTGCTTATATCGATCCGATCCATTTTAATGGAAACTCAGGCAATCCGACAACATTATCACTGCTTTGTTCAGCTGCTGGCTCATGGAATAAGCAAATGAAAGAACCCGCTATTCACTTTGCGTGCTTATCCTGGAGACAGGGTGTCGGTCTTGGTGTAGGGTTGGCTTCGAATGTAACCATTATGAGTCTTAGGGATAAGACGAAAAGTCTGAGAATGCACAACGTTATATGAGCACAACACCAACAGAACGTGAATATTTCCTCGACTCGATCAGGGCCTGGCTGATGCTACTGGGGATCCCCTTTCACATTTCGCTGATTTACTCAAGCCACACCTGGCATGTGAATAGCCAGATGCCCTCCTGGTGGCTGACGCTGTTTAATGACTTTATTCACGCCTTCCGTATGCAGGTGTTCTTCGTCATATCCGGCTATTTCTCTTACATGCTGTTTCTGCGATACCCGCTCAAGCGCTGGTGGAAAGTGCGCGTAGAGCGCGTGGGGATCCCCATGCTGACCGCAATTCCACTGCTGACGCTGCCTCAGTTCATTATGTTGCAATATGTCAAAGGCAAAGCGGAGAACTGGCCGAACCTTACGCTGTATGAAAAGTACAATACGCTGGTCTGGGAGCTGGTGTCTCACCTGTGGTTCCTGCTGGTGCTGGTGGTGCTCACAACGGTGAGCCTGTTGATTTTCAGCCGCCTGCGCCACCGTCTGAGTACAAAAGCCGACACCTTCTTCGCCAACGTTACGATGGGCAAACTGTCTGTGCTCTTCTTGCTGTTGGGGATTGCCTATGCCGCCGTGCGACGGACGCTGCTTATCGTCTATCCGCCGATTTTGAGCGACGGGTTATTTAATTTTGTGGTGATGCAGTCCCTGTTCTACATTCCGTTCTTTTTAATCGGCGCGCTGGCTTTTATTCATACGAAGCTTAAATCGCTGTTTGTCACCCCATCACCGTGGTGCGCGCTGGGGGCCACCCTCGCGTTCGCGGCCTATCTGCTGAATCAGCGCTACGGCAGCGGCGACGCCTGGATGTATGAAACGGAAAGCGTGATCACTATGCTGCTGGGGCTGTGGATGGTGAACGTGGTATTCGCACTGGGCCACCGCTTGCTGAACTTTAAGTCCAGCCGCGTGACCTACTTCGTTAATGCATCACTGTTTATTTATCTGGTGCATCACCCGTTGACGCTTTTCTTCGGGGCTTACATCACACCGCACATCGCCTCCAACACGCTGGGCTTCTTTACCGGGCTGGTGTTTGTTGTAGGGGTGGCAATCGTACTCTACGAAATCCATCTGCGGATCCCGCTCCTGCGCTTCCTCTTTTCAGGAAAACCGCAGGCAAAAGCCTCATAAATCACGCGGCGCATCAGATGCGCCGCGTTTGCATCAGCTCTCCAGCTCTTGTCTGCGCTGAGTCAGAAGCCGCTGATAAAGATGCGTGGTGTCGTCGTCGAAACAGACAAAAATCACCTTCTCTGGCAGCGGTTTTAGCGACAAATAGCGGTAAACCGTTTCAACGGCGATCGTTGCGGCAGCGGCCTTAGGGTAACCATACACGCCGGTGCTGATGGCCGGAAACGCCATCGTTTTATAACCGTTGTCGGCGGCCAGTCGCAGACAGTTCCGGTAAGCCTCTTCCAGAATACTCGCTTCGTGCTGGTCCCCGCCATGCCAGACCGGCCCTACCGCGTGAATTACCGCTCTCGCAGGCAGATTGCCCGCCAGCGTAATCACCGCGTGACCGGGAGGACATTCGCCCTGCTGTTGCCGCACGGTTTTACAGGCTTCCAGCAGCTGCGGTCCGGCAGCCCGGTGGATAGCCCCGTCCACGCCGCCTCCCCCCATCAGGGAGGGATTGGCCGCATTGACGATAACGTCGACGTGCACTGTCGTAATATCGCCATGAATAATTTCAATTTGCGGTTTCATAAAGCCCCTCTGCAACCCGCCATTTTCTTAAGTGTATCGCAGAGGAGACCGGGAGAAAAAACTATCAGAAAAAATCCTCATCCATCGCAGGGCGGGAGAGCGCGCATTAGCGATACTGGATTTCGACAACCGCGAGCGTTTTTTCAGGATTAAGGTATTTCATATTGAGCGTTGCCACGTTTGAGTCGCTCACTTTCCCGTTAAGCGCCTCTTCATAGCTGACCATACGCGTTTGCATACGGTTATTATCTGGACATGACATGGCAAACTGTTGCTTCTGGGGAGTGACTTCACAGGGGTCGGCGACAATGGCACCGCGAAAATGAATGACACCGCCGTCAACAACCGTGGCCGAATAAGCCGGGATACTCAAAGCAGAAACGACCAGACCCAGACCTGCCACGAGTCGAGCAAAATAGTTGTTCATTATAGGTACTCCTCAATGAAAATCGTCCATGAGGGGTAAACGCGCTTCATTTATTATTGCAAACGAAGTTTCACGTTACGGAACATAACGACCTGGTCCCTGATATCAGCATAGCTCAACGGCACAGACCCGCCACATTCCCAACCTATTGATTTCATGAACGTTTAGAGCGAGCGTTCCGCTGGCGACCACTGTTGTGATAAATGCAGCGATTTACCGTCTGAAACGGTGACAACGATTTTTACCGTGTCTCCCGCATTAATATTTAAACTTAGGCGCATTAAATCAATCGTCTGATTAGCGGGTATAAAAAGTGTGTTTTGCTGCCGGGAAGAACTTTGTCCCCCCTGCCCTTCTCGCACAGAAACAACCTGAACCTGACAATCACACGATTGCGCCAGAGTGACCTGAGGAACAATGGTGGTCATATTTTCCTGCTGTGACGTTTTGAAGGTTATCTGGCTGGAAAGCGCGGCGAGTAGAATTAAGGTATTCATGATGAACTCCCGAAAAAAAACAGGGCTGATGCCCTGTTTTTTTGTAGCACAGATTTCAGTATCAGTACTGATGAGCTGACGCGTGGTTACCAAAACCGATCTGGGTAACGTTAACAGTCGAGTTGGACGCAGTCTGGTCTACGAGTGCACCGTTAAAGCCGCCGGACTGGCTAACGTTCATAACGGATTTTTTACTGTTCCACTGATCAAGTGTCGCACTGTTGCCAAAACCTTTCTGGGTCAGGTTGATTTTACTGTCATCAGAGCCCTGACCAACGTCAGCACCGTTAAAGCCGCCGGTCTGGCTAATATTCAGGACGGAATTTCTGGCGTCTGTCTGCAGGGCAACCGCGGAGTTACCGCCACCGTTCTGATAAATATTCAGAGTTGAATTTGGGCCACTGTTTCCACCATGACCATGTCCATGACCCCATCCGCCCTGATTAATAGAACCCGCCATAGCACTACCAGAAACTACGATTGCTGCAAGTGCTGCCACTTTGATAAATTTCATGGTAAACCCCCATCGGATTGATTAAAGTCGTCGCGAACGCGCTAATGTTGAATAACGTTAATCGCCATTTGCGACTGTTTCTGCACTACAACTGCGGTTTTCTGCGTACCGTACTGCGTAATATTTGCTCTATTACCCGACCCTTTCTGGATAATTTTCGCGCTATTACCGTATCCATCTTGCGTAATACCTGCATCATTCCCGTTACCGCTCTGATCGATCCAGGCTAAATTGTAACTCCCTGATTGATCAACTCTCGCTCTGTTACCCGCCCCATCCTGAGATACAATGGATAAGAGTCTTGAACCGTCCTGGCTAACCTCAGCGTTATTGAAAACGCCCCGTTGACCAATAATGGCTGCCTGATTGAGTGATGAAAGACTTAATTCGTTAACCGCAAAGTTATATTCAGCATTTGCCAAATCTGAATTCGCTGCGGTTACAAATCCAGGCGCACCCAGTAATGTAAACATCATAATTAACGATGTGTTTTTCATGTTGTCACCCTGGACCTGGCTATTTAATCACGCCATAACCCTATAACAATGCTACTTGTTAAAACGACTCGTATTGTGTTAACGCGTCGTTACGGTGAAGAGTATGTCCGCTGAAACATTTTAAATATCTCACCCGCGCGGCTTATTTTTATTTATCGGCTCACCACAAAGTCGTAATTTACATCAAAAATCACTTTAATCAGGTCAGCTTATATTTTTTATTAAGCAGGTCTTGCGATCGGGTTGTACAACGGGATGAAGGCTGTCCAGGCGTCATCCCGCGTTGTTTAAACGTAACGGCTGGAGATCATTTTTCTCAGTGCGTGACACGACGCCTGTTTTCTTAAGCCAGGCAGCAGCCCATTCATGGGCTTAGAAATAATCTGAAACTCATACTTAATTACTGCTGCGTAAAAATAACAAATAACCTCAAAAATCAATCATATAAAAATATTTGTATGATTTTTAAAATCTGTGCAAATCTATTTATATGTACAACTTTTTCATCAATTATTACCATTAACAACAAGCAGTTTTCACAAATTAATATTGATTTTTACATTCTGTTACACGTTTAACACTTGCTTTAAACTTCGTAAAAGCTAGATTGAAATTAGATGTACGAAATTGGTTTTATATTTACCTCCCTGTGGAGGTTATGGTCTGATTCTACACACAGCAGTGCAACATCTGTCAGTACTTCTGGTGTCCTCTAATAAACAGGAGGACAGCTGCCAGGTGCCAAAAAAAAGTGGGGTTTCATCATGTATAATGAAGTCCATAGTTTACATGGTCATACATTACTGTTGATCACAAAACCTTCTTTGCAAGCGACAGCGTTATTACAACATTTAAAGCAATCTTTATCACTGAACGGGAAATTGCATAATATTCAACGTTCTTTTGATGATATTGCACCTGGCAGCATCATTCTTTTCGATATGATGGAAGCTGATAAAAAGCTTATCCATTACTGGCAAGATATTTTAAGCAGGAAAAACAATAATATCCGCGTGCTATTGTTGAATACGCCTGATGAATATCCTTTCAGAGATATTGAAAGCTGGCCGCATATCAATGGCGTGTTCTACGTCACGGAAGAAGAAGACCGGGTGGTAGAGGGGCTGCAAGGTATATTACGCGGAGAGTGTTATTTTTCGCAAAAGCTTGCCAGCTATCTCATCACGCACTCCGGAAATTATCGCTATAACAGTTCAGAGTCCGCGCTGCTCACGCACCGTGAGAAAGAGATCCTGAACAAGTTACGCATTGGTGCTTCAAATATTGAAATCGCCCGTTCGTTATTTATCAGCGAAAATACGGTAAAGACGCACCTTTATAATCTTTTCAAGAAGATAGCTGTTAAAAACCGAACTCAGGCTGTTTCGTGGGCAAACGATAACCTCAGGCGTTAATCACATGAAGCGTACGTTGAGTTGGATCGCCGCAGCGAGTTTCCTGCTCGCTGCCGGGAATCTGAAGGCCGTCGAGGTCGAAGTTCCCGGATTGTTAACAGACCACACTGTCTCATCGGTCGGGCACAGTTTTTACCGCGCCTTCAGTGACAAATGGGACAGTACCTACACCGGAAATATAACAATCAACGAGCGGCCCAGTGCACGATGGGGAAGTTGGATAACAATAACGGCTAATCAGTACGTTATTTATCAAACGTTTTTATTCCCGACCAAAATAGACTTCGATAAAAACGTAGCCTTAGCACTGGCACAATCAGAAGACGCTATTAATCGCCTGCAAATAGATAAAGCCCTATTAAGCACCAGCGATTTAGCAAAAGACGAGTTCTAGCGAACCGATATGCGGAGGCTGTCATGCGTATTGCATATGCAGTTGTTTCGATAATGCTGATAACACCCATAAGCTGGGCCGGAAACATGACGTTTCAGTTCCGTAACCCTAACTTTGGCGGTAACCCTAATAACGGCGCGTTCCTGCTGAACGAAGCCCAGGCGCAAAACTCCTATAAGGATCCCAGCTTAAAGGATTTTAGCGTTGATACCCCGTCCGCGCTGGACAACTTCACTCAAGCTATTCAGTCGCAGATTTTAGGGGGGTTACTGACCAACATTAATACCGGTAAACCCGGCCGCATGGTGACCAACGACTTTATCGTTGATATCGCCAATACTGACGGACAGCTTCAGTTGAACGTGACCGATCGTAAAACCGGAAGAATCTCCACCATTCAGGTTTCCGGTCTACAAAGTAATTCAACTGACTTTTAAACAATAGCTAAATAAGGACAACGATCATGCAGCGCTTCCTGATATTTGTTGCAGTGTGCTTATTGAGCGGTTGTTTAACTGCTCCACCTAAAGAAGCTGCAAAACCGACATTAATGCCTCGGGCCCAGAGTTATCGTGATTTAACGCATTTACCTTCACCGACGGGGAAAATATTTGTCTCCGTATACAACATTCAGGATGAAACCGGGCAATTCAAACCTTACCCGGCAAGTAACTTCTCCACGGCTGTGCCGCAAAGCGCCACCGCCATGCTGGTTACCGCGCTCAAGGATTCGCACTGGTTTATTCCGCTGGAACGTCAGGGGCTCCAGAACCTGTTGAATGAACGCAAAATCATTCGTGCCGCTCAGGAAAATGGCACCGTCGCGGACAATAACCGCATGCCTCTGCAATCTCTGGCGGCAGCGAACGTGATGATCGAAGGATCGATTATTGGCTACGAAAGTAACGTTAAGTCGGGTGGTGCAGGAGCTCGTTACTTCGGTATCGGTGCGGATACCCAGTACCAGCTTGACCAAATCGCCGTGAACCTGCGTGTGGTTAACGTCAGTACAGGCGAAGTGCTCTCTTCGGTGAACACCAGCAAAACCATTCTGTCTTATGAAGTGCAGGCAGGGGTATTCCGCTTCATCGATTACCAGCGTTTGCTGGAAGGTGAAATTGGCTACACCTCTAACGAGCCGGTCATGATGTGCCTGATGTCAGCCATTGAAACCGGCGTGATCTTCTTAATCAACGACGGTATTGACCGCGGGCTGTGGGATCTGCAAAACAAAGCTGACGTGCAGAACCCGATACTGGTGAAATACCGCGATATGTCAGTCCCTCCGGAATCCTGACAGGAAGCGCATAAAAAAGGCGAGATGATTATCTCGCCTTTTTTTATTCGCTCACCGCAGTGATGTTTTGCGCTTTTCCCCGTCGCGACGCCAGCCAAAGACCGCTGTTTTTCATGGCATAGCCAAACAGCAACCCCAGCGCCAGGGAGGGAACCACCAGCTTCCAGTCACCCTGCCCTGCAAAGGTCGCGCACGCCCCCATAAAGGTCCCCGGCACAAATGAAAGCAGCAGATGCTTAGCCTGGATGCACATTAAAAAGGCAACGACACCCGTCATGACGTACCCCAGCATCTCCAGATGCGGCGCCAGCGCGCTGCCCTTCATAATCACCAGCGCCCAGATAACACCGCTCATCAGCGTGCAGCCAGAGATAAAGAGCCCTTTGACGCCCCCCTGCGGACAGGCGAAATAGGCGGTGCAGCCGAGGAACCCGGCCCAGCTGAGCAATCCGAGAGACACGGCTACCCATCCCCAGAGTCCGGAGAGAATACCTGTCGTTAGTGCGATACAAAGTAATATATTCATGGCGCGCATCTTAGCAGATGCGCACTATAGAAATGAGATCAGAAGCACATTACGTGCAAGTTGAAATGTTGAGTTGCAGAATTTATGTGATCTAAATCACTCTTCGTTCTCTTCTTCCAGCTCATCCCACATTGCCGCAATAGCGTCGCGGGTCAGCGGGGCCAGAGTTCTCCAGAACGGCGAGGTGGCATGCGCTTCGACTTTACCCAGGAATGTCCCGACCCACGGCAGCAGGTACGTTTCGAACAAGGTTTCGATGGCTTCATTCTCATCATCACCGGCGTTGTCTTCGATCCAGGACGCCGCCAGCAGCAGCGTACCGATATGATCGGCTGGCGTGTCGCTCAGCGGCATACCGCGCGTGGAGAGGAACGCGCGGACTTCCGCTTCCGTTGCCCCTTCCTGCCAGGCTGAACGGTATGGCGAAACGCGGCACTCATCGCCGACGAACAGCGCATTGTAGTCCGTCGCAATCTGCTGCATGTCGCAGCTTTTTTGCAGACGTTCCAGTAAATCATCCTGTTCCAGCGGCCAGTTCTGCGCCAGTTTGCCTTCACGAATTAACGTAAAGAGCGGAACCAACAGCGGGTCTTGCGGCTGGCGATAATAGAGCGTACCCAGCACGCGGCAGAGGATGGAAAACTCGTTCATTTTTATGATTCCATTACACAATTAAAGATCGGCAAATTCGGCTATCGGTTCCATTCCGCGCGACTCGAGGAAATCGAGCATGCGGCGTGGGGTCACGTTCAGGATTTGCGCTTCCGGGAAGTTAACATCATTCAGCACTTTCAGGCACTCGCTGAAATCGCCCAGCGTAAACGCGGTATGAGAATCTGAGCCCAGCGCCACCATGCCACCTGCGTCACGCACGGCGGCAGCCACTTCGCGGCAGTTGGCTTCACTGCCCTTACGCGAGTGCACAAAGGAGGAGTTGTTAATCTCCAGCGCCACGCGGTGCTTCGCTGCCGCCTGCGCGACAGCCTGAATATCAATCGGATACCTCGGGTTACCGGGGTGGCTGATAATGTGCACATTGCCGCTGGCAATGGTGGCAATCATCGCCGCGGTGTTGGTGTCTTTATCCTGAGGCGGGAAAACCGGCTCATGAAAACCGGCGAGGATAAGGTCAAGAGACGTCAGCATCGGGCCGGTGCAGTCGATCTCACCGTCGGTATTCTTGATGTTCGCTTCAATACCGCGCAGTATCCCAATGCCGTCCACCAGGCGTGGCCAGATCCGCATATTCACAAAATGCCAGTAGTGCGGCGCATCCGCCATGTCCGGGCCATGATCGGTGATCGCGAACAGCTTGATGCCTTTAAGCTTCGCCTGGGCGATATAATCATGGAGGTTGCTATACGCGTGGGTGCTGGCGACGGTGTGCATATGCAGGTCAACGGGATACATCTCTCTCTCCTCTGCGGTTTTTCCAAAGGATAGCAGTTATCAGCGGTGAATATTAGCAAAAACCCGGCGAACGCCGGGTTTCTCTCAGTAGCCGCGCTGTCTGTCGACCTGTCCGGTGACCGCGTTACCCTTTTCCATTTCGCTGATGGTATGGGATATATACGCCACCGCTTCTGCCGGACGCGTCACGGCAGCCACGTGCGGGGTCATCGCCACGCGCGGGTGCGCCCACAGCGGGCTTTCCGCGGGCAGCGGCTCACGGCTATAGACATCCAGCATGGCGCCTTTTAGCTTTCCGCTGTCCAGCGCCTTCAGCAGATCGCCTTCCACGACATGTACCCCGCGCGCCAGGTTCATCAGGTAGCTCTGGTCGACGAGCTGATTGAGCAGAGCTTCATTGATGATCCCTACCGTTTCCGCCGTGTTTGGCAGCAGGTTAATAAGCACGCGTGTCCCTTTCAGGAATGCAGGAAGCTCATCCGTTCCGGCAAAACTCTCAACGCCCGGATAATCCTTGCGGCTGCGGCTCCAGCAGCGCAACGGGAATCCCCACGGGGCAAGCGCTTCGGCCACTTTTGAGCCCAGCACGCCCGCACCGAGTATGCCGATCGTAAAGTCTTCGCGATGGTACTCCGGCAGCGGCTCCCAGTGGGCTCGCTGTTTAAAGGCCTGATAATCATCAAAGCGGCGGAACCAGTGCAGCACCTGGCTCACGGCATATTCCTGCATTTGCTGGCCCATTCCGGTATCTTCCAGGCGGAAAAGGGGGACATCTTCCGACAACATTTCAGGGTGTGCCTTCAGTTTGCTCAGAATGGAATCCACGCCGGCTCCCAGGGCAAAAACGGCCTTCAGCTTGCGGCCCTGGAGCATTTCTACCGGAGGATGCCAGACCAGCGCATAGTCAGCATGTTCATTATCGCCACGCTTCCACTCGCGAACGCGGGCGCCGGGTAACGCCGCCGAAAGCGCCTTGATCCAGTATGCCGTATCAAACGTTGGGTGATAGAAAAGTATATCCATTGTCATTCCTGCCTTTTATTGCGCTGATTTATTTTGCTTTTTCACTGGACGGTCAGCATATCAAATTTATAGCGCAACTGTGTTGATGATAAAAAAGACGCTTTCAGCACATTTAAGAATCATGTTGCCTGAAGTTTGTCTAAACGCGCTAAATTACTGAAAAAGTGAGTTGACGGCAGTTCGGCTTTTCCTTACATTAGCGCCCGTCCCGGCAACAACGGGATGACAATATGGTGAGGTGTCCGAGTGGCTGAAGGAGCACGCCTGGAAAGTGTGTATACGGCAACGTATCGGGGGTTCGAATCCCCCCCTCACCGCCATATTTAAGATGAGAGCTCGTACGAAAGTACGGGCTTTTTTCTTTTATATTCTCCGTAAAGGGGGGGATGAGAACCCCCGGTGCTATATGCAGCTCGGTGCGGCCTGAGCCCCTCACCCTGCCCCTCTCCCCAGGGGAGAGGGAAGTGTTACTCTTCCACCATCCGCGCATACTCTTCGGTCAGAAAATCCACCAGCGTCCTGACGGACGGCAGCAGGCCGCGCCGCGAAGGATAAACAGCATGAATCACTTCCCGTCTGGGTTCCCATGCGTCGAGCACCCGTACCAGTTCCCCCGTCGCCAGCTGGTCCTTAACCATCAAAATCGGCAGCTGCACCACGCCGATGCCTGCCATGGCAGCTTCACGTAGCGCCAGCATGTCGGTGGTGATCAATCGAGGATGGTAATGGATCTCCGCTTTGGCACCTCCGGGACCGGACAGCTCCCATTTATGAATATGTTTCCCCTCGTTCATGCTTAACCCGGGCCAGGCACTGAGTTCAGACGGCACGACGGGTTCTCCCATGCGTTGAATCAACGCCGGACCCGCGACCAGACAATGTCCCCTGTCAGCCAGCACCCTTAATACCAGATCGCTGTCATCAAAGGGACGCGGGCGTACGCGGATCGCGATATCAACCCCCTCTCCCACCAGGTCTACCCGCCGGTTGGTCGCCTCAAGCTGAAGATTAATCCCGGGGTAGCGCGCCATAAATCTGGCCAGCATCGGACCCACGTGGACATGCAACAGAGTTATCGGGCACGTAATTCTGACAACACCGCGCGGTTCAGCCTGCAGTGCCGCCACGGCTTCCTCCGCGGCCTCGGCCTCCACCATCATCGCTTTACAGTGCTGGTAGAAGGTCTGCCCGACCTCGGTCACCGTAAACTGTCGGGTTGTTCGGTGGATAAGCCGCACGCCAAGGCGTTCCTCGAGCTGCGCTATCCGGCGGCTTAGCCTGGACTTTGGCAGATCAAGCGCCCTTCCCGCCGCCGCAAAGCCGCCGTAGTCCACCACCTTCACAAACCAGACGAAGTCATTGAGATCCTGCATAAATCCTCATCGTTTCATTTTCAGAACAGTGAATGCCAATTTCACTATCTACCGGAGTATTAACTCTGAATATAAGCTAATTACATCAACAGAACATCAGGAGTTAATCATGAAAAACGTAACAGGCGTTTATACCGCTCCCCGCCAGCACTGGGTTGGCGATGGTTTCCCGGTACGTTCGATGTTTTCTTACCAAACCCACGGCGAGCCGCTGAGCCCGTTCCTGCTGCTGGACTACGCGGGCCCGTACACCTTTCCGGCAGATGGGGCGAAACGCGGCGTAGGCCAACACCCTCACCGGGGTTTTGAAACGGTCACCATCGTCTATTCCGGTGAAGTAGAGCATCGCGACTCCACGGGCAAAGGCGGCGTCATTGGCCCCGGCGACGTGCAGTGGATGACGGCAGGTGCAGGCATTTTGCACGAGGAGTTCCACTCCAGCGCGTTCTCGCAGAAAGGCGGAGAACTGAAAATGATGCAGCTTTGGGTCAACCTGCCGGCCAAAGACAAGATGGCGGCACCCGGCTACCAGAGCATTACCAAGGATGCGATCCCGGTCGTGACGCTACCGGATATCAGCGGTTCGCTGCGGGTTATTGCCGGTCGCTACGAGGCTGTAACCGGCCCGGCGCACACCTTCTCACCGCTCAACGTCTGGGACATCGCGCTGAACCTGGGAAGCCATCTGACGCTCAATCAGCCCGAAGGCTGGAGCACCGCGCTGGTCGTGCTTGAAGGCAACATCACGGTGAACGGTACAACGCAGGCGGGTGAAGCCCAGCTGGTCGTTTTGAGTCAGGAAGGCGACAAACTGCACCTGGAGGCGAACAGCGATGCCAAAGTGCTGCTGATGGCCGGCGAGCCGCTGAATGAACCCATCGTGGGCTATGGCCCGTTTGTGATGAACAGTAAAAGCGAAATCAACGAAGCCATTCGTGATTTTAACTCCGGCCGCTTCGGCCAGATCTGAAATTAATAAAAGGAGAAGATAATGTCTACACCTGCGAATTTTAATGGCGCACGTCCGGTTATTGATGTGAACGATGCGGTGATGTTGCTTATCGATCACCAGAGCGGTCTGTTCCAGACCGTTGGGGATATGCCAATGCCGGAACTGCGCGCCCGTGCGGCTGCGCTGGCAAAAATCGCGACTCTGGCGAAGATCCCGGTGATCACCACCGCGTCCGTCCCGCAGGGACCGAACGGACCGCTTATCCCGGAGATCCACGCCAACGCGCCGCATGCGCAATATGTTGCCCGTAAAGGTGAAATCAACGCCTGGGATAACCCGGAGTTTGTTGCGGCGGTGAAAGCGACCGGGCGCAAGACGCTGATTATCGCGGGCACTATCACCAGCGTCTGCATGGCCTTCCCGTCAATCAGCGCGGTAGCGGACGGCTATAAGGTGTTTGCGGTGATTGATGCCTCCGGCACCTACAGCAAAATGGCGCAGGAGATCACCCTGGCGCGCGTGGTGCAGGCCGGTGTGGTTCCGATGGATACGGCGGCGGTGGCCTCTGAGATCCAGAGAACCTGGAACCGTGAGGACGCAGCCGAGTGGGCTGAGGTATATACCCACATCTTCCCGGCTTACCAGCTGCTGATCGAAAGCTACGGCAAAGCACAGGAAGTAGTTAAAAACAGCGAAGTGCTCGATTCACAGCGTTAATAACCCGTGCTGCGACAAGAGCTGATTAAGGCTTAACCGAACGAGCACGAATACAGAAAATCTGCTTGACCGTGTTAGCGCAACTCCCTATAGTAGCGCCCCGTTGCCCCCAAGCGGTCAGGCAGCAAAAAATATGGTGAGGTGTCCGAGTGGCTGAAGGAGCACGCCTGGAAAGTGTGTATACGGCAACGTATCGGGGGTTCGAATCCCCCCCTCACCGCCATATTTAAAGAAGAGCTCGCATGAAAATGCGGGCTTTTTTTTCGCATGTTGCACGCCTGCGGGGGGATGAGAATCCCCCGACCGGGGTTCGACAACTGGTGACAGCCAGTTGGACAGACTGAGAGCGTAGCGAACAGTCTGCCCGCAGGGCGAGCGAAGCGAGTCAATCCCCCCCTCACCGCCATATTTAAAGAAGAGCTCGCATGAAAATGCGGGCTTTTTTTTCGCATGTTGCACACCTCTGGTGGGATGAGAATCCCCCGGTGCTATATGCAGCCCGGTGCGGCCTGAGCCCCTCACCCTGCCCCTCTCCCCAGGGGAGAGTGGATAAAAAGCACAAAAAACAAAGCCCGGTTTCCCGGGCCTTGAACACAACAGCAAACTCAATAATACGCTTGAAGCGTGCGCTGACAGAGCGCGGAACGCACGCAGTCCTCTTTGGTGAAGCGTACCACCCCAATCATCTCATCTTCCTCAAAACGTGACATGGCGTCGCTCAGCCCGGATTTCACGCCGGATGGCAGGTCACACTGGGTAATATCGCCGTTAACGATAACCGTCACGTTCTCCCCGAGGCGCGTTAAAAACATCTTCATTTGCGCAGCGGTCACGTTCTGAGCCTCGTCAAGAATGACGACCGCATTTTCAAATGTACGTCCGCGCATATAGGCGAACGGCGCGATTTCCACCTTGCCAATCTCTGGTCGCAGGCAGTACTGCATAAAGGATGCACCCAGTCGCTTCACCAGCACGTCATAGACGGGCCTGAAGTACGGAGCAAACTTCTCCGAAATATCTCCGGGGAGGAAGCCGAGATCTTCATCAGCCTGCAGTACAGGACGGGTAACAATAATGCGCTCCACATCCTTATGAATCAGCGCTTCCGCCGCTTTGGCTGCACTGATCCAGGTTTTCCCGCATCCGGCTTCACCGGTTGCAAAGATGAGCTGTTTACTCTCGATAGCATTCAGGTAGTGCGCCTGAGCCTCATTGCGCGCCACAATTGGAGAATTATCACGGCTGTCTCGGGCCATGCCAATTGCTTCTACGCCACTCATCTGCACAAGCGAGGTGACCGATTCTTCTTCACGCTGTTTATGGCTACGTGAATCCCGTCTCAGCACACGTTTTGCTTCGCGACGAGCTTTGATCACTGCTTTTTGTCTTCCCATGGATAGCACCTTGAGTTGTTGGTATTCATCACACGCGCCAGCTTCGGCACGATTATGCGCACGAACATCAGAGGGTTGGCTTCCTTGTAAGCCATTGCTTGCTTTATCGGATAACGATACGGAACAGCTACGCGCACCGTTCTGCACGTCGGTCGAATCAGATTCTTGAGGAAGGGGGGAGAATTTAGTGGTGAGGAAATCGCTGCCGGAGTCTGAGCCTCCGCGCCGGGTGCTGCGGTTGTTATGTTTACCTTGTCCAGTACAGGACGCAACCATTCGCGATCTCCATAGTGATTCAGCATCACTGCCGGGAACTACCGCTGTCTTATCTTAAGTACATCAGGAGTTATCATAAATGCAACATTTATTTTACCTGAATGCAACTTTTAAGACTGTCCCTACAGGTGAAATCAGTCTCATATAGAAATATTACAGAAATATAACAGGAGGATAGTCATATGAAAAAATAATGTCCCCGCGAACGGTTGCGGGGACAATTATCAGGCTTCAATAAGACCTTGAGCGAGGTATGCGTTCCGATCGCGCACGCCCGGCAGGGCAAAGAAATAGCCGCCGCCGATAGGCTTAATGTACTCTTCCAGCGCTTCGCCGTTGAGCCGCTTCTGCACGGTCAGGAAGCCTTTTTCCAGATCGTGCTGATAGCAGACGAACAGCAGGCCCATATCAAGCTGGCCGGCGTTGGTCACGCCGAGCGAATAGCTGTAGCCACGACGCATCATCAGGCTGGACTGCGTCTCTTTGGTGCGCGGATTGGCCAGACGAATGTGGCTGTCCAGCGCGATGGTATCCCCATTGGGATCGCTGGCGTAGTCGGGCACGTCATGCTCGTTCTTCATGCCGAGCGGCGCGCCGCTTTGCTTATCGCGACCAAAGATCGTCTGCTGTTCTTTCAGCGGCGTGCGATCCCAGAACTCCACGTGGAACTGGATAATCCGCACCGCCTGATAGCTGCCGCCCACCGCCCACGCCGGTTCGCCCTGATCGGCAGTGACCCACACCACCTCCTTCATGAGCGCACCATCGTGGCTGTCAGGGTTGGCCGTACCGTCCTTAAAGCCCAGCAGGTTCACCGGCGTCTCTTTCCCTTTACTGCGGGCGGCGTGGTCCGAGATAAACCCTTCCCGCTTCCAGCGCACGCTCAGCAGATCCGGCGTGTGCTTGATGATATCGCGCAGGGCGTGGATCACCGTGTCCTGGGTATTGGCACAAATTTGCAGGAGCAGGTCGCCATGACACAGCGCCGCGTCCAGGGAGTCGTTCGGGAAACGCGTCATTTTCTGCAGCGCTTTCGGCTTCTGTTTTGCCAGCCCATAGCGCGCGTCAAACAGCGACTCACCGAGCGAAACGGTAATGGTCAGGTTATCCGGGGCGATAAACGACCCCAGAATGCCGGAGTCCATTGGCGGCAGACGCGGGTTCGGCGTATCGGGTGCCGGTCCGCCGGCGGTGAGAAACGCGATGCGCGTCGTCAGCAGGCGGAACAGGCGCTCCAGATCGGCTTTATCGCTGGCCAGCGAATCAAAGGCCACCAGCATCATGGACGCCTGCTGCGGCGTCAGGATGCCCGACTGATGCTCGCCATAAAATGGCTGCGTCTCCATGCGGGCATTGGGTGACAGCGTGCCGGGCGCGCTCTGCGGTTTCGCCGCATGCGCTACCGGACAGCCACCGGCCAGAGCAAGAGCGCCCCCCAGCGCCCCTACTCCTTTTAACAATCGACGACGTGAAGGCTCAACCACATCGTTATCGCTATGCTTATTCATCGTGCTTAGTCCAGACCCAGTACGCCGCGCAGCAGAGAGAGATCTTCCGCCAGGGCGGTAATCGGGCCTTTCAGCGCGTTACGGTCGGCATCGGTCAGCTTGTCGTAGGTTTCAAACCCGTCTTTGGTACGATACTTCGCCAGAATGGTGTCGACTTTTTTGAAGTTGGCATCCACTTTGGCCAGCAGTTCGCCGTTCTCTTTCTGCAGCTGAGGACGCAGCAGGTTAACAATTTTCTGCGCGCCGTCGACGTTGGCCTGGAAGTCCCACAGATCGGTATGGCTGTAGCGATCTTCTTCGCCGCTGATTTTGCTCGCGGCCACTTCTTCAATCAGACCAGCCGCGCCGCCCACCACTTTTGACGGCGGGAAGGCCAGCTCGCTGATGCGCTTTTGCAGCTCCAGCACGTCGCCGTTCAGCTGCTCGGCGTATTTCTCCATCCCTTTGGTAGAGTTGTCGCCAAACAGGGCTTTCTCCAGACGGTGGAAACCGGTGAATTTCGGATCGGCGGCTTTCTGCTCGTAATCATCTTCGCGGGCATCAATGCTGCCATCAAGGTCAGAGAACAGTTCGGCAATCGGCTCGATGCGCTCGTAGTGCTGACGGGTTGGCGCATACAGGGATTTCGCTTTTTCGATGTCACCGGCCTTCACCGCATCGGTAAAGGCTTTGGTTGCCGCCGCCAGGTCCGCCGTCTCTTTCGTGACGTAGGCTTTATAGGCCGTAATCGCGTCGCCCAGGCTCAGCACCGCAGCACCTTTCGCCGCATCGGCCGTCGCTTCACCTTTGACGATCAGCTTCCCTTTAGGGTTGGTCAGCAGGCCGCAGGTCATCTCATACTCGCCCGGCTGCAGGTTGGCGGTCATCTTCTGGCTGAAGCCAGGGGCGATGTTTTCACGCTCCTCCACCACCAGAACCCCTTTCAGGATCTCCCACTCCAGCGCTTTCTGGCTGTGGTTCTGAATAATAAACTGGGTTTTGCCGCTGTTCACCGTGAGGGTCATCGGCTCACACTGCTTATCATTAACGGTGACTTTAACCTGAGGAACATCCGCGCCCCAGGCGGAGAATGCAGAAGCGAACAGCGCGGCAATGCCTGCGCATAACGCACTACGACGGAACTGAATTGCCATGACTCTTCCCTTTAAAAGTATGTTGTAACTAAAACAAAAATTATGGCGTAACGCGCGACGCCTGCGTGCCGGTACGCGGCGGCATTGCGAACAGCACCAGCGCCGGAACCAGATAAATAAAGTACATCGCCACTTCGCTGACGCTCGGCGTTTCCTGATAGCCGAAGATACCTTCGAGTAGGGTGCCGGTCAGAGAGTGCGTGGAGAGCACGTTGCTGAGGTCGAACGCCACGTCCTGGAAATGGTTCCACAGGCCCGCCTCGTGGAAGGCGCGTATCGCCCCCGCCGCCAGCCCTGCCGCCACCAGCAGAATAAACAGGCTGGTCCACTTGAAGAAGGCGCCCAGATTGAGACGAATGCCGCCCCAGTAGAGCAGAAAGCCCAGCACAACGGCGGTTGCCAGCCCGAGCATCGCGCCAACCGGCGGCCAGATACCGACATCCTGCTGAAACGCCGCCAGCAGGAAGAAAACGGACTCCAGGCCTTCACGCGCGACGGCAAAAAAGACCATCATGATCAGCGCCCAGCCGTGGTTATTGCCCTTTTGCAGCGCATTATCCACCGCCTGCTCCAGCTGCACCTTCACATTACGGGAGACTTTACGCATCCAGAACACCATCCACGTGAGGATCACCACCGCAATCACGGCGACGATCCCTTCGAACAGCTCCTGCTCTTTCTGCGGGAACTCCCCGGTGGTTTCGTTGATGAGGATACCGAGGCCCAGACAAAGTGCCGCGGCAAGGAATACCCCGACCCACATGACGCCAATCCAGCGTCCGCGCTGGGTACGCTTCAGATAGCTGGCGATGAGGCTCACGATAAGGGCAGCTTCGAGCCCTTCACGTAACATAATGAGAAATGGAACAAACATACCGACACCTTAAATGTTTATCGCGGTCAACTGATGCAAAGAAAGGTAAATTCTTGTGATAGTGATTATCATTACGGCGAAAAGAAACACAAGCGAAATGTGTGGTGTTTTGATGACGAGTTGTAAACGCCGAGCCTGGTAATAGTTACATACGTTACGTTCAGGTTTATAAGTTATAACGAAAATGCCCATTTACGCTGGTTCGGGGCTGTGGCTAAATATCCGCCTCAAACACCTGGTGAAAATTAATTATGTTTAAAATTGTCCATTTCCTGCTGGCGCTGGTCATTATTCTCGCGCTTGCCTGGCTGGTAAGTTTCGACCGCCGAAAAATTCGCATTCGTTATGTTTTACAGCTGATTGTTATTGAAATTGCGCTGGCGTTCTTTTTCCTGCACGCCGAAAGCGGGTTATTCCTGATTAAATATGTTTCCGGCTTCTTTGAGTCACTGCTTAAATTTGCTTCGGAAGGGACCAATTTCGTCTTTGGCGGAATGGGGGAAAAAGGGCTGGCGTTCATTTTCCTCAGCGTGCTTTGCCCAATTATTTTTATTTCCGCGCTGATTGGTATTCTTCAGCACTGGCGGATCCTGCCGATTTTTATTCGGGTCATCGGCACGCTGCTGTCAAAACTGAACGGTATGGGCAAGCTGGAATCCTTTAACGCGGTGAGCTCGCTGATCCTCGGCCAGTCGGAAAACTTCATTGCCTACAAAGGCGTGCTGGGCGATCTCTCCTCTCGTCGTCTGTTCACCATGGCGGCCACGGCCATGTCGACGGTCTCCCTGTCGATTGTCGGCGCCTATATGACCATGCTCGACGCCAAATTTGTCGTCGCGGCGCTGATTCTGAACATGTTCAGCACCTTTATTATTCTCTCCGTCATCAACCCGGCGCGCCCGGAAGCGGAGCCGGATATCAAGCTGGAAAAACTGCATGAATCGCAGAGCTTCTTCGAAATGCTCGGCGAGTATATTCTGGCCGGTTTTAAGGTGGCGATGATTATTCTGGCCATGCTGATTGGCTTTATCGCCCTTATTAGCGCCATTAACGCCCTCTTCTCCAGCGTATTTGGCATGAGCTTCCAGCAGATCCTGGGCTATGTATTTTATCCCCTGGCGTGGCTGGTGGGTATTCCGCTGAGTGATGCCTTAAACGCGGGCAGTATTATGGCGACCAAGCTGGTGGCGAATGAATTTGTGGCGATGATTGAGCTGCAAAAAATCGCGCATCAGATGTCCCCGCGCGGGCTGGGCATTTTATCCGTCTTCCTGGTGTCCTTCGCGAACTTCGCGTCCATCGGCATTGTGGCCGGGGCGATTAAGGGCCTTAACGAGCAGCAGGGGAATGTGGTGTCGCGGTTTGGTCTGCGTCTGGTGTACGGCGCGACGCTGGTGAGCCTGCTGTCGGCGAGCTTTGCGGGGTTGGTGCTCTGATGCAATACCGGGTGGCGCTTCGCTTACCCGGCCTACAAAACAACAACGGCGGGATTTCCCGCCGTTTTTATTAGAACTGCACGCACACCGGCTGGTCGACGCGCATCACCGACTCCTGCGCGAAGCGTGATTTATAAATCCCGCGTAACGCTTCGATGTTCTTCTCGCTCTGCGCATCCTTACCGTGGATCAGCATCAGCGCTTTGCTGGGTTCACGCGCCACTTTCCCGTCGTTCCCCAGCCACTGCCCGCGCGCGTCAAACACCGTTAAGCCATCGCGGAAACGCGGCGTCACGTCCTGGTCAACAAACTGCTGCCACTCGTTGCTGGTGATTTGCGCCCCGGCAGGACGATTTAAGCCGAAATAGAGCGTGGTTTGCTGCATCTGGTTATCCGCCTTGCAGGTCTCTACAGCCGCGTGTTGCGATGGCGCCGTGCAGCCAGCGAGCATCAATAGTGCCGCTGCCATTACCCCTGTTTTGATTGTCATGCTTCGCTATCCTCATTGTTATAAGCACATGGATATCACAGGAAATTGCGGATTTTGGCAAGAAAAAAGCCGGGTGCGCTTGCGCTCACCCGGCCTGCATTGTGCTGCGAGAAAAATTATTCTGCCTGGAGCTTAGACGGCGGCGCAGTGTGGTAATGCGCGTCGGCTTCAGCAAAGCGTTTCTGCATGGAGGCAGACGGGGCTTTACCCAGCAGGCTGAACACCACGATGCCGATGCTGCCGAAGATGAAGCCCGGAATGATTTCGTACAGGCCCAGCCACGCGAACTGTTTCCAGACGATAACGGTCAGCGCACCGATGATCATCCCCGCCAGCGCGCCGTTACGGGTCATACGTGACCACATGACGGAGAACAGCACGACCGGACCAAACGCCGCACCGAAGCCCGCCCACGCGTAGCTCACGAGGCCCAGCACGCGGTTTTCCGGGTTGGCCGCCAGCGCGATGGCAATCAGCGCCACCAGCAGCACCATAAAGCGCCCTACCCACACCAGCTCTTTCTGGCTCGCATTTTTACGCAGGAAGGCTTTGTATAGGTCTTCGGTGATCGCACTGGAGCAAACCAGCAGCTGACAGCTCAGGGTGGACATCACCGCCGCCAGGATTGCGGAGAGCAGAATACCGGCAATCCACGGGTTAAACAGAATTTGCGCCAGCTCGATGAACACGCGCTCGGCGTTCTGGTTCACCGCGCCCGCCTGCGCCGGGTTGTTGTTGAAGTACGCGATGCCGAAGAAGCCGACCGCACACGCCCCTGCCAGACACAGGATCATCCACGTCATGCTGATGCGACGGGCATGAACGATGGTGTGGTGGGAATCCGCCGCCATAAAGCGCGCCAGGATATGCGGCTGACCGAAGTAGCCCAGACCCCAGCCCATCAGCGAGACGATGGCCACGAAGTTCAGCCCTTTCAGCATGTCGACGTTTTCGATGCTCTTCTGCTTGATCACTTCCAGCGATTCGCCAAAGCCGCCAACGGTGAAAATCACAATCACCGGAGTCAGGATCAGGGCGAAGATCATCAGGCTCGCCTGCACGGTGTCGGTCCAGCTTACCGCCAGGAATCCGCCCACGAAGGTATAGAGGATGGTCGCCGCCGCACCGGCCCACAGGGCGGTTTCGTAGCTCATGCCGAAGGTGCTTTCGAACAGACGCGCGCCGGCCACGATGCCGGAGGCACAGTAGATGGTGAAGAACAGCAGGATAACCACCGCAGAGATAATGCGCAGGATGCGGCTGTTATCTTCAAAACGTCCGGTGAAGTAATCCGGCAGCGTCAGGGCGTTGTTGTTGGCCTCGGTATGCACGCGCAGACGGCCTGCCACCAGCTTCCAGTTGATCCACGCGCCGAGGGTCAGGCCGATGGCGATCCAGCTTTCCGAGATGCCGGAGATAAAAATCGCGCCGGGCAGCCCCATCAGCAGCCAGCCGCTCATGTCGGAGGCGCCCGCAGAGAGTGCGGTCACCATCGGGCCTAAACTGCGTCCGCCCAGAATGTAGTCGTCAAAGTTCTTTGTAGAACGCCACGCCAAAAACCCTATCAGGATCATGCCAAAAATATAAACGAGAAATGTCACCAGCATCGGTGTGCTAATAGCCATTCAAATTCTCCAAAATGTCGAGCGACAACCATCCGGGCTGCCTTGTTATATGATCACCGGAACGAGGTGAATGTATCTTGTGTTTCGGTTGGGCGCGCTATCCTGCCGTATGCGCCTTCCGCTGACAAACGATTTAACACTGCATTTACATCAATTTCATCCCCGGTTTGATACGAGTTTCCTATAGGTTGCACTCGCTCACGCTTTTGCGGGTTGCACCTTTGAAAAGTGTTAACTACCGCATAAAACCAGGCCTCCTGCACAAAAGCCAGTGCGTTTTTCCAGCTAACCATCCGTTAACAATCCATTCATTTTCCGGGTTGCAAACCAGGTCACATTTAACACGGTTGCACAAAGTTGCAACATGGTGGATATTTCACGCTATCAACAGAACGCTATTACAGAACAACAGGAGCTTTGGCATGGGTATGACCACCATGGGGGTTAAGCTGGATGACGCAACCCGCGAACGGATTAAGACCGCAGCAACCCGCATTGACCGCACGCCGCACTGGTTAATTAAGCAGGCGATTTTTAACTATCTCGAAAGACTCGAGAGCGATGAGGGCCTGCCGGAGCTGCCTGCCCTGCTGGCCGGCGCGGCGAACGAAAGTGAAGAAGCCCCGGCCGCTGGCGACGAGAATCATCAGCCGTTCCTCGAATTCGCCGAGCAGATCCTGCCGCAGTCCGTCAGCCGTGCCGCCATTACCGGCGCCTACCGCCGTGCCGAAACCGACGCCGTGCCGATGCTGCTGGAGCAGGCCCGCCTGCCGGAAGCCATTGCCGCGCAGGCGCACAGCCTGGCGTATCAGTTAGCCGACAAGCTGCGCAACCAGAAAACCGCCACCGGCCGCGCCGGGATGGTTCAGGGCCTGCTGCAGGAGTTTTCCCTCTCCTCTCAGGAAGGCGTGGCGCTGATGTGCCTCGCGGAAGCGCTGCTGCGTATTCCGGATAAAGCCACCCGCGACGCGCTGATCCGCGACAAGATCAGCAACGGCAACTGGCATTCCCACATTGGCCGCAGTCCGTCGCTGTTCGTCAACGCGGCAACCTGGGGCCTGCTGTTTACCGGCAAACTGGTCTCCACCCATAACGAAGCCAACCTCTCCCGCTCCCTGAACCGCATCATCGGCAAGAGCGGCGAGCCGCTGATCCGCAAAGGCGTGGACATGGCGATGCGTCTGATGGGCGAGCAGTTCGTCACCGGGGAAACCATTGCCGAAGCGCTGGCGAACGCCCGCAAGCTGGAAGATAAAGGTTTCCGCTACTCGTACGACATGCTGGGCGAAGCGGCCCTGACCGCCGCCGACGCGCAGGCCTACATGGTCTCTTACCAGCAGGCGATCCACGCCATTGGTAAAGCGTCCAACGGTCGCGGTATTTATGAAGGCCCGGGCATCTCTATCAAGCTCTCCGCCCTGCACCCGCGCTACAGCCGCGCGCAGTACGACCGGGTGATGGAAGAACTCTACCCGCGCCTGAAGTCCCTGACCCTGCTGGCGCGCCAGTATGACATCGGCATTAACATCGACGCCGAAGAGGCCGACCGTCTGGAGATCTCCCTCGATCTGCTGGAAAAACTGTGCTTCGAGCCGGAGCTGGCAGGCTGGAACGGCATTGGCTTCGTTATCCAGGCCTACCAGAAGCGCTGCCCGTTCGTCATTGATTACCTGATTGACCTGGCAAGCCGCAGCCGCCGTCGCCTGATGATCCGTCTGGTGAAAGGCGCCTACTGGGACAGCGAAATCAAACGCGCCCAGATGGAAGGGCTGGAAGGCTATCCGGTCTATACCCGCAAGGTTTACACCGACGTCTCTTACCTCGCCTGTGCGAAAAAGCTGCTCGGCGTGCCGAACCTGATCTATCCGCAGTTCGCTACCCACAACGCCCACACCCTGGCGGCGATCTACAGCCTGGCCGGGCAAAACTACTATCCGGGCCAGTACGAGTTCCAGTGCCTGCACGGTATGGGTGAACCGCTGTACGAGCAGGTCACCGGTAAAGTGGCGGACGGCAAGCTGAACCGCCCATGCCGTATCTATGCTCCGGTGGGAACGCACGAAACCCTGCTGGCGTACCTGGTGCGTCGTCTGCTGGAAAACGGCGCGAATACCTCCTTCGTTAACCGCATCGCCGACACCACGCTGCCGCTGGACGAGCTGGTGGCCGACCCGGTGCAGGCCGTTGAGAAGATGGCGGCGCAGGAAGGCCAGGTTGGCCTGCCGCATCCGAAGATTGCCCTGCCGCGCGAGCTGTACGGCAAAGGCCGCGTCAACTCGGCGGGTCTGGATCTCGCCAACGAACACCGTCTGGCGTCCCTCTCCTCTGCCCTGCTCAACAGCGCGCTGCAGAAGTGGCAGGCCAAACCGATGCTGGAGCAGCCCGTTGCAGACGGCGAAATGCAGCCGGTGATCAACCCGGCCGAGCCGAAGGATATCGTCGGCTACGCGCGTGAAGCGACCGAAGCGGAAGTGGATCAGGCGCTGGACAGCGCGGTGAACAACGCCCCTATCTGGTTTGCCACGCCGCCGCAGGAGCGCGCCGCGATTCTGGAGCGCGCCGCGGTGCTGATGGAAGATCAGATGCAGTCGCTCATCGGCATTCTGGTGCGCGAAGCGGGCAAAACCTTCAGCAACGCCATTGCCGAAGTGCGCGAGGCCGTCGACTTCCTCCACTACTACGCCGGTCAGGTGCGCGATGATTTCGATAACGAAACCCACCGTCCGCTGGGTCCGGTCGTCTGTATCAGCCCGTGGAACTTCCCGCTGGCGATCTTCACCGGCCAGATTGCCGCCGCGCTGGCCGCAGGCAACAGCGTGCTGGCAAAACCGGCAGAGCAGACCCCGCTGATTGCCGCGCAGGGCATCAACATTCTTCTGGAAGCCGGCGTGCCGGCGGGCGTGGTTCAGCTGCTGCCGGGCCGCGGTGAAACCGTCGGTGCCAAACTGACCTCCGACAACCGCGTGCGCGGCGTGATGTTCACCGGTTCGACCGAAGTGGCGTCACTGCTGCAGCGCAATATTGCCACCCGTCTGGATGCGCAGGGCCGCCCTACGCCGCTCATCGCGGAAACCGGCGGGATGAACGCCATGATCGTAGACTCCTCTGCCCTTACCGAGCAGGTGGTGGTCGACGTGCTGGCCTCCGCGTTCGACAGCGCCGGTCAGCGCTGCTCCGCCCTGCGCGTGCTGTGCCTGCAGGACGACGTGGCGGACCACACGCTGAAGATGCTGCGCGGCGCGATGGCCGAATGCCGCATGGGCAACCCGGGCCGTCTCACTACCGATATCGGGCCGGTGATCGACGCGGAAGCCAAAGCCAACATCGAAAACCACATTCAGACCATGCGCGCGAAAGGCCGCCCGGTGTTCCAGGAGGTGCGCGAGAACAGCGAAGATGCCCGCGAATGGCGGACCGGCACCTTTGTGCCGCCAACGCTGATTGAGCTGGCAAGCTTCGACGAGCTGAAAAAAGAGGTCTTCGGCCCGGTGCTGCACGTGGTGCGCTACAACCGTAACAACCTGAACGAGCTGGTTGAGCAGATCAACGCCTCCGGCTATGGCCTGACGCTCGGCGTGCATACCCGTATCGACGAGACTATCGCGCAGGTCACCGGCAGAGCCAAAGTGGGCAACCTGTACGTTAACCGCAACATGGTTGGCGCGGTCGTGGGCGTGCAGCCGTTCGGCGGCGAAGGCCTTTCCGGCACCGGTCCGAAAGCGGGCGGTCCGCTCTACCTGTACCGTCTGCTGGCGAACCGTCCGGAGAACGCCCTGGGCGTCACCCTGGCACGCCAGGATGCGGACTATCCGGTGGATGCGCAGTTGAAAACCGTGCTGACCCAGCCGCTGGAGGCGCTCATTACATGGGCAGAAAAACGTCCTGAACTGCGTGCCGTTGCGAAGCAGTACGGCGAGCTGGCGCAGGCGGGCACGCAGCGTCTGCTGCCGGGGCCAACCGGCGAGCGCAACACCTGGACGCTGATGCCGCGCGAGCGCGTGCTGTGCGTGGCCGATAACGAGCAGGACGCGCTGGTGCAGCTGGCCGCCGCCATGGCAACCGGCTGTGAAGTGCTGTGGCCGGAAGATGCCCTGCATCGCGATCTCGCCAAACAGCTGCCGAAAGCGGTCTCGGCCCGCATTCGCTTCGCGAAAGCCGATAGCCTGCTGACCCAGCCGTTTGATGCGGTGATCTACCACGGTGATTCCGATCAGCTGCGCGAACTGTGCGAGCAGGTTGCGGCCCGCAGCGGCGCCATCGTTTCCGTGCAGGGCTTTGCGCGCGGGGAAACCAACCTGCTGCTGGAGCGTCTGTACGTGGAGCGCTCGCTCAGCGTCAACACCGCGGCGGCAGGCGGTAACGCCAGCCTGATGACAATAGGCTAACGCTGTGTTAATAAGGCTCCGGAGACGGAGCCTTATTTTATTGGGGAGTATATGAAACGATATCTTATCGCCAGTGCGGCACTGCTGCTGAGCGCCAGCGCGCTGGCCGACGAGTGCGACAAAGCGACCACCCAGCTTGAACTGAATACCTGTAGCGCGCAGCAGTACCAGACTGCCGATAAAAAACTCAACCAGACGTATCAGGCCGCCATCAAACGCGCGGCAGCTCCTCAGCGCGACCTGCTGAAAAAAGCGCAGCAGGCGTGGATTACCCTGCGCGATGCGGACTGCGCGTTTATCGGTTCGGGGACGGAAGGCGGGAGCGTCCAGCCAATGATTGTTAACCAGTGCCTGGCGGAAAAAACCGTGGAGCGCGAAGCGTTTCTGGCCTCGCTGATGCAGTGTGAAGAGGGCGACTTAAGCTGCCCTCTCCCGCCGGGCTGAGGGATCCCCACAAAATAATACCTGCGCGGACGGCCCCCTCCCCCTTGAGGGAGAGGGCTGGGGTGAGGGGGAACTAGCGCAGGCGGATCCCTTCGATAATCATCCGCTGCACGTTTTCCAGGGTGCTGTGGAAAAACGCCTCGTCCTGGAGCGTTTTACCGGTCACCGCCTCAACCTGGGCCGCAAAGTCAGCGTAATGCTGGGTGGAGGCCCAGATCATAAAGATCAGATGATGCGGGTCGACCGGGGCCAGTTTTCCGCTGGCGACCCATCCGGCAATAATGGCCGACTTATCGTCCACCAGCTGCTTTAAATCTCCGGTTAATTCCGCCTGCAGCAGCGGCGCGCCCTGCAGCATCTCAAGACAAAACAGTCGCGACGCCTGCGGGTAATCGCGCGACACCTCCAGCTTCAGGCGAATGTACTCTTTGATCGCCACCAGCGGGGCCAGCTCCGCGCGGAACGCTTTGAGGGGCGCCAGCCAGATATCGAGGATCTGCTGCATCACCGCCACATAGAGCGCCTCTTTCGACGGGTAATAGTAAAGCAGATTGGTTTTGGATACGCCGGACTGCTCCGCCACCTGCTCCAGGCGCGTGCCGTGAATACCAAACTGCGAAAAAGTCTCCAGCGCCGCGCTGAGGATCGCCTGCTTCTTGGCGCTCACCGCCTGCGAACGTTTACCTGGAGTTTTCACTGCGCCTTGTGTCATTCCCGCTCTCCTTATTCTGCGTTGCCCTCAGCATAGCAAAACCCCCGACTCGCCACGACATCCTGCACTCCGATCGCGCATGAATGCCTGTTTTCTGTGCAATGTTTTTGACCAGTTAGTCCACATTTAGCCGCATCAATCCACCAACTTCTGATTAACACATTAATAACACAGCCATTTTCAAAACTGGCACCGCCTTTGCAAAAACACCGATACACCTGCGACGTAATGAAGAGAGGTTCGTGATGAAAATTGGCGTATTTGTACCCATCGGCAACAACGGCTGGCTTATCTCGACCACTGCACCGCAATACAAGCCGACCTTTGAGCTCAATAAAGCCATCGTGCAGAAAGCAGAGCATTACCATTTCGACTTTGCGCTTTCGATGATCAAGCTGCGCGGCTTTGGCGGAAAAACCGAATTCTGGGACCACAACCTGGAGTCCTTTACCCTGATGGCCGGGCTGGCCGCGGTCACCTCGCGGATCCAAATCTACGCCACCGCCGCCACGCTCACCCTGCCCCCGGCGATCGTCGCGCGCATGGCCTCCACCATCGACTCCATCTCCGGCGGGCGTTTTGGCGTCAACCTGGTCACCGGCTGGCAAAAACCGGAGTACGAGCAGATGGGGCTCTGGCCGGGTGACGAGTACTTCTCGCGTCGCTACGACTACCTGACCGAATACGTGCAGGTGCTGCGCGATCTGTGGGGTACCGGAAAAAGCGATTTCAAGGGCGATTTCTTCACCATGAACGACTGCCGCGTCAGCCCGCAGCCGTCGGTGCCGATGAAGGTGATTTGCGCCGGGCAGAGCGACGCGGGGATGGAATTCTCCGCCAAATACGCCGACTTCAACTTCTGCTTCGGCAAAGGCGTGAACACGCCTGCCGCCTTCGCCCCGACCGCCGCGCGGATGAAAGAGGCCGCCGACAGGACCAGGCGCGACGTGGGCTCCTACGTGCTGTTTATGGTCATTGCCGACGAAACCGACGACGGCGCGCGCGCGAAATGGGAGCGCTATAAGGACGGCGCCGACGAGGAGGCCCTAAGCTGGCTCACCGAACAGAGCCAGAAAGATACCCGCTCCGGGGCAGATACCAACGTTCGCCAGATGGCTGACCCTACCTCCGCCGTCAATATCAACATGGGCACGCTGGTCGGCTCGTACGCCAGCGTCGCCAGAATGCTGGACGAAGTGGCGGCCGTGCCCGGGGCGGAAGGCGTTCTGCTGACCTTCGACGATTTCCTCACCGGCGTGGAGACCTTCGGCGAGCGCATCCAGCCGCTGATGCAGTGCCGCGCCCACATCCCTGCCGTCACGAAGGAGGTGGCGTAATGACGACCCTTAACGCACGCCCGGAAGCCATCACCTTCGCGCCGCAGCAGAGCGCGCTGATCGTGGTGGACATGCAAAACGCCTACGCCAGCCAGGGCGGTTATCTGGATCTGGCGGGGTTCGACGTCTCCGCCACCCGGCCGGTGATCGAGAACATTAAAACTGCCGTCGCCGCCGCGCGCGCCGCGGGCATGCTCATCATCTGGTTCCAGAACGGCTGGGATGACCAGTACGTCGAGGCCGGCGGCCCCGGCTCGCCCAACTTCCACAAGTCGAACGCCCTGAAAACCATGCGTAAACGGCCCGAACTGCAGGGCAAGCTGCTGGCGAAAGGCGGCTGGGACTATCAGCTGGTGGATGAGCTGGTACCGCAGGCGGGCGATATTGTTCTGCCCAAACCGCGCTACAGCGGCTTTTTCAACACCCCGCTCGACAGCCTGCTGCGCAGCCGGGGCATTCGTCATCTGGTGTTCACCGGCATCGCCACCAACGTCTGCGTGGAGTCGACCCTGCGCGACGGCTTTTTCCTCGAGTATTTTGGCGTGGTGCTGGAAGACGCGACCCACCAGGCCGGGCCGGAATTCGCCCAGAAAGCGGCCCTGTTCAACATCGAAACCTTTTTTGGCTGGGTCAGTAACGTCAATGATTTCTGCGACGCCCTGACTCCCCCGCTTGCCCGTATCGCCTGAGGAGACGCCTGATGCCAAAATCCGTGATTATTCCGCCGGGCACCAGCACGCCGATTGCCCCGTTTGTTCCCGGCATCCTCGCCGACGGCGTGGTGTATGTCTCCGGCACGCTGCCGTTTGATAAAGACAACAACGTGGTGTTTATCAACGACCCAAAGGCGCAAACCCGCCACGTGCTGGAGACGATCAAAACCGTGATCGAAACGGCGGGTGGCACGATGGAGGACGTGACCTTCAACAGCATCTTTATCACCGACTGGAAAAACTACGCCGCGATTAACGAGATTTACGCCGAGTTCTTCCCCGGCGATAAACCGGCGCGGTTCTGCATTCAGTGCGGGCTGGTGAAGCCAGAGGCGCTGGTTGAGATCGCCACCGTTGCGCACATCGCGAAGTGAGGCAGGTATGAAACTTTCCGTCTCGCCGCCCCCGTACGAGGGCGCGCCCGTGGTGGTCTTTATTTCCGGTCTCGGCGGCAGCGGCAGCTACTGGCTGCCCCAGCTGGCCGCGCTGGAGCCGGAGTATCAGGTGGTGTGCTATGACCAGCGGGGAACGGGCAATAACCCCGCCACCCTGCCGGAAGGGTACAGCCTTGCGCAGATGGCGGACGAGCTGGCCCAGGCGCTGGCTGAAGCCGGGATTGCCCGCTACAGCGTCGTGGGTCACGCGCTGGGGGCGCTGGTCGGCCTGCAGCTGGCCCTCGACAGGCCCGACGCCCTCACCGCGCTGGTGTGCGTCAACGGCTGGTTGACCCTCAACGCCCACACCCGCCGCTGCTTTCAGATCCGCGAGCGCCTGCTGCATTACGGCGGCGCACAGGCGTGGGTCGAGGCGCAGCCGCTGTTTCTCTACCCGGCGGACTGGATGGCCGCCCGCGCGCCCCGTCTGGAGGCCGAAGAAGCGCTGGCGCTGGCCCATTTCCAGGGTAAAACCAACCTGCTGCACAGGCTCAGCGCCCTGAAAAAGGCCGACTTCAGCCGCCATGCGGCGCGCATTCGCTGCCCGGTACAGATCGTCTGTTCTGCCGACGACATGCTGGTGCCCTCAGTCTGCTCGTCGGAACTGCAGGCGGCGATCCCGCACAGCCGCAGCGTGGTGATGCGCCAGGGCGGGCATGCCTGCAACGTCACCGAGCCGGATACCTTCAACACCCTGCTGCTGAACGGGCTTGCCAGCCTGCTGCACAGCCCGGAACCCGCTTTATAAGGAGCTTTAATGAGCGAAGCCATTACCCCCGCCGCGCTGGAAACGCTGTTCACCGGCGCGCGCACCCATAACGGCTGGCAGGATATGCCCGTCAGCGACGAAACGCTGCGCGAAATCTACAACCTGATGAAATGGGGGCCCACGTCCGCCAATTGCTCCCCGGCACGGATTGTGTTTGTGCGAAGCGCGGAGGGAAAAGAGAAGCTGCGCCCGGCGCTCTCCAGCGGTAACCTCGAGAAAACGCTCACCGCTCCGGTCACGGCGATTATTGCCTGGGACGGTGAATTCTACGAGCGCCTGCCCGAGCTGTTCCCGCACGGCGATGCAAAGAGCTGGTTCACCACCAGCCCCGCGCATGCGGAAGAGACTGCCTTTCGCAACAGCTCAATGCAGGCCGCTTACCTGATTTTCGCCTGTCGCGCCCTGGGGCTGGACACCGGCCCGATGTCGGGATTTGACCGCCAAAAGGTCGACGAAGCCTTTTTCACCGGCACGACGCTTAAAAGCAATCTGCTGATCAACATAGGCTATGGCGATACCCGCAAACTTTACGGGCGCCTGCCGCGCCTGGACTTTGACGACGCCTGCGGGCTGGCGTAAGGAGCGATGATGACATCACCGGATAAACAAACCTTTCGCGACGCCATGGCCTGCGTTGGCGCGGCGGTCAACATCATCACCACCGACGGCCCGGCGGGGATGGCAGGCTTCACCGCCAGCGCGGTGTGCAGCGTCACGGATTCACCGCCCACCCTGCTGGTGTGCCTGAACCGCGGCGCGTCCGTCTGGCCAACCTTTAGCGAAAACCGCACCCTTTGCGTGAATACCCTGAGCGCCGGACAGGAGCCTTTATCTAACCTGTTTGGCGGGAAAACGCCGATGGCAGAACGCTTTGCCGCCGCCCGCTGGCAGACGGGCGACACGGGCTGTCCGCGCCTGGAAGATGCGCTGGCCTCGTTTGACTGCCGCATCAACCAGGTGGTGAGCGTCGGCACCCACGACATTCTGTTTTGCGACATTATTTCGATTATTCGCCACCCCGCGCCGCAAGGGCTGGTGTGGTTTGACCGCGGCTACCACGCGCTTATGCGACCCGCCTGTTAACCCGCCTTAAGGAGACAGACCATGTTCGGATTTCCCCACTGGCAGTTGAAATCGACCTCCACAGAAGCAGGCGTGGTCGCGCCGGATGAACATCTCCCGCTCGGGCAGACGATGGTGATGGGCGTTCAGCACGCGGTCGCCATGTTTGGCGCCACGGTGCTGATGCCGATGCTGATGGGACTCGATCCCAACCTGTCTATTCTGATGTCGGGTATCGGCACGCTGCTGTTCTTTTTCGTCACCGGCGGGCGCGTGCCCAGCTATCTCGGATCCAGCGCCGCCTTTGTCGGCGTCGTCATCGCCACTACCGGGTTTAACGGCCAGGGGATCAACCCCAACCTGAGCGTGGCCCTCGGCGGCATCATCGCCTGCGGCCTGGTGTACACCCTGATTGGTCTGGTAGTGATGAAAATCGGCACGCGCTGGATAGAGCGAATGATGCCTCCCGTCGTGACGGGCGCCGTGGTAATGGCGATAGGCCTCAACCTCGCGCCGATTGCGGTCAGAAGCGTCTCCGCCTCGCCGTTTGAAAGCTGGATGGCGGTGATCACGGTGCTGTGCATCGGTCTGGTGGCGGTGTTCACGCGCGGCATGATTCAGCGGCTGCTGATTTTGGTCGGACTCATCGTGGCTTGCCTGGTCTACGCCCTGCTGGCCAACATTTTCGGTCTGGGCAAGCCGGTTGACTTTACGCTGCTCCACCAGGCCGCCTGGTTCGGCCTGCCGAAGGTGACCTCGCCCACCTTTAACACCCAGGCGATGATGCTTATCGCACCGGTGGCGGTGATCCTGGTGGCGGAGAACTTAGGCCACCTGAAGGCGGTTGCGGGAATGACCGGGCGCAGCATGGATCCGTACATGGGCCGCGCGTTCGTCGGTGACGGGCTGGCGACCATGCTCTCCGGTTCCGTAGGCGGCAGCGGCGTCACCACCTATGCCGAAAATATCGGCGTGATGGCGGTGACCAAGGTCTACTCGACGCTGGTCTTCGTGGCGGCGGCGGTGATGGCGATGCTGCTCGGCTTCTCACCGAAGTTCGGCGCGCTGATCCACACCATTCCGTCCCCGGTCATCGGCGGGGCATCGATTGTGGTGTTTGGGCTGATCGCCGTGGCCGGCGCGCGCATCTGGGTACAGCATCGCGTCGATCTCAGCCAGAACGGCAACCTGATTATGGTGGCGGTCACGCTGGTGCTGGGCGCAGGCGATTTTGCCCTGACGCTGGGCGGGTTTACGATTGGCGGGATTGGCACGGCGACCTTTGGGGCAATTCTGCTTAACGCCCTGCTGAGCCGCCGGATGGCCGCCGCGCCGCAGGGCGCCGTAGTGCATCAGGATTCGTGAAATCACCATGTCGGGTGACGGCCAGGCCTCACCCGACGTGTACATTCCTTCAGAACAACAGGTAGTAAAGCAATCACTCTTGCTCAAACAGCCGTTCGATAGATTTTGTAGGGAAGAACAAAGAATGGCTGTTTTCAGCTGTCATCGGGATAAAACCCTGCTTCAGATAAAATCGTTTTGCCCGCTCGTTAAGGGCATCAACAAATATTCCGTGTACCCCCACAGCCTGTGAAGCCAGGTAGACAACGCGCATAGCATGCGCAACGAGCGTTGTTCCCCACTCGTTTCCCTGTAGGGTTTTATCTACAGCCAGACGTCCCAGCGTCACGCTGGGTACGTTGATATAAGGGATCCGGCGCTGCTGAGTCTTAGAAGGAAGCATCGCTCTTTCAAAACAGCTTCCCGATAACGTGTAATAACCCAGTACACGCGGACGATCGCGCTCTTTAAGCAGGTAGGCTCGTAAAATACGCCCATTGTGCTGACGCACCAGATGTTCAGCAAGGAAGGCATTTAGCGAGGGTTCGCCACAATCAAAATACTCGAAGTCATAATCGGTTCCCTCTGATAACATTTCGATCGTGAGATTCTCCACGGCGCTTCACTCCATGTTTCGAAGCCGTTTTGCTGCTCGTTTCAGGCGTTCATTTGGCTCAGGCGGATTGTCGATGGCATCCATCACCGCAGTCCATGATGCTTCGTTTAATACGAGACGACGGTGCTGCTCGATGACCTCTGCAGCACGCTCTGACGCACTGTTCACCATAAACTGGGTGATCGTTTGGTTCGTCATCGCCGCCGCTTCTTCAATCATTGTTTTGTCTTCGTCCGTTAAGCGAAGATCGATACGCTGTTTTTTAAGTGCTGGCATGGTTTACATCACCGTGTACGGTATTTATCCGTACACATCGTAAATAAGCCTGTCCATTTTTTCAATCTAAACCTTCTTTTGCAGTCAAATCCCTGACCTCACCCCGACGTTTTCTGAGCTTTAACTCGCTCACCAGCACCCCGGCGACAATAAATGCCGCTCCCACCAGCGCCAGAAGCGGCAAACGCTCACCTGCAATGCGTCCGAAAATCCCCGCCCAGACCGGTTCACCGGTATAAATCACCGTCGCGCGGGTTGGCGATACGCTGCGCTGCGCCCAGTTCATGGTGACCTGAATAATGGCGCTGAAAATACCCAGCCCCAGTGCGACCACCACCAGGCCGGTGGACATCGGCGGCACGGACTCGCCTGCCGGCACCATCGTCGCAAACGCCACCAGCGACGCCGTGGCGAGCTGCACCACCGTTACCCGCTTGACGTCGACCTTGCCCGCCCAGGCGCTAATCAGAATAATTTCCGCCGCAATGGCAATCGCCCCTATCAGGGTGATGATTTCGCCCGGCCCCAGCGCAAGCAGGTTGTTTTCCGGCCCGGCCAGTAAGATCAGGCCGATAAACGCCAGCACGATGCCAATACAGGACATCAGCCCCGGCAGCCGCCCCAGGCACAGCCACTGCAGCAGCGGCACCAGCGGCACATACATGGCGGTGATAAACGCGGATTTACTGCTGGAGATGGTCTGCAATCCCCATGTCTGCAGGCTGTAGCCCATCGCTATCGCCACCCCAATCGCCACGCCGGCCTTAAGTTCTTTCAGCGTCAGCCCCCGCAGCGTTTTAAGCGAAATCAGCCCCACGGCAAGCGCCGCCGTCGCAAAGCGCAGGCCAACAAAAAAGAACGGATCGCTGAGGGTCACCGCGTACTGAACGGCCAGAAACGTCCCGCCCCAGAACATGGTGATGAGAATCAGGATGGCTTCCTGCGGTTTAACGGAGAATTTGAAGCGTGAAACAGACATGCGGCACTCGCGGTTAAGATCAATTCCCTAGTGTGCGTTGCCTTTGGTTACAGTTCAATGTTGCAGAAATAAAAAAACCGCCGGGAGATCCCGGCGGCAGGGGTTCAACCCGGCGTGTTACTTACTGCTGCCGTGGCTGTTTTTCCCCCCTTTCTTGCCAGCTTCAGATGCGCGTTGCGGGTCATTCTTGAAATTGCCCCCGCTATGCTGGCCACCTTTACGGCCTGCTTCTGATGCTCTTTCACGATCTTCTGCGAAATTACCTGAACCACCACGATGGTTTGCCATCTCTAACCTCCAGAATGTGAAACATTAGACATCATATTGCATTCAGTAAAAGAGGATTCTTTCACCTCGCAACACAAGGACAGTGCCTTTATCTGTGCCGCGTGAAACTAAGCTTAGTGGAATGCCGCTATCCGGCAAGCCGCAGGTAATATTCTGCAACATGAACTCAGCCTTTCGGGTGAGATGACGCGGCGGCGATTCATAAACCTTTCTTATCATTTCAAAAATATGCTGCCAAAAAGTTGTTTCATTTTGCTACAAAGCCTTTTTGTAACCATATTGTTATAAATCAAAGAAATGCCGTTCATTTTTGCAGTCTGGCTGTGATGGCATATCTTTAAAAGAACGCAGCGATCCGCTGTCAGAAAAACCAACGAGGAGTGATGCAAAATGGCAAAAGTTCTGGTGCTCTATTATTCCATGTATGGACACATTGAAACCATGGCTCACGCGGTAGCAGAAGGTGCGAACAGGGTTGATGGCGTTGAGGTTGTGGTGAAACGCGTACCGGAAACCATGCAGGCGGAAGCCTTCCTGAAAGCCGGGGGGAAAACGCAAAACGCCCCGGTCGCCACCCCGCAGGAGCTGGCGGACTATGATGCCATCATCTTCGGCACCCCGACCCGCTTCGGCAATATGTCGGGCCAGATGCGCACCTTCCTCGATCAAACCGGCGGACTTTGGGCATCCGGGGCGCTTTACGGCAAACTCGCCAGCGTATTCAGCTCTACCGGCACCGGCGGCGGTCAGGAGCAGACGATTACCTCAACCTGGACTACCCTTGCTCATCACGGGATGGTGATTGTGCCGATTGGCTACGGCGCCCAGGAGCTGTTTGACATTTCCCAGGTGCGTGGCGGTACGCCGTACGGCGCAACCACCATTGCCGGTGGGGATGGCTCACGTCAGCCAAGCAATGAAGAACTGTCTATCGCCCGCTATCAGGGTGAATACGTCGCGGGTCTGGCCAAAAAACTGAACGGCTAACACCCAACAGGAGGACAAGCATGCCAACTCAAGAATCCAAAGCTCACCACGTGGGCGAATGGGCAAGTTTACGCAACACCTCTCCGGAGATTGCCGAAGCTATCTTTGAAGTCGCGAAGTACGATGAAAAGCTGGCCGAGCAGATTTGGGAGGAAGGTAACGATGAGGTGCTGGTGCGCGCCTTCGAAAAAACGGATAAAGACTCGCTCTACTGGGGCGAGCAAACCATCGAACGTAAAAACGTCTAAGCGTTTCCCCCCGCCGCAGCGGGGGGTTCTCTTTTACTTCGCCGCGTTATTCATCACCGCATTGAATTTATCGACAGGACAGAAGCCGTTCGCATCCACCGGGCAGCCTTTCAGCTCCAGCGTCACGCGCTGCGCGGGCGACTGCAGCGACAGGACGCTGGCGTTACGCAGCTGCTCTGAGCTCTGGTAGACATACTCAATTTTCATCAGCTCCTGATTGGCGTTTTTGTCATGCCAGCGCTGGAAGACAATCTTGCCGCCAATTGGGGTGCGCTCCTGCTGGTCGTGCAGCTGATACGGTTTGAAATCCAGGGCCGTCAGCAGGGAAGCAATGTTCGAGTCATGCCCCACCAGCAGGGTGATTTTCGGCGCTTTTGCCTGCTCGGTAACCAGCGTTTTATCAATGTACTTCACCAGCGGCTTCGCCACGTTTTGCGCCACTTCGGTGGAGGTAAACAGCGAGTCCTGATAGCCGTTCTTCAGCTTCGACAGCACGCGCCACTGCTGGTCGGTTTTGATTTCGCCCCAGGCCACCTGGTCGGCCGGGAAGCCTTCGTAATACTGCAGCGTGAACGCGTCCACCAGCGAGTTACCCACCTTCAGCGGCCCGGATACGCCAGGCTCTTTTTCATAGTCGGCGCTGAAGGTATCTTTCGCGTCAGCCAGCGAGCAGACCTTTTTCTCTTTGCAGGACGGGGAATCCGCGTAGTTCGTCATCTGCTCAAGCAGCTTATAGCTTTCGCCCAGCTGCATTTTCTGCCGCTCGGACTCCATCGCCTTGAGCGCTTTTTCGCGAAATTCCGGCGAGTTATCGGTAATCACCGGATTAAAGGTCGGATCCATGGTGCCCATTTTTTCCTGATGGTGCACGGGAACGTCGCAGCCCGGGAACGCACCGGTGATGAAGAACTGCGCGGTGGCGACGGTACGCTGCAGGCTGTTGGCGTAAGCATAAACGCTATCCGCCGCTGGGCATTCTCCCGTCTTCACCATCCCCTGCTGCGCCAGCCACTCGCGCATGTAATGGCCCATATAGACTTCCAGCACGCCGCCCTTGGTGGTGAGCTGACCGCCCGGCACCTCCCACTCCGGCCACTGCTTCGGCGTGGACTGCTCCAGCACGCTGCCGTTATTGGCGAGCGGCGCGCGCAGGTTATGACGGCTCATGATTAAAACTTGCTCCAGCTGATACCCTTCCGGCGTCTCTTGCGCCTGCACGCCAAACGTTGCTGAAATGGAACCGGCGACTGCCAGCGCGAGTAGTGCTTTTCTCATCCCTAATTCCTCACTCGTTTTAAAATGTCGCGTTCAGTGTGACAGATTGGTGACAATTTTCCGGGAAGCATTTCTCAAACTGATGATTAACGTGCTTACGGTGTGTGCCAATAAGTTTTATAATAAAACCACACCCCACCGGAGAATTGACCGTGAAACGTACCCGCCTCGAAGAGAGCACCTGCCCCGTCGCCCGTTCGCTGGATATCATCGGCGACTGGTGGTCGCTGCTGATTGTGCGCGACGCGCTGCGCGGGATTAAGCGCTTCGGCGAGTTCCAGAAAAGCCTCGGCATCGCGAAAAACATGCTGACCACGCGGCTGAAACTGCTGGTCGACGAAGGCATCCTCCGGCTTCAGCCCGCGTCCGACGGCAGCGCCTGGCAGGAGTATGTCCTGACCGATAAAGGGCGTGCCCTGCAAACGGTGCTGGTTGCCCTCTCCCAGTGGGGCAATGAATTTTTGTTTGCGGATAACGAATGCGGCACCGTGCTGGTCGATACCGAACAGCGCAAACCCCTGCGCAAACTGGCGCTTATCGCCGACGATGGCCGCGAACTGACGCCTGAAGAGATCGTGGCAAAACTCCCATCCTGATCGTTCCCGACGGCAACAGCACAAAATGCTCGCAAATATAGTTGCATTATAAAACCAAATGACAGAGAGTTTATTCAGTTTCATCTTGAAACCAAATAACCCACTTTGCCCTGAGGTAACACACGATGACTACGCAAATCACCACCGCCCTGATTACGGGCGCCTCTTCCGGAATTGGTGCTGTTTATGCCGATCGCCTTGCAGCGCGCGGCGCTAACCTGGTGCTGGTCGCCCGTCGCGAAGATCGCCTGAACACCCTTGCCGCCGACCTTCGCGCGCGCTACGGCGTGGCCGTCGATATTCTGGTGGCCGATCTTACCGATGAAGCCGGGATCCGCGCCGTGGAAGAGGCACTGCGCAGCAATACCGCCATTGATACGCTCATTAACAACGCGGGCACCGCGCAGATGGCGCCGTTCCTCGCGGGCGATGTGGCGCAGCATCAGGCCATTAACACCCTGAACACCACGGCGCTGATGCGTCTGACCTACGCCATCCTGCCCCGCCTGGCGCAGAACAATCGCGGCACGCTGATCAATATCGCGTCCGTGCTGGCCCTGCACGTCCGGGCGGGCAGCGCGCTCTACAGCGCCACCAAGGCGTGGGTGTTGAGCTTTACCCGTGGGTTACAGGAAGAATTTGCCGACAGCAGCGTGCGCATTCAGGCCGTGCTGCCCGCCGCCACGGCGACGGAAATCTGGAGCCATTCGGGCGTCACGGTAAACGATCTGCCGGAAGGATCGGTGATGACCACCGACGATATGGTGGATGCATCGCTGGCGGGTCTGGATCAGGGTGAACCGATCACCATCCCGCCGATGCATGACGCCGGCCTGTGGGATCGCTACGAAGCGGCGCGTCTTGAGCTGTTTAATAGCGCACGCACCGGCATTCCGGCACCGCGCTACGCAAAACAGTAGCCTAACGCTCAAGCTGGTCGCCGTACTCGCTCATCCAGGCGGCCAGCGGGGAGAGTGCGTCCTGCAGGGTTAACCCCAGCGCGGTGATCTGATACTCCACGCGCGGCGGGATCTCCGGGTAGACCGTCCGCGTCACCAGCCCGCGCTGCTCAAACAGGCGCAGCTGCTTGGTCAATTCTTTCTGAGTGATGGGTGTGGCCGCCCGCAGCAGATCGCCAAAGCGAACGGGCGTATTAAAGACAATCAGGCGGTAGAGAATGGGGATCGCCCACTTACCGGATATCAGGTTCACAAACTTCGTCATCGGGCAGGTATACGCCTCAGATTTTTTTTCACAGCACACCTCCAGCATTTCTGCCATAGCACACCTCTTGCCTCTTTAGTATCCATTTGGTACCTGGTTTCCTTTCGATACTAACGTTTCTATAGTGCTTTCTCCAGAGACATTTCAGGAGAAGAACATGGGTCGTTTAACAGATAAATATACGCTGATTACCGGCGGCACCAGCGGCATCGGTCTTGCCACCGCGCAGGCGTTTATCGCCGAAGGCGCGCGCGTCGCCGTGACCGGACGCAACCCGGACACCCTCGCCGAAGCAGAACGTATTCTTGGCGATAAGGCCTGGGTGATCCCGACCGATGCGGGAGATATCGCCTCGCAAAAAGCGCTGGCGGAAACCCTCGCCGCCCGCTGGCCACGCCTGGACGCGGTGTTTCTCAACGCCGGTGACGTGACGCACGCGCCGCTGGAAGCCTGGCAGGAGGATGCCTGGGACCGCCTGATGGGCATCAACCTGAAGGGGCCGTTCTTTTTAATTCAGGCGCTGCTGCCGCTGCTGAATAACCCGTCGTCGGTGATCCTCTGCGGCTCCGTGAGCGCGCGTATCGGCCTGCCGACCAGCAGCGTGTATGCCGCGAGCAAGGCCGCCCTGCTGTCGCTGGCGCGCACGCTGTCGGCGGAGCTGCTGCCGCGCGGGATCCGCGTCAACGGCCTGAGCCCCGGTCCGGTGGAGACCCCGGCGTTTACCAAAACGGGCTTAAGCGACGAGGCGCTTAACGCGATGATGGCGGAGATCATCAAGCTGGTGCCGCTCGGCAGAATGGGCTCGACGACGGAGCTGGCAAAAGCCGCGCTCTATCTGGCGTCCGACGAGTCGAGCTACACGGTGGGAACGGAGCTGCTGGTGGACGGCGGAATGGGGAGTTTGTAATTCAAAAGGCGCTGATGCCGGTGACGATGCCGACATACAGCGCCGCCCAAGCGCAGGCGGAAAGCAGGCTGACGGCGTAGACCTTGACTGCATTCAGCCTGAGCATTCCCGCCGCCAGCGGCACGATGTAGCGCAGCACCGCCAGGAAGCGCGCGGTGAACAGGACCAGCACCCCGTTTTTCTGCAGCTGATGCTGCACCCGCAGCATTTTACCGGCGTGCTTTGCCGTGAAGCGGGTCATCCATCGCGTGTGCCCCATCAGCTGACCGATATGGTAGTTCAGCCCCGAACCCGCCGTTGCCCCTAGCACCACGGCCAGCCACGCCAGCGCAGGATGCATGCTCGCCTGGCTGACGGTAATGCCCGCCAGCAGCATCACCGAGGCGGGCGGCAGCACGGAGGAGATCAGCACCGTCGATTTACTCAGCGCCATCACAAATAACAGCGCGAAAAGATGTGCCGGATACAGCGCAAAATGATTCAGCAGATTATCAAACCACGCCATTATCCTCTCCTCCGTTGATTATTTAATCCTCCATTAGAAATGAATTAACTTAAATAAACCCTCAACATTTTATTAATAAAAATCGTCTAAACCGTTCTTAAACATTATTTAATTTCCTGAGCGGTAAATTTAAATAAGCGTATTATTCCTCTCGTTTTACAACGATCTCGTTATGGCGAGGCTCCTGTACAAATACACGTTATCGCTCTGGTAGGTTCGAGAGAACCGACACAGGGTAAAACAGGCACTGTCGAATCAAGGCTTTGTCAGTATAACTTCCCTCGTGGGATACGGTGTACAGTGCTGAACCCAGGACGTGGGGATCTCCTCTTCGACATGCCCTGTCTTGCTCGCCCCTGAGAGATGTTATTATTCAAAGGGAATTCACTATGTCTTACGCTATTCACAACCAGAACCTGGCATTCAATGACAGCGCGATCGCGCAATATATGAATACCGATTTTATTGTCCTCGATATTTCATTATGCGTGGCGCTGGCGCGCGAACAATTCTTCGAAAAATTAAAAGACGACGATATTCCGTCTCATATTTTTATTGAAGACAATGGCCGCCTGGCGGGCATGATTGCCGTGCGTAAATTGCTGCAGACCGCCGACACGGTACAGCCGGTGAAATCGCTGATGATTTCGCAGTTTTTGCAGGTCAAACCGGAGGATGAACGTGCCGACGTTGCCGGACTGCTGGCGCACGGCGGCGCGGATGTGGTGCCCGTGGTCACCCACGGCAAGCTCGTCGGCTGCCTGACCGAGCGCGAAATCGCCCATCTGCTGGAAGATGACGTCACCGAAGACGCCCAGCTTCAGGGGGCGACGCTGCCGCTGGAGAAGCCCTATCTGGACACCAGCCCGTATAGCCTGTGGAAGAAACGTTCCGTCTGGCTGCTGCTGCTGTTTGTCGCGGAGGCCTACACCAGCTCGGTGATCCAGCATTTTGAAGAGGCGCTGGAATCCGCCATCGCGCTGGCGTTCTTTATTCCGCTGCTGATCGGCACGGGCGGTAACAGCGGGACGCAGATCACCTCCACGCTGGTGCGCGCCATGGCGCTGGGGGAAGTCCGCCTGCGCGACGTTGGCCGCGTGCTGCGTAAAGAGATGACCACCTCGCTGATGATTGCCGCCACGCTCGGTATCGCCGGGTGCATTCGCGCCTGGATGATGGGGATTGGGCTGGAAATTACGCTTATCGTCAGCCTGACGCTGGTGTGCATTACGCTGTGGAGTGCGATTGTGTCGTCCGTGATCCCGATGGTGCTCAAGCGCTGCGGCATTGACCCGGCGGTCGTCTCCGCGCCGTTTATCGCGACGCTTATCGACGGCACCGGGCTGATTATCTACTTCAAGATCGCGCAATATACGCTGGGGCTGGAGTAACGTAGTTCCCTGCCGGGTGGCGCTGCGCTTACCCGGCCTACCCATCCCGTAGGCCCGTGCAAGCGTAGCGCCGCCGGGCAATACTCAGATCGCACCAAGCGTTCTTACCGCCCGCCCAAACGCCTCAATCGCCAGGGCGACATCTTCAGCCATCACCGATTCCGCCGGATGGTGGCTGACGCCCCCTTTGCAGCGCACAAACAGCATGCCGACCGGCCAGCGTTCCGCGATGGCAATCGCGTCGTGTCCCGCACCGCTGGGCAGCGATAGCGAGCGACTCTGTACCGATGTAACGGCCTCCCCCAGCACCTTTTGCAGGTGGATATCGCACGGCGTGGCGGCAATGCGGTAAAACTCCTCGGCGCTGAAGTCCAGACCGCGGCGCGAGGCGATCGCCTGCGCATGTTCCAGCAGGTCGTTAAGCAACCGATCCAGCGGCGCATCCTGCGGCCCGCGAATATCCAGCGAGAGCTGAACCTCGCCGGGGATCACGTTCACCGCCCCCGGCAGACAGCGCAGCTCGCCAACCGTCGCCACCAGGTTGCCGCCCTGCTGTCGGGTAGCGTTTTCAATGATAACCATCCACTCGGCGGCGGCGGCCAGCGCGTCCCTGCGGTGGAGCATCGGCACGGTTCCCGCATGCCCGGCCTCGCCGGTAAAGCGGCAGTTCAGACGGCGCGCGCCGTTAATGGCTTCCACCACGCCAAGGGCGAGCGCCTCCTGCTCAAGGCACGGCCCCTGCTCAATATGCAGCTCCAGATAGGCGCTGAAATCCTCCTGACGGCGCGCGGCATGGAGCACGCGGGCAGGATCGAGCCCCATCAGGGTCATCGCCTGCGCCACGCTGATCCCGCTGGCGTCGACTTTTTCCAGCCAGCCCTGCGGCCAGGTGCCCGTCAGCCCCCGGCTGCCTAACAGCGTAATGCCGAAGCGGGTTCCCTCTTCGTCGCAAAAGCCGACAATCTCGATGGCCTGGGCCAGATGCACCCCCTGCTGGTGCAGGCTGTCCACTACCTCAATGGCGGCAAGCACGCCGAGCATGCCGTCGTAGCGCCCGGCATTGCGCACGGTATCGAGATGCGAGCCGAGCAGCACCGCCTGCGCCCCTTCCTGCGCGCCCTCATAGCGTCCACAGATGTTGCCCACGCTGTCCTGCCAGACGGTCATTCCCGCCTGGCTCATCCACTGCCCCACCAGCTGGTTGGCCTGCAGATGCTGGGTGGAGAGATAAACCCTCGTCAGCGCATCCGGGGTTTCGCTGATGGCGGCCAGCGCGTCGGCGCGGGCCATCACCCGTTCTGCCGCCGGGCTCATTGCGGCGTCTCGCGACGATAGTGGTCCCACGCGGCCTGCATGGCGGCACCCTGCGTGGTGTTGAATTTCAGGTAGTTCAGCACCGACTCCAGCGCGCTCAGGGTGGTCATCACGCAGTCCTTGCGCGCGTTGTAGCCCATGGTGCCAATGCGCCACACTTTGCCGTGCAGCGGGCCAAACGAGGTGCCGATTTCAATCCCGAAATCCTCCAGCATCAGCTTACGCACCTGGTCGCCGTTGACGCCCTGCGGGATAACCACGCCCAGCACGTTGTTCATCTTGTGCTTCAGGTCGCCGAAGGTCTCCAGCCCCATCGCCTGAATGCCCTTCAGCAGCGCATCGCCGTGCAGCTTATGGCGCGCGATGCCGTTATCCAGCCCTTCCTGCAGGATCAGACGCGCGCACTCGCGGGCGCCAAACAGCGCGGTGGTGGCTTCGGTATGGTGGTTAAGGCGCTCCGGGCCCCAGTAATCCATCACCATGCCGAGATCGAAATAGTTGGAGTAGATCATCTCCTCGTCGCCGTCGCGGTGGGCGTCGGTGCGGATGCCCTCCTCAACGCATTTGCGGCGGCGGATCGCCTCCTCCATGCGCGCGCTCAGGGTGATCGGCGAGGTGCCCGACGGGCCGCCGAGGCACTTCTGCATCCCGGCCGATACCGCATCCAGTCCCCAGGCGTCGGTTTCCAGCGCGTTGCCGCCGAGCGACGCGGTGGCGTCGGTATAAAACAGCACGTCGTAGCGGCGGCAGATGGCGCCAAGCTCGGCGAGGGGCTGCAGCATGGTGGTGGAGGTATCGCCCTGCACGGTCAGCAGCAGGCGCGGACGAACACGCTTAATCGCATCCTCCACCTGATCCGGGGTAAACACCTCGCCCCACGGCACCTCGATGGTATGTACTTCCGCGCGGCAGCGGCGGGCAATTTCGCACAGCAGATGACCAAAGCGGCCAAAGACCGGCACCAGCACCTTATCTCCCGGGCGAATGGCGGAGACCAGAATGGCTTCAATCCCCGCGCGGGAAGTGCCGTCCACCAGCATCGTCCAGCGGTTCTCGGTGCGGAACACCCCGCGATAGAGCGCCATCACCTCGTTCATGTAGTGGGTCATGGCCGGATCGTACTGGCCGATCAGCTGGCTCGACATGGCGCGCAGCACGCGCGGGTCGGCGTTGATCGGGCCCGGCCCCATCAGCAGGCGCTGGGGCGGGTTGATTTGCGGAAAGCGTGCGATATCCATTGTTAAGTCCTTATCAGTTGAGGCCGCGCACGGAGGAGATGAACTGCTTCAGTTCCGTGGTCTGCGGGTTGGCGAACAGCGTTTTGCTGTCGCCCTGCTCCCAGACTTTCCCCTGGTGCATAAACACCACGCGGTCGCCCACTTCGCGGGCAAAATTCATTTCATGGGTAACCAGTATGAGCGTTATCCCCTCGGCCGCCAGCTGCTCCAGCACCTTGAGCACTTCGCCCACCAGCTCCGGGTCGAGCGCGGAGGTGATCTCGTCGCAGAGTAAAACTTTCGGCGACATCGCCAGCGCGCGGGCAATCGCCACGCGCTGCTGCTGGCCGCCGGAGAGGCTCGACGGGTAGTAATCCAGACGATCGCCTAAGCCCACTTTCTCCAGCATCTGCTGCGCCAGCTCGCGGCATTCGGCGGCGCTTTTCTTCAGCACCCGACGCGGGGCGAGCATCACGTTTTCCAGCGCCGTCATGTGCGGAAACAGGTTGAAGCTCTGGAACACCATCCCGACCGAGCGGCTGATTTCGCGCGCCTGAGAATCCCGGTCGGTAATGGTCATGCCGCCCAGCTTGATGCTGCCGTCCTGATAGCCTTCCAGGCCGTTGATGCAGCGCAGCAGCGTGCTTTTGCCCGATCCGCTGCGCCCGATAATGGAGATCACCTGGCCCATGTCGATATCCAGATCGACGCCCTTGAGCACGTGGTTATCGCCGTAGTACTTCTGCACCTGATTAATGGTGATGAGAGGCATTGAATTTCGTCTCCAGATAGCGGCTGTAGCGCGACAGCGGATAACACAGAATAAAGTAGCCGAGCGCCACCAGCGCAAAAACCTTAAACGGCTGATACGTCACGTTGGTCAGCATGGTCCCGGCCTTGGTCAGCTCGATAAAACCGATAATCGACGCCAGAGCGGTGCCCTTGATCACCTGCACGGCAAAGCCGACCGTCGGGGCGATACCGATGCGCAGCGCCTGCGGGGCGACGACGCGAAACAGGGTCTGGCCGAAGGTCAGCCCCAGACAGCGCGACGCTTCCCACTGCCCTTTTGGCAAGGCGCGAATACTGCCAAACCAGATGTCGAGCAGAAACGCGCTGGTGTAGAAGGTGAGCGCCAGCGAGGCGGCGGTCCACGGCGAGACGTCGATGCCGAACAGCGCAACGCCGAAGAAGGCCAGGAACAGCTGCATCAGCAGCGGCGTGCCCTGAAACAGCTCAATATAGCCGCGGATGATGCGCCTGACCGTGCGCCCGCCCGTCAGGCGCAGCAGCAGGAGCGGCAGCGTCACCGCCGCCCCGCCGACAAACGCCACCAGCGACAGCAGCACCGTCCAGCGTCCGGCCAGCAGCAGGTTGCGAATAATGTCCCAGTCAGTAAAGGTGGTCATCATGCCTGCACCCCCAGCCATTTGCGTCCCGCCGCCATCATCAGCTGGCGCAGGGTAATCGACAGCGCTAAGTAAATCCCGGTTGTCACCAGATAAACCTCAAAGCTCAGAAACGTTCTGGACTGGATCAGGTTGGCGGCGAAGGTCAGCTCTTCATACGAGACCTGCGACACCACCGACGAGCCGAGCATCACGATGATGCACTGGCTCACCAGCGCCGGGTAAATGCGCTGCAGCGCGGGCGGCAGCACCACGCGGATAAAGGTCTGCAGGCGGGTCAGCCCCAGCACGCGTCCGGCCTCCCACTGCCCTTTCGGCGTGACCTGAATGCCCGCGCGGATAATCTCGGTGCTGTAGGCGCCCAGGTTCACCACCATGGCCAGCAGCGCCGCTTCCCCCGCCGTCATCTTCAGCCCAAGATTCGGCAGGCCGAAGACGATGAAAAACAGCTGCACCACAAACGGCGTGTTGCGGATGATCTCCACGTACGCGCCCCAGATCCGGCTGTACCAGGTGGTGCGTCCGCTGCGGATCGCCGCCCCGAAAATCCCTATCGCCAGGCCGCCGACGGTCGCCATCACCGTCAGCTGAATAGTGACCCACAGCCCCGCCAGCAGCTCCGGCCAGTGCGGCCAGAGCGCGGAAAAATCAAGTTGCTCAGTCATCGGCTCAGGCGCCAAGGTTGGCCGGCAGCGAAGCCTTCAGCCACTGCTCGGACAGGCCGTTCAGCGTGCCGTCCTTGATGCCCTGCTCAATCAGCGCGTCCACTTTTGCCTTCAGGGCCGGTTCGTTTTTCTTCAGGCCAATAAAGCACGGCGAATCTTTCAGCATAAAGCTCGGCACGGGAGCTTTATCCGCGTTCTGGCGCGAAATGGCCGCCACCACGAGGTTACCGGTTGCCACGTACTGCACCTGTCCGGAGAGGTAGGCGGAGAGCGTGGTGTTGTTATCTTCGTAGCGCTTCACGTCCGCGTCTTTCGGCGCCAGGCCGGTCAGCACCATGTCCTCCACCGCCCCGCGCGTCACGCCGATGGTTTTTCCGCTCAGCGCGGCGGCGTCTTTCAGCTCGGCCCCTTTCGGACCAAACACGCCGAGGAAGAACGGCGCGTAGGCGCGGCTAAAGTCGATCACCTTCTCGCGCTCCGGGTTTTTACCGAGGCTGGAAATGACCAGATCCACCTTATCGGTTTGCAGGTACGGGACGCGGTTGGCGCTGGTCACCGGCACCAGCTGCAGCTTGAGCTTCATCTGTTTGGCCAGATAGCGCGCCATGTCGATATCATAGCCCTGCGGCTGCAGGTCGGTCCCCACCGAGCCAAACGGCGGGAAGTCCTGCGGAACGGCAATGCGAATGGTGCCGCGCTTCTCGATATCCTGAAGCTGGTCAGCCTTTGCCGGCAGCTGTGTGAAGAGACATGCGGCCCCGGCCAGTGCAATCAACAATTTTTTCATGGTGCTTCCCCGTAACGTTAACATGAAACAAAAGATTCTTTGAGTATGATTTTGCAACTAATGTGCCAGATAGGGCGAAGCGGAAAATATTCTTATGAAGCCTGATAAAACGCGGACGGGTCGAAAAAACGTCTATTTTCCCGACCCGTCAGATGCACCATTTTAATGCAAAGCACCAGCCTGATGCCCCATTATCGCTGTTCGAGTTCGTCCAGCTGCTGGTAAAGGGAGGCAATCTCGTGAATGCGCGGACGGCCTTTATCGAGACTGTCATGCAGGAAGGCATTCGCCAGCAGGTTAATCAGGCTGTTGACCGAGGAGTAGCTGTCATAGGCCGAGACGCTGTCCAGCGGGGCGCAGAGCTGCCAGCTCGCCAGCGGAAAGAGGCTGTGCGCCTGCGGCTCGCACATCAGCAGCACCGGAATACCGCGGCTCTGAAGCTGCTGCATCAGCGGGCGGATGATGCGCGGGCGGCGGCGAAAGGCCATCATGACCACCAGATCGTCCGGCGTTAAATCCACCAGCTCCTCGCTCAGGCTCTGCCCCGGCTGCGGCAGGACCAGCACCTGTCCGCGCGCCTGCAGCAGCTGCTGGCGCAGGTGCAGCGCCGCCGGATAGGCGTTACGCATGCCGATAATGACGATGCGCCGCGCCTTCACCATGCAGGCCATCGCGTCGGCAAACTGCTGCGCGTCGAGGGCGTTGACCCACTGGGTCAGGTTCGCCATCTCCTGCTTATAGTGGCGCGCCAGCAGCGTATTGCCCTGCACCGCGTCGCGGTTATCGGTGAGCGGCATCCCGCTCTGGCGCAGGGTGCGCAGCTCGTCGCGCATGTCCTTATATTTCTCATAGCCCAGACGCTTAAACAGACGGCTAACCGTGGCTTTCGACACCCCGCTCAGCTGCGCCAGCTCGGCGCTGTTGTAGCTAATGAGATCGTCAAAATGATCGAAAATAAAGTCCGCCACCCGCTGCTCCTGCGGCGACAGCGACGGGTACTGTGCTTTCAGACGTTCATCCAGTTGTTCCATAGCGCCTCTGTAACTTTTGTTTCATCACATTGTACCTTTTATTATGCGTATTCATTATACGTGCCAGTTTACTGAAACTTTTCTTTCAGAACTGGAACAGCTTTTGCAGCGCCTTGTGACTTTCAGGGTTACGAGGACTCTCTATGCAAAGTAATGTCTCCACGCACGGCATGGCCGTTGCGCCCCACCATCTTGCCAGCCAGAGCGCGCTGGCGGTACTGCGCGAAGGCGGCAGCGCGATAGAGGCGATGGTCGCCGCGGCGGCCACCGTTGCCGTGGTTTATCCGCACATGAACGGGCTGGGCGGCGATGGCTTCTGGCTTATCGTGCCGCCGGAAGGCGAACCTGTCGCCATTGATGCCAGCGGCGCGGCGGGATCGCGCGCAACGCTCGACGCCTACGACGGTCTGGCGCATATCCCCCATCGCGGCCCCCGCGCGGCGCTGACCGTCGCCGGCACGGTGAGCGGCTGGGACGAGGCGCTGAAGGTCTCGCGCGAGTTGACCGGCAAGGCGCTGCCGCTGTCCCGACTGCTGGCCGACGCCATTGACTATGCGCAGAACGGCACGCCGGTCACGGCCTCTCAGGCCCACGCCACGGCCAGCAAATTCGACGAGCTGAAGGACGTCCCCGGCTTCGCGGAAACCTGGCTGGTGGACGGTAAGCCGCCGCAGGTCGGGAGCCGCTTTTACCAGCCCGCCATGGCCACGACGTTGACGCGCCTGGCGGAAGACGGTCTGGACAGCTTTTACCGCGGCCCGCTGGCGGACGTGCTGGCGCACGGCATGGAGACGCTGGGCCTGCCCGTGACGCTGGCCGATCTTAACGCGCACGCTGCCCGGCGCACCGCACCGCTGAGGCTGCAGCATCAGCAGGGGGAGATCTTTAACCACGCCCCGCCGACGCAGGGGCTGGTCTCGCTGGCGATACTCGGCATCACCGACCGCCTGAACATGGCCGAGGCCGACGACGCCGACACCATTCACCGCATCGTTGAAGCCACCAAGCTGGCCTTTGGCCTGCGCGATGCCCACATTACCGACCCGCGCGAGCTGAAAACCGATATTCAGGGTCTGCTGGATCCCGCCGCCCTGCAGGCGCTTGCCGACAGGGTTGACGACGGCCGCGCCGCGCCGTGGGGCATCGGAAAAGGCCCCGGCGATACGGTGTGGATGGGAGTGATGGATAACAGCGGGCTTGCCGTGTCGTTTATCCAGAGTATCTATCACGAGTTCGGCAGCGGCGTTGTGCTGCCCGACACCGGCATCGTCTGGCAGAACCGGGGCGCATCGTTCAGCCTCGATCCCAATCATCTTCTGGCCCTCGCGCCGGGCAAGCAGCCCTTCCATACCCTGAACCCGGCGGCGGCGCGTCTTAAGGACGGGCGCGTGATGGTCTACGGATCGATGGGCGGTGACGGACAGCCGCAAACCCAGGCCGCGCTTTTTACCCGCTACGCGATTCAGGGCGTGCCTTTACAGGAGAGCATTTCCCGCCCGCGCTGGCTGCTGGGGCGCACCTGGGGACAAACCTCGGACACGTTAAAGCTGGAAGGACGCTTTACCGCTGAGACGGTCTCACGGCTTCAGGCACTCGGGCACGAGGTGGAAATGTTCCCTGACTTCAGCGAAGCGATGGGCCACGCGGGCGCGATTGTCCGCCACCCCAACGGGCTGTTCGAAGGGGCATTTGACCCGCGCAGCAACGGCGCGGCCGCCGGATTCTGAGGAGAAAACTATGACGACACAACAACCCGACTGGCAGGCGTATCTGGCGCAAATGGAGTCCGTGCTCGGCGTAACGCTGGACGATGCCCGCCGCGCCGAGCTGCAGGTGCAGTTCAGCCGCATAGCAAACATGGCCGCCCCGCTGATGGCGCTGCCGCTCGACGACCGTCTGGAGATCGCAGGAGTGTACAAAGCATGAGGCTACACGAGATGAGTATCAGCGCGATCCAGCATGCGCTGGGCGCGGGCGAGCTGAGCGCTCGCGAGATTGCCCGCCAGACGCTGGAGGCGATTGCGCGCGTTAACCCGCAGATCGGCGCCTGGACCGCCGTGACGGAAGCGCGCATGCTCGCCGAGGCCGAGAGCATCGATACCCTGCGCCGCGAAAAGCGCCCCCTGCCCCCGCTGGCGGGCGTGCCCTACGCGGTAAAAAACCTGTTCGACGTTGCCGGCCACACCACCCTTGCCGGGGCAGAGCTGTTCAGCCAGCGCCCCGCCGCGGCCGCTGACAGCTTCGCGGTGCGCCAGCTGCGCAGCGCGGGCGGGCTGCTGACCGGGATGGTGAACATGGACGCCTACGCCTACGGCTTTACTACCGAAAACAGCCACTACGGCACGACGCGTAACCCGCACGATCTGGCGCGCATTGCGGGCGGCTCGTCCGGGGGCTCGGCCGCCGCCGTGGCCGCCGGGCTGGTGCACTTTTCGCTCGGCACCGACACCAACGGCTCGATTCGCGTTCCGGCCTCCCTGTGCGGCATCTACGGCCTGAAGCCCACCTTTGGCCGCCTGTCGCGATCCGGCAGCCATCCGTTTGTCGCGAGCCTCGATCATATCGGCCCCTTTGCCCGCCGCGTGTGCGACCTGGCGTCCGTCTACGATGCGCTGCAGGGGCGGGACAGCAGCGACGCTTTTCAGGCAGAGAGCTCGCGCGAGCAGACGCGCTCCCTCCTCGATCGCGGGCTTGACGGCCTGCGCTGCGCGGTGCTCGGCGGCTACTTCACCACCTGGTGCGACGCGGATGCCAGAGACGCCGTGGCGCGGGCGGCGAAGGCGCTCGACGTGCGGGATGAGCTGCAGTTCCCGGACGCCGAGCTGGCGCGCTCCGCAGCGTTTATCATCAGCGCCTCCGAAGGGGGAAACCAGTACCTGCCGGCGCTTCGCCGCGAGCCCGAGCGTTTTGAGCCGCACTCCCGGGAACGCCTGCTGGCAGGCGCGATGATCCCCTCAGCCTGGTACATTCAGGCCCAGCGGTTTCGCGCGCACGCCCGGCAGGCGTTTAAAACCCTGTTCGCGCAGGCCGACGTGCTGATCGCGCCGGCAACGCCGCGCAGCGCCACGCTCGCGGGTGAGCAGACCATGGAGATTAACGGTCAGCCGCTCCCCATTCGCGCCAGCATGGGGATGCTGACCCAGCCGATTTCATTTCTGGGCCTGCCCGTGACCACCGTTCCGCTGCGCACCGCGCAGGGTGCGCCGATTGGCCTGCAGCTGATTGCCGCGCCGTTTAACGAGCAGGCCTGCCTGCGCGTCGCGCGCGTGCTTGAAGGGAGCGGCATCGCCGATGCCCGCCCGGCGGAGGTGGCCGCATGATGAATCACGATGACATTAACCTTCCGTGGGTAGTTGCCGAGGTGACCGCCGCGTTTTATCGCTATGAAGACGCGCTGGTGAGCAACAACGTTGCGGTGCTGGACGAGCTGTTCTGGCACGACAAAAACACGGTGCGTCTGGGGGCGGGTGAAAACCTGTACGGGATTGATGAAATCCGCGCCTTTCGGGCGGCGCGCCCCGCCGCCGGGCTGCAGCGGACGTTGCGCCACACCGTCATCACCACCTTCGGCGAGGATTATGCCGTGTGCAGCACCGAGTTTACCCGCGAGGGGACGGAACGCATTGGCCGCCAGCAGCAGACGTGGGTGCGGTTTGCCTACGGATGGCGGATCGTGGCGGCACAGGTGAGTTTGATGTCGTAGTCCTAGGCCGGGTAAGGCGCAGCCGCCACCCGGCTAAACACGGCACACTTACTTCTTAAACGGATGCACATCCCGCCAGTGGTCGGCAATCTGCTGGCGGGTACAGACCCACACCCGCTCGTGCTGCTGCACGTAATCGAGGAACCGCTGCAGCGCGCGAAAACGCCCCGGCCGCCCCAGCAGGCGACAGTGCATGCCGATGGACATCATCTTCGGCGCGCGTTCCCCCTCTTCGTACAGCACGTCAAAACTGTCCTTCAGATACGTATAAAACTGCTCGGCAGTGTTAAACCCCTGCGCGGTGGCGAAGCGCATGTCGTTCGCATCCAGCGTATACGGCACGATCAGGTGCGGTTTACGGGAGCCGTCGCTGCAGGCCACTTCCGTCCAGAAGGGCAGATCGTCGCCGTAGTAGTCGCTGTCATAGTCGAAGCCGCCGTGCTCCACCACCAGCTGGCGGGTGTTGGGGCTGTCGCGCCCGGTGTACCAGCCCGTCGGCGGCTTGCCGAACAGGTCGGTCAACACGTGCACCGCCTTGTGCAGGTGTTCGCGCTCCTGGCTGATATTCATGCTCTGATAGTGGATCCAGCGCCAGCCGTGGCTCACCACGTCATAATCCGCCGCCTTGATTGCCTCGACGATCTCAGGATGACGCGCCAGCGCCATCGCTACGCCAAAGACCGTCAACGGCAGGCCGCGCTTTTGAAATTCAGTGTGGATCCGCCAGAACCCGGCGCGGCTGCCGTATTCGTAGAGGGAGTCCATCGACATGTGTTTATCCGGGTAGCTGGCCGCGCCGATAATGTCCGACAGGAACTGCTCGGATCCGGCATCGCCGTGCAGAACGTGGTTTTCCGCCCCTTCCTCATAATTGAGCACAAACTGCACGGCGATACGCGCCTGATTCGGCCACCGCGCGTGCGGCGGGTTGCCCGCGTAGCCGCGCAGATCCCGCGGGTAATCCTGTTCAAAAAGCCCCATTGCCACCCCCAAAAATTAAAATGGATTCAGTGCCTGAAAATGTCCGCTTAACGCTTTTTTCTCCGGGAACGCCAGATCCCCGTGCTTGCTGGTCGACAGCCCCAGCGCCACCAGCGATTCCACCATCTTCACCGCCGCGCTGACGCCGTCGATGACCGGCACGCGCAGCTCGCGCGTCAGCTCCTGCGCCAGCGTCGCCATGCCGCCGCAGCCCAGCACGATGGCGCCGCAGCCGTCCTCTTTCAGCGCCTGTATACAGCGCGTGCGCACCTTCTCCTGCGCCAGACCGCTGCCGTCTTCCAGCGCCAGCACCGGGAGATCGATAGCGTGCAGCGCCGCGCAGCGATCGTGAAAGCCATACTGGTGCAGCAGATGGCGGGCAATAATCAGCGTGCGCGGCAGCGTGGTGACCACCGAAAAGCGCGTCGCCACCAGCGTCGCCATATGCATGGCGGCTTCGGCAATGCCGATAACCGGCCCCTGCGCCAGCTCGCGCGCCGCCAGCAGGCCCGGATCGCCAAAGCAGGCAATCACGTGACCGTCCACGCCCTGCTCTCTGCCGAGCTTAACCTGTTCGAGAACCCCCACGGCGGCGATGGCCTCATCAAAGTGGCCTTCTATAGACGGCACGCCCGCGCTGGGGCAGACCGCGAGGATCTCCGTTCCCGGCGCCGCCACCGCGCGGGCCGCCGCGCCGATGGTTTCCGTCATCGCGAGGCTGGTGTTGGGGTTGATCACTTGTATACAGACAGATGACATTACGACTCCTTGTGGCCGGCAAACAGCCGGGCAAAATCAGGCAGGCACTCGCCCGCCCGCTCGAAGCAAAGGCTGGCAACGATGTGTTCAAAATGGTGCATTAAGGCATCGCTTAGCGGCTGGAGCGCCTTCTGGCGCAGCAGATCCACCAGCTGTTCGTGATCGTTGCAGCGGCACCCCTGACGCCACGGCGCGCCCCAGGTGGCAATCACCAGCGACGAGCGCTGGCTCAGGCCGGTCACCATCTCCGTCAGCACCTGGTTGCCGGAGATGGCCTGCAGCTGAATGTGGAAATTGGCGGAGTGGCGAATTGCCGCCGGGCCGTCGTAGGCCTCGTGCGCCTGCTGCTCCTGACGAATAATGGCGTCCAGCGCGGCAAGGTGCGGCGGCTGGCAGCGGGCCAGCACGTCCGGCAGGTTGGCGACCTCCAGCAGAGCGCGGGTGCGGAAGATATGCTGCGCCTCTTCCACCGTCGGGCTGGCGACGTGTGCACCACGCTTGGGCGTTAAGGTGACCATTTGCACAGCCGCGAGTCGTTGAAGCACCTTGCGGATGCCCGTGCGGCTTACGCCAAAGACCTCGGCCAGCGCCTCCTCCGGCAGTTTGCTCCCCGGCAGCAGCTGATGTTCGACAATCGCGGTCATCAGCGCCTGAAAGATCGATTCGTCTTTGTCATGCAGGTCTGGCGCGGTCTGCAGGGCGTTTATGTTGTTCATTCACCACTCCGTCTTTTACTCTTCGTTATCGAATCGTATACATAAAAATAAAATATTGCATACAAGATTTATTATTTTGGCCTGGATCCTGCAACACCGTCTGCACTCCCGCTTAACGGGTTTTCATTCACAGGAGCAGGTTTCATGCCAAACAGTCAAAACGCGCAGCAGGGTACGGCCGCTGATTCCGGTGCGGTTTACAGCCCACGTCTTTGCAATGAGGATCTGGCACCGACGCGTGACCAGAACTGGAGCTGGTACAACATCTTTTCGTTCTGGATGTCGGACGTTCACAGCATGGGGGGTTATGTTGTCGCCGCGAGCTTCTTTACGCTCGGTCTGGCAAGCTGGCAGGTGCTGCTGTGCCTGCTGGTGGGGATTTGCATCGTGCAGCTGTGCGCCAACCTGGTGGCCAAACCGAGCCAGATGGCGGGCGTGCCCTACGCGGTAATCAGCCGTCAGGCGTTTGGCGTCTTCGGGGCCAATATTCCGGCGGTGATCCGCGGGCTGATTGCCTTCGCGTGGTACGGCATTCAGACCTACCTGGCCGCCAACGCCCTGATGCTGGTGGCGCTCAAGTTCTGGCCGTCGCTCTCTTCGCTCACTACCGGCGCATTCCTGGGCCTGTCGCATCTCGGCTGGATCTGCTTTGCCATCATGTGGGTGCTGCAGGCGATGGTCTTCTGGCACGGCATGAGCGCTATCAAGCGCTTTATTGATATCGCCGGTCCGGCGGTCTACGTGGTGATGCTGGCCCTCGCAGGCTGGATTGTATACAAGACCGGTTTTGACGGCATATCCTTCACTCTCGCCAGCAAATCCCTGAGCGCGGGCGAGCAGACGTGGCAGATGATCACCGCGACCGCGCTGGTGGTGTCTTACTTCTCCGGCCCGCTGCTCAACTTTGGCGACTTCTCCCGCTACGGCAAAAGCATGGGCGAGATCCGCCGCGGCAACCGCTGGGGCCTGCCGTTTAACTTCCTGCTGTTCTCCATCGTCACCGTGGTGATTGTCTCCGGCACCCAGTCGCTGTTTGGGCGCATGATCACCGACCCGATCGAAACCGTCAGCCGCGTGGGCAACGATCTGGCCGTAGCGATTGGCCTGCTGACGATGATAACCGCCACCATCGGGATCAACATCGTCGCGAACTTCGTCTCCCCGGCGTTTGATTTCTCTAACTGCTCGCCGCAGAAAATCAGCTTCCGCACCGGGGGAATGATTGCCGCCGTCGGCTCGATCCTGCTCACCCCGTGGAACCTGTTCAACTCGCCGGAGCTTATCCACTACACCCTGGACGTGCTCGGGGCGTTCATCGGCCCGCTGTTCGGCATTCTGATTGCCGACTTCTACCTGATTAAGCGCGGCAAGGTGTCGGTTGACGATCTGTTCGACGACACGCCAAAGGGCAAATACTGGTACCGCAACGGTTTCAACCCGAAAGCCATTGGCGCGCTGATCCCGTCCGTTGCGGTGGGCCTGGTGATCAGCTTTATTCCGGCCCTGCATGAGGTGGCGAACTTCAGCTGGTTTATCGGCGTCTTCCTCGGCGGCGTGACTTACCGCTGGCTGGCGCGGGAAGATCGCGAGACGGCGGGCGCGACGTCGTTCGGCTCACGCGTGGCAACGCAAAAAGAGTAACCCCCTCCTTCCGGCCGCAGCCTATCTGCGGCCCGTTCATTCTGGCACCGTTCTTGCTGAGCCTTATCACCCCGTTATGTACACAATAAGGCAGGAACCATGATGGATTACCAGACAGCGATCCGCGGCGCATTTTTTGATATTGCCCAGGTCTGCGACAGCGCAGACGCGATTGCCCGGCACGCGCGCTACCTTGAGGACGGGGTGCTGTTTATACAGAACGGAAAAATTCTGGCGCACATGCCGTGGCAGGAGGGCGAGCAGTATCTTGACCCCCACAAGGGCTACACCGACCTGCGCGGCAGGCTTCTGCTGCCCGGTTTTGTCGACACCCACGTCCATTATCCGCAAACGGAGATGATCGGCGCCTTTGGCGAGCAGCTGCTGGAGTGGCTGACCACCTACACCTTCCCGGTGGAGAGCCAGTTTGCCGATGAAGCCTACGCGAAAGAGATCGCCGAATTTTTCATTCACCAGCTGGTAAGCAACGGCACCACCACCGCGCTGGTGTTTTGCACGCTGCATCCGGAATCGGTCGAGGCGTTGTTTACCGAAGCCCTGCGCCTCAACATGCGCCTAATCGCCGGAAAGGTGATGATGGACAGACACACGCCGGACTACCTGAGCGAAGACGCGAAGCAGAGCTACCGGCAGACGCGGGCGCTGATCCAGCGCTGGCACCACCGGGGACGGCTGGGCTACGCCATTACCCCGCGCTTTGCTCCGACCTCATCTCCCGAGCTGCTCGCCGCGGTCAGCCTGCTCAGAGAGGAGTTCCCGGATACCTGGATGCAGACCCACCTGAGCGAAAACCCCAACGAAGTGGCCTGGGTGAGCGACCTCTGGCCGGAGCACGAGCGCTATCTGGACGTGTATCACCACTACGGCCTGACCGGCGAGCGCAGCGTGTTTGCCCACGCGATCCATCTTCACCACAGCGAATGGCAGTGCCTGCATGACACCGGTTCGGCAGTCGCGTTTTGCCCCACCTCAAATCTGTTTCTCGGCAGCGGGCTGTTTCGCCTGCCCGCCTGCTGGCAGCACAGGGTGCGGATGGGCATCGGCACCGACGTCGGCGCGGGCACCACCTTCAGCATGCTGCGCACCCTGGGGGAGGCCTACAAGGTCGGCCAGCTTCAGAGCTACCGCCTGCGCGCCAGCGAGGCGTTTTACCACGCCACGCTGGGTGGCGCGCACGCCCTCAGGCTCGACGATAAGATTGGCAACTTCGCGCCCGGCAAAGAGGCGGATTTCGTGGTAATCGACCCTGACGTGACGCCGCTGCAGCGCCTGCGCAATCGCCGCTGTCAGGATATCTACGAGCAGCTTTTTGTGCTGATGACCCTCGGCGACGAGCGCAACATCAGCGAGACCTGGGTCAACGGCGAGCGGGTGTGGTCAACTTCCCCGGTAGGTTGACCATCCGCCGGGCGCAATCACAAACGGCAGGTGGAAATGCTCGTCTGCCGCTTCTCCCGTCACAAAATCAATTTGCGCGCAGGGGTATAGCGTGTCGCGGCCGGTTTCGCTAAACCACGCGCCGATCTCCGCCACCAGCCGATAGCGGCCTGCGGGCAGAGAGGGAACGAACGCGGCGATGCGTCCCTGGACGTTGGTCACGCCCGAGGCCATGATTTCGCCCTCCCGTTCGAGATGGACCGTCACGCCCTGTGCGGGTTTGCCCGTCGAGATATCAAGAATATGGGTGCTGAGTGTGCTCATTCGCTAATAACTCCTTCCAGCCGTAGCAGCGTAATTTCCCGCAGCTGTTCCAGCGCGGCACGGACTTCCTGCGCGTCGCTGTTCTCCAGCCGCGCGTGCAGCGCCTGTAAAATCTCCTCGCCGCTGCGGCCCTTCGCGCGGATCAGAAACACGCGTCCGAAGCGGGCCTCGTAGCGGGCATTGCCCTCGCGCAGCGCCCGGGCAAGGGCAGCATCGCCTTCATTCACCGCGCCCTGCTCCTGGCGCGACAGCGCCGCCTCCGCCTGTGAACCTGCGGGCTTTTCTCCGATGCGCGGATGGGCGCTCAGGGCCTGCGCCAGCGCCGCTTCGTCCCAGTTTTGCGTCAGCGCGTTTGCCGTACTGAACAATTCGTCCCGGCTGGCGTAGGGCCGCCCCAGAGCCAGCGCATCGGCCCACTCGGGGAGCGCCACGCAGGGGTGAATCAGCGCTAACGCCTTTTCGTGGGGAAGATGATTGAAGTCGTGCAGTGCGATCATAGCGTCTCCTTTATTGTCTTCCTCCGGGTTATTGCACAAACCACGCCACTCTGAACGCGAGCGTGAAACAGTCGATTCCGTATAGCTCAACTGGAAATTTTTGATTCAAAAAAAGGCACGCTCACCGCGTTTGCGCACCTTAGCAGTGCAAACGTAGCCCTCACAACGCCGTTTTCGCCACTCTGCAGCCTGGTACGCAAATTGCTGAATGTCTTTACACCCTGCAAAAGGAGAGAAGCATGAGAGCAATCGTCATTGGTGCGGGTATTGGCGGCCTGAGCGCCGCCGTCGCGCTGAAGAAAGCGGGCATCGACTGTACCGTGTTTGAAGCCGTCAAAGAGATCCGGCCCGTCGGGGCGGCCATCTCCATCTGGCCTAACGGCGTGAAATGCATGCAGCACCTCGGCATGGGCGACATCATCGAGACCTACGGCGGGCCGATGCGTTTTATGGCCTACAAGGATTACCGGCGCGGCGAGACCCTGACCCGCTTCAGCCTTGCCCCGCTGGTTGAGCGTACCGGCGGGCGCCCCTGCCCCGTCTCGCGCGCTGAGCTTCAGCGCGAAATGCTGGATTTCTGGGGGCGCGACAGGGTGCAGTTCGGCAAGCGCGTCGAACGCGTAAGCGAAGACGGCGCGGGCGTGAGCGTGACCTTCACCGACGGCACCACGGCAGCCGGCGATTTTCTGATTGCCGCCGACGGCAGCCACTCCGCCGTGCGCCCGTACGTGCTGGGCTATACCCCGGAGCGCCGCTACGCCGGGTACGTGAACTGGAACGGGCTGGTGAAGATTGACGAAGAGATCGCCCCGGCGCACCAGTGGACCACCTTCGTTGGCGAAGGCAAACGCGTGTCGCTGATGCCCGTCTCCGGCGGACGCTTCTACTTCTTTTTTGACGTGCCGCTGCCCGCGGGCCTGGCGGAGGATCGCACCACTCTGCGCGCCGACCTCACGGGCTACTTCCGCGGATGGGCGCCGCCGGTGCAGAAGCTTATCGCGGCGCTGGATCCTGAAACGACCAACCGCATTGAAATCCACGACATTGAGCCGTTCGACAGCCTGGTGCGCGGCAACGTCGCGCTGCTCGGCGATGCCGCGCACAGCACCACGCCGGATATCGGCCAGGGCGGCTGTGCGGCGATGGAAGACGCCGTGGTGCTGGGTGAGTGCCTGCGTGAAAACCACAGCATTACGCTGGCGCTGCGCCAGTACGAAGCGCTGCGCTGCGACCGGGTGCGCGACCTGGTGCTGAAGGCGCGTAAACGCTGCGACGTCACCCACGGGAAAGACATGGCTCTGACGCAGGCCTGGTATCAGGAGCTCAAAGAGGAGACCGGTGAGCGCATCATCAACGGTCTGTGCGAGACCATTCAGGGCGGCCCGTTAGGCTGAACGCAAGAGGGACAACGATGAAAAGAGAACCGACTCCACCCGCCCACTGCACGTTTGAGCCAGAGGACTGGCTGCGCCTGGCGAAATGCTGGCATCCGGTCGCGCGCGCCTGCGACATCGGCCCGGCGCCGGTCAAGGCGACCCTGCTGGACGAACAGCTGGTGATTTACCGGATTAACGACCAGGTCGTGGTCGCCCGTGACGTCTGCCCGCACCGCGGCGTGCCGCTGACGCTCGGCTTTCACGATGAGTACGGGATTATCTGTCCCTACCACGGCTTACGCTTCGGGGAGGACGGGCGCTGCAACCGTATTCCGTCCAGCCCCGACCAGCCCGTTCCGGCGAAGCTGAACCTGATTAACTACGCCGTGGAAGAGCGCTTCGGCCTGATCTGGACCTGCCTGGCGTTTGACCCGGACAATCCTGTGCCGCTGCCCACCATGCCGCACTGGGATGACGACGGATTTCAGCAGATCAACTGCCCGGCGTTTGAGGTGAACGGCTTTGCCGGTCGTCAGGTAGAGGGGTTTCTGGACGTGGCGCACTTTGCCTGGATCCACACCGATACCTTTGCCGACCCCAATAATCAGCGGGTCCCCACCTATCAACCGCAGGAGACGCCGTTCGGTTTTGTTGCCGATTACTGGAGCTCCGTGAGCAACTATCCCGCCAGTTCACCCGTGCAGGCGCCGGAAGGGTTCCAGTGGCTGCGCCATTTTGAAATGCATCTGCCGTTTACCGCCACCCTGACGATTCATTTTCCGGGAGAATCGCGACTGGTCATCATGAACGCCGCGTCGCCCGTGTCATCGCGCGTCACCCGCATGTTCGCCCCTATCGCGCGTAACTTTGACCTGCATATTCCGGTGGAGGATGTGCATGCCTTCAATCTGCGCATTTTTGAAGAGGATCGCCTGATGGTGGAAACCCAGCGCCCGGAAAGTCTGCCGCTGGATCTGACGCTGGAAGCCCATATTCCCGCCGATAAGAGCTCAATTGCCTACCGTCGGGGACTGAAGAAGATGGGCTTTGGCGAATTTTTCCTCGTATGACGGAGGCCGATATGCTGAGCGTAATTGTTGACGGGCTGTGGCGCGAGGGCGACAAAAGCCTCGCCGTCAGGCTGGTGGCTGAAGACGGTAACGCGCTGCCGGCGTGGCAGCCCGGCGCGCACATTGATGTCCACTTGCCCTGCGGCGCGGTGCGCCAGTATTCCCTGACCGGTGCGTGTGGAGACGAGAGCTATCTTATCTGCGTGGGGCGGGAAACCGCCTCGCGCGGCGGATCGCGTTACGTTCACGAGACGCTGCGACCCGGGCAGAAATTAGCGATCTCTGCCCCGCGCAATCTGTTTCCGCTGCATCAGGCTGAGCGGGTGTTGCTGCTGGCGGCAGGCATTGGCATTACGCCGCTGTATGCGATGGCCCTGCAGCTGAAGGCGGCCGGAACGCCGTTTACGCTGCACTATTACGTCAAACGCCGCGAAAGCGCGGCCTTTGCGCGCGAACTCTCCCGGTTCGGTGAGTGCCAGATTCATACCGCCAGCCCGCGCACGGCGCTGGCAGAGCATCTCCCGGCACCTGAGGCGGGGCTTCACGCCTGGATCTGCGGCCCGGCAGGGTTTATGGAAAAAGTGCGAGACGTGGCGACGGCCAGGGAATGGGATGATGGCCATCTTCACAGCGAGGCGTTTCAGCCCGCGGCCCCTGCCGCACGCGGTGACGCGGGCGAGATCTTTACGGTCAAACTCGCCTCCACCGGGGAGCGCTGGCCGGTGCCTGCGGATAAGACCATCGCTCAGGTACTACAGGAAAACGGCGTGGACGTGCCGCTGTCATGCGAAATGGGGATCTGCGGGGCGTGCCTGACGCCGGTGATTGACGGCGTGGTGGATCACCGGGATAGCGTGCAGTCGGAGGCGGAAAAAAGCGCGACGGACCAGCAGGTGGCGCTGTGCTGTTCGCGGAGCCATTCCGGGGAGCTGGTGATTGCCCTGTAAAACGAAAAAACCCTGCGATATTGCTATCGCAGGGTTTCGAATTTGGCGGAAGCGTAGAGATTCGAACTCTAGAACCCTTTCGGGTCGCCGGTTTTCAAGACCGGTGCCTTCAACCGCTCGGCCACGCTTCCAAAGTGAGGCGCACTATAAACATCTATTAGCCCCTTGTAAAGCAGGAATTTTTCTATTTTCACCCACCGGCGTTTGACTGCGCAAAAATCACCCAGTCGCTTGCCGCGCACCGGTCACAGCCCCCTTGTACATACCGTTACACAGCAACGCTCATCCTTTTAAATCGCTCTGGTATAGAATGCCACAAAAATAAACGGTCATTTGTTGTGTAATTGTTATAAATCTGAGTACCCGCAGATTTAGAAATTACTGCCATGCAGTGTTACTGGTTGATGATGAAAATCAAAAATACGCTTTGCTTACATATCCTGATGGCGACCCTGGCCATTTTGTTCCTCTGTGTTCACCCGCTGGTGACGAGCTTCAATCCGCCCCTCACCTTCCAGCCGCTGATTAAATCAATGGCGGGCACGCCGAAAGAACAAGCGGAAAAAATTGCGACTATTTCCCATGCCTTAGAAGGGAATGCTATTTTCTTCATTGGCGCGTCTGAGGTGGCCACCTCAGAAGATGAACATTACGCTGTATATAATTACTTTAATAAGCAATTACACAAACCCGTCGTGGCGTATGGCGATGCGTTCGTCGATGATGAAACGCAATTTTTACTGTTCTCTCGTTTTAAAAATAGCCTTAACGCAAACAGTAAAGTTGTTTTGCTTCTGGCTCCTGACAGCTTTTATTCAAAAGGGCTGCCACCGGCTATCTATGCCGATAATTTCCCCGGCTCTATTTTTAATCCGCTGATGAAGGATCCGCAGGCGCGCCCGCTGCTGGTTAATTATTTAAAGCATATTGATAGTAAAGAAATAAGCCATTTAACCTTCGGCCAAATGCGCGTCTTTGGCTGGCACCCCGATCTGATGTGGGACGAGCTGAGCTTCCAGTTTGCCAACGTCTGCACCCTGATAAAAAACGACTGGCTGGCGCTGCTCAACATCACGCCCCAGACGGTACAGCCCTGGCCGCAGCAGCCAGCCGCCCACATTGCCCCCGACTGGGATAAAGAGCTGGCGAATGCGCGCGAGTTAAATAAAAAACGCCAGCAGAGCGCGGCCACCCTGTGGATGGACAAAACGATTTACGAGGAGGACAGTACGCGGCAGCAGTGGGATGACACGCCGGTCGTGCCTGCGCAAATCGCCGCCTTCAGTAAAACCGTCCAGCTGCTTAAAGAACACCACGTGCAGGTGATTGCTATCGTCGACCCGGTTAACCCCTGGGCGCTTTACAATACCGATACCTTCCGTCCGGTTGATAAACAAATAAAAACCATTCTGGAAAAAAACCAGATCCCTTATTTAGATATGTACGCCATGCCTTATCAGAATGGCTGGAACTGGGATCGTTTGCACCCTTCCGAACTGGCCTGGGTTCCTATGATTCGCTTTATTGCACAGAGTTTTAAATGATGAAAATCGCGATCCGTCTTTTTTTCCTTTATCTCCTGCTGGCGATCACCATCGTCGCGTGGACCTCTGTCGATGACAGCATGAGCATGCAGCTGCATTTTGAATATCAAAAGTTCTGAGGCCGAATGATGTACAGCTCAGGAATGTTTTTTGTTTATTTGTTTTCATCCGCGCTGGCGTTTGCGCTGGTTAATCGCGTATTGCGCCATCGTCTGACCTGGTTATCTGCGCTCTCGGTGTTAACGGCGCTGGGATGGGGATATATATTTCAGGGCGATTATATTGTCCCCGCCGCCGTTTTTTTCAGCTTTTATGTTTTTGCCACGCTTAAAGAGAAGGGATGGTTAAAAACGTGGCAGGCGGTCGTTCTGACATTATTGCCGCTACTGCTGGTGAAATTACATTTAAATAACCACTGGGGCATGATCGGCCTCTCTTTTATGACGTTCCGCGCGCTGGACGTGCTGCTCTATCGCAGTAAAAAAGAAGGTCAGAATTTCCTGCACTATTTCTGTTATCTGTTTATGCCCTTTATTATCCTGGCCGGCCCAATGTACCGCTGGCGGACGTGGATGAGTGACGTCAGCAAGCCCGTATTTGCCCTTAACCGCGAACAGTTTTTAGTCGCGCTGGAGCAAATCATTACCGGCATTGTCCAGAAGTTCCTGTTTGCCATGCTGATTGATTCGCTTGTCGTGCAGCCCTGGAGCCATAAGCCGTTTACGCTGACCGTGGGCGTGGTGATGTCGATTGCCTACAGCACCTACCTGTACTTTGATTTTGCGGGCTACAGCAATATGGCCATCGGCGCGGGCCGCCTGTTTGGGCTCAGCATTCCGGCAAACTTTAACATGCCGCTTCTGGCAAAGAACCCGCAGGATTTCTGGCGCCGCTTCCACATCAGCCTGTCTGAATGGCTGCGCGATGTGGTCTTTATGCCCGTTTATATGAACTTGATGAAATTCAACTTTTTCCGTCAGAACAAAACGCTGGCGCAAAATATCGGTATTTTTTGCACCTTATTCTGCATGGGGGCATGGAATGGCCTGGAACGCCATTACGTCATCAGCGGCGCGCTGTTTGGCGCGATTTCCGTCGCTCACAATATGCTGCTGTGGTCAGCCAAACGCAGCCCGGCATTGCACCGCGGCCTGCAGTATCCGGCCGTTGCGTTTTTAGGGCGAATTCTGACGCTGGGAAGCGCCGCGGGATCCCTTTACATCTTTAGTGGAATGTCACCTCTATGAAAAATCACTCCGATCTTCAGGAACTGCAGGATTTCTTACGTGCGGCATTGTGCGATCCCGCCTCCCCGCAGCAGCTGGCCATCAGCGGCAGCGACGAAGCCTTAAGCTGGCTACAGCTTTCTGCTGCCGTGACGGACTGGGCGCAGCGCTATCAGCGCTGCCAGCCTGTTGCCGGTACGCCGGTCGTATTGTACGGACACCAGCAGGCCGATTTCGCCGTGGCGATTTATAGCTGCCTGCTGCACAACATTCCGTACATCCCGGTGGACTGCATCTATCCGCAGGAGCGCCTCCGGGAGATCTGCCATCTGGCCAGCGCCCCTTACTATTACGACGTCGCGACCCGGCAGTTCATCGCCACCGGGGAACCGGGCAAGGTACTGGAGGAGCAGGATCTGGCCTACATCATGTTTACTTCAGGCAGCACCGGTAAACCTAAAGGCGTACAGATTGGGCGTGAAAGCGTATGGCACTTCATGAAATGGGTCAGCCAGGACTTTTCACTGCCGGAAAAACCGGTCCTGATGAACCACGCGGTATTCAGCTTTGACCTCTCCCTGATCCCTTTGCTGGCGAATCTGGCGATGGGCGGACACATCGTGCTGAACGCCAAAGAGGACATTCAGAAAGAGAACTGGCTGGAGCGACTGAAAAGCAACGCGGTCTCCGCCTGGGTTTCCACCCCTTCTTTTGCATACCAGCAGCTGCTTTCCCCGCAGTTCAACAGCGAGTATTTGCCCGCGCTCAACGTCTTTATCTTCATTGGCGAAGTGCTCAATAAAGCGCTGGTTAAACAGCTTCGCCGCCGCTTCCCGCAGGCCAAAATCATTAACTCGTATGGCCCAACGGAAGCGACGATTGCGACGACCGTGGTTGAAATCACGGATGCGATCCTGAACAGCGACAGCGCCGTGCTGCCGGTGGGCGTCATGATGCCTGAGAGCAAAATGGAAATTTCCGCCGACGGCGAGCTGATTATCTGGGGTAAAAACGTCATGCGCGGCTATCTCGGCCTGCCGCAGGAGAACGCGGCGAAATTACTCCGTCGGGAAGATGAAGCGTTTCGCGGCTACCGGACCGGCGATCTGGGCTATGAGGCGGGGCTGATCTACTGTCAGGGCCGCAACGACAGCCAGGTCAAACTGAACGGCTACCGTATTGAAATCAACGAGATCGAGAACCGCCTGCTGGCCATGTCCGGCATCAACGAAGCGGTGGTCCTGCCGCTGATGAAATCCTGCGGCAGCGTGCTGCGCATTGCCGCGTTCTGCGTGACGGATATGGCGCCGGACACCATCAAAACATCGCTTTCGAAGGTCGTACCGCACTATATGGTGCCTTCACAAATTATCGTAAAAGACGCTTTGCCGCTGAATCCTAACGGCAAAATTGACCGCAAGCTGCTGGACGCTTACGCCCGCACAAATTAATGACTCCAGGAAAAATTATGGAACAAGAAATTCTCGCCCTGTTCGAAAAAGTGTTATCCCGTAAGGTGGGCTTTCACGATGAACTGATTGAATCCGACATTCTCGACTCCATCCTGGCGGTCGATATGGTGCTGGAAGTGCAGGACATTTACGGCTGCATGATCCCACCAACTGACGTGGCGACGGTGCTAAAAACTCCGGCGGACCTGGCCCGCTATATTGAAGAAAACCGCTAACCCGGAAGGCTCTGGAGGCATGCTCCAGAGCCTGTTTTATTGCTGCTGCCCAAATTACCTGCAAGCCCCCTACCGCTGCCTAGCCACACTCCCGATACAAAAAGTTATCTAAAGCGCCATAATTGATAGGTACCTAACTCTTTTGTCAGGAATTCAGTATGCCGCCACGTACCGCCAGCGATCTTTATTCAGAAATGAAAAATATGTCCGTTGAAGAGCGGATCCGCTTCTTCTCCCTTTCGCTGGCGGAAATGCACCGCGAGCTGCAGGAGAGCATTAGCCAGATAGAGTCGATGAAGCAGGCGCTGGAAGAGAGTGAAGAGTACCACCGTCAGCTGGTTGAAACCGCGCAGGATGCGGTGATTACCATCGATCATGCCGGTAACGTTGTGAACTGGAACCAGGCGGCAGAGCGAATGTTCGGCTGGTCAGCGGAAGAAGCGACAGGCAACAGCCTTGGCAAGATGATCGTACCAGAAGCGTTTCGCGAGCAGCACGCACGCGGCCTGATGCGCTTCCAGGCCGGGCAACCGTCGAATATTCTCAACCGCACTATCGAGATCGCTGCGCTGCATCGCACCAAAGGCGAGTTCCCTATTGAGCTCTCGATATGGCCGCATCAGCAAGCGGGTAAGCAAATATTTTCAGCCTTTATTCGCGATATTACCGATCGCAAACAGCGTGAACATATCGCGTGGCTGCATGCAAACTTTGATGCCCTGACGGGTTTACCGAACCGGAGATTACTGGTTAACCGTCTGGAGCTGGCGATCGCCCAGGCTATCGCCCACGATAAAGAAGTGGCGCTGCTGTTTATCGACCTCGACCGGTTTAAACCGGTGAACGATCTCCATGGTCATGCCGTCGGCGACGAGCTGCTGCGGCTGGTGGCATTTCGTCTGCAAAGCGTACTGCGCGAAGGTGACACGGTGGCCTGCCTCGGCGGCGATGAGTTTGTCGCCCTGCTCCCCGATTTAACCCCCGCCGATCCCTTACCCACACAAACGGCGGAAAAGGTCAGCGCCGCGCTGGCACAATCTTTTTTGATTAACGAACAGGTGATTACCATCTCCGGCAGTATTGGCATTGCCCGCTTTCCTCATGACGCGGGTGATGCCGATACGTTGCTCAATAGCGCAGACAAGGCGATGTATACCCGCAAGCGGGTAACGCCGGGAGAACGATGATAGGGCTGGCAATGGATGCCTTTAACAGCAATGAAACCAACCGCTTTTACTATTTCTCCTACACTTTAGGAGTACTGTCGGTACGGGAAACAGAAAAAAGCCAACTTAATTAAGGCATTAATGATTCGCTGTGCGCTCAGCCGGGGATCGTTTTGCCTTTAACAGAGGAGTCTGCGGTATGGCATTCGTAACAACGAAAGACGGCGTCAATATTTACTACAAAGACTGGGGCCCAAAAGAGGCTCAACCCATTGTTTTCCACCACGGCTGGCCGCTGAGTGCCGATGACTGGGATAACCAGATGCTCTTCTTCCTCGCAGAAGGCTATCGCGTTATCGCTATCGATCGCCGTGGTCACGGGCGTTCGGACCAGGTGAGCGAAGGCCACGACATGGATCATTATGCGTCCGACGCGTCGGCCGTGGTTGAAAGCCTGGATCTGCGCAATGCAGTACACGTCGGTCACTCCACCGGCGGCGGCCAGGTCGCCCGCTATGTTGCCCGGTATGGACAACCGCAGGGTCGCGTCGCCAAAGCGGTACTCGTCAGCGCCGTGCCGCCGCTGATGGTCAAAACGGACGCGAACCCAGGCGGAACGCCTATTGAGGTTTTCGACGGCTTCCGCAAAGCGCTGGCGGCTAACCGCGCCCAGTTTTACCTCGACGTCGCCAGCGGCCCGTTTTACGGCTTTAACCGGGAGGGCGCGGACGTTTCACAGGGTACGCTCCAGAACTGGTGGCGTCAGGGGATGATCGGCAGCGCTAAGGCCCACTACGAGGGGATTAAGGCGTTTTCAGAGACCGACCAGACGGAAGATTTGAAAACCATCACGGTTCCCGTTCTGGTGTTGCAGGGCGATGACGATCAGGTCGTGCCGTATAAAAACGCTGCCCTGCTGCAGGATAAACTGCTGGCGAACAGCGTACTGAAAATTTATCCGGGCTTCCCGCACGGGATGCATACCACCCATGCGGACACCATCAACGCGGACATTCTGGCCTTTATCCGCTCATAACGCCGCGTTTCTTGCCGGGTGGCGCTGCGCTTACCCGGCCTACATTTGCACAATTCAATGCATGAACGCCACCCGAGGGTGGCGTTGTTTATGAGCTTTTAGCGCTTCTGCGCAACCAGTTGGATCATGTTGAAATAAGTCCCGGCGCCCGCGTCCATAATGGGTACCATCATCTCCTGGGCGATCTCGCATTGCATAAACTCATCCCACGCCTGCTGGCAGGTATCCATCTCCCGCACGGTGGTCAGAACCGAACCGGGCTCTTTTTCCCACAGCGCTTTCCACCAGGAGAGCGGATAGAAATACCACTCTGGCGTCCAGAAAGGCTTAACCACCTCCGGAAGATGCGTTTCGCTGTATTCCCCGATAAACCCGGGAACGGCAACCGCAATATGTCCTCCGGGTTTCAGGAAAGGTAGCAGCGTGCCCAGCATGGCGTCATTGTTGCCAAAGTATTGATACGCATCCACGCTCACGATCAGGTCGAAGTAATCATGCGCGAACGGGATCGCTTTCGTGGCATCAACCCGTAGCGGAAAAATTTTTCCGTCCAGACCCCGTTCGCTGAAACGCGCTGCGTTTTCGCTCGGCGTAATCCATAGATCGGCGGCAAAAACCGTGGCGTCATATTTTTCGGCGAGCAGGATAGAAGAGATCCCTTTCCCGCAGCCGAGATCGAGTATGCGCATTCCTGGATCAATCTGCAGTTGAGCAACCAGCTCCTCGGTAAGCCGCATGGCGTTTGGGCCCATCATGGTATCGAGCAAAAAAGCGCGGTCGTAGCTATCTGTGTAAGGTGTATTCATCACTTCTCCTTAGCGATTATCCAGCTGGGCGCGAACGTTGTTCAGCCCGGTAGTGTTGATGCGGTAAGGCTGCCCGTTCACGGAACGGATCAGCTTTTTGGTGCGGAGTTTTTTAAAGACGCTAAGCGTGCAGTCGCTCAGCACCAACCCTTCACGGGTGTAGCACTCTACGGAAGTGACGCGGCCAGAGCTGTCGCGGACGTGCACAATACGTCCACCTTTGGCGAGAACGTGTAAGGTGCGTTGTTCCTGACGGGATAAATTCATACTGGAAAACCTGTGTAATCATCATGCGTAAAAACGAGCCCACACCCGCAGGTGCGCGCGTAAGGTTTAAGCGCAGCGATAACCAGTCCGTCCTGAAAAGGGCGGGAAACTGATTATCTGATGAAAACATTCTCCAGCATCAAAGCCTCGGTAAGAGATAGCAATATATTTACGGGATGAATGATAACGCCTGTTTTTTACAGGGAAATAGCAGAGTCTTAAAAGTGTGAGGCGGATCGATCCTAAAAATCGTGTTTAGTCAGTTTTACTGCCAGACTGGGATCCCCTGATGGACACTGACTGGAGCTTTTTTATGCCTGATAACTATACCGTTGTTGAGACCGTCCCCACTGCAGAAGCGTTTTGTCGGCTGCGCGAAATCTCGGGCCTCAGCCCTCGTCCTCTGAAGGCAGCCCGGAAAGCACTGCCTGGCAGCTGTTACGGCATGCATATTCTTTATGAGGGTAAACCAGTGGGTATGGGGCGAATCGTGGGGGACGGTGCGTTGAATTTCGATATTGTCGATGTCGCCGTTGATCCCCTTTATCAGGGAAAAGGGCTTGGCAGAGTCATTATGGAAACGCTTGTAGCCTGGCTGGATACCCATGCCTGTAAAGGGGCCTACGTTTGTTTAATGGCGGATGTGCCTGAGCTTTATGCAAAATTTGGTTTTACGTTCGTTCGCCCGGAAAGCGAAGGAATGGCCAGAATCTGGTGACAGACAAACCCGCGTTAAGGCAAAAGAAAAACCCCAGGTTAACGAGTAACCTGGGGTTTATATCTGGCGGAAGCGCAGAGATTCGAACTCTGGAACCCTTTCGGGTCGCCGGTTTTCAAGACCGGTGCCTTCAACCGCTCGGCCACACTTCCTAAGTGAGGCGAACTATAAACACCTCACCGCGTGCTGTAAAGAGTGGCTTCACTCGTTCGCTGTAAAAATAGTCAAAACGTGTTTAATCGGTTGAACTGACGACACATCGACGATTTTATCAGCACAGGCCTAGTGTTTTTTGATGTACATGTCTTTCGTGAAATAGTACCCCAGCTTATCCGGCGTAAATCCGCCTACCCACGGTTTCACCAGGTGGGTGCGGACGTAGTGATAAACCGGAATAGCCGGCACATCACGCCCCAGCAGATCTTCCGCCTGCTGGTAGAACTTACCCCGCTCTTCCGCTGATTTGGCTTTTGCGGCATCGAGCAGCGCCCGATCGTATTCCGGATTGCTGTACTGGCTGGTGTTTTCGCTGTCGCCCGTGCGGAAGTTGTTCAGGAAGGTCGCCGCATCGTCGTAATCGGCAATCCACGCGTACCGCACCGCGTCAAAGTTGTGGGTGTGCATGGTATCCAGCATGGTTTTCCACTCCTGGTTTTGCAGCTTTGCCTCCACGCCAAGGTTTTTCTTCCACATGGAGCTGGCCGCAATCGCGATGCGCTGGTGCGATTCAGAGGTGTTGTAGAGCAGGTTGAAGCTCAGAGGATGGCTGGCGTTATATCCGGCCTCGTTCAGCAGCTTTTTCGCCTCCGCGATGCGCTTGTCCAGCGGCCAGCTGGCGTAATCCGGGTTCTGTAGCTTCACGCCGCCGATATCCGGCTGGCTGATGAGCCACGCCGGGCGCTGCCCCTGCCCTAATACTTTTCCGGCAATGATGTCTTTATCCAGCGCCATGTTCAGCGCCTTACGCACGCGCGCGTCGTTAAACGGCGGCCGGGTGGTATTGAATTCGTAGTAATAGGTCGCCAGCTGAGGTGAAACGTCCAGCTCGCTGCCCAGGGTTTTCTTGAGCTGGGCAAACTGGTTGATCGGCACCGTGTACACGATGTCAATTTCGCCCGCCTTATAGCGGTTCACATCCGAGGCCTCAGAGGTGATGGGCAGGTAGGTGACTTTGTTAATCACGGTATGCGCGTTATCCCAGTAGCGCGGGTTGCGCTCTGCCACGATGCGTTCGTTGACCACCCACTGCGACAGCTTATACGCCCCGCTGCTCACGAAATGCTCCGGCTTGGTCCACTTATCCCCGAAGCGGCCAATCAGCACTTTATCCACCGGCACCAGCGACGGGTGCGCCAGCATCGCGAGGAAGGCCGCGTTTGGCTGCGTGAGCGTCACTTCCAGCGTGGTGTCGTTAATCGCTTTTACGCCCAGCGTATCGGGCGCTTTTTTCCCCTGAGCAATATCGGCCGCGTTGACGATATGCATGTTGCCCGGATAGCTGGCATACGGCGAAGCCGTTTTCGGATCGATCAGGCGCTGCCAGCTCCAGACCACATCCTCAGCGGTAATCGCCGTGCCGTCGCTCCAGGTGATGCCCGGGCGCAAATGGAACGTCCAGACGGTGTTGTCCTTGTTCTCCCATTTTTCCGCCAGTCGCGGTTGGACTTCGCCTGTCGGGGAGACGCTGACCAGCCCTTCGAATAAATCGCTGATAATATTGAATTCGACATCGCTTTCGACTTTATGCGGGTCGAGCGAAGCCGGTTCACTGCCGTTGTTTCTGACCAGTTCCTGTTTGTCGGCCAGCGCGGTTCCTGTCGGCACGTTAGCCGCCCAGGCTGCCGTGCTGGCGCACAGGATCCCTGCGGTTAACAAAGAGAGCGTAAAGTGAGTGCGTGTTTGTGGTTTCATTTCCTTCGCCTTATAGTCTGTTTTATGACGATCCGGAAATAACTCTTAGCGTTCGAATGGTAATAACGCAATATTTTTCAGTAACCTATAAGAGCTTGATCTGGTAAATTGTCGCAAACCGCTGTTCATACTGGCGAAACGGATTTCTGCAGAAGAAATAACCGCCTCCAGCGCTAACGTGCTGAGTAAAGATGGGTAAAACCACTTTAAGACTGGCGTGCCGTTTCCTATTCTTTCCACTAATTACATCTGTCATAAGAGAGTGACTCATGGATCGTATAATTACTTCTTCACGCGACCGCACATCGCTACTCAGCACCCACAAGGTGCTGCGCAATACCTATTTCATGCTCAGCCTGACGCTGGCTTTCTCAGCGATCACCGCCACCGCCAGCACCGTGCTGATGCTGCCGTCTCCGGGGCTGATCCTGACGCTGGTGGGTATGTATGGTCTGATGTTCCTGACCTACAAAACCGCTGACAAGCCCGTCGGCATCCTGTCCGCGTTTGCTTTCACCGGCTTCCTGGGCTACATCCTGGGGCCGATGCTGAATGCGTATCTGTCTGCCGGTATGGGTGATCTTATCGGCATGGCGCTGGGCGGCACCGCGCTGGTGTTCTTCTGCTGCTCGGCCTACGTGCTGACCACGCGTAAGGACATGTCCTTCCTCGGCGGTATGCTGATGGCGGGTGTTGTGGTAGTGCTGGTGGGCATGGTGGCAAACATCTTCCTGCAGCTGCCTGCCCTGCATCTGGCAATCAGCGCCGTGTTTATTCTGATTTCTTCAGGCGCGATCCTGTTTGAAACCAGCAACATCATTCGCGGCGGCGAGACGAACTATATCCGCGCCACCGTGAGCCTGTATGTGTCGCTGTACAACATCTTCGTCAGCCTGCTGAGCATCCTGGGCTTCGCCAGCCGCGATTAAGCACAACGGATACGAAAAAGGAGAATGCCTGTGGCATTCTCCTTTTTTTATGCCCTACTCACCCCGGCAAATATAGGTGGGATAGCGCCGGTCCTGAATCAGCCACACGGAAGGCGAGAGTTCAGAGATCGTCAGGTAGTAGCGTGCGGTCGGATTGGCGAAGCTACCCCACTGAGCATCAGGCGTATTGTCATTGTGCCGACGCCAGGTTTTGGTGTAGCTCAATACGATGACGTTATCATCGTCCCGCTGCTGCCAGGTAAAATCCACATCCCTGTCAACGATCAAACATTGCCCGCCAGCCCTTGCCGCGCCTTTATAGGTGGTCAACCCGGTACCGTCCCGATGAAAATAGAACTGGGCAACGGTATTGACCTTCACTTCACTGGCTTTTCCCTCATTGCGCGTGAAATTAAATTCAGTGCTGCAGGCCAGCACATCCTTTTTACCCACGCTGCCGGAATAGTAAAAAAATGCCAGCGAACAACCAACCAGGACACCGCCCACGCCAAAAAGAAGTTTTATTTTCATTTTTGTGCCCCGCTTTTATAACGTATGGTTTTACACAGGCTGGTTTTGCTGACCGGACAGGCACCAATAAACACCTCATCTGCAGCGGAAATAGTAAAACGGGCGCTGAAATAATAAATGTCGTACTCCTCCCGTCCGCACGCCACGTTATTAGCCTCCAGCCGCTCCGCTAATTTCGATAGCACCAGCGGTCGTCCGTGATCGTTGATAATCCAGATGCTGCAACGCGCGATTTTTTCCTTAACCGGCTTGAGTTTCGCCGGAATGAAAATCCCCTGCTGTCGGCTGAAGTAGAGGCTCGTCCCCAGCGCAGCGACGATCAATACGGCCACAATCGCCCATTTTTTCATGGAGGCGCGTTGAGGCTTTACTTCTTGCGGTGCGACCGAGGGTTGCGGATCGACGGATGGAATATTCTCCCCCGGCTGAAAAATCACCTCAGCATCAAAGCGAAATCCGTAACGGGGTACGGTCACAATAAATTCGTGCCCCTCTCCCAGAGACTGGAAGCTTTTACGTAATTCGCTTACCGCTTTATTGAGATTATTTCCCGATGGCGTAAAGCCAAATTCCTCCCAAACGCGAGTGATCAATTCCTCCCGACTCAGGTCGTGCCCTTTGTGTTTTATAAATTCCTGCAAAAGCCGCACGGCTGGCGCCGAAAGCGTTAATACAGATTCTGGTTGTCCAACAAGACTTATTGCATGTGCTTCAGGATCGAATAACAACGAATTATTGCATATAAAAAACATCTTTTATTCTCGGCTGTTACCGCATGCTTTTTTAATCCCTGGTACATCGACATGAAAACCGCCTCCTGACCTGCTTATTTTTTCATCAGAAGGAATTTTCTTCCTATCCCTGGCCGCGGTATTTTCGCTTAACTATACAACCTTAAAGACAGAAAAGCAGGATAAAAACCTGTATTTAACGAGTTAATTAATACAAATTTTCACAAACCGCTGTTCTGGTTAAAGTTTCCCTGCCCTGAAGCAATACGAAAGCAGACGGTGTCCTGGTGTTAACGCGCCGCCGATGAACTCAGAGCAGGCAGACTGAATGTGAAACAGAAAAATAGAGTGAACATGACAACCGCCTTTTATGTCGCCGCGCTGTCATTGCCATTTTTCTCAGAAATGGCAATGGCCAATATGAGCGTGTACCCCATGGAACTGAATGTGGACAGGTCCGGTGCGGCACAAATTAAGGTAGCGTCGAAAACGGATGATATTCAGTTCATTCGGGTGAGGCAAAAGAAAATTCTTAATCCCGGCACGGCCCAGGAAAAAGAGATTGATGTGGCCTCGTGGAAAGAAGGTGGCGTTGTTGTCACGCCCGAAAAATTTGCTCTCGCGGCAGGCGCAATGCGCGTCGTTCGTCTGGTATCGCTTACGCCACCGGAAAAAGAGACCACCTGGCGCGTCTATTTTGAAGGGGTTAAGCAGCCTGACAGCATTATTCCCGGCAAGGCAGAAAGCCCGGCTGCGACGGCGACATTGGGCGTCAATGTGATCTGGGGCGCCCTGATCCACCTCGCCCCGGAAAAAAGTGTGGTTTCACTCTCGATAGACCCTCGCAGGGGCACGTTAAAAAACAACGGTACGCTGCGCGTGCCGCTGAGAGAGATCGGTATTTGTGACGCAGATTCGTCGTGTAAATGGGTTAAAGAAGACGCGACGATTTATCCGGATACCGAACGGAAATTAAAAACGCTCACAAATACACAAGGCCAGAAATATAAATTCCGCTACTTCAACTGGGTGAATAAAACCGCTGAAGAAGCTGATTTACCCGTCGTGCAATAACACGACGTTACCGTAAAGACCCCAAAGGGTTTGTTTAAAGAGCCAGGGTGCTCATTTGTAAATATGGAGATATCAATGCGTAAGTACTTTAAACCTCTGATGATTGTTGCCGCGATGACCACGTCCGTTAGCGCGCTGGCGATCCAAAAAGATATTACCGTCAACGCCAGCGTTGATTCACAGCTGGATATGACCCAGGCCGATAACACGCCGCTGCCGGCAAGCATCGATATGCAGTACCTGCCAGGCCGCGGTCTGGAAAGCTATCGCCTGAATACCAAGGTGTGGTCTAACTCCGCCACCAGCAACGTGAAAGTCCGTCTGGTAAGCGCCGCGAAGCTGGCAAATGCCGACGGTGCTGAGACCATCCCAATGACGGTGAAGCTGGGCGATAAAACCCTCTCTACCGCCGATGTGGAATATACCGGTACCGAACTGTTCCCGGGAAGCATTGAAAACGGTTCAGCGGTACTGCCGCTGACCATTTCTCAGACCACCAAAGGCATTCTGAAAACCGGTCAGTACAGCGGCGTTGTCAGCCTGATGCTGACGCAGGCGACTACCACGGAAGGCGGTGCGTAACACCACAGCACCTAAGGAATAACGTCAGAGGGTGCCCGCCCTCTGACGTCAGGATGATGTCGAGGCTCGTTCATGGCGTTTCACAGAAATACTCTCCTCTTTGTTGCTTTGTTACCCGCATCCATCCAACTCGCCTGCGCCGGGATGGCCGTCCCGGCAGGTTTTGAAGATCTGGCGAAAACGCAGCGCCTGTGGACAGAGGTCAACCTCTACGGCGAGTCGCTTGGACTTTTTGAAACGGATATCACGCTTGAAACGGTCAGTTTTGTCGCACCTGAAACCGTTGTAGCGGCCATCAAACACCGGTTTAACGACGACCCTGCTCTCGTTGGCACCGTGTCTGCCGCGCTGGCCGTTCCGCTTGCCCGTAACGGCAACCTGGCCTGCAGCAGCAACGGCTCCGCAGCGGGCTGCGATTACATTGATACCGACCGCGCGGCCATTATCTATGACGAGAATAACGCCCGCATTAGCCTGTTTTTGGACAAGAAATATCTGCCTAAAGCTACCGCGGAAAATCAGTGGTATCAGCCCACGCAGGACACCGAAAATGCGCTGATCCATCAGCAGAATATTAATTTTGTTGCCGACAGGGATTATCAGTCAGCCACCGTACAGGGCAATGGCGCGCTGGCGCTCACGCAGGACGGCTATGTTAACCTCGACTGGACCTGGCTGGGACAGCGTTCAAGGCACCAGCAGCAGCAGGAAATCACCGTCAACAACGCCTGGTTCCGCCAGGATATCCTGCGTCAGTACTATGTCCAGCTGGGCGAGATGGATACCCGCGATCTGTTCAGTAATGCCGGCGGGAATATCAACCTCAGCCAGCTGCCGCTGGGCAAAATTCGCGGTCTGCGCACGGGTTCAACACGGGCGTGGATTAATCCGGTTCAGCAGTCAAAGGGAACGCCTGTCACCGTACTTCTTTCCCATGACGCGCGTATCGACGCCCGCCGTGGCAATCAGCTGCTGGCCAGCTTTTATCTGAATGCCGGGGCGCAAACCCTCGACACGCGCTCGTTTCCGGACGGGAGCTACACCGTCACGCTGTCGGTCTATGAAAATAACCGGCTGACGCGTACCGAGCAGGTGCCGTTTACCCGAACCGGCATTACGCCATTCGACCGCGTCGAGTGGTTCCTGCAGGCGGGTGAAACCGACAATAGCGATCGGAACGAAGAACGCAGCGCGGTTGCGCAGGCGGGCGTACGCATGCCCGTCACCCCGACCCTGGCGCTGACCAGCGGAGCAACGATAAAGAAAAACCAGCGTTTCCTGGAAAATGCGCTCGACTGGAGCCGGGGCTTCAACGCGGGCCCGATCGACGGCGTGCTGAGTACCCGGTTTAGCTACCTTTACGGCAGCGAAGGCCAGCGCGGCAATATTCAGCAAATCAGCTACAACGACGGTTTTTCGCTGAGCCTCTATCGCAACGCGCTATCAGCGGAAAACTGCAACACCCGAAGCGCGGGGTTTGACGCCGTGAACGGCTGCTATCGCACCCTCTCGGTGATGTTTTCCGTCCCTGTCGGCGCCTGGTATGCGAGCCTCGGATATTCGGATAACCGCAACGAAGGACGGTACGTTTCACGTCGGGAGCTCCCGGACAGCGACGATCGCCACGATGCGGGTTTGCCGTGGGAATCGGTCTATATGACCCGCTCGCGCTCGCGCGCCTGGCAGGGAGGGCTGAGCAATGCCTTTAGCACCCGAGGCCTGAACATTAACAGCAGCATTAACCTGTTCATGCGTCACGATGACGCCCGCGACGGCAGGGACAAAGGCGGCTACCTTAGCGTGAGCCTGTCCATGGCGCATAACCGTCAGGGCGATGCGTCGAGCTATACCTCTCTGGGCGCGACCTGGCAGCACCAGCAGCGTGAAAAAAATCAGCTGAGCTACAACGTGGCGCATAACTGGTACGCCGATGCACGCGGCGAAAACGAGTATGGTCTAAGCGCGTCGGGCATTAACAGCGACTCGCTGAATACCTCAGCCTATACGCGCCAGGGCGGGCGATACGGCAACGGCAGCCTGACCGTCAGCGACGCCTGGGATCGACAGGATCGTCGCCATACGCTGAGCAGCAGCGGCAACTACAGCTCGACCCTTGCGCTGTCGCGTTCTGGCCTGTGGCTGGGACGCTGGAGCGACGGTCGTCCTGCTTCCGCCGTCGCGGTTAACGTTGCCACACCGGAAGATACCCAGGCTCCTAGCGTTGCCGTGTCGCTGGATAACAGCGGGAGCGCAGACATTCCGGGCAATAGCCGCGCCCTCTTCGCAGTGCCGGGCTACCAGCAGACAACGTTGACGATTAACGAATCGCTGGACGTATCCCGGGGAGCCAGCAGTGAGATCACGCAAGGTTCAGGCAGCAGAACGCTGTTTATGGTGCCTGGCAAACTGCTGCGTCGGGATGTGCAAACCACCGCAAGCTACACCTGGCTCGGCCAGTTAACCGACGAGCGTCATTCGCCGTTTATCGGTGGCGTGCCGCTGAACGTTAACGGCTGGAGCGATCTTGGCAACGGCGGATTCAGCGCCCAGAGCGATGCCCTGCTGCATAACCTCTACCTGGTGCGCCAGCAGCAGTTTTATCAGTGCGAACTCAACGTGAAAAGTATGCGCGACGTGGTGCGCTATGTCGGTTCCATTCCTTGCCGGGAGTTAACCTTCTCCGCCCTGCCGGATGCCGTCCAGCAGCAGGCGCAGCTGATGCTCGCCGGACGATCGGTACCTGCCGGTCCAACTGCCATGAACGCCGACAACCTCACTAAAGGGAAATGATGTGATTAAGTGCTTCTTTATATTACTGTTCTTAAGCCTGTGGACAGGCCAGGCGCTGGCGGGCGCCCCTGCGGGACGAAACACCAGCGTTGGGATCAGCTTCGATCGTACGGCATCGCCTGCGCGTTTCGATATCTGGTTTCATGAATCGGGCGGCTATGACCTCGCCGACCCGCAAAAGTGGGGACGTAATACCCTGACCTGTGAGTCCCGAACTGATACCACGAACGGGGCCTGCATGAACTCACCGGTCTGGTTCTCAGCTAACCCGGCCGCGCCCTATGCCATCAATTTACGTTTCACGCATGCCCTCACCAGCAAGACGGTGGATATCAAGGTATATGGCGATCACTACATGTTTATCAACAATAAAGTCTTTACCTTTGCCAGCTTTGTCACGGGGGGAACGGGCGATCTCAGCGCCTGGAACAGAGAACCCTATTTCGATTTCTATATTGTGAAAAGCGAACTGGATAAGCTCGCCCTGCCGGGGATCTGGACCGCAACGCTGAAGCAGAACCTGCGTCAATGGGGGAGCGCCGACTGTGGCGGAAACTTCAATGACGTAAACGTCGGATGCCCTGGCTACCTCACCATCGCCAGGTGGCAGGCAAACATTCGCATTGAGGTGGTCGATCCGGGTAATCAGCAGATTTATCTGCCGGCCTTTCCGCACTCAACGCCCGTCGTTAACCTCAACCTGACCAACTTCCCGGGGCGGCCGGGAGGTAGTGAGATCCAGGGTGAAAACTCGCTGGATATGTGCCTTTACGACGGCAAAAACAGTACCAGCACCCGCGCCTATCTTCGCTTTGAGGATGACGGACTCCCCTCAGCGGATCGTGCCGAAGGCGCGTTTTCTATCAGGCGACGCGGCGGTAGCCAGACCGATGCGCGGGATCGTCTCGATTATCGGGTCTCCGTCACCAATCCAATAACAGGCGCAACCGAAGCCGTCGCGAACGGTAAAACCCTGGTCTGGCAAGGCACGAACGATCCGCAGCATCTGCGTCAGGTCGTGCTGCCCGGCGGACGCGAGAGCGTATTGTGCATCCCTGCCCCTATTATCCTGAAAACCCCAGCGTTTGCCGCCAGCAGCAAAAACGCGGGCGACTATACCGGCACGCTGCGCGTTATCTATACGCCCAGCACGTTATAACGAGGTCACCGTGAGTTACGCTATTCTCGACAATAATCGATTTTACGCCGAAGGGTTGCGCTACGCGCTGCTGCGTCGGGGCGTTCAGCCAGAGGTCCAAAGCGACACCGTGCAATGGCAGCCAGCGCTGCTTACCCGCCGCGTGGTTGTCGTACGCTGCCGTTTTTCCGTGGCGGGTACGCATCAGGCATTGATAAACATTTTGCTCAGACTGGAAGCCGCCCGCTGGCAAGGCAGCCTGTATCTGGTCTGCAATGAAAAGGGGTGGGCGCTGGCGACGCATTTACGCAAGCGTTTCAGTACGTTGACCCTTTATATCATCGATGACCGGATCGCCGTCGCTGATGCGGCATATTTGCTGGCAAAAGAGCCTCGCCGCGTCCGAAGTCTTGACTGCTGTCTTACCGGCCTTGAATTCAACGTGCTCGATCTGATGCTTACCGGCTTGCCGGTACGCCACATTGCCATCGTGACGCGTATGTCTGAGAAGCAGGTTTCAACCCATAAATGCAACGCGCTGAAAAAGCTTAATGCCAACAATCTGCTGCAACTGCTCCTGTAGGGCACGGCTTATCCTTCGGCGGCTTTTTTGCTACACTGTCGCCGTTTTTTTCACAGACGACAGAAGATTATGTTCATTTTTGCAGGCCAGGAAATTGAGACCGATAGCGAAGGCTATCTGAAAGATACGACGCTCTGGAGCGAGCCGCTGGCGGAGAAAATTGCGGAAAACGAAGGGATTACCCTCTCCCCCGAACACTGGGAAGTGGTGCGTTTTGTCCGCGAGTTCTATCTTGAATTCAACACCTCTCCGGCGATCCGCATGCTGGTCAAAGCCATGGCCAATAAGTTCGGCGAAGAGAAAGGCAACAGCCGCTATCTGTATCGTCTGTTCCCGAAAGGCCCGGCAAAACAGGCCACCAAAATTGCCGGCCTGCCTAAGCCGGTGAAGTGTATTTAATACCGAATCCCGAAGTTTACGTATTCGCGCCCGGGTTGATGCGGTTCCGTTAACACCTTATCAACCCGTGCGCTGCGCGGCCCGCCCGCTTTCAGCCACGCCACCAGCTTGTCGACCTGCTCCGCTTCGCCGCAGGCGACCACCTCAACGCTGCCGTCGTCCCTATTTCGCGCGTATCCCGTGAGCCCAAGCTCAACCGCTTCGCGCTGGGTGCTGTAGCGGAACCCCACGCCCTGAACAACGCCGTGAACCCAGGCAATGGTGCAGACTTTTGACATTTTTCTTCTCCTTAACGTAGCGTTTTCGGCAAACAGCCATAGTGCTGCCGGAAACGGGCGGTGAAACGAGAGCTGGAAAGATACCCACATTGTAATGCGATTTCGCCAATTGGTAATCGGGTTGACTGGAGCTGTGACAAAGCAACGGCCATCCTCACCTCCTCCACGATCTGGCGAAAACTCTGCGACTCTTCACGTAAGCGTCTGCGCAGCGTCGGCACGCTTAAGGCCAGACGGCTGGCGACATCCTGCGCGGTCCAGGCTCTGGAGGGCGACAGCATAATGAACTGCCGCACCTGCTCGGTCAGGTTACTGTTGCGCTCAACAAGCAGCGGACCCGCCACGCCATCGTGCAGCAGGGCCAGCAAAAGGCCGAAAGCCTGATGCTTTTGTAGCGCCTCCGGTAAATCCTGACGCACGGCGTGCAGCAGATTGTCCCACATAAACGCCAATCCCTCGCTCAGCGGGGCGCAGAGCGAATGCAGCGTCGTGCGCGGCCAGGATTTCAGGTAATGCGCCTTAAACTCGGCGACGATCTCCGGGGATAACATCAGCAAATCCGAGTGAAACAGACCGTTTACAGGCTGATTGATAATCTCCATCGCCGTATTGGCCGGGATAATAATGAGCTCATCCCGTGTCGCCTCCAGGCGGTTATCATCCTGAACTATCACCTTAGTGCCGTGAGTGATATGACAAATAGCCGGAAAAAAGAGTTTAACCTGGTGCAGGCGATGCATTTTGCTGGCAGTCACTTCACCCGCGGTAAGATGGTTATGTCGAAAATGAAACTCCTGCACCCTGCCATCCTTATCTGCTGTAGGTTGCTGTTAACTGAGCCTTTGCCAGAACGTGACTATTGAGCATAAAACCGACCAGCGCGCCGCTGGCATTGTTGTCGACGGGCAGTTTATCCACGTCCAGGGCCCAGACGGTAATCTGATAGCGGTGAGGCTTGTCCCCTTCGGGTGGACATGCGCCGCCGAATCCAGAATAGCCGAAATCATTACGCCCCTGCACAACGCCGGCAGGTAATTTCTCGCCGTTCGGGTTACCGGCGTCAGCGGGCAGCGTCATTGTCTTCGCCGGAATATTGGCTACGGTCCAGTGCCACCAGCCGCTGCCGGTAGGCGCATCCGGGTCATATACCGTGACGGCAAAACTTTTCGTACCGGCAGGCGGATTTTTCCATGCCAGCTGCGGTGAGATATTCCCACCGTGGCAGCCAAACCCCTCAAATACCTGCTGTTGCGCCAGCCGCCTTTCGCCGGAAATATCCCGGCTGGTGACGTCGAAAGGCGTTGTTGCTAAAACCTGAAAACTCATCGCCGCCAGAGCGGCGATGGCTATCACACTGCGCTTTTTCATGGGTGCTCCCTCTGCTGTACCGGAAGCCCCACTCTAAACCCAGCTGCAATATCGTAATGTGCCTAAGCGATTTGATTTTGTGCCGAAACGCTCAACGGTATCCGCAGATGATTGCGCCTTGCTGAATGTGGTAATCTACGCGCCATTTCCTGAAATCGACAGAACAGCAAATTATGAGTGTACGTTTAGTGTTAGCCAAAGGGCGCGAGAAATCATTACTGCGCCGTCATCCCTGGGTCTTTTCCGGCGCGGTTGCCCGTATGGAAGGCAAAGCAAGCCTCGGTGAAACCATTGATATCGTTGACCATCAGGGGAAATGGTTAGCGCGAGGCGCCTACTCGCCAGCGTCCCAGATCCGCGCTCGCGTCTGGACGTTTGATAAAGATGAAACCATCGACATCGACTTCTTCGTTCGCCGTCTGCAGCAGGCGCAGCAGTGGCGCGACTGGCTGGCAAAACGCGACGGGCTGGACAGCTACCGCCTGATTGCCGGTGAGTCCGACGGCCTGCCTGGCGTGACCATCGATCGCTTCGGTAACTTCCTGGTGCTGCAGCTCCTGAGCGCCGGAGCGGAATACCAGCGTGCCGCGCTGATCAGCGCGCTGCAAACGCTGTTCCCGGAATGCGCCATTTACGACCGCAGCGATGTGGCGGTGCGCAAAAAAGAAGGCATGGAGCTGACTCAGGGGCCCGTAACGGGCGAACTGCCACCGGCCCTGCTGCCGATTGAAGAGCACGGCATGAAGCTGCTGGTGGATATTCAGGGCGGGCACAAAACGGGTTACTACCTCGACCAGCGCGACAGCCGTCTGGCTACGCGTCAGTACGTTGCCGACAAACGCGTGCTGAACTGCTTCTCCTATACCGGCGGTTTTGCCGTTTCGGCGCTGATGGGCGGCTGTGCTCAGGTGGTGAGCGTGGACACGTCGCAGGAAGCGCTGGACGTGGCAAAACAGAACGTCGAGCTCAACAAGCTGGACTTGAGCAAAGCGGAGTTTGTGCGCGATGACGTGTTCAAGCTGCTGCGTAAATATCGCGATCAGGGCGAGAAGTTCGACGTTATCGTGATGGATCCGCCGAAGTTTGTGGAAAACAAAAGCCAGCTGATGGGCGCGTGCCGCGGGTATAAAGATATCAACATGCTGGCTATCCAGCTGCTGAATCCGGGCGGGGTTCTGCTCACCTTCTCCTGCTCCGGCCTGATGACCACAGATTTATTTCAGAAAATCATCGCCGATGCCGCAATAGATGCTGGTCGTGATGTACAATTTATAGAGCAGTTCCGTCAGGCAGCCGATCACCCCGTGATTGCTACCTACCCGGAAGGACTGTATCTGAAAGGGTTTGCCTGTCGCGTCATGTAACTTGAAAAGAGAAATATTGCCCGCACATAACGTGTAAGTCGTATTTCCCGGGAGGTGACTATGATTGCCAGCAAATTCGGTATCGGCCAGCAGGTCCGCCACACTTTGCTAGGGTATTTGGGTGTGGTCGTGGATATCGACCCGGAGTATTCCCTTGATGAACCGTCAGCAGACGAGCTGGCGGTGAACGCAGAGCTTCGCGCCGCGCCCTGGTACCATGTGGTAATGGAAGGTGATGATGGACAACCCGTTCACACCTATCTGGCCGAAGCGCAGCTGAGTAGCGAGCTGCAGGAAGAGCATCCGGAGCAACCCACAATGGATGAACTTGCTCAGACTATCCGCAAACAGTTACAGGCTCCGCGCCTGCGGAACTAAGCGTGTAAAAAAAGCCCGATAAACGGGCTTTTTTTTATTACTTCGCCAGCCCCAGACGGGGGATGTCGATCGCCGGACAGCGATCCATGACGACCTTCAACCCCGCATCCCGCGCCAGCACGGCGGCCTGCTCGTTAATCACGCCCAGCTGCATCCACAGCGTTTTCGCCCCTACGGCGATAGCGTCCTGCGCCACTTCCCACGCTGCCTCGGAATTACGGAAGACATCGACCATATCGATTTTTTCCGGCACCTCCGCGAGCGTGGCGTAACCCTGCTGACCCAGCAATGTTTTCCCCGCCACTTTTGGTGAGACCGGGATAACGTGATAGCCCTGATCGAGAAGGTATTTCATCACCCGATAGCTGGGACGATCGGGTTTATCGCTCGCGCCCACCAGCGCAATGGTACGCGTGGATGTCAGAATCTCGGCAATATCGTTCTCTTTCATGGTTTTTCTCCTGGCTTTTTTAAAAGTGTACGCCAAACCGCACATCTCAACCATCCATCCCATACAGATGCATGAGGGCAAAACGGCGAAATATGTCTATATGTTAGTAAACGTGATTATCGAAAAATTTAGATACATTAATGCGGCGACAGGATTTCTGACGGGAGCCTTCTATGAAAACCGGTATTGCCACTGCCCTGATTGCGTTAGTGATGCCGGTCTGCGTTTTTGCTACCACGCTCCGGCTCTCTACCGACATTGATCTTCTTGTACTGGACGGAAAAAAGGTCTCCAGCTCGTTATTGCGCGGTGCAGACAGCATCGAGTTAGATAACGGGCCGCATCAGCTGGTCTTTCGGGTAGAAAAGTCGATCGGTCTGGCTAATCACGAGCAACGGATGTACATTTCCCCGCCGCTGATCGTCAGCTTTAATACCCGGCAAATCAGTCAGGTGAACATCACCCTGCCTCGCCTTGAAACGGAGAAGGAATCTGCGGCCTTTGACGCTTCACCCCGCGTTGAACTTCTGGACGGGAATGCGATGCCGATTCCGGTGAAGCTGGATATTCTGGCGTTAACGACCTCGCCGAAAGGCCCGGATTACGAGGCCGCGACCCAGACCTATAACAAAGCGGGGAAACGCGCCTCGCTTCCGCAGTTTGCCACCATGATGGCGGACGACAGTACGCTTCTATCCGGCGTCTCTGAACTGGACGTTATTCCTCCCCAGTCCCAGACCCTGACGGAACAGCGCCTTAAATTCTGGTTCCAGCAGGCCGATCCCGACACGCGGGCCCGGTTTTTACAGTGGGCAAAACAACAACCTTCATCATAAGCCACATTTTTTACGCCTTTCTCTTGCAGCGTCAGACGGTTCCCGTCATCGTGTAGTCAGTTAACCTGATGGATATGATTATGGAACTGACAACACGCACGCTGCCTGAGCGCAAACACATTGCTCTTGTGGCGCACGATCACTGTAAACAAATGCTGCTTAACTGGGTTCGCCGCCATCAGCCTTCGCTGGAAAAGCACGCCCTGTCGGCGACCGGCACAACCGGTAACCTGATCCAGCGCGAAACGGGTCTGCAGGTGAATGCCATGCTGAGCGGTCCGATGGGCGGCGATCAGCAGGTCGGCGCGCAGATTTCCGAAGGGAAAATTGATGTGCTGATCTTCTTCTGGGACCCGCTGAACGCGGTTCCGCACGATCCGGATGTTAAAGCGCTGCTGCGCCTGGCGACGGTGTGGAATATTCCGGTGGCGACAAACCTGTCGACGGCGGATTTCATCATCGAATCGCCGCAGTTTAACTCGCCGGTTGATATCCTTATTCCGGACTATCAGCGTTATCTTTCCGACAGACTGAAGTAGCTTTTTTGCCGGGTGGCGGCTATGCCTTACCCGGCTACAAAATCTTGCCTGACATCGTTATGGCTTACGCGCCACCGGCACATCAATACTCTTCAGGATATCGACAAACACGGATGGCTCCTCTTTATTGAACAGCAGCCACACGCGATGCCGCGCGCGGGTGATGGCCACATACAGCAAACGCCGCTCTTCGGCATCCGGGAAATCTTCCGGCACCGGCAGCAGGGCCTCTTCCATCACCGACTCGCGGGCCGGGGCCGGGAAACCGTCGCTGCCCTCTTTCAGCCCCACCACAATCACATAGTCAGCCTGCTGCCCTTTGCTGGCGTGAATTGTCATAAATTCAAGCTGCAGTTTCGGCCAGCGGGTGGCGGCTTTTTCCAGCGCCACGGGCTTAAGGTGATGGTAGCGGGCCAGCACCAGAATACGTTCATCGGGCTTCGCGTAGCCGCTGAGCTTGTCCAGCAGCGGCTCCAGCTGGTCATCCGCCAGCAGGGTGACCGCTTTTTTATCCCCTGGGCGCAGGCTATTGAGCGGCTTGGCCAGCTGATGCGGGTTTTGCTGGATAAAGCGGTTGGCGATCTCACCAATGCGTGAATTGAAGCGGTAGGTGGTGTCCAGATCGCTGCGATCCCCTTCGCCAAAATAGTGGTGGAACGCGGTCGTCAGGGAGAGCTGCGCCCCGCTGAAGCGATAGATGGCCTGCCAGTCGTCACCCACCGCAAACAGCGACGTATGTTTATTTTGCGCCCTTAGCGCCGAGAGTAGTGCAGCACGCTGCGGAGAGATATCCTGGAACTCATCCACCAGAATGTGTTTCCACGGGCTGACAAAACGTCCCTTCTCAAGAATGATGATGGCCTGATGGATCAAACCGGAGAAATCGACGGCATTTTCCTCTTTCAGCGCGGTTTTCCAGGCTTTCAGCAGCGGAGCCATCAGCTTGACCCGTTTCGAAAACAGATCGCGGATCGCCTCCGGCGCGCTTTCAATCATCTCTGCCTGCGTTCCACCGTGCATTCGCATCAGGCTGACCCAGCGGTCAAGTCGCGAACCCAGCCGACGCGCCAGTTTGTCATCCTGCCAGAAGCTGCCCTCTGGCACCTCCCAGCCGAGCTCCTCCTCCAGCCACTGACGCCACCCTTTCGCCTGCGCCTTTTTCTCACTGCACTGCTGGCGCCACGTTTTGATGAACAGCGCCTGACGCGCCTGCGCGTCGTTTTCCAGCTTACTGATGGAAGGCACTTTTTTACTGCCCTGCTGAATAATATGCAGCGCAAGGGCATGGAAGGTTCTGGCCGTGATATCCCGCGTGTGCAGACGTTCCTGGATACGTTCGTCCATCTCCTGGGCAGCCTTGCGGCCAAAGGCCAGAAGCAGTATTTGATCGGCTACCGCTTCTCCGGTCGTCAGCAGCCAGCCGGCACGCGCCACCAGCACCGACGTTTTACCGCTACCGGCCCCCGCCAGCACCAGCAGCGACTGCTCGCCGTTGACCACCGCGCGCGCCTGGGCCGGATTGAGCGGTGAAGACTCCACCGTACTAAAAAAGTCGGCGTATTGGGTGAGCATGGCGTCCGTCCAGGCCTGGTTATGGGCGAGACGGCTTTTATCCTTATCATTCAGCCACGCCTGACACTGGCGCCAGGCGTCGCGACAGTTGTCAAACTCGTCGAGACGCGTCACGGAGAGCGGCAGCGCCGAGAGTGCCTGTCGGATCTTTTGCTGCAGCCCGGCGGTCTGCTGACGGGTCAGCCACGCGTGCTGTGCGTTGCTCTGCGCGATATCGTCCAGCACCTGCTGCAGCACCTGGGCGGCAATTACGCTCATATCCTGGCTCCACTGCTGCCAGAGTGCGTTCAGGTGATGATGGAAACGCTGGGTTTCCGACCACTCGGTGCCGTGAAGACGCACGACTTTATCGTCAGGCAGAACGAACTCCAGCTCGCCCCACACCAGCCCGCGTTTACAGTGGATAGCCAGAAGCTGATTAAACGGAATAAGGTATTCGTGGCGTTCCCCGGAGACTTTCACCCCGGCATTAAGGAGAACCACCCTGTCGTAAGGGTGTTGCGCCAGGCGTTTGCCTAACGACGTTGCTTTCAGTTCCATGTTCCGCCAAATCCACGAAGAGATAATTTACCTGACAGTTTAACTGCCAGTTTTAAGGTGCTCCAGCCTAAAAAAACGTTACAATCATTGGGCGTTAATTTTATCGAAAGGAAGTGAGGGTTTATGCGTACCGTTCTGAATGTGTTGAATTTTGTGCTGGGCGGTTTTGCCACCACCCTTTCCTGGCTTTTTGCCACGCTGGTGAGCATCGTCCTGATTTTCACGCTTCCCCTGACCCGTTCCTGCTGGGAAATCACAAAACTCTCCTTAATCCCCTACGGGAATGAAGCTATCCACGTTGACGAGCTCAATCCGGAGAACAAAAACGCCCTGATGAATACGGGCGGAACCCTGCTGAACATACTGTGGCTGATTTTCTTCGGCTGGTGGCTGTGCATCATGCATATTTTTGCCGGTATTGCACAGTGCATCACGATTATTGGTATTCCGGTGGGGATAGCGAACTTTAAGATCGCCGCTATCGCCCTTTGGCCCGTCGGTCGCAGGGTTGTTCCGGTAGAAGTGGCCCAGGCGGCCCGTGAAGCTAACGCGCGTCGTCGTTTTCAGTAAATAAGGACCGGCCGCGTTTATGCTAAGCCCACTGCTTCGCCGTTATACCTGGAACAGCACCTGGCTATACAACGTCAGGATATTTATCGCGCTTTGCGGCACGGTTGCCCTGCCCTGGTGGCTGAATGATGTCAAGCTCACCATTCCGCTTACGCTGGGGGTGGTGGCCGGGGCGCTGGCGGACCTGGACGATCGTCTGGCCGGACGCTTACGTAACCTGGTCATTACGCTCGTCTGCTTTTTCATTGCGTCAGCGTCCGTTGAGCTGCTTTTCCCGTGGCCCTGGCTGTTTGCCCTGGGCCTTACGCTCTCAACCAGCGGGTTTATTTTGCTGGGCGGCCTCGGGCAGCGCTATGCCACCATCGCGTTTGGTGCATTGCTGATCGCCATCTACACCATGCTGGGCGTTTCCCTGTACGACCAGTGGTACCAGCAGCCGGTTCTCCTGCTGCTGGGTGCCATCTGGTATAATCTGCTGACGCTAACCGGTCATCTGATCTTCCCGGTTCGCCCGCTGCAGGATAACCTTGCCCGCAGCTTTGAGCAGTTAGCTCACTATCTGGAACTGAAATCCCGGCTGTTCGACCCGGATATCGAGGAAGAAAGCCAGGCTCCGCTCTACGATCTGGCGCTGGCAAACGGCCAGCTGGTCGCCACCCTTAACCAGACAAAGGCCTCTCTGCTTACCCGTCTGCGCGGCGATCGCGGTCAGCGCGGAACGCGAAGGACCTTACACTACTATTTTGCCGCCCAGGACATTCACGAACGTGCCAGCTCCTCGCACGTTCAATACGCGGCCCTGCGCGAGAAGTTCCGCTACAGCGACGTGATGTTCCGCTTCCAGCGCCTGTTGTCCATGCAGTCCCAGGCGTGCCAGCAGCTCTCGCGCTCCATTCTGCTGCGTACGCCCTATCAGCATGACCCCCGCTTTGAACGGGTATTCAGCCATCTTGATGCGGCGCTCGACCGCGTTCAGGCCAGCGGAACGTCACCGGAGCACATCAAAGCGCTGGGCTTTCTGCTGAACAACCTGCGGGCGATTGATGCCCAGCTGGCAACCATTGAGTCCGAACAGGCGATGGCGCTGCCGGGTAGTGAGGTGGAAAATCAGCTTGCTGATGACAGCGTGCACAGCGTTAGCGATATGTGGCTGCGTCTGAGTCGTAACTTTACGCCGGAGTCGGCACTCTTTCGCCACGCGGTAAGAATGTCGCTGGTGCTGTGCGTGGGGTATGCCTTTATCCAGATAACCGGGCTGCACCACGGCTACTGGATCCTGCTGACCAGCCTGTTCGTCTGCCAGCCAAACTATAACGCCACCCGACACCGTCTTGCTCTGCGTATTATCGGCACGCTGGTCGGCGTCGCGATCGGCCTTCCGGTGCTCTATTTCGTGCCCTCCGTTGAAGGTCAACTGATTCTGATTGTGATCACCGGCGTGCTGTTCTTCGCGTTTCGCAACGTGCAGTACGCCCACGCCACCATGTTCATCACGCTGCTGGTGCTGCTCTGCTTTAACCTGCTGGGTGAAGGGTTTGAAGTTGCCCTGCCCCGCGTGATCGATACCCTGATTGGCTGTGCGATTGCCTGGGCTGCGGTCAGCTTTATCTGGCCGGACTGGCGTTTCCGCAATTTGCCGCGCGTGGTAGACAGGGCAATGAACGCCAACTGTCGATACCTTGACGCAATCCTGGAGCAGTACCACCAGGGGCGGGATAACCGCCTGGCTTACCGGATAGCCCGTCGCGACGCGCACAACAGTGATGCAGAACTGGCCTCCGTTGTCTCTAATATGTCAACGGAGCCTCGCGCCACGGTGGAGATTCGTGAGACTGCGTTCCGCCTGCTCTGCCTGAACCATACGTTCACCAGCTATATTTCGACGCTGGGCGCCCACCGTGAGAAACTCACCAACCCAGGCATTCTCAACCTGCTCGATGACGCCGTCTGCTACGTTGATGACGCACTTCATCACCGACCGGCCGATGAGCCGCGCGTTCAACAGGCGCTGGATGAACTGGCTCAACGCATTGCGCATCTTGACCCAGGAAACGACAGCAAAGCGCCGCTGGTGCTTCAGCAAATAGGCCTGCTTATCGCTCTGCTGCCTGAAATTTGCCGGCTGCAACAGCAAATCGCTACCTGGAGGAGTGATTCTCCTGTGGCTCAGGCAGCGCATTAAACCACTCCGTCAGCTCCCGGCGAATGCCTGCCGGGAGTGCCGCCTCATGCAGCCCCTCGATAGCCCCTTCCAGTGCGAAGAGAACCTTAATACCGAGCGCTTTGTTTTTTGCCCGCATCTTCAGCCAGCTCGCTCTGGCACCCAGCGCCCGCAGCGTTTCCTCATTGGTGATGCCAGCTTCAAAGAGCAAGACTTCAAGCTGAAAGGTCAGGTTTGGCAGATCCTTGAGTCGGTTTCGTTGATGGCGCTGATAGCGCTCTTTTCTTGCCGCACTGAGCGCAAACGAGGAGAGCTGAAGCAGCCGCTCCCTGTCCTGCCATAATCCGTCATCCACACGATAATAGTTGAGCAGCACAGGGCGGCCTCGCTTCATCAACGTCAAAAAAGAGGAGGCATTTTTTACACAGTATTTCGCACTCTCTTCACAGGCGCGAAGATAAAGCTCTCCGTCTGACACCATGGCAAAAACCGCATCATCCACCGCCAGGGTATAGCCTCCAAACAGCGCACGATGATGAATCTCGCCCAACGGGGAGAGGTATTCCTGGGATTTATAAATCCGTTCATAAGATATCTTTTTCATGATATTTCCCTTCAAAATCATAAAGTAACAACGAAATTTCTTACTAGCGGATCCGTTAGCAGGAAAATAGGCAACTTATTGCCGATGAGCAAGATGATTTTTCGAGGGACATCAACATTGAATGAATTTTGCGAGTCGCTTTCCGAAAATGAGGTTGATCTTTATGCATACAGGGGTTACTGTATATCCATACAGTAACTACAGGGCTGGAATGAATATGCACACTTCAGGCTATGCAAATCGCTCAACCTCTCTCTCTTCTACCGCAGGCAATGTCGCGCAGAATTCCGTCGAGCGTGTTTCCACGGGGCTAATCAGTGAAGTGGTTTATCGTGAAGACCAGCCCCTGTTGACGCAACTTCTGTTGTTGCCGTTATTACAACAGCTTGGTCAGCAATCGCGCTGGCAGCTTTGGCTCACGCCTCAGCAAAAACTGAGCCGTGAATGGGTTCAGTCCGCAGGCCTTCCGCTTACTAAGGTCATGCAAATTAATCAGCTCCCGCCGTGCGATACCGTTGAGTCGATGATCCGCGCGTTACGCACCGGAAATTACAGCGTGGTGATTGGATGGTTACCGGAAGAATTGACGGAAGAGGAACATTTCCGTCTGACTGAAGCAGCCGAAGAAGGGAATGCGATCGGGTTCATTATGCGTCCGGTTCGATCGGATTCTTACCGCAGAGGACAACTTTCTGGGCTAAAAATTCACTCAAATTTGTATCATTGAGAGAAATTAAGATTTTTCCTGGAATTTTTTTTGACCACAAGATGGCATTAAAGTTCCCGGCCTGAAAATTGCGGCAAGGCTTGTCTGGTGCGGTTCTCCTTAATTTTATTGCACAAAATTCGTACGAAAAATGTTAAATAATCGGTATACGGAACTTTTTTTTTCATATGCCTGACGGACTTCACACTTGTAAGTTTTCAGCTACGTTGTAGACTTTACATCGCCAGGGGTGCTCGGCCTAAGCCGAAGATATCGGTAGATTTATATTTGACCACGCCCCCCGGTGAAGGATTTAACCGTGATTCTCTCCTGAGACTTTCATGGCGAATTTTGGATGATAACGAGGCGCAAAAAATGAAAAAGACAGCTATCGCGATTGCAGTGGCACTGGCTGGCTTCGCTACCGTAGCGCAGGCCGCTCCGAAAGATAATACCTGGTATGCAGGTGGTAAACTGGGCTGGTCTCAGTTCCACGACACCGGCTGGTACAACAGCAGCCTGAACAATGATGGCCCAACTCACGAGAGCCAGCTTGGTGCAGGTGCGTTCGGTGGCTATCAGGTTAACCCGTATGTTGGTTTTGAAATGGGTTACGACTGGTTAGGTCGTATGCCATACAAAGGCGACACCATCAACGGCGCTTTCAAAGCACAGGGCGTTCAGCTGACCGCTAAACTGGGCTACCCAATCACTGACGATCTGGACGTGTACACCCGTCTGGGCGGCATGGTATGGCGCGCAGATTCCAGCAACAACATCTCTGGTGACAACCATGACACCGGTGTTTCCCCAGTATTCGCTGGTGGCGTTGAGTGGGCTATGACCCGTGACATCGCTACCCGTCTGGAATACCAGTGGGTTAACAACATCGGCGACGGCAACACCGTTGGTGTTCGTCCAGACAACGGCATGCTGAGCGTAGGTGTTTCCTACCGTTTCGGCCAGCAGGAAGAAGCAGCTCCAGTTGTTGCTCCAGCGCCGGCTCCAGCTCCAGAAGTACAGACCAAGCACTTCACTCTGAAGTCTGACGTTCTGTTCAACTTCAACAAAGCGACTCTGAAACCAGAAGGCCAGCAGGCACTGGATCAGCTGTACACCCAGCTGAGCAACCTGGATCCTAAAGATGGTTCCGTAGTGGTTCTGGGCTTCACCGACCGTATCGGTTCTGACGCTTACAACCAGAAACTGTCTGAGAAACGTGCTCAGTCTGTTGTTGATTACCTGATCTCTAAAGGTATCCCAGCTAACAAGATCTCCCCACGTGGTATGGGCGAATCTAACCCAGTTACTGGCAACACCTGTGACAACGTGAAAGCTCGCGCTGCACTGATCGACTGCCTGGCTCCAGATCGTCGCGTAGAGATCGAAGTTAAAGGCATCAAAGACGTTGTAACTCAGCCAGCGGCATAAGTTATCGTCTTATAAAAAAACCCCGCCATGCGGGGTTTTTTATTGTCTGAAGAAAAGAAAAATCTATTTTTTACCCAACAGAGCCTGAAGGTCGTTCTTCAGCGTCGACATCTGGTTGGCGTACTTCTCTTTATGTTCGGCATCCTCAATCAGCTGCACGATGGTTTCCGACAGCGTTTTGCCCCGTCGTTGTGCCAGCCCAGCCAGGCGTTGCCAGACAACGAACTCCAGGTCGATTGATTTTTTGCGAGTGTGCTGATGCTCAGCATTAAAATGCCGTTTGCGTCGCGCGCGGATAGTTTGCTTCATCCGGTTTAACAACGCGGGATTGATGTGTTTCTCAATCCAGCCGTTAACCTGTACCGGTTCATTTTCGAGGGTCAGCAAAATATCCACGGCTTCTTGCGCAGCGCTGGCTTCGACGTAGCAGGTGATCAGCTCCCCTTCACGGTGCTTTTTGACCAGGTACTTCCATTTCCAGCCGCTTTCGAGATTTTCCAGTTGTTGATATTTCATTGCGATCTCAGTGTTACCACGTAACTCTGTTCAGAATATCAGTTTTTTAGCAATCTGCTGAAAAGAAATCATATCCTGTGAGTGAATGCAGCCAATCGCCCTGTCGAAATCCCCAATCCTGCTTGGGTACAGCCCCCCGCTTACGGTATACTCCACGCTTTTACATCTGACTAAAAAACATCAACTTTGACCATTACGAAACTTGCATGGCGTGACCTTGTTCCGGATACCGAAAGTTACCAGGAACTGTTTGCACAGCCCGAACTCGCAAAAGAACACGAATTCATCCTTAGCGATACGCAGCCTCGTTTGCATTATGCGCTGGAGCAGGTGTTAAGCCCATGGGCAACAGCGCCCTTCATGCTGCTCAAGGCCCCGGAAGAAGCGGAATACCTGACGCTGCTCGGTGATGCCGTGCGCCAGCTGAAGCCGGAAGCGAACGCAGTTTTTGGCGGCCAGTATCGTATTGCGGGACATGATGTCACTTTCGAACCAACGGCGCAGGCCGATGGCCGTTTTGCCGTTAAAGGCGAAGTGATTACCGCTAACTGGGTCGAGGCGGAACAACTCTTTGGTTGTCTGCGCCAGTTTAACGGCGAACTTTCGCTGCAGCCGGGGCTGGTTCATCGCGCAAATGGCGGTGTTCTCATCATCTCACTGCGTACCCTGCTCTCGCAGCCGCTGCTGTGGATGCGTCTGAAAACTATCGTCAACCAGCAGCGTTTCGACTGGGTCGGCTACGACGAGTCTCGTCCTCTGCCTGTCTCTGTTCCGTCTATGCCGCTGTCGCTGACCGTCGTGCTGACGGGCGACCGCGAATCGCTGGCGGATTTCCAGGAAATGGAGCCAGAACTCGCTGAGCAGGCGGTGTATAGCGAATACGAAGACAACGTCCAGATTGCTGACGCCGACGATATGGCGGAGTGGTGCCAGTGGGTGATGGCCGTTGCTGAGCGTTTTGCGCTGCCAACCCCTGCGGCTGACGCGTGGCCGGGCTTAATCCGCGAAGCGGTACGCTACACCGGTGACCAGGAAACGCTGCCGCTTTGCCCGCTCTGGATCGGCAAACAGCTGCGTGAAGTGGGTGTGATTAGCGGTAACGGGACGTTCACCGGAGAACAGCTCACTCAGATGCTGGCTCAGCGTGAGTGGCGAGAAGGCTATCTTGCCGACCGTATGCAGGATGAAATTCTGCTGGAACAAATTCTGGTGGAAACCGAAGGCGAACGCGTCGGGCAGATCAACGCCCTGTCGGTGATTGAATTTCCTGGCCATCCGCGCGCATTCGGGGAACCGTCCCGTATCAGCTGCGTTGTGCACATTGGCGATGGCGAGTTCACCGATATTGAACGAAAAGCCGAGCTGGGCGGCAACATTCACGCGAAAGGCATGATGATCATGCAGGCGTTTTTGATGTCAGAGCTGCAGCTTGAGCAACAGATCCCCTTCTCCGCCTCGCTGACGTTTGAGCAGTCCTACAGCGAAGTGGATGGCGATAGCGCCTCTATGGCCGAGCTGTGCGCCTTAATCAGCGCCCTGGCGGAAGTGCCCATCAATCAGAACATCGCGATCACCGGTTCGGTGGACCAGTTCGGTCGTGCCCAGCCAGTGGGAGGCCTCAACGAGAAAATTGAAGGCTTCTTCTCTATCTGTCAGCAGCGCGGTTTAAACGGCAAACAGGGGGTGATTATTCCTGCTCCCAACGCACGCCATTTGAGCCTCAGTCAGGATATTCTGGATGCGGTTGAGCAAGAGCAATTCGCCATCTGGGCCATCGAAGGGATTGAGGATGCGCTACCCTTACTGACAAATCTGGTTTGGGATGGCGAAGGGCAAACTACCCTGATGCAGACTATCCAGGAGCGCATAGCTCAGGCGACACAGCAGGATGCTCGTCATCGTTATCCATGGCCGTTACGCTGGCTGGGCTTGTTTAGTTCGAACTGATCGGACTTGTTCAGCGTACACGTGTTAGCTATCCTGCGTCCTTCACTAAAATAAGGCTTACTGAGAACATGGTAGATAAACGCGAATCCTATACAAAAGAAGATCTTCTTGCCTCTGGTCGCGGTGAACTGTTTGGCGCTAAAGGCCCACAGTTACCGGCCCCGAACATGCTGATGATGGACCGTGTCGTGAAAATGACCGAAACCGGCGGCAACTTCGATAAGGGTTACGTAGAAGCAGAACTCGATATCAACCCGGACCTGTGGTTCTTCGGTTGCCACTTTATTGGCGATCCGGTAATGCCTGGCTGTCTGGGCCTGGATGCCATGTGGCAGCTGGTTGGCTTCTATCTGGGCTGGCTGGGCGGCGAAGGTAAAGGCCGCGCGCTGGGCGTGGGCGAAGTAAAATTCACTGGCCAGGTTCTGCCTACGGCGAAGAAAGTGACCTATCGTATTCACTTCAAGCGCATCGTTAACCGCCGCCTGATTATGGGCCTGGCAGATGGCGAAGTGCTGGTCGACGGTCGCCTGATCTATAGCGCAAGCGACCTGAAAGTTGGCCTGTTCCAGGATACTTCAGCTTTCTGATCGTGCTTTTGGCACCCCCAAAAAGGCGAAACCTCCGCATTGCGGAGGTTTCTTTTTTGAAAGAGACGTTATCAGGCTATGAGTGCCCTGTCGCCGATGGCTTCTCGCCAGCCTCCAAGCCATTGTGACCTTTGATTTATCGTCTGATAAGGACACATTTCTTTAGAACGTCCAGCGATGCCGGCCTGATAACCACGTTGATGAGCCCGTTCCAGGCGATCTCGTTTCTGTCTCTTCATGCCTCGTTTCCCTCATTCTTTTGTCTGGTGGAAAGAAAACAGTGTCTGCACTCAATGTACAGGCACAGATAACGAATACCCCGAATTAGTCGCATCGTCAATGTTCAAAATTCATACGGGTGTCATATTTGTGAGCTAGTTGGAAGTTCATTTGTACAAAAATTGTGACGTGGCACAAGTAACAATCTGAAGTGAAAACGAAAAAAAACCGCAATCAGCGACAGGCCAACTGCGGTTTTTGATGATGAATTTTACTTATGGCAGCCGGGAAATTTCCCTTGCGATACTGGCCGACTCCTGTGCCCAACCCTGACCCAGAACTTTCACCATTTCGTCATAGCCATCTTTCTGCTGCTTCAGCTCCAGATGGAAAGGACGCTTAATCAGCTGCCCCTGATGGTTCAGCAACCACTCCCCGCTGATCACCACCACACCGTCATAGCGGCCGTGGAAGCCCGTGACCGTGACGTTAAGCGTATCCTGGTCGTTACCCAGCGGCTGCGACGCGACAACCCAGCCCGGAAGCTGGCTGCCCAGATTGGCCACCAGCGTGTTACGCAGCTGCTGATCCAGCGGGCTGGCCCACAGGTTGTTCGTCGCAATCACGTATTTAACCTCGCTGGTCTGATAGACCACGCCGTTTCCTGCCAGATAATCCGGCACGGCAACCTGCTCAACCCACAGCTGGCGGTTTCCCTGGCTGGCCGTGCTTTGTCCACCGCTGTGGGTAGACACAGGCAGCTGATAGTAGCTTTTATTATCTACCCCTGAACTGCACGCCGTTAACAGCAGAGCGCCAACCATCAATAGCCACTTTTTCATTCTTTTGCCCTCTTCGGCTCAGGATCCTTTTTATCTTTCGCTTCGAACACCAGCGCATTGCTCTTCTCGTTGAGCGTTTTCAGCACCGGCTGCAGTTCACGCAAGACCTGATCAAGACGCTGCATATCTGCCACCATCTTGTTGTACGCCGCTGAACCCGGCTGGAAGCCCTGCATACTGCGGTTCAGCTCACGTAGCGTTTTCTGCATATCCTGCGGCAGCTGCTGCATGCTCTGGCTCGCAGTGATCTTGTTGATGTTATCCAGCGTGGTTTGCAGGCGACGCATCGTTGCCTGGCTTTCGCTCAGAGAGTTCGTCGCCGCTTCAATCATCGGATTCAGTGGCAGATTGTTGATCTTATCCAGCGTTTCCATCAGACGCTGCTGGATCTGAGCCAGACCGCTGCTCACCGTTGGAATGATCTTGTAGCCACCAAATTCACGAATACCGGTAATCGGCGGTGCTTTCGGGTAGAAGTCCATATCCACATACAGCGCACCGGTCACCAGATTACCCGTCTTCAAGGAACCTCGCAGACCACGGTCCATCAGTTGACTGATATGGGTGGCAATATCCTGATTCTCGCCAATCTGGTTAAGCAGACGCTCCGGCTCAATGCGGATCAGCACCGGAATACGATAATCATCGTCCAGCATCTGGCTCAGGCCCGGTACAAAGAACGGAACTTGCCCAACCGTACCAAGACGAATACCGCGGAACTCAACGGGTGCGCCCGGCTGCAGACCGCGGACGGAATCCTTGAAGAACATCAGGAAGTCGATGTGGTCGGTATAGAGCGCGTCCTGAATGCTTCGCTGATCGTCAAAGAGTCTGAACGCCGTTTTCTCGGCAACCGGCTGCCCCAGATCCTGCCCTTCCGGCACATCAAAGCTCACCCCGCCGCCAAACAGCGTGGTTAAGGAACCCATTTCTACGCGCATCCCCGCCGACGTAAGATCGACCGCGATCCCGCTGTCCTTCCAGAAGCGAACGTTGCTGGTCACCAGACGATCGTTTGGCGCATTGATGAAAAGCTGATAGCTGATGGTACGCTTTTGCGCATCGAAGGTGCTGGTTTCAACGGAACCGACGCGGTAGCCGCGGAACAGTACCGGGTCACCCGCCGTAAGCTGGCCCGCTTTTTTGCTGTCGAGGATCACGCGGATACCCTTGGCATCAGGCGGCGCAAGCGGCGGTGAGTCGAGAAGCTGATATTGCCCAGGCTGGCTGCCCTTCGTGCCGGGCTGCAGTTCAATGTAGGCTCCAGAGAGCAGCGTCCCTAAGCCGCTGATCCCTTCGCGCCCCACCTGCGGTTTAACCACCCAGAAAACGGAATCGCCATGCAGCAGTTTTTCCATGCCGGCATTAAGGCGCGCCTTAATCTCCACATGGGTTAAATCGTCGGTCAGGGTTGCGCTTTCGACCACGCCCACGTCCACGCTACGGCTTTTGATGGTCGTTTTACCGCCCTCAATCCCCTCGGCATTGGTGGTTATCAGCGTGACTTCCGGTCCCTGATGGCTGTAATGATAAAACAGGATCCATGCACCGATCAGCGCGGTCACGATGGGGAAAATCCACACCGGCGACCAGTTTTTGACCTTCTGCACTTTCGCCTCTCCACTCTTATTTTCCATGCTCTTACTCTTCCTCATGGCTTGATTCAGGCTCACGATCCCACGATAAACGAGGGTCGAAGGTCATGGCCGCAAACATGGTCATAATCACGACCAGTGCAAACATTAAAGCCCCCATCGCGGGATAAATACTCATCAAACCGCCCATCCGCACCAGTGCAGAGAGAACGGCGATGACAAACACGTCAATCATTGACCAGCGTCCGACAAACTCGACCACTTCATAAATCAGGTGCATGCGTTCGCTGTCGCGTTTTCCATGACCCTTCGCATCCCAACAGAGCCAGGCGATGGCGATCATTTTTAAGGTTGGCACCATAATACTGGCGATAAAGATCACGCCGGCGACAGGATAGGAACCTTCGCCCCACAGCAGTATCACCCCGGCGAGGATCGTCGAGGGCATTTTATCGCCGAGCAAATCGGTGATCATGATCGGTAGAATATTGGCTGGCAGATACAACATGATGGAGGTGACCAGCAGCGCCATCGTCCACTGAAGGCTATTTTTACGGCGTACGTGACCCTTCGTTTCGCAGCGCGGACAAACGTCGAGATCGGCGGGCAGCACGGCGGTGCAGCACGGGCAGGAACGCAGCCCCTGACGAATGCCGGGCACGCCGACTTTTACCGTCTGCGCAAGCGTCGGTGCCGGGGCGATATCATCCCACGCCCAGCGTCTGTCCACGCATTGGAAAGCACGCAGCTGCAGGACACAGTACAGGCACCACGGAACAAAGCTGCTGCCGATCCCCACATCGCCGTACGCCATGAGCTTCACGAAACTGACCAGAATACCCGCCAGAAAGATTTCAGCCATGCCCCAGCTTTTGAGCTGAAAAAGGATACGCGCGAGCCGGATTTTGAGTGATGAGGGCATCCTGACGCGGTTGACCAGCAAAAGGATAACGACCAGGCAAAAAGCCGGGACTATCTGGACAAACAGGAGAAAAAAGGTGCCGAGGCTGGCGTAATCTTCCGAGAACATCACGCCCGGGATTTCAAGGAGATCCACCTGGCTGGTTATCCCCCCCACCTTCATATAGATGAAGGGGAAGAGATTGGAGAGCAGCAGCATGAACAATGCTGCCAGAGCGTAAGCAGTGGGACGCTGCCGCGGCGCGTCCCACTCGGTTGTCAACGTTGCGCCGCAACGTGGACACAGGGCTTTATGTCCGTGACCAAGCTCTGGCAACGCCACGAGCATATCGCATTGCGAGCATAAAATATGCCTGTCGGCATGGTGCTGGTCACACATATGTTATCCCTGTCTATGCGCCGTTTTTCAGAGACTCAAGGTACTCCCAGCGCTCAAATGCTTCTTCCAGGGCTTTTTCAGCCGCGGATAGTTCAGCCAGTACTTTCTGAGTATAGTCATGCGATTGGGTAAAGAATGACGCATCAGCAACCTGTTTTTGCAGATCCTCAAGCGCGGCTTCCAGCTCTTCAAGACGCTGCGGTAGCCCCTCCAGTTCGCGCTGCAGGTTATAGCTTAGTTTAGCCGAGGTTTTCTTGACAGTTTCTGCTTTTGTTACAGCAGGTTCTGAACTTATTTTGGACTTTGACTGTTTCTGCGCCAGAGACTGCGATTGCTGCCCTTTTGCATCGTGATAACCGCCTACGTATTGTCCAATTCGCCCTTCACCTTCGAAGATCCAGCATTCGGTTACGGTGTTATCCACAAACTGACGATCGTGGCTGACCAGCATCACGGTCCCCTGATAACCGTCAATCAGTTCTTCGAGCAATTCCAGCGTTTCGACATCCAGGTCGTTCGTTGGTTCATCGAGAATCAACAGGTTACTTGGTTTCAGGAACAGACGCGCCAGCAGCAGACGATTACGCTCTCCGCCAGACAACGCACGAACAGGGGTCATCGCACGTTTCGGATGGAACAGGAAGTCCTGCAGATAGCCCAACACGTGGCGCGGTTTGCCGTTTACCATTACCTCTTGCTTGCCTTCGGCGAGGTTATCCATCACCGTGCGGTCCGGATCCAGCTCCGCGCGGTGCTGGTCGAAGTACGCCACTTCCAGCTTAGTCCCACAGTGAATGCGGCCGCTGTCGGCCTGCAGCTGCCCCAGCATCAGCTTCAGCAGCGTGGTTTTACCGCAGCCGTTCGGGCCGATAAGCGCAATTTTGTCGCCGCGCTGCACCTGGGCGGAGAAATCTTTCACCAGCACTTTGCCATCAACCTGATAGTTGACGTTTTCCATTTCGAAGACAATCTTGCCGGAACGGGACGCTTCTTCCACCTGCATTTTGGCGCTGCCCATCACTTCACGGCGTTCGCTGCGCTCACGGCGCATTGCCTTCAGAGCGCGCACGCGACCTTCGTTACGGGTACGGCGGGCCTTGATGCCCTGGCGGATCCACACCTCTTCCTGCGCCAGCTTGCGGTCGAACTCCGCATTCTGCAGCTCTTCCACGCGCAGGTTTTCTTCTTTCTCCAGCAGATAGGTGTCGTAATCGCCAGGATAGGTGACCAGCTTGCCGCGATCGAGATCGACAATACGCGTCGCCATGTTGCGGATAAACGAACGGTCGTGTGAGATGAAAATAATGGTACCGTTAAAGGTCTTCAGGAACCCTTCCAGCCAGTCAATCGCTTCGATATCCAGGTGGTTGGTCGGTTCATCCAGCAGCAGCACCTTCGGCCCGCTGACCAGCGCGCGGCCCAGGGCCGCTTTACGCAGCCAGCCGCCGGAGAGCGCCGACAGCTCCATGTCCGCTTCCAGACCAAGCTGGGCCAGAACCTCGTTAATGCGGTTTTCAAGCTGCCACAGACCGTGGTGATCGAGCATCTCCTGCACTTTCGCCAGTTCGTTGAGGTTCTTGTCGCTCGGGTCGGTCATCACCAGATGCGAAATCTCGTGATAGCGCTTCAGGTATTCGGCCTGCTCAGAAATGCCTTCCGCCACGAAATCGTAAACGCTGCCTGTCACGTGACGCGGCGGGTCCTGCTGGAGGCGAGAGACGATCAGATCCTGCTCGTACACGATGCGACCGTCATCCAGCCCCTGTTCACGGTTGAGGATTTTCATCAGCGTGGATTTACCCGCGCCGTTACGGCCCACCAGACAGACGCGCTCGTTATCTTCGATATGCAGCTCTGCATTATCGAGAAGCGGCGAGTCGCTGAAAGAGAGCCACGCGCCGTGCATACTAATTAAAGACATTTATTTTTCCTTTCAGGCCGCGGTAATCAACCAGCAGTTATGAATTTGACGGTTACGGGCAAAGTCCTGAGACAGCGTTTTTTGGCTGATTTCTTGTGCTTTCAGTCCCAGGGCTGCTAAGCCGTCATGATCCATACGGAAGCCGCGTTTGTTGTTCGAGAACATAATGGTACCGCCCTTACGCAGCAGGCGCTTCAGGTCGGTCATCAGGCGCAGGTGATCGCGTTGAACGTCAAAGCTATCCTCCATACGCTTGGAGTTGGAGAAGGTCGGCGGATCGATAAAGATCAGATCGAACTGCTCGTCAGTATCACGCAGCCAGCCCAGCACGTCGGCCTGCATCAGTCGGTGCTGACGTCCGGTCAGCCCATTAAGACGCAGGTTGCGCTCCGCCCACTCCAGATAGGTGCGGGACATATCCACCGTGGTGGTGCTCCGCGCGCCGCCCAGACCCGCATGCACGCTCGCGCTGCCGGTATAGGAGAACAGGTTGAGGAAATCTTTGCCCTTGCTCATCTGGCCCAGCATGCGACGCGCGATACGGTGGTCGAGGAACAGGCCGGTATCCAGATAGTCTGTCAGGTTCACCCACAGGCGAGCGTTGTATTCGCCCACTTCGATGAAGTCGCCCTTCTCGCCCATCTTCTGGTACTGATTTTTCCCTTTCTGACGCTCGCGGGTTTTCAGCACCAGCTTGTTCGGCGCAATGCCGAGCACGGCGATGGTGGCCGCGATAACGTCCAGCATGCGCTGACGCGCTTTTTGCGCATCAATGGTTTTCGGTGGCGCATATTCCTGAATCACCACCCAGTCCGCGTAGCGGTCAACCGCCACGTTATACTCCGGCAGGTCGGCGTCGTACAGGCGGTAGCATTCAATCCCTTCCTGCTTCGCCCACTTTTCATATTTTTTCAGGTTCTTGCGCAGGCGGTTGGCATAATCTTCCGCCACGCCGGATGGCTTACTGTCCGCCGCTTTCTCCGCCAGATGGTAGTTTTTCTGCACGCAGTCCAGCGGGCCGTTTTTCGCCTTAAACTGGCGATCGGCACGCAGCTGCAGGCAGCTCAGCAGCTCCGGCGAGGCGCTAAACAGCGACAGGTTCCAGCCGCCGAAGTAGTCCTTCATATTGCGGCCCAGCAGGCTGTGCAGGGCAATCAGCGCCGGCTCGCTGTCCAGACGCTCGCCGTAAGGCGGGTTGCTGATCACGGTACCGTACGGACCTTTTGGCAGCGGGTTGGTCAGATTCGCCACGTCTTTCACCTCGAAGGTGACCAGCTCGCCGATACCGGCGCGACGGGCGTTGCTGCGCGCACGTTCGATCACGCGCGGGTCGCTGTCCGAACCGTAGAAGTGGGAGGTATACTCCGCCAGACCTTTACGCGCGCGGGTCTGCGCGTCGTCTTTGACCTCTTTCCAGAGCGCTTCGTCGTGCTGCGCCCAGCCTTTAAAGCCCCAGTGACCGCGATGCAGGCCCGGCGCGCGGTCGGTTGCCAGCATGGCCGCTTCAATCAGCAACGTACCGGAACCACACATCGGATCGAGCAGCGGCGTGCCCGGCTGCCAGCCGGAGCGCATTACGATGGCGGCAGCCAGCGTTTCTTTAATTGGCGCCATACCGGTACGATCGCGGTAGCCGCGCAGGTGCAGGCCCGCGCCGCTCAGATCGAGAGAAATACTCGCCGTGTCGCCGTTCAGCCAGACGTTAATACGCAGATCCGGATTTTCGCGATCGACGTTCGGACGTTCCTTATTTTTACGCGTGAAGCAGTCCACAATGGCGTCTTTGACGCGCAGGGCACCGTACTGGCTGTTGCGGATCTCGTCGTTCACGCCATTGAAATGCACCGCAAAGGTGGCATTGGGCGTGAAGATCTCTGTCCAGTCGATCATCTGTACGCCGGTATAGAGGTCCAGGTCGCTATAGACCTTGCACTCCTTCATCGGCAGCATGATGCGCGACGCCAGACGGCTCCACATCAGGCTCTGGTAAATAAGCCGCGTGTCGCCCTCAAAATGGACACCACCCTGAACCACCTGGCACTCTTGCGCGCCCAGGCTTTCCAGTTCAGTTTTTAACAGCTCTTCCAGCCCACGGGCCGTACTGGCAAACAGAGAATTCATATCGTCACTTTTACTCTTAGAAAATTGTCGCGCATTATAGCTAATATGGCGTGTATGTCATAAAGTTGAAGGCTTATTTTCATTTGTGGGAGTGTGCAGTGGCGACGTTATCCAGGCTTTTTATTCATCCGGTGAAATCCATGCGCGGCATCGGCGTCTCTCACGCGCTGGCCGACATGAGTGGATTCGCCTTCGATCGTATTTTTATGGTCACCGAGCCTGACGGCACGTTCATTACCGCACGCCAGTTCCCGCAGATGGTTCGCTTTACCCCTTCCCCGCTTCATGACGGTTTGCACCTTACCGCGCCGGACGGTTCCAGCGCGGTCATTCGCTTTGCTGATTTTGCGCCTGTCGATGCGCCAACGGAAGTGTGGGGCAATCATTTTACCGCGCGCATCGCCCCGGATGAGATTAACCGCTGGCTGAGCGGTTTCTTCTCTCGCGACGTGCAGCTGCGCTGGGTTGGGCCTGAACCGACGCGTCGCGTGAAGCGCCACAACGCAGTTCCCCTCTCCTTCGCCGATGGTTTCCCGTTCCTGCTGACTAACGAAGCCTCGCTGCGTGATTTACAAGCCCGCTGCAAGGCCAGCGTTCAGATGGAACAGTTCCGTCCGAACCTGGTGGTCACGGGCGCCGACGCCTGGGAAGAAGACACCTGGAAAGTGATCCGCATCGGCAGCGTCATCTTTGATGTCGTAAAATCCTGCAGCCGCTGCATTTTCACCACGGTGAGCCCTGAGAAAGGCCAGAAGCACCCTTCCGGTGAACCGCTGAAGACGCTGCAGTCGTTCCGCACCGCACAGGATAACGGCGATGTGGATTTCGGCCAGAACCTGATCCCGCGCTCCAGCGGCGCAATCCGCGTCGGTGATGAGGTAGAAATTCTTGCCCGAGGGCCTGCAAAAGCGTACGGCTCGGGTCAGGAAGAAGAAATGGTCGACGTTGTGACGAATGCCGCCTCTGCAGTAGATATTCACTGGGAGGGCAACGTCATCCGTGGCAACAACCAGCAGGTATTACTGGAGCAACTGGAGCAGGCAGGTATTCGCGTACCCTATTCCTGTCGCGCAGGCATTTGCGGATGCTGCCGCATCAGGCTGGTGGATGGAGAGGTCAGTGCGCTGAAAAAATCGGCAATTGGAAATGACGGCACAATTCTGTGCTGTAGCTGCATACCGAAAACGTCCGTACAGCTGGAAGCTTAAACCGCCTGTTCAAGGCTGAAGGAATCTACGCGCAGCTGCGGCTTCAGCCTGTCGTTCATCACTTTAATGGCATCGCCAAGCTGCATCGTCCGCCCGGCAATGGTTACGCCGGGCTGTGCCAGCAGGCAGAGCGCAGCATTTTCACCTGGCTCAACCACCAGCAGGCTCACCTCTTCTGCGGTATCGCTCAGATTGACGCTGGCCGCGTCACCCGTTGCCGGGGTCCAGCTCATACCATGCGCAAGAAAATGCCAGCTTTTTGGCATTTGCGGTTTCAGGAAGCGGATAGCCACCAGCGCATTTAATACCAGCTCGGCACGCTGCTCTTTAGAGAGCACCAGATCGCGGCATTTTTCTTCAAAAGAGAAATAAAGCGCCGCATCGTCAACGCAAAAGCCCGACGGGGAAAATGCATCCGGGGTTAACATTCGGCGGGCAAAACGAGAACGAAACAACATGCCATTGGCTAAATCGAGCATCATTCGGTCATGCTCGTCGCAAAAATACCAGCGCCAGTTATCGTCAGGTTTAATTCGCATGTGTCTCTCCCGTCCCCAAACGTCCTGTACTAAAAATGTCCTGTTTGCCGCCTCGTTTATAACACCATTAATAAAAGACTATAATGACTAAATAAGCAACAGTGACGGAATATAAAACAACCAGGGCTGGAAATAAAGCCCTGGTTGTCTGATTAAGAGAAAAGATTAGATATGAGTAACGATTTCTTTAATCAGCGGCGGTCCTTTAAAAATAAAGCCGGAATAGATTTGCACCAGTGACGCACCTGCCGCCATCTTCTCGCGCGCAGCAATCACTGAGTCAATGCCGCCGACACCAATAATCGGCAGACGTCCTTTTAATTCTGCAGACAGGGCGCGAATAATTTCGGTGCTTTTTAATTGCACCGGACGTCCACTTAACCCACCCGCTTCGTCACAGTTTTTCATTCCCTGCACGAGGGAACGATCGAGAGTGGTATTGGTCGCAATAACACCATCAATATTATGGCGAACCAAACTGTCGGCAACCTGGATCAATTCTTCAGGAGAAAGATCCGGGGCGATCTTAACCGCGACCGGAACATATTTATGGTGGATCGTCTGGAGTTCATTTTGTTTATTTTTAATGGCACTCAGAAGATCGTCCAGCGCTTCGCCATATTGTAAGGAACGCAGACCCGGAGTATTGGGTGAAGAAATATTCACCGCGATATAACCGGCATAGGCGTAGACTTTTTCCATACAAATCAGATAGTCATCTTTACCCTGCTCTACCGGCGTGTCTTTATTTTTACCGATATTGATGCCTAATATTCCGTCAAAATGGGCTTTTTTTACGTTCTCAACCAGGTGATCAACACCGAGGTTATTAAAGCCCATGCGGTTGATCAGCCCTTCGGCTTCAACCAGGCGGAACAGGCGCGGCTTGTCATTTCCCGGCTGCGGGCGCGGCGTGACGGTACCGATTTCAATGGAACCAAAGCCCATCGCGCCCAGGGCATCAATGCACTCGCCATTTTTATCCAGACCGGCCGCCAGACCCAGCGGATTCTTAAAGGTCAGACCCATGCACTGCACAGGTTTTTCCGGCACATTCTGACGCACCAGAGCGGCCAGCGGCGTTCCGGTAATACGGCGTAATTGCTGGAATGTAAATTCATGAGCGCGCTCAGGGTCGAGCTGGAAAAGGGCTTTACGAACGAAGGGGTAGTACATGAACTCTCCTGGATTCCCGGTGTGCAAACCGGGAGGGGATTATGGGCGATCCACGCGCGAAAGGGAATTGACCTGCGGCAAAAAATCAGCGTAAAACGCAATCGTTTACCTCCCAGTCTATTTCTTATGCACTTTTTCGCATTTTAATTGCAGATAAATCATTTAGTGGAATAACCGCGCGGTGTCACACTCCTGAAAATTGTTATGAATGTTAGATAAAAGCAAACAATTGGTTATAAGGAGGAAGTATGCGCGTCATTACCCTGGCCGGAAGTCCACGATTCCCTTCGCGCTCCAGCGCCCTGCTGGAATATGCCCGCGAAAAACTCAATGCCCTGGATGTGGAAGTGTGCCACTGGAACCTGCATAACTTCGAACCTGAAGATCTGCTCTACGCCCGCTTCGACAGCCCAGCGCTAAAAACGCTCATCGAGCAGCTTAACGGCGCTGACGGCTTAATTGTGGCCACGCCTATTTATAAAGCCTCTTTTTCCGGGGCGCTGAAAACCCTGCTCGATCTGCTTCCGGAGCGCGCCCTGGACGGCAAAGTCGTGCTGCCGCTGGCAACGGGCGGTACGGTTGCCCATTTACTGGCCGTGGATTATGCCCTGAAGCCGGTGCTAAACGCGCTGAAAGCGCAGGAGATCCTCCACGGCGTTTTCGCAGATGACTCCCAGGTTATCGATTACCAACATAAACCTCATTTTACGCCGAACCTGCAAACCCGCCTCGATACTGCCCTGGAAACCTTCTGGCATGCCCTGCACCGCAGGGATATCCAGGCCCCGGCGTTTGGTCAGCCTCAAGGAGTCGCACATGTTTAAAACGTTAACCCGCATCGGACTGGCAGGTCTGATGGCGCTCAGCTCGCTGGCCCATGCCGCAGAAGCGGCTCCGGAAAGTTTGCGCATTGGCTATCAGAAAGGCAGCGTCAGCATGGTGCTGGCGAAAAGCCACCAGCTGCTGGAAAAACGCTTCCCGGACACCAAATTCTCGTGGGTGGAGTTCCCGGCTGGCCCGCAGATGCTGGAGGCCCTGAACGTCGGCAGTATCGATCTCGGCAGCACGGGTGATATTCCGCCGATATTCGCCCAGGCGGCGGGAGCGGACCTCGTCTATGTTGGCGTTGAGCCGCCCAAACCAAAGGCCGAAGTGATCCTGGTGCCTGAAAACAGCGACATTAAAAGCGTCGCCGACCTCAAAGGGCATAAAGTGGCTTTCCAGAAAGGTTCCAGCTCGCACAACCTGCTGCTGCGTGCCCTGCAGGAAGCCGGGCTCAAGTTCACTGACATTCAGCCCGTTTACCTGACGCCTGCCGACGCGCGCGCCGCGTTCCAGCAGAAGAACGTTGATGCCTGGGCCATCTGGGATCCGTACTACTCCGCCGCATTGCTGCAGGGCGGCGTTCGCGTGCTGAAAGACGGTACCACGCTGAAGCAGACCGGCTCGTTCTATCTGGCCGCGCGTCCTTATGCGGAAAAGAACGGCGCATTTATCCAGGGCGTACTGGATACCTTTACTCAGGCCGATGCGCTGACCCAGACCCAGCGTCAGGAGAGCATTGCCCTGCTGGCGAAAACCATGGGCTTACCTGAGCCGGTGATCGCGAGCTATCTCAACCACCGTCCGCCGACCACCATTACGCCCGTGGACGCGCACGTCGCCGCGCTTCAGCAACAAACGGCTGACCTTTTCTATCAAAACCACCTGGTGCCAAAACAGGTCACTATTCGCGAACGCATCTGGCAGCCCGCAGGCAAAGAAGGAGCTAAATCATGAGTCTGAATCTTTTCTGGTTTTTACCCACCCACGGTGATGGACACTATCTTGGTACAGAAGAGGGCTCGCGCCCGGTTGACCACGGCTACCTGCAGCAGATTGCGCAGGCGGCGGACCGAATCGGTTTCACCGGAGTGCTGATCCCGACCGGACGTTCATGTGAAGATGCCTGGCTGGTCGCCGCGTCGATGATCCCGGTCACCCAGCGTCTGAAGTTCCTGGTTGCCTTACGCCCGAGCGTGGTCTCCCCCACCGTGGCGGCGCGTCAGGCGGCAACGCTGGACAGGCTGTCCAACGGCCGCGCCCTGTTTAACCTGGTGACGGGCAGCGATCCGCAGGAGCTGGCGGGCGATGGGGTGTTCCTCGACCATACCGAGCGCTACGAAGCTTCCGCCGAGTTCACCCGCGTCTGGCGACATCTGCTGGAAGGTGAAACCGTCACCTTTGAAGGCAAGCATATTCACGTTCGTGACGCGAAGCTCTACTTCCCGCCGGTGCAGCAGCCGCGACCGCCGCTCTATTTTGGCGGATCGTCGGACGTAGCCCAGGATCTGGCGGCAGAGCAGGTCGATCTCTATCTGACCTGGGGCGAACCGCCTGAGCTGGTGAAAGAAAAAATTGCCCAGGTACGCGCTAAGGCGGCCGCCCATGGTCGCAAGGTGCGCTTCGGCATTCGCCTGCACGTAATTGTGCGGGAAACCAATGAAGAAGCCTGGCAGGCCGCCGACCGCCTGATCTCCCACCTGGACGATGAGACCATCGCCAGGGCGCAGGCCGCGTTTGCGAAAACCGACTCCGTCGGACAGCACCGAATGGCGTCCCTGCACAACGGCAAGCGCGAGAACCTGGAGATCAGCCCGAACCTGTGGGCGGGCGTTGGCCTGGTGCGCGGCGGTGCGGGCACGGCGCTGGTCGGCGACGGACCGACCGTAGCCGCCCGGATTAATGAATACGCAGACCTGGGTATCGACAGCTTTATTCTCTCCGGTTATCCGCATCTGGAAGAGGCGTACAAGGTGGGCGAGCTGTTATTCCCGCATCTGGATGTCGCCATCCCGGAGATTCCGCAGCCGCAGCGGCTTCAGCTTCAGGGCGAAGCCGTGGCGAACGAGTTTATTCCACGCAAAGCCGCACAGAGCTAAGGAGTGACCATGTCTGCCACCTCCCAAAAATGGCTGCTGCGCGCCGCGCCGTGGTTTTTACCCGTCGGCATTGTGGCTCTCTGGCAGCTCGCGTCGTCCACCGGCTGGCTGTCGAGCCGCATTCTGCCCTCTCCGGAGGGCGTCGTAGAAGCGTTCTGGTCGCTGAGCGTCAGCGGTGAGCTGTGGCAGCATCTGGCGATCAGCTCCTGGCGCGCCGTGATTGGGTTTTCCATCGGCGGTAGCATCGGTCTGGTTCTGGGCCTGATCAGCGGCCTTTCCCGCTGGGGCGAGCGGCTGCTGGATACCTCCATTCAGATGCTGCGCAACGTGCCGCATCTGGCGCTGATCCCGCTGGTTATCCTGTGGTTTGGCATTGATGAGAGCGCCAAGATCTTCCTCGTGGCGCTGGGTACACTGTTCCCGATTTACATCAACACCTGGCACGGCATCCGCAACATCGATCGCGGTCTGGTGGAGATGGCACGCAGCTACGGCTTGTCCGGTTTTTCTCTCTTTATCCACGTGATCCTGCCTGGCGCCCTGCCCTCCATTATGGTCGGGGTGCGTTTTGCGCTCGGTCTGATGTGGCTGACGCTGATTGTGGCGGAGACCATCTCGGCCAACTCAGGTATTGGCTACCTGGCGATGAACGCCCGCGAATTCCTGCAAACGGACGTGGTGGTGGTTGCCATCATTCTGTATGCCCTGCTCGGCAAACTCGCCGACGTCAGCGCCCAGTGGGTGGAGCGCAGCTGGCTGCGCTGGAACCCGGCCTATACCCTTCAGGAGGCGAAAGCATGAATACTGCACGACTGAACCAGGGAACGCCGTTACTGCTGAACGGCGTGACCAAACGCTACGGCGAAAACACCATTCTTAACGGGCTGGATCTGCATATTCCCGCCGGACAATTTGTGGCCGTTGTCGGGCGCAGCGGCGGCGGCAAGAGTACCTTGCTACGACTTCTGGCCGGGCTGGAAGCCCCCAACGGCGGTGACATTCTGGCAGGAACGACGCCGCTTTCGAATATTCAGGACGATACCCGCATGATGTTTCAGGATGCACGCCTGCTGCCGTGGAAAACGGTTATCGACAATGTCGGGCTCGGTCTTAAGGGCAGCTGGCGGGATGAAGCCCGCCAGGCGCTTGCCGCCGTTGGGCTGGAAAATCGTGCGGGTGAATGGCCTGCCGCCCTCTCGGGTGGGCAGAAGCAGCGCGTGGCGCTGGCGCGGGCGTTGATTCACCGTCCGGGCCTGCTGTTGCTTGATGAACCGCTCGGCGCGCTCGACGCCCTGACGCGGATCGAAATGCAGGATTTGATTGGCTCCCTGTGGCAGGCGCACGGCTTTACGGTACTGCTGGTGACGCATGACGTGAGCGAGGCCGTCGCGATGGCTGACCGGGTGCTGCTAATTGAGGACGGGAAAATAGGTCTGGATCTGACGGTGGATCTTCCGCGCCCTCGCCGCGTGGGCTCGGCAAGGCTGGCGGAGCTGGAAGCTGAGGTATTGGATCGGGTGATGAAGCGCGGGGGGACGGAGTTACAGCGAGCCAAGGCTAATGCCTGATGCCCTCACCCCGGCCCTCTCCCACGGGGAGAAAACACTAAAAACGGCAACCGAGGTTGCCGTTTTGCTTTTACCTGCCCACCGGGCAATTTTTTATTACGCTAAGGCTTTAGCAATCTTCTCGTACAGATCGCCAGACAGGTTCTCCAGCCCTTTCAGCTGCTCAAGCGCGGCACGCATCTTCGCCTGACGCTTCGCATCGTAGCGTTTCAAACGGATCAGCGGCTCAATCAGGCGCGACGCCACCTGCGGGTTACGGCTGTTCAGCTCGGTCAGCATTTCCACCATGAACTGATACCCGCTGCCGTCTTCGGCGTGGAACGCGGCTGGGTTGCTGCTGGCAAACGCGCCAATCAGAGAACGCACGCGGTTTGGGTTGCTCAGGGTAAAGGAGCGATGCTTCAGCAGGCTGCGCACGTTGCTGAGCGCATCGGCCGCCGGGCTGGTCGCCTGCAGGATGAACCATTTGTCCATCACCAGGCCATCCTGATGCCACTTGTCGTCGTACTCCTGCATTAACGCATCACGGCACGGCAGTTCAGCGGCAACGCTTGCACCCAGCGCGGCCAGGGCGTCGGTCATGTTATCCGCTTCGTGGTACTGCTTGCTCACCAGGGTGTTCGCCAGCTCGGTTTCACCAAACGCCAGATAGCGCAGGCAGGTATTGCGCAGAGAACGTTTGCCAATGTCCGCGTGCTCAACGCGATAAGCGTCAAGCTTGTTGGCGTTATATATAGCCAGGAACTCATCGGCCAGCTCTGCAGCCAGCGTACGGGTCAACGCTTCACGCACCGCCACGATGGCAATCGGGTCGATGATGTCAAACAGCTCGGCGATTTCAGTCGCTGACGGCAGGGTCAGAATTTCAGCGGCCAGGGCCGGGTCAATCTTCTCATCCAGCAGGATCGCGCGGAACGCGTCAGCCACATGGACAGGCAGCGACAGCGGCTGGCCCTGCTGATGGCGGTTTACGTTGAGCTTGATGTAGGTCGCCAGCAGGCTTTGCGCCGCGTCCCAGCGGGAGAAGTCGTTACGCGCGTGACGCATCAGGAACGTCAGCTGCTGATCGCTCCACTTGTATTCCAGCTTCACCGGCGCGGAGAATTCGCACAGCAGCGCAGGCACCGGCTGGAAGTAGACGTTATCGAAGATAAAGGTCTGTTCGGCCTGAGTCACGTTCAGCACGTGGTGTACCGGGTGGCCGCCCTTCTGGAGCGGGATGACTTTGCCTTCGTTATCGTACAGCTCAATGCTGAACGGAATATGCAACGGATATTTCTCTTCCTGCTCCGCCGTCGGCGGCGTGCGCTGGCTGATGGTCAGGGTGTACTGCTCGGTTTCCGGATTGTAATCGTCTTTGACGGTGACAACCGGCGTCCCGGCCTGGCTGTACCAGCGGCGGAAGTGAGAGAGATCGACATTAGAGGCATCTTCCATAGCCTGCACAAAATCGTCGCAGGTGGCCGCGCTGCCGTCATGACGCTCGAAGTACAGCTGCATCCCTTTCTGGAAGTTCTCCTCGCCCAGCAGGGTGTGGATCATGCGGATAATTTCAGCGCCCTTCTCGTACACCGTCAGGGTGTAGAAGTTGTTCATCTCGATGACTTTATCCGGCCGGATCGGGTGCGCCATTGGGCTGGCATCTTCCGCAAACTGCAGGCCACGCATGGTACGCACGTTGTTGATGCGGTTCACCGCGCGTGAACCCAGATCGGAGCTGAATTCCTGATCGCGGAAGACGGTCAGGCCCTCTTTCAGGCTCAGCTGGAACCAGTCGCGGCAGGTGACGCGGTTACCGGTCCAGTTGTGGAAATATTCGTGGCCGATAACGCGTTCGATATCAAGGTAGTCTTTGTCCGTTGCGGTATCGGTACGCGCCAGCACGTATTTGGAGTTAAAGACGTTAAGGCCTTTGTTCTCCATTGCGCCCATGTTGAAGAAATCGACGGCGACGATCATATAGATGTCGAGGTCATATTCGAGGCCGAAGCGCTCTTCGTCCCACTTCATGGAGTTGATGAGGGAGGTCATCGCCCACGGCGCGCGGTCAAGGTTGCCGCGGTCAACAAACAGCTCCAGCGCCACCTCGCGGCCTGAGCGCGTTTTGAAGGTGTCGCGCAGCACGTCGAAGTCCCCCGCCACCAGCGCAAACAGGTAGCACGGTTTCGGGAAGGGATCCTGCCACTGCACCCAGTGACGGCCATTCTCGAGCTCGCCTTCGCCTACGCGGTTACCGTTAGAGAGCAGGAAGGGATACAGGGTTTTATCGGCGATGATTTTGGTGGTGAAGCGCGCCAGGACGTCCGGACGGTCGAGATACCAGGTTATGTGGCGGAACCCTTCCGCTTCACACTGGGTACAAAGCGCCACGCCCGACTGGTAAAGCCCTTCCAGCGCGGTGTTGGCGGCCGGGCTGATTTCATTCACGATGCGCAGTGTAAACTGTTCCGGCAGGTTGTCGATGACCAGCTGGTTGTTTTCTTCTTTATAGTCTGACCAGGCTTCATCATTAATATGCAGGGAGACCAGCGTCAGGTCTTCACCATCCAGACGCAGCGGCACCGCAGTTGCGCTATGGCGCGTCACCTGGCTCACCGCCGTGACAACGGTTTTTGTGGCATCCAGGTCAAAAGTCAGATCGATTTCGCTAATCAGGTAATCCGGCGCACGGTAGTCGTGGCGGTATTTGGCTTGTGGCTGTTGTGTCATAGAAAACCTTATGCATCGTTTGTCGAGTAACGTTTCAATATATTCCTGTTGCGCAAATCGCGCTATGCAGAATGTTCATCTTTTCAGGGTCAAAACCTTTTTTTGCTACATTTGTATAACACGGGGCACAAAATGCCCTCGACCATAAAACGCGCTTATGTTGTGATCGGGGTTCAATAAATCACTAAACAAGGTATACTCCGGAGTTGTTTATTGTACTAAACGCTCCTGTGAGAGGATGCTACTGCGCACCTATGACTCAATTCGCTTCTCCAGTTCTGCATACGTTGCTGGATACCGACGCGTATAAACTGCATATGCAGCAAGCCGTTTTCCACCATTACTATGACGTTCACGTCGCGGCGGAATTCCGCTGTCGTGGCGACGACTTGCTCGGTATCTACGCAGACGCCATTCGTGAACAGGTCGATGCTATGCAGCATCTGACGCTGCAGGACGAGGAATATCAGTGGCTTTCTGGCCTGCCCTTCTTCAAAGACGACTACCTGAACTGGCTGCGCGATTTCCGCTATAAGCCGGAGCAGGTCAGCGTGGTTAACGATAATGGCAAGCTGGATATTCGCCTTGAAGGTCCGTGGCGGGAAGTGATCATGTGGGAAGTGCCGCTTCTGGCGGTGATCAGTGAACTGGCTCACCGCTACCGTTCGCCGGAAAAAGGCGTCGAGCAGGCGGTCGCCGCGCTGGAAAATAAACTCGCAGCCTTCTCCACGCTGACCGAAGGGCTGGACATGTCCTGCTTCCGCCTGATGGACTTTGGCACGCGTCGCCGTTTCTCGCGTGATGTTCAGGAGGCCATCGTTAAACGTCTGCAGCGGGAGCCGTGGTTCGTGGGCACCAGTAACTACGATCTGGCACGACGCCTCAGCCTGACGCCAATGGGCACCCAGGCACACGAGTGGTTCCAGGCGCATCAGCAGATCAGCCCCGATCTGGCTAACAGCCAGCGCGCGGCACTGGCCGCATGGCTTGAGGAGTACCCGAATCAGCTAGGGATCGCCCTCACCGACTGTATTACGATGGATGCTTTCCTGCGCGACTTTGGTCCCGAGTTCGCTGAACGTTACCAGGGATTACGGCACGACTCCGGGGATCCGGTTGAATGGGGCGAGAAAGCCATTGCCCATTACCAAAAACTCGGCATTGACCCGATGAGCAAAGTGCTGGTCTTCTCGGATAATCTCGACCTGGCGAAAGCGGTCGACCTCTATCGCCATTTCAATACCCGTGTGAACCTGAGCTTCGGGATTGGTACCCGTCTGACCTGCGATATTCCTCAGGTAAAACCTCTGAATATCGTCATCAAACTGGTGGAATGTAACGGCAAGCCGGTGGCGAAACTCTCCGACAGCCCGGGTAAAACCATCTGCCATGACAAAGCGTTTGTCCGCGCATTGCGTAAAGCGTTCGACCTCCCCTTGATCAAAAAAGCCAGTTAAGCGCTTACGGGAGCCTTTATGGCTCCCTTCTTCTTATTTATTTCTTAATTCTTCTCTTTTGACTGCGAAATTTACTTGTCTGATAGCGGATGGCAGGTAACATAGATATCCCCCCATAAGGGTGGACAAGTGTTTATTTTTTCCGACTATTAACAGAGAGAATATTATGAGCGTTGTGCCTGTAGCCGACGTACTCCAGGGCCGTGTCGCCGTTGACCAGGAAGTCACCGTGCGCGGATGGGTGCGTACCCGCCGAGATTCTAAAGCTGGCATCTCCTTCCTCGCCGTCTATGACGGTTCCTGCTTTGATCCTGTACAGGCCGTCATTAATAATTCTCTGCCCAATTACAATGATGACGTTCTGCGACTGACAACGGGTTGCTCCGTCATTGTTACCGGCGTGGTTGTGGCTTCACCGGGTCAGGGCCAGAGCTTCGAAATTCAGGCCACTGCGATTGAAGTCACCGGCTGGGTTGAAGATCCGGACACCTATCCGATGGCGGCAAAACGCCACAGCATCGAATATCTGCGTGAAGTCGCCCACCTGCGTCCGCGTACCAACCTGATTGGTGCGGTGGCGCGCGTGCGTCATACGCTGGCGCAGGCGCTGCATCGTTTCTTCGATGAGCAGGGTTACTTCTGGGTGTCTACCCCGCTGATCACCGCGTCCGATACGGAAGGTGCCGGTGAGATGTTCCGCGTTTCGACGCTGGACATGGAAAACCTGCCGCGCACGCCTGAAGGTAAAGTGGACTATGACAAAGACTTCTTTGGTAAAGAAGCCTTCCTGACGGTATCTGGTCAGCTCAACGGCGAAACGTACGCCTGTGCGCTGTCAAAGATCTACACCTTTGGCCCAACCTTCCGCGCCGAAAACTCCAACACCAGTCGTCACCTGGCGGAATTCTGGATGCTGGAGCCTGAAGTGGCCTTCGCCAACCTCGACGATGTCGCTGGCCTGGCAGAAGCCATGCTGAAGTATGTCTTCAAAGCGGTGCTGGAAGAGCGTCCTGACGACATGAAATTCTTCGCAGAACGCGTAGACAGCGATGCTGTAGCGCGTCTGGAGCGTTTCGTCTCTGCCGACTTTGCGCAGGTGGACTATACCGACGCGGTGGCGATCCTCGAGAAATGCGGTGAGACGTTCGAGAACCCGGTTTACTGGGGCGTTGACCTGGCGTCTGAGCACGAACGCTATCTGGCCGAGAAGCATTTCAAAGCGCCGGTTGTCGTTAAAAACTACCCGAAAGACATTAAGGCCTTCTATATGCGCCTTAACGAAGACGGTAAAACCGTGGCAGCGATGGATGTACTGGCGCCGGGCATTGGTGAAATCATCGGTGGCTCTCAGCGTGAAGAACGTCTTGACGTGCTGGACGCGCGTATGGAAGAGATGGGCCTCAACCCCGCTGACTACAGCTGGTACCGCGATCTGCGCCGTTACGGTACCGTACCGCACGCCGGTTTTGGTCTGGGCTTCGAGCGTCTGATTGCCTACGTTACCGGTGTTCAGAACGTACGAGACGTGATCCCATTCCCACGTACTCCACGTAACGCCAGCTTCTAATCGGTAAAAGACTGAAATGGCCAGCAGATGCTGGCCATTATTTTATTCTGTATTGTCAGTTTTCGTCAGCGCAAAGTCAGCGTCTTTAAACCTTCCCCCCGTCACAACCACTACCTGTTACGTTTTGTTTCCGCGAAATATCCAGCCACAAAAAATAAACCCCATTCTTATTGCGATTATTACACCCTCAAGCGATAGCACAAATTTCGACCAATCTTACAGCCATCCGGAAGGCCTTTTGCAGTCATAAGAAAAAACGAGCCGTTTAAGGTCTGTTTATACGAATCGCCTTTATCTCAATTAATCATAAGGAATTCATATATATAGGATAGCCCTTGCTGTTTAATTCGTCAGGGAGTTCTGAAGTTTGAGATGGTTCACAAAGTTCCCAAAAATACATATTTAGTTACACATATTTTCTTTCGGTTACTTAATCTTGAGAATTGTAGCACTTTCAGGCTAGCGAAACGCTTCGCCGAATGGAAAGATGCCTGTCAGATACATAAAGACACCAAACTCTCATCAATAGTTCCGGAAATATTTATTGACAGAATTTATTGACGGCAGTGGCGAGTGTCATAAAAAAACCAATGAGGGTAATAAATAATGATGAAGCGCAATATTCTGGCAGTGGTAATCCCTGCCCTGCTGGTAGCCGGTGCAGCTAACGCTGCAGAAATCTATAACAAGAACGGCAACAAACTGGACTTCTACGGTAAAGTTGTGGGCGAACACGGCTTCACCACTTCTGGCGTACACAAAAACGCTGACTCCTCTTACGGCCAGATCGGCTTCAAAGGCGAAACTCAGATCAACGACCAGCTGACCGGTTACGGTCAGTGGGAATACCGTGCACGCGCCGGTGCAGCTGAAGGTGATCAGACTAACGTAACTCGTCTGGCTTTCGCTGGCCTGAAAATCGCTGACGCGGGTTCTCTGGACTACGGTCGTAACTACGGTATCGTGTATGACGTAGAATCCTACACCGATATGGCTCCGTCCTTCTCTGGCGAAACCTGGGGTGGCGGCTATGTTGATAACTACATGACCAGCCGTTCTACTGGCCTGCTGACCTACCGTAACAACAACTTCTTCGGTCTGGTTGATGGTCTGAACTTTGGCGTTCAATACCAGGGTAAAAACGATCGTAAAAACCTGAATGAAGCAAACGGCGACGGTGTTGGCCTGTCCCTGGGTTACGAGTTCGGTGAAGGCTTCGGTCTGATCGGTGCCTACAGTACCGCTAACCGTACGCTTGAGCAGAAAAAAGATGGTAAAGGCGATAAAGCTGAATCTTGGGCTGTTGGCGCGAAATACGACGCGAACAACATCTACCTGGCGACCGTTTATGCAGAGACTCGCAACATGAGCCGCCTGGGTAACAGCGGCGAAAACTATGTTCCGAATGATGATGGTAATGTTTATAACATTGCTAACAAGACCCAGAACTTTGAAGTTATCGCTCAGTACCAGTTCGACTTCGGCCTGCGTCCTTCCGTTTCTTACGTTCAGTCCAAAGGTAAAGACCTGAACGGCATCGGCGACCGTGACCTGGCGAAATACATCACCACTGGTGCGACTTACTACTTCAACAAGAACTTCAACGTGTACGGTGACTACCGCTTCAACCTGCTGGACGACAAAGATGCGTCCACCAGCTGGGTTGGCTCTGACAACCAAGCTACCGTTGGCGTAACCTACCAGTTCTAATCAGTACACCACTTTGTTATATGCTTAATGAACAGGGCTTCGGCCCTGTTTTTTTATGCGTGACAGAAAATAATGGCGACTTTTGAAAAGCCGCACGCTTTTCGTCGCAAACGGTTGGCATTTTGTAAATCTACCGTTAACCTGATAGCGGATTTCACTTCTGTAATCACAATGGAACTTCGTCATGTTTGAGAACATTACCGCCGCTCCTGCCGACCCTATTCTGGGCCTGGCCGATCTGTTTCGTGCCGACGACCGCCCTGGCAAAATCAACCTGGGTATTGGTGTATATAAAGATGAAACCGGCAAAACTCCGGTACTGACCAGCGTTAAGAAAGCTGAGCAGTATCTGCTGGAAAACGAAACCACCAAAAACTACCTCGGTATTGATGGTATCCCTGAGTTTGGTCGCTGCACCCAGGAGCTGCTGTTCGGTAAAGGCAGCGCAATTGTGAGTGACAAACGTGCCCGTACAGCACAGACCCCAGGCGGTACCGGTGCGCTGCGCGTAGCGGCGGATTTCCTTGCGAAAAACACCTCTGTTAAGCGCGTATGGGTGAGCAACCCAAGCTGGCCGAACCACAAGAGCGTGTTTAACTCTGCGGGTCTGGAAGTGCGTGAATATGCATACTACGACGCGGCAAACCACTCTCTCGACTTTGACGGCCTGCTGGCGAGCCTGAGCGAAGCGCAGGCAGGTGACGTGGTTCTGTTCCACGGCTGCTGCCACAACCCAACCGGTATCGATCCGACGCTTGAGCAGTGGCAACACCTGGCGAAGCTGTCCGTTGAAAAAGGCTGGCTGCCGCTGTTTGACTTTGCCTACCAGGGCTTCGCCCGTGGTCTGGAAGAAGATGCCGAAGGCCTGCGCGCGTTCGCAGCCGTTCACCAGGAGCTGATTGTCGCAAGCTCGTATTCCAAGAACTTCGGTCTGTACAATGAGCGCGTGGGTGCCTGTACGCTGGTTGCCGCTAACGAAGAGACCGTCGATCGTGCGTTCAGCCAGATGAAATCGGTTATCCGCGCTAACTACTCTAACCCACCGGCACACGGTGCGTCTGTTGTTGCCACTATCCTGAGCAACGATGCGCTGCGCGCTATCTGGGAACAAGAGCTGAACGATATGCGTCAACGTATTCAGCGCATGCGCCTGCTGTTTGTGAACACACTGGCTGAGAAAGGCGCGGACCGCGACTTCAGCTTTATTATCAAACAGAACGGCATGTTCTCGTTCAGCGGCCTGACCAAAGAGCAGGTTCTGCGTCTGCGTGAAGAGTTTGGCGTGTACGCCGTGGCCTCAGGCCGCGTGAACGTTGCTGGCATGACGCCTGACAACATGGCGCCACTGTGCGAAGCGATTGTCGCCGTACTGTAATTTGCGTCCATAAAAAAGCCTGCGTTATGCAGGCTTTTTTTATTCTGGTTACCAGACAGGCATCTCATCCTGAAGGAACGGATTATGGAGCCGTTCGTAGCCCAGCGTCGACATCGGACCGTGTCCAGGGATAAACGTAACGTCATCACCCAGCGGCAATAACTTTTGTTTAATCGACTGAATCAGCTGCCCGTGATCGCCGCGCGGAAAATCGCTGCGTCCTACGCCACCTTTGAAGATCACATCGCCGGAAATCAGCAGACGGGACTGGTCATCAAAGAAGACGATATGGCCTGGCGTATGCCCAGGACAATGCAACACCTGTAAAGTCACATTCCCTACGTTAACTCGCTCTCCTTCGTTCAGCCAGCGATCGGGCGTCAGGGGCTGACACTCATCAAGGCCAAACATGCGGCTTTGGGCGGGTAACCCCTGCAGCCAGAACTCATCTTCTTTTTCCGGACCGACGATCGGCACACCGTAGTGTTTAGCGAGTTCAGCCGCTGCACCCACATGGTCGAGGTGACCGTGCGTCAGTAAAATCTGCATGAGCGTCACGCCGCTGTCGGCGACTTCCTGCTTGATTTTCTCAGCGTCACCGCCGGGATCGACAAGCGCGGCCAGTTTAGTCTGTTCGCACCAGATCAATGAACAATTCTGGGAGAACGCGGTAACCGGAATAATACGATAGTTCATACTGCTCCTGTGTTTCGTTATTACCAGTGCCGAACCGGACCGGTATCAATATGCACAAAATTGCTGCTGGGGTAATATCCTACACCACCTGCGCGCATAGATAACGCGGCTTTGCGAATATTGGCTAACGAAACGCCTTCAATATGGAAATCCATTGCCTGTCCCTTCGTGTGATAGCTTTTTTTGGCTACCCCGCGACTGTGGGCGCGCAGTTCATTATTGGTATCAATCGAACGATAGCCAGAAATGAGCTGCACCGGCCTGCTGGTGCCCAGCAGGCCCTGAAGGCGGAAAATCTGATCAAACAGTCCTGGATCGATGGCTTTTATTTTATTCGCGCGGAAATCACGGAAAAAATGGTTAAGTCTTGCTAATTCATCCTGAATATAGCCTCTGCCATCGAAAAACTCCGCTTTTAGCGACTCACCGGTATGCAGGTTATTGAGCGTTAAAACTCGCGGACGAGGTGTCGAGAGGGTGGCAAATGCTGGCGTCGGCAAGATGGCCGCTGCGCCAAGCGCAACACCACCTAACGCCAGCAGTTTGCGGCGATTAGCGTCAAATTTGTCCATGATAATCAGGTCTACAGGTAAAAGAAATCGTAATATGCTTAGCGCACGAAGGGCACCTTAACTGGCAAAACCAGGTACGTCAAGGCGCCCAACCCCAGTGAATACGCGGCTTACAGCGATATTGCCCCCTATTCACCCTAACTTACGACAATCATTTTTCCCGAACTGCTTCATTTACCTGATTAATTGTTCCGCTTTTGGCAAAATTTGTGCGCCGGATCGCGCGGTGAGATCATAATTGTAAATATCTGTACGATACTGGGTACGCCCGTCCTCACCCACAAATGCCGTCAGATAGTAAAGATTGACCGGAATATTGTGGCGAATATTCACGTAACGCGTATCCCCCTGCTTCAGGGCATCCGAGATACGCGTATCGTTCCAGCCCGCATCCTGCAACAGCATATTGGCCAGCTCTGAAGCTTTGTTCACGCGCACACAGCCAGAACTCAGCGCGCGCGTATCTTTCTGGAACAGATTGTGGTTCGGCGTATCGTGCAGATAGATCGCTTCTGAACTCGGCATGTTGAATTTGTAGCGCCCTAAAGAGTTATGCGCTCCGGGAGCCTGCTGGAAGCGGAACGGCAGATTCGACGCTGTGATGGTCGACCAGTCGACCATATAAGGATCGATGGCCTCTTTACTGTTCCATCCACGCATCACCGTGTAGCCATGACGCTCCAGATAACCCGGATCGTTCCAGACTTTCGGCAGAATGTCTTTACGCGCCAGCGTCGGCGGTACGTTCCACGGCGGGTTAACCACCACGTTATTCAGCGCGCTGCTCATCATCGGTGTTTTACGATCCGGACGCCCGACAATCACGCGCGACGCCAGCACTTCGCTGCCGTTCTGGTAATAGACCAGGGAATACGCCGGGATGTTAACCATAATTCCGGTAGAGAGCGTTCCCGGCAGCAAGCGCAAACGCTGGATATTGAGCGCCAGCACCCCTGCCCGCTGCGCAGGCGATACGTTCAGCCAGTCGCGCGTCGTCTGGCCAATGACGCCATCGGCCCCCAGCCCCTGAGCGGCCTGGAACTGTTTAACGGCCGCAACCAGCTCGCGATCGTAAGCCGCGGGTTTGTTGCTCAGGGCAACGGCTTTCTTCTCTTTAACTGGCGCTGACGGGCTGACGGCGACGTTCTGTGGATCGTCACCCGGGAGAACAATCTTTGGCCCGCCGTCAAGAAGACCGGAACGCGTCAGGATCTCGCGCAGGGCGGGCACATCGCTGCTCCACTGCCCCGGACGCAGCGTCGCGGTGCCGCGCATCTGCGGCCATGGACGCGTGTCCCCAACCAGCGCGAGAAGCGACTGGTGCAGAGTGGCATAGTGTGGATGCGCCGGTGCCAGGCTGGCAATAAAGCGCGGCAGTTCGCCGTTATCCAGCGCTAGCTGCCACTGGTTAATCACCGACAGCGCCGGCGTCGCCAGCTTGTACGGCTTATCGCTGTACAGCCAGCGGTTGCCGTTGACCGGGATACCCGCCACGAACTGCAGGTAGCCCATCATGGCATCGGAAAGCACCACATCACGCGCCTGCCCGGTGACGGCAGGATCGGTTAACAGCTCAACCCACTTTGTAAACTGCGGCTGAAACCCTGCAATCGCAACCTCTGCCAGCTGCTGCTGGAAGGCGCGCACGGCATCGCGATTTTCCCACATCGGTTTCATATCGCGGGCAGCATAGAGGAGCGTGAGCTGGTTGATATAGACAGGCGTGTAGCCTGACGGCAGCTCCGACTGCAGCTGCTGACTGAGCGATTCCGCGTCGATGCCTTCCGGCAGCGGTTTAATACCGGCCATGATAGCCGTCGCCGGAGACTGCTCCAGCGGCTGGGACAACGACGTTGGCTGAGCGCCTGTCGTTGCCGAGCTGTCAGTCGGCACAATTTCAGGCTCGTCGGCCTGGGCGGTTAACAGCGGAGCAAACATCACTGCCAGGCATAAACTCAGCGCAGACAGCTGACGACCACATTCTTTCTTTAGCAACATCCCTTGCCCCCTGTTTTCACGACATGCCCATCACGCTGGGGCTTTCTTTCATTATAGGTAGACGGCTAAGCTGTTGCCTTACCTTATGTAAAGAAGTTTAAAGATAACGCAGCCCCAAGCACAAGTTAAGTTTAAAAAAAAAGCGGCGCCAGTGCGCCGCTTCGGGTCAGAAGACGCTTCAGGAAGCGTCCGCCGTGGTTTCCGTCAACGACTCCGGCGGCTGCGGCGCAAAGCCACGCAGCCCCACAACGTGAACGTGTTCGCTGTTCTGGAACACCTTACGCACCAGTTTGTAGGTGGTGCCCTTCTCGGGGCTGATGTTCTCCGGCGCCGCGATAATGAGCTGCATATCGAGACGTTCGCAAAGCTCGAACAGCGTGGCAATCGAGCGGGCATCAAGACGCGCCGCCTCATCCAGGAACAGCAGTCGGCATGGCGAGATATCTTTGCCGCGCAGGCGGCGCGCTTCATCTTCCCAGCTCTGTACGACCATCACCAGAATTGACATCCCGGTACCGATCGCTTCACCGGTAGAGAGCGCCCCGGATTCCGCACGCAGCCAGCCGTCTGAGCCACGGTTTACCTCAACTTCCATTTCCAGGTAGTTACGGTAGTCCAGCAGCTCTTCACCGATGGTTTGTGGAGTACGCTGGCCCATATCAATCTGCGGGTTCAGGCGCTGATACAGCTTCGCCAGCGCTTCGGAGAAGGTCAGACGGTTGCTGTTGAACAGATCCTGATGCTGCTCGTGCTGCTCTGAGAGCACTTCCAGCAGCGTCGCGTGGGCTTCACGCACGTTGACGTTGAGGCGCACGCTGTTCACCTGGCCAAACGACACGCTCTGCAGACCCTGGTTCAGCTGGCGGATACGGTTCTGCTCGCGCTGAATGGTTTTACGAATAATGTTCGCCACGCTGCGGGAGCTGATCGCCAGCTTCTGCTCGCGGGAGGTCAGTTCTTCCGTCAGACGGCCCAGCTCGATTTCCATCTGTTCGATGGCTTCGACCGGATCGTCGGTACGGATGATGTCCTGACGAATACGCTCGCGCAGGTGCTGGTAAACTGCCACGAAGAACTGGATTTTACGTTCCGGACGTTTCGGATCCTCCGACATGCGCAGCACGTCGCGCAGGTGTTCGTTATCCGCCACCGCCAGACGCAGCGCACCCAGCGCCTTATCCGACATGGAGCGCAGCTCATCGGCAGAGAGATACGCCAGCTCGCGGCGGTGCAGACGACGCTCAACGTTATTGTCTTTCACCATGCGCATCACCGCGCACCAGCCCGCCTTGGCGGTCACGACCTGCTCGCGCATTTCGTGATAGTCGCGTTCCAGCTTGCGCAGGCGACGGGTCAGGTTATCCATTTCGGCTTCGCAGAAGGTCAGCGCTTTTTCCAGCTGATTACGACGCGCGCGGTTATTGCTGAGCTGCGAATGCAGCTCGTCACGACGAATACGCGCGCGCTCTTCTGCCCCGCTGTCGGCACGCACGCCGATGTCCTGAAGCTCTTTCTGCAGATCGTTTAACAGCTCTTTCTTGGTGTCGAAGGAGCTTTTCAGCGAGGCTAGCACCTGGTTGTACTGGTTCAGCTGAGCGGAATGGCTGCGCATTGCTTCGCGGGCGCGAGTACGTTCCGCCTCCGCCTGCTCAAGCCGCTGACGCAGTTTTTCGTTCAGATCGCTGTTACCGCTCAGCATTTCAGCCGAATCGGAGTAGCCAAAGTGGGCCCGACGCTGCACCACTTCCGTCAGGGCAAACGCCTGCTGACGCGCTTCGCGCTGCACCTGCTGCGACCAGGCATAATCTTCTTTTAACTGCTCGAACTGTTCCGGGTCGCTCTGCAGGACAGACACGACGGGCTCCAGCTTCGCCAGCTGATTGCCGTGCTGCTGAACGAAACGCGCGGCTTCCTGCGCTTCATCCAGACGCTCCTGGATCTCATCCACACGGTCAGCCAGCGTGTCATCCGCCAGCAGATTCAGGCGCGGCAGAATGCGGTTAAGGGCAGCGACGCCCTCTTTCGCCTGTTCAAACTGAACGCGACTCTGCTGGTTATCGCTTTCATGGCTGGCAATCGCACGTTCCAGCTCGCCACGGCGGGTATTGAGCTTGCGGATTTCGGCTTCCGGATCCGCGTCAAACGCTACGGCGAGATGGCTGCCGATAAAGCGGCTGAACGACTGGTGCAAACGCTGGGTTTTCTGCACGTCAAACGACAGGGTCGCAAAACGTTCAGACAGCGTTTCACGCTCGGCGTGCAGGCTCTCGATGCGGCTTTCGCGCGCGGCGCGGCCAAACAGCGGCAGCTCCGGGAAGCGGGAATAACGCCACTGACGGTCGGCAATTTTCACCACCACCGCTTTTTCCAGCTCGTCGACGCTGAATACGCTGTCATCGAACGACTGCGGATCCCCTTCGATCAGATAGAGATCTTCCGGGCAATCTTCCAGGCCGGCAAGCTGCTCAGAAATCAGCGACAGATCCGGGACCACAATCGCGTTGCGGGATGGACCGTACAGCGCGGAGAAGTACGGCGCATCGTCCAGGCCAACGTCGTCATAAATCTCGGACAGCAGCACGCCGCCAAAACGCTCCGCTAGCGCATTCAGGCGTGGATCTTCTGACCCGCCCGGCTGGCTTAAGCGCTCAATTTCTTCATCGACGTCGCGCTTGCGGGCGCCCACTTCATCACGCTCAACGATGGCTTCGCGCTCGCGCTCCAGCAGCTGCTGCAGGTATTCGGTCATTTCCTGACTGGATTCGAACTGCTCGCCGCACTGCTCGCTGAGCTGGTTCAGGCTGCTTTGAGCCGCCAGCCAGACCGGTGCACGCTCCAGGAGCGTCTTCGAACGGGACTGAATCTGCTCCAGCTCCTGACGCAGGGTCATACGCTGTTCGCTGGCGTTTGATACGGTATCGGACAGGGCCGCAATACGCGCTTCCAGCTCCTGATGCAGGGCCTCAAGCTCGTCGAAATCGTAATTTTTTCCCTGACGCTTACAGAATTCCGCCAGCAGACGCTCGGCTTCCTGCTGCTCGCGCAGGCGCTGCTCCAGCTCGTTCAGACGCATACGCAGCGGCTGAACCTGCTCGGCCAGATGGCGCTGGTTCACACCGTCGCGCAGCAGTTCACGGGCAACGTCCCAGGCTTCGTTACGCGCCAGCGGGCCGTTAATCGCGACTACCAGCTGATAAGCCTGCTCAAACTGGCTGTGCGCCGTTTGCGCGACGCTCATTTTCTGTTCGAGGGAGAGCAGTTTCTCGGTGGCTTCCTGCTCTTTGGCCTGGAAGGTATCCAGCCATTCGTCGGCGCTGTCCGGCGTAAGGTCAGGCAGATGGCACAGCTCTTTCGCACGCTGTAATGCCTGCAGTGCCTGGGTGTACTGAATCGCTCGCGTTTGCTGCACGTCCAGCGCCTGCTGGTAATCGGCAAGCTGGCTTTTCAGCTCATCCACTTCCAGCTCGGCCGCTTCGGCGCGGGCTTCGTTCTCTTCCTGCATGTCGGCGGCTTCAGCCACCACTTCATTTTGCTCTTCGAGACGAATCTGCAGCTCATCGAGGTCCGCTTCATAGCGCTCGATTTTTTCCTGCTGACGCAGCGCGGTCTGCACCAGGTTCAGATGATCGCTGGCGGCCTGATAGTCGGCTTCCAGGTCGCCTTCAGCACCGTTGTGCTCGCCCAGCTCGCGCGCCATTTCAACGTGCTTGTACTGCTCGGCCACAAGCTGTTTACGGGAGGTAAACAGCTCGCGGCGGTATTCTAATGCCTGATCGAGATGCACCCGGCGCTCGTTGGCGTGGCGCATGTAGTCTGCCGCCACGTAGTTGGTGGCTTCGCTGATCAGGTGTTTAAACAGGTCGCGGTCAGACTGGGTAACGCGAATCGCTTCCAGCGTCATGCGGTTTTCGCGCAGCGCCGCTTCCATATCCTGGAAGGCCTTACGCACGCCGCTGTTTTCCGGCAGCAGGTAGTCGCGCAGGGAGCGGGTAATCGCGCTGGAGATACCGCCGTACAGAGACGCTTCGATCAGGCGGTAGTATTTGCTACGGTCTGATGCCGTGCGCAGACGACGCGCCACCACGCCCAGATCGAACATCAGCGAGTGGTAGTCGGTAATCGAGTTGAACTGCTTGAACTGCACGCCTTCGATGGCCTCAAGCTTGTCCTTCAGCTCCTGCAGCGTCAGCACGCGCGCCTGGCGTTCGTTCAGGGTTTCCGTCAGCAGCGCCGTCGGCTGCACGGAGGTTGGCAGCCCCTGGATTGCAAACGGTTTGATATCCACTTTACGGTCGCGACCGGCGACCTGCTGCAGGCGCACGCCCACCACAACGCGCTGATGACGGGAGTTAATGACGTCCAGAACCGAATAACAGACGCCAGCCTTCAGCTTACCGTGCAGACCTTTATCACGGGAGCCGCTTGTGGCTCCCGCTTCGGTGGTGTTACGGAAGTGAAGCAGCGTCAGGTCAGGGATCAGCGCCGTAACAAAGGCTGCCATGGTGGTGGATTTACCCGCACCGTTACCGCCGGAGAGCGTCGTGACCAGCTCATCCAGATCGAACGTTCGGGCAAAGAAGCCGTTCCAGTTAATCAGCGTCAGTGAGCGAAATTTACCGCGTTCAATCATTACTCTTCCTCCCCGCTATCCGGCAGATTCTCTTCATGCTCGTCATTGAGCTGCAAATGGTTTTCCACCGGCATCGCTTCACCGTCGCGGATCATGCGAAGCTGCGCTTCACGCGCGTCATCGCCCGCACGCACGTCGGCGCCGAAGCGGAAGACAGATTCCGTAATGCGGAATTTGCTGCTGTCATGGCCCATAAACCAGACCATCCCCAGACGACGCAGACGGTTCAGGGAAGAGCGAACCTTTTCCTGTAATTTCTGACGGTCAAGGTCCGACCCCGTGGAGCGGTTGTTCACCAGCTTGAGCAGCTTGCTCTCATCAGCCAGCGTCAACAGCTCGTCGTAAAGTTCCTGCTGGGTGAAGATCCCTTCATTCGCCAGACGTTCCGGGCTGAGGTAGAGGTAGCAGAGAATTTTGCCGACCATCATATCCAGCTCGGAAAGCACGGAACGCGGGATCAGCGTCGTGGAGCGCGGACGCAGGTAGAAAAACCCTTCCGGCGCGCGGATAAGTTCCACGTTATAGCGTGCGTAAAACTCTTCCAGGTACTCCTGGAAGTCCATCAAAAAGGCGTGATTATCCAGCTCGTCTAATCCAATGTGACGACCGGCACGCAGCTGGCTGTCCAGCGCCGGAAATAACGGATTCGCCAGCGCCTGTGCCAGCTTAACTGGCATCACTTGTTCAATATTTGTCAATGACATGCGCCTGTACCTTGGCTCCGTAATCGTTGATTGGCTGCCACTTCGGCGGCAGTCCGGTGAAATCTGCTTGCGCAACGCCCAGGCGCACCGCCTGGTCTACCACAATGCGGGCAATGTCGAAGTGGCGCGCGCGTGGATATTGCGCCAGATAGTCGCGCACCACGAGCCCAAGATCCAGCGGCACTTGTCTGGTTTTGTAGACTGCGAGCTGTTCTTCGATCATCGCCGCAAGCTGCTCGCGAATTTCGTTAAATTCTTCGTATTCCAGATCCGGCGGCAGTTCACCGGTTACCTCTTCATCGCGCAGCGCCATCTCTTCGTCGCGCATATCCAGCAAACGATCGGCATTGGCGTAGGTCAGCGCCCACGGCGCATCGAAATAGGTCTGCACCGACTGACGCAGACGCTGAGCAAAGACGCGGTTTTTATCCATATCAATCGCGGTACGGATAAATTTATGCACGTGTCGGTCGTAGCCGATCCACAGGTCGATCGACTGCTGGCCCCAGCTGATAATGCGATCGAGTTTGCTCTGCAGATCGAACACCAGGCGGTCGACAAAATGCAGATCGTCGTGTGCCAGCGTCGCATCCTGGATACGCAGCAGGTTAGCCTGCAGCTTGTCTCCTGCGGCTTCCAGCGTATCCTGGAGCTCACGCAGCGTGCCGGAGGTTTCTGACAGCAGAAGTTCACAGCTGGAGATGGCCGCTCGCCAGTCTTTATTCAGCAGCTGGGCGATATCGTCTTTCACCTGCTGCTGCTGTTCGTCCATCAGGCGCTGGGTGAGATCGATACTGTCGAAAATCTCGGCCACCGAATATTTCAGCGGCGCGTAGACGTTACGGTGCCAGTGGAATTCGTCACCGTTTTCATCCGCCGCGTCGGCGGCGCGCTTAAGCTCACCCGCCACGATCGAGAGCTGCATGGAAAGACGCAGCGTAGAAAATTCACGCTGGCGAATATAGTAATCGGTGATGCCGATGCCCAGCGGCGTCAGGCGATAGATGGCGTTTCCTTCCGCCTGCTCGCTGGTAAAGCGGTTCAGCAGACGTTGACGCACCATATCGTTGATTGCGTTGTTGGCACGCACGCTAATGGTTTCGCTGGTTTGCTCAAACGCATCACTGACATGGCGGAACGCATCCACCAGTTCACCCTCGCTCATTTCACCGTCCAGCCGTTCGCCGTTCAGCGTGGCAACCGCCAGCAGGAAAGAGAGTCTGTCTACCGGCAGCGAGATGGAGAAATCGTTTTTCCTGGCCCAGGCAACCAGTTCGGGGACTGTCTGGGAAAATTCACTCATAGGTTATCCTTGCATCTGCGGCTTGTGCGCGGTGACGTGAATATAGCGGCCAAGGCTGATAAAAGGCTCCTGACGGCAATACCGCGTTTCTAATTCTGTTAAGGTGTCAAAACAGTCACGCTGTTTGTGTTTTTCACGCAGATAATCATGAAACACCCTGACGCCCGTCTTCCCGACTATCTGCCAGCCAATCGCTTCCAGCCAGCCATAAACCTGCTGTGGATCGCGCGGATAGTCCGGGGAAAGCGTGCGCTTTTTCTTTTTGGGCATCCCGACTTGCACATAGTCGAAGTTTCCTGCAACCATGTTGTGCATCAGGAAGCCGTTAGCATTGTAGAACATCAGCGACAGCGTGCCGCCCGGGCGCAACATCGACCACAGGGTTTGTAACACGCTTTGCGGATCGGCAACCCACTCCAGCACCGCATGAAACAATATCAGATCAACCTGGGTTTCCAAATGCTGTGCGATGTCCTGAGCGGCGCATTGTATAAAATGCATGTTGTCGCTCACACCTTTCTCTTCTGCAGCACGCGTCGCGCGGGCGACCATTTCAGCAGAAAGATCGCAAAGCGTGACGTGATGACCGCGCTCGGCCATTTTTATCGCCGTCTGCCCTTCACCGCCACCGGCGTCCAGCACGCGCAACGTTTGCCCACCAAAGGTGGCCAGAATGGTGTCCAGATCCTGCCAGAGGATCGTCTGACGGAGCTGACCTTTCGTGGTGCCATAAATGTTGCGCGAAAACTTTTCCGCGATGTCATCAAAATTGCGATCCCGCATTGGGAGAGTTCCACTCGCTAACTGCAAAACCGCTATTTTGTCACACCCGCGCGGAGAATGAACCTCTCTGGTGTAATATCACGGGTAATCACCTGCTATATGGTCAAAAAAGGAACCAAAAAGGATGCTTTTTACCCTTAAGAAATACATTGGAGGGATGATGCTTCCCCTTCCGCTGCTGCTCATCATCATCGCGCTGGGGCTGGCGCTGGTGTGGTTCAGTCGCTTTCAGAAGAGTGGCAAAACGCTTATCACGCTCGGCTGGTTTGTCCTGCTGTTGTTGAGCCTGCAGCCGGTCGCGGATGGCTTGTTACGCCCCATCGAAAACACGTACCCAACATGGCAGGGAAATCAGAAAGTGGCGTACATCGTGGTGCTGGGCGGCGGATATACCTGGGATCCTGACTGGGCCCCCAGTTCAAACCTGATCAACAACAGCCTGCCACGGCTAAACGAAGGCATTCGCCTCTGGCTGGCGAACCCGGGTTCAAAAATGATCTTCACCGGCGCGGCGGCCAAAACGAACCCGGTGAGTACGGCTGAAGCGGGCGCCAGGGTCGCAGAATCACTCGGCGTGCCGCGTTCCTCGATTATCACCCTGGACAGTCCAAAAGACACCGAAGAAGAGGCTGCCGCAGTGAAGCAGGCAATTGGCGATGTCCCGTTCTTACTGGTGACCTCCGCCTCACACCTGCCCCGCGCGATGATTTTCTTCCAGAAGCAAGGCCTGCACCCGCTTCCCGCACCGGCAAACCAGATGGCCATCGACGCGCCGCTCAACCCGTGGGAACGGGCGATCCCATCCCCGGCCTGGCTGATGCATAGCGATCGCGTCGGTTATGAGATGCTCGGACGCCTCTGGCAGTGGCTGAGAGGGTCGTCAGGCGAGCCAGGGCAAGAGTGATTTTGTTGCCAGATCGAAATTTGCGCGATTAAAACGTCCGGTGTTGACCAACTGCGCGACTTCGTCCCAGAGCAGGTAAAGCCAGCGCCGCCAGAGAAACGCTTCTGCAACGGGCGCGCGTTGAAGGTAGTGCCACAGTAAACCTTCCGCCGCCCCGCTGTCGCTGAGCCTGAACAGTTCGTATTCGCGCGGAGCCCAGAGCATGATCCCCGGCCCAAGCATCGCCAGAAGCTGATCGCTGCGGGAGTCCTTAAGCATGCTGCGCAGGGTGAAATTACCGTGAATCAGCACGCAGTTGTCATTAAAACCGTCGAATAGCGCCGGTAAGCACTCGCGGGTGCGAAACAGAATACGTTTGTCCTGCATGGTTAAACCGGTATTGCTGAACTGGTTAAGCGTTCCCCACAGCACTTCCACCCGCTGGCGATACCACAGCGGCCACAGGTTTTCCTGAGTGCTGTCGACCGGACCGACAAGCCCGCGGCTATCCTGACGGTGCCAGGCCAGCAGCGCCTCGACAATCTGGTCTTTTAACTGCTCCCAGCGTTCCGGCGTGCGCGCGGGCGCTTCAACGGGCACGCCGCGTAAACGCTCAATCAGCAGCACGTCCGGGCCGGGGTGTTCCTCGTGGGTCATCACGCCGTACACCGTCGGCATACGGACGGTTCCCTCCCGTGCCAGCATCGACATTTTCCATGCCAGCTGCCTGGCAACGCCCGGCGAGGTGAAACTTCTGGCCATCAGCGGCATTGGGTTGCCCTGACTGTCATACAACGACCAAAGCGCGGTATCGGCCTTTTCACTCACGCATTCGACCCGGCTTAATTTCTCACCCAGCAGATGGCTAAGTTCGGCACGCAGCTGTTCCATATGAGATTACCCCCATTAAGACTACTGCTTTTATAATGAGCGTCCTGAAGGGAGATGTCACCCGGAAGAGAACAATTAGGAAAAAGAAAGGGGAATTAGCGAGGGAGAGAGCATCCCTCCGACAGGAGGGATGCAGGCTGGATTAGCGCAACTCGGCGCGAACGCGCTCAAGATCTTCCGGCGTATCAACGCCCGTTCCAGGCACTTCGCTGGCAACGGCAACGTGAATTTTTTCGCCGTACCAGAGCACGCGAAGCTGCTCCAGCATTTCGATATGCTCCAGCGGACTCGGCGCCCAGGTAACATATCGACGAATAAAACCGGCGCGATAGCCGTAGATCCCGATATGACGCAGGAAAGTATCACCGATTGTCTCTTTAGAGAGCGCAAAGCGATCGCGATCCCACGGGATCGTGGCGCGTGAGAAATAGAGCGCATAGCCTTCGGCATCCATGACCACCTTCACCGCATTGGGATTGAATGCCTCTTCAGCGTGGTGAATGGGCACCGCGAGCGTCGCCATACCGACCTGACGCTGAGCCAGGTTTTCTGCCACCTGACGGATAATCACCGCCGGGATCATCGGCTCGTCACCCTGAACGTTAACGATGACCGTATCATCACTGAAGCCACATTTCTCAACCACTTCCGCCAGACGCTCGGTGCCGGACTGGTGATCGGCGCGGGTCATGCACACCTCACCGCCAGCCGCCTCAACCGCACGGGCGACGTCAGGATGATCGGTAGCAACAATCACGCGATCGGCACCGGATTCACGCGCACGCTCAAGGACATGCACAATCATCGGCTTGCCGTTGATATCCACCAGCGGTTTACCCGGAAGACGCGTTGAGGCATAACGCGCAGGAATAATGACAACAAAACTCATGGTTTGCTCTCTTCTGCCACCAGGGAACGAGCTTCATTTTCCAGCAGCACCGGAATGCCGTCACGCAGCGGGAAAGCCAGGCTGTCCAGCTTGCAAATCAGCTCCTGTTTGTCCTGGCTGTAGTAGAGTTTGCCGTTGCAAACCGGGCAGGCAATAATTTCAAGTAAACGGTGATCCATAGTTCCTCCGTATGGGTAATCGCTAAAGCTTAACACATTCCCTTTTCAGGGAGTGCCTGTTTCCCAGCCACTTCGACAGGATGTAAACAGTCCGTCGGGCACCCGGCCCAGCGTCACGTCGCGGGCACCCTGCCAGCGCGCGAATTCGCTAATGGCGAACGTTAACCCTTTTTCCAGGCTCGCCGTCACCCTGACACCCTCTTCCAGATAAAGCGCAATGATTTCAAGCGTGCCGGTCTTGCGGTGCATTTTGGCGTCCATACGCCCGACCAGTTGCCCCTTATGCAGCAGCGGGAGAACAAAGTAACCATACTGGCGCTTTGGCGCTGGGGTATAACATTCCAGCCGGTAGCTAAAATCGAACAGCTGCTCGGCACGTTTTCTGTCCCAGACGACCGGGTCGAAAGGCGACAACACCGCACTGTGGGTTGCCTGAAGTTTCCCCTCCTGGGCCAGAGGCAGTAGCGGGAGGAGATCCGCATGCAGCCACATTTCGCCCAGCGTTTCCACCGTGACGGGGATGATGCGCTGTTCGCGTTGCCAGATATCCAGCAGCGGTTTCAGCGCGGGCTGGCGAAGGCGATAATAATCAGCCAGCCATTGCGGGCGGAAAATTCCCAGGCTGCGGGCGCTGTTTTCGAGCATGATAGCCTCGGCCGCCTCCTGGGTAAGCAGGTCACGCTCGTCGTCCCAGTGCGGCATCACGCGATGCGTCAGGTCGTAGACGCGCTGAAAATTACGCCGCTCAATCACCATGACTTTGCCAGAGGTAAACAGCCCTTCGAGATGACGTTTATGCGGCTTCCACTCCCACCAGCCGCTGGTGCCTTTGCGCGGGTGTTCAAAATCGGCGGAGCGTACGGGACCGTTTTCCTGAATATGCGCGATAAGCTGCTCAATTTCGGCAGCATGTTCCAGCATCCACGCCTGACGGTATTTCCAGCCCATCTTTTGAGGGGCAAGCATACGGTGGCGAACCAGGGCAAAATCGCTGCGGGGCAGGAAGCAGGCTTCGTGCGCCCAGTACTCCATTAACTCCCCCTTGCTGAGCGCCTCATCCAGCCACTGCGAAGGATAATTCCCCAGGCGGCTAAACAGCACCAGGTAAGGGCTACGGGCCACGATGTTAATGGTGTCGATTTGAAGCAGCGACATGCGCTGGACGGTAGAGAGAATATCGGCAGGCTGCGCGCGGCGGCGGGGCTTTCTAAGCAGCCCCTGCGCGGCAAGGTGTAAATGACGTGCGGCTGAAAGCGAGAGTTGCGGTAAAGACATGCGTTATCCTGTCAGTCAAAGCGCCACCAGAACCGCGTAAGCGTTTATTTCACCAACGCAATCAGTTCCTTGAGCAAACGTTCCGGCTGCTCGCCGCTGAGTTCAGCGTCAACCGGCAGATACCACCAGTTTTCTTTCGCGAAGGCACGGCATTTCACCGCATCTTTTTCGGTCATAATCAGCGACTGCCCGGGTACGGTCAGGGCGTCGACCTGCCCTTCCACCAGCGCCTGGTGGTCGGCCAGCGGAACGCGTTTTTCCAGCCGGGCACCACAGTGTTCCAGCGTCGCGAAGAAGCGCGGCGGATGGCCAATCCCCGCCATCGCCACCGGTGAAGGCAGCTCAGCAACTGACCGGCGCTCACCCGTCACCAGGTTGATCGCCAGGCCTGGCTGCAGGTACATCGGGATTTCACCCGCTTTTGCCTCACCACCGTTCACAATCACCGCATCAACGGACTTAAGGCGCGAAGCGCGTTCGCGCATGGGCCCGGCCGGCAGCCACCAGCCGTTACCGAAGCGGCGAACCCCGTCGATGACCACAATCTCTTTATCACGCGCCAGGGCGTAATGCTGCAGGCCATCGTCAGTGATAATGATTTGTACCGCGTGTTCGGCAAGCAGTGCCTGAACGGCGTTGCTGCGCACCGGGGAGACCGCAACCGGCGCGCCGGTACGCTGGAAAATCAATACCGGCTCATCACCCGCTTCGGCAGTCGTGGTTTCCGCCGTCAGCAGCAGCGGATAACGCGCCGCTTTACCGCCATATCCGCGCGATACCACCCCCGGGCGGATACCGCGTTTTTGCAATTGCTCCACCAGCCAGATCACCACCGGCGTTTTACCGTTGCCGCCCGCCGTAAGATTACCGACCACCACCACCGGAACCGGCGCGCGCCAGGCACGCTTCAGCCCGAGACGGTAAAGCAGACGAATTGTGCCGCTCACCAGGCCGTATAGCCAGGAGAGCGGCAAAAGCAGCAGCCACAGCGGAGATTCACCGGACCAGATGCGTGCAATCATTCGCCAAACTGCATCTTATGAAGCTGGGCGTAAACGCCGCGGTGTTCCAGCAAATCAGCATGGCTTCCGCGTTCAACAATGATACCGTCCTCAACCACGACGATTTCGTCAGCCTGCTCGATAGTCGACAGACGGTGCGCAATCACCAGCGAGGTACGGTTCTTTTGCAGCTCATCCAGCGCAGACTGAATAGCGCGTTCAGATTCCGTATCCAGCGCGGAGGTCGCTTCGTCCAGAATCAGGATCGGGCTGTCGCGCAGCAGCGCACGCGCAATGGCGATACGCTGACGCTGACCGCCGGAGAGCAGTACCCCGTTCTCACCGATTATCGTATCCAGGCCGTTATCCATCTTGTTGATAAAGTCCATTGCGTAGGCCATACGCGCGGCGTTCTCAATCTGCTCACGGCTGTATTCATCCGTGCGCGCATACGCAATGTTGTTAGCCACAGTATCGTTGAACAGGTGCACGTTCTGGGAAACCAGCGCCACCTGGTTACGCAGCGACTGCAGGGTATACTCCCGCAGATCATGACCGTCCAGGAGGATCTCACCTTCGTTAATATCGTAGAAACGGGTGATCAGGCTGGCAATGGTCGATTTACCCGAGCCGGAACGGCCTACCAGCGCCACGGTTTTACCCGCCGGAATGGACAGGTTGATATTACGCAGCGCCGGCGTTTCACGTCCAGGATAGGCGAAAGTGACATTGCGGAATTCAACGTCACCACGGGCGCGCTCAATCTCGCGAGTACCTTCATCTTTTTCCTGTTCGGAATCCAGAATACTGAACAGCGTCTGACAGGCGGCCATCCCGCGCTGGAACTGGGCGTTCACGTTCGTCAGGGATTTCAGCGGACGCATCAGGGCGATCATAGAGGAGAAGACCACGGTGATAGTACCCGCCGTCAGCGTCTCCATGACGCTCGGGAAGCTTGCGGCATACAGGACGAATGCCAGCGCCAGGGAGGCAATCAGCTGAATAATCGGGTCAGAGATGGAAGAGGCCGAGACCATTTTCATCCCCTGCAGACGCATTTTATTGCTGACTTTATCGAAGCGTTTGGTTTCGACGTCCTGACCGCCAAAAATCAGAACTTCTTTATGCCCTTTCAGCATCTGTTCCGCGCTGGTCGTCACCTGCCCCATCGTGTTCTGCATATTCTTACTGATATTGCGGAAGCGCTTTGAGACGACGCGGATAGCAATAGAAACTATCGGCGCCAGAACGATAAGGATGATCGACAGCTGCCAGCTGTAATAGAACATCATCGCGAACAGGCCGATGATTGACGCGCCCTCACGCACAACGGTGATCAGCGCGCTCGAGGACGAGGAGGCAACCTGCTCTGAGTCGTAGGTAATACGGGACAGCAGCGTCCCGGTAGACTGCTTGTCAAAGAACGAAACCGGCATGCCCATCATGTGGCTGAACAGGCGACGGCGCATGGTCATCACCACTTTCCCTGATACCCAGGAAATACAGTAGCTGGAGATATAGCTGGTGATGCCGCGTAAGATCATCAGTCCGATAACCACCAGAGGCATCCATAGCAACACTGAGCGATCCGTTTTACCAAAACCGTCGTCCAGTAACGGTTTGAGAAGCGATAGCATAAAAGTATCGCTGGCTGCGTTGAGGATTAACGCTACTCCCGCCACGATCAGGCCTGTTTTAAAGGGCGCAATCATCGGCCAGAGTCGGCGGAAGGTTTGCCACGTGGAGAGATCTTTGTCGTTATGCATTCAAAAAACCAGCATTCGTTGAAATAGCCGCATATTCTACCCGTTATCGACGGGCTCGCCAAACCACTGATGATACCAAACGGGTAAAAATTGCTCTCGCAAGCGCCGGATTTGCCAGTGATGTTGCGAGAATGTCACCGATATTTGTCCAGAATGAGGGGTATCGTGCCAGATGTACCCCTCTTTTCGGTAGCGTCGGACAACTTTTGCCGACGGGAATCGCCATGCGTTATAGCGGGCCGCTGAATCCAGGGCGATCTGACCTTCCACCCGCTGTACCAGCGGCAATGACGACGAAGTATTGCTGCCATGATGGGGCACCTGTATAAGCGTAGACGTCAGATAACGCCAGTAATGGCTAAGCATAGCCTGTTCCGCTTGCGCTTCAATGTCCCCCGTTAGCAGAACGCTCTGCTCACCGTCGTCCACCTTTACCACGCAGGAATGGTTGTTTCCCTGCGCCGGGTAATTTTCGGGGGGCCAGTGGACGGTGAAGGAGAGTCCCTGCCATTTCCATCTCTGCCCGCGAAAACAGGGGCGATGCCCCGCCTGGCGCAATGGGCTTCTTACCCACGCGTCAGGCCACGCTTTTTGCAACGATGCGAGTCCTCCCGCATGGTCGAGGTGCTCATGACTGAGAATAACGCCTTCAGGCCGCAGGTGATGCCAGCGAAGCCACGGGATAATCAACCGCTGCGCGCTATCCCCGCCCGGCCAGGCGAGTCCGGTATCATAGAGAATGGCTTTCCCCTGCCGTTCAATGACCATCGCCAGCCCCTGACCCACATCCAGCATATGCAGCGTCCAGCTCTCGCTTTTTTCCGTTCGCCACAGAGGAAATGTCAGTAAGGCACTTCCTGCAAGACAAACGGCTGGAAGGGTTTTCCAGGCACGAAAGCGCCAGCCAATGATGATAAGCCAGGGCAGTAATGTCATGTACTGCCAGCGTTGGTCGACATTTTGCCAGCCGTCAGGCAGGCGCATGAGGAGCCAGAACAGCCCCGCAAGTGATTTATCGGCTGCGAACCAGACAACGCTTTCAAGTGCCGCCAACGGCAACAGATGAAGCAGCATACCGAGCAGAATCAGCGGCACGGAGACAAACGTCACCAGGGGAACGGCAAAGAGATTCGCGACCAGAGAAGAAATGCTGAAGCCGTGGAAAATCAGAACCTGTAACGGCATCATCAGCATCAGCATGCCCACCTGCAGATAGATCAGGTTCAGCAGCGGCCGTAGATGTCGTGCCCTGCGCCAGCCAGGAAGAGGCAGCCACTGAAACCAGAAAATCAGCGCGGCGACGGCAAATGCAGATAAGAGCAGACTCTGCGAGAGTATGGCTAAGGGATCGCTTATCAGGATCGCCGCGATACAGCAGACCCACACCTGCCAGGGAGACCACTGACGGGCAGCGATCCGCAACATTGCAAGCACAGCAAGCGCGATGACCGTTCGTAGCGCAGGCGGTTGAAGACCGGTAAGCCAGGCGTAGAAAGCGGCAAAGCATAACCCGGCCAGAAGAGGCATTTGCCAGTGGATACGGTGGCTGGGTAATAAAAACTGTAGCCCACGTGCGAGTAACCAGGCGAGGGATGCCGCCAGCGCGATATGCAGTCCCGAAATCGCCATCAGATGCAGCGTCCCGGTTTCGCGCATCAGGTCTTGTATTTCCCGGGGCATATCCAGACGTTCACCCATTCCCAGTCCGAGGATAACCGCCCCCCATCGGTAAGCAGAAAGGCGGTTTTGCAGTGAGATGAGATATTGCGCTCGCAGGCTGCAGCGTCCATCGACGAGTTCCGCACGGGTGAAGCGCCCGCTCAGCGTTTGATGGCGGGCAAAAGCGCTGCGCTGGGAATCATAACCGCCGTCGTTCAGTTCGCCGTGGGCAGGCCTGAGCCTGAGCGTCATGGTCCAGCGCTGACCGGCACACGCTTTCTGTGGCAGATAATTGCCATACAGCGTTATGCCGGTAGAGGCCCACCAGCGCTTGCCATCAACGCTAAGAATGTTTCCCTGATGCTGCGTTGCGCCATCTGTGGCGGTGATCGCTACCTCAGCCTGCACGGCCCCCGTGGTTAAATGCTGCATCGGCCAGACGCTCTCCTTCGCAGCCAGAATACCCCACACGCAAAATAACAGCGTGATACCCGCATACTTCAGTCGTACGTTTCGCCGTGCGGCCAGCACGATCCCGCCAACAATCATTATCCACACGGTATGACGTGATGGCAGTTCAGGTAACCAGAGTAACGGGGCTATTGCCAGAATGACGCAGATGCTAAGCGCGGGAATTCCCATTGCTACCTCCCTGTTTCAGAGGGGCAGTATCTAATCAGGCAGAGCGAATTGTCAGATGGGAAAAGTACGTTTTACAGCGCGAGCTGTGCTGTTTTTATCGGTTTGCAGAAAACGAAACGGAAAAATGCGGGGCACCTTCAGAAGGAAAGCGACAGAGACAAAAAAAGCACCCGCAGGTGCTTTCTTTCGAACCCAGTTTAACCGTCTGGCTAAACTCAGTTGCCGTAAATATTGGCGCGATCGCGCAGTTCTTTACCCGGCTTAAAGTGTGGAACGTACTTGCCTTCCAGCTCGACTTTATCGCCAGTTTTCGGGTTACGCCCGGTACGTGGAGCACGATAGTGCAGAGAAAAACTACCGAAACCGCGGATTTCAATGCGCTCGCCCTGGGCAAGAGTGGAGGCCATATGCTCCAGCATCTCTTTTACGGCATCTTCCACTGCCTTGGCAGGGATATGCGGTTGCTGACTGGCAAGTCTTTCAATCAATTCTGACTTGGTCATGATTCCTCCGGTTCCTTTCAAACCAATTAGCTGAACAGCTCATTAAACAAGGGCGGCCGTAGCCGCCCTTTGTTATTGATTACAGGACGAATCCTGCAATCTGTCAAGTTTGCTCCTCATCCTTCACGCTGTAAATGCGTTACAGCGCAAATGATGCTGAGAACCTGACATTACTCGCCTTTAGCTGCTTTGAAAGCTTCAGCCATTGCGTTGTTAGAGAAGTTTGCATCTTCCTGTTTGTTAACAGTTGCGATTGCATCTTTCTCATCAGCTTCGTCTTTAGCACGAACAGACAGGCTGATTGCACGGTTCTTACGGTCAACACCGGTGAACTTAGCTTCAACGTCGTCGCCTACGTTCAGAACCAGAGTGGCATCTTCAACGCGGTCACGTGAAGCTTCAGAAGCGCGCAGGTAACCTTCAACGCCGTCAGCCAGTTCTACGGTTGCGCCTTTAGCGTCAACTGCAGTCACTTTACCGTTTACGATTGCGCCTTTCTTGTTCAGTGCAACCCAGTTGTTGAACGGATCTTCTGCGAGTTGTTTAACGCCCAGGGAGATACGCTCACGCTCTGCGTCAACCTGCAGAACAACTGCAGCGATTTCGTCGCCTTTTTTGTATTCACGAACTGCTTCTTCGCCTGCAACGTTCCAGGAGATGTCAGACAGGTGAACCAGGCCATCGATGCCGCCGTCCAGGCCGATGAAGATACCGAAGTCAGTGATAGACTTGATTTTACCTTCAACACGGTCACCCTTGTTGTGGGTTTCCGCGAACTGCTGCCATGGGTTGTTTTTGCACTGTTTCAGGCCCAGGGAGATACGACGACGTTCTTCGTCGATATCCAGAACCATCACTTCCACTACATCACCAACGTTAACAACTTTGGATGGGTGGATGTTTTTGTTGGTCCAGTCCATTTCGGAAACGTGCACCAGACCTTCAACGCCTTCTTCGATTTCAACGAAGCAGCCGTAGTCAGTCAGGTTGGTTACGCGACCAGTCAGTTTAGTACCTTCTGGGTAACGCTTAGCGATAGCTACCCATGGATCTTCGCCCAGCTGTTTCAGGCCGAGGGATACACGAGTACGCTCGCGGTCGAACTTCAGCACTTTAACAGTGATTTCGTCGCCCACGTTCACGATTTCGCTTGGGTGCTTAACGCGTTTCCACGCCATGTCGGTGATGTGCAGCAGGCCATCAACGCCGCCCAGGTCAACGAATGCGCCGTAGTCAGTGAGGTTCTTAACGATACCTTTGACTTCCATGCCTTCCTGCAGGTTTTCCAGCAGCTGATCGCGTTCTGCGCTGTTTTCGGATTCGATAACGGCACGACGGGAAACAACAACGTTGTTACGCTTCTGGTCCAGCTTGATTACTTTGAATTCAAGCTCTTTGCCTTCCAGGTGCAGAGTGTCACGAACTGGACGAACGTCTACCAGAGAACCTGGCAGGAACGCACGAATACCATTCAGCTCAACAGTGAAGCCACCTTTAACTTTGCCGTTGATAACACCGACCACAGTTTCAGCTTCTTCGTAAGCTTTTTCCAGCGTGATCCATGCTTCGTGACGTTTAGCTTTCTCACGAGAAAGCAGGGTTTCACCGAAGCCGTCTTCTACTGCGTCCAGAGCAACGTCAACTTCGTCACCTACCTGGATTTCCAGCTCGCCCTGGGCGTTTTTGAACTGCTCTGCCGGAATGGCGGACTCAGATTTCAGACCGGCGTCAACCAGTACTACGTCTTTGTCGATAGCAACAACAACACCGCGAACGATGGAACCCGGGCGGGTTTCGATTGTTTTTAAGGATTCTTCAAACAGTTGAGCAAAAGATTCAGTCATGTTTAATCTTCAGGTTAATATTAACGTCCACCTGGCTCCGTGCCGGATGGGGTTGTTTCACATACCCGCCGTCAATCCATTGCAGCGGGGGTACTGCTAAATCGGTCGCGATTACGCGAGTGCCAGTTTTTGGCGCGCATATTGTAGCGCTTTTTCAATCACTTGCTCAATAGTTAAACTGGTTGAATCCAGAACTAATGCATCTTCTGCAGGAACAAGTGGGGCGACGGCGCGGTTACGATCGCGGTCATCGCGCTCTTTTATCTCGGATAAAAGGCGATCAAAGTTAACACTAAACCCCTTTTCCTGCAACTGAAGCATGCGGCGTTGAGCACGTTCTTCCGAAGAGGCGTCAAGAAAAATTTTCACTGGCGCATCAGGGAATACCACCGTTCCCATATCGCGTCCGTCAGCGATCAGCCCCGGGGCTTCACGGAACGCGCGCTGACGACGTAACAGCGCCTCGCGAACGCGCGGGAACGCCGCGACCTGAGAGGCCGCATTAGCTACTTCCTGCGTACGGATTTCGCCGCTCACGTCTTCCCCTTCAAGGATGACTTCCAGGTTGCCATCGGTCGATACGAAACGCACATCCAGATGCGCAGCCAGCGGAACCAGCGCTTCTTCAGACGCGACATCCACATGGTGATGCAGCGCGGCCAGCGCCAACACGCGATAGATTGCTCCCGAATCTAAAAGATGCCATTGCAATGCTTCCGCCATCGCTTTGCACAGAGTACCTTTCCCTGCGCCACTCGGCCCATCAATGGTGATTACCGGGGCAACTGCCGTCATCTTTTTCTCCTTAAATAAGGCATACCGTTTACATGAACGCCGCGCATTATACGCGCCAACGTGCGCAACTGTTACCTTTGCGTGCAAATTACGGAATGATTGAAGCAGAGTGTAGAAGAAATGAGCGGAGGTGTTCGTAATGAAGCGTAAGCAAATGCCGCATCGGGCGATGCGGCAATACGTTATCAGGCCAGCGTGCTAATGCGTGCCAGCTGTTCGAAGTAGTCCGGGAACGTTTTCGCCGTACATTTCGGGTCAAGAATGGTGACAGGGGTGTCTGACAGCGCCACCAGCGAGAAGCACATCGCCATGCGGTGATCGTTATAGGTGCCGATTTCCGCAAACTGCAGTTTTGCCGGAGGGGTCACGCGAATGTAGTCTTCGCCCTCTTCCACCTCGGCACCGACTTTTCGCAGCTCGGTCGCCATCGCGAACAGGCGGTCCGTCTCTTTTACGCGCCAGTTGTAGATGTTACGCAGCGTGGTAGTGCCTTTGGCAAACAGCGCCGCCGTGGCAATGGTCATCGCCGCATCCGGAATATGGTTCATGTCCATGTCGATGGCGTTCAGCTCGCCGTGGGTACAGGAGATGAAGTCATCGCCCCAGGTGACAATGGCGCCCATCTTTTCCAGCACGTCCGCAAAATGGATGTCGCCCTGCACGCTGTTACGGCCAATACCGGTCACTTTTACCGTGCCGCCTTTAATCGCACCCGCGGCCAGGAAGTAGGACGCGGATGACGCATCCCCTTCAACGAGATAGTTACCCGGAGACTGGTACTGCTGCGCCCCACGCACCACGAAGCGCTGATAAGACTGGTTTTCCACCTCGACGCCGAAGGTTTTCATCAGGTGCAGGGTGATATCAATGTACGGTTTGGAGACCAGCTCACCTTTAATGGTGATAACCGTATCCTGCGGTGCCAGCGGCGCGGTCATCAGCAGTGCCGTCAGGAACTGGCTGGAGACGCTGCCGTCCACCTCGACGTGACCGCCGGTAAAACCGCCGCGCAGACGCAGTGGCGGATAGTTTTCCTGCTCAAGATACTCAACCTGCGCGCCGCCCTGACGCAGAGCATCCACCAGGTGACCAATCGGACGCTCTTTCATGCGCGGCTCGCCGGTCAGCACAATGTTGTTGCTACCCAGGCACAGGGCCGCCGCCAGCGGGCGCATCGCGGTACCGGCGTTGCCCAGAAACAGCTCAAGCTCTTCGCCCGAGCGCAGCGCGCCGCCGTTGCCGGTCACTTCGCAGCGGGTACGATCGTCGGAGAGAGTGTAATGAACGCCCAACGCTTTCAGCGCATTGAGCATATGACGCACGTCATCGCTGTCCAGCAGGTTGGTGAGGACGGTGGTGCCGTTTGCCAGAGCTGCCAGCAGCAGAGCGCGGTTCGAGACACTTTTTGAACCAGGCAGATTGATGGTGCCATCTACCCGCGCGATAGGTTGTAACGTCAGGGATTCCATGAAAACTAAACTCTCAACTCAACATAATAAAAACCCCGCAGGGACGCTGCGGGGGTGAAAAACAGCAAATTAACCGTGACGACGTTCGAAGTCGATCATGAAATCCGTCAGGGCCTTAACGCCTTCCAGCGGCATCGCGTTATAGATGGAGGCACGCATGCCGCCAACGACACGGTGACCTTTGAGCGCATGCAGACCTGCCGCGAAGGACTCTTCCAGGAACACTTTGTCCAGGCTGCTGTCCGCCAGCTGGAACGGCACGTTCATGCGGGAACGGTTCGCTTTCGCCACATCGTTGCGGTAGAAATCGCTCTTGTCGATCACGCCATACAGCAGTTCAGCTTTCTGCTGATTGACCTTGTCCATCTGCGCCACGCCGCCGTTTTGCTTCAGCCATTTGAAGACCAGGCCGGAGAGATACCAGGCAAACGTTGGTGGGGTGTTGAACATCGAATCGTTATCGTTCAGCACGGTGTAATCGAGAATCGAAGGACAGGATTTATGTGCTTTACCCAGCAGGTCTTCACGCACAACGACGATAGTCAAACCGGCCGGGCCGATATTTTTCTGCGCGCCCGCATAGATAACGCCGTAGCGGCTGACATCAATTGGCGCAGACAGAATGGTGGAGGAGAAGTCGGCGGCAACCACGACATCGCTACCGAAGTTTGGCGTCTCGTCGATGGCAATCCCGTCAATGGTTTCGTTCGGGCAGTAGTGCAGATACGCTGCGTTATCGGAAAGCTGCCACTCGCTCATTGGCTTCACGGCGCGCAGACCGTCAACGGTCACTTTGGCGTCGATAACATTCGGCGTGCAGTATTTATGCGCTTCTTTAACGGCGCTTGCCGCCCAGTAACCCGCGTCAACGTAGTCAGCCGTGGTATTGTCACCGAGAATATTCAGCGGAACGCCTGCAAACTGGCCGCGTCCACCGCCGTGACAGAACAATACTTTGTAGTTCGAGGGAATATTCAGCAGATCGCGAAAATCCTTTTCTGCCTCTTCCGCCACCTGAATAAACTCTTTACCACGGTGGCTGATTTCCATCACCGACGTACCGAGACCGTTCCAGTCACAGAGTTCCTGTTGAGCCTGTTTAAGCACGTCTGCCGGTAACATTGCCGGACCTGAACTGAAATTAAAGACTTGAGCCATTTCCCCTCACCACGCTAAAAGCCATAAGTTATAACTGTGGATATCGGTTTTATCATTCAGTGACACGCGCCGCAATGTCTAAAACTTATGACCCGCGAAATGTGCCCCGCGTCACACAAAACAATCTGCCGCCTCGCCAGGACAAAACCGACAAAATGGCTGTCAGGTGATGCGTTTGGCCCGGCTAACCTTCGTCCATTCCGGATTTGCACAGCGGGGGCATAATTGACGATCCCCCGGCTGCATCGCGACAACATGGCTACATCTTACGCAAGCATACTCGCCTGATTCCGGTACCGTTCTGAAACGCTCAATGAGCATATCCGGCAGGATACACAGTCCCGGCTTCACCTCGTCGTCAGAATAGTAATAGACGCTGATCTGCCCGTTGGTTTCCATGATCGCCAGACGCACCTGCCCGAGCTGTTCAACGCTGTTCAGGCGAAGCTCCATAAAGAACTCAAACTCGGTCATATTGGCGCTTTGTACATTTTCCCAGGCCAGCTGTCCGTCCTCGACGATAACGACCGGCTTCCCTTCAAGCAGATCTTCCAGCTTTTCGCTTTTCGACATCAGCCACATGACAAGACGGTAAAGTAGCGCCAGTGAGACAAAAACGATAAACACCGGCACCATCGGCACGTCGTCATAAAAGGCGACGTCACCCGCCGCCGAGCCCAGCGTAAGGATGATCAACACCTCAAAGAGCGACATCTGCCGCACGCCGCGGCGGCCGGTGATTTTAAGAAACAGGAAGACGAGGACGAAGGTATACAGGCTGCGCAGCGCCACTTCGCCCAGAAATTCAGGAGGAACTTTATCAAACGCCATCCGCTGGAGATCAAATGCTTTCATTTTTCTATGCCTTAACAGTCAGTTACTGCCACTAAGCATAGCCCAGCCTTTTATTTTCGCCGAAGATAGCACCCGTCACGCAAAACCCGTATCATTGCGCGCTTTACGTACGATAAAAGTGAACGCCATGACTCAAACGTTTATCCCCGGCAAAGACGCCGCTCTGGAAGATTCCATCGCTCGCTTCCAGCAGAAACTGACCGACCTGGGTTTTAACATCGAAGAAGCCTCCTGGCTCAATCCGGTGCCTCATGTCTGGTCCGTGCATATTCGCGATAAAGACTGTGCCCTGTGCTTTACCAACGGTAAAGGCGCGACGAAAAAAGCGGCACTGGCCTCTGCGCTGGGTGAGTATTTTGAGCGTCTGTCCACCAACTATTTCTTCGCTGATTTCTGGCTGGGCGAAACCATCGCTAACGGCCCGTTCGTTCACTATCCAAATGAAAAATGGTTCCCGCTGACCGAAGATGACGAGCTGCCGGAAGGTATTCTCGACGCGCGCCTGCGTGCCTTCTACGATCCAGCCAGCGAACTGACCGCCAGCATGCTGATCGATCTGCAGTCTGGCAATGAAGACCGTGGGATCTGCGCCCTGCCGTTCACCCGTCAGTCTGACGAGCAGACCGTATATATTCCGATGAACATCGTCGGCAACCTGTATGTGTCCAACGGTATGTCCGCCGGTAACACCCGCAATGAAGCACGCGTGCAGGGTCTGTCTGAAGTTTTCGAACGCCACATTAAAAACCGCATTATTGCCGAATCCATCAGCCTGCCTGAAATTCCGGCAGACGTGCTGGCGCGCTACCCGGGCGTAGTGGAGTCCATCGCCAAGCTGGAAGCCGAAGGTTTCCCAATCTTTGCCTATGACGGCTCGCTGGGCGGTAAGTATCCGGTTATCTGCGTCGTGCTGTTTAACCCGACCAACGGTACCTGCTTCGCCTCATTCGGCGCGCACCCTGACTTCGGCGTGGCGCTGGAGCGTACCGTTACCGAGCTGCTGCAGGGCCGTAGCCTGAAAGATCTCGACGTCTTCACCCCGCCAACGTTTGACGATGAAGAAGTGGCCGAGCATACCAACCTTGAAACCCATTTCATCGACTCCAGCGGTTTAATTTCCTGGGATATGTTCAAGCAGGACGCCGACTACCCGTTCGTGGACTGGAGCTTTGCCGGTACCACGGAAGAAGAGTTCACCACGCTGATGGCTATCTTCAACGCGGAAAATCAGGAAGTTTACATTGCCGACTACGAACATCTTGGCGTCTACGCGTGCCGCATTATCGTTCCGGGCATGTCCGACATCTACCCGGCTGAAGATCTGTGGCTGGCCAATAACAGCATGGGCGCGCACCTGCGCGAAACGCTGCTGGCTCTGCCGGGCAGCGAGTGGGAGAAAGAAGATTATCTGAACCTGATCGCCCAGCTGGACGAAGAAGGCCACGATGACTTTACCCGCGTACGCGAACTGCTGGGCCTGGCGACCGGTAAAGACAACGGCTGGTATACCCTGCGCATCGGTGAGCTGAAAGCGATGCTGGCCCTGGCGGGTGGCGATTTGGATCAGGCCCTGGCCTGGACCGAGTGGACCATGGAATTCAACCAGTCGGTCTTCTCTGCCGAGCGCACCAATTATTACCGCTGCCTGCAAACCCTGCTGCTGCTGGCCCAGGAAGAGGATCGCGAGCCGCTGCAATACCTGAATGCTTTCGTGCGGATGTACGGAGCTGAGGCCGTAGAAGCAGCCAGTGCAGCCCTGAGCGGCGAAGAGCCGTTCTATGGCCTGCAGGCTGTTGATAGCGATCTGAAAGCCTTCCCGGCGCATCAGTCGCTGCTGAAGGCCTACGAAAAACTGCAGAAAGCAAAAGCCGCTTACTGGTCAAAATAAGCGCACATAACATTACCAGCTGTAGGCGTATTCAATCGTCTGGGCTATATTACGGGGCAATTTCATTGCCCCGTTTTTTATTTTCTTCGGCAATGACTGTTGATTGTAATAATAAAGTTAAACATGGGTAAATATAATAATATTTACCTGGGCTTTACTGTTACTTTTTATGGTAAATACTCCATATTAATTAACTGCGTCAGAGGTGGCTGAACGAAAAAATTCAACTCTTTTCATAACTTTTAAAATTTATTTTTATACGGATAATCAAATACTTACTCCGCATTTGCTGTAAAACCATACACACTGCGGGCCTATAAGCCAGGCGAGATATGATCTATATCAATTTCTCTTCTATAATGCTTTGTTAGTATCTCGTCGCCGACTTAATAAAGAGAGAGTTAGTGTGAAAGCTGACAACCCTTTTGATCTTTTACTCCCTGCTGCGATGGCCAAAGTTGCCGAAGAAGCGGGTGTCTATAAAGCAACGAAACACCCGATGAAGACGTTCTATCTGGCGATCACGGCTGGTGTGTTCATCTCTATCGCTTTCGTCTTCTACATCACCGCCACCACCGGTACTGCCGGAATGCCTTTCGGCATGGCCAAACTGATTGGCGGCATTTGCTTCTCACTGGGTCTGATTCTCTGCGTCATCTGCGGCGCCGACCTCTTCACCTCAACGGTGCTTATTGTCGTGGCAAAGGCCAGCGGAAGAATTACCTGGGGTCAGCTGGCACGTAACTGGCTTAACGTCTACGTGGGTAACCTGGTTGGCTGTCTGCTCTTTGTTTTGTTGATGTGGCTTTCTGGCGAGTACATGACCGCCAACGGTGGCTGGGGCCTTAACGTCCTGCAAACCGCCGACCACAAAATGCACCACACATTTATCGAAGCCGTTGCTCTCGGCATCCTCGCTAACCTGATGGTCTGCCTGGCTGTATGGATGAGCTACTCGGGTCGTAGCCTGATGGACAAAGCCTTAATTATGGTTCTGCCGGTTGCGATGTTTGTTGCCAGCGGCTTTGAGCACAGTATCGCGAATATGTTCATGATCCCAATGGGCATTGTCATCCGCGACTTTGCAAGCCCGGAGTTCTGGACCGCAGTTGGTTCATCCCCGGAAAGTTTCTCTCACCTGACTATTATGAATTTCATTATTGATAACCTGATCCCTGTCACTATCGGGAACATTATCGGTGGGGGTCTGTTAGTTGGGTTGACATACTGGGTCATTTACCTGCGTGGCGACGATCATCATTGATGGTTTTCTCAGGCAGTAAATAAAAAATCCACTTAAGAAGGTAGGTGTTACATGTCCGAGCTTAATGAAAAGTTAGCCACAGCCTGGGAAGGTTTTGCGAAAGGTGACTGGCAGAATGAAGTAAACGTACGTGACTTCATTCAGAAAAACTATACCCCGTATGAAGGTGACGAATCCTTCCTGGCTGGCGCAACTGACGCGACCACCAAGCTGTGGGACAGCGTAATGGAAGGAGTTAAACTGGAAAACCGCACTCACGCGCCAGTTGATTTTGACACCTCCGTTGCTTCCACCATCACTTCTCACGATGCTGGCTACATCAACAAAGCCCTTGAGAAAATCGTTGGTCTGCAGACTGAAGCACCACTGAAACGCGCAATCATCCCGTTCGGTGGTATCAAAATGGTTGAAGGTTCCTGCAAAGCGTATAACCGCGAGCTGGACCCAATGCTGAAAAAAATCTTCACCGAATACCGCAAAACCCACAACCAGGGCGTATTCGATGTTTACACCAAAGACATCCTGAACTGCCGTAAATCTGGCGTTCTGACTGGTCTGCCAGATGCGTATGGCCGTGGCCGTATCATCGGTGACTACCGTCGCGTTGCGCTGTACGGTATCGACTTCCTGATGAAAGACAAGTACGCGCAGTTTGTTTCCCTGCAGTCTGACCTGGAAAATGGCGTAAACCTGGAAGCGACTATCCGTCTGCGTGAAGAAATCGCTGAACAGCACCGCGCGCTGGGTCAGATCAAAGAGATGGCTGCTAAATATGGCTGCGATATCTCTGGTCCTGCGACCAACGCTCAGGAAGCCATCCAGTGGACCTACTTCGGCTACCTTGCCGCTGTTAAGTCTCAGAACGGTGCAGCAATGTCCTTCGGTCGCGTATCCACCTTCCTGGATGCGTACATCGAACGCGACATCAAAGCAGGCAAAATCACCGAGCAAGACGCTCAGGAAATGATTGACCACCTGGTCATGAAACTGCGTATGGTTCGCTTCCTGCGTACTCCTGAATACGATGAGCTGTTCTCTGGTGACCCAATCTGGGCAACAGAATCAATCGGTGGTATGGGCGTTGACGGCCGTACTCTGGTAACCAAAAACAGCTTCCGCTTCCTGAACACCCTGTACACCATGGGTCCTTCTCCGGAGCCGAACATCACCGTTCTGTGGTCTGAAAAACTGCCTCTGAACTTCAAGAAATTCGCGGCTAAAGTGTCCATCGATACCTCTTCTCTGCAGTACGAGAACGATGACCTGATGCGTCCGGACTTCAACAACGACGATTACGCTATCGCTTGCTGCGTAAGCCCAATGGTTGTTGGTAAACAAATGCAGTTCTTCGGTGCGCGTGCAAACCTGGCGAAAACCATGCTGTACGCAATCAACGGCGGCGTTGATGAAAAACTGAAAATGCAGGTTGGTCCTAAGTCTGAGCCGATCAAAGGCGACGTTCTGAACTTCGACGAAGTCATGGAACGTATGGATCACTTCATGGACTGGCTGGCTAAACAGTACGTCACTGCGCTGAACGTTATCCACTACATGCACGACAAGTACAGCTACGAAGCCTCTCTGATGGCGCTGCACGACCGTGACGTTATCCGCACCATGGCGTGTGGTATCGCTGGTCTGTCCGTTGCTGCTGACTCCCTGTCTGCAATCAAATATGCGAAAGTTAAACCAATTCGTGACGAAGACGGCCTGGCTGTAGACTTCGAAATCGAAGGTGAATATCCGCAGTTTGGTAACAACGACTCTCGCGTTGATGACATGGCGGTTGACCTGGTAGAACGTTTCATGAAGAAAATTCAGAAACTGACTACTTACCGTAACGCTATCCCGACTCAGTCTGTTCTGACCATCACCTCTAACGTTGTGTATGGTAAGAAAACCGGTAACACCCCAGACGGTCGTCGTGCTGGCGCGCCATTCGGCCCAGGTGCTAACCCAATGCACGGTCGTGACCAGAAAGGTGCGGTTGCCTCTCTGACCTCCGTTGCTAAACTGCCGTTTGCTTACGCGAAAGATGGTATCTCTTACACCTTCTCTATCGTGCCAAACGCGCTGGGTAAAGACGACGAAGTGCGTAAAACTAACCTCGCGGGTCTGATGGATGGTTACTTCCACCACGAAGCGTCCATCGAAGGTGGTCAGCACCTGAACGTGAACGTCATGAACCGTGAAATGCTGCTCGACGCGATGGAACACCCTGAGAAATATCCTCAGCTGACCATCCGCGTATCTGGCTACGCAGTACGTTTTAACTCCCTGACTAAAGAACAGCAGCAGGACGTTATCACCCGTACTTTCACTCAGTCCATGTAAGTGGAATTGACTGAAATCACGCGTTAAAAAGCGTACAATAAAGGCTCCACGTCAGTGGGGCCTTTTTAGCACCCTCTCCACCTCAGTCTCTTTTGTCCGCTATCTATACTCTATGGATATCAGCCAAAACAGACTTCAACACAGCCGGCTTTGAGCTGTGCATACTCAGGCCCCGGACGGGCCGATGCTGGAGATATCACCGCAATGTCAATTATTGGTCGCATTCACTCCTTTGAATCCTGTGGCACCGTCGATGGCCCGGGTATCCGTTTCATCACCTTTTTCCAGGGCTGCCTGATGCGCTGCCTGTACTGCCATAACCGTGACACCTGGGATACGCACGGCGGTAAAGAAGTGACCGTTGAAGACTTGATGAAAGAGGTGGTGACCTACCGCCACTTTATGAACGCGTCCGGCGGCGGCGTCACCGCATCCGGCGGTGAAGCCATTCTGCAGGCCGAATTTGTCCGCGACTGGTTCCGCGCCTGCCATAAAGAAGGCATTCATACCTGCCTCGACACCAACGGCTTTGTGCGCCGCTACGATCCGGTTATCGACGAGCTGCTTGAAGTGACCGATCTGGTGATGCTCGATCTTAAACAGATGAACGATGAGATCCACCAGAACCTCGTTGGCGTCTCAAACCACCGCACGCTGGAATTTGCCAAATACATTGCCGATAAAGGCATCAAAACCTGGATCCGCTACGTGGTGGTTCCCGGCTGGTCAGATGACGACGACTCCGCGCACCGCCTCGGGGAATTTACCCGCGACATGGGCAACGTCGAGAAAATCGAGCTTCTGCCCTATCACGAGCTGGGTAAACATAAATGGGTGGCGATGGGCGAAGAGTACAAACTTGATGGCGTGAAGCCGCCAAAAAAAGAGACGATGGAACGCGTCAAAGGTATTCTTGAACAGTACGGCCACAAGGTGATGTATTAAAGAAAAGCCCGGTGAAAACCGGGCTTTTTTATATTCTATTTAAAGACGCCGTTAATAACGGACGTCACAATGGCTGTACTCAGCGCAATTAAGACCAGGTCGTCTCCGACCACGCGCCATTCATAGCCAGGGTAGGAAGGAAGCTGACCCAGCATTGAGGCCGGCACGGTTTTCTTCGCAATGCCCGGAGGCAACGGCTTACCGCGCGCCAGGTTTTTCGCGATACCCGGAGGCAGAGAGTCATAGCCCGTTAGGCCATAATTCAGCGCCAGATGGCGGGCATGATCGAAGCTCACGCGAGCGTCGACATCGTTACCGACATCTTTACTGCTTTTAAAGCTTTTATCCGATTTTCCAGGGTTATCCTGACCGTTATTTTGCTTATTGCCATGGTTACCAGAATTTCCGTTACCATGATTACCGCCATTACCTTGCCCGCCACCGTTTCCGTGACCACCGCCATTCCCGTTTCCAGGATTAGCCATGACCGGAGCCGTTGCAAACGTTAAAGACAACACTACGGCAAGTGCGGTAGTGGAAAAACGACGAATAGACATGATTGCTGCCTTATAGTGGTAGGACTCACATGAATTATCGCCTGGCGCAATAAACAAACAATAAGTAAAACTCTTAGTTGTGACAGGGACAAAAAAGCCTGTCATCGACAGGCTTTTAATTAATCAGGCATGAGCCACAGGCGTTGGGTGTTCTCCCACTTTGCGCAGCAGCATTAAGAGATAAATAAACGATACGCTGGCGATCATGATAAACAATAAGTTATCAGAGTAATTCTGCATCAGCATCGCGGTAAACGTCGGGCCTAATAAGCTGCCGATGGTATAGCTCAGTAACAGCGCCTGGTTCATTGCTACCAGCTGGTGATGTTCAACTTTCTCACAGGCCCAGGCCATCGCGACCGGATAGAGCGTAAAGCCAGCCGCCCCGAGAATAAACAGCGCAGGCGCCATCGCGGCGTTGCTGAGCATGGCAAGGCATCCCATAATGACCACAAAGACCTGCACGCGCAGCACCAGCAGACGACCGAAGCGGTCCGCCAGACGGCCAATCGGCCACTGCCCGACGATCCCCGCACTCACCATCACCGCCATCCAGAAGCCAATTCCAGAATCGCTGACGCCCTGATGATTCAGATAGAGCGGCATCAGGCCATAGAGCGAGCCCAGTACAATCCCCGAGATAATGCAGCCGTTAACGCCCAGACGCGCCTGACGGAGTCTGAGCATCGGCCAGACGTGGGTCGATTCCTGATGCTCGCTGTTCTGGTTCACAATGCGCGTGAAGAGCAGCGGCAGGATCGCGGCGAGCACCATGCCCGTTACCCACGGCAGAACGCTCATCAGATCGGTTGGCAGCTTGCTGACCATCAGTTGACCCAGCACGGTGCCGACGTAGTAAACCATCATATAGGCCGCCAGCAGGCGTCCGCGGTTGCGGGAGGTGCCGCTGCACATCAGCGCGCTTTCAACCACCACCCAAATCATCGCGCAGCCTACGCCTGCGATAAAGCGCCATGCCATCCAGCTCCAGAAGCCGACCATCAGGCCCAGCCCGGCACACCCGGCGGCGAAAATCAGCGAAGCCAGATAATAGCTGCGATTAAAGCCAAAGCGCTTAATCAGGCTCCCGGTCATTAGCGTACCCAGCAGGTTCCCGGTAAAAAAGGACGAGCTGACCATACCCACCTGCCAGGTCGGTAAGTTTTCATGGGCGAGCCATAGCGGGACGAGCGTATTTAACACTGCGATCGCCAGGGTCAACAGAAGCAGGCCACAGAGCAACAGAAGCACTGGCCGGGTATAGGTGGTCATGGATTAAAAACCGTGAGGAAGTTCAGATTTCGTGCGCATCATGCCACTGGCAAAAACAAAGTCAATCCACTGATTTAGCCGCCTCGCACAATATGTTCCCTGTCGATTTAAAAAACTTATCCTGCTAATGCCACGCCTGCTGTAGATATTAATTATGTGTCTGTTTTTATTTATTAATGGGCGAAATTAAAACAAAACGACAGTCGAAAAATTTCATGATCGAAAAAAGAAAAAGCCGGGCACTCAGGCCCGGCTTGATATAACTCAATGCAACGTTAACTGGCGATAGCCATACCAACGGTCATATGCAAGCCGTAGAACACACCGCGGCCAATCAGTTCACCCGCCAGGACCAGCACAAAGGCCAGTGACAGCAGCGGCAGCGCAGGCTGATAACCTTTGAGCTGAGGAGCAATCCAGAATACCAACGCAGCGACCAGCAGAACGATGCGCCAGGCCATCAGAGAACCGTAGTCCGGCACCAGGGCAGAAGCCTGCTGGATAGAGCTGTGAATGGTTGCCAGTTCTGCCCCCTGCATCAGAGCGACCATCGCACTCACCACCAGCGCCAGCAGCGAAACAGCCGGCAGCAAACGCATTGCCCACCCGTCTACGCCCGCCACGCGCAGCAGCAGGTAGCCCAGCAGCGGCCCGCCGATAAACATCGTCAGGAAGAAGCTCATCGGCGTCCAGACGCTGTACCAGGTTGGAACGGTATCGATGGTGTTATAGACGCGCACCATCATCCACACGAACACCACGCCCAGCACCATGGTCACGATCAGCCACAGGCTGCGCAGACCCGCAGGCAATTTCTTCAAAGCGGCCAGCAGCCAGCCCAGCCCACCGACGGCAAAGAAAATTGCCCCGCTGGCAATCTCGTTACTGAGGGATGAGGCCCCCACGCGGTTCAGAGAGTTAAACGCGCGCATCGGCGAACCCAGGTGCAGCGTAGAGGCGATAAACCCAATCCCCATCAGCACCCACAGGCCAAACATGCTCAACACTAAACGCTGCTGCTGTTCAGCGTTGAGATTCCCCTTCAGCAGCGCCAGCGCGAGCACAATGAAACCGCCCGCCACGCACTGGCCAAAGACCGTGAAGATCATCAGCGGCCATTCATGCCATCCACTTCCCATCTCACACCTCCTTCGGATTTGCCAGGTAGCCGGTGGTGTCACCTGTAGGACGGCTGTTGGCGTTAGGTTTAATCACAATGCTCGGCTTCGTGAAGTGCGCAGACGGCAGCGGTGCCACTGCGGCAAGCTGACCGTGTTTTTGACGCAGCTCTTCAATCGGGCCGAAGTCCAGCGCGCGCAGCGGACAGGACTCGACGCAAATCGGCTTTTTGCCGTCCGCCACGCGGGTGTGGCAACCGTCGCATTTGGTCATATGACCTTTGGCGGCGTTGTACTGCGGCGCGCCGTACGGGCACGCCATATGGCAGTACCGACAGCCGATGCAGACATCTTCGTCCACCACCACAAAGCCGTCTTCACGCTTGTGCATCGCCCCGCTCGGGCAGACCTTGGTGCAGGCCGGATCTTCACAGTGGTTACAGGCAATCGACAGGTAATAGGCAAAGACGTTCTGATGCCAGACGCCGTTATCTTCCTGCCAGTCGCCCCCGGCGTATTCGTAGATGCGGCGGAAGCTGACGTCAGGAGTCAGGTCTTTGTAATCTTTACAGGCCAGCTCGCAGGTTTTGCACCCGGTGCAACGGCTGGAATCAATAAAAAATCCATACTGGGTTGTCATCGGCTACTCCTTAAACCTTTTCAACCTGGACAAGGTTTGTGTGGGATGGGTTGCCCTTCGCCAGCGGCGACGGACGCTGCGTGGTCAGTACGTTAATACTGCCCGCCTGGTCGATGCGGTTGGCATCAGGGTTGTACCAGGCCCCTTCCCCCAGCGCCACCACGCCTGGCATCATGCGCGGCGTCACTTTGGCCTCAATGTGCACCTCGCCGCGGCCATTGAAGATACGCACGCGATCGCCATTGCTGATGCCGCGTGCTTTGGCATCCATCGGGTTGATCCACATCTCCTGACGGCAGGCGGCCTTGAGTACGTCGACGTTACCGTAGGTGGAGTGCACGCGCGCTTTGTAGTGGAAACCGGTCAGCTGCAGCGGGAATTTCGCCGTCAGCGGATCGTTATAGTTTTCAAAACCCGGCGTGTAGATCGGCAGCGGATCGATAACGTCCCCTTCCGGCAGCTCCCAGGTCGACGCGATTTTTGCCAGCTCTTCGGAGTAGATTTCGATTTTGCCCGACGGCGTGGTCAGCGGGTTCGCCTGCGGGTCTTCACGGAACGCTTTGTACGCCACGTGGTGCCCTTCCGGATCGCGCTGTTTGTACATACCCTGCTTGCGGAAGGTATCGAAATCCGGCAGGTCAGGGACCGCCTTACGGGAGAGTTCATGCAGATGGCGCATCCACCCTTCCTGAGTACGCCCCTCGGTAAACTGCTGCTCAACGCCAAGACGTTTCGCCAGCTCAGAGGTCATCTCATAAATGGTTTTGCACTCGAAGCGCGGTTTAATCGCCTGGTCGGTAAAGATCACGTAGGACATGTTGCCGCAGGAGGCGTCCAGCGCGAAATCCATCTGCTCAGAGGCCGTGCAGTCCGGCAGCAGGATATCGGCATATTTCGCCGAGGAGGTCATGTGGCAGTCGATGACCACAATCATCTCGCACTTCTTATCATCCTGCAGGATTTCATGGGTGCGGTTGATTTCGGAGTGCTGGTTGATGAGACAGTTACCGGCATAGTTCCAGATCATCTTGATCGGCACGTCCAGCTTGTCCTTGCCGCGCACGCCGTCGCGCAGGGCGGTCATTTCAGGACCACGTTCGATCGCATCGGTCCACATAAACATGGAGATGCTGGTCTGAACAGGGTTATCCAGCGTCGGCATACGTTCAAACGGCACTTCATACGAGCCTTCACGCGCGCCGGTGTTACCGCCGTGAATACCGACGTTGCCGGTCAGAATGGAGAGCATGGAGATGGCGCGAGTCGCGATTTCACCGTTCGCATGGCGCTGCGGTCCCCAGCCCTGGCTGATGTAGGCCGGTTTGGCCGAGCCAATCTCACGCGCCAGCTGAACGATACGCTCGGGCGGAATACCGGTGATGGTGGACGCCCACTCGGGCGTTTTCGCCACGCCGTCGCTGCCCTGCCCGAGAATATAGGCTTTGTAATGACCGTTAGCAGGCGCACTGGCTGGCAGGGTTTTCTCGTCATAGCCGACGCAGTATTTATCCAGGAAAGGCTGATCGACGAGGTTTTCTGCGATCATTACCCACGCAAGCGCCGAGACCAGCGCTGCATCGGTACCCGGACGGATTGGGATCCACTCGTCTTCACGTCCGGCGCCGGTGTCGGTATAGCGCGGATCGATAATGATCATGCGGGCATTGGATTTGGCGCGGGCCTGTTCGAGGTAATAGGTTACCCCGCCGCCGCTCATGCGGGTTTCGCCCGGGTTGTTACCGAACAGGACGACCAACTTACTGTTTTCGATATCGGACGGGCTGTTGCCGTCCGCCCAGCCGCCGTAGGTGTAGTTCAGGCCCGCAGCAATCTGCGCCGATGAGTAGTCACCATAGTGATTAAGATAACCGCCGCAGCAGTTCATCAGACGTGCCACCAGCGTTTTACCCGGTGGCCAGGAGCGGGTCAGCGTACCGCCGAGCGTCCCGGTGCCGTAGTTCAGGTAGATGGATTCGTTGCCGTACTCTTTGATAAGGCGCTGCATATTGGTGGCGATAATGTCGTAGGCTTCATCCCAGCTAATCCGCTCGAACTTCCCTTCCCCACGCTTACCGACGCGCTTCATCGGATATTTCAGGCGGTCCGGATTATACACGCGACGACGCATTGAGCGGCCGCGCAAACAGGCGCGAACCTGATGTAACCCTTCATAGTTATCGTCCCCGGTATTGTCGGTTTCGACATATTTTATTTCACCATCCACCACGTGCATACGCAGCGGACAACGGCTACCGCAGTTTACGGTACAGGCACTCCACACCACTTTTTCCGGAGCTGAGGCTGGGGATAGTGCATCAGCCGCTGAGGCCAGTCGGGTAAAAGGAAGCGTGAAGGCGCTGCTGGCTACGGCCAGGCCGCCTATTGCCGTGGTTTTCATCAACCCACGGCGAGTGACCTCGGCAGCCATTAATGCTTCAGGCGCGTTGATTTTCATAGAGACTCACTTTGGTTGCTCACAAAGAAAAGAGTGGCGGCGCAAACCGCTATGTATTTTTATATACAACGAATTTTTACGTAATCAGCTTTTTCTGCTGACTTTCATTCGGAGGAGTATTACTACTTTAGAGGGAGGTGGTATTGCGTCGTGTCAATTCAGAGGCATAAAAAAAGCGCCCAAAGGCGCTTTTTTGTTGTGAGGCAAAGAATTAGCCGATGTACTGCTGGCCTTTCATGTATGGGCGCAGCACTTCAGGGATCTCAATACGACCGTCTGCCTGCTGGTAGTTTTCCAGCACGGCAACCAGCGTACGGCCCACAGCCAGACCAGAACCGTTCAGGGTATGCACCAGACGGGTTTTCTTGTCAGATTTGCTGCGGCAGCGTGCCTGCATACGACGCGCCTGGAAATCCCAGACGTTAGAGCAGGAGGAGATCTCACGATAGGTGTTCTGAGCAGGCACCCACACTTCCAGATCGAAGGTTTTGCAGGCGCCAAAGCCCATATCACCGGTGCACAGGGCCATACGACGGTACGGCAGGCCCAGCAGCTCCAGCACTTTCTCAGCGTGGCCGGTCATCTCTTCCAGCGCGTCCATGGACTCTTCAGGACGGACGATCTGCACCATCTCAACTTTGTCGAACTGGTGCATACGGATCAGACCGCGCGTGTCGCGACCGTAAGAACCTGCTTCAGAACGGAAGCACGGTGAATGTGCCGTCAGCTTAATTGGCAGGTCGTCTTCATCGATGATCTCATCACGCACGAGGTTAGTCAGCGGCACTTCAGCGGTTGGGATCAGCGCGTAGTTGCTGCTGTCTGCTTCCTCGTCCAGCGGACGGGTATGGAACAGATCGCCGGCAAATTTCGGCAGCTGGCCCGTACCGTACAGCGTATCGTGGTTGACCAGATACGGCACGTAGGTTTCGCTGTAGCCATGCTGCTCGGTGTGCAGATCCAGCATGAACTGCGCCAGCGCGCGGTGCAGATGGGCAATCTGGCCTTTCATCACCACAAAACGGGAGCCGGTCAGCTTAACCGCTGCCGCAAAGTCCAGGCCCGCGTGCATTTCGCCCAGCGTCACGTGATCGCGCACTTCGAAGTCAAACTCACGAGGCGTACCCCAGCGTTTCACTTCAACGTTGTCGTTTTCATCTTTGCCGACAGGCACGCTGTCGTCAGGAATATTCGGGATAGCCAGGGCAATATCACGAATCTCGGCCTGAAGAACGTCCAGCTCAGCTTTCGCCTGATCCAGTTCTTCACCCAGTTTGTTCACTTCCAGGCGTAATGGCTCAATATCTTCCCCGCGCGCTTTCGCCTGGCCGATGGATTTCGATCGAGAGTTACGCTCTGCCTGCAGATTTTCAGTTTGTACCTGCAGAACTTTACGACGCTCTTCGAGAGCGCGCAGCTTATCTACATCCAGCTTAAAGCCCCGGCGTGCCAGTTTTTCAGCGACTGCGTCTGGCTCATTACGCAGCAGATTGGGATCGAGCATGCTTATCCTGTGCTTATCGAATTAAAATAGGAAAATGTGACCACAGCCTGCGGCCACAAGGATACATTGCCAACATTACCGCAACGATTGAACTAACGGTAGCGTTTTATAGGGCTATTTTGATCCTGTCCGGCGAGCCAGGTGAGCTTTTCACCAATCTTGCCTTCAAGACCTCTGTTTGTGGGGTGATAATAGCGCGTTTGCGCCATCTCCTGCGGGAAATATTCCTCCCCGGCAGCGTAGGCATTGGGTTCATCATGAGCGTAACGATACTCCTGCCCATATCCCATCTCTTTCATCAGTTTGGTCGGCGCGTTACGCAGGTGAACCGGCACATCGTAGTCCGGACGTTCACGCGCGTCGGACATCGCCGCTTTAAAGGCGGTATAAACCGCATTGCTTTTCGGCGCGCAGGCCAGATAAACAATCGCCTGCGCAATGGCACGTTCGCCTTCCGCAGGTCCAACGCGGGTGAAGCAGTCCCAGGCCGACAGCGCAACCTGCATGGCGCGAGGATCGGCATTGCCGACATCTTCTGACGCAATCGCCAGACAGCGACGCGCGACATACAAAGGATCGCCGCCCGCAGTGATAATGCGCGCGTACCAGTAAAGCGCCGCATCCGGCGCGCTGCCGCGCACGGACTTATGCAGCGCCGAGATCAGGTCGTAAAAACGGTCGCCTTTGTTATCGAAACGCGCGCTGCGCTCCCCCGCAATTTCGGTGAGCAGCTCCTGCTTCAGCACCCGCTTCCCGGCATCGTCGACTTCGGCCATATCGGCCATCATTTCCAGCGTATTCAGCGCACGCCGCGCATCACCGTTTACCAGCTCGGCAATCGCACGACGCGTGTCGTCAGGCAGAACGATATCCTGCCCGCCGTAGCCGCGCGCTTTGTCGTCCATCGCCTGGGTGAGAACCTTTTCGATATCCTCGGTGGTGAGCGATTTGAGCAGGTAAACGCGCGCGCGGGAAAGCAGCGCCGAGTTCAGTTCAAACGATGGGTTTTCGGTGGTCGCACCGATGAAGAAGATCGTGCCGTCTTCAATATGCGGCAGGAAGGCATCCTGCTGGCTCTTGTTGAAGCGGTGGACTTCGTCCACGAAGAGGATGGTACGCCGCCCGGCGTTGCGGTTCTGCCGCGCACGCTCGATCGCCTCGCGGATCTCTTTCACGCCGGAGGTGACCGCCGAGATACGTTCAACGTCCGCGTTGGCATAGCGGGCGATAACTTCTGCAAGCGTAGTCTTGCCGGTGCCAGGGGGTCCCCAGAGGATCATGGAGTGAAGATGCCCGGCCTCAATGGCGCGCGGCAATGGCTTACCGGCAGCCAGCAGATGCTGCTGGCCGATGTACTGCGCTAAATTTTCTGGCCGCATACGGGCGGCCAGAGGTTGAAACGCGTTATCTGAAAAATCGAGCGACAGATTGCCCACTCACGCCTCTTACTTATTGCGTTGGTCGTCCACCGTTACGCCCTGCGGCGGGGTAAAGGTGAATTTCGATGCATCAACGGCGCCGTTCTGCTGAGACTTGAGCTGGTAGCTGCTGCGCTGATCGTCCTGCTCAACCGCGCCAAACTGATTAATCGTACCGTTGGTGCTTACGTTAATGGTGAACTGCTTCAGGTTGCCGTTACTGCCTTTCGGCGTCAGGACAAACTCGTCACCCGTCTGTTTAATATTGTACTGCTGCCAGTCGCTGGACTGGTTACGAGCAATCAGCATAAACGGCGTATTGCTGGTGGCATCTTTCAGCCAGGTCGCCGTTGCCTGCTCAACGAACGGGTTGAAGAACCATAAGGTTTTGCCGTCAGAGACCAGGATGCTCTCATCCGGCTGGGTCATGTGCCAGTTGAACAGATTTGGGCGTTTTACCCACAAATCTCCCTGACCTTCCTGCACCGCGTTGCCGCTGCCGTCAGTCACTTTTTGCGTGAAGCTGGCGTGGAAGCTGCTTACTTTATCCAGTCGGCTTTTAAGGTCGCTGGCTGCATCAGCCCAGACGCTGCTGGCGACAAAACTGGTGAGTAATGCACAGGCGATGGCGATTTTTTTCATTGTTATTCCTTAAAATACGTCTTCCCGATATGGGGTTTCCGTCTTCTATTCTGGACCTGCCCGAAGGCAGGCGACAGAAGAAAATGCTTAATTTTGGCTGATTTACCCTTCTTTGCAATCGCTGAAGGTTAATCAAACGGCGGTGGTGCCAGCACCTCGCGGTTACCGTTATGCCCCTGCTCGCTCACAATACCCTGCGCTTCCATCTGCTCGATGATGCGCGCTGCGCGGTTATAGCCGATGCGGAACTGACGCTGCACGCCAGAGATGGACGCTTTGCGTTTTTCGGTAACGAAGTTAACCGCCTGATCGAATAACGGATCCAGCTCTTCGCCGCCGTCGAAGCCACCGCCGCCGCCTTCGCTTTCCGTGTCGCTGGTAATACCGTCAACGTATTGCGGACGACCACGCGCCTTCCAGTCCTGCACGACGGCGTGAACTTCCTCATCGCGGACGAACGCACCGTGGACACGCACCGGAGAGGTGGAGTTCGGGCCGGAATAGAGCATATCACCCATACCCAGCAGCGACTCTGCGCCGCCCTGGTCAAGAATGGTACGGGAGTCAATTTTACTGGATACGGTAAAGGCGATACGCGTCGGGATGTTCGCTTTGATAAGACCAGTGATCACGTCCACGGAAGGACGCTGGGTCGCCAGCACAAGGTGAATACCGGCCGCACGCGCTTTCTGCGCCAGACGGGCAATCAGCTCTTCTACTTTCTTACCGACGGTCATCATCAGGTCAGCGAATTCATCGACCAGCACGACGATATAAGGCAGCTTTTCCAGCACCGGATGCTGGGCATCCATGCTGTCACCCGGCTTCCAGTAAGGATCCGGGATCGGACGCCCCATGCGCACAGCCTGGGCAATTTTCTCGTTATACCCGGCCAGGTTACGCACGCCCAACGCAGACATCAGCTTGTAGCGGCGTTCCATCTCATTGACGCTCCAGCGCAGGGCGTTGGCGGCGTCCTTCATATCGGTGACCACTTCGGTCAGCAAATGTGGGATGCCTTCGTAGACCGACAGTTCGAGCATTTTCGGGTCGATCATAATGAAACGCACATCTTCCGGCTGCGCTTTATAGAGCATGCTGAGGATCATGGCGTTCACACCGACAGACTTACCGGAACCGGTGGTACCTGCTACCAGCAGGTGAGGCATTTTGGCGAGATCCGCGACTACCGGATCGCCAGCGATATCTTTACCCAGCACCACGGTCAGCGGAGATGGGTTATCGCGGAATTTGGTGTTATCCAGCACTTCACGCAGGTAGACGGTCTGACGTTTCTTGTTCGGCAGCTCAAGGCCAACGTACGGTTTGCCCGGTATCACTTCCACCACTCGCACCGCAACGGTCGAGAGAGAACGCGCCAGGTCGCGGGACAGGTTGGAAATACGCGCGGCTTTAACGCCAGGCGCCAGGTTCAGTTCAAAACGGGTGATCACAGGACCCGGCGAGTAGTTCACCACGTCCGCCTTGATGCGGAAGTCAGCCAGACGCGCTTCAACCAGACGCGCCATCTGCTCCAGCGCGAAGGTATCGACCGGCTCCACTTCTGACGGCGGAGGCGTTAACAGATCCAGCGACGGCAGCGGAGTGCTTGGACGCTGCAGCGGACGGCTGTCACCGTTACGCATCAGCAGCGGGTGAATCAGACTTTCCTGCGGCTGAGGCGCAGGCTGCTGGAACTGCGGCGGCTGTGGTGGCTGCTGCGGTTGCTGAACAGGTTGATGCGGCTGCGCATACGGCTGCTGAACAGGCTGCTGCGGCTGCGCGTAGGCCTGTGGTGCCGGCTGCTGGCGCACAGGCTCAGCTTCCGGCATCACGCTCGGGGTAAATAAAGGCTCGCTCGGGCCATCATCCACCAGATCCTTCATCGGCGAGAATTCAAAATCAGACAGCGAGAACGGATTTGCACCAGCCGGTTGTTCACCTGAATAGCGCTGCTGCTGGGTGGCGGCAAACTGGCGCGCCAGTTCTGCTTCAGCCGCGTCCTCTTCGTCTTCCAGCATAGGTTCATCGTGCTGGTATTCATTACCGTAGCGCTGATTCTGCTGCGCGGCGAACTGACGGGCCAGCTCGTCCTGCTGCATTTCATCGGCGTCATCTTCGTACTCAGGCTCGCGCGCTTTCTCTTCCGCCATACGCTGGGAAGGCAGCTTGATGCCATAAGAGGCAAGCTCACGGCGGGTTGGAACGCGAACGCGGTTAGGGCGAGGCAGTTGCGGACCAATCCCCTCCTTCACCTGAGGACGTGGCGCGCCCCCTGTTGCCAGGCTAAAGACAGGTGCAGCCACGGCAGCGGCCGCGGTAGCCTGCTTCACGCTTTCCGCTACGGGTGCGACTGCAGGCGTCGGGTCGATCGGTGGAACGGAAACAGAAGGCGCTTTCGTCACCGGCTCCTGCACCGGTTCAGGCACAGGCTGGTACCAGGCCGCCAGCTGCTCGCGTTCACGCGCACGACGCTCTTCAACTTCTTCAAAATAGTACATTGGTGGACGAGAGGGTTTTACCTCTTCCACGATTTCAGGTTCAGGCTGCGGCTCTACATAAGGCTGCACAGGTTCAACCGGTTCAGGCACATACTCCTGATAAGGTTGGGCCACAGGCTGTTCATAGTGCGGGGACTCTTGCGGTTCATACGCAGGCTGCGGCGGCTGATATGGCTGCTGCCACTGCTCCTGCTGCACAGGGATGTAGCTTTCAGGTTCAGGCGCGATAACCGGCTCCGGCGTGTGAACGCCTGGCGCAGTCTGCCAGTCAACCTGAGGCTGCTGAATAACGGATTCCGGCGGCGAAACCGGCGCGGATGGCATCACGGCGTCGACAGGCGCGGCATACGCCTGCGCAGCGGTCGTCGCGGCTGCGGCGGCTGCAACCGGCTCGGTAACCGAATGGCCATTTAACAGCGGATCGTATTCGTCGAAGTCACCCGGAGTGGCCCGGCTGCCGGAGAAGAGCACATCGTCAGGATCGACGGCGACACCCGCAGCGCGATACGCCACCTGCTCGTCTTCATCCATGCGTTTACCGGAGAAGAGCGCCGCATCGGTTTTACGACCCAGCGGGTTGGCAAATTTCTCTGCAACACGCTGACGACGCGCCAGCGCGCCGCGCAAAATACGCGCACGACGAGACTCGCGACGCTGCACAGGCGCGTCATCTTCCTCTTCATCTTCGTATTCGTCTTCATCAACCCACGTATCGTCACGGCGGGTACGGTTGCTGGCGAAAGTCAGAATGGTGAGGATAAAACTTCCGATCTTCTCAGCAATGCTCACCCAGGACCAGCCGGTAAACAGCGTCAGCCCGGCCGCCCAGATGCAGAGCAGCGCCAGCGTGCCGCCGCTGCTGTGCAGCATCGGCTGCAGCGCAGAACTGAGTAAACTGCCGATCACTCCGCCAGAGGCGAAGTACCAGATATCATCCGCATTGATTGCCGCCAGCCCGCACGAGGTGAGGATCAGCGCCAGCGCGCCAATCAGGCGCAGCGACACGGCAAAATAGTCGATGTAATCATCGTTCTGACGATGACGCCACGCAAACCAGCATCCGCCAATGATAATGACGGGAAGGGTGTAGGCCATCACACCGAAAATGAAGAACAGCGTGTCCGCAAGCCAGGCACCGGGGACACCGCCTAAATTATGGATAGGCTCATGCCATGCAGTTTGTGACCAGCTGGGATCTGAGGGGTTGAAACTGAGTAAGGCTGCCATCAGCCAGACGGCAAAAAGGGCAATAACAATCAGCAAAGCCTCGAGGAGACGACGTCCGCTGCTTAGCTTCGATAGTGTGACTTCTTTGTCTTCAGTGTATTCCTGGCTCAAAAAAGGCTCTCCAGGTATCAGGCATATCCTGCCTTTTTGCTAAAACGGACAACAGCGCCGGGACTCCCCGGCACTGTTGCTGTATGGATTAACAGGAGTGTAATCAAACTACGCTGATTTTGCACCTGTTCCGTGTTAGCGCGTCTTAATAACCAGACGATTGCTCTGTTTGACCTCTTCCATCACCACATATGTACGGGTGTCGTTCACGCCTGGCAGACGCAGCAGGGTTTCCCCCAGCAGCTTACGGTAGGCGGACATATCAGGCACACGGGTTTTCAACAGGTAGTCGAAATCACCGGATACCAGATGACACTCTTGAATTTCTTCAAGTTTTTGTACAGCGGCGTTAAATTGCTCAAACACATCCGGCGCACCACGATTCAGAGTAATCTCAACAAATACCAGAAGTGAGGCATCCAGATAATGCGGGTTCAGCAGAGCAGTATAGCCCTGAATGAAACCCTGTCTTTCCAGTCGGCGCACACGCTCAAGGCACGGCGTCGGGGAAAGTCCCACACGTTTTGAAAGCTCGACGTTGGAAATACGCCCATCCTTTTGCAATTCATTAAGAATGTTACGATCGATACGGTCGAGATCTTTGCCAGGGCGCTTCTTGCTATCTACCATTATTATTGTCTCTCTGTATTCCTTCCCTACTCCTGCCTGGACCCTGTGCACATCACTGTTCAGAGCCTGTACCCGTTAGTCATCACATCGCCTGGTTTTGTATTAGACGCGATGCGGATTCGGGTTCTGTTGGTAAGAAGACCGTTGCCCGAAGGCAGTCACCGACATCACGTATGGCGTCTGTCCACGCCATGCGTAGATTTCACTGACCCGGTAAAAATGGCATTTACGTGCATGCCTATGCGGCATACGGTTAACGCGGTTTTTTTTCTTCCTTGAATGTTTTCGCAAAAGCGCAGGGGATTGTCAAAGCAAAACATCGTTTTTTAGTACAACATGCCGGATATTCATTACGGCAGGGTATTAATCCTCATTTTATTGCCTTACAAACGACCGGTTTTCAGGCGAAAGCGTGATGTTATAGCGCCTCATTCATCGCCCGTGGCTATTACACAGATTGATATCAAAATTGCTGCGCTCTTTTTTTACGACAACAAATTCCCTACAATCCAGCCAAATGTCTGCCAACAACAATGGGGATCTCATGGGCACGGCCAAACACAGTAAGCTGCTAATCCTTGGTTCTGGACCTGCGGGATATACCGCAGCGGTCTATGCTGCACGCGCTAACCTGCACCCGGTACTCATCACCGGCATGGAAAAAGGCGGTCAGCTGACCACCACCACCGAAGTGGAAAACTGGCCAGGGGACCCGAACGACCTGACCGGGCCGCTGCTGATGGAACGTATGCACGAGCATGCCGCTAAATTCGAAACTGAAATTCTGTTCGACCACATCAATAAGGTCGATCTGCAGAACCGTCCGTTCCGCCTGACGGGCGACAGCGGCGAATACACCTGTGACGCGCTGATCATCGCCACCGGCGCCTCTGCCCGTTACCTCGGTCTGCCATCTGAAGAAGCGTTCAAAGGCCGCGGCGTCTCTGCCTGCGCAACCTGTGACGGTTTCTTCTACCGTAATCAGAAAGTCGCGGTCATCGGCGGCGGCAACACCGCAGTGGAAGAAGCGCTCTACCTGGCGAACATTGCCTCTGAAGTGCACCTGATCCACCGTCGCGAAACCTTCCGCGCGGAGAAGATCCTGATCAAACGTCTGATGGATAAAGTGGCCAGCGGCAACATCGTGCTGCACACCAACCGTACCCTGGAAGAGGTGACGGGCGACCAGATGGGCGTTGCCGGTCTGCGTATCCGTGATACCCAGAACACCGATAACGTCGAAACGCTTGAAGTGGCGGGTCTGTTCGTGGCGATCGGTCACAGCCCGAACACCGCGATCTTCGACGGTCAGCTGGAGCTGGAAAACGGCTACATCAAAGTGCAGTCCGGCATTCACGGTAACGCGACCCAGACCAGCATCCCGGGCGTGTTCGCGGCTGGCGACGTAATGGACCATATTTATCGTCAGGCGATCACCTCTGCGGGCACCGGCTGTATGGCCGCGCTGGACGCTGAACGCTACCTCGATGGACTGGCTGAACAAGGTAAATAATCTTTACAAGTCAGTAACAAACGTAAATAAAGGCGGCGATAAGTCGCCTTTATTGTCTCCCCGTTGTAACATTGCGCTGCCCAATTTCTAATAACGTCACCTGCAAAGTACGCAATGGAAAAAACCCGTCAACAAGAGTTAACACGCTGGCTGAAACAGCAAAGCGTTATTTCCCGCCGCTGGCTTACGATTTCCCGTCTCCTGGGGTTCGTTAGCGGTCTGTTGATTGTTGCCCAGGCATGGCTGCTGGCCCGCATTCTTAATCACATGATCATGGAGAACATCCCGCGCGAAGCGCTGTTGCTGCCTTTTATTGTCCTGATCCTGATTTTTATCCTGCGCGCCTGGGTGGTGTGGCTGCGTGAGCGCGTCGGTTTTCACGCCGGACAGCACATCCGCTACGAGATTCGCCGCCAGGTGCTCGATCGTCTTCAGGAAGCCGGGCCCGCGTGGATCCAGGGTAAACCTGCCGGTAGCTGGGCGACGCTGATCCTTGAGCAGATTGACGATATGCACGACTACTATGCGCGCTATCTGCCGCAAATGGCCCTTGCCGTCTTCGTTCCGCTGCTGATCGTGATCGCCATCTTCCCGGTGAACTGGATGGCTGCGCTGATTCTGATGGGCACCGCCCCGCTGATCCCGCTGTTTATGGCGCTGGTCGGCATGGGTGCAGCGGATGCCAACCGCCGTAACTTCCTGGCACTGGGTCGCCTGAGCGGTCATTTCCTCGATCGTCTTCGAGGCATGGAGACGTTACGCATTTTTGGCCGCGGTGAAGCAGAAACCGAAAATATTCGCCTGGCATCGCAGGACTTCCGTCAGCGCACTATGGAAGTTTTACGCCTTGCATTCTTGTCTTCAGGCGTTCTGGAATTCTTTACCTCGCTGTCGATTGCCCTCGTAGCGGTCTACTTCGGCTTCTCCTATCTCGGCGCGCTGGATTTCGGCCATTACGGCACGGCGGTAACCCTTTCTGCCGGCTTCCTGGCGCTGATCCTGGCCCCGGAGTTTTTCCAGCCGCTTCGCGATCTGGGAACCTTCTATCACGCCAAAGCGCAGGCAGTTGGCGCAGCCGATAGTCTGAAAACGTTCCTGGAAACGCCGCTGGCACACCCGGAGCGGGGTGACGTGACGCTGAATGCTAAAGACCCCGTGACGATTGAAGCGCAGGACTTTTCTATTCTATCACCCGAAGGCAAAGTGCTCGCGGGTCCGCTGAACTTTACCTTACCTGCCGGACAACGGGTGGTGCTCGTCGGCACCAGCGGTTCCGGTAAAAGTTCTCTGCTGAATGCGCTATCCGGCTTTATGGCCTACACGGGTTCACTGCGGATCAACAAAACCGAACTGCGCAACCTCGATCCAGACGCCTGGCGTAAACAGCTTAGCTGGGTGGGCCAAAACCCACAGCTTCCAGCCTCAACGCTGCGCGAAAACGTCCTGCTGGCGCGCCCGGACGCGCGTGAAGATGAACTGCAGTCGGTGCTCGACCGCGCCTGGGTCAGCGAGTTTCTGCCGCTGCTTCCGCAGGGGGTAGATACCGTGGTCGGCGATCAGTCCGCCGGGCTGTCGGTCGGACAGGCGCAGCGCGTGGCCGTTGCCCGCGCGTTGTTGAATCCTTGTCAGCTGATGCTGCTGGATGAGCCCGCCGCCAGCCTGGACGCGCACAGCGAACAGCGCGTAATGGAGGCCCTGAACGCCGCCTCCCGGCAGCAAACCACCCTGATGGTTACCCATCAGCTGGAGGGGATTGCCGACTGGGACCAGATCTGGGTCATGGAGAACGGCCGTATTGTTGAGCAAGGCGATTACGCCTCTCTCGTTGCCGCCCAGGGACCGTTTGCCGCCCTGCTGGCGAACCGTCAGGAGGACATCTGATGCGTGCTCTGCTGCCTTATCTTGCGCTCTATAAACGCCACAAATGGATGCTGACGCTGGGGATTGTGCTGGCGATTGTCACGCTGCTCGCCAGCATTGGCCTGCTCACGCTTTCCGGCTGGTTCCTGTCGGCCTCGGCCGTCGCGGGCTTTGCCGGTTTATACAGCTTCAACTATATGCTCCCGGCTGCGGGTGTTCGCGGTACCGCCATCACGCGGACTGCCGGACGCTATTTCGAACGGCTGGTCAGCCACGACGCCACTTTCCGCGTGCTGCAGCACCTGCGCATCTACACCTTCAGCAAACTGCTGCCCCTCTCCCCTGCCGGGCTGGCGCGTTTTCGTCAGGGTGAGTTACTTAACCGTGTCGTTGCGGATGTCGACACGCTGGATCACCTTTACCTGCGCGTGATTTCCCCGATCGTGGGCGCGTTTGTGGTGATTGTGGTGGTCACGCTGGGGCTGTCTGTTCTGGATGTTTCCGTTGCGCTGACGCTGGGCGGGATCATGCTGCTGACGCTCATCATTCTGCCGCCGCTGTTTTACCGCGCCGGGAAATCCACCGGGGAAAACCTGACGCGCCTGCGCGGGGACTACCGCCAGCAGCTCACCTCCTGGCTTCAGGGGCAGGCAGAGCTGACGATTTTTGGCGCCAGCAAGCGCTATCGCGCCCGCATGGAAAGTACGGAGCTTAACTGGCATGAGGCCCAGCGCCGCCAGTCGGAGCTGACGGCCTTCTCTCAGGCGCTGATGATGTTAATCGGCGGCGTGGCGGTGATTGCCATGCTGTGGCTGGCTTCCGGCGATGTCGGGGGGAATTCACAGCCGGGTCCACTTATTGCCCTTTTCGTCTTCTGCGCGCTGGCGGCGTTTGAGGCGCTGGCCCCGGTAACGGGCGCCTTCCAGCATCTGGGCCAGGTGATCGCCTCTGCCCTGCGCATCACGCAGATTGCCGAGCAGGAGCCTGAAGTCACGTTCAGTGCCGGGCAGACCGCGGTACCAGAGCAGGTTGCGCTGACGCTTGAAGATGTCACCTTCGCCTATGACAAACAGGCGCAGAACGCGCTGGACGGTATCAACCTTTCTGTTAATGCAGGACAGCGGATGGCGATCCTCGGCCGTACCGGCTGCGGTAAATCGACGCTGCTGCAGTTGCTGACCCGCGCCTGGGATCCGCAGCGCGGCCAGATTCGTTTTAATAACACGTTGCTGACTGATTTCAGCGAGCAGGCCCTGCGCAAGACGGTGAGCGTCGTTCCGCAGCGCGTGCATCTGTTTAGCGCCACACTGCGCGATAACCTGCTGCTGGCCGCGCCAGAGGCCTCTGATGATGCGCTTCGCGCCGTGCTGGAGCAGGTCGGACTGCAAAAACTGCTTGAGGACGACGGGCTAAACAGCTGGCTGGGCGAAGGCGGCCGTCAGCTGTCCGGCGGTGAACTGCGCCGTCTGGCCATTGCGCGCGCGCTGCTGCACGATGCGCCGCTGATGCTGCTCGACGAACCCACCGAGGGGCTGGATGCCACCACCGAGAGCCAAATCCTTGATTTGCTGGCGAATGTCATGACCGGCAAAACCGTGCTGATGGTCACACACCGCCTGCGCGGACTGGCGAGTTTTGATCGGATAATTGTGATGGACAACGGACACATTATTGAGCAAGGTAGTCACGCAGAGCTGTTGGCGAAACAGGGTCGCTACTACCAGTTTAAACAGCGTCTGTAGACTATATTTGTAGCGTCCTTACTCGCGTACTGGAGTTTTGCTGTCATGCGCCTGGTCCAGCTTTCTCGTCATAACATCGCGTTCCCTTCTCCGGAAGGGGCGCTGCGTGAGCCCAACGGGCTGCTGGCCCTTGGTGGTGACCTCAGTCCCGCACGGCTTTTGATGGCGTACCAGCGCGGTATATTTCCCTGGTTTTCCCCCGGCGATCCGATTTTATGGTGGTCCCCCGATCCGCGTGCCGTGCTGTGGCCAGCGCAGTTTCACGCGAGCCGCAGCATGAAGCGTTTCCATGCGAAATCACCCTACCGCGTCACCCTCAATCACGCCTTTGGTCAGGTCATTGAAGGCTGCGCTGAAGACCGCTATGAAGGGACATGGATAACCCGCGATATCATTACCGCCTACCACCAGCTCCACGAGCTTGGCTACGCCCACTCTATCGAGGTGTGGGAAGGCGGAGCACTCGTCGGCGGCATGTACGGCGTGGCGCAAGGCACCCTATTTTGCGGCGAGTCGATGTTCTCTCGTACGGTTAACGCCTCGAAAACCGCACTGCTGGTCTTCTGCGAGGCGTTTGCCCAGCGCGGCGGAAGCCTGATTGATTGTCAGGTGCTCAACGAGCACACGGCCTCGCTGGGTGCTGTTGAAATCCCGCGACGCCAGTATATCGAGCATCTGGACGTCAGCCGTCAGGAGAAGCTCCCGCGCGACTTCTGGATACCGAGAACGCTCTTTATGCCCAATGCCTAAATGTTTTCCGCATATTTTTTGTGAGGGTGTTATAATTATGCCGCAGAGTAGCTTCTGCCTGTTGCCCCGCCGCCGTTTGGGACCCTCGCTTCAGATAACGTCCTGACGTTTATCCTGTTGTCTCCCCTTTACGAATGCGCTTCCTGTTCGGTTGTACCGTGACGCTTGGGCAATGCGCCGAAACTGTTTTGCTGCGTTTTAATCGCGCAATTCTTTACTTAATTGATGAATTTCGGCATTATCTTGCCGGTTCAAAACTTGGTAGTGATACCCCAGAGGATTAGATGGCCAAAGAAGACAATATTGAAATGCAGGGTACCGTACTTGATACGTTGCCTAATACCATGTTTCGCGTAGAGCTGGAAAACGGTCACGTGGTAACTGCGCACATCTCCGGTAAAATGCGCAAAAACTACATCCGCATTTTGACGGGCGACAAAGTGACTGTTGAACTGACCCCGTACGACCTGAGCAAAGGCCGCATTGTCTTCCGTAGTCGCTAATTGTTTTCGCCTGTAATGGCAGATGAATATTAATTAAGGCCGGGATTTTCCCGGCCTTACTTTTTTGTGCTGCAGGCTATTATTTGAACAATTATTTGGCCGTTCGATTCAGCGTCAGGGCTGTCTGTTCGACAGCAATGCCTTTTTAATGGCTGTGTCTTGCTAAGCTATCAGCCGTTTGCCACCTGATAACCTATATTTATCAAAGCATCAAGCTCGTCTTTTGCAAACAACCTTGCCCGGTAGCATTCACCAGGGAACTCTGGATAGCCATCCATCGAGCAAATCAGATCGTAGATTGTGGCAATAATATGGCCTGTTGCATCGCTGATAAAGAAAGAGCGTGCGTGGTTGGTGTAGATGCCATAGTAGTCACCATAATCTATTGCTGCCCCCATAAAATCAGTGACCTGAGGAACACGATCGGAGGGTAACTGGATAATGCTACCTGCCTGGGTTGCTGTATTGGCGACGAGATCAACAGCATAGAACATGACTCTCGCAGGATCGGTTTTGTAAGAATCAGCCGTTGAATCACGTGTAATATCTCGAGTCACCGCATTGCCTTCATTATCCACGCAGGAGCGATTATCAAAGAGCGAAAGAACAAATTTTCCTTCAGTCTCATTGCTTAACCCAGCAAAAGCGCTATTTTTAGTGACGAATACGGTATGAGCGCCATTTTCAAAACTCTCAATACCGGAAGTATCTATCTGCGTAACGCCCTGTCCTGCTGCGAAATTACTGTTAAATCCCCCGGTATTAATACTCCATAATATCTTGCCGTCGGCAGGAGAAATACCAAACGTCAGGCCTGCAGAGCGAGTATGGACAACAATCGCTTCAGCATTTGCCTCGCCTGCGGGGATCCAGGAAAGCGAGTTAAGGTGAGCATCGTTTGTGGGGCTATTATTCAGGATCTGAGTATTATCAAATGCACGGGTATAATTTTTTGCCCACAGCATCACGCCTGTCTTTTCATCAAATTTTAAAATTGATGCGTCCTGTCTCATCGTGTTGGTCGAACGGTCCGGGTTATCATTACCAATCATGAAAAGATTATCGGCGGAATCCCAAATCAGATCGTGTGTGTTAGCATAGCGGTTACCATCGCGGTCACGTAAATCAAACTCCAGAATCTCGTTGCCCAAAATATCGATTTTGAAAAAGCGTCGCCCATACCAGTGTTCATCTTCATCACTGCCGATATAGAAATAACCATTATGCGTTTTTAGCATCTGATTACGGTAGGGCTGAGCATAATAGCAGCGAAGATCGCCGTTCCGGTCGTAGCCATCACAATTGGTAGTCATTAACCAACTGTTTCCCCATACGGTCGTGAAGTTAGCGGGATCAGTTTGCTCAATATCGATATGGAAAATCGTCCCATCGCGGTAGAGTTGTTGCTGTGTGCTTACCTGGATGGTTTGATTAAAAACTTCCACTCCGCTAAGGTTTTTAAAGACAACCTGCACCTGGTTAAGGTAGTTTGCATACAGCCCAATAACCGGAATTTTTATCTCAGGTAAAGAGACAATGTCATTTGAAGAATACGTAAAGTCTAAACTTGTCGTGCTAGTCGATCTTCCCAGTACCGTATAGGAATATGTTATCGCCTCATCAATTATAAACTTCAGATAGACCGCAAGCTGGTTGTTAGCAGGGGCGAGTTCCATTCCAAGATAGGTAATTGCCATATTATTCACCTGTTGTTAATTATTACTGTGTAACTTCTTTTACTCGCATCTCATTCACCTGTTGGGGAATGATCTTATTTCCTTTCACCAGATAATCAATAACCGCATTGGAAAGGTTATATCCACCTTTTACCTGTTTGTTCTGACCATCAATGAATGCAGTAAAGCCATCGCCACCAGGAGCAAGGAAACTATTTGTCGCTACACGATAGGTTTCAGAGTCTACAATTGGCTTGCCATTAAGCGTAAGTAGCACAACGCGTTGCCCGACAGGTTTATGTTGGTCGTAGCGCATTTCCAGTCCTTTCGACATCTGCAAAACACCGTTAGTGAGTGACGCACTGTGCTCCATAAGATTTCGTAAGGATTTCCCATTCAAATCCATTACGGTAAGCTCATTTGGAAACGGGAACGCGCTAATAACATCGCCGAGGGTTATCGGACCGGCATTCAAATCAGCACGCAGACCACCTGAATTAGTGAGCGCCAGTTGCGCATCAGGCGCAGCAGCAAGCATTGCATCGGTAAATAAATTGCCCAGCGAAGATGATTCCCCGTAGGCGCGCGTAAGCGTAACAGGCGTCTCTCCAACTTTTTGGCGAACCGTTTCGGAGAGCTTTTTATTCCAGCTATCAATAACACTCTGAGTTGCCGGATCGGGTTTCCATTCATCAGCGTAAAGGGTTTTAAGTTCGAAGCTTTTTATTTTGTTGTGATGTTTTTTTAGATCCACATCCAGGACCAGTTTACCAATATCAATCCCACCGCTGTCAGTCGAAAGCACCAGCGTGTTACCTACTTTAAGCGGCTCCGGTGTTCCAACATGCGCATGTCCGGTAATCAGAATATCCAGTCCTTTCACCTGCTTCGCCGTCTGGATATCCTTATCAAGGGCGCGTTTGACATCAGTATTGCCGATACTGGACTGGCGTGCAGGGAAACCTTCATGCATGAGTGCAACGGTTATATCTACTTTTCCACGTAGTTCATCCAGATAACGCTGGAGATATTTCACCTCGTCACGCGCTTCAATGCCCTGACGCATTGACGATGAAACGGTATCATCAAAAGCGAATACGCCATGCAACCCAATGACCCCAATTTTAATGCCATCCTTTTCAAGGATTGTATACGTCTTATTCCAGAAAAGGACATTACTATTTTTATAAAACACGTTACCTAACAGTATCGGGAATTTAGCCTGACTGAGCTGTATCAGCGTATTATCCCAACCATGGTCGAACTCATGATTGCCGACAGACGCAGCATCAAATGACATTGTATTCATAATATCTATGATTGCCCGCCCTTTTGTCAGGCTGCTAATGTATGGACCGGTAAAGTAATCTCCAGCATCGAAATAAAAAGTAGCCTTATTCTTTTGCTTTTCTTGCTTGACGTAAGTCGCAATATTTGCGAAGCCACCGACAGCTCTTTTACCTTCTGCAACATAAGGAAGTTTATAGGGCTCAACATGTGCATGCAGGTCATTGGTATAAATGACGGTAACGTCCTGCGCTGGACTTAGCGAAGCATATCCCGATAGTAATAAAACCGCGATTACTGTTTTTTTCATTTTTTAACTCTCGAATTAAAGAAAGAATTTCATTATCGATTAGCAAAAAACAGATTTTGTGAACCTTCTCACGACATATGAAAAAGGGAGACGCGAAAATTTACGACTAACAGAATCAGTTGGTGAAGCACATGGAATCCGCTCCAAAAATAGATCTCAATGTTTGTAAAAGCTGGTCATGTCCAAATCTCGGAATACCAGATGCGAGTGATTATGTTTTTCCTGTTTATCGTCTGGGCTACGCTGCACTTGAATGTCAAAAATGTGGCAGTCTTCCTCCACTGTTTAATGCAAAAGAATGTGACGAGTGGTTCAGTCAATTCATGCAACGAAAATTAGGAAATACAGGACAAGGTTGTCCCCGCTGTTTTACAGCGCACATCATTCGCTATGGATACACAAAAGCCAGAACACCCCGCTTTCAATGTTGTACCTGCCGTTATGTATTTACTCCACACTATGACAATGCTGTAGGCCGGAATAAAAATATCACCCTTCTTTCCCAGCTCGAACAAGGGGTGCACTCTGGTGAAACGACAAACCAAAGGGTCCTTGCGCAAGCGGTTAACGGGTTCGAGCACGATCTGCATGTTTCACTCCCTGCGCTAACAAGGGTGTCAACGACCACAATGGTTATACCGTTTCAGGGTCATTCTGCGAGACAGAAACTGTATGTTGTAATCAGTGCCGATGCTGACTCCGGCAAAATTATTCAAATAACAACCAACTATTGCGACTGGAAGGCAGGTGATTCATTGCTCTATCAGGGTTCTAAGTCTTTCTCTTCTTCAATACTACCGTCGAGCGACACCGATCTTATTCGGGAGCAAGAGATGCAATTTCTTAAACGGAGTCAATTTGATGAAATTCAGTACGGTAGTGCCGAGCTTAAGCGAAACGACCGGGGAAGCATGGTCCGTCCTGTCATTACCATACACAGTCATTTCCAGAGATTAAAACGACGCTTCCCGGGTGTAACCGATCATTATCTCGCCCATGAGTGCGTTTTGCGCGGCGGGGCTATAACTGCCTGGTCAACAGAAGTCCGACTTGGGAAAACCGATCTTTGGTTTGTGTCTGAAAATATTGAAAACGCCAACCTCTCTGACAAAGCATTTTGCCTTACTGGTAGCTGGAAAATGGGATGGTGGAAAAATGTGTGGCAGCGTTGGGATAATGGCGAGATATGCAAGATGATTGGCCTGCTGACCGGACAGCAAAGTACAGCGGAGCCCGCGTTGATTTCACTTGCATCCTGCACTGCATTTGCTGTCTGGCTGAAATCCCATCCATGGTCATTACAGTGTCATAACTTTGGGGCGCGGGTAGTGAGCCAGCATTTAGTGGGTCTTGGCTGTATTTATAACCAACAGATAAAGGAAAATTCAGGCCGTTAAGGGCTACATAACGCGAGCTGTACGGCAGCGAACTGAAAGCGAACTGCACTATTTTTTATTGTCATCAAAAGTTATTAACGTCTTCCTGTAACACCTACTTTTCCGAAGATTAATCCATTTGGCGTCAGAGGAACTCCCCCGACGCCTCGGATCGACGTCAGGAAATAATGTGAATTACCGTTTTTGCACTTTGAGGTGCAACGACATCTGCGGCCATCGAATGCGTTATGTCATGCAGCAGTCCCGTCAGGTGCGGCAACATATCGCGGTCAAAATGCGATACCAGCAGTATGTGGTTTAACGCCCGGCAGTAATCACACTGTGCTTCGGTGTCTTCCAGCAACCACTCTTTTTGTCGCGGTTGTTCTGCTTCATCCTCAAATTCCACCACCTGAAAATCACGCATTGATTCTTTGAGGCCGGATTTCATTTCTTCCAGATACGCTCCCAGGCAGCGACAGACGGGCTGCGTTTGTGGGAGTGATGTGCAGTCGAGGAGGATTTCAGTGAGCAATTTGCAGCGCTCTGCAAGGGTTGGGAGATCGGGGTTGAGGGAGAGTTCGCTGTAAAGCAGTGAAAGATTGTTATGTTCCATTTGATTTTGACTCCGTGTGAAATGATGAGATCTCCACCCGAACGCCAACTCAGGTGGCAGACTGAACCGGTTTGGCGTACCGACCCACACGGGAAAATCGGCGCTTCAAAAGAAGCCCCGGTTCAGCCCACCATAATTGAGTCTGCGGATTATATCGCTAGCTTTCAAAAGTGTGAACGAACCTGATGATAGTTGACGTATCAACATCATTTCTCGTGTGTAATCAGGACGCCAATCCTGACACCTGATTTTGCAGGTGCGCCGCCATTTTATTACTGTGGATTTATCCAGCAACTGACTTCGAAAGAAACTGGAAAGCGCCTCGCAAAATTCCTCTGCGGCCTGATGCCCTCACCCCAACCCTCTCCCACAGGGAGAGGGAGAAAACCCTAAAAACGACAACACTGTTGTCGTTTTGCTTTTACCTTGGCAGGCATAAAAAAACCGGGCAAATGCCCGGTTTTTTAGATTAACGTTTAACTCAGTGAGCCGCTTCCGGCTTGTGCTTCGCCGCACTCTGGAAATCATACGTCAGTTCGTTCTTCGCCTGGTCCAGCGCCACGGTCACCTGACCGCCGTCCACCAGCGAGCCAAACAGCAACTCGTTCGCCAGCGGTTTCTTCAGGTTGTCCTGAATCACGCGCGCCATCGGACGGGCACCCATCGCACGGTCGTAGCCTTTCTCGGCCAGCCAGTTGCGGGCCTCCTGGCTCACTTCCAGCGACACGCCTTTCTGATCCAGCTGAACCTGCAGCTCGACGATGAACTTGTCCACAACCTGATGGATCACCTCGGTAGACAGGTGATCGAACCAGATAATGTTGTCCAGACGGTTACGGAACTCCGGCGTGAAGATCTTCTTGATCTCCTCCATCGCATCGGTGCTGTTATCCTGGTGGATAAGGCCGATGGATTTACGCTCGGTTTCACGCACGCCGGCGTTGGTGGTCATCACCAGCACCACGTTGCGGAAGTCCGCCTTGCGCCCGTTGTTGTCGGTCAGCGTCCCGTTGTCCATCACCTGCAGCAGAATGTTGAACACGTCCGGGTGCGCTTTCTCGATTTCATCGAGCAGCAGTACCGCGTGCGGATGCTTGATCACCGCGTCGGTGAGCAGGCCGCCCTGGTCAAAGCCCACGTAGCCCGGAGGCGCACCAATCAAACGGCTGACGGTGTGACGCTCCATATACTCGGACATATCAAAGCGCAGCAGCTCAATGCCCAGCGCTTTGGAGAGCTGAACCGTCACCTCGGTTTTCCCTACGCCGGTCGGGCCAGCGAACAGGAAGGAACCGACAGGCTTGTGGTCATGCCCCAGCCCGGCGCGGGCCATCTTGATCGCTTCGGTTAAGGCCTCAATGGCTTTATCCTGACCAAAGACCAGCATTTTCAGGCGATTGCCGAGGGTGCGCAGCGTGTCGCGGTCGCTCTGAGAAACGCTCTTCTCAGGGATACGCGCGATGCGGGCCACCACGGACTCAATATCCGCCACGTTAACGGTTTTCTTACGCTTGCTGGCCGGCATCAGGCGCGCACGCGCCCCCGCCTCATCAATCACGTCAATCGCCTTATCCGGCAGATGACGGTCGTTGATGTATTTCACCGCCAGCTCCACCGCGGCACGGACCGCTTTCGCGGTGTAACGCACGTCGTGGTGCGCTTCATACTTCGGCTTCAGGCCGTTGATGATCTGCACCGTTTCCTCGACGGACGGCTCGGTCACGTCGATTTTCTGGAAGCGACGCGCCAGCGCACGGTCTTTCTCAAAGATGTTGCTGAACTCCTGGTAGGTCGTGGAGCCAATCACGCGGATCTTGCCGCTGGAGAGCAGCGGTTTGATCAGGTTCGCGGCATCCACCTGGCCACCGGAGGCCGCACCTGCGCCGATGATGGTGTGGATCTCATCGATAAACAGGATGCTGTTGGTGTCCTGCTCCAGCTGTTTCAACAGCGCCTTGAAGCGTTTTTCAAAATCACCGCGGTATTTGGTGCCCGCCAGCAGCGAGCCGATATCCAGCGAGTAGATGGTGCAGTCGGCAATCACTTCCGGCACGTCACCCTGCACAATGCGCCAGGCAAGCCCTTCGGCAATCGCGGTTTTACCCACGCCTGACTCACCCACCAGCAGCGGGTTGTTCTTGCGGCGACGGCACAGCACCTGGATCGCGCGCTCCAGCTCTTTATCGCGACCAATCAGCGGGTCGATACCGCCAACGCGAGCAAGCTGGTTAAGGTTGGTGGTGAAGTTTTCCATACGATCCTCCCCGCCTGCTTGCTCTTCATTGTTATTGACCTGATTGCTGGAATCCGATGCCTGGTTAGGCTCGTCTTTGCGCGTTCCGTGAGAAATAAAGTTAACCACGTCGAGGCGGCTGACTTCGTGTTTGCGCAGCAGGTAGGCAGCCTGTGACTCCTGCTCGCTGAAGATGGCGACTAAGACGTTTGCGCCAGTCACTTCGCTACGCCCGGAAGACTGGACGTGGAATACCGCGCGCTGCAGCACGCGCTGGAAGCTGAGCGTCGGCTGCGTGTCGCGCTCTTCTTCACTGGCTGGCAGCACCGGTGTGGTTTGTTCGATGAAGGCTTCGAGTTCCTGACGTAGCGCCACCAGATCCACGGAGCAGGCTTCCAGCGCTTCGCGGGCAGATGGGTTGCTAAGCAGTGCGAGCAGTAAATGCTCGACGGTCATAAACTCATGTCGGTGCTCACGCGCTCTGGCGAAAGCCATGTTTAAACTGAGTTCCAGTTCTTGATTGAGCATAGGCACCTCCCCCAATTTTATGCCTTATCAGGCCTTTTCCAGCGTACACAGCAACGGATGCTCGTTCTCCCTCGCATAGTCGTTCACCATCGCCACTTTGGTTTCCGCCACTTCGGCTGTGAAGATGCCGCAGATAGCTTTGCCACGATAATGAACGGTAAGCATCAGTTGCGTTGCACGTTCTACATCATAAGAAAAGAACTTTTGTAGCACGTCAATAACAAATTCCATCGGCGTGTAATCATCGTTCATTAACATAACTTTATACATAGATGGCGGTTTTAGCGCGTCGCGCACTTTGTCTTCCGCCAGCTGGTCGAAATCCAGCCAATCGTTGGTCTTACCCATTATGCATAACCACTTTGAATCTACCTCAGATGTTAGATAACAATCATCTATTACTGTCATCCGCGATGTCTGTCACAAACTGTTGCAATAGCGTTAACTGCTTCAAACTTTGGTTGATTATTGTCCCATCTCCAGCGCCAAACGCTTGACGACTTCTTTCGTTTCTCTAAATTGTACAAGCGTGAGATGGCGAGGTTTTGAACAGCCCCCACTCCACCACCGGTTCATTCCATCTTAACTTATAAGATTTACGAAGGATGTCGAAGCATGGAAATGGGTACTGTTAAGTGGTTCAACAACGCCAAAGGGTTTGGCTTCATCTGCCCCGAAGGCGGCGGCGAGGATATCTTCGCTCACTATTCCACCATTCAGATGGATGGTTACAGAACGCTCAAAGCCGGGCAGTCCGTCCGGTTCGATGTACATCAGGGACCAAAAGGCAATCATGCCAGCCTAATCGTACCCGTTGAAGCAGAGACGGTTGCATAGCTCTCTGTTTTATTGTGTACATCCCGCAGTCAAAATGCCAGCCCGATCGGCTGGCATTTTTATTTTCGGGTTATTCCCGAGCCAGCGCGTCCACCGGATCCAGCCGCGCCGCGTTGCGGGCGGGCAACCAGCCAAACAAAATGCCGGTAAAGGTCGAACACAAAAATGCGGTAATAATGGCAACCGGCGAGAAGCCAATCTCCCAGCCGGGTAAAAAGAGCTGAAGCGCAAACGCGATCATCATCGAGAGCGCAATACCCATCGCCCCGCCAACCAGACACACCAGCACCGCTTCAATCAAAAACTGCTGCAGCACGTCGCTGGCCCGGGCGCCGACCGCCATGCGAATGCCGATCTCCCGGGTACGTTCGGTTACCGACACCAGCATGATATTCATCACCCCGATGCCGCCGACGACCAGCGAAATCACCGCCACCAGCGTGAGGAACAGCTGAAGAGTACGTGTGGTCTTTTCCGCCGTTTTCAAGAGGCCGTCCATATTCCAGGTGAAGAAATCTTTCTTCCCGTGGCGCAGGGTTAACAGCCGTTCAAGCTGCTGTTCGGCCAGCGCGCTGTCGTAGCCCTCCTTCACGCGTACGGTGATGGAGTTGAGCCATGACTGCCCCATAATCCGCCCTGAGATGGTGGTGTAGGGCAGCCAGACGCGCAGGATCTTACTGCTGCCAAACATCGACTGCTTCTCTTCCGCCACGCCGATGACCGTGGCAGGCATGTTGCCGACCAGAATCACTTCGCCAACCACGTTGGCTTTGTTTGGGAAAAGCTGCCTGCGCGAGTTCGCGTCCAGCACCACCACCTGCGCCCTGCCCGCCAGCTGCTCGGCGTTGAAGGTGGCACCTTCGCTGAAGGTCATGCCGTAGACGTTGAAATAGTCTCCGCTCACGCCGTTAGCGCTGGCGGCCACGTCAACGTTGCCCACTCGCAGACGCAGGTTCTGCGAAACCGCAGGCGTGGCGGAGTTCACCCACGGCTGCTTCTGAATCGCCGCCAGATCGTCGTATTTCAGCGCCTGCTGATACTGCGGCTCGTCGTCGCCAAAGTCTTTGCCGGGATAGACGTCAATGGTATTGGTGCCGATGGCGCGGATATCGGCCAGCACCAGCTGCTTCGCCGCGTCGCCCACCACCACAATCGACACCACCGAGGCGATCCCGATAATGATGCCGAGCATCGTCAACAGGGTACGCATTTTATTGGCCGCCATCGCCAGCCAGGCCATGGTCAGCGCCTCGCGAAAGCCGCTGGAGAACTGCCCCCAGCCTGTTGATGCCGGCAGCGCTTCTTTCGGCGCCGCTGCCCTGGACTCACGCGGCGGCGGATTGCTGACCAGCTCGCCGTCGTGGATCTCAATAATGCGTTCCGCCTGCGCCGCTACCTGCGGATCGTGGGTAACAATGATGACAGTGTGGCCCTGATCGCGAAGCTGGTGAAGGATCGCCATCACCTCTTCGCCGGAATGGCTGTCAAGTGCCCCGGTCGGTTCATCCGCGAGGATCACCTGCCCGCCGTTCATCAGCGCACGGGCAATACTCACGCGCTGCTGCTGGCCGCCGGACAGCTGCGAGGGCTGGTACTCCACCCGCTCCGCCAGCCCCAGACGCGTCAGCAGCATCTGCGCGCGCTCAAGTCGCTTTTTCCGCTCGACGCCCGCATACACCGCAGGCACTTCCACGTTCTGCGCCGCATTCAGGTGAGAAAGCAAATGGTAACGCTGGAAGATAAAGCCGAAATGTTCCCGACGCAGCTTCGCCAGCGCGTCGCCGTCCAGCGTGGAGACATCCGTCCCGGCCACGCGATAGGTACCGCTGGTCGGTTTATCCAGACAGCCGAGAATGTTCATCAGCGTCGATTTACCGGAACCCGATGCCCCGACAATCGCCACCATCTCGCCCGCTTCCACGCGCAGGGAGATGCCCTTCAGCACCTCCACCGGACCGTCGCCTGACGGATAGCTGCGACGAATGTTATTCAGCTCAAGCAGCGCCGTCATTTAGCGGCTCCGGGCAGGCTTTCGCTGACAACAACCTCCTCGCCCTCTTCCAGACCTTTCACCACCACCACGTCGGTGTCGTTGCGCGCGCCGATCACGACCTCGCGCTCGCGCGTTTCGCCGTTGCGCAGCACTTTCACTTTATAACGGCTATCCCCGGCGGACTCACCGAGCGCTGAGAGCGGAATGGTCAGCACGTTCTTCACGCCGGTCAGCTGGATATGCACCTGTGCGGTCATATCCAGACGCAGCACGCCCTGCGGGTTTGGCACCTCAAAGCGGGCATAGTAGAAGATAGCGTCGTTAACTTTTTCCGGCGTCGGCAGAATGTCTTTCAGCACGCCTTCGTAGCGCGTCTGCGGGTCGCCAAGCACCGTAAACCAGGCGTTTTGTCCGGGCTTAAGATGGATAACATCCGCCTCTGAGACCTGGGCTTTGACCAGCATGGTGCTCATGTCAGCCAGCGTCAGAATGTTTGGCGCCTGCTGCGCGGCAATCACCGTCTGGCCCTGCAGCGTGGTGATCTGGGTGACTTCGCCCGCCATCGGCGCGACGATTTTGGTGTAGTCGAGGTTGGTTTTTGCCGTATCCAGCGAGGCCTGATTGCGTTTGATTTGCGCGTCAATCGTGCCAATCTGCGCCTGTTTCACCGCCAGTTCTGTGGTGGCAGTATCTAAATCCTGTTTCGAAATAGCCTGGGTTTTGGCCAGCGCCTGCTGACGGGTCAGCGTTACCTGAGCCAGGTTACGTTCTGCCAGCGCCTGCGCACGCTGCGCGCGCAGCTCCATCAGCGTGGCTTCCACCTCGCGGATCTGGTTCTCAGCCTGCTCAGGATCGATAACGCCGAGCAGCTGGCCTTTTTTCACCTTGTCACCAATCTCAACCGACAGCGTTTTCAGCTGGCCGCTGACCTGAGCGCCGACGTCAACCTTGCGCAGCGCGTCAAGCTTGCCCGTCGCGAGGACGTTTTGCTGCAGTTCGCCCGGGCGAACAATCAGTGTCTGATACTGCGGCACCGGCGCATTCAGCACCTGCCATAGCCAGTACCCACCGGCTAAAACCGCGACCGCCAGCAGCAGAAACAGCGTTCTGCGTTTTCCCTTGAGGTTCATAAATATTCCAAATAAATGTTCTGGCAATTATAAATGTTGATTCTATCTAAACGACTCCTCAACGAAACCCCTGTTCTCCGAAATCGCCCTAATTTGTTTACGAGACGTTGACATTTCCCCTGTTGAAATAGCGATATTCCAAAAGGATCAGGATCTACCATGTCTTCTATCGTCGATACATCACTTTCAAACCTGCCGCAGCCAAAAACCGGCTGGCAACTCTTCAAAAACCTGGCTTTTGGTGAGATCGCACCCGGGCTGGCATGGGAAAAAACCGCCTACCGACGCAAGTTCATGCTGCGTTCACTGGCGACACCGCTCAGCACCGCTCGCCTGCTGTCTGATCTTGCGAAACATCCGCACCTGATGCAAATGCTCCAGGTTCAGCCGGGGCTGCCGTGTCGCCTTCATCGTCCGTGGCTGACGGTCAATATGGATCGACAGCGTGCGCTGGAATCGCTGTCCTGGCACTATCAGATGATGTGTCGCCAGCTGCCGGCGACGCTGACAAAGGGTTACCTTTCAAAGCAGGGCGTGACTCTGCTGACCTTAACCGGAAAAGATGAACAGCAATTTACCGTCCGCCTGTGTGCCGACGCGTTTATGGATAAAGAGGGAGAAGCTACCCTCGTTTTCTGTGACAGTCAAAATACGGCGCTGGCGGAGATGACCTTTACGCTATGCCAGTTTGAGGGAAAATCGACGCTGTTCATTGGCGGTTTGCAGGGTGCAAAAGCGCATGTTCCCCACGAGCTGATCCAGGGTGCGACGAAAGCCTGCCACGGTCTGTTCCCGAAACGTCTGCTGGTCGAGGCCGCAATGACACTCGGCGCCGCGTTCCCGGTAGAGCAAATAGTCGCCGTCAGTAACGCTACCCACATTTATCGCAGCTGGCGCTACCGCAAGAAAAAAGAGGGCAAACTGCTGGCCGATTACGACAGTTTCTGGAGCTCCATCGGCGGTGAAAAGCAGGACAACGGTAACTTTATGCTGCCGCTCGTCATGCCGCGTAAACCGATGGAAGAGATCGCCAGCAAAAAACGCTCCGAATATCGCCGCCGCTACGAACTGCTGGATAGCCTGATTCAGCAGGTGAAACAGGCGACCCAGCGCTAATCCGCTTTCCCGCGTGCCAGCCACAGCACGCGGGAGAACATCTTCCGCAGCAGGGTCGGTACCGCCTCCACGCCGCGCCTTCCCGCTTCCGTCGCCACTTCAATGGCTAAATCCGGTTTTGACGAACGGTGAATGGCTTTGGCGATCACCCGCCGCATGTTCATTGGGACATCGACCGGCACCATGGCAATTCGGTGGAAGACGTCGTCGAACCCCTGCCGATACATAAAGTGTTCCATGTCCATCGCGGGCAGCATGGTTAAATGGTCGCGCTCTTCCTCGCGCTCGTTATTCAGCAGGCTCCGCACGGTCGAGGCATATTTTTTACCCGCCTCATCACCGTCTACCAGCACGTGCCACTCGATCCCCATCCGGCGGGCAAATTTTATCAGCGGCTTTAATCCCGACTGGGCGAATTCGATCACCTTAATGCCTTCCGCATCAAAATGGTGGCCGCACTGGCGCGCCAGCTCGTTGATGACCCAGGTTTCCGTCTCCCCCTCCACCAGCAGCCAGCAGCGGGCAAAGAGCGACGACGCCCGATTAAAGCGAATATGAAACGCGATGCGCCGCCCGTCTTCCGCATTCAAACCGCCCGGCCCAAGCCGGAAAGCGGAGACGCGGGAGGATTCACGCACCAGGCGACAGACGTGTTCTACCGGCGTCAGCGATAATAATTCCCCGGAATTGGTGGTCGTAATGCGCTGTAGCGGCAACAGATTCAGCAGATGCCATGCCACAGAGAGCATGATGGGATGCAGGCGCGTTTCCGGGTCTTCCACCAGCAGCAGCGGCCGGGCGTCCCGGTCCAGACGAACGGTGCCTTTGGCCTGCAGAAGCGTTGAAAACAGCCCCAGCAAAATCACCCGATGGGTGCGACCGCCGGGCCGGTCGATCATCCGGTTAATGATGTCGAGGTAACGCCAGCTTCGCTGCTCATCATGAGAGCGGCGGCGCATCAGACGGTGGCGCGATTCCGACGTGCCCTGCTCGGAAAAATAGTGCTCAAGGAGTTGCACCATTGCGGACAACCCCTGACGAATTTGGCCATCGGTCAGATTCTGCGGACGCGACACCAGCTCTCTGGCCAGAAAATCCAGCTCGCGGGCGGTGACTTCCACTTCCGGCATATTGGGTACGGTTCCGTTACGAATACGCCGCATAAAGCGTGCATCGCGCAGGCGTAACACCGGCGTCAGGCGGATCAGGTGGCGGGCCAGATCGTCGATATTGTCCAGCGGGATCGGGTTGGCTTTCTCATCGAGAAAATCACGCAGGGTGAGTACCCCCTCGTTCTCCGCCATCTCGCCTTCCAGCCGATAGAAAATCCGGTGGAAACCGTCATCGCACGGCACCCAGCAGGGTGACAGCGGGCGGAAGCGACGCACGCGGTGACGTCCGGGTTCGGATTCGCGGAACGTCAGGATGATATGCAGGTGCTTCTCGCGCCCCGTCACGTCGCCGGGCGGGAACCAGAAATCGTCGCGGACGAAGTGATACAGATCGTCCTCGGGCGAAAGCAGTAGCGTCAACGCATCCAGCAGGCTGGACTTACCCCACGCGTTCTCGCCGATCAGGACGTTGTTTTGCTCCAGCTGCAGCGACAGGCGGTTAATACCGCGAAACCCGACAATTTCCACACGTTCGAGAAGCATAAATCCCCCGCGATATGATCACTTTTTCCTTCAAGTTATCAGCAGTATAGCGGGATGCAGACGGGCTTGACACTGCAATCCGCCTCCATAACCTGGCGGAAGCACGAAAAATTCAGAATTTATCCATCAGGTTTCATTTGAAATAACCCACATCTCGCAAGATACTACCGCCCGCAAATTGGACTATGCTCTATTTACCTCCAGTTTGAACAAGGATTGACATCACATTGCCTTAAATCAAATTAATCGAATTTATTTAAGTGGCGAAGGGGTGTTGTTGGTTTTTAAAATACGGGCTCTTTGAGTCGTCATCCCTTTATGGCGATATATCCCGCACGCGGGAAAGCGTGCGGATAATTATTTGAGGTGGTTATGTTTAGAAAATTGGCAGCAGAATGCTTTGGTACATTCTGGCTGGTATTTGGTGGCTGCGGTAGCGCCGTTCTGGCAGCAGCATTCCCGGAATTAGGTATCGGTTTTGTCGGCGTTGCGCTGGCTTTTGGTTTAACCGTATTAACCATGGCGTTTGCCGTGGGACATATTTCCGGCGGTCATTTTAACCCGGCAGTAACGTTAGGTTTATGGGCGGGGGGCCGTTTCCCGGCGAAAGACGTGATTGGCTATATTGTGGCGCAGGTGGTTGGCGGTATTATCGCGGCGGGCGTTCTGTACGTGATTGCCAGCGGTAAAGCCGGCTTCGACGCGGCGGCCAGCGGCTTTGCCTCTAACGGCTTTGGCGAACACTCTCCGGGCGGCTACTCCATGCTGTCTGCCATCGTGATTGAAATCGTGCTTACCGCCGGCTTCTTGCTGGTGATCCACGGCGCAACGGACAAACACGCCCCGGCCGGTTTTGCCCCGATTGCCATTGGTCTGGCGCTGACGCTTATCCACCTGATTTCTATTCCGGTCACCAACACCTCCGTTAACCCGGCACGCAGTACCGCCGTCGCCATCTTCCAGGGCGGCTGGGCGCTTGAGCAGCTGTGGCTGTTCTGGGTGATGCCAGTTATCGGCGGTATTCTGGGTGGCGTGCTGTATCGCACCCTGCTGGAAAAACGCGATTAATCTTTCCTCCCTCTCCCCGTGGGAGAGCTCCGGGGTGAGGGCTTCAGGCCGCACACCCCACGTAGACACAAGCCGGGTAAAGCGTAGCCGCCGCCCGGCTTTCTTTTGCCGCTTTACTGAACAGCCTTTATTGGGTAGTGTCACTGGCGCTTAACCGATATTCAAAAAGGACCGGCTGTTCATGTTTTCAGGACTCCTCATCATTTTGCTGCCCTTGATCGTGGGCTATCTTATTCCGCTGCATCGTGAATCCGCATTAAGGCTCATTAATCGATTCCTGAGCTGGATTGTCTACGTTATTCTTTTCTTTATGGGGATTAGCCTGGCATTTCTGGACAACTTATCGGCGAATTTACTCTCCATCCTCCATTATTCTGTCGTCACCGTGGTGGTTATTTTGCTGTGCAATATTGCCGCGCTGCTGTGGCTGGAACGCACTATTCCATGGAAAAATCACCATCATCAGGAAAAACTCCCTTCACGAATTGCAATGGCGCTTGAATCATTAAAATTATGCGGCGTCGTGGTGCTCGGTTTTCTTCTTGGGCTGACCGGTTGGGCATTTTTACAGCACGCGACTGAGGCAAGTGAATATACGCTGATCTTCCTGCTGTTCCTGATCGGTATTCAGCTGCGAAATAATGGCATGACGCTGAAACAAATTGTCCTCAACCGTCGGGGAATGATGGTTGCGGTTATGGTTGTTGCCAGTTCAATGGTGGCGGGCGTCATCAACGCCTTTATTCTCGATCTTCCCCTGAAAACCGGCTTGGCGATGGCGTCCGGTTTTGGCTGGTATTCGCTCTCCGGTATTCTGCTGACCGAATCATTCGGACCGGTGATCGGCAGCGCCGCCTTCTTTAATGATCTGGCGCGCGAGCTGATTGCCATCATGCTGATCCCGAGCCTGGTTCGCCGCAGTCGTTCTACCGCGCTGGGTCTGTGCGGCGCGACGTCGATGGACTTTACCCTGCCGGTACTACAACGCTCCGGAGGTCTGGAGATGGTTCCCGCGGCTATCGTGCACGGCTTTATTTTAAGCCTGCTGGTTCCGGTCCTGATGGCCTTCTTCTCTGCCTGATACTTCTTTGGCGGTAGGTTTCCTGCCGCCAAAATTGCGCTAAATCAATCTCCCTCTATTTTGTAGCAGAAAGCCCTTTTCTCCGTTCTGGCACAGGCATAACCTTAAACATGTATATCAAATATAACTTTAACAGGTGTGATTATGTTTTGTGTGCAATGTGAACAAACCATCCGTACCCCGGCAGGCAATGGCTGCTCTTACGCACAGGGTATGTGCGGCAAAACCGCAGAAACATCTGACCTGCAGGACCTGCTGATTGCGGCTCTGCAAGGCCTTTCCGCATGGGCGTTCAAAGCCCGCGAATACGGCATTGTCGAGCACTACGTCGACAGCTTCGCCCCGCGCGCGTTTTTCTCCACGCTGACCAACGTTAACTTCGACTCTCCGCGCATTGTCGGCTACGCCCGCGAAGCGATTGCCCTGCGTGAGGCGCTGAAAGCCCAGTGCCTGAAGGCGGATGCCTCCGCTCGCGTGGAAAACCCGATGTCAGAACTTCAGCTGGTCAGCGACGATTTGGGCGACCTCCAGCGTCAGGCGGCAGAATTCACCCCGAATAAAGACAAAGCGGCGATTGGCGAGAACATTCTCGGCCTGCGCCTGCTGTGCCTGTACGGCCTGAAAGGCGCTGCGGCCTATATGGAGCACGCGCACGTTCTGGGTCAGTACGACAATGAGATTTATGCCCAGTACCACAAAATCATGGCGTGGCTGGGCACCTGGCCTGCCGATATGAACGCCCTGCTTGAGTGCTCAATGGAAATCGGCCAGATGAACTTCCGCGTGATGAGCATTCTGGATGCCGGTGAAACCAGCACCTACGGCCACCCGACGCCGACGCAGGTCAACGTCAAGGCAACCGAAGGCAAGTGCATTCTGATTTCCGGTCACGACCTGAAAGATCTCTACAACCTGCTGAAGCAAACCGAAGGCACCGGCGTTAACGTTTATACCCACGGCGAAATGCTGCCGGCGCACGGCTACCCGGAGCTGCGTAAATTTAAGCATCTCATCGGTAACTACGGCAGCGGCTGGCAGAACCAGCAGGTGGAGTTTACCCGCTTCCCTGGCCCTATCGTGATGACCTCTAACTGCATCATCGACCCGACCGTCGGCGCGTACGATGACCGCATCTGGACCCGCAGCATCGTTGGCTGGCCGGGCGTGAGCCATCTTGAAGGTGACGATTTCGGTCCGGTTATCGCCCAGGCGCAGCAGATGGCAGGCTTCCCGTACAGCGAGATCCCGCACCTTATTACCGTCGGCTTCGGTCGTGAAACCCTGCTGGGTGCCGCTGATTCGCTGATCGATCTCGTCAGCCGTGAAAAGCTGCGCCACATCTTCCTGGTCGGCGGCTGCGACGGCGCGCGCGGCGAGCGTAACTACTTCACCGATTTCGCCACCAGCGTGCCGGAAGACTGCCTGATCCTGACCCTGGCGTGCGGCAAATACCGTTTCAACAAGCTGGACTTCGGCGACATCGAAGGTCTGCCGCGCCTGATCGATGCGGGCCAGTGTAACGATGCTTACTCGGCCATCATTCTGGCGGTCACCCTGGCGGAGAAACTGGGCTGCGGCGTGAACGACCTGCCGCTGTCGCTGGTGCTGTCATGGTTCGAGCAGAAAGCGATTGTCATCCTCCTGACCCTGCTCTCTCTCGGCGTCACCAACATCGTGACTGGCCCGACCGCGCCTGGCTTCCTGACGCCGGACCTGCTGGCGGTGCTGAACGAGAAATTCGGCCTGCGTTCCGTGACCAACGTTGAAGATGATATGAAACAGCTGCTGAGCGCGTAAGGAGTTATTCATGACCATGCCAACCTCACAATGTCCGTGGCGGATGCAGGTTCATCACATCCATCAGGAGACGCCGGATGTGTGGACGCTGTCGCTGCTGTGCCATGACTACTATCCGTACCGTGCAGGCCAGTACGCGCTGGTCAGCGTTCGCAATTCGGCGGACACGCTGCGCGCCTACACGATCTCCTCCACGCCGGGCGTGAGCGAGTACATTACGCTCACCGTCCGCCGCATTGACGACGGCGCGGGCTCGCAGTGGCTGACGCGGGACGTCAAGCGCGGGGATTACATCTGGCTGTCCGACGCGCAGGGGGAATTCACCTGTGACGATAAGACGGACGATAAATTCCTGCTGCTGGCGGCGGGCTGTGGCGTAACGCCAATTATGTCGATGCGCCGCTGGCTGGCGAAGAACCGCCCGCAGGCCAACGTGCAGGCGATCTTCAGCGTCCGTTCCCCGGAAGATGTGATTTTTGCCGGGGAGTGGCGTAATTATCCGGTAACGCTGGTGGCGGAGCACAACGCGACCCACGGCTTTGTGCCCGGTCGCCTGAGCCGCGAGCTGCTGCAAAGCGTGCCGGATATCGCGAACCGCACCGTGATGACCTGCGGCCCGGCGCCGTACATGGATATCGTGGAGAAAGAGGTGAAAGCGCTTGGCGTGACGCGCTTCTTCAAAGAGCAGTTCTTCACGCCGGTGGCGGAAGCGGCAACCAGCGGCATTACCTTCACCAAACTGCAGCCTGCGCAGACCTTCTTTGGCCGCGTGGGGACCACGCTGCTGGAGGCGCTGGAAAGCAACAAGGTGCCGGTAGCGGCTGCCTGTCGTGCGGGCGTGTGCGGCTGCTGTAAGACGAAGGTGGTTTCCGGGGAGTACACCGTCACCAGCACCATGACGCTGTCGGACGCGGAAATTGCCGAGGGTTACGTGCTGGCATGCTCATGCCATCCACAGGGCGATCTCGTCCTCGCATAAACGGTAAACGTTCGATCGTAGGCCCGGTAAGCGTCAGCGCCACCGGGCTTTTTGTCGGGTGGCACTGCGTTTATCCGACCTACAATAACCCTACCGCCACGCGGGCGCTTTACCCAGCGCAAACCGCCCCGCCCCTAAAAACGCGACCGCCAGCGAGCCGATAAAGAAATACACCAGGCTTTCAATCGCCCATGCGCCTACCTTATCGAGGGCGAGCGTTTCCCCCATTCCCCCCATCAGCCACGCCACAATCATCGTAAAGGCCAGCACCAGCGCGGCCGGACGCGTAAAGAGCCCGACAATAATCAGGATCGGTGCCACCACTTCGCCAACCAACACGCCGTAGGCGATAAATCCCGGCAGCCCTTTTTCCACCAGCATGCCGCTGATAAAGCCCACGCCGCCAAAAAGCTTGTGCAAACCATGAAAAAGCATCAGCCCGCCGACGGCAAGTCGTAACAAGAGTTTGCCAAGATCGTCGCACGATAGCTTTTCATTAACAGCGATTAACAATGATTTAACCATTTGAAATAATTCCTTTTTTTACTGAGTTAACACCAGATTATGCCGAATAATTGCGCATGAAAAGCACCTTTTAATTGGGAGGATGCGACGGGCAATACGGAGACTTTCTTCTAAGCTTGTAAGCGATATCACAAAAAGGAGACGGACAACCATGAAACAAACCGTGGCTGCATATATAGCGAAAACGCTCGAACAGGCTGGCGTGAAACGTATCTGGGGCGTAACCGGCGATTCCCTGAACGGACTTAGCGACAGCCTCAACAAGATGAAGACCATCGAATGGATGCCCACCCGCCATGAAGAGGTTGCCGCCTTCGCCGCAGGCGCTGAAGCGCAGATCACGGGGGAACTGGCCGTCTGCGCCGGATCGTGCGGGCCGGGTAACCTGCATCTGATCAACGGCCTCTTTGACTGTCACCGTAACCACGTGCCGGTGCTGGCGATTGCCGCCCATATCCCCTCTTCCGAAATCGGCAGCGGCTATTTTCAGGAGACGCATCCGCAGGAGCTGTTCCGTGAATGCAGCCACTATTGCGAGCTGGTTTCATCTCCGGAGCAGATCCCGCAGGTGCTGGCGATCGCCATGCGCAAAGCCGTGCTGAACCGCGGCGTTTCTGTGGTCGTTATCCCGGGCGATGTGGCCCTCAAGGCTGCGCCAGAAGGGGCCAGCACCCACTGGTATCACGCCCCGCAGCCGGTGGTGACGCCTGCGGAAGAGGAGCTGAAAAAGCTGGCACAGCTGCTGCGGTACTCAAGTAATATCGCCCTGATGTGCGGCAGCGGCTGCGCGGGCGCGCACAAGGAGCTGCTTGAATTCGCCGGTAAGCTTAAGGCCCCCATTGTTCACGCCCTGCGCGGCAAAGAGCACGTCGAGTACGACAACCCCTTTGATGTGGGGATGACCGGTCTGATCGGTTTCTCCAGCGGCTTCCACACCATGATGAACGCCGACACGCTGATCCTGCTCGGCACCCAATTCCCGTATCGCGCGTTCTACCCGACGGATGCGAAAATCATTCAGATTGATATCAACCCGGCCAGCATCGGCGCGCACAGCAAGGTTGATATGGCGCTGGTGGGCGATATCAAATCTACCCTTTCCGCCCTGCTGCCGCTGCTGGAAGTAAAAACGGACCGCAAGTTCCTTGATAAAGCCCTGAGCGACTATCGCGACGCCCGCAAGGGGCTGGACGACCTCGCCAAACCGAGCGACAAAGCCATTCATCCGCAGTATCTGGCGCAGCAGATCAGCCATTTCGCGGACGAAGACGCCATCTTCACCTGCGACGTGGGCACGCCAACCGTCTGGGCGGCACGCTATCTGAAGATGAACGGCAAGCGTCGCCTGCTCGGCTCGTTCAACCACGGCTCTATGGCCAACGCCATGCCGCAGGCGCTGGGCGCAAAAGCGACGGCGCCGGAGCGTCAGGTGGTGGCGATGTGCGGCGACGGCGGGTTCAGCATGCTGATGGGGGATTTCCTGTCGGTGGTGCAGATGAAGCTCCCGCTGAAAATCGTGGTCTTTAACAACAGCGTGCTGGGCTTCGTGGCGATGGAGATGAAGGCCGGAGGCTATCTCACGGACGGCACCGAGCTGCACGACACCAACTTCGCGCGCATCGCCGAGGCCTGCGGCATCACCGGCATTCGCGTGGAGAAAGCCTCAGAGGTGGACGAAGCCCTGCAGCGCGCATTTTCCATCGACGGTCCGGTGCTGGTGGATGTCGTCGTCGCCAAAGAAGAGCTGGCGATCCCGCCGCAGATCAAGCTTGAACAGGCCAAAGGCTTTAGCCTGTATATGCTGCGCGCCATCATCAGCGGGCGCGGCGACGAGGTGATCGAACTGGCAAAAACCAACTGGCTCAGGTAAAACATTTCGCATGACCTCTTAAAATAAAGGGATGTGAAATGATTGATTTACGCAGCGATACCGTAACCCGCCCGAGCCGCGCCATGCTCGAAGAGATGATGGCCGCCCCGGTCGGGGATGACGTTTACGGCGATGACCCAACGGTTAACGAACTGCAGCGTTACGCGGCAGAGCTGAGCGGCAAGGAAGCGGCCCTGTTTCTGCCAACCGGCACGCAGGCTAACCTGGTGGCGCTGCTCAGCCACTGCGAGCGGGGGGAAGAGTATATCGTCGGCCAGGGCGCGCATAACTATCTCTACGAAGCCGGCGGCGCGGCGGTGCTCGGCAGCATTCAGCCGCAGCCGATTGACGCCGCGCCGGACGGCTCCCTGCCGCTCGATAAAGTCGCGGCGAAAATCAAAGCTGACGATATTCACTTCGCCCGCACCCGACTGCTCAGCCTCGAAAACACCCACAACGGCAAAGTGCTGCCGCGCGAATACCTGAAAGCAGCGTGGGAATTCACCCGCGAGCGCCGGCTCGGCCTGCACGTTGACGGCGCGCGTATCTTTAACGCCGTCGTGGAGTATGGCTGCGAGCTGAAAGAGATTGCGCAATACTGCGACTCGTTCACCATCTGCCTCTCAAAAGGGCTGGGCACGCCGGTGGGCTCTCTGCTTGTGGGCGACGCGGACTACATCAAGCGCGCCAACCGCTGGCGTAAAATGACCGGCGGCGGCATGCGTCAGGCGGGTATTCTGGCGGCTGCCGGGCTGTATGCCCTGAAAAATAACGTGGCGCGCCTGAAGGACGATCACGACAACGCCGCGTGGATGGCGGCGCAGCTGCGCGAGATTGGCGCCGACGTGATGCGCCACGACACCAACATGCTGTTCGTACGCGTGGGCGATGACCGCGCCGCCGCGCTGGGTGAATTTATGAAATCACGTGGCGTGCTGATCAACGCCTCACCCGTCGTGCGCCTGGTCATGCATCTCGACGTGAGCCGCGAACAGCTGGCGGACGTGGTGAAACACTGGCAGGCGTTTTTACAGCGATAAGGAGCATCACGTGCCGCAACGAATTCTGGTGCTCGGCGCCAGCGGGTACATCGGTCAGCATCTCACCGCGGCGTTAAGCCAGCAGGGACACCAGGTGCTGGCAGCGGCACGCAACACCGAACGCCTGCAAAAGCTCAGTTTGCCTGGCGTCACCTGCCACAGCGTTGACCTCAACTGGCCGAAGGAACTTCCCGCCCTGCTGGAAGGGGTCGATACGCTTTACTACCTGGTGCACAGCATGGGCGAAGGCGGGGATTTCATCGCCCATGAGCGGCAGGTGGCGATGAACGTTCGCGACGCCCTGCTGCAAACCCCGGTGAAGCAGGTCATTTTTTTAAGCTCGCTCCAGGCGCCCGAACACGAGCAGTCCGATCACCTGCGCGCCCGCCAGCTGACGGCTGACACCCTGCGCGGGGCGAATATCCCCGTCACCGAACTGCGCGCCGGGATCATCGTCGGCGCAGGCTCCGCCGCCTTCGAAGTGATGCGCGATATGGTTTACAACCTGCCCGTACTCACGCCGCCGCGCTGGGTGCGCTCGCGCACCACGCCGATTGCGCTGGAGAATTTACTGCATTATCTGGTGGCCCTGCTGGATCACACGGCGGAGCATCACCGCGTGCTCGAGGCGGCAGGCCCTGAAGTGCTGAGCTATCAGGAGCAGTTCGAACATTTCATGCGCGTCAGCGGCCGCCGCCGCTGGCTGATCCCCATTCCCTTCCCGACCCGCTGGATTTCGGTGTGGTTTTTGAATGTGATCACCTCGGTGCCGCCGACGATCGCCAAAGCGCTGATCCAGGGGCTCAAACATGATTTACTGGCGGACGATCGCGAACTGCGGGCACTCATTCCCCAGGACCTGATCCGCTTTGACGATGCCGTGCGCAATACGCTGAAAGAGGAAGAGCAGCTGGTGAACTCCAGCGACTGGGGTTACGACGCTCAGGCGTTTGCCCGCTGGCGGCCGGAGTACGGCTATTACCCGAAACAGGCGGGCTGCACGGTGAAAACCCACGCCAGCATGGCCGCGCTGTGGGAGGTGGTGAACCAGATTGGCGGCAAAGACGGTTATTTCTTCGGTAATATCCTGTGGCAAACGCGCGGAGCAATGGATCTGCTGGTGGGGCACAGGCTGGCAAAAGGCCGCCCGGCACGCCCGTATCTTGAGGTGGGCGACGCGGTCGACAGCTGGAAGGTCATCATCGTCGAGCCGGAAAAACAGCTGGCGCTGCTGTTCGGTATGAAAGCCCCGGGGCTGGGCCGGCTCTGCTTTACCCTGAAAGACAAAGGCGATTGTCGTGAACTGGACGTCCGCGCCTGGTGGCATCCCCACGGAATGCCGGGTCTGTTCTACTGGCTGTTGATGATCCCCGCCCACCTGTTTATCTTCCGCGGGATGGCAAAGCGGATTGCGCAACGGGCAGAACAAAAGACGGAAAAGATCTAAATAAAACTCTCTTTCTTTCACCTTTCCCATTGCATAGCGCCGTAATTCACGAAAGAATGCGCACGAAATTCTTTTCAACACAGTGGATTGATATGAAGGTACTGGTTACCGGGGCGACCAGCGGCTTAGGCCGAAATGCGGTCGAATTTCTGCGCAACAAGGGCATTAGCGTCAGGGCTACCGGTCGCAACGAAGCGATGGGAAAACTGCTGCAAAAAATGGGCGCGGAGTTCGTCCATGCTGACCTGACGGAGCTGGTCTCCTCTCAGGCGAAAGTGATGCTCGCCGGTATCGACACGCTGTGGCACTGCTCCAGCTTCACCTCCCCGTGGGGTACCCAGGAAGCCTTCGATCTCGCCAACGTGCGGGCAACCCGCCGTCTGGGCGAATGGGCCGTTGCCTGGGGCGTGCGTAACTTTATTCATATCTCGTCACCTTCACTCTATTTCGACTATCACCACCATCGTGACGTGCAGGAAGATTTCCGTCCCGCTCGCTTTGCCTGCGAGTTTGCCCGCAGCAAGGCGGCCAGCGAAGAGGTGATTGACCTGCTGGCACAGTCGAACCCGCACACCCGTTTTACGGTCTTACGTCCGCAGAGCCTGTTCGGGCCGCACGACAAAGTGTTTATTCCGCGCCTGGCGCAGATGATGCACCACTACGGCAGCGTGCTGCTGCCGCGCGGCGGCGATGCGCTGGTGGATATGACCTATTACGAAAACGCCGTTCACGCCATGTGGCTGGCAAGCCAGCCGGACTGCGATAAGCTGATCTCCGGTCGCGCCTACAACATCACGAACGGCGAACCCTGCACGCTGCGCAGCATTGTGCAGCGTTTAATTGACGAGCTGCAGATCGACTGCCGCATCCGTTCAGTCCCTTACCCAATGCTGGATATGATTGCCCGCAGCATGGAGCGTTTTGGCAGTAAATCGGCCAAAGAGCCTGCGCTGACGCATTACGGCGTATCGAAGCTTAACTTTGATTTCACGCTGGATATTTCGCGGGCGGAGAACGAGCTTGGGTACAAACCGATCGTAACGCTGGATGAAGGGATTACGCTTACGGCGGCGTGGCTGCGGGATCATGGGAAGTTGCACCGATAGCCTTAATTCACGGAGAGGGATATCCGAAGGATTACCCCTGCCCGTATTTCTCTAAAAGCGCTTCTGCAATAGCCATCGTTTCCACATCAGCTACGCCGTTCCACAGCTGCGGCCTGAAGTGCATCTGGAACACCATGATGATGCGCTTCTGCTGGGCAGGCGTGCTGTTGTCGGGCACCTCATAACCATAGCGTGCGAGTAAATCCAGCAGCGCTGCGGTGTCTACCGGCTGATAAGGCGGTCGCCCGTTTATATAGAACGCAACGCGCCCGGCATCGGGCCATGCACCAATCCCCTGCTGCGCCAGCTCACGCCACGGGAACAGCGGGCCGGGATCGTCTTTACGCTGCGGAGCGATGTCCGAATGGGCCACCACATTTTCAGGTCTGATGTTGTAGCGGGCAATAATGTCTTTGGCGAGCGGAACCAGCGCCGCAATTTGCGCAGGCTCAAACGGCGTAAAATGCTTAACGCCCGACGTTTTTTGCCAGCCGCGGTTCTCCAGCTCAATGCCGACAGACGTATCGTTAATCCGGTTGGTGCCGCGCCAGAAGCTGATGCCCGCATGCCAGGCCAGTTCGCTCTCGGGCACCAGCTGCCAGATGCGCGGCTTACCGTCCGGAGCAGGGGGTTTAGCCGGGATCAAATAGTGGGAGCTGACGTTCTTATCCGTCAGCGTGGCCAGCGAGCTGTCAAAGTCATCTGCGGTGTAGTGGATCACCAGCACCTTTATACGCGGGTAAGCCGCCTGCGCCTGATGACGCGTGTCCAGCTCGTAGGCGCCTTTGTCGATAATCCCTTTTTCCGTGGCACACCCTGCCAGCAGCAGCGCCAGCAGGAGCGTTGCAAGCGAACGCGTCATCGGAGGGTTTTCACCGCCGTACCGCTTACGCTCACCATCAGCATGCTGGCATCTTTCCCGACCGTTTCGTAGTCGATATCAATTCCCACAACCGCATCAGCGCCGAGGGCTTCCGCCTGCTCGCCAAGCTCTTTAAAGGCGATTTCACGCGCTTTGCGCAGCTCTTTTTCGTATGCGCCCGAGCGGCCGCCAACGATATCGCGGATACCGGCAAAAAAGTCGCGGAAGATATTAGCGCCGAGAATGGCTTCGCCGGTAACCACACCGCAATACTCGGTTATTGTCTGCCCTTCCAGGGTTGGCGTTGTTGAAAACTGCATGGTTTCTCTCCTTCTTTAGCGTTCAATGCCTTAGGCACAGCATTATCGGTTCGTTACGCTATGATTGAAAGGATAGTTAATAAATAAGGAAATCAACATGCGCTATTCTGCTTTAACACTTTTGGTGCCCTGCGCGCTGGTGCTCAGCGCCTGTACCACCACGGTCACGCCAGCCTTTAAGGATATCGGTACCCGCAGCGGCCCCTGCATTGAGGGCGGCCCGGACGCCGTGGCGCAGCAGTTCTATGATTATCGCATTCAGCACCGCAGCAACGATCTCACCGGCCTGCGCCCGTATCTGAGCGACGGTCTGGCAAAACTGCTTAACGACGCCACCCGCGATCCGCAGCATAACGCCCTGCTGAAATCCGATCCGTTCTCCAGCCGCACCACGCTGCCGGACAGCGCCGAAGTAGCCAGCGCGTCAACCATCCCAAATACCGATGCCCGTAATATTCCGCTGCGCGTGAAGCTGACGCAGGGAACCCAAACCTGGCAGGATGAAGTGCTGATGATCCGTGAAGGACAGTGCTGGGCGGTAGACGACGTGCGCTACGTTGGCGGCAGCGTTCATGCCCCGGCAGGCACGCTGCGCCAGTCGATTGAGAATCGCTAAACCCGCCGATACAACCCGGTAACCCCCGTAAAATGTGCGGCATTTCATGCGGAATGCCGACATTTATACTCGCCGACCTTACCGTTCGCTATTTTGTGCTATGTTTAAGAGGAAACACGGGTTATATTTAACTTTTAACGCATAAATATTGCATAACTATTCTGTCAACGGTACTATCTGCGGCCTCAATTGCTATAGATTGCCTGGATGAGTAAAGACTGCCCCGATGAGTATTAAACTAAACGGCATTAACTGCTTCTACGGCGCACACCAGGCGCTGTTTGACATCACGCTGAACTGCCCGGAAGGCGAAACGCTGGTTTTGCTTGGCCCAAGCGGTGCAGGCAAAAGCTCCCTTCTGCGTGTCCTTAATCTGCTTGAAATGCCCCGTTCAGGTACGCTGGCAATTGCCGGTAACCATTTTGACTTCGCGAAAACGCCGTCTGATAAAGCGATTCGCGAACTGCGTCAAAACGTCGGCATGGTCTTCCAGCAATACAATCTCTGGCCGCATCTGACCGTCCTGCAAAACCTGATTGAAGCGCCGTGCCGCGTGCTGGGGTTAAGCAAGGATCAGGCGATCGCGCGCGCTGAAAAGCTGCTGGATCGTCTGCGCCTTAAGCCCTACAGCGACCGCTATCCGCTGCACCTTTCCGGTGGTCAGCAGCAGCGCGTAGCCATTGCCCGCGCGCTGATGATGGAGCCTGCGGTATTGCTGTTTGATGAGCCAACCGCGGCGCTGGACCCGGAAATTACCGCCCAGATCGTCAGCATCATTCGCGAGCTGGCGGAAACCAATATTACGCAGGTTATCGTCACCCACGAAGTGGAAGTGGCGCGTAAAACCGCCAGCCGTGTGGTCTACATGGAAAACGGGTATATCGTTGAGCAAGGTGATGCGAGCTGCTTCGCGAACCCGCAAACCGATGCCTTCAAAAACTATTTATCTCATTGATTGTGTCAGGGGAAATATAATGAAAAAAGTATTACTTGCCGTGCTGCTTGCTGGCGTTACCCTTTCCGCTACCGCAGCTCAGACCATTCGTTTCGCCACGGAAGCCTCTTACCCTCCGTTTGAGTCCATTGATGCGAACAACAAAATTGTTGGCTTCGACGTGGACCTGGCTAACGCCCTGTGTAAAGAGATCGACGCGACCTGTACCTTCAGCAACCAGGCGTTCGACAGCCTGATCCCAAGCCTGAAGTTCCGCCGTATCGACGCCGTGATGGCCGGTATGGACATCACCCCGGAGCGTGAAAAGCAGGTTCTGTTCTCTACGCCTTACTACGACAACTCCGCCCTGTTCATTGGTCAGAAAGGTAAATTTACCTCTGTCGATCAGCTGAAAGGCAAAAAAGTTGGCGTGCAGAACGGCACCACGCACCAGAAATTCATCATGGATAAACATCCGGAAATCACAACCGTTCCGTATGACAGCTACCAGAACGCGAAGCTGGATCTGCAAAATGGCCGTATCGACGGCGTATTTGGTGATACCGCGGTCGTAACCGAGTGGCTGAAAGCCAACGATAAACTGGCGCCAGTGGGCGACAAAGTGACCGATAAGGATTACTTCGGTACCGGTCTGGGGATTGCCGTTCGTCAGGGCAACACTGAGCTGCAGCAGAAATTCAACGCTGCGCTGGAAAAAGTGAAGAAAGACGGCACCTACGAAACCATCTACAAAAAATGGTTCCAGAAGTAATTCCTGATGAATGAAATTTTTCCTTTAGCAAGCGCCGCCGGGATGACCGTCGGCCTTGCCGTTTGCGCACTGATTATCGGCCTCGTGCTGGCGATGTTCTTTGCGGTGTGGGAATCCGCGAAATGGTTCCCCGTCGCCTGGACAGGCTCCGCGCTGGTCACCGTGCTGCGTGGGCTTCCGGAAATTCTGGTGGTCCTGTTTATCTATTTCGGCTCCTCACAGCTGCTGCTGACGCTGTCGGACGGTTTTACGATCAATCTTGGCTTTGCGCAGATCCCGGTGCAGATGCAGATTGAAAACTTCGACGTCAGCCCGTTCCTGTGCGGCGTGATTGCCCTCTCCCTGCTCTACTCCGCGTACGCGTCGCAAACCCTGCGCGGTGCGCTGAAAGCCGTGCCGCAGGGTCAATGGGAGTCGGGTCAGGCGTTAGGCCTGTCGAAATCAGCGATCTTCTTCCGTCTGGTCATGCCGCAGATGTGGCGCCATGCCCTGCCGGGCCTCGGCAACCAGTGGCTGGTGCTGCTGAAAGATACCGCGCTGGTGAGCCTGATCAGCGTTAACGATTTGATGCTGCAAACCAAAAGCATCGCCACCCGCACCCAGGAGCCTTTTACCTGGTACATTGTGGCGGCGGCTATCTACCTGGTGATCACGTTGCTCAGTCAGTACATCCTCAAGCGTATTGACCTGCGTGCGACGCGCTTTGAACGGAGACCAGGCTGATGCTTGAATATTTCCCCGAGCTGATGAAAGGGCTGCACACCAGCCTGACGCTGACCGTGGCGTCCATTATCGTGGCGCTGATCCTGGCCCTTATCTTCACCATCATCCTGACGCTGAAAACGCCGGTGCTGGTGTGGATTGTGCGCGGCTACATCACCCTGTTTACCGGTACGCCGCTGCTGGTGCAGATCTTCCTGATTTACTACGGCCCGGGCCAGTTCCCGTCGCTGCAGGAGTATCCGGTTATCTGGCATCTGCTTTCTGAACCGTGGCTGTGTGCCCTGATTGCCCTTTCGCTGAACAGTGCGGCCTATACCACCCAGCTGTTCTACGGGGCGATCCGCGCCATTCCGGAAGGACAATGGCAGTCCTGCGGAGCGCTGGGCATGAGCAAGAAGGACACGCTGGCGATCCTGCTGCCATACGCCTTTAAGCGCGCGCTCTCCTCTTACTCCAACGAAGTGGTGCTGGTGTTCAAGAGTACCTCTCTGGCCTACACCATCACCCTGATGGAGGTAATGGGTCACGGACAGCTGCTGTACGGGCGCACCTATGACGTGATGGTGTTCGGTGCGGCAGGCGTGGTCTATCTGGTGGTTAACGGCCTGTTGACGCTGATGATGCGCCTGATCGAGCGTAAAGCGCTGGCGTTTGAGCGCAGATCGTAGGCCGGGTAAGCGCAGCGCCGCCCGGCAAGAAGTGCATAAATGTGATTAATCAATGCGGGTAACTTTCTGGTTATCCGCTTTTTTTTGCCATTAAACTAATACTTAATCATTTTTATTGCATATAAATTCATTAAATGGCATTGTACATCCATGCCGCAGACACGGCGCATAAATAAGACAGACGGGAGTATTACAATGAAAAAGTTAGTTCTGGCCGCATTGCTCGCCACCTTCGCCGCTGGCGCATCCGCAGCTGATAAAATCAATTTTGGCGTGTCCGCCACCTATCCGCCGTTTGAATCGCTGGATGCCAGCAACCAGATCGTGGGTTTCGACATTGACCTGGCGAAAGCGCTGTGCAAACAAATGCAGGCCGACTGCACCTTTACCAACCATGCCTTCGACAGCCTGATCCCGTCGCTGAAATTCAAAAAATACGACGCGGTGATCTCCGGGATGGACATCACGCCTGAGCGCAGCAAACAGGTTGCGTTCACCGACCCGTACTACGCCAACTCGGCGGTCGTGATTGCGAAGAAAGGCGCCTATACCTCTTTCGATCAGCTGAAAGGCAAACGCATCGGGATGGAAAACGGCACCACGCACCAGAAATACCTCCAGGACAAACATCCTGAAGTAAAAACCGTGGCTTATGACAGCTACCAGAACGCGATTATCGACCTGAAAAATGGCCGCATCGACGGCGTGTTCGGCGATACCGCCGTGGTGAACGAATGGCTGAAAACCAATCCGCAGCTGGGCACCGCAACCGAGAAAGTGACCGATCCGCAGTACTTCGGCACGGGTCTGGGCATCGCGGTACGTCCGGATAACAAGGCCCTGCTGGAAAAACTGAACGGCGCGCTGAAAGCGATTAAAGCTGACGGTACGTATCAGAAAATCAGCGAGCAGTGGTTCCCGCAGTAAGATTTTTTTGCCGGGTGGCCCGGCCTACGGGGGTGGTAGTCTGTAGGCCGGGTAAGGCGAAGCCGCCACCCGGCACTCTCTCACAACGGCACAAAGAACCTGAACCGCGCCCCGCTCACCGACTCCATCAGCCTGATCCCACCGCCGTGCAGCTCCAGCATACGTTTCACGATTAACAGCCCCAGCCCGCCGCGATTCTCCCGCGATGCCTGGGTGTTCAACGCCGATGGCCGCTGGAACAGATCGTCGCGCAGCGAGGCATCCACGCCCGTTCCGCTGTCAGCCACTTCGACCTGAAGCCGTTCATTCTCCTGCCAGACCGCCAGACGAATTTCCCCGCCAGATGGCGTATGGCGCATCGCGTTATCGAGCAGGTTGGTCACCACGCGTTCGATCATTGACACGTCGGCGTTAATCAGCGGCAGCGGTCCCGGCACGTCAATATGCAGATTCACTTCGCGCGTGCGGGCGGTGAGCTCAAACTTCTGCGCCACGTCGGAAATCAACTCCCCCATCGCGAAACGCTCGCGCTGCGGCTTAATGCCGCCGTGCTCAAGGCGCGCCAGCTCGAACAGCTGCTGAGAAAGATGACGGACTTTTTGTCCCTGACGCAGCGCGGTGGCGAGATACTGCTGGTGCTCCTGCGGCGTCAGCGTGGCGGCTTTTAGCGACAGAGTTTCCAGATAGCCCAGCAGCGAGGTCAGCGGCGTACGGAGATCGTGCGAAATGTTAGCGATAAACTCCCGGCGCTGGCGATCGCTGTCGGCCAGCTGGTCCCACTGGCGTGTGATTTTACGCGCCAGCTCGATAAAGCTGTTGCGCAGGATCGCCACTTCATCCTTTGCCGCCGCGTCCGACGGCTGCGCCGCCAGTTTTCTGATAGCGCTGATGCTGTCCTGCTCCAGCCCGGCGAGCTCCACCGTCAGCTGTTTTACCGGGCGCGTGACCCAGTACCAGATCAGTAAACCTGCCAGCAGGCCAAACAGCGCGACCCACAGCAATGACCACAGCACCGTGCTCCACAGCGCCTTATGCCAGGCCATTTCCGCCAGGGCGTTTGACTCTTCGCCCTGCAAAATAATGTACAGGTAGCCCTTAAGCTCGCCGTCCTGCCGCAGCGGCGTGGCGCTAAAGACCTTTTTATTTTGACTGCGAGGATCGTCGCCCAGGACCGGTATGGCGGTACCGCTCAGGAAGGTCTGAACCGGGGCCAGATCGATTTTTTGTCGCTGAATGTGGCCCGGCGGTGCGGCATCGGCCAGGATATCGCCGTCCGGGGAGACAACGTACAGCTCAACGCTCGGATTAAAGGTCATCAGCCGATCGAACAGCGGCTTGAGCGCCTTTCGGTCGACCCTGCCCTGCGCGTCCAGAATCGCTTCACGCTGAACGATCTGCTGCGCCAGCCCGCCCGACAGCCGCTGCACCATCGCGTTGCCGTACTGCGTACTGGTGTAGAGTTGTACCGCACAGGCGACGGTGGCGCAGAGCATCATCAGCAGGATAAACAGCAGCGTCAGGCGCTGGCCCAGGCTAAAGCGGCGCATCATGATTTGGCTCCGCAAATTTATAGCCCTTGCCCCAGACGGTGCGAATAATCTCCGGCTCGGCGGCGTCCTTCTCAATCTTGATGCGCAGGCGGTTGATATGGGTGTTAACGGTGTGCTCATAGCCTTCGTGCTGATAGCCCCAGACCTGCTCCAGCAGCGCCAGACGCGAAAAGACCTCGCCAGGATGACGGGCAAAGAAGTACAGCAGCTCGAATTCACGCGGGGTGAGATCCACCACCTGACCGTGAAGCAGCACGCTGCGCGCCAGCGGATCGATGGTCAGACCGTGGGCCTGAATTTGACCGTCGGTTTGCGCCTGCCCCATCGCCTGCTGGCGGCGGAACAGCGCTTTGATGCGCGCAATGAGTTCCTGCACCGAGAACGGCTTAGCCAGATAATCATCGGCGCCGGTTTCCAGCCCGGTAATGCGGTCGGTCTCGCTGCTGCGGGCGCTGATGATGATCACCGGCAGGTAGCGCGTCATCTGACGGATGCGGCGGCAAATCTCTAGACCGTCAACGCAGGGCAGCATCAGGTCGAGGATCACCGCATCCCACGGCTGTTTTTCAAGACGCAGTAAGGCCTTGCCCCCGTCGGGCTCGTGGGTAATGGCGTAGCCTTCGTCTTCTAAATTGAGTCGCAGAAGCGCCGCGATATCGTGGTCGTCTTCCACCAGCAGGATCTGCTTCATGGGTAAGCCTTTATTCATCTCTTATGACGTAAGCTTACCTGATTTCGAGCGGGGGAAGAGTTCACATTTTGTTTAAGATTTCACGAGCAACGTCAGCACTTCATAATGCGCGGTATGCGGGAACATATCGAAAAGCTGAACGCGTTTAATGCGGTAGCCCGGCAGGCTGGCGATGTCTTTCGCCATGGTCTGGGCGTTACAGCTGGAATAGACGATGTACTCGGGTGCCATCTGGCTCAGGTAGTCGCACAGCGCCTTGCCGATGCCGCGGCGCGGCGGGTTGACCAGCACCAGCTCCGGCACGTTGCCCTGGCCGGTCGCAAACTGCGTGGAATCCAGCGCCTGGAAGTGCAGATTCGTTAACCCCAGCCCGGCGGCGGACTGTTTCGCGCAGGCAATCGCTTCGGCAGAGATCTCAATGCCGGTGAGCTGCATCTCTGGCGTGGCGCAGTGCAGACCAAAGCCGCCCACGCCGCAGAAGAGATCCCACATATGATGGACGTTTAACGCACGAACCCAGTCGCGGGCGGTGGCGTACAGGCTGCTTGCCACGGTCGGGTTGGTCTGGAAGAAGCTTTGCGGGCGGATCCACAGCGGCACGCCGTTGAAGCTTTCGGCCAGCGCGTGCTGGTCGGTGAAGAAAATCTCTTTCTCCCCTTCCATGATCGCCATATGCACCGGCTGAATATTTGCGGTAATGACCTTCAGCTGCGGCAGCTGTTCCTGCAGCCACGGCAGCGCCGCGCGCAGCTGCTCCAGCTTGGCTTCCGAGCGCAGCACGAAGCGCAGCATCATGCCGCCGTCGAGTTGGCTTTCCGTCAGCAGAAGGTATTTCAGCTCGCCGCGCCTGCGGGCGACGCTGTAAGGCGTTAATCCTGCACGCGCGATAAACGGTTTCAGCGCGGCAAAGACGGGTTCGAACGAGGCGGGATACAGCGGGCAGCCGGTCAGGTCTTCCGGTGTGCCGTCGCGGTGCAGCATTCCCAGCAGCGGTTTTTCAACGCTGCCGCTAACCACCATTTTGGCTTTATTACGAAAGCCCTGCTCCGGGCCGCTGACGGGTGCGCACCACTCGCCCACCGCGTGTGCTGCCAGCAGCTGTTGCAGGTCGGCCATTTTGGCGGTGAGTTGTTGAGAGACCGGCTGTTCTATCCACTGACAGGAGCGGCAGCGTCCGGCGTCATAGAGTGCGCACTGCATATGAAAACCTTAAGAATCACGAGGGCTGCGATTATACACATTATTGCAGGCGGAAGAACCGCCGGCTTGAGGCCGGAACGAAGAGTAGACAGAGCACCAGCATATCCGGCAATTTTTGCATAAACAGCGCGCGCAGGATCTCGCGCTTGGATTCCCCGGCAATGCTGAACAGCTCCGGGTAGCCGTATCCCAGCGAGGCGGCCCACAGATAGCTGGCGGCGGTAATTTGCGTCAGCAGATAGACCCAGCGCGCCCAGTTGCGCCCTTTGACCAGCGAAAACGCGCAGTAGATCTCGATAAACACCAGCACCAGGCTGCTCAAAAAGACCAGCGTTAGATTCCACGTCTGCACGCTGCGGTGAATGAATTCACCGATGCCGCGCACGCCCAGGGTGTTCAGAATCATCAGCACGTCCAGGCAGCGGATCATAATAATGGCGAGCGCCGCCACCTGAACCAGTGCAGGTACGTTAGGACGCGCGTGCGTAGTACGTGATTTTTTTAATAATCCCAATGTTTTACTTCCCTGAAAAACAGTGCCGCGTCATGCGCGGCACTTCACTGGAAATTTTAAATCCTTCAGCCGCGTCTTGCACGCTGGATATCGCGCACGCGCTGTTTTTCCGCGCGCGCCATCAAATACCAGGCGATAAATCCGACAATTCCGACCACGCCGAGGATGATGGAAGCCAGGGCGTTGATCTCCGGGTTGACCCCCATGCGCACGCTGGAGAAGACCAGCATCGGCAGCGTCGTCGCGCCCGGTCCGGAGACAAAGCTGGCGATAACCAGATCGTCCAGCGACAGCGTAAACGCCAGCAGCCAGCCGGAGATCACCGCCGGCATAATCATCGGCAGGGTAATGATGAAAAAGACCTTCAGCGGCGTCGCGCCAAGATCCATCGCCGCCTCTTCAATGGAGCGATCCAGCTCGCGCATGCGCGAGGAGATCACAACCGCCACGTAGGCCGTACAGAAGGTGACGTGCGCCAGCCAGATGGTGAGCATGCCGCGATCCGCCGGCCAGCCGATGGCGTGCGCCAGGGCCACGAACAGCAGCAGCAGCGCGAGTCCGGTGATCACGTCCGGCATGACCAGCGGCGCGGTGATCATAAAGGCGAACCCGTTTGAGCCGCGAAAACGCCCGAAGCGCACCATCACCAGCGCGGCGATCGTGCCCAGCACCGACGCCATTGTCGCCGCAAGGGCAGCAATGGTCAGGCTCAGCCCCACCGCGCTCATCATCGCATCGTCGTGAAACAGCTCGCTGTACCAGCGCGTCGACCAGCCCGCCCAGACCGTTACCAGCTTAGAGCTGTTGAACGAGTAGATCACCAGCATCAGCATCGGCGCATACAGGAAGGTAAAGCCGATAACGAGAATCGCAATTCGCCACGGGGAGCGCACTACCGGTAAGTTGTTCATCCGTGGTCTCCCATCTGTTTCTGCTGATGCTTGTGGAACCACATGATCGGCACGATCAGCAGCAGGAGCATAACAATCGCTACCGCCGAGGCCACCGGCCAGTCGCGGTTATTGAAGAACTCCTGCCACAGCACGCGGCCAATCATGATGCTGTCCGGGCCGCCGAGCAGTTCAGGGATCACAAACTCCCCTACCGCCGGGATAAAGACCAGCATTGACCCGGCGATAATGCCGCCTTTGGTCAGCGGGACAATCACGCTGAAGAAGGTTTTTAACGGACGGGCGCCAAGATCGAGCGACGCTTCCACCAGCGAGTAATCAATACGCGTCAGGGCCGTGTAGATCGGCAGAACCATAAACGGCAGATAGGCGTACACAATGCCGATATAGACCGCGAGGTTGGTGTGCAGGATCGTCAGCGGCTGATCGATAACCCCGAGCCACATGAGAAAGTTATTCAGCACGCCGTTGTTTTTCAGGATCCCCATCCAGGCGTAAACGCGGATCAGGAACGAGGTCCACGACGGCAGGATCACCAGCAGCAGCAGGATGTTACGCGTCGACGGTTTGCTGTGCGCCACCGCCCACGCCAGCGGGTAGCCCATCACCAGACAGCAGAGCGTCGAGATCGCCGCCACCTGCAGCGACTGCAGATAGGCTTCGAAATAGAGCGGATCGTCGGTGAGCTGCAGGAAGTTGCCGAGATTAAGCGTCAGCGTCAGCTGCCCGTCGGCCCAGTCCAGCAGGTTGGTATAGGGCGGGATCGCCCGCGCCATTTCCGCCAGGCTTATCTTGAAAACAATCAGGAACGGCAGCAGGAACAGCAGGATCAGCCACACGTACGGCATGGCGATCACCAGCTTGCGGCCGTGGTTCATCTGCAAGCGCGTTAGCCACTGGGCAAAACCGCCCGGCTTTTCTGCGCGAGCTGGAGGTTCAAGTGCACTCATTTGCCGCTCCTTATACCGTCAGCACGACGCAACTGTCAGCATCCCAGCACAGGCGCACTTCGTCACCCCATGTTGGCTGCCCCTTGCGGTAGCGATGTTCGTTCTGTAGCTGCGCGCTGAGCATCTGCCCGCTTTTCAGCCGCACGTGGTAGATAGACAGATCGCCCAGGTAGGCAATGTGCACCACTTCGCCCACGGCAAAGTTATAGCCATCGGCAGGCGGATCCTCGCAGAGCATGATTTTCTCCGGACGCAGCGCGACGTAGACCGGCACGTTGTCCACCACGGAGTTATCCGGATCGACCTTAAGCGGATGCTGCAGCCCCGGTGATTCGATGACCAGGCCATCTTCCTGACGATCTTTCAGCAGCCCTTCGAAGACGTTGACCGAGCCGATGAACTCCGCGCTGTAGCGGGTGGTCGGGTGCTCATAAATCTCTTCCGGCTCGCCAATCTGCACGAACTTCCCGCGGTTCATGATCGCGATGCGTCCGGCCATGGTCATCGCTTCTTCCTGGTCGTGGGTCACCATCACGCAGGTCACCCCCACGCGCTCGAGGATATCCACCACTTCGAGCTGCATACGGTCGCGCAGTTTTTTATCCAGCGCGCCCATCGGCTCATCGAGCAACAATAATTTCGGGCGTTTTGCCAGACTGCGAGCCAGAGCCACGCGCTGGCGCTGGCCGCCGGAGAGCTGGTGCGGCTTACGCTTCGCGAACTCCTGCATGTGCACCAGGCTCAGCATCTCGGCCACGCGCGCGGTAATTTCGGCCTTCGGCAGCTTGTCCTGCTTCAGGCCAAAGGCGATGTTCTGCTCCACCGTCATGTGCGGGAACAGCGCGTAGGACTGGAACATCATGTTAATTGGGCGCTGATACGGCGGCACGCTGGAGAGATCCACGCCATCAAGCATGATTTGCCCGGCGGTGGGCTGTTCAAAACCGGCCAGCATACGCAGCAGGGTCGATTTACCGCAGCCAGAAGCCCCCAGAAGGGCAAAAATCTCGCCTTTATAGATAGTCAGGCTGACGTCATCCACGGCATGCTGGCCATCGAAAGATTTGGTGAGGTTACGAATTTCAAGAAGCGGGGTCAGCGCTTTACGGACTTTCGCCTGCGGGCGGGGGATCGCGTCATTCACGGGGTGTTCTCCGGCATAGATCAGTACTGGTGCAAACGCACCGTCAGGGTGCGCATCGCCGGGCGGCGCTAACGCTTGCCCGGCCTACGGGTTGTACAGGCCCGGTAGGCGACAGCGCCACCGGGCAACAATACCCAACGCCGTTATTTACCGCTTTTCACCTTGGTCCACGCGCGGGTACGCACGCGGTCAATTTTTGGATCCTGCACTTTCAGGGTGAAGAGCTTGGCGAACACATCCGCTGGCGGATAGATAGCCGGGTTGTTACGGATTTCTTCGCTTACCAGCGGCACGGAGGCCTTGTTACCGTTCGCGTAGTAAACGTGGTCGCTGATGTGGGCGATCACCTCAGGACGCATCAGGTAGTTGAGGAACTGATAGGCTTCGTCTTTGTTTTTCGCATCAGCCGGCATCGCGAAGACGTCGAAGAAGGCCAGCGCCCCCTCTTTCGGAATGAAGTAAGAGACGTTCACGCCGTTTTTCGCCTCTTTCGCGCGGTTAGCCGCCTGCCACACGTCCCCTGCCCAGCCGATCGCGACGCAGATGTCGCCGTTCGCCAGGTCGTTAATGTACTGAGACGAGTGGAAGTAACGTATGTTTGGACGCAGCTTCAGCAGCAGATCGGTCGCCGGGCCGGTGTAATCATCGGCTTTACTGCTGTTCGGGTCTTTGCCCAGGTAGTTCAGCACGGTGGCGAAAATCTCTTCCGGCGCATCGAGGAAGGAGACGCCGCAGCTTTTCAGCTTCTCAAGGTTTTCCGGCTTCAGCACCACGTCCCAGCTGTCCAGCTTGACGTCCGGGCCCAGCACCGCTTTGACTTTATCCACGTTGTAGCCGATACCGGTGGTCGCCCACAGGTAAGGCATGGCGTATTTGTTGTCCGGGTCATGCTTCGCCACCAGCTTCAGCACTTCCGGATCGAGGTTTTTCCAGTTCGGTAACTTGCTCTTGTCCAGAGGCTGGAAGACGCCTGCCGTCAGCTGGCGCTCGAGAAAGCTTGCAGAAGGCACCACGAGATCAAACCCGGTGCTGCCCGCCATCAGTTTTCCTTCCAGCACTTCGTTGGAATCGAATACGTCGTAGACCACTTTAATGCCGGTCTCTTTTTCAAAATTCGCCACCGTGTCCGGCGCGATATAGTCAGACCAGTTGTAAACGTGCAGCGTTTTTTGTTCCGCAGCGAGCGTGCCGGCAGAGACGGCCATCAGAGCACCCGCAACCAGACCCGATAACCATTTTTTATTCAAGGCGATCATATCTTTATTCCTTCTGAAAGCTCGTTAACAAACGAACTAAAACTGTGCAATCTGAAGATATGCAATAATCATGCATAGTTTGTCGCTCTGCCCAAAATAAAAAGAAACCTCTTTACCCGGCAGCTTCCGCTCGCTTTTTTAAGCATCGCAAGAATAACTGTAGCCCGTGTCTCCGGCTATAGCCCAGACGAAAAAACGCCTTTTATCAATTTTTTATGCAGGTTATGTCTACGTGATAAGCCGAAACGGCCTTCAGGGAGGTGAAAAACTCTTTAAAGAAAGGTTAAAAGCAGCAGAAAAAATGGCCTTCTGCAGCCGCTATGGCAGCGACTGCGCAAAAGTCAGACAGGCTTAGTGAAGAAAATTGGGAGATACATCATTATTCTCTGCATCATCTTCCGCGCTATACAGCAGATGGTGTGCATTGGCTTCCATCATGACCATGGAAATTTGCTCTTCGCTCAAGCGCATAAACCAGGAGAACTGCTTGAACGACAGCCCGGCACCGGAGAATAAAGACTGGCAAACGACCAGTTTTGGCAGATTATCATCCTGTATGTCGAGAAATGCTTTCACCGTCAAAGAACTGGCGTTGATCGCTGACAGGTCGGAGGCCAGCGCCAGCAGCGCGGAGGGCTTCACTTCAGCCAGCGCGGAGAAAAGGATCACGTCGTTAATGAGATCGATTTTGGCATCGAAAATGCCGTCGAAATTCTGCATATGAGGCAGATGCAGCGCCTGGCAGGAATCGCATTCAAAGAACGTAATTCCGGCATCATCAAGCCATTGACGTAACGTATCCAGTGTAGGTACGACCTGTAAATCCATCGCTGTGCAGCCTCTTCAATATAATCTGTGCATAGGGTACGCAAAAAGTGCGTTCAATACCATTTAACCGCCCGTTTTCAGACAGTAGCCCGGCGTGGCATGACGCTCGATCCATGCGATCATTTTACCTGCAATATCGACACCTGTGGTTTTTTCTACGCCTTCCAGCCCCGGCGAAGCGTTCACCTCCATGACCAGCGGCCCGCGCGTCGCCCGCAGAAGGTCTACGCCCGCCACGTCCAGCCCCAGGGTTTGCGCCGCTTTGACGGCAATTTCCCGTTCGCGATCGCTAATATCGGCTACCCGCGCCACGCCGCCGCGGTGAAGGTTAGAGCGGAAATCGCCCTCTTTCGCCTGGCGCTCAATAGCTGCCACCACCTCATTGCCGACCACGAAGCAGCGGATGTCGCGCCCTTTCGCCTCTTCGATGTACTCCTGCACCAGGATGTGGGCATTGAGGCCCCTAAAGGCGTCAATCACGCTCTCCGCCGCCTGACGCGTTTCCGCCAGCACCACGCCAATGCCCTGCGTGCCTTCCACCAGTTTGATGACCAAAGGCGCGCCGCCCACCATGTCGATGAGATCGCTGGTGTCGTCAGGTGAATGGGCAATCCCCGTGACGGGGAGATCGATCCCCTGGCGGGCGAGGAGCTGCAGCGAGCGCAGCTTGTCGCGGGCGCGCGAAATGGCGACGGATTCATTGAGCGGATAGCTGCCCAGCATCTCAAACTGGCGCAGCGCGGCGGTGCCGTAATAGGTGATCTGGGAGCCGATGCGCGGGATCACCGCATCAAAGTGCGGCAGCTTGCGGCCTTTGTAGTGAATCGACGAGGCGGCCGGGTCAATGTTCATATAGCAGGACATCGGGTCGAGGATCTCAACCTGATGCCCGCGTTTCGCCGCCGCGTCTCGCAGGCGCTTACATGAATAGAGCGTTCCATCCCGGGACAATATGGCAATTTTCACCCTGCACCTCTCTGAAGACATGGAAAAAGCCTGCATATCATATACGCAGGCAGGCGCAGGCGGAATGGACTATCGCGTCGCCCAGCCCTGTTTGTGCAGGTAATCAAGAATAAACGGGCGGTTTTCTTTAATGATGGTGCGACGAATATGGTCAGTCCAGGTATCCCGACGGTTATTGCTGCCGCGCGTCAGGTAGTAGTTCGCCAGCTCTTCATCATATTGATTCAGGACGTCCTGATCGACCGGCTGGTAGTGGTTTTCGTGCACCAGCATGGCGGCAGGAATACGCGGCTTCAGATCCGGGTTATCCGCAGGCCAGCCGAGGCACAGGCCGAACAGCGGCAGGACGTGTTTTGGCAGCTTCAGCAGCTCGGTCACGCTTTCAATGTTGTTACGCAGGCCACCGATATATACGCCGCCTAATCCCAGCGACTCCGCCGCCGTAAAGGCGTTTTGCGCCATCAGTGCGGTATCCACCACGCCCAGCAGCAGCTGTTCGGCCAGCCCCAGCTCGGCCTCAGGGCAGATCTGCAGGTGGCGGTTAAAGTCGGCGCAGAACACCCAGAACTCCGCGGCCTGGGCCACATGCTTCTGTCCGCCGGTCAGCGCGACCAGCTGTTCACGCATGGCCGGGTCGGTAATGCGGATAATCGAGCTGCACTGCAGAAAGCTGGAGCTGGAGGTCGCCCTGGCGCTGTTAATAATCGCTTCGCGCTGCGCCTCGGTAATCGGCTCGTCGGTGAAGTGGCGAATGGAACGGTGGGATGTGAGCAGGTCTATGGTTGGCGTCATCTTGTCTCTCTTTGTCTTGCTTAAACCGTATGGCAGCCAGTATAGGCAATGATTTGCGCGGTGTAATTGGCGAAACATAGCCTTACTGTATCAAAGCGACAGGCGAAACCTTCTTTAATGGCGACAGGTTATCGGGCACTATATGTCCTATTCGCCGTCAGGCTTGTTTTTTGAGGAGAGAGAAATGTTTGCAGTAATTTTTGGTCGTCCAGGGTGCCCTTACTGTGTGCGCGCGAAAGAGCTGGCTGAGAAACTGACCGAAGAGCGCGATGACTTCAACTTCCGCTACGTGGACATCCACGCGGAAGGCATCACCAAAGCGGATCTCGAAAAAACCGTCGGCAAGCCGGTTGAAACCGTACCGCAGATCTTCCTCGATCAGAAACACATCGGCGGTTGCACTGACTTTGAAGCTTACGCCAAAGAGCATCTGGGCCTGTTTGCCGCCCAGTAATGCGAAGACGCCCTCACCCGGAGGGCGTTTTTATTTGTGGTGCCGTCGATGCTTAATCAGGCTGCATACAAACAAATAGCACAGCGCGCCGAGGGCGCACCAGAAGACGCCGCTCAGCAACCACGCCATCTCCTGCCAGAAACTTCGCGTTGATACATACAGCATGCGCATCAGCAGCAGACACAGCGGTGCCGCCAGCATTGCGCCAATAAGCGGCTTGACCACCTCCCCTTTACGGGAAAGAAAACTGGCTGCCGCTCCCGGCAGGGTAAAAAAGAGCAGCCCCAGCTCCGGGTGTCCGGCAGCCCTGAATGCCCCCTTCACATTAAAAGCGAGCGACATGCACACGACGGTAAACAGCAAAAAGCAGCTGATCACCCCCGCCCAGTTTCGTTTAATGTTCAAACTATCCTCCTGACTTATCTCTATCAAATACACCTTCGTCGGGTAGACGCCCAGTCAGATAAAGCAATGCGGCAATCCTTGCCAAAGTACGCACAGGGTGATGCGATAATAGGTAGCTGTCAGTAGCTAATACGATTAAACTATCGGCCAGCTAATGTTTTAGGGAATAAATTAGGTAACAGGGAGGGTTGAACACGTTCCCTGGCTCAGAAAACAGTAGCCCAAATAGTCCTTTCATTCAACAACTTACTGGTAAACAAGAAGTTAGCCTCCGTGAATATAAACGTCGCAGACTTGTTAAATGGGAATTACATCCTGTTATTATTTGTGGTACTGGCGCTGGGCCTCTGCCTGGGTAAATTGCGCCTGGGTTCAGTTCAACTTGGTAATTCCATTGGCGTTTTAGTCGTCTCCTTATTATTAGGCCAGCAGCACTTCAGCATTAACACGGACGCGCTCAACTTAGGTTTTATGCTGTTTATTTTTTGTGTTGGCGTGGAAGCGGGACCGAACTTTTTTTCAATTTTCTTCCGCGACGGCAAAAATTATCTGATGCTGGCGCTGGTGATGGTCGGCAGCGCGCTGCTGATCGCGTTAGGGCTGGGTAAACTGTTTGGCTGGGATATCGGGTTAACGGCCGGTATGCTGGCAGGCTCCATGACCTCCACCCCCGTGCTCGTGGGTGCCGGTGATACCCTTCGCCATTCCGGCATGGCCGGCGCACAGCTCTCTACCGCCCTCGACCACCTGAGCCTGGGCTATGCCCTGACCTATCTGATTGGTCTGGTGAGCCTGATCGTCGGCGCGCGCTACCTGCCAAAACTTCAGCACCAGGATCTGCAAACCAGTGCCCAGCAAATCGCGCGCGAGCGCGGCCTGGATACCGATTCCAAACGTAAAGTCTATCTCCCGGTGATCCGCGCCTATCGCGTCGGGCCAGAGCTGGTGGCATGGGCTGACGGCAAAAACCTGCGCGAGCTGGGGATTTACCGCCAGACGGGCTGCTATATCGAACGTATCCGCCGCAACGGCATTCTGGCGAACCCGGACGGCGACGCGGTGCTGCAGATGGGCGACGACATCGCGCTGGTGGGTTACCCGGACGCCCACGCCCGTCTCGACCCGAGCTTCCGTAACGGCAAAGAGGTGTTCGATCGCGATCTGCTCGACATGCGTATCGTCACCGAAGAGATCGTGGTGAAAAACCATAACGCCGTGGGCCGACGTCTGGCGCAGCTGAAGCTGACCGACCACGGCTGCTTCCTCAACCGCGTGATCCGCAGCCAGATTGAGATGCCGATCGACGATAACGTCGTGCTCAACAAAGGCGATGTTTTGCAGGTCAGCGGCGACGCGCGACGCGTGAAAACCGTTGCCGACCGCATCGGCTTTATCTCCATTCACAGCCAGGTCACCGACCTGCTGGCCTTCTGCGCCTTCTTTATCGTTGGCCTGATGATCGGGATGATCACCTTCCAGTTCAGCAACTTCAGTTTTGGCATCGGTAACGCCGCCGGGCTGCTGTTTGCCGGGATCATGCTGGGCTTCCTGCGAGCCAACCACCCAACCTTCGGCTACATTCCGCAGGGCGCGCTGAACATGGTGAAAGAGTTTGGTCTGATGGTGTTTATGGCGGGCGTCGGCTTAAGCGCGGGAAGCGGTATCGGCCACAGCCTGGGCGCCGTCGGCTGGCAGATGCTGGTTTCCGGACTTATCGTCAGCCTGGTGCCGGTCGTTATCTGCTTCCTGTTCGGCGCCTACGTGCTGCGCATGAACCGCGCCCTGCTGTTCGGGGCGATGATGGGCGCGCGTACCTGTGCGCCGGCCATGGAAATCATCAGCGATACCGCGCGCAGCAACATCCCGGCGCTGGGGTATGCGGGCACGTACGCCATTGCCAACGTGCTGCTGACGCTGGCGGGTACGCTGATCGTTATCATCTGGCCTGGACTCGGATAACTCCTAAGTTTGCGCGCGGGGAAAATTATTTTCGTTACGCGCAGAACTTTTTTATCAGGGGGCAGTCATAACTAGTGCCACTGCTTTTCTTTGATGTCCCCAATTTGTGGAGCCCATCAACCCCGCCGTTTTGGTTCAAGGTTGATGGGTTTTTTGTTGCCTGAAATTTACCACCCATAAAATCAAACAGTTACATAACCACTTTCCCATGTATGGCGACAAAGTGGCGACAACACTAAAGCACGTCGCAAAAACCTGACTTCAATTCCCCCTGATTTTTCGCCCTCCTCACTACTAAAAACCATCGATTCCTGGCAACAAATGAATAAAATCAAAAAAAATAGTCAGCAAGGAAAGTCGAATGTTCGATTTTTACCCTGAGAAAACCTACAGCAGAACGGAAGTCATGAGTCCGCCTTCTCCGGTTCCAGCGGTGAACGGTATTTATTTTTGGTGGTTTAAAGAAATCCCTCCGGGAGTTCCTGCAGAGGGCTGCATAACATTTGACGATTACACTTTGCTGTATGTTGGCATCTCACCAGACCAGCGTGGGAAACCCAACAGTCGTTCGAATTTAAGGAAGCGTATCAAAACGCATTACAGCGGAAATGCTGCTGGCTCCACTCTTAGACGCATACTTGGAGTGCTACTAAGCCGAGAAAGCAGCTTTCCCCTGCGCCGGGTTGGATCTGGCTCCAGAATGACATTCACTCACCCAGGCGAGCAGTGGCTTGATGCCTGGATGGAAAAGAATGCCAAAGTTCACTGGATTCCTGTCGAAGCACCATGGGAACTTGAGGACACGCTGATCGCATCGATTCCCCTCCCCTTGAACATTCAGGGAAATGCTCATGACTTTAGAATGACGCTTTCGGGAATGCGTAGTCAGGCTGCAGCAGAAGCAAGATTGATGGAGATTGCTGATGAAAGGGGTTTCAGAAGAAGACTAATGGCGCAGTAATAAAAACTACGCCTATAGTCTTGGATCAGTAAGCTAGTTGTTCCTGCATTCCTTTCGGATGAGGCGGCGCGGCGCTGATTTTTTGCGGACGGCACACGGATCGCACAAAAGTTTCATGCGTCACGAACGTATGTCCGCACTCAATATTGGTGCACTGGTTGTATCGTTCTTTGGTTTCGCTGGAAACCTGAAAGCTACTGCGTGTATGCGCGGCCTGACCGCACATCGGACAATTCATCATTTCGTTCGGCCCTCACTCTTAACCAGTTCGCAATAATGATACATTATTGTTCTCATTTTGAAACTAATCATTCAATGTCGAACTCATCTATTTTCACTTCGAGTTCCAGACTGGTCGTAAATCCGTTATCCGGGCTGACGGTATGCGTCAGAGTGGTAATGGTCCATTCGCCAGCATCAATTGGCTGTTTAAACCCGCTCACCTTCACCGGCATTTCGGTATACAGATCAGCCCTTCCCTCTGCGAGCTGCAGGGAGAAGCTTGCAACCCCGCGCTGCAGACGTTCCCACTGCATCTTTGCCGCTCGCTCTGCATTGCTGCGGTTTGCATAAGTTCTGTTGAGTACCAGCACGTTTTCATACGTCCCAACCAGGTAATTTCCCTGTTTTGCTTCCGGCTCCTTTGCCGTGGCGGTTTTCTTTCGACGGCGCTTTACCTTTGCTGTCTCTTTTTTCTTTGGCTCACGGGTATGGAGCCAGCTGGCAATCACCCCCGTATAGGCATCGCGATCTGCCAGGGTAAAACGATGACCGTCACCGGCCTGGCGGGTTATGGTGATAACCGGTAGCGGCTTACCGCTTGCCGTTCTGCCCTGCCCCTGGCGGATAAACAACAGATTTCCGTCCTTGACTGAGGCTATCGCCCCATACTGCCGCGCCAGCTTCATCAGGAAACTCGTATCGCTCTCGTTGGTTTGGTCAAGATGATCCATAGGCTTGTCCATCAGGTCCCGCCCCAGCGCCATCTTTAATTTATGCCTGGCAGCTATTTCCTTCACCACTTCACCCACCGTTATCTGGTGCCATGATTTTTCACGCCGCGTGTTCAGGGTTTCACGGAAATCTGCGCTACGTGCTCGAATTGTGAGACGGTCAGGCGCGCCGCTGTGCTCAATCTCATCGACAGTAAATCCCCCTTTCGGAAAAAGCGGCTGGTCTTTCCACCCCAGCGCAAACTGAATAATGGCCCCACGACGCGGCAGAACGATTTGCCCGTCCGAGTCGTCCAGCTCCAGATCAAGCTGGTCAGCTTCAAAGCCCCTGTTATCCGTAAGCGTTAGACTCATCAGGCGCGAATCCAGTACGGTTGTGACATCCTTGCCTTCAATAATGACGCTGAAACCCGGCGTTTTACTGTTCAGGTTCGTGAGATCAGAGGTGAAATTCACTGCAGTAACCCTCCCACCGTATTTTTAATATTCCCTATCGCTGAGGTGGCTGTACCCTGCAAATTGCTGAGCTGATCGCTGAGGCTGCCGAACATATCAGACAGCGACTCATCCACCCGTTTCAGCGTCAGCGTGAATTCAATACGCCGCGGCATCCCGCTTTCAAAAAATTCAGTTTTGGTCTGACTCAGGCTCTCGATCACAAACATGCCGTAAATCGTCCCGCTCCCCTCAATCAAGGGCCACGACTTACCCAGCTCCGCCATCTGCTCAAGGGCCAGCAATGACAGCCTGCCGCCGGTGATTTCCGGTAGCAGGACGCCGGACAGCGTCAACGAATCGTTATCCGGCCCAAGAAACTGTGTAGATGGGCGCCGGTTTACCCGGCTGTTAGTGGCATGCCGCCAGCTGCGCTGATACTGCAGCTCCTGATACGGCACGGTGCGCAGCATGAATACGTACAACCCCAGCACCATCATCATGATTCATACCCCCCTCGATCACTGAAATTGCTGCGCGCTTTTGCCCTGGCCCTGCGCTCACGATCATCAAGCTGCCGCGACACTTCGCGGGCAATATCCTGTGCGCTCTGCCCCGGCTGGGCGTTGATATGAATAGGCGCGTTAATTTCATAACGAATTGCCTGCGGCGCACTGGCGGATTTAGCTGACTGGCTTTGTTTGTACTCTTTAGCTGGCAGGCTATATGGATGCAGCTGCGAGGCTTCAGCAGGAGCAGCTGCCACACCCATGACGCCCGCAACAACGGAAGCCAGTGCAGCAGTCCGGCGCCTGCTGGTCACATTAGCCGGACCGTTCACAATCTCCGGGCCATTCTCCCCGACTATGCCAAACTGACCGCGCGGAATAACACCACCGCTGTCATACAGCCCTGCAAACGGAACAGAAGCAGCTGCGGCACCACCAACAACCTGAACCTGAGTATTACCCGGCGCTTTATTTTTCCCTGTCATCCAGTCAGGCAGATAATCGGTAACGGAAGCCAGTTTGCTCTTGAGTGCTTCCCACTTCGCATCGATACCATTCAGGATGTTGTCAATAATGGCGCTGCCCATATCCTGGAATTTAGCCGGTAGCGCACCGACATCTGAAATAATGGCATTCCACTTGTCACTGATCGTCTTCCGGACACTGGCCCACGCCTCAGACACACCGGCTTTAATAGTTTCCCAGTTTTTTGCTATAAGGCCCGGTAGTGTGTAATTGAAAAACAGGTATTTAATACTTTCCCAGGCATAGCTTACGGCTTGTTTAATCCATTCCCACGCCGCCGTGGTGGCAGCGCAAACCTCATCCCAAATGGCTTTAAACTTTGGCCCAAGCGTGCCCCAGTTTTGCCAGATGTAAATCGCTCCTGCGGCTATCAGAGCAATAACGGCCAGAATGGGGTTGGCAAACATCAGGCGACCCAGCCACAATATCCCGCTACCTACCCCCTTTAGGGCTTTAGTGATAAGCCCAAAGGCACCACCGCCTTTGATACCCAGAATAGAAAACTGCAGGCGCATCAGCGCCAGCGGGCCAAGCACAACCGACACTGCCAGCATGACCGTACCCAGAACCCCTGTAATCGCCGCCAGTGCCGCCATTACTTTCAGCAATGAGCCAGCCAGCTTCGGGTTTTCCTCCACCCAGCGGCGCAGCGTCCCCGTGACCTTTTTCACGTAATTCATGATATCCATCAGCGGCTGGCGAAGGGTTTCACCCAGGCTACTGAACGCGTTCTGCGCGCCAGTTTTCACAAGCAACCACTGCGCGGAAAGTGAATCCTTATTGATATCGGATTCTTTCTGCATGGAGCCGTTAGCCTCAGAGCCTGAGGTGAGTTTCAGCTGTCGCTGCAGCTCCGGCAGGTTGTTTGCAAGCTTCGCAGCATCATCGCCAAATTCCTTGCCGAATATCATCGTCATGGCGGACAGGCGTTTATCCTGCGGCAGCTTGTTGACCTTCTCCAGCACGCGCTGAATGGTCCCCATTGCGTCCTTTGTCATCTGCTTTTCAATCTCTTCTGGATTGAGTTTCAGCAGATCCATACCTTCCATGAACCGCTTGCTCTGCATGGTCGCAATCGACAGTTCGCGCACCATGGCATTCGATGCACTGGCAGCAATTTCTGGCGCAGCGCCAAGAGACAGGAACGTTGAACCCAGCGCGGCCGCCTTGCGGAAATCAAGCCTGTCAGCCACGCCCCCCATACGCTGCAGCACGTTGATAACATCGCCACCCTTTGACATGGCGTTATCGTCCAGGTAGTTCAGGGCATCGCCAAGCTGTTCAATATTTCGGGTGGGCACTTTATACAGCTGTGCGATTTTACCCAGACCTTCCGCCAGTTCATCAGCGGGCAGCTCAAAGGCGGTTGCGGCTTTTGCTGCCGTGGATGCAAAGGCCAGCAGGTCACGCTTCCGGTCTTCGTAAGGATCATTCTGATTTGTCACACCCATACGCGCGCCACCTTCAACCAGTGCGGCATAGTCAATAGCGCCATTCTCCATCGGCAGCTGCTCACTGGCGGCCTTGATGGCATCCTGCATATCGTAATACTGTTTTGTCCGGTTGCCGTTGTCGTCCCGCAGACCGTTCACCTGCTTTGCCACCCCTTTCATGGCATCTTCCATGCTGGCATAGCTTTTCACGGCGGCCATGACCGGCGCCCCCATCGCCAGCCCGGCTGCAGAGGTAGTTGCTCCGGCGCCAGCAATACGATCCCTCACCTCAAGGCGGCGGGAATACTGATCGCGGACAGCATGCATTCGCGCCTGTTGCGCGCCAAGACGTTTAAGAGATTTTTGCTGACGGTCCAGAGCCTGCCGGGTTTCGTCGGCGTTCTGCCGCAGCTCCCGCTGCGCACTACTCAGCTTTTTGGTGTCCAGCCCGGCCTCATTGAGCGCAAGACGCTGACGCTGCACAGACTGACGCAGACCGTTGTATTTGCTCTGCAGCTCGTTAACGCGGTTTTTTGCCTGCTCAAGCAGACGTGCCTGCGCCGCCGTCGGGCGGTTAGTGGCCGAGAACTGCTTGGCAAGCTTCGCCGCTTCTTCGCGTGCGGCTTTAAGACTGTTGCCGGTGACGGCCAGCTGCGCGCTTGCCTTGCGGAAACCGTCAATGCGGCCCGCCTGGGCGTCCAGTTCTTTTAATCTTGCGCGGCTTTGCTGAATGGCGGTAGCCAGCTCTTTAGAACTGGCCTGCGCGGATCGGAATGGGCGGGTGAGCTTATCAACCGCATTTAGAATTACCTGCAAACGCAGGTTAGTGTCACTCATCGCTGGCCCCGCTTCTCTGAATCGCTTTATGCCGCCACTCCAGCACTTCGGTCAGCGGCATAACGTCAGTGACGGACGGCGGCCAGTGAAAAATGGTGGCGATATCAGCCACTAGGTCTTCTACCGTCAGGCTGTCGGCAAACCGGCAAGCACCGATTTCTTCAACAAAAAAGTGACCACCTCAACCGAAAGCGCGGTGAGATCGGCAGGGTCCAGCTCTGCCATTTCCTGTGCGGTCAGCGCCGGGGTGGAAATGCGGGGAATAATCGTCATCATCGCGCCGACGTCCATATCCATGATCGCCTGCAGACGGGTGCCACGCAGCGCGCCGGACTGCGGCTTGCGCAGCACAATTTCGGTAATTTCGGTTTTACCGCGCTTGATTGGGGTATCCAGCTGTACGGTTTTTTCAGTCAGTTGTTCGCTCATCGTCATATCCTGTTATTAAGGTACTGGCGCGGCGGCCCGCGCCTTTAAAGTGGATCAGAGGCCCAGGGCATTGCGGTGCTCTTCCATCAGGTCCACGCCATCAACGATTTCAATCATGTTGATCACATCAACCTCATAGAGCACCTCGCCGTTGATGGTCAGCTTCGCGTAACTGTTGGTGCTGCTGACTTTTGTGGTGTTGCTCTCGCCGGTTTTCCATTCGCCGGAATCGACTTCTTTATGTCGCCCGCGCACAACCAGCTCAACGGCCTGCACTTCGCCGGTATCGTCACGCTGAATGGAGCCGGTGAAACGCAGCTGGATGCCGTCAACCGTGGCTTTACCCATCTGCTTGAATAACAGCAGTTCGGTGCCACCGATTGAAAATTCCGTGTCCAGTGCGCCATCATCCAGCCCCAGATCAACATCCGCCGAACCGGGCATACCGCCACCGCGATACTTTTCAAACTTGCGGCCGAATTTAGGCAGGGTCAGAGATTCAACGATCCCCTGATAGTTGTTCCCGTCGTTAAACAGGTTCAGGTGTTTTAACTTGCGTGGTAATGCCATATTGCCCCCTTATGCGCTGATCTTGCTGGCAAAATCCATTAGGTATTTGTCGGTAATGCGCTGACGCAGCATCAGGTTTTCCAGAGGCGGTACCGGCGTATAGTCGTAGTCAATGGTGAGCTTCCCGGCTTTCAGGGAGTCTTTATCGTTGACGGACTCATCCAGCCAGCAATCTGCGCCGATGAGGTACCCCTGACTCACCAGGCTGCGCATTTTGGCCCGGATACCTTCGATAATGTCGCGCGCCAGCGACGGGTTAAGCGGTTTGTCCACGGCCCACATGTGTGCTTCTGCGATGGTGTCAGCCAGTACCTGCGCGGTGCGGGTGTAGTTTTCAAAGGCAAACAGAGGATCGTCACTGAGGCAGCGGGAACCCCAGAAGCGAAAACCGTCTTTGCGGATCAGCGTGGTGACATCGTTCTGGTTCAGCAGCCCCGCATCGGTTGCCGGGTCCTGCAGATCCCAGAACACATCGGCTGAAATTCCGGTGACGCCGTTCACGCCCACGTTGGACAGGGATTTGTGCCAGCCTGTCTGTTCGTCAATTTTGGCACGCAGGCCAAGCGCACGGGCTGAGGCGTAAGCCGTTGCGTCAGCATTCAGCATTCAGCATTCAGCATTCAGCACAGTGTCAAAACTGATGAAATCAGGCCAGATCAGCATCCCCTCGCGCTGGCTAAAATTCTCACGGTAGGCTATCGCCTCAGCTACCGTTTTACAGCCGTAGGCTGACAGATAGGCGAAACCGCGCAGACTCTGCGCCACGCTCAGCAGCTCAGTAGCAACCGCCTGCGTGTCGTGCCCTGGTACGCCAAGAATACGCGGCTTAACGCCGAGCTGGGACTGCGCAGATAACAGTGCCTTCATGCCTGTTTTTTTACCGTCGGCTGTCACGCCACCGATAATGTTTGAGGTTGTCTCCGCTTCGGTTTCACCCTGTGCAACGCGCACAACTACGGTCACGGGTTTAGCCTGATCGGCAATTGCATCCAGGGAGCGGGCCAGCGTGCCGGACTCGCCTGCTTTACCGCTGGCGGTCAGCACGTCGGTAAGCAGTACCGGTTTATTGAGAGGGAACACGGACGCATCTGCATCATCGCCGGTACAGACCATACCGACAATTGCCGTGCTTACTGTTGAAATAGGGCGGGTGCCATCGTTGACCTCAACGACGCGCACACCGTGGTGATAATCCTGAGCCATACGGCGAACCCTCCGGTGTTTAGGTTTCGCCCTATGGTGAAGTGAATAGGCCGCGCAAACAGCTTCGCGGCATTGTCCCCTAAATCACACAATACGCCCGCGCGTATATGAAGTTTGTCAGCCGGCAGAAGATAAGCTTCCAGCTCTTGTACGGACAGAAAGGACATAATTGATATGCACGCCTTTTCAGCTTCGCTGATACTCACCCTTGCTACTTAATCAAGCATCAGTAGCAACTAATTCAGTAATAATGATATGTTATAGTCTGGCTGGTTTTTTTGGTAATTGAATATGCTCCTTAACTCTCAAGATAGACAATCGATTGATACCATTAAAGGTATGTTGATTTTTTTAGTTGTTTTTGGTCATATGCTGGAGTCAAATTTAAACAACGAATATTTCAAGCATATATACAGCTTTATATATACTTTTCATATGCCACTATTTGTATTTATTTCCGGTTTTTTATCGAAGGGCAGCAAGGATATAAATATTGAAAAGTTAATCAATGGTGTAATTCTCCCTTTGGTAATATTCAATGTGCTTTATGAAGCTATAAACCTCTTAAAAAATGGAAGCTTCTCTGGTTATTTTTATCTTGCAGCACCATATTGGTTAATGTGGTACTTGCTTAGCTTATTATTCTGGAAAATAATTTCCCCATTTATTTTGTCAACTCAACACCCGCTTATCATTGCAATTGCAATCTCTTTGCTTTTCCAGTATTTAAACTTCAATGGCTTATCATTTTCTGCAATGCGAACATTTACTTTCCTACCTTTCTATATCATGGGTTGTTTAGCATTCAAGCATTCACTGCATATTAAAAAACCATCTACGCGCATTACGTTAATTACTCTTATAACCGCCTTAGCATGCCTTGCATTCGTTTCCAAAAACGCCTCAATTCCTTTTTTGTATGGCTCAAGTGGTTTTAATTCCTTAGGACTTAACAATTCTCACTTTTTAGGCTACAGGCTCTTAAGCTATTTAGGTGTTGCTTTATTGATAGCATCCATATTTTATCTACATCCATCACTATCATTTTTATCACGCCTTGGTGGGTATAGTTTATCTATATATCTAATGCATGGATTGTTCATCAGAGAGCTTTCTGCATTCTTACTAAACAACACCCCGCAAAGTATATTGTTAGCAACACAAATACTAGCATGTTGCATAGTCTGTTACATGCTTTCATTGAGAGCAATCAATGGACTGTTAACAACCATTTTTGATAAAGCAGTTTCACTAATTTGCAAGGGTGAGAATCTGGCAAAATGAACGTTAAAAACCCGGTAATTTTGTTCTACTTCCAATTTACCGGGTTTGATTTTTTCTTAATCTTGTGGCTTCTCAGGCCAGTCTATATCTGGTACGACAGTTGGATCTATCGCCTGCAACTCTTTAATGTAGTTTAGCCATTTTATCAAGTTGACTTTATCTTGATCGCTGATAACTCCTAGCTGTAGTTCAGTCTGCCAAATGCTTATCTCTGTCCTGGCTTTATTCAATAAGGCGGCTTTCTGCTGTTCTGCGGCTAACACCTCTGACGAATGCTTCGCAGCGATATCCGTGAGCCATTCACTACCATTCCACTTATCAAATGGAGTAAAAGGTGGCTGCGTAGTGGTCCCTCTTGGGTAATCGCCTGGCGCCGTAATTACCAAAGCCTCACCTGTTTCGATACTGTAAACAGTTTCACCGCGATGATCAGCAAGATACTCCCATCCAGAAAAGTCCTTAGTTCGACAAATTGCAAATCCTTCTTTATTTTCGAAAGGCAGATCAATGCATGAGTTAGCCGGTATACCAACCCCAACAGCCAAATACTCAACCGCAGAAGAAATATATTCTCGCGTCTCGCCATCGTAGTTATATACCGTAACATTCCCTGCCGAACTGGCAACTTTATCTTTGTTCAAAATAGCCTGAGCCATTACGCAGCCCTCACAATATAATTGAATGCAACGTTGCGCGGTCTGGTTTCAGTTGATGATCGAGCAACCAGCGATGAGTCGAATAATAAATCTACCCCTTGGTAATTTGGATCCTGTGCGGTTGTATTTCCATAAGTTGCTATCCCACGCTTAAATACACCAGTAACAATAGAAGTGCTGTTATTTATAAAACCTGTCGCAGCGCCATTGCTTGCAGTACCTGTCATTTTCTGCAGCGCATCAAGCTGAGCTGATAGCACTCCCCTGCTAACATCCACCCCACGCCCATCATCCCAACCACGTATAAACTCACCGCGCAAATCTGGCAATTTAAGGGCAGGATAGGCAAGCGCCAGCTTTGGATATAGCTCAGCAATAAACGTAGCGCCATTGCATTTGAGCCACCCCGCAGGAGGTTTAGCAGAAGGCCATGGAATGTGTATACCGACAGGCAATGCAGAACCTTCCCCTAAACCGAGGTATTCGAGAATGGCCGCAACGGATTTTCCTGACAAGGCTGTCAGCGTATTATCCAGAGGCTACTTGTTCGCCATGGCATTAGTCAGGCTGGCTTTTGTAGCATATTGTGAATGCGGATCAGCTGCCGCAAGATGTGCCGCCATCAGCTCATCCACATACACCTTAAGCTCCAGTACCTTATCATCCACGTATTTACGGGTAGCGAGCACCACGGAAGGATCAATTTTCAGCGTAATGTTATCGGTGCTGCTGGTAATTAACACCATGCGCACTGTCTGCGTGCGCCCGCTGCCCTCTGCCAGCTGCGGCTTGTAGCTCTCCGGGCAGTTACCGACAGCAATCAGCGCGCCGGTTTCATCAAACAACCCAACTTCACGAATCCACCAACCGCCCTCTGTTTCGGGTATCACTTGCTCAGCGATCACCTGGCTGATGTTCTGCGGATCGATATACAGCATATTCAGAGCTGCACGGCGTTTTTCACCGACCAGCTTTGTCTGTTGTGCGTTTGGTGTTGGCAGCACGCCGCCGCCATCCCCCACCGCCATCTGTGTAATTTTCAGCGGAACACCGAGCGCGGCGGCATTTGCCAGTTTCGCCGCGCCGATATCCGTCAGCAGGGTATAAAATTTTGCGCTCATGGGTTCACTCTCATTGTGTCAATAACATGGACGGCGCCGCCCTCGTAGGCAGAACCGCCGGAAATGATGGTTTCATTGATATACGGGTAAATCGTGATTTCTTCGCCGCTATAGGTGGCAGCCCCCACAAAATATGGCCCGCTCGTCTGCAGATTTATGGACATGCCGATCAGATGCCGGCTGCAGGGTTTGGCGTCACCAATCAGGCGCTCCAGCTCCAGATAGGTTTCCTCTGTTATGCCCTGGTCCTGCACCCCAATATCCAGGCGAAACGTGCCCGGCGCCTCGCCGGTCTGCCACCATTCAATGATGCGGATCAGAAAGCCGAACGGCTCCACCACACGCCGCACAGCGCTGGTTGTGCCCTTGTGCTGATGGATATAGAACGCATCCTGCACCACGCGGCGCTTCACGCTCTCCGCCCATCCTTCGTCCCAGCGATCAACCGAAAAGGCCCACGCCAGATACGGCAGAAACTTGACCGGGCATGTTGCCGGGTTCCATAAATCGCGCAGCGGCACCTGCAGATCGGAAATTCCGCTGCAGGTCTGCGCCAGGCGGCGCTCAAGCGGCGATGAACCAGGAGGAAGCAGACTATTCATCCGTTCCCCCGTTGGTTACGCTCCATTCCGTACATGAAGCGGCTTGTGTCTTATCCAGCACCACATCAGCGAGCGGCGAGGCCAGCTCAACACGTTGCACACCTTCAACATGCAGCGCGGCATAAATAGCACTGCGGCGAATATCGCGCCCCAGCCTCGTCTGGCTGGCGATATATTTCTGCAGGCTGGCCTTTGCCGCCTCCATCACCGGCTCAGCTTCTGGCCCCGGGTAAAGAAAGATCGTTGCATCCACGCTGTACGGAATAATTTCAGCGCTGCGCACCGTCAGACGGTCAGCAACCGGCCGCACGTTCTCACTGTTAAGCGCCTGTTCAACCACCGCCAGCAGGTCCGCCGCCGCTGTTCCGTCGCCCTCACGGCTCAGTACGGTAAGCACCACCTCCGCCGGTGCCGGGCTGGTTGCGCTGGCGTCAGCGACTCGTCCGTCCGTGCTTTTAGCGTGAAACTCATAAGCCGCTGTCGGTCCCGCAACGGACAGCCCCTCAAATGCAGCAGGAACACGCAGGCGCAACGCCTCGTCACTTTCCATTACCGCTGCGACCGGCGGCACCGCGTCGTTATCAGCAGGTGTAACCGTCAGCCGCTTCACGTTGTAGTTGGCCGCCATCTGATCGAGATCGCCGCCCATGGCATAAGCCACCATGACCGCCTGCGCCGCCTCATTGATACGCTGGCGCAGCAGGATTTCCCGGTACGTATTTTCCTGCAGTTGTTTGGTGATGGGTTCAGATTCCAGCTCAAGCGTTCGCCTCACCGCGTGCTGCTCATCTGCCGGATACAGGGCCACAAAGGCGGCCTTACGCTCAGCCAGCAGGGATTCAAAGTCCGGCACGTCAACGATTTGCGGTGCGGGGAGCTGGGAAAGGTCAATGACTGCCATTGTCTGCTCCGGTTGATACCGAAAGAGAAACAGGCGCGCCGTTATTGCGCTTCCCGGTTAGCTCAACCACCATGGAGCCGTCAAAGCTGCTGTTGATGGTGATGGAACCCAGCGTAAGCCGAGGCTCCCAGCGACTCAGCGATACGTAAACAGCCGCCATAATCTGCAGGCGCAGCGCCGGGTTCTGGGGCTGGTCAATCAATGCTGACAGCAGGGAACCATATTCCCGGCGGGCTATACGGCTTCCCTGGGGAGTCAGCAGAATATCCCTGACCGACTGCCGCAAATGGTCTGCATCAGAAATGGCTTTGCCATTGCCCTGATTCATACCGATATACAGCGTCATACTGGACCTCCCGATGTATCGCCGCCGGACTTAACACCGGTATGACCGTGTTTATCGACTACGATCCCGTTAGAACTCATGGCGCCGCCGCCCTGGGTGACGCCACCATTGATCACCACCTCGCTGTTTATGCGCGTGTTGCTTGCTTCCACTACAAACTCCCCCGTTTTCAGGGTTATGTTATCTGCCGCCTCGATCACCATGGATTTGATACCCCGCACATGCCAGCGGCCGGTCACGGGTTCATATTCAAACCATCCACCGTCCGGGTATTCCGTTACGCAGCCGTCCTCTGAGTCCGACGGCGGCGCAAACTGGTTGGAATAGATCGCAGGTAAGGCAAAAGCGGTTTCCAGATTGCCGCCCATACTCAGAACCACCACCTGCTCATCCGGCGACGGGCACCACCATGTACGGGCACCGCCTGCGCGCAGTGTCAGCCAGTTAATCCAGTTGGTTTCGAGATCGCCCACCTTCACCCGGCACAGCCAGTTATCCCGGTCCACTTCGGTCACGGTGCCGGTGCGGATCAGGTTGGTGATGAGGCGCATGATTTCTGTGAGTTGTGTGTTCATTTTTTTATAATGGCAGCGACAAATACTTGTAGTAAGATTCCCAAAATGTATGATTGGTGGCACAACGAATATTTAATTAGGCAAAATGAACAGCTTCCATAGGAAATCATATGTCCTTAAATGAAATTTTACGTACCTATATAAACAGTTCGCATTTCCTCACTTACAAAAGAGCAGAGGAAATTTCCAAAGAAGCAGATGAACCAAGTTTTATAAGTTCATTTATTGAAAACCATCGAGTACTTCAAGATATGCTGAATGACGCGCAACTTGATCGTCATTTTATTATCGATGCAATCTATACTCACCAGTCACCTAAAGTAAAACCATCGGATTGTGAAAAATCCGTTGAGATTGCCGATCTTCTCATAATCAATGTTCACCACAACATCCCCAACATTCCACCAATGGGTAATGCGATGCTATTCCAGGCAAAACGGAACTTGCATGCACGTACTGGCTCATTAGCACACGATACCGAAGCCATACAATTTTATTTATATAACAAATGGCCTACCTTTAAATTCTCAACCAGAAAGAACGAATTCGAAGCGTCTGTAACACAATGGGATTTTTCTAAAACAGATAGCAGAGAACATTCAAAATACATCCTGATCTATAAAGGCCAGGCCTTCAATAACAAAGAACTTTCGCTAACTTCAGAATTTTCCAAGTCAGGCTTCTATAATTCTTGCGCATGGAACACAGCAAAATGTGAAGATGAAGAAAGCTCTGCAACGGATGGGTTATTCTGTAATGAAGATTTTTCAAGCACACTATCATCAATAATAAACACTAGTGCAGGGCGATTTTTCAACACAGGTAACAATTCACCTAATGACCATTGGTCTTTATTCATTCATGCGATGCTGGGCTTAGCTGTAAATAAGTCATATTGCTATAATTTATCGAGACAAAACAGAGTAAATTGCCCTAGAGGCGTTAAGGTTTATAACTCTTTCAGCCGAAACATTCTATCATTAGCATTTCAACATGAAGTAATGAATTGCATATCTGGCATGCACAATGAATTTAGAATAACAAATTCCTTACTACACTCTCTTAGTGGGGACACTCCACCTCCGCATAGTGATGGCGAATATGAATTCGAACTTCCACCATCGCATCCATCCATTATGATTATAAATAGTTTTAACAAAGAGAACTATTTACTAAATCATTACTAAGAAAAGCATGTCTTCATAAATTAATGACATCAGTGCGCTAGCCAGCGCATCAGAATATCAAGAGTCAGAGTGTTTACTTCGCTGTTGACACCGAGTAACCGTCGCTCAGCATAACGTACCTCTCCCCCTTTACGGCTTACACGATCACGTAAGCCGTAATGATGTACTCGCGCAATACGCTGCACCTTCCCTGCAAACTGCACACTGGCCGACTCCGCGCTGGCTGCAGTTTTCAGATATTTCGCCGTGCGTAGCTTCGCAAACATCTGTCGCTTGATGCGCCCCTTTTTAGTCCTGGCCGTAACCTTTCGCGGCTCGTATCCGCTGCCGTCCGGGTTGCGCTGCAGCCGGATGTTCTGCTGCTGATTCCGGCGCAACTCCTGCGCCAGCTCCCGCATCATGCGCTGACGTGCGGCAGGTTCAAGATTCGCCAGCAGCGCGGCCAGCCTGGCGTCCACTTTATGCAGATTATCCACGTTTCACCGTCCACATTTCTTCGGGCTCGTCAGGTTCTGGCTCTGCATCAACCGTTGAGATAGCGCCGTCGGTGCTGACCAGCACGCGCTCCGTCAGCTGCAGGTTCAGGCTGATATCGCATACGTCGTTGCGCAGAATATCCACCTCAAAGGTGAACAGTTTTTCACGCAGGTCGGGGTTATTAATGGCATCTGTCTGATTCGCTTTCAGCCACAGTAGCACCGGGGCCATCAGCAGATTCTGGTCACCGCTGAAATCCTCGATCACCACGTTCAGGGTGTAGCGGTATTCCCATGACATGGACCGCGCGCCGGTTGCCACCAAAGAACCGTTGTCCACGAACAGATGCACCTTGTCCGGGTTATCGCGCACGTAGGGCACCGCCTTATTCAGGGCGCGGCGTAAGGACTGCGGCTTGTTCACTGTTTCGCTCCTGACACGCCACTATCGTGTCCACTTTGTCAGCGCAGACCGCCCAGGCGGCCTCGGTTTCATCCAGCATCGCGTTCAGATCGCCGTTAGTGCGCGGCGCTGACGGGGTCAGACTGCACGGCGTCACTCTGGGACAGCCATTGACGGTAAGCTGCACCTCCAGCGAGGGCCGGACGTTCCCGCAGCCGGATAATGTCAGCAGGCAAAGGAGTGTCAGCCCAGCGGCGTAAATCCTCGTTTTCACGTTTTAACTCCTCGATCCGATGCTGCCGATGACGCAGCAGCGCGGAGGTTTGCTCCGCCGACGCATAAAGCCGCATCTGCTCCCGGCTGTTGGTTTCGGTCAGAATGGACATGCCGATCAGCTGGCTGTTTTTCTTCGCCAGTACCTGCGTTTTGGTTTCCAGCGTTTCGCCCTGAGTTTCGATGGTGTGGCGGGCGTTGTTGAGCCGCCACGACTGCCAGCCCAGCGCCACCAGTAGCAGCAAAAAAACCGCCAGCGTGCGCGTCATACGCCCGCGCCTTTCAGGCACCAGGCCATTTCACGCGCGCGGCGGTTATCCAGCCCCTGATTAAACGCGCCTTTGACGTACACCCAGCGCGGCAGCTGGCGGCAGGCGTCCGCCCAGCGCTTTTGATTGAGCAGTTTCACCAGCGTGGAGCTGCAGGCATTATTGCTGCCGACGTTGAAGGCAAACGACACCACGGCGTCATAGACCTTTTGCGGCACCGGCGGCACGACGCACTTCTCCAGCGCCCTTTCGACAATCAACACATTGTTGATAAGCCCCTTCGCCGCCTGCCGTTCCGTGATGGTTTTGCCGGGCGTCACGCCGGACGTGTTGCCGATGCCGTCGGTCCAGATGCCTGCGCTGCACTGGTACGGCTGCAGGCGGCAGCCCTCGTAATCCGCAATCAGTTTCAGGCCATCCAGCGAGGTGTGGAGGGTCTGAAAGCCCGGCAGCGTGGCGGCGATCGTCAGCACCACGCCGACCAGGCAGCGCTTAACGATTGATGGAGTCATACGCCTCCCGTGAGAGCTTTCCGTCACGCAGCAGCTGGAAAGTTTTGTGTTTGTAGTACCAGTTGATCAGCAGCATCAGCACGCCGATCAACACACCGCCCACCGTGGAGGCATCCTTGATGGACAGGTCCCCCATCCATGCCAGCACTGCGGCGATGAAATACGTGATAAAGGCGCTGATTCGTTCAAGCGTCATGATTCAGTCCCATAGCTGAACGGTCTGCACGGTGGGCGTTTCCGTTATATCCGGCAGCTCCACCTGCAGCCCGTACGGTAAAAAGGGGCCGTGTTCGGCCAGCCACGGATTGGCCCGTAATACCTGCTCCGTGACACCCCGCGTCCGCCCGTAGTGACGCCAGCACAGGGCATCCACCGTGTCATACTGGTGCGCACGCACTTTCATCAGATAAGTTCCAGCGTGCAGTGCGGCGCATCCTGCACCCGGCTGATCGCCCAGCGAGCATCGCGCCACAGGTCGCCGCTGGCCTCTGCCAGCTCTTCCCCGCGTTTCACCCCAGACGCCGTGGCGTCATAGTCCTGATAACGCTCATTGAGCACGGCGCGCGCCCAGCAATAGACAGCGTTGTGATAGTGCTGAATGCGCTCGTTTTTGCCATCGAGCACGTCCGACGGGACCTGCGCCAGCGCCTGAAAGCCGAGCATTCGCTGACGGTTGCGGAAGTCGAACAGCTCGGCGTTCACTTCGGAAATGGCGGTCAGCAGGACCTGCTTTAAGCGCGGCTGCGTCACCGTGCCGTCAGTGCGCATCACGCTGCGAAACTCCGACAAATCCACATCCGGCCAGAACGGCGTATTTTTGATGACCTCCGCCTGTTCCGGTGCCGGTTCGTGCGCCACAAACTTCATGCGGTCTTCTCCTGAATAAGTGGGCGGTGAACGGGATTTTGATGAGGCCATGCCTGTCGCCATCCCGTGCCGCCCGTGCGCGGGGCACGTTCCGTCAGCGGTCGTTGCGCAGTCTGCGCTCCAGCCGCTCTTTGTCTTTCTTCACACCGCAGCGGGAGTCCAGCTGGAGCGCATGAGTGAGGTGATTTAGGGCCGATGCCGGGTTGCTTTCGCTCAGCACCGCGCCGATGGCTTTGTGCAGACGCGCCCGTGACTGGTCCGGCATATCCTGCCCGGTGGTGAGGTCCAGCGCCTGCATCAGCAGGTCAGCATCGAATGGAGCAGCCGCAAGCATCGCGCTTTGCGCCGCGTCGGCCATTTCTTCGGCCAGCACGGTCTGCACGTTGCGGTTGCCGAGCGGCATCACCCAGCCATGGCGCAGGGCATGACGCCCGATTTCCAGCGCACCGGCATAATCCCCGGCATCGATACGCCACAGCATCACGTACATCAGGACGTCATCCTGTTGCGTGCCTCCGGCGGCCAGCACGCCATCTGCCCAGGCGGCATATTTCGGCAGCAGCTCCACCTTGATTTGCGCCTTTTTCACCGTGGACTGGATGCCATTGAGACGGCGGCGGTCCTCGGCCAGCTGGAGTAGCATCAGGTCATAACCCGACGCATGGCGAACACTGCCGCCCTCGCGGGCGGCCTGTTCAGCCTGAATGCGCAGGCGGTGCTGCCGTGCGGGACTCAGGCTCATGTGTTACTCCCCGGCGTCCGGTGCGGCAGATGCGCTGAAATCACCGATTTCGATGTTTTCCACCAGGGCCGCGCAGCGGTAGTCTTCGACCACATAGGCCTCGTTTACGGATTCGAAGTTTTCGATGCGGTCACGTTTCGGGTTGTCGATAACCGAGCGGCGGCGGGTCTCTTCCTGCCAGTAGATGGACAGGTTATCCAGGCGGGTGATCAGCACGGCGTTCGCCGGGAAATACGGCGCGCGCAAGGCCTGCAGGCCGCCCATGCGTTTCTGGCTGATAATCAGATCGGCGGCGATTTTCTCGCTGTTCTCCTGCTCTTTGTTGACCAGCGGGAAATACTTGTCGGACAGCAGTTCGCGGCCACAGACCACAACCAGCTCGTCATCGTCCTGGAAAATTGGATCAATCAGCTCGTTGACCGCATCCATCACCAGCGCGTCGAGGTTGGCGTACAGACCGCCCTTCCCGACTTTCACCGGTTCGACGGTCACGATGCCATCATCAGCCGTTTTAGTGCCCAGCACGTTGTCCGGCGCGTCTTCGCGGATTTTCTGCAGCCAGCCCTTGTTCACGTCCTGCAGCAGGACGTTCTCGCCACGGTTGGAAGTTTTGGCACGCTTCACGCCGTTGAAGCCGATCATGATGCGGTCCAGCGCCTGACGTTTGACGATGGCGTTGCGGATACGCACCTGGAAGTCCTGGAACTTGGCCCACAGGTCCAGCTTCGCGTAGGTCAGCACCGTGTCGAAGTTGGTCTGCTCGCACTTGTATTCCACGTCAGCCATCAGCGTCGGATCGGTTGGTTCGCGCTCTTTTGTGGTGGTGTCCGTCGTTCCGGCAATGGTGCTGCCGACGCCCAGGCCCAGCAACTGACCGGACTGTTCGGCCACGCCCATCACGTTGATCAGCGTCAGAAACGCGGTGGACTGCTGGATTTCATCTTCCAGCGTCTGGGATACCGACGGCTCCACGGTGAACTTGCTGGCAAGCTCGGTCACGGCCACACCGTTCAGGCGCGCCAGCTGCTGCAGGTAGGCGTTAAAGGCAAAGCGGGTTTTCTGTTTCATGTGTTGGTTTGCTCCTCAGCAATTGGTCACGGTGCCTGCCGGGGCGTCACCGCCCGGCGCACGCTGGCGGTAGTCCCTGCGGCTGTCTTCGCGGTTCAGCTTCTGCTCAAGCTCAGCAAAGGCGACCTGCTGCTCCTGCAGGGAAGTCTCCAGCGCGGACAGGCGTTCGCCGTTTTCGGTCAGAGTTTTGGCGGTGCGTTCGCTCAGGTTCTGCTGCTCGGTGGCGACCAGCTCCACGGCCTGATGCACGTCAGAAAAACGCGCCTCGTCGGTTTGCTCTTTTTTGGTGAACAGCGCGGTGACGCGGGCAAACAGGGAGGGTTTTTCGTCCTGGATTTCTTCCAGCTCGATCAGCGTTTCTTCAGCGGCAGAAAACAGGTTCTCCGGTTTCTGCTTGCGATTCGCCAGCGGGTTGTGGGCGGCACTGGCGCTGAATGCCAGCATTTCCGTGCCGAGGCTCGCCGGATCGTCGGTTGCAGCAAGTCCGACAAGATAGGCTTTACCGGTGTCGGCAAATTTCGGGCTGACTTCCATGGAGGTGAATAGCTTCTGGCCTTTTTTGACCAGTTCCACCAGAGAGCCGGTCGGCTCCACGTCGGCGTACAGCGCCATTTTTCCGGCCAGCGGACCGTCCTTGATTTCTTCGGCAACCAGCGCCGTCACCTGGCCGTAGCGGTTAAAGGCGCTGTCCGGGGAGTAAGACTTGATATGCTCAAGGTTAATCAGCGCGGTGTAGACCGTCGGGTTGTAGCTCGCCGCCATTTGTTCCAGCCATTCACGCTGGATTTCGCGTCCGTCGGTGGTGGCACCTTCCACCCCGATGCGGAAACGTTTTGCTTTCACTGTCATGAGCAGTGCTCCGTTAGAAAACTGTCTGGAGCCTTATGGTTGCGGGGATGGGGGAGTGAGACAACGCGCGGCGCTTGTGCCTTTCGCCATACAAAACGAAGCCGAAGAAAGAGGTCAGTCAAGGCCGTAGGCTTGTGCCATGGATATGACACTGACCCCCGCAGACCTCGATCCCCGTCGGCAGGCCATGCTGCTGTACTTTCAGGGATACCGCGTAGCCCGCATTGCTGAAATGCTGGGCGAGAAAGTTGCAACCGTTCACAGCTGGAAGAAGCGCGATAAATGGGGCGAGTACGGGCCGCTGGATCAGATGCAGCTCACCACCGCCGCGCGTTACTGCCAGCTCATCATGAAGGAGCAAAAAGAAGGGAAAGACTTCAAGGAGATTGACCTGCTGGCACGCCAGTCCGAGCGCCACGCCCGGATCGGCAAATTCAACGACGGCGGCAACGAAGCCGATCTGAATCCCAACGTCGCCAACCGCAACAAAGGCCCGCGCAAGCCGCCAGAAAAGAACCTATTCACCGACGAGCAGATCGAGAAGCTGCAGGAGGTTTTCCACGACTCAATGTTTGCCTACCAGCGCCACTGGTGGGAGGCAGGCAACCGGCACCGCATCCGCAACCTGCTCAAGTCTCGCCAGATTGGGGCGACCTTCTTCTTTGCCCGTGAAGCGCTGATTGACGCCATCACCACCGGCCGCAACCAGATTTTCCTCTCCGCCAGCAAGGCGCAGGCGCATGTCTTTAAGCAGTACATCATCGACTTTGCCAAAGAGGTCGATGTGGAGCTGAAAGGCGACCCGATGACGCTCAGCAACGGCGCGTGTCTGTACTTCCTCGGCACCAACGCCCGCACGGCGCAGAGCTACCACGGCAACCTGTACCTGGATGAATATTTCTGGATACCGAAATTCCAGGAGCTGCGCAAAGTCGCCTCCGGGATGGCTATTCACAAAAAATGGCGCCAGACCTATTTCTCCACGCCATCCAGCCTGACGCACAGCGCGTATCCGTTCTGGTCCGGCGCATTGTTCAACCGGGGCCGCGCCAAAGCGGACAAAGTGGATATTGACATGACCCACGGCAGCCTGGCTCCCGGCCTGCTGTGTCCGGACGGGCAGTATCGCCAGATTGTCACCGTGGAAGATGCGGTGCGCGGCGGGTGTAACCTGTTCGACATCGACCAGCTGCGCATGGAGTACAGCCCGGACGAGTACCAGAATCTGCTGATGTGCGAGTTTATCGACGATCTGGCGTCCGTGTTTCCGCTCACCGAGCTGCAGGCGTGCATGGTGGACAGCTGGGAAGTCTGGTCAGATTTTCACGCGCTGGCGCTGCGCCCGTTTGGCTGGCGCGAAGTGTGGATCGGCTACGACCCGGCAAAGGGAACGCAAAACGGCGACAGCGCAGGTTGCGTGGTCATGGCGCCGCCTGCCGTGCCGGGCGGTAAGTTTCGCATTCTGGAGCGTCACCAGTGGCGCGGGATGGACTTTCGCGCCCAGGCGGACGCCATCAAAAAGCTGACGCAGCAGTACAACGTGACCTATATCGGCATCGACTCCACCGGCGTCGGCCACGGCGTGTATGAGAACGTGAAGGCGTTCTTCACGGCCGTGCGCGAGTTCGTCTACAACCCCAACGTCAAAAACGCCCTGGTGCTCAAGGCGTACGACATTATCAGCCACCGCCGCCTGGAGTTCGACGCCGGTCACACCGATATCGCACAGTCATTCATGGCAATCCGCCGCGCCACCACGGCCAGCGGCAACCGCCCGACCTACGAAGCCAGCCGCAGCGAAGAAGCCAGCCATGCCGATCTGGCCTGGGCAACGATGCACGCCCTATTTAACGAACCGCTGCAGGGCGAATACGCCAATACCAGCAATATTGTGGAGATATTTTGATGGGCAAGAACAGGAAAAACCGTGCAGCAGTTCAGCACAGCAGCGGCGCATCTGCAGAAGCATTCAGCTTTGGCGACCCGATCCCGGTACTGGACCGCCGCGAGCTACTTGATTATGTGGAGTGCGTGCAGATGGACCGCTGGTATGAGCCGCCGGTGAGTTTTGACGGGTTGGCGCGCACCTATCGTGCGGCGGTGCATCACAGCTCCCCAATTGCGGTAAAACGCAACATTCTGACCAGCACCTTTATTCCGCATCCGCTGCTGAGCCAGCAGGCGTTCAGCCGGTTTGTGCAGGACTATCTGGTATTTGGTAACGCGTATCTGGAAAAGCGCACCAACCGGCTCGGCGGCATTCTGTCGCTGGAGCCGTCGCTGGCGAAATACACCCGGCGCGGCGTGGATCTGGATACTTACTGGTTTGTGCAATACGGCATGACCACCCAGCCCTATGAGTTCACCAGAGGCAGCATCTTTCACCTGATGGAGCCGGATTTAAACCAAGAGATTTACGGTCTGCCGGAATACCTGTCCGCCATCCCCTCTGCCCTGCTCAACGAATCCGCCACGCTGTTCCGCCGCAAGTATTACATCAATGGCAGCCATGCAGGATTCATCATGTACATGACCGACGCCGCGCAGAATCAGGAGGACGTGAACAACATCCGCCGAGCGATGAAAAACGCCAAAGGACCGGGCAACTTCCGCAACCTGTTCATGTACTCACCGAACGGTAAAAAAGACGGGATTCAGATCATCCCGCTGTCTGAGGTCGCGGCGAAGGATGAGTTTCTGAACATCAAGAACGTGAGCCGGGACGACATGATGGCAGCGCACCGCGTTCCGCCGCAGATGATGGGGATTATGCCGAGTAATGTTGGGGGGTTTGGGGATGTGGAGAAGGCAGCGAATGTGTTTGTGCGTAATGAACTATTGCCTCTTCAGAAACGACTGGAAGAGTTAAATAGGTGGCTTGACGAAAATATCATTAGTTTTATGAATTATGAATTATGAATTATGAATTACAAAAAATAGCCGCCAAATTGGCGGCTATTAATTACTTTTTATTTTGAATAGCATCAGAACGGAGTTTAGCACCTACTGTCGACTCAATAATATTATCTCTAATCTTCTCGACCTTATCACTTTTCATTACAGCAACTTCAACATGACGCGCGAACTTTTCAAACTCAGATTTAGTCTTAAGCTCACGCGACAAAAGCTCATTACCTTGTTCTCTCGACTCGCATTGGTTAAGTAAATTGAGCAACTCGCCATAGCTAAAATCATCTACTGAACTTATCTTTGCACTAGTACCAACACGTTTTTTAACTACTTTAAGGACGAATTGATACTCACCTGAAATAATTTTTTCCAATTCCCCCTCATTGAGTTCAAGAACTGCATCTTGTAATTCACGAAACAGCATAGTTAAAGTTTTAGCTTTACTCACTTTTATTCTCCAATCTTTTGAAGGAATTCATCAACAAAATCCTCAATCTCTCCAACAATAGAAGAGTGAGTTGAATGCGAGTAGCCAATTAATGCTACAGGAATTCCATCTCTAGGGGCATCAGCAAAGATAGTTTTATTCTCTCTAAAAATAGCATCAAATACGGGAACACCCAGACGTTTTGTCTGCGCAATATACTGTCTTTGCGCGGCAATAGGTTGCCCAGAATTAATTTGAATCATAGTAAAAACTACTCCGAGAATTTCAGGAGATACTCTTTCATAATCTTCATCTTTATCGGCATAGAAATTATAGTCTGTAACCAGAGAATCTACGCTTCTTTTTAAATAATCGATGCCTAGCGTTGACAAATAGTCAGGCTTGGCTGGTATTAAAATTTTATCCGATGCAATTAACGCATTTTTTGTTACGATATTAAAGTTAGGTGGGCAATCAATTAAAACGATATCATAATTCATTTCATCAGCTAGAATTTGAAGTTCCTCTCTAAGCTTGCCATGAACTTTAAGATATTTTTTTTGAGTTTGGCTAGGACTTGCTCCTCCTAAAAGAGTCGCAAGTTCAAGATCAACATTTATCAACCCAAGGTGGGAAGAAATTAAATCTAAGCATCCACCATTTCTGCCAAACCTACTATTAACTGGTTCAGGTCGTACTCTTAGAGTCGAAAGAGGCATTGTTTGCTCTCCCTGACTAATACAATCAAACCAGTTTTTAATGGTCCTTTCATTTTTAAGATGTTCATCCCAATAATCGGGAGTTAGAAACGAAAATGTCAGGCTTGCTTGAGCATCCATATCCAGAACTAAAACATTCTTTCCTCGGAATGCTAATTCAGCTGCTAAATTAGACGTAACTGTTGTTTTACCAACGCCACCCTTGTAATTTATAACGGAAACTATTTGCATTATTATCATTGTCCTTATGAGTTGTTAGGTTTTACTGTGCCAGATTAAAATACCTCTTATTTTCATCAACTCAAGAGATTTTAACTCAACGCGCGCGCTCGTATCCCCGCCACGCCTGCCCGCTTTGTGTAGTGGTTTTCATGCAGGCGCATGACGGGCCGAAAAGCGCGCCAGTTCTGGCGGCCCCGACCCATTGCGATCCTTTTTGGATCATGCGAATCCATGCACCATAGACATGCACTGCGTTCTCAAACCGCAGGATGCCATATGAGAGGGAGTTTCCCATGGTGCGAAATCACTAATGCGTACTCTCATCCTGCCCTACTCCATAATCATTCACCCTGGTAACCAGATCGCTTGTCAGCTCCGACAGCCACGAAATCGCAACCTACTTGTCGTCATCGCTACAATCTGAGCTGGCAACCAGCCGGGCCATAAGTTCTATCCGCTGCAGTGCAAGTGACTCCATGAACAAATCGTTCACAACTCCCTCCCAATATTACTGTTTATACATACAGTACATCATATAATTTTAAAGCTGAAATGGTTTTTTACTCAGCTAACTCTTTGATTAATAGATATGCCATTTATCTGAGCTGTCAGTACCACTGACGCCATTTGTCATCCTCCTGTAGGCGCTGGTTCCGGTAGAACAGGCGCAGCCCGGCTCCAGATGGTAGGCTGCCGCCACGCAGAAGCAGATCCACTTCCGTTTCACTGGCTTCAAAGCCTCTGGACAGCAACTCCGCATCGAGCTGTAGCCTTTGGTGTTCCGTAATTTCCTGTTTGTAGCCTTTTCGTCGCTTCGGTTTAACCAGCCGCAGCCTTGCCGTCAGCTCGCGCAGTTCCTTTTTGCTCATGTTCTCGAAGTCCGGCTGCGCTGCAGGTTCTTTGCTGCCCGAAAGTTCTCCCCCTGTCTGGTACATTTTTTCAACAGGGGGACAGTTATTGCCACGAGTCCGAGTCCAAGGGGCGCGAGCGCCCTGGTCGGCTGTCGCCTCCTGAACGTCAACGGCCTTACGAACCATTTTCCACTTCATTGCGTGCGTGCAGATCCGGCCCTCAACAATCGGGGACCAGATGCCATAGATACGGATGCCGTAATCGCCGTAGGTGCCAGGCTCATCGTTAAACTCATATGCGGTTCTGATAAGGTGATGTTTGCGGGGAACCAGAACGCCGCCCTGCCTCATGATATAGGTGGCAAAGCAGCCCGCATCAGCGGCAGCTAACACGGCATCAAGCCGCGCATTTTCCAGCACCGGCGCACCTGCTTTTTTATCGCCCTGCGCTCTCGCTGCCTGCCCAGCCAGCAAACGCAGCTCGCGGTATGTCTGACGTCCTGGAATACCGAAGAAACGGAACTGCTGGACACGGTGCAGGGATGCCCAGGCACTGACATGTTCCGCGTTGTCACGCAGTGATTTGCCGGTTTCCTTGCTGATTTCTTTTGCCAGCCCGCGCCCGTCGATGTTCTTACTGATGTATTTGGCGATGTAGCTGGTCGGCGTGCCTTTACGTGGGTTAAGGAGTTCAGACTTGAAGCGCGGGCCGGTGTTGTTGCCCAGCTCGGCGCGGTCTACACGAATGGCGAATTTGCGCAGAAGCGCAGTAAGTGTGCGACGGTCTTTCTTGCGCATAAAGCACAGTAGATGCCAGTGCACTGTGCCGTCGTGATGCGGCTCGGCAACGCGCACGCCATACCAGCGCAGCCCGGCTTTATGCATGGCTTTGCGGAATCCGGCGAAGGTATCGACAAGATAATCACTGCTCTGCCGGACCGTTTCGCTGGTCCACTTCGGATTGGGTCTGCCGTTGTTGAGCGTGGCGTGGAAGCGTGACGGGCAGGTGATAGTATAGAACACGGCGCAGTCGCCGCGCATTTCTGCGATCAGCTCCAGTCCTTTCACACAGGCCATCATTTCATTACGACGGTGCGCTGGATTGCTGCTGCTAGCATTCACCACATCTTCCATGTCCAGCCTGTCACCGTCGGCATTGACCAGCTCGTGCGACTGAAAAAACTCTAGCGATTTACGGCGCTGCTCGCGTTTGTGGATCACAGCTTCATAGCTGATATACGGGGACGCTTTCTTGTTGACCAGGCAAACAGCACGCAGCTGTTCCTCCCGCCACTCGCAGCGCATCTGCCACAGTTTGCGATACCACCAGTCTGCACACAGCATACGCGCCAGCGAACCCGGAATAAGGTCATAAGGTACTGGCTTGCGACGGCATTTCTTGCGGCGCAGCTGTTCAAAGGCAGGTGGGATCACATCAAGGCGCATTGCCTTAGCGGCTACCTTTTCCCATGATTGGCGAATTTGTTCCGGTTTGACGTCATTAGTCACAAACATATCGCTGCAGGCTTCATCGAGACACATGCTCATATGTGCCGCAACCAGCGTGGAAAGACGCTTAACCTGCTCCTGATTCATTTCAGGCAGTACAAGCAGCCCCTCCAGCCCTTCATGGCTCGCCATAAACCGGAATGAGGCAGACACCTGACTTTCACGTACGTTATCCAGTCGCTCAAGACACGGCCTGATGGTTTCGCGTAGATAGCGGGAATAAGCCTTTGGCCTTCCCAGCCCACGGAAGAATTTAATTCGCTCCAGCAGAGGTTTGCTGACGTGGGTGGGTTCGGCGCTGACGTTGGCCAGAATGACTAAATCGGGATTAAAGCGCTGTTGCTCACGGGCCATTTTGGCGCGACTGATGAGCTGGTCGTGTTCCATTTCACGCTGAACTGGATCACGGGATTCATTGAAGAAATAGCGTTCCCATACCTCATCACTCAGCGCATCACGGCGTAGCTGTTGCTGCTCGTTATCCGCAGTGTAGAGAGTGATCAGGTTTGAAAGTGCAAACACCGGCGCAACTTCCGCCGGGTCCAGATAGGGGTTTACTGATTTTTTCGGGGCATTCCATGGGAAAACCCCGGCGGCCTTATTCGGGCCGCCTTTGTCGTTTGTTAATTCAGACATCACTGGCAGGCTCCGAAGCTCACAGGGCACCTCGGGTATAGTGCTTCCCTTTCAGCTCAGCGATTTCCTGGCACGCAACACAGCACTGCACGCCAGGGATGGCTTGCCTGCGAGCTACTGGGATTGGTGCCTCGCAGTCGATGCAAATAACGCGGGCAATGCCTGGCTTTCTGACACGAGCATTCTGGATATGGCGCTGCAAGTTTTCTTCGATGCGCTGCTGTACGAGATCCATGAAATCAGCCATCAGTGCCAGTCTCCGCGTGATTCAGCTTCATAACGAGCAACTTCACGGCGCAGTAGTTCTGCCGCCTCCACTCCGTTCATTCCCTCTTTCAGGATGTGGATCGCCAGTGCCTCCATGCGGATGGAAACGGCAAAGGCGCAGCTTTTACGCTCATCTAGGCGAGTCTCGTTAAACAGCTGGAATAAACCGGCATCATCCGGTCCGGTTTTGGTGATACGTGTTTCACTATTTCGCATAATCATTTCTCCTGAATTTGGGCAAAAGAATGCCCGGCGGGTTTACGCCATTAATTTCTGTTTTGGGTTAGTTCGGCATGGTTAGCCGTTTGGGAAATAAGCTCACTACTGCACGAAAATGATTCATTGCTTTAATCAGCTCCCGCGTTTCGTCAGTGGTCAGCTCATTAATATTGACGCTGTGACGTTCTGCCGGAATTTTTGCCATGAAGAATATGGCGGCCAGTGCCCTCTCGTTTTGTTTGTGGTTAATGTCGCGGTGATCGCGCAACTCATTAATAAACCGCTCCAGCTCCCGCTCAATATTCAGACCAAACACTTTTGCTCTCAGCTCCGCGATGTGGTTCAGCCCATTCAGGCGCTGACCGGGGCTAAGCGGAACTGTCGCCGTGTTACCTTCTATAGCCATTGTTCAACCTCACAAGCGACCTGAACTTAAATGGTTAAACATCCACATAACCCACTGAACCAAAGAATGTTTAAAGTGAAGCCGGGGATTTTTATGCACGCCCGGCACGTGCCTTAGTGGTAGACTATTTGCGCCAACAATCATCTACCCACCGAAGGAGAAACCTGATGTCAGACTCTGACAACTTCCACGTATTGCCTCGCCCTGCTCCTGCACCTCAACCAGCGCCGGGACAGGATAAAAAATAGGATTCCGGCATGACTAAACAAAGCTCCGAATACTTCCAACTGCATTACAGTTATTACCTTGAGGTTATGACGGCAACGCTTCACGGTAGAGCTGACAAATTGATGACAGCCATTCAGCTTATTAGCGGTACTGCTGTGTTTGCGGACACCGGTCTGGAATGGTTGTTCGCTTTGCCAGTTGTCGTTATCGCGACAATTCAACTTGTGTGGCAACCAGCTATTATTTCCGAACGTGCTAGCGTACAAAGCCGCCATTACGGGGAATTGCTTTATGCAGGGAATGAACTGACCCCGGAACTGATTGCACAAAAGTTGAAAATGCTGCATCACTCTGATTCCGCACCTTTCGGTTCTTTGTTAAATCCAGCCTACAAAAGAGCTGCTATTGCATGTGGTCGGCCTGATGACACTAAGCTTGGCGTCCAGGAAAAGCTTTTCGCCTGGTTTGCAGGTTGCCTGCCACGTTAATACTTAGACGTTGTAGCAAACTCTTTTTGCCAGTTCCCCGGACAGCCTGCTGCCGGGGAGACAATTCAATACACGGATGCCACTTTTTCCCGTCAGGTAAGTAAATCCAGCCATGACCGTAATGCATTGCCGGGCTTTGCCTAACCAGCAGTGATGCGAATGAAGGTTCGTTATTCAACATAAACACCTCAGCTCAGCCCAAAAGAAGAGCCAAGACCTGTCACGGTATCGACGACACTGGCCATTGCAGGATTGGCCTGTAAACGCGCCTGCAGTGAAATGGCTGTAAGCGCCATCAGCCGAGTAACGGAGTTGACGCTTTCGACAACCTGGCGGCGGGTGGTAGCATTTAGCTGAACACCAGAAACCGCACTTGCAGCAACACGACCGATCTCGGCGGTGGCTTTCAGGACGTACTGCGGCATTTTCTCCCGTGCGACTTCATTGGTAGGGACGCATGGCAGGCAATGAATCTGCGCCAGAAATCCATCAACCAGCGTTGAATCTTCGGTGAGATCGGTTAACAGCCAGATATCGGGCGCTGTGAGCTGATGCGGTTGCTCCGGGTTGAGCTTGTTACGCAGGGTCTGAACGTTCATACCTGTACGTTCTGCCAGCTTCGCCATGTTGTGGCGTAGAGCGAAGGTGCGGCAAGCTTCATTAAAGTGTCCGTGTTTGGAAACTTTATAATCAAACATAGTTTTCATCTCCGTACTTATCGCAATATCGAACCTTAAAGATGAGTGCGATAAGCAAAAAATTTCTTAAGCCGATAGTGCATCTACAGTCAGAGCAGCAATGTTAATCATGACTTTTTCGCGCTTTTTATCTTTACGGAGACGATGGCGCGGAAGGCGACCATCAGCCAACATGTCATTGATCGTATCGACTGGAAGGCCTGTAAGTTCGCTATAGCGCTCAATTGTGACGTGCGGTGTATTCAGAGTGATTGAAATGTTTGGGGTCATGGTGCAACATTCCTTCTTTAGTTCGGCTTGTGGCGAGCCGTTGTTTATCGTGATTAGTTGTGAAGGCTCCAAAAGAACACTTCGAGTTCAACTTTAAGATCGCTTTTGGAATCTGTCAATGCAATTCAGATTGTTTTGGAGGACTTTTGGATTTCAATTCCGGTGGAAAGAAGGCAATTGAACGTCTGGTTGAGGCATACGGGTTCTCAACCCGTCAAGCTCTATGTGACCATTTAGGCGTATCTAAGAGCACTATGGCTACTCGCTACATGCGAGATATATTCCCCGCTGACTGGGTTATAAGATGCTCATTGGAAACCGGTGTTTCACTCGAATGGTTAACATCAGGTAAGGGCTTGCTGAATCAAATCAGCACCACTGAACTCATCACATTAGACTCCTTTGACCTGCATGATGGAGAACTAATCAATATTCAACAGCGTTCTATTTCTCGAGAGCTTTTACCTGAGATCCTAAACCAGCCTTATATTGTTAATGATAATTACGAATCTTATATTATAAGTAAAGAGTATAATCTCGTTGATGGACTATGGTTAATATCGATTGATGGTCAATTTAGTTTAAGGAGTGTTTACAAACTACCAAACAATCGCATCCGAGTTGAAAATGAAAAATATAGTTTTGAGTGTGGTGCAACTGATATAGAAATTAATAACCACATTAAAGGCATAATAAAAAGAAGGGTTTAAGCATGAGTTTCACAAAAACAATTGAATTTGCTAACTACACATTGAATTTTGGTACAGATAAAGTACTACTGGATGCTTTTGAAAGCATAGTTTTACCTTCATTCTCAGATCAAAAATACATTAGGAAATTTAAAGACACAGAGTATTTCTTTACAGAGACACGCTTAATCTCTTTAGACACTATTGATGCTCAGTTTGAAGGCCCATTGCCTTTTCCTACAATTGCCATTTGCGGAAGAATAATAAAAAAAACCACATTAAAACGTGATCAAATATTCCGAGATGGTGTGATAATTCAAGATCACCAAACACTTGAAAGCCATCCCAGCTCAATATTCATCCTAATTCTTAATGACCATAGATTAATGCTATGCAAAGAAGTTGCTGGCGCACCAACTCTTGAAGAGTTTGAAAATACGAGTAAACACTGTTTAGCAAAACGCTACAACTCTTTCGTTGACTATGAGATTCTTAAAAATAAAAGAACCAGAAAGAAAAAACCTCATGTTAAAAGAATTTACAAGAAAGATATTTATGAAAAACTTGGGGTACCAAAACTACGTGTAACACCATTGACTGACCCTAGAACTTTAAATAACTTCGTGGAGCTCTTTTCAGTCGTAAATAGATTATCCATAGAACTTCTTCCTACAAATAGTGAAAATATATCTCTTGATGATTTTTGGCGTAAAATTGAAAGAGAAAAAGAGGACTTGAACAGTAATAAGGCTCAATTGGTATACACAAACAGAACAGAAGATGGATTAAACTCAAGTGCAGTTGTCGAAAAAACAACAAGCGCAACACAAATGGCAAATTCAAAAGTTGTTATCTCAGGGAAAGATGAAAATGGTGCTACACTCTCTGGGAATAATGAGAGCTTTACTCTCAAAACACCTAAACCTGATTTAGATTCAGATTTAGAAAAAGCGTCTAGAGAGGCGTATATCTCATTTAATGAATTAAAGGAAGAGGGTGATATTATTGTACCTAATCGTCCAGATCGTGCTAATATCATATCAAAGATAACATCTATCATTAATAGGTGGCTCTAGCATGAAATATACATTTGACCCAAATGAGTTAGTTAAAGAGACATCTTTGTTTGATGTATATAGACTAACAAGAGAAATAAAGATAAACACCTTTGATTTCTATTTTACATTAGCATTATCTTTGGCATTAACTTTCAATGCCTTCTGGCTTTCTTCATCTGTAGAGTTAATATCATCAGTAAGACAATGGGCTCCTTTAATTTTTGGTTTCACCACTACAACCCTTGGCTTTCTGATAACAGGATTTACTATTTTTGCTACAATAAACAAACCCGAACTTTTCCTTGCTCTAATGGAAGTTAAGCACCCTAAATATAACCTTAGTTATTTGAAATATGTTTATGGCGTTTTCATGCGAGTTTTCATCCATTTTATCACATGGTCTATTATTTACTTAATCATTCTCATGTTTGGACAGGAAAATGGTTTAATTACAAAAATACTTAAAGCGCTAATGATCCCTCATTGTGAAAAAATAATTAGTGTTAAAATAGTGTATATAATAGTTGGCAGTAGTGCTGTTTTTCTTGTTCTCACTTTAAAAACATTTTTATTTAACATTTATACAATGTTGATGCAGTCGCTGAGATGGGAAATGCAGAAGTAAAAACATTCGATGTATACAAAAAATATACCAAACATTGACCACTGTCCAAACATACAGTTAAATTTAGCCCTCAGACATGAGGGCTTTTTTTATGGCAGTACGAAAACTCGACACAGGAAAATGGATTTGTGAATGCTACCCCGCCGGGCGCAGCGGGCGTCGTGTACGCAAGCAGTTCGCCACCAAAGGCGAAGCATTGTCCTTTGAGCGTCACACGATGGATGAGGCAGAGTCTAAGCCATGGTTAGGTGAATCGGTAGACCGTCGGACTCTGAAAGACGTAGTTGAACTCTGGTTCAAACTGCACGGCAAATCTCTTACCGCTGGTGAACATGTTTACGACAAGTTGGTCCTGATGGTCGATGCACTCGGAAACCCTCTTGCTACTGATCTCAGCTCGAAATTGTTCGCGCATTACCGTGACAAACGCCTGACGGGTGAAATCTATTTTAGTGAGAAGTGGAAGAAAGGTGCCAGCCCGGTAACAATCAACCTCGAACAAAGCTATCTGAGTGGCGTTTTTAGCGAACTGGCCCGACTCGGAGAATGGGCAGCACCGAACCCGCTGGAGAACATGCGTAAGTTCACCATTGCCGAAAAAGAAATGGCCTGGCTAACGCATGAGCAAATAACTGAACTACTCTATGACTACAATCGCCAAAGCCCCCTTCTCGCTTTGGTTGTCAAAATCTGCCTGAGCACCGGAGCACGCTGGCGCGAAGCGGTGAACCTCACCCGCTCCCAGGTCACAAAGTACCGGATCACATTCGTCAGGACCAAAGGCAAAAAGAACCGAAGCATTCCGATTAGCAAAGAGCTTTACGAGGAAATTATTGCCCTTGACGGCTTCAAATTCTTTACGGATTGCTACTTCCAGTTTTTGTCTGTGATGGACAAAACCTCCATCGTGCTTCCGCGCGGCCAGCTTACCCACGTTCTGCGCCACACATTTGCAGCGCACTTTATGATGTCGGGCGGAAACATTCTTGCCCTACAGAAAATTCTCGGCCACCACGACATAAAAATGACCATGCGCTATGCTCACCTGGCACCTGATCACCTTGAAACTGCCCTACGCTTCAACCCGTTAGCTACCCTGCCAAGTGGCGACAAAGTGGCGGCAGCGGTTGGCATTACCCCGTAATCGCCACTTCTTACCACCAACCTAACTCATTGATTATCATGCAAGTAATTGTTTTCACTAACCCGTTTACATAAATGGGTTTTTTGTTGCCTGAAATTCCCGTACCTCTCATCTCCGCTTCTATCCTGCAATCAAAACATATATGATTAAACATATATAAATCATTCCACCTGCAGGAACGCCCATGCTCCACCCACTCCAGCTCTTTAAAACCCTCTCCGACGAAACGCGGCTCGCCATCGTCATGCTGCTCCGCGAAGCGGGCGAGCTGTGCGTCTGCGATCTGTGCTCCGCAACCACCGAGTCGCAGCCTAAGGTCTCCCGCCACATGGCGTTGCTGCGCGAGTCCGGGCTGGTTATCGACCGTCGCGAGGGGAAATGGGTCCATTACCGTTTGTCTCCCAACATGCCTGCATGGGCGGCAACCGTTATCGACAACAGCTGGAACTGCCTGCGGGAAGAGACGCGCATGAAGCTTAAAAACCGACTTTCAGGCTCGTGCTAGGCAAAACACATTCACAAAAACAGATATAACGGAGTAGAAGATGTTTCTGGCAGGGGCTATTTTTCTGTTTACGCTGGTACTGGTCATCTGGCAGCCCAAAGGGCTCAGTATCGGCTGGAGCGCGACTATCGGCGCCGTACTGGCGCTGGCCAGCGGCGTGATTCACATTAACGATATACCTGTGGTGTGGAATATCGTCTGGAACGCCACGGCAACGTTTATCGCCGTCATCATTATCAGCCTGCTGCTGGATGAGTCCGGCTTTTTCGAGTGGGCGGCGCTGCACGTTGCCCGCTGGGGGAACGGTCGCGGGCGATTGCTGTTTACGTATATCGTGCTGCTGGGCGCAGCCGTGGCGGCGCTGTTTGCCAATGACGGTGCGGCGCTGATCCTGACCCCTATCGTGATCGCCATGCTGCTGGCGCTGGGGTTCAGCAAGCAGGCCACGCTGGCGTTTGTGATGGCGGCGGGCTTCATCGCCGATACCGCCAGCCTGCCGCTGATTGTGTCCAACCTGGTCAACATCGTGTCGGCAGACTTCTTTAAGCTGGGGTTCAGCGAATACGCCTCGGTGATGATCCCGGTAGATATCGCCGCGATTGCCGCAACGCTGGTGATGCTGCATCTGTTCTTTCGCAAGGAAATCCCCCCGGAATATGACCTTGCAAAACTCCGCGAGCCCGCGCGGGCCATTCACGACCTCCCGACGTTCAGAACGGGCTGGATCGTCCTGCTGCTGCTTCTCGTCGGTTTCTTTGTGCTTGAACCTCTCGGCATTCCGGTCAGCGCCATCGCGACCGTCGGCGCGCTGATTTTATTCGCTGTCGCAAAACGCGGACATGCGATAAACACCGGAAAAGTGCTGCGCGGCGCGCCGTGGCAGATCGTTATCTTTTCGCTGGGGATGTATCTGGTGGTGTATGGCCTGCGCAATGCCGGGCTGACGGACTCTCTCACAGGCGTACTGGATAGCCTGGCCGGACACGGGCTGTGGGCCACCACGCTGGGAACCGGGTTCATCACCGCGTTTCTGTCATCCATAATGAACAATATGCCCACGGTGCTAATTGGCGCGCTCTCCATCGAGGGCAGTACGGCGACAGGTTTGATCAAGGAAGCGATGATTTACGCCAACGTGATTGGCTGCGATCTGGGGCCGAAAATCACGCCTATCGGCAGCCTCGCCACCCTGCTCTGGCTCCACGTGCTGGCGCAGAAAAACATGACGATCACCTGGGGCTACTATTTCCGGACGGGCATCGTTATGACGCTGCCGGTCCTGTTTGTGACGCTCGCCGCGCTGGCGCTACGTCTCTCCTTCACACTGTAATGAGCCACTGATATGAGCCACATCACCATTTATCACAACCCGGCCTGCGGAACCTCGCGCAACACGCTGGAGATGATCCGCAACAGCGGCACGGAGCCAGAGATTATCCTTTATCTGGAAACCCCGCCGTCGCGCGATAAGCTGACCACCCTGATTGCCGAGATGGGCATTTCAGTGCGGGATCTGCTGCGTAAAAACGTGGAGCCCTATGAACAGCTCGGCCTTGCCGACGATAAGTTCACCGACGACCAGCTTATTGATTTTATCCTGCAGCACCCGATCCTGATTAATCGTCCGATCGTGGTGACGCCGCTGGGTACCCGCCTGTGCCGCCCGTCTGAAGTCGTCCTCGACATCCTGCCGGATGCGCAGAAAGGGGCGTTTACGAAAGAGGATGGCGAAGCCGTCGTGGACGCCAGCGGCAAAAAAATCTCGCCAAAGTAACCCGTTGATAATGGCGCAGTAAGGCCTTCCAGCCGCATACCCCACCCATCTGCCAGGTTGCATCAGCCGAAACCCAGCACATACTTCTGAGGGTTAATCCTGGTGAGGGTATGCAGCTATGGGCTTTAAGAACAAAACCGCCGTTATCTTCGGCGGAAGCGGCGTCATCGGCAGTTCAGTGGCGCACGCTCTGGCGCGTGAAGGGGCGGATGTGTACCTCGCCGCACGCGACCACGCCAGGCTGGAGCAGGTCGCCAGCCGTATTCGCGCCGCCGGTGGGTCTGCCAGCACGTTTATGTTCGATGCACTCGATGATTCCTCGCAGCTCCCGGACCTTGCCCGCATTGATATCGTCGTCAACGCCACGGGCTTTATGCACGATCAGGGCAAACGCCTTGAGACGTTAACGCTCGATGAGTTCAGGCAGGGTTTTGATCCCTTCCTGGCCGCCTACTTTAACATTGCGAAAGCCGTGTCGCCCCGCATGGGCGGCGAGCATGGTGGAGTCATTATTACCGTCGTCGCGCCTGCCGCGAACATGACGATCGCGGGCCACCTCGGGCATATCGTCGGCTGCGCGGGAACGGAAGCCTTGACCCGGGCGCTGGCGGCGGAACTTGGGACACAAAATATTCGCGTGCTGTGCGTGCGTTCGCATGCGATAGCAGACGCGGTGCAGGCGGGTTCGTATGTGGGAGCCATTTTCGCCGCCCGGGCGCAGGCGATGGGTATTACGGTTGAGCAGTTTCTCAGCGGTGCCGCGCAAAGCACCCTGACGCATCGCCTGCCGACGCTGGCACAGGTGGCAGACACGATTACGTTTATGGCCTCAGATGCGGCAGGCGCTATGACGGGAACCACCGTCAATATGACCGCGGGCGCAACCTAGCAGCCGCCCTCGCCCGCAATTCTCCCCACCATTGCCCGGATCTCTTCGCGGGTTAACGGCGCCCGGTCGGTGACATAGTGCAGCGTCATCCCTTCGATAAACGCGTCCAGGGCGCGGGTGGTAACCGGGTCGAACCACTGCTCCAGCGTGGTCTGGCTCATTTTCATCCAGTCCTGCATCACCGTTTTGAGCGCCGCGCTGCGGTGCATAAAAGCGTAGAGCTGATACATCAGCGCCATGTTGTGCGGCGTGGTCACCTGCGAGCTGTGGATCAGCGTGGTGATAGATTCGCACGCCATTTCCGGCCCGGTGACGCCGGCGAAGAAATCCCGGTACTGCTGCGACATCTGCCGGGTAAACCACGTGAAGGCCTCCTCCAGCAGCGGCTCCATGCCGTCAAAATAGTAGGTCATCGACCCCAGCGGCACGCCCGCGCAGGTGGCGATTTTACGGTGCGTGACGGCGTGAATACCGTGCTCAGCGATAGTATCGAGCGTTGCCTGCAGGATCTTCTCCCGGCGATGCGGATCGTTCGGTGGTCTGCTCATAAATTCCTCACGTGGTTTGTGTACAAATGTACACAAACTTGCTAGTGTTGTCGCTATTGTTGTACTTCTGGTGCTACCCCAATGACGCAGACCTCTCCCCGTAAAGCCCTGCAGCGACGCCTGTGGGCGCTGTTTATGTTCTTCTTCATTCCCGGCCTGCTGATGGCCTCCTGGGCCACGCGCACTCCCGCCATTCGCGATATTTTGTCCGTTTCTACCGCCGAGATGGGCATCGTGCTGTTCGGCCTGTCGATAGGCTCCATGAGCGGCATCCTCTGCTCCGCGTGGCTGGTAAAGCGCTTTGGTACGCGAGCGGTGATCCGCACCACCATGTGCTTTGCCGTGTTCGGGATGGGCATATTAAGCGTGGCGCTGTGGTGTGCCTCGCCGGTGCTGTTCGCCCTGGGCCTGACGGTATTTGGTGGAAGCTTTGGGTCGGCGGAAGTTGCCATCAACGTGGAAGGGGCGGCGGTCGAACGTGAGATGAATAAAACCGTGCTGCCGATGATGCACGGTTTTTACAGCCTCGGCACGCTGGCCGGTGCGGGCGTGGGGATGGCGCTGACGGCCACCGGCGTGAGCGCGAATCTGCATATCCTGCTGGCGGCGCTGGTGTGCATCATTCCGATCCTGACCGGCATCCGGGCCATCCCGGACGGCACCGGTAAAAACTCCGCTGACGAACAGCACTCGGCTGAAAAAGGGCTGCCCTTCTACCGCGACTTCCAGCTGATGCTGATCGGCGTGGTGGTGCTGGCGATGGCGTTCGCGGAAGGTTCCGCCAACGACTGGCTGCCGCTGCTGATGGTGGACGGTCACGGCTTTAGCCCGACCTCCGGCTCGCTGATTTACGCCGGGTTTACGCTCGGGATGACCGTAGGTCGCTTCACCGGCGGCTGGTTTATCGACCGCTATAGCCGCGTGGCGGTGGTGCGCGCCAGCGCCCTGCTCGGCGGCCTGGGTATCGCGATGATCATCTTTGTGGACGTGGACTGGATTGCGGGCGTTTCCGTGATTCTCTGGGGACTGGGGGCATCACTTGGCTTCCCGCTGACCATTTCCGCCGCCAGCGACACCGGCCCGGATGCCCCGACGCGCGTCAGCGTGGTGGCAACTACCGGTTATCTCGCCTTCCTGGTCGGGCCGCCGCTGCTCGGCTTCCTCGGCGAGCACTACGGGCTGCGCAGCGCCATGCTGGTGGTGTTAGGGTTGGTCATCATCGCGGCGCTGGTGGCGCGCGCGGTGGCAAAGCCGGAAACGAATCAAACGACACTGGAGAAGGGATATGAGCGTTAAACTGATCGCCGTCGACATGGATGGTACTTTTCTGAGCGATGCCAAGACCTATAATCGGCCGCGCTTTCTGGCGCAGTACGCCCGCATGAAGGCGCAAGGCATTCGCTTCGTGGTCGCCAGCGGCAACCAGTATTACCAGCTGATCTCCTTTTTCCCGGAGATAGCGCATGAAATCGCGTTCGTCGCCGAAAACGGCGGCTGGGTCGTGAGCGAAGGTGAAGATGTCTTTAACGGTGAACTGTCGAAAGCCCATTTCGAGACCGTCGCGAACGTGCTAAACGAGGTTCCGGGCATTGAGATCATCGCCTGCGGGAAAAGCAGCGCGTACACGCTGAAATGCTATGACGAGGGCTTTAAGGATATCGCGGCGAAGTATTACCACCGCCTCGAAATGGTCAGCGATTTCGATAACCTGAACGATATTTTCTTCAAGTTCGGGCTTAACGTCTCTGACGATGAAATTCCGCGGATTCAGGCGCTGCTGCATGAAAAGCTGAGCGACATCATGGTGCCCGTCACCACCGGTCACGGCAGTATCGACCTGATTATCCCCGGCGTGCACAAAGCTAACGGCCTGCGGATCCTGCAAAAGCGCTGGGGCATTGACGATAGCGAAGTGGTGGCCTTCGGCGACAGCGGCAACGACGTGGAGATGCTGCGCCAGTCCGGGTTCAGCTTTGCGATGGCGAATGCCAGACCGCACATCAAAGAGGCGGCGCGTTTTGAAGCGCCGCACAATAACGATGAAGGCGTTTTAAACGTGATTGAGAAGGTGTTGAACGGGGAGGCACCGTTTAATTGACCGCGTGCGGTCTGGTGCCCTCGCCCCTCACCCTGGCCCTCTCCCCAAAGGGGAGAGGGAAAAAAGATTATGGTTGCAGGGCGTTCCCGACGCGTTTATCTTTCAGGAACACCACCATCAGGCCAACCCACAGCGCGCCGTTGGCGAGGTTAAACAGGCTGAACAGCCCGTTGCCGCCCATCGCGTAGGCATGCTTGCTCACTTCAATACCGACGGTAAAAATCAGCATCTGCAGCATTCCCATCGCCGCTGACACCGTGCCTTTACTCATCTCGCTGGCAAACAGCGTCAGGCGCACCAGCCCGGCGTTGGCCACGCCAATTCCGAAGGCATAGAGGCTGAGCCCCGCCGTCATCCACAGATAGGCGTGGGATGACGCGACGGTCGCGACCGCAGCCAGAATCAGCCCTGCCGCAATCGGCCAGCCGCCCATGATAATCAGGGAACGCACGGTGCGTCGTGACGTCAAACGTGCCAGCACCAGGTTCCCGATAATCAGCGCGCCAAAGATCGGCACCTGCAGCAGGCCATACTCGTAGCTGCTGAGCTTTTCACCGCTGATGATAATGACCGGCGACTGCGCGATCCACGCCAGCAGCGGCAGGCTAACGAACCCGGTCGCCAGCGCGCCCGCCACAAAGCGGCCGTTCTTCAGCACTTCTTTGTAATCCCGACCCAGCTCTTTCAGCGAGAGTTTCTCGCCGATGCGGGTGGCCGTTTCCGGCATCGCCCGGTGCAGGCCAAAGAACGCGAAGGCGGCGAGAAGCGCAAAGAGCACAAACATCCCTTCCCACGGCGCAACGTGCACCCACGCGGCCCCCACCAGCGGCCCGAGCAAGGGGGCGATCAGCGCGACGTTCGCCATCAGCGCGGTAATTTTGATACATACCGCCTCTTCAAACGACTCCTGAATGGCGGCATACCCCACGGCGCCGATAAAGCACAGGCTCACCCCCTGCAGGAAACGCAGCAGGGTAAATTGTTCAATGTTTTGCGCCAGCAGCGTGGCGAGACAGGTGACGATGAACCACACCACGCCCGTCAGCATTACCGGACGACGGCCAATACGATCCGACAGCGGGCCTAACAGCCACTGTAAAAACATGCCGCCGGCCAGATAGGCGGTCATGGAGGTCGGCACCCACTCAATACCCGCGTTGTACTGCGCCACAACGGCCAGCATACCGGGCTGGATCATATCGTTGCCGATATAGGTAGAGAATTCGTAGAGCACCAGACACAGAGGGAAAAGCAACGCCTGACGACCCAGACGTGAACCAGAAGAAGAACGGTTTAACATGCAATCTCTTTATAATGACAAAATCGCGACGAGTTTAATGAAATGCCGCAGCCCGAGATAGTGATTTATCGAGGATAAACAGAAATAAAGCACATATCGTCTTCGTTTAAGGTTTCCTTAAGTTGACACTTTTATGATAGCGCGATTACTCGTCAACGATCCCAAATTATGGCACTCACCTCCAGCCGTTCAGAATTGTCTAACTTACAGACAAATAAGACAAAACGACTTTACCGCTTACCGACCCGCTTTTATGGTTATCAGCTTTTCGTACTGATCGCCCTTGCCGTGGTCTTTACGTGGCTATCGCGCAGTGAAGCGCTCGACAGATGGATCACCGGCTTTTGGTATGACGCGGCAACGCAGAGCTTTCCGCTCCAGAAGGACCACCTGCTGGATCTGCTGAACCACCGACTGGCGAAGTACATCGCTATCGGCTTAGGTGCCGTAGCGCTGTTTTACGGCGCCTACAAGCGCAACGCAAGGCTGGTGACGGCGGCGCTACTGATGGGCGTTGGCGCGCTGGTGGTAGGCGTGCTGAAAAGCATGAGCCATCACAGCTGCCCGTGGGATCTGGTGGAATATGGCGGTAAGGCTATGTCTTATCCCCTGTTCAGCGCCGTCCCTGCTGACAGCGGTCCGGGGCGCTGTTTTCCCGGCGGTCATGCATCCAGCGGCTTTATGGTGATGGGGCTGTTTTTTGCCTTCTGGCGCGAGCGTCCGCGTCTCGCCTGGTGCTTCGTCGCGCTGGGCGTGGTGTTAGGTCTGGCGATGGGCTACGGCCAGGTCATGCGCGGGGCGCATTTTTTCTCTCACAACCTGTGGGCCGGGTGGTGGGTCTGGTTTTCCCAGGTGGTGGTCTACGGACTTATTTCCATCCGGTTTGCTAAAGAGTGATAACGCTATGTTAGAGAATCTGAATTATCAGCTGTTTTATCTGATCAACGCCACGCCGGCCTCGCCTGAGTGGACGATCGATTTTGCCACCTTTCTGGCAAAAGATCTGATCAGCATCGTGCCTGCACTGGCTGCGATTCTCTGGCTGTGGGGTCCCCGCAGCCAGGTGAAGGCGCAGCGCCAGCTGGTGATTAAAGTCGCGATGGCGCTCGGGGTAAGCGTCCTGGTCAGCTACATTCTCGGCCATGCGTTCCCGCACGATCGTCCTTTTGTCGATCGCGTCGGCTATACCTTCCTGCACCACGCGCCGGATGACTCGTTCCCGAGCGATCACGGAACGGTGATCTTTACCTTCGCGCTGGCTTTCCTGTTCTGGCATCGCCTGTGGTCCGGTGCGGTCCTGATGGTGGCAGCCCTGGCTATCGCCTGGTCTCGCGTTTACCTGGGCGTTCACTGGCCGCTGGATATGGTGGGCGGTTTCCTGGTGGGGCTGATTGGCTGCGTGAGCGCGGCTATCCTGTGGAGCCTCTTTGGCGAAGCGCTTTACCGCACGCTGTCTTCGCTTTATCGCGCCATTTTCGCTATCCCGATCCGCAAAGGCTGGATACGTGACTAACCCCAACCTGACAGGTTACACTTGAGCCCCCGCCCTGCGGGGGTTCACTTTTTTATCCCGAGGAACTATGGAAACACGTCGCGATGACCGCATTGCTCAGCTGCTACAGGCGCTGAAGCGCAGCGATAAGCTGCATCTTAAGGAAGCCGCCAACCTCCTCGGCGTCTCAGAGATGACCATTCGTCGGGATCTGAACAGCGAAAGCGCGCCCGTCGTGCTGCTGGGCGGATATATTGTGCTTGAGCCGCGTAGCGCCAGCCATTATCTAATCAGCGACCAGAAGACGCGCCTGGTGGAAGAGAAGCGCAAAGCCGCCCGGCTTGCGGCCTCACTGGTACAGCCGCACCAGACGCTGTTTTTTGACTGCGGAACCACCACGCCGTGGATTATCGAAGCCATCGACAGCAGCATCCCTTTTACCGCCGTGTGCTACTCCCTGAACACCTTTCTGGCGCTTCAGGAGAAACCGGAGTGCCGGGTGATCCTCTGCGGCGGTGAGTTTCACGCCAGCAACGCCATCTTTAAGCCGCTCAACCTGCAGGATACGCTCAGCAATCTCTGCCCGGATATCGCGTTTTATTCCGCCGCAGGCGTCAACGTGCGTCAGGGTGCGACCTGCTTTAACCTGGAAGAATTACCGGTGAAGCACTGGGCGTTAAGCGCGGCGCAGTATCATGTGCTGGTGGTCGATCACAGCAAGTTTGGCAAGGTGCGTTCGGCAAGAATGGGCGAGCTGGCGCAGTTCGATGCCATCGTCAGCGACTGCCGCCCGGACGACGAGATCGTGGCCCACGCGAAGGCGCAGCAGGTGAAGTTAATGTATTAAGAGGGTGCGGTCTGATGCCCGCCCCCCGCCCCTCTCCCACAGGAGAGGGAGAAAAAACGTAGGCCGGGTAAGCGCAGCGTCACCCGGCAAAAAACTTAGCTAAACCAGCTGCCAAACCACCCGTGGAATTTCATCATCACGAAATCCCACATCCGGCTGAAGAAGCCGCCCTCTTCCACCGCCTCCATTACAATCAGCGGACGCTGTTCAATCGACTTACCGTTTAGCTGGAAATCAATCGTCCCGACCACCTGGCCTTTTTTCAGCGGAGCCGTAAGCTGCGGGTCGGTCAGGGTATAGCTGGCCTTCAGGTTTTTCAGCTGACCGCGCGGAATGGTCACCGAGCCGCCTTCACCCGCCCCGAGATTGACTTCACTCTTGTCGCCAAACCAGACGCGCTGGCTGACGAACGTGGCATCCGGTTTAATCGGCGTCACGGTTTCATAGAAGCGGAAGCCCCAGGTCAGCAGTTTTTCTGACTCATTAAAGCGAATACGGTCGGTTTTGGTGCCCAGCACCACCGAAATCAGGCGCATGTCGCCCTGGGTCGCGGAGGCCACCAGGTTATAGCCCGCGCCCGCCGTGGTGCCGGTTTTCATTCCGTCCACGTTAACGTTGCTGCTCCACAGCAGGCGGTTGCGGTTCGGCTGGCGGATTTTATTGAAGGTAAACTCTTTCTCTTTATGGATGGCGTATTCATCCGGCACGTCGTGGATCAGCGCTTTCCCCAGCAGCGCCATGTCGCGCGCGGTACTGAACTGTCCCGGCGAATCCAGACCGTGAACCGTTTTGAACGTGGTGTTGGTTAAGCCCAGTTTCTGCGCGTAGCCATTCATCAAGCCAATGAAAGAATCCTGGCTGCCGGCAACGTAATCGGCCAGCGCGATGCACGCATCATTTCCCGACTGAATAATTACCCCTTTGTTCAGATCGGAAACGGAGACCTGATCCCCCGGCTTCAGGAACATCACCGAAGAGCCCCGCAGCGCCGGGTTGCCGGTCGCCCAGGCATCCTTCCCGATGGTGACCATATCGTCCAGCTTGATCTTGCCCGCTTTCAACGCCTGGCCGACCACATAGCTGGTCATGATTTTGGTCAGGCTTGCCGGATCGAGTTTCTCATCCGCGTTGCCTTCCGCCAGCACTTTACCGCTGGAGTAGTCCATCAGGATCCAGGCGCGCGCATCCACAGGCGGCGCTTCGGGCGCAGCCTGTTCAGCTGCGTAGAGCGTTGGTGCAAAAAGGAAAAGGAGCGCAGAGCCTGTCGCAAGGCTGCGCAGAGAAGTCATTTTACGCGTCATAAATGCCACCCGAGTGTCCATTCAAAAATTACGTCACATCACCGTGTCGCAAGAAGCGATGAGTAATAGCGCACTAAAACGGTTAAAGAAACCCAACGAGGGTAAAGTTATTAAAGTTTATGCAATAACATTCAGATACGCTTTGATTCAGACGATTTTTTTGTCTTCTGTTGCGTAATTGTTAGGTTTATCTCACCATGGCGAAAGCTGACCCGGATTCACATCTCATCAGGAGTAAATATGATTACGCTATGGGGCAGGAACAACTCGACCAACGTTAAGAAAGTGCTCTGGACGCTTGAGGAGCTGGATTTACCGTTCAATCAAATCATGGCCGGCATGTCGTTCGGCGTGAACAAAGAGGCCGACTATCTGGCCATGAACCCGAACGGCCTGGTGCCGCTGCTGCGCGATGATGAAACCGACGCGACGCTTTGGGAATCCAACACCATTGTCCGTTACCTCGCCGCCCAGTACGGTCAGGGCCGCCTGTGGGTTGAAAGCTCGGCCCGTCGCGCCCAGGGTGAAAAGTGGATGGACTGGGCGAACCAGACGCTATCGCCAACCCACCGCGTGATCCTGATGGGGTTAGTCAGAACCCCTGAAGCCGAGCGCGACTACCCTGCCATTCATGCCGCTCAGGATGCGTGTGAAAACCTGTTTGCGATGATGGATGACGAACTGGCGAAGCACGCCTGGTTCTCCGGTGAGGCGTTCGGCGTGGGCGATATTGCCGTGGCGCCGTTCGTCTGGAACCTGACCAACCTCGGCCTGAAGTGGACGCCGCGCCCTCACCTTGAGCGCTGGCTAAAACAGCTAAGCGATCGCCCGGCGTACCGCAACGTGGTAATGATCCCGGTCACCTGATTACGCACCGGACGGGCTGACTTTTAACAGCTGCCCGTCCGTCTCGTCGGTCAGAACGTATAAATAGCCGTCCGGCCCCACCCGCACATCGCGAATACGTTTATCCCGGTCGCCGAGAATTCGCCCGTCCTCCGTGACCTTATTGCCGTCCACGCTCAGCACGATAACGTCCTTTTCCTTCAGCGCGCCGATAAACAGCTTGTTTTTCCACTGCGGGAAGACGTCGCTGTTGTAAAACGCCATACCGCTCACGGCGGGCGACACTTTCCAGACGAACAGCGGTTTTTCGGTACCCTCAACGTGCTCGCCTTTGGCTTCCGGAATTTTCAGACCGCTATAGTTAATGCCGTGCGTCGCCAGCGGCCAGCCGTAGTTCTTTCCTTTCTCCGGGATGTTGATCTCATCCCCGCCTCGCGGACCGTGCTCGTTCAGCCACAGCGCGTCGCTCCAGGGGTTCATCGCCATCCCCTGCGGGTTGCGAATGCCGTAAGACCAGATTTCGGGTCGCGCGCCGGGGGTATTCACAAACGGGTTATCCGGCGGCACTTTTCCGTCTTCAGTGAGGCGCACCACTTTACCCTGCAATTTATCCAGATCCTGCGCCGTCGGACGCTGGTTATTCTCGCCGAGTCCGATAAAGAGCGAGCCTTTGCCGTCGAATACCAGTCGCCCACCAAAATGGTTCCCGGTGGAGAGTTTCGGCATCTGGCGGAACACCACCTGGAAAGCGTCAATGCGCGTCAGATCGTCGCTCAGCCGACCATAGCCCACCGCCGTTCCGGCCTTGCCGTCACTCCCGGCTTCGGCGAAGCTCAGCCAGATGCGGCGTGATTTTTCAAAATCCGGGTCGAGGACCACGTCCAGCAATCCTCCCTGACCGTTTGCCCAGACCTTCGGCACGCCGACAATCGGATCGGACAGCCCTTTTCCGGCCTGCCAGCGTTTGAGCTGACCGCCCTTCAGGGTCACCAGCAGGCCTTTATTGTCCGGCAGAAACGTCAGAGACCAGGGATGATCGAGTTTGTTTTGCAGCACCTCGACCTTGACCGCCTCCGGGGCAGCAAGAAGCGAAAACGGAATGAACAGCGCAGGCAGGGAAATTAGCGAGGATCGAGGCATAACGCACTCCTTTATCGGCATATGGCATAAAGGTTAGCCACTGCATCCGGGCGCGTTACCACTTTTACAAAAGCTTAATCAGAAGGGGGAGTTGCCTCCCCCTGGGTCAGTGCTGTTCAAGCTTCTCGTGCTCGTTCAGGCACATGATGCATAGAGAGAGCGTGGTCAGGCAGTTTTCAAGCTTCTCCGCGTTAACAGCGATAAAATTCGGGCAGTCGTGGCGTCCGTTCATCAAACATACCCCAGCGATGGAAAGTACCTCAGCGGCGCGGCGCAGGGCGATCAGCTCACTTTCGCCGTATTTCGCCTTAAGGGTCGGTGCTTTTTCACGCATGAAATTGCAAAGTTCAAACAGGTTATCACGCAGATGTTCGCTTTCGCTGACTGACATATACCCTTTTGCCTTCCTCAACTGCAGGTACGCGGCCAGGTCGATTCGGGCGTTGATCAGCTTGTTAAGCAGATCGCGTTTTAGTCTGTCAACGGTCATGCTCTTTCCTCCTCTGTCAGCCATTGTGCATAGTCAGGATAAGTATATTTTTTGTACAGTTTAATGCCTGGGATCAATTTTTATTAACTGATTAACATTATTTACAATGTTACAACGTCTGCCCGGCGCATCCGCCTTGCAAAGAGTGTATAAATCCCCCGCGATACGCTGTAAAATCCCGCCCTGATAACTCCATAATTGATGAATTTTTAACCTATGAGCAATGTTACGCACCAGCCGAAAATCGGCTTCGTCTCCCTGGGCTGCCCGAAAAACCTCGTGGATTCCGAACGCATCCTGACCGAACTGCGCACCGAGGGCTATGACGTGGTGCCAAGCTACGACAACGCCGATATGGTGATCGTGAACACCTGCGGGTTTATCGACAGCGCGGTTCAGGAATCACTGGAAGCCATCGGTGAAGCCCTGACGGAAAACGGCAAAGTGATTGTTACCGGCTGTCTGGGCGCGAAAGAAGACCAGATCCGCGAAGTGCACCCGAAGGTGCTGGAGATCACCGGCCCGCACAGCTACGAGCAGGTGCTGGAACATGTTCATCACTACGTGCCAAAACCAAAGCACAACCCGTTCCTGAGCCTGGTGCCAGAGCAGGGCGTGAAGCTGACGCCGCGCCACTACGCGTACCTGAAAATTTCCGAAGGCTGCAACCATCGCTGCACCTTCTGCATCATCCCGTCCATGCGTGGCGATCTGGTGAGCCGTCCGATTGGCGAAGTGCTGGCGGAAGCTAAACGTCTGGCCGACGCGGGCGTGAAGGAACTGCTGGTCATCTCCCAGGACACCTCGGCTTACGGCGTGGACGTTAAACACCGCTCCGGTTTCCACAACGGCGAGCCGGTGAAAACCAGCATGGTCGGCCTGTGCGAACAGCTGTCTAAGCTCGGTATCTGGACGCGTCTGCACTACGTCTATCCGTATCCGCACGTTGACGACGTGATCCCGCTGATGGCTGAAGGCAAAATTCTGCCGTACCTGGATATCCCGCTGCAGCACGCCAGCCCGCGTATCCTGAAGCTGATGAAGCGTCCTGGATCCGTTGATCGCCAGCTGGCGCGCATCAAGCAGTGGCGTGAAATCTGCCCGGATCTGACCCTGCGCTCCACCTTCATCGTCGGCTTCCCGGGTGAAACCGAAGAAGACTTCCAGATGCTGCTCGACTTCCTGAAAGAAGCGCGTCTGGACCGCGTAGGTTGCTTCAAGTACAGCCCGGTAGAAGGCGCAACCGCCAACGAGCTGGCGGACCAGGTGCCAGAAGAGGTGAAAGAAGAGCGCTGGAACCGCTTCATGCAGCTGCAGCAGCAGATCTCTGCCGAGCGTCTGCAGGAAAAAGTGGGCCGCGAGATCATGGTCATCGTTGACGAAGTGGACGAAGAAGGCGCGATTGGCCGCAGCATGGCGGACGCCCCGGAAATCGACGGCGCGGTGTACCTGAACGGCGAAACCAGCGTTAAGCCGGGTGATATTATTCGCGTGAAGGTTGAAAACGCGGACGAGTATGACCTGTGGGGTAGCCGGGTTTAATCTCCTTTCCCCCTCACCCTAACCCTCTCCCCACTGGGGAGAGGGGACTGCTGGGTGCGGTTTTTCACCCTCGCCCCTTTGGGGAGAGGGCCGGGGTGAGGGGCAAGCAAAAGCCTACCCCTTAATCCTCGGATCCAGCGCGTCGCGCAGCCCGTCCCCCAGCAGGTTAAACGCCAGCACGGTCAGGAAAATTGCCAGACTCGGGAAGATCGCCACGTGCGGTGCAATCACCATATCCGCCCTCGCCTCGTTCAGCATCGCGCCCCACTCCGGCGTCGGTGGCTGCGCCCCTAACCCCAGAAACGACAGGCTCGCCGCCGAGATAATCGACACGCCGATACGCATGGTGAAATAGACCACGATGGACGACACCGTACCCGGCAGAATATGGCTGAACAGGATGGTGGCATCGCTGGCCCCCATGCTGCGGGCTGATTCGATAAACGTCTGCTGTTTCAGCACCAGCGTGTTGCCGCGCACCAGCCGCGCGAACGCCGGAATCGAAAATACCGCGACCGCAATGATGACGTTCGCCATGCCGCTGCCCATGATCGCTACCACGGCAATCGCCAGCAAAATGCCGGGGAAAGCAAACAGCACGTCGCAGATACGCATGATGACGCGGTCCCACCAGCCTTCGTAATACCCGGCAACGAGGCCCAGCACGGTACCGATGGCCGCGCCGATCAGCACCGCGAACACCCCGGCGGCGAGCGAGATTTGCGCCCCGACCAGCACGCGGCTAAAGATATCGCGCCCGAGTGAGTCCACGCCGAACCAGTGAAGCATCGACGGTCCGTCGTTCAGACGGTCGTAGTCAAAATAGTTTTCCGCATCAAACGGTGCCACCCACGGCGCAATCACCGCCACCGCAATCAGCAGCAGCACAAACAGCCCCGCGGTCATCGCGACCGGCTGACGGCGAAAACGCCGCCAGAATTCAGACCACGGGGTGCGGACGTGGTCCGGTTTTAGCCCCGGCATCGCGTTTAAAACGGCCTGACGTCGCCAGTTCAACAATCGCATCTTACTTGTACCTGATGGCCGGGTTAATGGCGGCGTAGAGCACGTCCACCACTAAGTTGATAAGAATAAACTCCAGCGAGAAAAGCAGGACTTCCGCCTGAATCACCGGGTAGTCGCGCATCTCGACGGAATCAACAAGCAGGCGTCCCAGCCCCGGCCAGTTGAAGACCTTTTCCACGACGATCGAGCCGCCGAGCAGGAAACCAAACTGGAGCCCCATCATCGTCACTACCGGGATCATCGCATTGCGGAATCCGTGCTTGAGAATGACCCACTTCTCGCTGACCCCTTTCGCCCGTGCGGTGCGAATATAATCTTCGCTCAGCACGTCAACGAACGAGGCGCGGGTAAAGCGCGCCATCACCGCCGAAACGGCAGCCCCCAGCGTCATGGAAGGCAGGATGTAATGCTTCCAGGTATCGGCCCCGACGGTCGGCAGCCAGCCCAGTTCGACGGAGAAGATCTGCATCAGCAGCATCCCCAGCGCGAACGCCGGGAAGGAGATGCCGGTCACCGCCAGCGCCATGCCGAGCTTGTCCGGCCAGCGGTTGCGCCAGACGGCCGCGATAATCCCGGCGCCAAGCCCAAACACGACCGCCCAGCTCATGCTGGCTATCGTTAACCAGAACGTCGGCATAAAGCGGCTGGCAATCTCCTCCGACACCGGACGGCGCGACACCATCGAGATACCAAAATCGCCCTGCAGAACGTTGCAAATGTAATGGATGAACTGCATATACAGCGGCTGGTCGAGGCCAAGCTGCTTACGCACCAGGTCAATAACGGTGGCATCCGCCTCAGGCCCGGCGACCAGACGCGCCGGATCGCCCGGCAGCATATGGACAAACAAAAACACCAGGACCGCCACAATCAGCAGCGTCGGAATAAGCCCCAGCAGGCGTTTACAAACATAATTCAGCATGAGGTTTATTTTAAATCCGCATCGTCAAAGCTAAAGCCCGTGTCCGGCATGATGTAGAACCCGGTCAACGCTTTGTTATGGGCTGACACCAGTTTCTCCACCACCAGCGGCACCCACGGTGACTCTTTCCAGATAATATCCTGCGCGTCTTTGTAGAGGCGCGCCTTCTCTTCCGGTTTGGTGGTTTTCAGGGCATCGGCCAGGTCTTTGTCCACCTGCGGGTTGCTGTAAAACGCGGTGTTGAACAGGGTTGGCGGCCAGTTTTGCGAGGCAAACAGCGGCGACAGCGCCCAGTCGGCCTCACCGGTCGACGCCGTCCAGCCGGTGTAGAACATCCGCACGCCGCTCTCTTTCTGCCCTTTCCCCTCCACTTCTGCCGCACGCTGTCCGGCATCCATTGCGGTGACCTGTACCTTGATCCCCACCTGCGCCAGCTGCTGCTGGGTAAATTGCAGCACCTTCTGGGCGGTACTGTGATTATGCGAGGACCACAGCGTGGTGCTGAAACCGTTCGGGAAGCCCGCCTCTTTCAGCAGCTCGCGCGCTTTAGCCGGATCGTACGGCCACGGCTGATAGCTTTGCGCATAGGCGATCGCCGGCGGCAGCACGCCGGTGGCCGGGGTGGCATAGCCGGCAAAAGCGACCTTCACCAGCGCCTGACGGTTAATGGCGTAGTTGATGGCTTCACGCACCTTCGGGTTATCGAACGGCTTTTGCGTGACGTTCATGCTGATGTAGCGCTGCATGATCGACGGGCTGGCGACCAGCTCCAGCTTGCTGTTTTTCTGCAAAATGGCGGCCTGCTCATAGGGGATCGGGAAGGCAAACTGCGCCTCGCCGGTTTGCAGCATCGCCGCGCGGGTGTTGTTGTCCACCACCGGGCGCCAGGTGATGGTGTCGAGCTTCGGCAGCCCCTGCTGCCAGTATCCCGCGAATTTCTTCACCTTCACAAAATCGGTCTGGTTCCAGGTGAGCAGTTCGTAAGGGCCGGTGCCAACAGGGTGGAAGCCGATCTCCTTGCCGTATTTTTTCAGCGCGGCAGGGGAAATCATCGCCGTTGCCGGATGCGCCAGGATATTGATAAACGCGGAGAACGGCTCTTTCAGGGTGATTTTGACCGTCGCCGGGTCGACCACCTCGGTGCTGGCGATATTTTTATACAGGTTATAGCGCTTGAGGCTATTTTCCGGATTGCTGGCGCGGTCCAGGTTAACCTTCACCGCCTCCGCATTGAAGTCTGTCCCGTCCTGGAACTTCACGCCGGTCCTGAGCTTGATGGTATACACCAGCCCGTCGTCGGACACGGTGTACCCCTCCGCCAGCACGTTTTTGAGCTTCATCTCTTTATCGAGGCCAAACAGGCCCTGATAGAACGATTTCGCCACCGCCTGAGAGAGCGTGTCGTTGGCGTCATACGGATCGAGCGTGGTGAAATTGGAGCCGACGGCGACCACCACATCTTTGGCAGCGAACGCGGGGGCAGCGGCCAGGGCTGCCGTCACGCTCGCGGCTAACAACCATCTACGCGCTACAAATGTAACCATTGTGTTCTCCTGCCTGTTGTAAGTTATAACCGCGAAAAAGCGTTGTCCTGACGCGGGGGAGCGACGAAATGACCCGGCCCGACCTCGCGCAGCGTCACGCGCTCCACGGCCTCGCCGCGTTTATGAATATTGCTCGGCATTTCATCCTGCAGCAGCACGCGCTGGCCGTGACGATGCGCCGGATCGGCAACCGGGACCGCCGCGATAAGCTTGCGGGTGTACGGATGCTGCGGGTTTTCAAACACCGCCCTTCGCGGCCCAATCTCCACGATCTGCCCCATAAACATCACCGCCACGCGATGGCTGATGCGCTCGACCACCGCCATATCGTGCGAGATAAACAGGAAGGCGATGCCCATATCCCGCTGTAAATCCAGCAACAGGTTGATGATTTGCGCCCGGATAGAAACATCCAGCGCCGAGACGGACTCATCGGCAATCACCACTTTTGGATTCAGCGCCAGCGCGCGGGCGATGCAGATACGCTGCCGCTGCCCGCCGGAAAACTCGTGCGGATAACGCCATGCGTGCTCCGGCTTCAGGCCGACGCGCTCCAGCAGCCAGGCCACGCGACGCTGGGCCGCTTCGCCGTCGAGCAGGTTATGTACCCGCAGCGGCTCCATGATCGAATACCCCACCGTATGGCGCGGATCGAGGGAGGCATACGGGTCCTGGAAAATAAACTGAATATCCCGCCGCACCGCCTGCAGCCTGCTGTCCGGAAGGGTATCAATGCGCTCGCCGTTAAAGGTAATGCAGCCTTCCTGTGATTCCACCAGACGGAGCAACGCGCGCCCGGTGGTGGATTTACCGCAGCCGGACTCCCCCACCAGCGCCAGCGTTTCGCCCGGCCAAAGATCGAAACTGACGTTTTCAACCGCGTGCACTTCGCGCTTAACGCGGTTCAGTACACCGCTGCGCAGCGGAAAACGGGTGACCAGATCGCGCACTTCCAGAATGGGCTTACCCGGCACCACGGTGTCCTGCTCGCGCTCCTCCTCCTGTAGCTCAGACGCCTCAAGAGAAATCAGCGGGAAGCGGCGCGGCAAATCGCTGCCGTTCATCGCCCCCAGGCGCGGAACCGCCGCCAGCAGCGCTTTGGTGTAAGGATGCACGGGCGCGTGAAAAATCTGCTCAACTGGGCCGGTTTCCACCGCGCTGCCCTTGTGCATCACCAGCACCCGATCGGCGATATCGGCGACTACGCCCATATCGTGGGTGATGAATATCACCCCCATCTCCATCTCCTGCTGCAGCACTTTGATGAGCTGCAGGATCTGCGCCTGAATCGTCACGTCCAGCGCCGTCGTCGGTTCATCGGCAATCAGCACCGCCGGACGGCAGGAGAGCGCCATGGCAATCATCACCCGCTGGCGCATGCCGCCGGAAAGCTGATGAGGGTAGCGACCCAGAATGGCCTGCGCCTCCGGAATGCGCACCAGCTCCAGCATCCGTCGGGCCTCTTTGAGCGCTTCATCGCCGCTCAGTCCCTGATGCAGGCGGATGGACTCGGCGATTTGTTCCCCGACCGGGAAAACCGGGTTCAGGGAGGTCATCGGCTCCTGGAAGATCATCGCAATATCCGCCCCGCGCACGCCCTGCATCTGCGAACCGCTTAGCTCATTTAAATCAATGACCTGACGGTTACGGCGGCGCAGGAGCATTTTCTCGCTGCTGATTTGCCCGCCCGTCTGTTCCAGCAGGCGCATCAGCGCCAGCGCGGTGACCGATTTACCGGAACCAGATTCGCCAACTATCGCCAGCGTCTCGCCGCGCCTGAGCGTGAACGATAAATTCTCTACTGCGGGGATGAACTGCCGCTCTTCCTGAAACGCAATATTGAGCTGATGGACAGCCAGCACTTCGCGGTTGTCCAGTTCTTCACTGTGCGGCACGCGCTGCCCCCTTATTCACGATAGATGCCCGTGCTCGGTTCATCACCGGCATAACCCCAGGCGCGGTACATACCTTCGCTGTTGAATGGCAGAGCCACGTTGCCCTCACGATCCACCGCAATGAGCCCGCCGACGCCGCCCAGGGCAGGCAGTTTCTCCATCACCACGCGCTCGCAGGCTTCGCTGAGGCTTAAACCGCCGTAATCCATCAGCGCGGTGATGTCGTAGGCCGCGAGCGCGCGGATAAACACTTCCCCGGTTCCGGTACATGACACCGCCGCCGTCGCGTTATTGGCGTAGCAGCCAGCGCCCGGCAGCGGGCTATCGCCGACGCGCCCGGGCAGCTTGTTGGTCATCCCGCCCGTTGAGGTTGCCGCCGCGAGGTTTCCGGCCTTATCCAGCGCCACCGCGCCGACCGTGCCCATTTTGGTGGTTTCATCAAGCGGCGCTGTATGGTCAAGCTGCGTCATGCCCGCCGAACGGGCTTCCAGCAGCTGCTGATAGCGCTCCTCGGTGGAAAACAGATCCGGCGATACCGGTTCCATCCCGTGCCCGAAGGCAAACGCCTCCGCTCCGGCCCCTGTGAGCAGGACGTGCGGACTCGCCTCCATCACCAGACGCGCGGCCAGCACCGGATTGCGCAGATGACTCACGCCCGCCACGGCGCCCGCTTTCAGGGTGACGCCGTCCATCACGCAGGCATCCAGCTCGTGCGTTTCATCCCGGGTAAAGACCGAACCGATCCCCGCATTAAATAACGGGCACTCTTCCAGCAGGCGCACCGCCTCGGTGACCACGTCCAGCGCGCTTTCGCCCGCTTCCAGCATTTTCTGGCCCGTTTCCACAATGGCGTACAGCGCGTCGATATAGCGCTTTTCCTGCTCGGGACTGAGCTGTGCTCGGGTGATTGCCCCGGCGCCACCATGAATTGCGATTACCGCATTAACCATTCGCATCACCCGTTAGCCTGATTTGCGGCTTTTTCTATAAATATCATTATCGTCGATGAAACTTCAGATGATTTTTGAATATAGAAAGACGTAACTGTGATGTAAAGCGTACACCCATCGGGTCATACAGTTAGCCGCACTTTTCTGCCATAATGGCCGCTTTCGTTGTTACTCCGCAGGAGCCCACCATGGATTTTACCGCCGGACTGATGCCGCTTGAGACGGCACTCACGCAGATGCTTGACCGAGTTTCCCCGCTGAATGACGTTGAGACGCTGCCCCTCGTGCGCTGTTTTGGCCGTATTGCCGCGCGCGATATCGTCTCTCCGCTTAACGTGCCGGGGTTTGATAATTCCGCGATGGACGGTTACGCGGTACGCCTGGCGGATCTCCAGACGGGTAATGCCCTGCCTGTGGCGGGTAAAGCCTTTGCGGGCCAGCCGTTTAGCGGTGAATGGCCTGCGGGCACCTGCGTGCGCATCATGACCGGCGCGCCGGTTCCGGCTGGCTGCGACGCCGTGGTAATGCAGGAAGAGACCGAACAGACCGACGACGGCGTGCGTTTTACCGCGAACGTTAAAGCGGGCCAGAACATCCGCCGCACGGGCGAAGATATCACCCTTGGCGCGACGGTCTTTGCCGCCGGGCAGAAGCTGACGGCAGGTGAGCTGCCGGTGCTGGCGTCGCTCGGCGTGGCTGAAATCGACGTTATCCGTAAAGTGCGCGTGGCCGTTTTCTCCACCGGCGACGAGCTGCAGCTTCCGGGCCAGCCGCTGCAGGACGGTCAGATTTACGACACCAACCGCCTGGCGGTACACCTGATGCTGGAGCAGCTGGGCTGCGAGGTGATTAACCTCGGCATTATTCCTGACGATCCGGAAAAACTGCGCGCCGCGTTTATCGAGGCGAATAACGCAGCCGACGTGGTCATCAGCTCCGGCGGCGTCTCCGTGGGCGAAGCGGATTACACCAAAACCATCCTCGAAGAGCTGGGGGAAATCGCCTTCTGGAAGCTGGCCATCAAGCCGGGCAAACCGTTCGCGTTTGGCAAGCTCACGCGCGGCTGGTTCTGCGGCCTGCCGGGTAATCCGGTCTCGGCGGCTCTCACCTTCTACCAGCTGGTGATCCCGCTGCTGGCGAAGCTTTCCGGCAACAGCGCCAGCCCGCTGCCGGAACGCCAGCGCGTGCGCGCCGCCACGCGCCTGAAAAAATCGCCGGGCCGCCTCGATTTCCAGCGCGGCATCCTCGCGCGCAACGCGGACGGAGAGCTCGAAGTGAGCACCACCGGGCACCAGGGCTCACATATTTTCAGCTCCTTCAGCCAGGGCAACTGCTTTATCGTCCTGGAGCGCGAGCGCGGCAATGTGGAAGCAGGCGAGTGGGTTGAGATCGAGCGTTTTAACCACCTGTTCGGAGGCTGACATGACGGTGGAGCTGAGCGACCCGGAGATGATGCGCTACAACCGCCAGATTGTGCTGCGCGGGTTTGATTTCGAAGGCCAGGAATCGCTTAAGGCAGCAAGCGTGCTGGTTGTTGGTCTGGGCGGCCTGGGCTCCGCCGCCGCGCAGTATCTTGCCGCGGCGGGCGTGGGCAGAATGACGCTGCTGGATTTTGATACCGTGTCGGTGTCAAATCTCCAGCGCCAGACGCTGCACAGCGACGCGACGGTTGGCCAGCCGAAGGTGGACTCTGCCCGCACGGCGCTGGCGCGCATCAACCCCAACGTTCAGTTCACCCTGATTGACGCGATGCTGGATGACGAGGCGCTGTCCGCGCAGATTGCACAGCACGACCTGGTGCTGGACTGCACCGATAACGTCACGGTCCGTAACCAGCTGAACGCGGGCTGCTTTGCCCACAAAATCCCGCTGGTCTCCGGCGCGGCGATCCGCATGGAGGGGCAAATCAGCGTTTTCACGTACGCGGAAGGTGAACCCTGCTACCGCTGCCTGAGCCGCCTGTTCGGCGAGAACGCGCTGACCTGCGTTGAAGCGGGCGTGATGGCGCCGCTGGTCGGCGTGATTGGCTCCCTGCAGGCGATGGAAGCGATCAAAGTGCTGGCGCGCTACGGCACGCCTGCGGCGGGGAAAATCGTAATGTATGACGCGATGACCTGCCAGTTCCGCGAGATGAAGCTGATGCGTAACCCGGGGTGTGAGGTTTGCGGAGGTTAAAGCAAACGGCAACCTTCAGGTTGCCGTTTTAGTGTTTGCTCCCTCTCCCTGTGGGAGAGGGTTGGGGTGAGGGCATCAGGCCGCACCCGTTAGATCGACGTCCGTCCAAATGCCCCCTGCCAGTCCTGCTCAAACTTCACAATCGCCGCATCCACAGCCGGAGAGGTAATAAACTGCTGCGCCACGTCCAGCGGCAGCGTGATGGACTCGCAGCCTGCCAGCAGGCAGTCCAGCGCCTGACGCGGGGTTTTGAAGCTCGCGGCCAGCACCTTTGACTGCGGGGCGTGCAGCGTCAGCAGCTGTTGCAGTTCAACCACGGTCTGGATCCCGTCCCCGCCCTGCGCGTCCAGGCGGTTAACGTAAGGCGCTACATACTCCGCGCCCGCCAGCGCGGAGAGCATCCCCTGCGCAGCACCGTAAACCGCCGTACCCAGCGTCGGGATCCCTTCCGCTTTCAGCATCTTGATCGCCGCCAGCCCTTCGGCGGTCACCGGCACTTTTACCACCAGGTCGTTGATGATGGCGCGCAGCTTACGCGCGTCCTCCACCATCCCTTCGGCGGTGGTCGCCATCACCTGCGCGAACAGACGGCCTTTGCCGCCCAGCGCGTCGTGCAGCGCTGGCAGCAAAACGTCCAGCGGCGTTTTACCTGCCGCCACAATGCTTGGGTTGGTGGTCACGCCCGCCAGCGGGAAGATGCGCGCCAGCTTTTTGACTGCCGCAACGTCAGATGTGTCGAGATAAAGTTCCATGATGTCACCCTCAAATTTAGCCTGCACTTACCCTATCACGACAAAACCTGCTCAGTAGTTGACCTGCATCAAGATAACTTTCATTCGAAAGTAATTTAATCTTCATATGCAATGCGAGAGGCGAAATCATGATCTTCAATATTCAGCGTTACTCTACCCACGATGGCCCCGGTATTAGAACCGTGGTGTTCCTGAAAGGCTGCTCGCTGGGCTGTCGCTGGTGCCAGAACCCGGAAAGCCGCTCCCGCAGCCGGGACGTGCTGTTTGATGCGCGCCTGTGCCTGGACGGCTGTGACCTGTGCCAGCAGGCGGCACCGGGCTGCATCGAACGCGCGCTGAATGGCCTGGTTATCCACCGCGAGAAGCTTGATGAAGCGACGCTCAACGCCCTTAGTGACTGCTGCCCGACGCAGGCGCTGACCGTCTGCGGTGAAGAGCAGCAGGTCGAGGAGATCATGGCGACCGTACTGCGCGATAAACCCTTTTACGACCGCAGCGGCGGCGGGATCACCCTCTCCGGCGGCGAGCCGTTTATGAACCCTGAGCTGGCGCACGCCCTGTTTAAAGCCAGCCACGAACAGGGGATCCACACAGCCGTGGAAACCTGCCTTCACGTGCCGTGGCACTATATCGAGCCGTCATTACCGTACGTCGATCTGTTCCTCGCCGACCTGAAGCACGTCGACGGTGAGGTGTTCAAACAGTGGACGGACGGTTCGGCTAAGCGAATCCTGGACAACCTGAAACGCCTTGCCGCCGCCGGGAAAAAAATCACCATCCGCGTGCCGCTGATCCAGGGCTTTAACGCTGACGAAGCGTCCGTAACCGCCATTACCAACTTCGCCGCCGACGAGCTCGGCGTCGACGATATTCATTTTCTGCCGTATCACACGCTGGGCATGAACAAATACACCCTGCTCGGCCAACCCTACTCTGCCCCTGACAAACCGCTGGATAACCCTGCCCTGCTGGACTTCGCGCAGCAGTACGCCTGCCAGAAAGGGTTAACCGCGACCTTACGAGGATAAACCTATGACGACCCTGAATCTCAACACCCTCAGCGAACGCATTAAGGCGCACAAAACGGCGCTGGTGCATATCGTTAAGCCGCCGGTCTGTACCGAGCGCGCCCAGCATTACACCGAAATGTACCAGCAGCACATGGACAAGCCGATCCCGGTACGCCGCGCTCTGGCGCTGGCGCATCACCTGGCGGAACGCACCATCTGGATCAAACACGACGAGCTGATTATAGGTAACCAGGCAAGCGAAGTGCGCGCCGCGCCGATTTTCCCGGAATACACCGTTTCCTGGATTGAGAAAGAGATCGACGATCTGGCGGACCGCCCGGGCGCGGGCTTTGCGGTGAGCGAAGAGAACAAGCGCGTGCTGCACGACATCTGCCCGTGGTGGCGCGGCCAGACGGTGCAGGACCGCTGCTACGGCATGTTCACCGACGAGCAAAAAGGCCTGCTGGAAACCGGCATTATCAAAGCCGAAGGCAACATGACCTCCGGCGACGCGCACCTGGCGGTCAACTTCCCGCTGGTGCTGGAAAAAGGCCTCGACGGCCTGCGCGCTAAGGTGGCCGAGCGCCGCACGCGCATCAACCTGACGGTGCTGGAAGACCTGCACGGCGACCAGTTCCTGAAGGCGATCGATATCGTGCTGGAAGCCGTAAGCCTGCACATCAAACGCTTTGCCAATCTGGCGCGTGAAATGGCATCTACCGAGACACGCGAAAGCCGCCGCGACGAGCTGCTGGCGATGGCGGAAAACTGCGACGTGATTGCCCACGAGCCGCCAAAAACCTTCTGGCAGGCGCTGCAGCTGTGCTACTTCATCCAGCTGATCCTGCAGATTGAGTCAAACGGCCACTCCGTCTCCTTCGCGCGTATGGACCAGTATCTCTATCCGTACTACCGCCGCGACGTCGAGCTGAACCAGAGCCTCGACCGCGAACACGCTATCGAGCTGCTGCACAGCTGCTGGCTGAAGCTGCTGGAAGTGAACAAAATCCGCTCCGGTTCGCACTCCAAGGCTTCCGCCGGTAGCCCGCTGTACCAGAACGTCACCATCGGCGGCCAGAAGCTGGTCAACGGTGAGCCGATGGACGCGGTGAACCCGCTCTCCTACGCGATTCTGGAGTCCTGCGGTCGCCTGCGCTCCACCCAGCCAAACCTGAGCGTGCGCTACCACGCGGGCATGAGCAATGACTTCCTCGACGCCTGCGTGCAGGTGATCCGCTGCGGCTTCGGGATGCCCGCGTTCAACAACGATGAAATCGTCATTCCGGAATTCATCAAGCTCGGCGTTGAACGAGACGACGCCTACGACTACGCGGCCATCGGCTGTATCGAAACCGCGGTTGGCGGCAAGTGGGGCTACCGCTGCACCGGCATGAGCTTTATCAACTTCGCCCGCGTGATGCTGGCCGCGCTGGAAGGCGGGCGCGACGCCACCAGCGGCAAGGTGTTCCTGCCACAGGAGAAAGCGCTCTCCGCCGGTAACTTCGACAACTTCGACGAAGTGATGGCGGCGTGGGACAGCCAGATCCGCTACTACACCCGCAAATCCATCGAGATTGAGTACGTGGTGGACACCATGCTGGAAGAGAACGTCCACGATATTCTCTGCTCGGCGCTGGTGAATGACTGCATCGAACGTGCGAAAAGCATCAAGCAGGGCGGCGCGAAGTATGACTGGGTCTCCGGCCTGCAGGTGGGCATCGCCAACCTCGGCAACAGCCTGGCGGCGGTGAAGAAGCTGGTGTTCGAACAGGGCACTATTGGTCAGCAGCAGCTGGCGGCAGCGCTGGCGGATGACTTCGACGGGCTGACCCACGAGCAGCTGCGTCAGCGCCTGATCAACGGCGCGCCGAAGTACGGCAACGACGACGACAGCGTGGACATGCTGCTGACGCGCGCCTACCAGACCTACATTGAAGAGCTGAAGCAGTACCACAACCCTCGCCACGGCCGCGGCCCGATTGGCGGTAACTACTACGCGGGCACCTCTTCCATCTCCGCAAACGTGCCGTTCGGCGCGGCAACGATGGCCACCCCGGACGGACGTAAGGCGCACACCCCGCTGGCGGAAGGAGCAAGCCCGGCCTCCGGTACGGACCACCTCGGCCCGACGGCGGTAATTGGTTCGGTGGGTAAACTGCCGACGGAAGCGATTCTCGGCGGCGTGCTGCTGAACCAGAAGCTGAACCCGTCGACGCTGGAAAACGACAGCGATCGCCAGAAGCTGATGGTGCTGCTGCGCACCTTCTTCGAGGTGCATAAAGGCTGGCATATCCAGTACAACATCGTCTCGCGCGAAACGCTGCTGGAAGCGAAGAAACATCCTGACCAGTATCGTGACCTGGTGGTGCGCGTCGCGGGCTACTCGGCGTTCTTCACCGCCCTGTCGCCGGATGCGCAGGACGATATTATCGCCCGTACTGAGCATACGCTGTAACGGCATATCCCCTCATCCCGACCCTCTCCCACGGGGAGAGGGAGAAAACACTAACAACGGCAACCTCGGTTGCCGTTTTGCTTTTACTTTCGAATGAAATTAAATTTGTGCTCCCCGTCACCTTGTTATTAGAATGTTTCAAAACGCAGTGACCCAGGAGCACAGTATGACCGTTAAAGTTATCGTCACCGATATGGACGGAACTTTCCTTGATGATGCCAAGCAGTACGATCGTGACCGCTTCCAGGCACAGTTTGAACAGCTTAAAGCCCGCGATATTGAATTCGTTGTCGCCAGCGGCAACCAGTATTACCAGCTCATCTCCTTCTTTCCGGCGCTGAAAGACAGGATCTCCTTCGTGGCGGAAAACGGCGCGCTGGTGTTCGATCGCGGCGAACAAATTTTCCACGGCGAGCTGACGCGTCATGAATCGCAGATCGTGATTGGCGAACTGCTGAAGGACAAAGGGCTGAACTTCGTGGCCTGCGGGCTGGAGAGCGCCTGGGTTAGCGACCAGGCTCCTGAAGAATTCGTGGCGCTGATGTCAAAGCACTATCACCGCTTAAAGCGCATCAGCGATTACCGCGAAATTGACGACGTACTGTTTAAGTTCTCCCTGAACCTGCCGGACAGCGATATCCCTAATCTGGTGGATAAACTGCACGTCTCCCTGGACGGCATCATGAAACCGGTCACCAGCGGCTTTGGTTTTGTCGATTTGATTATCCCCGGCCTGCACAAGGCCAACGGTATTAGCCGTCTGCTGAAACGCTGGAAAATCTCCCCGCAGGAGTGCGTGGCTATTGGCGACAGCGGCAACGATGCCGAGATGCTGAAGCTGGTGAAATATTCCTTTGCGATGGGCAACGCGGCAGAGAGCATCAAAGAAATCAGCCGCTACGGCACCGACGACAACAACCATCAGGGCGCGCTGAACGTCATCCAGGCCGTGCTCGACAACCATTCCCCGTTCGACGTCTGATCCTTTCCTCGCCGGAGCGTCGCTCCGGCCTCTCACTCTTTTTCCGTCCTGTGGCTTGCGTCAAGTTTTTAAACTTGCATTAACTTATTTTTAACTTAAAGTATCACTTGTAGACACTTTTACTTTCGAATGAAAGATGCGAGGCAGTTATGACCTTTACCAGTGAAACTTTGCCAGCGGATCACAAAGCGGCAATCCGTCAGTTAAAACGTGAGCTGCGCGCGCAGATCGGCGACGTGCAGGCAGTGTTTAATAAGCTCAGCGACAAAATTGCCACCCGCGTGGCGGAAATCAACGCGCTTAAGAACAAAGGTGAATCCGTCTGGCCGGTGATCCCGTTTGCGGATGTGAAAAACGGCACCATTACCGACTCACAGCGCGAGGCCGTTAAACGCCGCGGCTGCGCGGTGATTAAAGGTCACTTCCCGCGCGAGCAGGCGCTGGCGTGGGATCAGTCGATGCTCGACTACCTCGATCTGAATAAGTTTGACGAGGTCTACAAAGGCCCGGGCGATAACTTCTTCGGCACCCTGACGGCCTCTCGTCCGGAGATTTACCCGATTTACTGGTCTCAGGCGCAGATGCAGGCGCGCCAGAGCGAAGAGATGGCGCAGGTGCAGTCGTTCCTGAACCGTTTATGGACATTCGAGAGCAACGGCAAGCAGTGGTTCAACCCGGACGTGAGCGTGATTTACCCGGACCGTATTCGCCGCCGCCCGCCGGGAACGACCTCGAAAGGACTGGGCGCACATACCGACTCCGGCGCGCTGGAGCGCTGGCTGCTACCGGCCTATCAGCAGGTCTTTGCCCGCGTGTTTGACGGCAACGTCGAGAAATACGATCCGTGGAACGCCGCGCACCGTACCGAAGTGGAAGAGTACACCGTCGATAACACCACCAAATGCTCGGTGTTCCGCACCTTCCAGGGCTGGACGGCGCTGTCGGATATGATCCCAGGTCAGGGGCTGCTGCACGTGGTGCCAATCCCGGAAGCGATGGCCTACATTCTGCTGCGGCCGCTGCTGGACGACGTGCCGGAAGACGAGCTGTGCGGCGTGGCGCCGGGGCGCGTGCTGCCGGTTTCAGAGAAATGGCACCCGCTGCTGATCGAGGCGCTGACCAGCATTCCGGCACTCGATGCGGGCGATTCCGTGTGGTGGCACTGCGATGTGATCCATTCCGTCGCGCCGGTGGAAAATCAGCAGGGCTGGGGCAACGTGATGTACATTCCTGCCGCGCCGATGTGCGAGAAAAACCTCGCCTACGCGAAAAAGGTCAAGGAAGCGCTTGAAACCGGCGCGTCGCCGGGAGACTTCCCGCGCGAGGATTATGAAAAAAGCTGGCAGGACCGCTTTACCGTGAACGATCTCAACATCCACGGCAAGCGCGCGCTGGGCATAGTCTAACTGTCATACAGCCCTTCCCGCTCCACGGCGGTGCGTCGTTTCCCCTGACGTATCCGCCGTACCGATTCCCGCACGGCCAGCGTGCCGTTTAGCAGCAATGTTCCCACCGGCGCGTCCGGGCGCATCAGCCGCTGCTGGAGCATATATACCGCTTCGGTTCCCAGTTCATGGCGCGGAACGTGCACCGCCGTTAATGGAACATCCTGAATCGCCGCCAGGTTAAAGCCGTCAATGCTCATCACCGACACGTCCTGCGGCACGCGCAGGCCGTGGTTTTGTAAAGCGCTAATGGTGCCCGCCGCCATAAAGTCGCCGCCGACCAGGAACGCGGTAGGTAAATCCTTCCCCTGCACTTCACTGAGCCAGCTGCTGACCATCTGTTCCGTTTCGCGCGCGCTGAAGCTGGGCACCACCAGCAGATCGCGTTTATCGTTGAATTTCAGGTTGTGAGACTGCCACGCGTCGCGGATCCCCGCCAGGCGCAGCTCCATGGTGTAGCGGCGCAGGCACAGCACGTTCATCACCTCACGGTGTCCCATTTCGAACAGATATTCCGCCGCCCGTTCGCCAATGGCGCGATGATCCGGCGCGACGGCAGGCAGACGCATGTGCCGGTCGCGGCAGTTAATCAGCATGCAGGGTTTACCGACGTCCACCGCCAGATCGTGGATATGGGGATCGTCGATGCCAAGAAGGATTGCCGCCTGGGTGTCCGCTTCGTTCATGCGTGCCAGAAACAGCTGGGCGTCGCTGTCGTTCTCCTCCAGCGCGCAGTAGCGAAGACGCACATCGTGGGACGCCAGACCTTTACTCACGCTCTGGATCACGCGGTAGTAAAAGATGTCGGACCGCTCGTCAAACGCCCGCTGCGGGGCAAAAACCACCAGGCTGTTAAGCAGCAGACGCCCTGCTGCCATGCCGTCCATCACCCCCAGCTCCCGCGCGCACGCCAGCACCTTTGCGCGCGCTTTTTCACTGGTATTCGCTTTTCCCGCCAGCACTCGCGACACGGTGCTGATCGAGAGCTGCGTCCGGGCCGCGATTTCGGTGATTTTTAGCCTTTTGTCCATTTTGTGATCTGGCTCCATTTGCGAAATGAAAAAATTTTCATAGCGTGTTGGTCAGACAATAGCTGACATAAAAGGCATCATGCCAGAGGGTTTACGTCAGTTATGAGAAATTTTGCACAAAATCCACTTTTGCCCACTCATTTTCTTCCTTAAGGTGAACTTGTCACACAACTTCCATACTAGTTGTATACCAACTTAAACATTTTAAACGGATAGAAATCAAAGGCATAAAAATCCGTGTGACACCTGAACCTCCGTCCCCTTACCGTCCGTCTTGTGGAGAGTAAAATGAGTCAGGACATCAATAACACCGTAGCGACAAGCAAAACCCGTCGCGTCATCAAGAACCTGCGCTGGTACGTGCTGGTGCTGTTCTTACTTGGCGTCACCGTCAACTACATCACCCGTAACTCACTCGGGATCCTCGCCCCGGAACTGAAAGAGAGCCTCGGGATCACCACCGAGCAATACTCCTGGATCGTCGGTGCGTTCCAGATCGCCTATACCATTTTCCAGCCCCTGTGCGGCTGGCTGATTGACGTCATCGGCCTGAAGATTGGCTTTATGGTCTGCGCCGGGATCTGGGCGCTGATGTGTATTTTCCACGCGGGCGCCGGAAGCTGGCTGCACCTCGCTATTCTGCGCTTCTTTATGGGGGCCTCTGAGGCCGCCGCTACCCCGGCAAACGCCAAAACCATCGGCGAATGGTTCCCGAAATCAGAGCGACCCGTTGCCGCCGGCTGGGCGGGCGTAGGCTTCTCCATCGGCGCGATGCTGGCCCCGCCCATCATCTATTTCGCTCACGCGTCGTTCGGCTGGCAGGGCGCATTTATGTTTACCGGCGTGCTGGCGCTGCTGTGGGTGATCCTGTGGTGGGCGTTCTACCACAACCCGGAGCAGCACCCGAACCTGAGCAAGGACGAGCTGGCGTTCATCAAGCAGGATAACGAACCGCCTGCGGTCAAACTGCCCTTCCTGACCGCGCTGAAAACCGTCTCGAAAAACAAACGCTTCTACGGTATCGCCATCCCGGCCTTTATGGCGGAACCGGCCTGGGCGGTGCTGAGCTTCTGGGTGCCGCTGTACCTCGCCAAAGAGCACGGCATGGACCTGAAGCAGATTGCGATGTTTGCCTGGCTGCCGTTCCTCGCCGCCGACCTCGGCAGCGTGGCGAGTGGCTACCTGACGCGTCTGTACACCCGTCTGTTCGGCTGCTCGCGCGTTAACTCGGTCGTTGCCAGCTCCGTGACGGGCGCGTTCCTGATGATCTCTCTGGGCATCGTGGCCATTACCCGCGACCCGTATATCACCATCGTGCTGATCTCCATCGGCGGCTTCGGGCACCAGATTATCTCCTGCATGCTGAGCGCCCTGGTCGTTGAGTCGTTCGACAAAGGACAGATGGCGACCGTCAACGGCATGCGCGGCTCGGCGGCGTGGATCGCCAGCTTCCTGTTCTCGCTGTTAATCGGCGTGACCGCCGACAAAATCGGCTTTAACCCGCTCTTTATTGCCATGGGCTTCTTTGACCTGATTGGCGCTGTCTTCCTGGTAGCATTTATTGCTGAACGTCGCGCCAAGCGCGCCTGATAGTGGATGTATTGCATATGAAAACCCTGAAAAACTGGACCCTTGATACGCAGTCGGCAAACCATCTGGAACTGCTGGTCGATAACCAGCACCGCCTGTGCCTGTATGTGCTGGAAGAGAACCTGTTCCGCGTGCTGATCAAACGCAAAGGCGAGCTGGCGCTGGACCGCACCTGGAGCATCGCGCCGGAAAAAGACGTGCCGTGGGAAGGCCGCCGTCGTGACGATATAAGCGGTTTTTCCTGCCCGGCCTGGACCCTGACGCAACAGGATGAGACGCTCACGGTGGCAACCGAACAGCTGCGCGTGACGGTCCACCAGCCGCTGTGGCTGGAGTGGCACTACCGCAATGAGGCGGGCGAGTGGCAGCCGCTGATCAACGACCGTCCAACCAGCGCCTACCTGCTGAACGCCCACGGCGACGGCGTGGCGCACTACCTCAGCCGCCGCAAGGACGAGCGTTTCTACGGCCTGGGCGAAAAAGCGGGCGATCTGCAGCGCAACGGCAAGCGCTATGAGATGCGCAACCTCGACGCAATGGGGTACAACGCGGCCAGCACCGACCCGCTCTACAAGCATATTCCGTTCACTATCGCCCGCCGCGACGACGTCAGCTACGGCCTGTTCTACGACAACCTGAGCAGCTGCTGGCTGGATCTGGGTAACGAAATCGACAACTACCACACCGCCTATCGTCGCTGGCAGGCGGAAGCGGGCGACATCGATTACTACATCTTTACCGGCACGCGCGTGCTGGACGTCACCAAAGCCTTCGTGCGCCTGACCGGGAAAACGCTGTTCGGACCGAAATGGAGCCTGGGCTACAGCGGCTCGACCATGCACTACACCGACGCGCCGGACGCCCAGAACCAGCTGATGAACTTCATCCGCCTGTGCGAAGAGCACGCCATTCCGTGCGACTCGTTCCAGCTCTCCTCCGGCTATACCTCCATCAACGGCAAGCGCTACGTCTTCAACTGGAACTATGACAAGGTGCCGCAGCCGAAGGTGATGAGTCAGGCGTTCCACGACGCGGGGCTGAAGCTTGCGGCAAACATCAAGCCGTGCCTGCTGCAGGACCATCCGCGCTATAACGAAGTGGCGGAGAGCGGCCTGTTCATTCGCGATTCAGAAACCGATGCTCCGGAACGTTCCAGCTTCTGGGATGACGAAGGATCGCACCTCGACTTTACCAACCCGCAGACGGTGCAGTGGTGGCAGAACGGCGTGACCACGCAGCTGCTGGAGATGGGCATCGACTCCACCTGGAACGACAACAACGAGTACGAAGTGTGGGACGGGGAAGCGCGCTGCTTTGGCTTCGGCAAGGAGATCGCCATCAAGCACATTCGCCCGGTGATGCCGCTGCTGATGATGCGCGCCTCGCTGGAAGCGCAGCAGCGTTTCGCGCCGGAAAAACGTCCGTACCTGATCTCCCGCTCCGGCTGCGCCGGGATGCAGCGCTACGTTCAGACCTGGAGCGGCGACAACCGCACCAGCTGGGACACCCTGCGCTATAACATCCGCATGGGGCTGGGCATGAGCCTGTCCGGTCTGTTCAACGTCGGCCATGACGTCGGCGGTTTCTCCGGCGACAAACCGGACGCCGAGCTGTTCGTGCGCTGGGTGCAGAACGGCGTGATGCACCCGCGCTTTACCATTCACTCGTGGAACGATGACCACACCGTGAACGAGCCGTGGATGTACCCGGGCGTCACGCCAGCCATTCGCGGCGCGGTTGAGCTGCGCTACCGCCTGCTGCCGTACCTCTATACCCTGCTCTGGCAGGCGCACGCCGACGACGAGCCGATGCTGCGCCCGACCTTCCTCGACCACGAACACGATGCGCAGACGTTTGAGGAGTGCGATGACTTCCTGCTGGGCCGCGACCTGCTGGTGGCCAGCGTCGTCGAAGCCGGGCAGCGCGAGCGCCGCGTCTGGCTGCCGGATAACGCCACCGGCTGGTATGATTTTTACACCCACGCGTGGTATGCGGGCGGCCAGTCAATCGTCCTCGACGCGCCGCTGGAAAAACTGCCGCTGCTGGTGCGCGCCGGTGCCGCTCTGCCGCTGAGCGAACGCATTACGCATGTGAGTGCCGAAAAAGATACGACCCGCGAGCTGAAGCTGTTCCCGGTGAAGGGCGTCGGCACGACCACCGGAATGCTGTTTGAAGACGACGGCGAAAGCTGGGGCTACCAGAACGGCAATGCGCTGTGGGTGGAGTGGGAAATGGTGTGCGACGGCGCAACCATCAACCTGAAGGTCAACGCGCGCGGGGATTATCGTCCGGCGTGGAAATCGCTTAAGGTGTCGCTGCCTGCAGGGGAAAAACGTACGCTGCTGGTGAACGGGGTCGAAGGGGGCGAGTGGGTGGTCTAGTGCGGCCTGATGCCCTCACCCTAACCCTCTCCCACGGGGAGAGGGAACAGAACGTAGGCCGGGTAAGGCGAAGCCGCCACCCGGCTTTTTTTTAGTTCTCGATACCTTTACTGCGCAGGTAATCTTCGTAATTACCGGTGAAGTCCACCACGCGCTCTGGCGTAATTTCGATCACGCGGGTCGCCAGCGAGCTGACGAACTCACGGTCGTGAGAGACGAAGATCAGGGTACCCTGATACATCTCCAGCGCCATGTTCAGGGATTCGATAGATTCCATGTCCAGGTGGTTAGTCGGTTCGTCCATCACCAGGATGTTTGGTTTTTCCATCATCAGCTTGCCGAACAGCATGCGGCCCTTCTCACCACCGGAGAGCACCTTAGCCGGCTTTTTGATGTCGTCCTGGCTGAACAGCAGACGACCCAGAATGCTGCGTACCGCCTGCTCGTCATCGCCTTCCTGCTTCCACTGGCTCATCCAGTCGAAGACGGTGAGGTCGTTTTCGAACTCATATTCATGGTCCTGCGCGTAGTAGCCAATCTGCGCGTTTTCAGACCACTTCACGGTGCCGTTGTCCGGCTGCAGTTCGCCGACCAGGGTTTTCAGCATGGTGGATTTACCCACGCCGTTGGCGCCGAGGATGGCAATCTTCTCGCCCACTTCCAGCAGCAGGTTGAATTTTTTAAACAGCGGACCGTTCTCAAAGCCTTTTTCAAGGGCTTCCACTTCCAGCGCGTTACGGAACAGTTTCTTGTCCTGCTCGAAGCGGATGAACGGGTTCTGACGGCTGGAAGCTTTGACTTCGTCCAGCTTGATTTTGTCGATCTGACGGGCACGCGAGGTCGCCTGACGCGACTTAGAGGCGTTGGCGCTAAAGCGGCTGACGAAGGACTGCAGGTCAGCAATCTGCGCTTTCTTCTTGGCGTTATCCGCCAGCAGACGTTCACGCGCCTGGGTAGCCGCCGTCATGTACTCGTCGTAGTTGCCCGGATAAACGCGCAGCTCGCCGTAGTCCAGATCCGCCATGTGCGTACAGACCATGTTCAGGAAGTGACGGTCGTGCGAAATGATGATCATGGTGCTGTCGCGATCGTTCAGCGTCTGCTCCAGCCAGCGGATGGTGTCGATGTCCAGGTTGTTCGTCGGTTCGTCGAGCAGCAGGATGTCCGGGTTAGAGAACAGCGCCTGTGCCAGCAGCACGCGCAGCTTCCAGCCTGGCGCAACTTCGCTCATCGGGCCGTAATGCTGTTCAACCGGAATGCCTACGCCCAGCAGCAGCTCGCCCGCGCGCGCTTCCGCAGAGTAGCCGTCCATCTCGCCATACTGCGTTTCCAGATCGGCCACTTTATAGCCGTCTTCTTCGCTCATTTCGGCCAGCGCGTAGATGCGATCGCGTTCCTGCTTCACTTCCCACAGTTCCCCATGCCCCATGATCACGGTGTCGAGCACGGTGAACTCTTCGAAGGCGAACTGATCCTGACGCAGCTTACCGATACGCTCGTTAGGGTCGAGCGATACGTTACCTAGCGTCGGCTCCAGGTCACCGCCGAGGATCTTCATAAAGGTGGATTTTCCGCTACCGTTGGCACCAATCAGGCCGTAACGGTTGCCGCCGCCAAATTTGACGGAAATGTTTTCGAACAGCGGCTTACTGCCAAACTGCATAGTGACGTTGCTGGTAACTAACACGGGGAGATTCCTGCGAAAAGTGTGATAAACACGGCATTATGCCACAATTCCGAATTGAGATCCCGTGTTGCGGCAATCCACTAAACTTTAACAAAATCGAAAAAAATGTGATTTCGTACACATCTGAATTCCCTGTTAGCGGGAATGCACATATAATGCGCTCCCATCACAGATTCAGACTTATCAACTCATCGCCAGAATGGCTTAGATACCTCGCACAACATGAACATGAAATTAACAACGCTTTTTGCGGCGGCGTTAGCCGTAGTAGGTTTTTGTAAGACCGCGTCTGCGGTGACGTATCCCCTGCCAACCGACGGTAGCCGTCTGGTAGGCCAGAACCAGGTTGTGACGGTACCAGAAGGTAACTCTCAGCCACTGGAGTATTTCGCTGCGCAGTACCAGCTGGGCCTGTCTAACATGCTGGAAGCGAACCCGGGCGTTGACCCGTATCTGCCGAAAGCGGGTACCGTGCTGAATATTCCACAGCAGCTGATCCTGCCGGATACCGTTCATGAAGGTATCGTGATTAACAGCGCCGAAATGCGTCTGTATTACTACCCGAAAGGCACCAACACCGTTATCGTGCTGCCAATCGGTATCGGCCAGCTGGGTAAAGACACCCCAATGAACTGGACCACCAAAGTTGAGCGTAAGAAAGCGGGCCCAACCTGGACGCCGACTGCCAAAATGCACGCGGAATATATCGCTGCGGGCGAACCGCTGCCAGCCGTTGTACCGGCAGGTCCGGATAACCCAATGGGTCTGTACGCGCTGTACATTGGCCGCCTGTACGCTATCCACGGTACCAACGCCAACTTTGGTATCGGCCTGCGCGTAAGCCACGGCTGCGTGCGCCTGCGTAACGACGACATCAAATTCCTGTTCGAAAACGTGCCGGTCGGTACGCGCGTGCAGTTCATCAACGAACCGGTGAAGGCGACCTCTGAGCCAGACGGCAGCCGCTACATCGAAGTGCACAACCCGCTGTCCACCAGCGAAGACCAGATCAACAACAACGAAATCGTCCCTGTTACGCTGAACAGCGCGGTGCAGGCGGTGACTTCTCAGCCAGACGTAGAAACGGCGATTGTTGACCAGGCCGTGCAGAACCGCTCCGGTATGCCGGTGCGTTTGAACTGATAGCGAAGCATTAAAAAAGCGGGCCTCGTTGCCCGCTTTTTTTTATCCGTTATTCACGATCACGATCCCGCCGTGGTCGTACCGATAGTGGCAGTGGGCATACTCCAGCGGCGTGCCGTCCTCCAGATAAATCACCTGCTCCACTTCCAGGACGGGATCTGTCTGCTCGCAGACCAGATGCTCCCTGTCCAGCGCGTTGGGCTTAAGCGCCCGCACCACCCGATACGACCCCATAATTTTCAGCGCCAGCGTCTCCTGCACGTACTGGAACACTGAACCTTCAAGATGGTTTTTCGTCAGGCCCGGCACCAGATTCATCGGCATCACCGTGGAATCCAGCGACATCGGTTCGCCGTTCAGCAGACGGAGGCGAACGAAGTCATAGATCGGCGCATCGGCGTTAATCATCAGCGACGCCTGCTCTTTTTCGTTCGGGAAGCGCAGCTCGAAATGCACCACCCGGCTGGTCACCGTGCCCAGATGCGCCCAGGTTTTGGTCGCACCAAAATAGTCGCTGCCGGAGAGGTCCCACTGCGAGAGCTGAAGGAAGTTTTTGCGGATGAACGTGCCCTGGCCCTGGCGGGTATAGACCAGACCTTCGACGATCAGCTGGCGCATCGCCTGCTGAATGGTCATCCGGCTGGAGTTGAACTCCGCCGCCAGCGCAAACTGGTCAGGCAGGGGTTCGTTGGCGGCGTACTGCTGGCTGATAATGCGTTTCTTAATTTCCCGCGCTATGGTGATGTACTTCGCCGCCATCGTTCTTCCTTTCAGTTAGTTTTCTATCCCGCTGTTTTTCAACGCCACTCTCTCGGCAATCTTGAGGAAAGGCAGGTAGAAGAATACACCAAATACGATGATTGCCAACTGCACCACCACCGCCCGCCAGTCCCCTGCCGTGGCCAGCCAGGCGCTGAGAATGGGCGGCGTGGTCCACGGGATCATCACCACGCAGCGCGACATTAACCCCAGCGTGGTACAGAGCCAGGCGAAGTAAATGCCGATGGCGGGCAGCAGCACAAACGGGATCATCAGCGGCAGGTTAAACACGATCGGCAGGCCGAAGATCACCGGCTCGTTGATGTTGAATAAACCGGGCGCCAGCGACAGACGCGCCACCTGCTTCGCCGACTTTTGTCGGGAGAAGATAAAGATGGCGATCAGCAGCGAGATCGTGCTGCCCGTGCCGCCCACCATGCCAAACGTCGGCACGAAGATGTTGTTGATGATATGCGGGATGGGCTGACCGTTGGCGAAGGCCAGCATGTTCTCGTTGGTGTTGATCAGCAGGAACGGCTCCAGCACCACGCTGTTAACGACTGACTGATGAATACCGAGCGTGAACAGGAAGTTACCGAAGCTGTAGATGAAAATCGTCCCCGGCAGGCTGGTGTTAATCAGCCGCAGCGGCTGCTGGATAAAGGTGGTAATAAGATGGATCAGGTCCGTGTGCAGCACGTTTGCCAGCACTGCCGCCAGCACCGCGAAAAGAGAGAGCGTGAGGATGGTCGGGATCAGCGCGGTAAAGGATTTGCTCACCGCCGGAGGCACGTTTTCCCCGAGGGAAATGTGCAGCGCCTTCAGCCGCGAAATAGCGATAAACAGTTCCGTTGAGAGCAACCCGATCAGCACCCCGGCGAAAATCCCGGTTGAGCCAATATTGGTGAACGTCAGCACCTGGGTGACGTTCACCGCAGCATCGCTGCCGACGGGCGTAATCTGCAGGCGCATCGGCATCATGATGATGAAGCTGCTGACGGCGATAACCACTGCCGAGACCGGATTGTCGAAATCTTTGTTGCGCGCCAGCGACCAGGCAATCATCGGGGCCAGCAGCAGCGCGGCGATGTTCAGCGTGCCGTTGATAATCGCCTCGCCCCATACCTTAAACTGCGCGAGCGTGTCGCCGTGAAAAATCCACGGAAATACCACGTTGTTCACCAGCACCGCCAGACCGGCGAGGATGAAAATGGGCATCACCGTGGCGAAGGCGTCGCGCAGGGAGCGCAGGTGCACCTGGTTTGCCAGGCGCGCCGAGAACTCAACAAATTTGTCGACAAAAGACTGCATGTGCGGTGTTATTTTTGTTTCAGACATAGCGGATAGTTCCCATCAATCAGTCACAAAAACGGCCCGGCAGCGTACGGCTTACATCTCGCGTCCGTTGGTATGGATAACCTGTTTTAACCACGCGTAGCTCTTCTTCGGCACGCGCTTCAGATCTTTCAGGTCGTGGTTTTCACGGTTGACATAGACCACGCCGTAGCGCTTACGCATGTCGCCCTGGGAACTGAGAATGTCGATTAACCCCCAGCCGAGGTAGCCGATGACCTCTGCCCCGTCCTCGAACATCGCCTCCTTCATGGCATTGATATGCGCCCGGTGGTAGTCGATGCGGTAGGTGTCCTCAATCGGGTTCACGCCGTCCCAGGACTCAATCACTCCGATGCCGTTTTCGATCGGGAAGACCGGCATCCGCCAGTCGTTGGCGTAGCGGGTGATGATGGTGCGAAAGCCCAGCGGATCGATCTGCCAGTTCCACTCGGTGGCCTTCAGGTACGGATTGTTTTTCTCGCCGTGCAGCAGGTAATAGTTCACCGGCGTGCCTTCCGGGATCGCATCGCTGTCCAGCGTCTTGCTGGCGTAGTAGCTGAAGGCCATATAGTCGTTTCTGGTGCGCTCCAGCAGCGCTAAATCCTCGGCGCGGTAGATATCGCCAAAGCCCTCCTGCTCCACCACCGCCATTACCGCCGGGCTGTAGCCCTGCCCTGCGAAGACGCGCAGCAGGTTCTGGTTGAGGAATTCGTCGTACTGCTGGGCGCAGAAGATATCGCGCGGTTTGCAGGTGGCCGGGTAGATCAGCTGGTGCGCCAGCATGCCGCCCATCAGCTGGCCCGGTCTGGTCTGGTGCAGATACTCGGTCAGCGCCATGTGCGCCACCATCGTATGATGCTGCAGCTCGTACAGCTCGCGCAGGGTTTTCTCACCGTGCATATAGCCGGAAATGCGGAACGCTTCAGGCATATGGAAAATGTTCTGCTCGTTGAAGGTCAGCCAGTACTTCACGCGGTCGCCATAGCAGTCGATCATCCTTTTGCCGTAGCGGATAAAGGCCTCCATCACGCGGCGGTCGTTGAAGCCGTTGTACTCCTGCGCCAGCGCCAGCGGCATATCGAAATGGTACAGGCAGACCATCGGCTCGATGCCGCGGGCGATGAGATCGTCAATAAAGCGGTCGTAAAACGCGATGCCTTCGTCGTTGAACGCGCCGTCGCCCTGCGGGCAGACGCGGCTCCATGAGATCTGAAAGCGGTAGCAGTTCATGCCCAGATCCTGCATCAGGTCGAAATCTTCCCGGTAGCGGTGGTAGGAGTCGGTCGCGACTTTCCAGTCGGATACGTTCTCCCCGGCTTCGCGAATGTCGTAAACCGACATCCCCTTCCCACCCTCGTTCCATGCGCCTTCCGTCTGCATGCTGGACACCGAGTTGCCCCATAAAAAATTGGCCGGCAGCGAATTGTTCATGCTCTCTCCCTATATGACTAGTCATTTAAAATTTCATGACTAGTCATATAGGCGAAGATGAAATGGGGATCAAAGAGGAGGATCGTTTTTTGTGAGCAATGCGGGAAAAAAAGCCCCGGTTAGCGATGCACTACCGGGGCAAGGAAGGTTATTGTTGCGCGAGCTGATTGCGGCGATATTCCCCCTGCCGCTCCAGCATCCAGCCCGGGTATTCGCGCGGCAGCGCGCTCACCGTATCAAGCTGCTTGAGTTCGTCTTCGCTCAGTCGGATCCCGGTCGCGGCGATATTGTCGTCCAGCTGTTCGACGCGTTTCGCCCCAATGATGACGCTGGTCACCGCTTTCTGATGCAGCAGCCACGCCAGCGCGATTTGCGCGACGGAGACGCCCTTGCTTTCGGCGATAGTGCGCATCACGTCCACGCAGTCGAAGGCGCGATCTTTGTTCACCGGCGGGAAGTCAAACTCCAGACGACGACCGCCGGCTTCACTCTGACCGTCGCGGCCATATTTTCCGCTCAGCAGACCGCCTGCCAGCGGGCTCCAGACCATCAGCCCGACGCCTTCGCTCTGCATCATCGGTACCAGCTCGCGCTCAAGATCGCGCCCGGCAATGGTGTAATACGCCTGCAGCGACGCGAAACGCGCCAGTCCAAGACGTTCAGAAATACCGAGCGCTTTGGCAATCTGCCACGCCGCCCAGTTCGAGACGCCGATGTAGCGCACGTGGCCGTGCTGCACCAGGTTATCCAGCGCGTAGAGCATTTCTTCAATCGGCGTTGCGGGGTCGAAGCCGTGAAGCTGGTAGAGATCGATATGATCGAGCTGCAGGCGGCGCAGGCTCTCCTTCACGCTGCTGATGATGTGATAGCGCGAGCTGCCGCGCGAGTTCACCCCTGCCGTTCCCGTTTCGCCGAACACTTTCGTGGCGACCACCACGTTCTCGCGTGGGATCTTCAGGTTTTTCAGCGCCTGCCCGGTGATCTCCTCCGAGCGTCCTTCCGAGTAAACGTCCGCGGTGTCGATAAAGTTGATCCCGGCATCCAGCGCGCGGCCCACCAGCTGCTCGGCTTCACTTTGCTGGAGCTGGCCAATCTTGCCCCACATGCCGCCCTCACCGCCGAAGGTCATGGTGCCGAGGCACAGTTCAGAAACAAACAGACCGGTGTTGCCCAGTTTTTGATAACGCATAAGTTATTCCTCGCATGTCGATTGGGTACCCGATAGTTATACCCGCCCCTCAGCCATCGCGAATGTGGTGTTCCTGTCCGTTTCTTGCCCAATCCTCTGAATTTATCCGCGCGGGGCGTCGCCAAAGACGCTGTAGTTCGGTAACTGCACCTGCTGATACGGCTCCCAGCCGCCGCCGAGGGCCTTGTAGAGCGCCACCAGATCGAGCGCGCTCTGCACCTGCGCCTGTGCGCGCTGCTGCTGGGCCTGCGCCAGCTGACGCTGGGCGTCCAGCACGTCGATAAAGCTGGCAATCCCCTGGCGGTAGCTGTCGCTTGCCAGGTCAAAGGCGTTTTGCAGGGCGTCGATCGTTTTTGCGAGACCCGCTTCACGCTGCTGGTCGGTGCGATAGCTCACCAGCGCGTTTTCGACATCGCCGAGCGCGGTCAGCACCGTCTGGCGATAGTCCAGCACCGCCGCCCCCTGCTGCGCGCGCGCCACCTTGACGCTGGAGACCAGTCGACCGCCCTGGAAGATAGGAATGGAGACCTGCGGGCCGAAGCTGTAGAAGTGGCTGCTCCAGTCGGTCAGCCAGTTGGTTTCGCTGTTGCGCAGGCCAAACTGCCCGGAGAGCGTAAAGCTCGGGAACAGCTCCGCCACCGAGACGCCAATTTGCGCCGTCGCGGCGTGGAGGTTCGCCTCCGCTTCGCGCACGTCCGGACGGCGTCGCGCCAGCGTGGACGGAATGCCGGTCTGCACGATATCCGGCAGGGCTGGCATCGGCTGCACGCTTTGCAATTCCGCATCCAGCGCCCCTGGCGGCTTGCCGAGCAGGATCGCCAGGCCGTTCATCGCCTGCCGCTCCTGCGCCTGATATTGCGGAAGCTGTGCCTCAAGGTTGCCTAACTGCGCCCGGGCATTTTCCACATCCATCTGCGGCGACAGCCCGCCCCGCTGGCGGCTTTCGGTGAGATCCAGCGTCTGCTGCGCGCTTTTAATCTGGGTGTTCAGCGTGGCGATAATGCTCTGCGCCCCGCGCAGCTGGAGCCACGCGCGCGCCACTTCGGCCTCCAGCGACACCAGCGCGTCGTTACGCTGCTCGATAGCCGCTTTCTGCTGCGCTTCGGCGGCTTCCACCTGACGACGCACCTTGCCCCACAGGTCGATTTCCCACTGGGCGTCGAAGCTGCCCTGGTAGAGGTTAATCGGCTGCGTCAGCGGCCCCAGCGCGCCCTTCAGGTTGGGATCAATACTATCCACCTGGTCATACACGCCATGAGATTTCAGCTCTCCTTCCAGGCCAAGCTGCTGGCGCGTCGCCTGCAGATTGCCGTTCACCGACGGATAAAACGCCCCGCCCGCCTGGTTAATCTGCTCTCGCGCCCCGGCGATGCGCAGCACCGTCTGCTGCAGCGTCAGGTTTCCGGCGATGGCGCGCTCAACCAGGCTGTCGAGCTGCGGCGAGCCGAAGGTCTTCCACCAGCGCGGATTGGTCGCAGCGGAAGTAGTTTGCGATTTCACCGCGCTGTCGCCCTTATCGTTCCAGTGCGTAACGGCGGGCGGCGCAGGCTGCTGGTAGTCAGGCCCGACGGCGCAGCCCGCCAGCAGCATCATTATCATCAGGGGGTGTAAACGTCTGTGTATCATCAATGTGCTCCTGCACTCCCCTCGCTCTTAACCGGCGAGAGCAACAAACAAAACGGAATCAGTAACAAGGCCACCGCGCTCAGAATGGTGAAGACGTCGATGTAGGCCAGGATGCGCGACTGCTCGATCATGGTCTGGTACATGCGTCCGGTGGCGATGCCGGTGGGGTCGCCCACCTGGGTGGTGAAGTTCTGGATCGCCCGGGCGCTTTCGCGTATCGCCTGCTGGAACTGCTCGTTAAGCGGCGAGGCGTGGTACGCAAGGTGCGCGCTGTGCGCCTGGGCGCGTTCGGTGATGGCCGCCGTCGAAAGGGATATGCCAATCGAGCCCGCTACGTTGCGGAACATGGTAAACAGCGCCGCCGCATCGGCATTCAGCCGCCTCGGTATTGAGATAAACGCAATCGTCGTGAGCGGCACAAACAGGAACCCCAACCCTATCGACTGGGCGCTGCGGAACAGCACCAGGGTTTCGAAGTCGATATCCGGCGTCAGCGTTCGCGACCAGAAGAACGACACCGCCAGACAGGTAAAGCCAAAGGCGATGATCCAGCGCGTCTGCACCACCGGCATCAGCTTCAGCACCAGCGGAATGGTTAACACAATCAGCACCGCGCCGGGCGACAGCACCAGCCCCGACCAGGTAGCGGTGTAGCCCAGGTCCTGCTGCGCCAGCTGCGGGATCACCACCGAGCTGCCGTACAGGATCATCGCCATCCCCGCCATCAGCAGGCTGGAGATGGCAAAGTTGCGGTCCTTCATGCAGTGCAGATCCACCACCGGCTTTCTGGCATACACCAGCCAGTAGATGGCGCCGATAATGCCGACAAGCGTCAACACGCCGAAGGTGCGGATAAAGTTCGAGTAGAACCAGTCCTCATCTTCTCCCCGGTCGAGCATCACCTGCAGACAGCCCAGCCCCAGCGCGATCAGGCCGATCCCCGTCCAGTCGATAGTCAGCTTCTCTTTTGATTTACTCTCCCACGGCGGATCTTCCAGCAGCTGGTAGATCGCCAGCACCGTGACAATCCCCACCGGAATGTTGATAAAGAACACCCAGCGCCAGGAATAGTTGTCGGTGATCCAGCCGCCCAGCGTCGGGCCGAGCACCGGCGCAACGATAATCGCAATGGAGGACAGACCAAAGGCCTTGCCCCTGTCCTCCGGCTTGAAGTAGTCGAGCAGCACCGACTGCTGCGTGGGCTGCAGCCCGCCGCCAAAAAAGCCCTGCATCACGCGGAACAGGATGATCTGCCACAGCTCGGTGGCAATCCCGCACAGGAACGAGCAGACGGTAAACATCACGATGCAAATCAGGAAGAACTGCTTGCGGCCAAACACCCGGCTCAGAAACGCCGAGATGGGCAGCACGATGCCGTTCGCGACCAGATAGCTGGTTAACACCCAGGTAGATTCGTCATAGCTGGACGAGAGCGAGCCTGCCACGTGGGGCAGCGCCACGTTGACGATGGTGGTGTCCAGAATTTCCATGAATACCGCCAGGGTGACGACAATCGCCACCGCCCACGGATTGCTGGCGGGTTTCCAGCTGTCGTGGCTGTGATCCGTCATTCCACCGTCACCTTCGGTGCAACCGACAGCCCCAGCGGCAGCGGTTTGTTTGGATCCAGGCCCTTATCAATCACGATTTTGACCGGCACGCGCTGCACAATTTTGACAAAGTTACCGGTGGCATTTTCTGCCGGGAAGGCGGAGAAGCGCGAGCCGCTGCCCTGCTGGATACTGTCGACGTGGCCCTCAAGCTCCATATCCGGCCACGCGTCGACGGACACGGTGACCTTATCGCCCGGCTTCATGCGCTCGAGCTGCGACTCTTTAAAGTTCGCGACCACCCACACGTTCGGGGAAACCAGCGAGAACAGCGCCGTTCCCGCCTGCACCAGCGTGCCGGGCTGTACGTTGCGTTTGGTGACGACGCCGTCGAACGGGGCGCGGACTTCGGTATAGGAGAGATTAAGGTTGGCCGTTTCCAGCTGCGCTTTAGCCTGATCGACCTGACGCTCGCGCGCTTCAACGTTGGTTTCCTGCTGGCGGATTTGCAGCTGGACCTGCTCTGCCACTTCCAGCTGCGCCTGAGCGCTGGCCAGCCCCGCCTGTGCGCTACGCAGCTGTGCGTTCGCGGAATCGATACTTTGCTGAGTGGTCGCACGCGGGTCGACGCCGCGCTGACGACGGTACTCTGCCTGCGCGTTCGCCAGATCGGCCTGCGCTTTCAGCACCTGCGCTTTGGCTTCGTCACGCTGGGCGGGATATTGCACCTTCGAGAGCGCCAGCTGTGCCTGCGCCTGATGCAGCTGCGCGATAGCCAGCCCAAGCTGGGCCTGAGCCTGATCGCGCTGCGCGGTGGTGTCACGCGGATCGATAACCACCAGCAGATCGCCCTTTTTCACGCGCTGGTTATCGCGCACGCGCAGCTCGGTAACGTAGCCCGCCGTTTTGGGGGCAATCGTCACCACGTCGCCGTCGGTAAAGGCGTCGTCGGTCGTCTCTTCGTTACGGGTTAAAAACCACCAGACCAGCGCCACGACGACCATCACCACCACGACAATGCCGAGGATAATTAACGGTTTCTTGCCCGGGCGCTTACGCTCATTATTGTTTTTGTCCTGCTCGTCAGCAGGCGGGTTTTGATCTTCAGCCATAGTTCAGCAACGGTCCTGTCAGTGAGCGGCATCACACTATGCCGTTCACTAAAGCTAGGACGTTGCTATACGTTTGCCAGGAAAAACTGACAAATTGCGCACTATATGAGAAGGAATATTCCGAAACCGATCGCCGCGGCCCAAACCAGCATCGGAATCGACCAGACGTGGAAACGCCACCAGATACGACGGTCGTTGGCCATACGCAGGGCAATCAGGTTTGCCAGCGAGCCGGGCAGCAGCCCAAACCCGCCGATGTTCACCGCCCAGGCCAGGAGCGTATCGGGCGGAACATAGTTGAGCAGCAGAATGGTGGACGGTACGTTGCTGATAAACTGCGACAGGCCAATCGCCGCCAGCCACAGTCCCGGCTGAGACAGCGTGCTGACGCTGTGCAGAACGTTTTGCAGCACCGGAAGCTGGATAAGGAGATGCACATCAATAAACATCGCCATAAAGACCAGCAGCAGCGTCCAGTCCACGCTCACCAGCACGCGACGCGCCAGGACGACAAAGCCTGCGGCAACGAGCAGGACGCCCGCCAGCTCATACTTCAGCTCCAGCGCGAACAGAAAGACGATGTATAACCCGAGACAGCTCCACACCAGGCGCGGCTGCCACTGCGGGCCGGTTGTGCCGCTGTGATACTGCAGCTTTTTATCCGGAAACGCGAACCAGCACACCGCCATCAGCGACAGCATCATCACCAGCGCCAGAGGGGCCATCTGCCAGGTAAAGGCGGCGAACGACAGCCCGGACCGTCCCCACAGAAGGATATTTTGCGGGTTGCCGATTGGCGTCAGAAGCGAGCCCGCATTGACGGCCAGCGCTTCAAAGATGATCAGCCGGCTGACGGGGATCTCGCACAGCTTACGCAGCGTGAGCGTGAGGGGTACGATGATAAACAGCGCCACATCGTTGGTCAGAAACGTCGACAGCACCGCGGCGGAGAACACCATAAACAGGGACAGCCTGCGCTCGGTGACAAAGCGGCGCACCATTTTACGGCCCAGAACGTCAAAATAGCCGCTCAGCTCGACCCCTTTGGTGAGCATCATCAAGCCGCTCAGGGTAATGATGGTGCGCCAGTCAATTGCGGCGGGCCAGGCGTGTGGCGCAAAAGGCACAAAGAGGCTTAACGCTGCGCCAATGATTAATAAGAGATGGAAGAAACGATCGCGTGCCAGGGCCTGCAGTCCGGGGATTTTCATTCAGCGGAGGGACCATATTTAAGGGTAAATTCGCGAAACTTCACCAGCGTCTCTTCACTGACGTGGTGTTCCATGCCTTCCGCATCCCGGCGGGCGATTTCCGGGCTGACGCCCAGCACCAGCAAAAAATTCTCGACAAGCTGATGGCGCTCGCGGCTCTCCTGCGCGAGTTTCTCCCCTTCCGGCGTCAGAAAAACACCGCGCCAGGGGATCATTTCAATTAAGCCCACGGAGGCCAGACGTTTTAACATTTTAGCGACAGTTGGCTGTGAAACCCCCAGCCTGGCGGCCATATCGACCTGGCGCGCTTCACCAACCTCACGAATCAGATCGGAAATGAGTTCAACATAATCATCAATCAGTTCACGCCGGTGCGCTTCACGGACCTGGCGAAAACCTTCGACATGTTCTTCAACATTCACCAGTTGCGTCGTTTTCCTCATTGTCGGATGACCTGCGCGACGGTTCATTGTACTTCCTCAGTGGGGTGACGCTTCCAGCGCCCGGATTCGAGAGCGCACATTGTAAACCATAGCTCCGCAAGCACAAAAAATTAACGAAATAGCCATAGCTATACAATATAGCCTGTGCTATATCTGTATGTAATGCAGTCACCCTTCACGGATCGAAGGGATCAAAACTCAGGAGGTCTTATGAACGAATTCAAGAGGTGCATGACCGTGTTTACCCACTCTCCCTTTAAAGTGCGCTTAATGCTGTTGAACATGCTGTGCGATATGTTTAACAACAAACCGCATCAGGACGACAAACCTTCCCACTAAGCGGCGTTGCGGTACGCCGCTTCATTTTCCCGTCACAATCTCGCTGTAAACTGGCTCCCAGCCGCCTTATTCCCGATCTTTTTTACGGATTTGCAGTCCCCTTCGCAAAACATCTGCTTAGCAACTGTTGATATTATTTAGCGCTCGCACTATCTTCTTGCAGCCCTGCACAATTTGCGGCTCGCTGAAGCGGACCCTCATTCCCTCTCCACGCACTGTCAGGCAGGTTATGACCCTTGACGCCAGGGTGAGCACATGGCGTTTTCATCCATGATAGTGACCTATGAATGTAACCCTGATAGATACCGTTGTGACCCGCAGCCGGGCCTTAAGCCCGTGGACGGGTTTTTACTTTTTGCAGTCATTACTGATTAACTTTGCGCTGGGTTATCCCTTTAGTTTGCTCTACGCGGTGGCTTTCACCTGCGTTTTGCATGTGCTGTGGCGAACCGCACCGCGCGTGCAAAAAGCGTTAATCGGGATCTGCTCGCTGGTCGCTGCACTCTATTTCCCGTTTGGTCAGGCTTACGGCGCGCCAAACTTTAATACCCTGCTGGCGCTGCACTCGACCAATATGGAAGAGTCAACGGAGATCCTGACGATCTTCCCGTGGTACAGCTACGTGGTCGGGATCTTTATCTTCGCGTTGGGCGTTATCGCCATCCGCCGTCAGCCGGGCGAGAAAAAATCCTGGGGTAAGATCGAAATACTCTGTCTGGTGTTCAGCGTTGCCGTGGCCTTTGTCGCCCCCATCCAGAATATTCCCTGGGACGGTAAGCTAAGGCTCATAAATATCGGCTATCCGGTTTTCCGCTTCGTGAAAGACGTCGTTGTCAATAATAAAGAGGTTCTCGACGAACAGGCGCGCATGGCTGAGCTTTCCAATATGAAAGACACCTGGAACGTGCTGGCCGTTAAGCCGAAGTATCACACCTATGTGGTGGTGATTGGGGAAAGTGCCCGTCGCGATGCAATGGGAGCCTTCGGCGGACACTGGGATAACACACCGTTTGCCAGTTCGGTTAAAGGCACGCTGTTTACCGATTATGTCGCGGCCAGCGGCTCGACGCAGAAATCGCTCGGCCTGACCCTAAACCGTGTCGTCGACGGCAAACCCCAGTATCAGGATAATTTTGTCACCCTGGCAAACCGCGCGGGTTATCAGACCTGGTGGTTCTCCAATCAGGGGCAAATTGGCGAATACGATACGGCCATCGCCAGTATCGCCAAACGTGCCGACGAAGTGCAGTTCCTGAAGAACGGCGACTTTGAAGCCGACAAAAATACCAAAGACGAAGCTCTGTTGAAAATGACGGCACAGGTCTTCGCCACTCCGCGCACCCAGCCTCAGCTGATCGTCCTGCACCTGATGGGATCGCACCCGCAGGCCTGCGATCGGACCGGCGGGAAATACGCTGAGTTCGTCCAGTCTAAAGAGACCTCTTGCTATCTCTACACCATGACGCAAACCGATGAGCTGCTGAGCAAGCTGTACGATCAGCTACGCAATACGGGCGACAGCTTCTCCATGGTCTATTTCTCGGATCACGGACTGGCGTTTAAAGAGCGTGGTAAAGAGGTGCAGTACCTGGCGCACGATGACAAGTTCCAGCAGAACTTCCAGGTGCCGTTTATGGTGCTGTCGAGCGACGATAAAACGCATCGCGTGATTAAAGCGCGCCGTTCGGCAAATGATTTCCTGCAGTTCTTCTCGCAGTGGACGGGGATTACAGCCGAGCAGATAAAAACGGCTTACCCGTTTGTCTCTAACAAGAAAGCTCCCCCAGTGTACGTTACCAACTTCAAGTTACAGAAAGTTGACTACAACCATCTGGGTACGGATATTTTCGATATTAAGAGTAAGTAGCGGTCCGATGTCCTCACCCTGTGGGCTGAGGGATCCCCACAAAATAATATCAGCACAGTCGGCTCCCTCTCCCTTGAGGGAGAGGGATGGGGTGAGGGGGAACATACGGCTCTTGTGGTCATTCCGTTCACTTTATGTTCCTTGCTACTCTTTAACGACATGGCTTGTGAACGTGCCAGGGTGGCTCAGTCGCCACCCCAAGGCGACCCGGGCTCCCGGCGGTAAATCGCCGCTTCGCGGTGTCCTCGTCTTATTCCTTCCGGCTTATCGGGGACGGGCGGAGGTAACATCCCTGTAAAGCCCGCCCTCTCGGCGCATCCCTGCGCCTCGCCCCGGCCGGAAGGCAAACGCCTCAGCGATTTACAGCCGGACCAGGGCATCGCTGTAAACCATTCATTTTCCTGACGCAACATTCGTCGCTACAGGTTAAAAAAATTACTGGGAATTCCTCAGCCCACAGGGAGAGGGAAAAGACAAAAAAAAATCCGCCACATTGGGCGGATTTTTTTATTAGCTCACCGGAGTGATTAGAAGCGGTAACCTACGCCCGCGATCCAGGTGCCAACGTCAACGTTGCGGATACGGCTCTGCTCATAGGAGAAGTCCAGAGCAACGTCCTGGATTGGGTTGAACTGCAGGCCTGCGCCATAGGAGAAGCCATAGTCGCTGTTGCTTGCAGTGCGGCTTTCGCTCTGGTTTTCAGTCTGCTGGAATTTACCGTAGCCAACACCTACAACACCGTAGATGCTCGCCCAGTCATTCAGACGGTAAGCTGGACCAGCGGTGATACCGTAGTACTGGCCTTTGTTGTATGCGCCGTTTTCAGAACGATCTTTCTCGGTGTAGGTGAAAGAACCGATCACGCCCAGTGGGTTGTTATCCTGCTCGTAGCGATACTTCAGGTTGAAACCGTTAGCTTTGTTCATCACGCCCTGATAGTCGCTCTGAGCGTAACCACCAGTAACAGTAGAAGTAGCAGCTACAGCGGTACCTGCGGAAACAGCCAGTACAGCGGCCAGTGCTGAAAGACATGCAATTTTTTTCATAACCACCTCAAATGTGCTTCAAGTAAGTCCGTAAGTTTTAAATATATCAAAAAATTTTGCGAAACTCTTTGTGATTCGTGATGTCTAATGAAACCTTTCCTGTAACAGAACGTTTCCAGCATCAGCTATCTCTTTCAAATCACATGCAATTTTCACTACTAAATGCGCATATTGCGCGTACGCGCCGTTACATTCATCCAGATTATTCCTAATCTATCAGGCGATAAATCCACCAGCGCTTAACCATTTTACGGATTTGACACGGTTTTTTTTCAACAGCGCCTCAACCGTTGCCGCTTATTTCCTTTACACTGCAACCTTTACCTCATTTGACATAAGCTGACAGGAGAAAGGATGCCTGGGTTATCCCGCACGTCGTCGGTCTGGTTGCCGGTGGCAGTCATACTCATTGCCATGTTGTCCATTCAAAGCGGTGCTTCGCTGGCAAAATCACTTTTCCCGCTGGTTGGTGCGCCAGGCGTGACTGCCCTGCGTATCGTGCTGGGCACGGCGATACTGGTGGTCATTTTCAAACCCTGGCGTCTGCGCTTCAAAAAGGAGCAGCGTTTACCCCTGCTGTTTTATGGACTTTCCCTCGGGGCAATGAACTATCTGTTCTACCTCTCTATTCAGACGATACCGCTGGGGATCGCCGTCGCGCTGGAGTTTACCGGCCCGCTGGCGGTGGCGCTTTTCTCCTCGCGACGTCCGGTCGATTTTATCTGGGTTGTGTTAGCCGTTCTGGGCTTATGGTTCCTGCTGCCGCTGGGCCAGAGCGTCGCTGAGATCGATCTGACGGGCGCAGCCCTGGCGCTGGGTGCTGGCGCCTGCTGGGCCGTCTATATACTTACGGGCCAGCGTGCAGGAGAAGAGCACGGTCCGGCGACCGTCGCGTTAGGTTCCCTGATCGCAGCCATCGTCTTCGTGCCTATCGGCATGGCGCAGGCGACCGAATCTATCTGGCAATGGTCCGTCATGCCCATCGGGCTGGCGGTCGCGATTCTCTCTACCGCACTCCCCTACTCTCTGGAGATGATTGCCCTTACGCGTCTGCCGACGCGCATATTTGGCACCCTGATGAGTATGGAGCCTGCGCTAGCCGCCATTTCCGGAATGGTGTTTCTCGGCGAAACCCTGACATTGACCCAGACTCTGGCGCTCTGCTCGATTATCGCGGCATCAATGGGCTCGACGCTCACCATGCGCCCGGAACCTAAAGTTGAGAAAGTGGATATCAGCTAAGGCCATATATTCTGCATGGCTTCCACGCCATGCAGAATAAAGGCCAGAAAGACAGACGTTATAATTTCTTACACACTTTGTTCTATTTTCGAAATATCCCTCTGCGTTTACATCCCCATCCAGCAATTAAGATTGATCTGTATCAATTTTAAAATTACCCATTTATTTCAATGAATTAAATTCACAAGCCACTTCTCGCTATTAAACCGATAGGCACAGCCAAACCGCAGAGAAAAAATCCGGTGCTATACTTAGTTCCGTAATTACCTGGGACATAAACATCAAGAGGATATGAGATTATGAGTACCGCTAAACTGGTGAAAACGAAAGCGTCTAATCTGCTTTATACCCGTAACGATGTATCGGATAGCGACAAAAAGGCGACCATTGAGTTGCTGAATCGCCAGGTGATCCAGTTCATCGATCTTTCGCTGATCACCAAACAGGCCCACTGGAATATGCGCGGTGCAAACTTTATTGCCGTTCATGAAATGCTGGATGGCTTCCGCACAGCACTGGTGACCCACCTCGATACGATGGCTGAACGTGCCGTTCAGTTAGGCGGCGTGGCGCTGGGTACCACGCAGGTGATCAACAGCAAAACGCCACTGAAGAGTTATCCGCTGGATATCCATACCGTTCAGGATCACCTGAAAGAGCTGGCGGACCGCTACGCGATTGTGGCCAATGACGTGCGCAAAGCGATCGGCGAAGCCAAAGACGAAGATACCGCAGACATTTTCACTGCCGCCTCCCGCGACCTGGACCAGTTCCTGTGGTTTATCGAATCTAACATCGAATAATTCATACGAATTTTCTATCAAACCCTCGCCCTCCGGTGAGGGTTTTGCACATCTATGGTGCACAGTTTTTGTCTGCACACCTGCAAAAGTGAACGAAATGTAATAATCACCTCACACAACCGTTAACGGAAGATTGTTTTTTCGTCAGAATTTACGCTAAATATCTCCCCGTCAGTTGAGCCAAACGAAGCGCACCAAAACGGTGCTCCACTTTGGTGCAATAAAGCCTCATTGCCCCATTTATTGTGCAATGCATGACATCATCCCCTTTGCAAAACAATAGCTTGTAAAGTTGGCACGATTTTTTCATTGTGCCACCTGTTCTCGCAGGGGATCGCCCCGTGGATATAAAAGGAAATGCTATGAAGTCTGTATTAAAAGTTTCACTGGCTGCACTTACCCTGGCTTTTGCAGTGTCCTCTCAGGCTGCCGACAAACTGGTTGTGGCGACCGACACGGCGTTCGTTCCGTTTGAATTCAAACAGGGTGATAAATACGTTGGTTTTGATGTGGATCTGTGGGCCGCTGTCGCAAAAGAACTCAAGCTGGATTACACCCTGAAGCCTATGGACTTCAGCGGCATCATCCCGGCACTGCAAACCAAAAACGTTGATCTGGCACTGGCAGGCATCACCATTACCGATGAACGTAAAAAAGCGATCGACTTCTCTGACGGCTACTACAAAAGCGGCCTGCTGGTCATGGTCAAAGCCGATAATAACGACGTAAAAAGCGTGAAAGATCTCGACGGCAAAGTGGTGGCAGTGAAGAGCGGCACCGGTTCTGTTGATTACGCGAAAGCAAATATCAAAACCAAAGACCTGCGTCAGTTCCCGAACATCGACAACGCGTACATGGAACTCGGCACCAGCCGTGCTGACGCTGTTCTGCACGACACGCCTAACATCCTGTACTTCATCAAGACAGCCGGTAACGGTAAGTTCAAAGCCGTTGGCGAGTCTCTGGAAGCGCAGCAGTACGGTATCGCGTTCCCGAAAGGCAGCGACGACCTGCGCACGAAAGTTAACGGCGCGCTGAAAACGCTGAAAGAGAACGGCACCTATAACGAAATCTACAAAAAATGGTTCGGTACCGAGCCTAAATAATAAGACGTAAAAATGACGTTCACTCGGGGGCGACCTTTCGCCCCTGCTATTTTTGAAACACGGTAACAGTAACAGGAAATTATCATGCAGTTTGACTGGAGCGCCATCTGGCCTGCCATTCCACTCTTGCTTGAAGGCGCTAAAATGACCCTGTGGATTTCGGTCCTGGGTCTGGTTGGTGGGTTGATTATCGGTCTTGTCGCCGGTTTCGCCCGCACCTACGGCGGCTGGATCGCAAACCACATCGCACTGGTTTTCATCGAAGTGATCCGCGGCACGCCTATTGTCGTGCAGGTCATGTTCATCTACTTCGCCCTGCCTATGGCGTTCACCGACCTGCGCATCGACCCGTTCAGCGCAGCCGTCGTCACCATTATGATCAACTCAGGCGCCTACATTGCGGAAATCACCCGCGGTGCGGTGCTGTCGATTCATAAAGGTTTCAGTGAAGCCGGTCTGGCGCTAGGTCTTTCTCGTCGCGAAACGATCCGCCACGTTATTCTGCCGCTGGCGCTGCGTCGCATGCTGCCGCCGCTCGGTAACCAGTGGATCATCAGCATTAAAGATACGTCGCTGTTCATTGTTATCGGCGTGGCAGAGCTGACCCGCCAGGGGCAGGAGATCATTGCTGGCAACTTCCGCGCGCTGGAAATCTGGAGTGCGGTAGCCGTTGTCTACCTGATCATTACTCTGGTTCTGAGCTTCGTTCTGCGTCGTCTTGAAAGAAGGATGAAAATCCTGTGATTGAATTTAAAAACGTTTCCAAGCACTTTGGCCCAACCCAGGTGCTGCACAATATCGATCTGAACATAAAACAGGGTGAAGTGGTGGTGATTATTGGGCCATCCGGCTCCGGTAAATCCACCCTGCTGCGCTGCATCAACAAGCTGGAAGAGATCACCAGCGGCGATCTGATCGTCGACGGCCTGAAGGTAAACGACCCAAAAGTGGACGACCGTCTGATTCGTCAGGAAGCGGGCATGGTGTTCCAGCAGTTCTACCTGTTCCCGCACCTGACGGCGCTGGAAAACGTGATGTTTGGCCCGCTGCGCGTGCGCGGTGCCAGCAAAGCGGCGGCGGAAGCGCTGGCAAAAGATCTGCTGGCGAAAGTCGGCCTGGCAGAACGTGCGCACCACTTCCCTTCCGAGCTCTCCGGCGGTCAACAGCAGCGTGTGGCGATTGCCCGCGCCCTGGCGGTCAAACCGAAAATGATGCTGTTTGATGAGCCTACGTCCGCACTCGACCCGGAGCTGCGCCACGAGGTGCTGAAAGTCATGCAGGATCTGGCGGAAGAAGGGATGACGATGGTTATCGTAACCCACGAAATCGGCTTTGCCGAAAAAGTGGCGTCCCGCCTGATCTTTATTGATAAAGGCCGTATCGCGGAAGACGGTAACCCGCAGGACTTGATTGCGAACCCGCCGAGCCAGCGTTTGCAGGAGTTCCTGCAGCACGTCTCCTGATCCATCGCTTTACGCTAAGCCGGGCTTGCCCGGCTTTTTTACGCCAGATTGTTCCCAAAAATCCCCCTCCTCGCCCCGACTTCTATACTTATCATTTTGTTCGACATTTTCACCGGAGGACGCCGTGCCGTGGATCCTGCTGCTGTTGATTAGCCTGTTTAGTGCGCCTTCGTTCGCCGTCGCGATCCCCGGCGTGACCACCGGAACCCCTGCGACCCAGCAAAATACGTCGCCTCCGGAACCCGATGTTGAACAGAAAAAAGCCGCCTACGGTGCGCTTGCCGACGTCCTTGAAAACGATACCTCCCGGCAGGAGCTCATTGGCCAGCTGCGCAAAGCCGCCGCCACGCCGCCGCAGGAGTCGGTGCCAACCCTCACCCCGCCGCAGGTTGAGGAGCAAAAAACGGTGCTGGAAAACGTCACCGACGTGAGCCGCCACTATGGAGAAGCGCTCTCCTCACGCTTCGCTCAGCTGTACCGCAACCTGATTGGCTCCCCGCACAAGCCGTTTAACCCGCAAACGTTTACCGCCGCCGCCATGCAGTTCCTGATGCTGGCGGGTGCGGTATTTCTTTTTTACTGGCTGGTGCGTCTGTGCGCGTGGCCGCTGTACCGCAAAATGGGGCAATGGGGACGCAGGAAGAATCAGCATAAAAGCAGCTGGCTGCACCTGCCTTTGATGATAGCCTCAGCGTTTATCATTGATTTAATGCTGCTGGCGTTGACGCTGTTTTTAGGCCAGATGCTGGCCGACAGGCTGAATGCAGGCAACAAAACCATCGCCTTCCAGCAGTCGCTTTTCCTGAATGCCTTTGCCCTGATTGAGTTCTTCAAGGCGCTGCTGCGGTTACTCTTTTGTCCGCACGTGCCGGAGCTGCGGCCTTTCTCCATTCGGGATGCGAGCGCGAAGTACTGGGCGCTGCGCCTGAGCGTGCTCAGCGGGCTGATTGGCTACGGTCTGCTGGTTGCCGTGCCGATCATCTCCAACCAGGTGAACGTCCAGTTTGGCGCGCTGGCAAACGTCCTAATCATGATCTGCATTACCGTCTGGTCGCTGTATCTGATCTTCCACAACAAAAAAACCATTACCCAAAGCCTGCTGAATCTGGCCGATCGCTCCCTCTCGTTCTTTAGCCTCTTTATTCGCGCGTTCGCCCTGGTGTGGCACTGGCTGGCAAGCGCTTACTTCATCGTGCTGTGCTTCTTCTCGCTGTTTGACCCGGGCAATAGCCTGAAATTTATGATGGGGGCGACGTTCAAAAGCCTGGCCATTATCGGCATCGCGGCCTTTGTGTCGGGGCTGCTGTCGCGATGGATCTCGAAAACCATCACCCTGTCGCCGCAGGTGCAGCGTAATTACCCGGAACTGCAAAAACGGGTAAACGGCTGGATGTCGGTATCGCTCAAAGTGGCGCGCATTCTCACCGTCTGCGTGGCGATTATGCTGCTTCTGAATGCGTGGAGCCTGTTTGATTTCTGGAACTGGCTGCACAACGGTGCGGGTGAAAAAACGGTCGACATCCTGATTCGCATCGCGCTGATTCTCTTCTTCTCCGCCGTCGGCTGGACGCTGCTGGCGAGCCTTATTGAGAACCGCCTGGTATCGGATATTCACGGCAGACCCCTGCCCAGCGCGCGGGCAAGAACGCTGTTAACCCTGTTCCGCAACGCGCTGGCGGTAATTATCAGCACCATCACCATTATGATTGTGCTGTCGGAAATCGGCGTGAATATTGCCCCGCTGCTGGCGGGTGCCGGTGCCCTGGGGCTGGCCATCTCCTTCGGTTCGCAAACGCTGGTGAAGGATATTATTACCGGCATCTTTATCCAGTTTGAGAACGGGATGAACACGGGCGATCTGGTGACCATCGGGCCGTTAACCGGCACCGTGGAGAGGATGTCCATCCGTTCGGTTGGCGTGCGTCAGGACACCGGGGCCTACCACATCATCCCCTGGTCTTCGATCACCACCTTCGCCAACTTTGTGCGCGGGATTGGTTCCGTTGTGGCGAACTATGATGTGGATCGCCACGAGGATGCAGATAAAGCGAAGCAGGCGCTGCGCGATGCAGTAGAAGAACTGATGGAGATGGAGGATATCCGCGGGCTGGTGATCGGAGAGCCGTCATTTGCCGGCATCGTCGGGCTGACGAACACGGCGTTTACCCTGCGCGTGTCGTTCACCACCCAGCCGCTGAAGCAGTGGACGGTGCGCTTTGCCCTCGACAGCATGGTGAAAAAACACTTCGATCTGGCGAACGTGCGGATGCCCGTGCAGACCTATCAGGTATTGCCGCCGCCCGCATCGCCGCTCCCGCCGCAGGAGCCGACGCTGTAACCTGGTTGCCGGGGGGCGGCTTCGCCTTACCCGGCCTACGACGGAGTTCTATTTGCGACGTTTGTTGTTGTCCATAAACGTCCAGGCGATAAAGCGGCTCTGTTTCTGGCCCTGCGCCATCTCTTTTTTCACCACTTTTACGGCGCCCGCTTCGGTCAGCGCGCGGTAGAGCGGCGGCAGGTTATCCCCGCGGGAAACCAGCGTCGTGAACCACTTCACCTGACGGCCAAACTGTTTGCTTTCCGCAATCATGCGCAGGATAAACGCCACTTCGCCCCCGTCGCACCAGAGCTCCTGCTGCTGTCCGCCGAAGTTCAGCGCGGCATCTTCAGCCTGACCGAGGTTACGGCGCTTGCGCTCGCTGCCCGCACGGGCCGATGCCGCCGAATCATGGAACGGCGGATTGCACATCGTAGCGTCATAGCTTTCGTTTTTGTGAATAATGCCGTTGAAGATCGACCCTGCATCTTTCTGACGACGCAGGCGAATGGCGCGGCTTAATCCCGGGTTAGCGCTGATAATCGCCTGGGCGCTGGCAAAAGCCTCGTCACCGATTTCGCTTCCGGTAAAGCGCCACTGATATTCATGCGCCCCGATCAGCGGGTAAATCAGGTTCGCCCCGGTGCCAATATCCAGAATGGTGGCCTGCTGTGGCACGACACCCTCATTGCCTTCGGCAAGAAGGTCGGCAAGGTGATGAACGTAATCCGCGCGGCCCGGCACGGGTGGACAGAGAAAGCCTTCCGGAATATCCCAGTGAGCCACACCGTAAAAATGCGCCAGCAGGGCTTTGTTCAGCATTTTAACCGCCTGCGGGTCGGCAAAGTTAACCGAGGGCTCACCCGCTGGGGTCAGAACAAGATAGTCCTGCAGCGGCGGGCAGCTCAGGCATAACGCGTTCATGTCGTAGCGGCTGCGGTGGCGATTTCGCGGGTGCAATCCCGGCTTTTGGGCAGTCATGGCATTCTCCTTTAAACAGCGGCGTAAGATACCCTTTGCAGGCCCAACGGTAAATCTTTCTCTGCGACGCTCAAAAAACCGCCATAAATCAAACACCTTTATGTCTATGATCCGTCAGCGAATTGTCAATTTATATCGTTCAAAAAATAAGCATATCATCATCAAATATTTGCGCTAAGTCACACTCGTCAGGCTTCTAAACTTAAAGGGAATCACCTGTTGTTTCCTCATGAGGATGTGATTATGAAAAAGTACCTGACCCTTGCTGTTATCGCAGCCGCCCTGGCGACCGCGTCCTTCTCTGCCATGGCCGTCCAGTCGCTGACCCAGAGTACTGACACCAGCCAGCTACGCCCTGCGGGCACCGTTTCGGTAAGCCGTGCCAGTAACCTTGACGACCTACAGGCTAAACTCGCCGAAAAAGCCCGTCAGGAAGGTGCAAAAGGATTCGTGGTGAACTCCGCTGGCGGAGATAACCATATGTACGGCACTGCGACTATCTATAAATAACCTGTCTCTTCCACAAGACTGCATCTGCCCAACGGGTGCAGTTCTCTTCTCCCTTCGCCTTGATTGTTCATTTTTTAACCCCATAGTAAACGTATGGCCTAAACCGATTTCAGGAGGACGCTATGGCTTCCGGCTGGGCAAATGACGACGCTGTTAACGAACAGATCAACAGTACAATTGAAGATGCGGTTGCGCGTGCCCGCGGTGAAATTCCGCGCGGCGAGAGCTTAACGGAATGCGAAGAATGCGGAGAACCTATCCCGGAGGCGCGCCGAAAAGCCATTCCCGGCGTACGGCTTTGCATTGCCTGCCAGCAGCATAAAGATTCAAAAAATGCATCACACTCGGGATATAATCGCAGAGGTTCGAAAGACAGCCAGTTACGTTGACTTTGCTTTACCCAGGCTAACCGAGCCTGCACGTTCCTTTACGCTCACGGTTTTTAGCCAGACGCGTAGCAAAACGTGCCCTTCGTATCGCTTCTGTAAAGCGCATCCGCAAGAAGTGTAAAGGGGTGCTTTGAATTTATTAATATTCAATAAGTTATTTGTCATTCAATTTTTTTGAGCAACCACGTCAATTCTCTTCGATTTTATCTCTCGTAAAAAACCGTGATACTTATCACATCGACGGAACATCGTCCCCTTAACAGAAACACCTGCGAGAGATTAATTATGAAAACCATCAAATATGCTGTAGCTGCTGTTGCCCTGTCCGCTCTGTCTTTCGGCGCTTTCGCCGTAGAGCCTGTCTCTTCTACTCAGGCACAGAACATGAACAAAGTTGGTGTGGTCAGTGCTGATGGCGCCACCACCCTGGACGGTCTGGAAGCCAAACTGGCTGAGAAAGCCGCTGCTGCCGGTGCAAGCGGATACACCATTACTTCCGCTAACGGCAATAACAAGCTGAGCGGTACCGCGGTTATCTACAAATAATCGACTGAATGAATGCTGTACCCTCGCCATACCCTCTGGTGAGCTGCTCCACCCTCATTGACCCTGTTGTTGTTACCCTTGCTTGCCCGTCCGCCACTGGACGGGCTTTTTTTTGTCTAAAACGCCTGCGCCACGCGTTCAAGCCCGGCCTGAACGGATTCCACTTCTCCGGTAGCCAGCAAACAGCAGGCCATCTGCAGCTTGATCGAATGCGGAACAGGAACATTTCCGGCAAGGCACTGCTCAATCCAGTGGGCTGTAGTATGGGGATCTTTTGCCTCAGGCAGTATCACACCGGTATTCTCTTCCCCGCGCTCAAGAATGGCGCGCGTGCCTGCAGAATCAATCAGCATCACCTGCGGGCAGCGCTGCGGGTTCGCATAAACCTCTCCTTCCGTTCCGTGCATCAGCAACGCCCTTGCGCCAATTGCCTCAAAGAACTGCCCCACGCGCGCCACGTATTCCGGGTGCGAGACGCTGGAAAGACGCAGGGCGGCATCTTCACCAAACGGCGTGGCCAGTTTCGCCAGCGTGTGTGCGCTGTTGCGCACGCCCATGCGCCAGCGCATATCGAGCTGCTTTTCCAGCGGCGGGCAGAGCGTGCCGACCGGGATATAAACAGGCTGATGACCATCCAGCTTCGCCTGCGCCTGGCCGGCATGACGCGTTGGCTCGATGCCCAGCATCCCGAAAATGGTCTCCGTCAGCACGCGAGTGGGATCTTCGCTAACGCCGTGCACCACCACCGGGAACCCCAGCTTGTGTAACAGGATAGCGAGCAGCGGGGTTAAGTTTGCCTGCTTGCGCGCGCCGTTATAGCTCGGGATCACAATCGGCATCGGTTTCGCCACCGGCGGCGTTAAGCGCAGCGTTTGCGCCTGCATGGCATCATAGAAACCGCGCATCTCCGCTTCACCTTCGCCTTTGATACGCAGCGCGATCAGAATGCCCCCCATCTCCAGGTCGGGGACGTCGCCCTCCAGCATGCGGGTATAAAGCGCACGCGCGATTTCATGGTCCAGATCGCGGGCGTGGTTTTTGCCTCTGCCTACCTCTTTGATAATCTTGCGATAATCCACGGCATCACTCCTGAAAAAATCATCTTGTTAACAATATAGCCCTGTTGAATATCCGGAGGTTAGTTTTTTCTCCAGAATCAAGGTTCTGTTTTTATGACAAAAAAGACATGCTGGACTTATTCCAGCTAGTTGCGATTTCTACAGTAGATTCTTGACGCTTCATTATTTGTCTAAATAAAGAGTGGAAAGTCATTAAGGGTCACGATGAGATATCCAGGCAAGGCAGCCTGTCACCGCGTATACATCGTCTCAGCAAATCCATTGCACGGTGGTTAGCGCTCTGGGGTTCGGCGTACGCTATATCCAAACGAGGACCGCAGTTACCACAGGCCCCGCTATGTCTGGATCGGCCTTTACCTGCGCCCCTTAGCGCGGAGGCTTTTCTTACGCCCGGAAGTCAGTGTTGCCGGGCGTTTTTTTACCTCAGGCACTTCCGGCTGTTCGATCGGGAAGATCGGCAGCGCGTTCAGGAGCCGTTGGCCGTAATTTTTGGTGAGCAGACGTTTGTCATAAATCACCACCTCGCCCCAGCAGCCGTGGCTACGAATCAAGCGCCCGACCTGCTGAATCAGGTTAAACGACGCCGCAGGCAAACTCTGTACCTCAAACGGATAGCGGTTGAGGCTTTTCAGCCACTCCCCCTCGGTGATCACTACCGGGCTATCGATAGGCGGGAAGGCGATTTTATGGATATGCACCTGCGTGAGGTAGTCGCCTTTCAAATCCAGACCTTCAGCAAACGACTGCAACCCCACCAGCACGCTGCGCTCGCCGTTATCAATGCGCTTACGGTGGGTTTCCACCAGCCGGTAGCGCGGCTGATCCCCTTGCACCAGCAGGAGTAAACGCAGATCGGTGACGTGTTCGAGGAAACGCTGCATCGCCCGCCCGCTGGCAAACAGCACCAGCATACCGGGGTACTTTTTACTCTCGACCTGCTCGCGGAAGTAGGCCGCCATTTCCGCGATGTGCTGCTCTTCGTTGTCGATGAGCGGCTCGAATTTCATGCGCGGAATGACCAGCTTTCCCTGCTCGCAGTGGTTAAACGGCGAGTCCAGCGCCACGAAACGGTCGCCCGCTTTCTCTTTTAGCCCGCTCATCTCCTGCAGCCTTGAGAAACTGTTCAGGGAACGCAGCGTGGCAGAGGTGACAACCACGTGCGGCACGCTGCGCCAGATCAGCTTTTCCAGCTGATCGGCCACGCGGATGCCCACGCAGTGGAAAAAGAGGTGCACCTGCCCGTCCCGCACTTCGCGGGTGGCCCATTTGGTGACCGGCGCGCCGGACGCCTGCGCCATCGAGGCCAGCCGCCAGAGCTTGCTCTGCGCTTCGAACATCCCCAGCGCGCGGTTCATCTGCAGCAGAACGCGGTGCAGACGCACCACGTCATGCGAGCCGGTTTTCTCGCTGAGATCGTTTAAGAACATCTCCGCCAGCCCGCGCAGCTTTTCCAGATGCTTTGCCAGCTGCTGGCAGATCTCCATAACCTCTTCCGGTAGCTCACCCATCGCAAAGCGGTGTTCGGCTTCCTGGGTTGCCGGAAGATAAAGATTCAGGATGTTGTTCAGGGATGAGATGAGGCTATAGACCTCTTCACAGTGGTCGCTCAGCCGCTCCGGCACCGCCAGCGGCGGCGTGGTTTTCGGGCGGAACTGCTCCATGCAGGTCGCTACCAGCTTGCAGAAGAGATCCAGCTGCAGGCGGAACCACGGAGCGGTGATTTCGGCGCTCATCTCCAGCGCATCCCGCGCCACGTCAGGCAGATGGTGGCCTTCGTCGAGCACCAGCAGCAGGTTTTTGGGCTCCGGCAGCACCGCTTCGCTCTCCAGCGCCGCCATTACCAGCGCGTGGTTTGCGACCACTACCTCCGCCTCCTGAATTTCACGCCGGGCGACAAAGAACGGGCATTCGCGGTAGTAGTGGCAGTTGCGGTTCAGGCAGCTCGCTTTGTCGGTGCTGAGCCTGCGCCACAGGTCGTCGCTGATGGCCTGGCTGGTGTGATCCCGCAGGCCGTCCCACTTATAGCCGTCGAGCTCGACTTTGAGTTTTGCACACTGCTCCTGCTCGGCCTTATTGTTTGGCGTTAGCTCGTCATCCAGAAACGCGAGCAGATCCTGCTGATTCGGCTCGCTGCTGGCCAGCGCCGCCAGGTTACGCGGGCACACGTAACGCCCGCGCCCAAAGGCTGCCGTAAACCGCAGGTCGGGGATGATTTTGCGCAGCAGGGGCAAATCTTTGCTGAAGATCTGGTCCTGCAGCGCCACGTTGGCGGTGCTGACCACCAGCGTTTTGTCCTCTTCCCGCGCAATCGCGATGCCGGGAATAAGATACGACAAGGTTTTCCCGACGCCGGTTGGGGCTTCAATCGCCAGATGTCGCCCGTCGTCCCCGGCGAGCGTTTTTGCCACGTCAGCAATCATCTGCCGCTGCGGCGCTCGGGGGATAAAGTCGGGGATCTGCTGCTGTAGCGCCTTATACCATGCGCCAATTTGCGCCTTGAGCGCAGCCGTTAAAGCCATTGGAAAACCTGAAATACTGTATAAACAGCCACTATTGTGGCACTTTCTCTTCGCTGCCGCAAAAAGAAAAGCCCGGCTTTACGACCGGGCTTCCAGATTACTGCGGGTTAGCAGGCTTGCGCGGGCGGCGTCGACGCTGCCCTTCTCCTGCCGGTTTCCCCTCGCCGCTGCGCCACGGGTTTTCACCCGCCGGTTTGCTGTCGTTGTTACGACGCGGCGGTTTGCCGGATGATTTCGGCGCGCCGCCTTCGGCACGACGCGGCTGCTGACCGCGACCGCCGCCGCCCTGACCACGTCCACCGCCGCCCTGACGACCGTTCTGAATCGGCTCGGCTTTGATCGACGGGTCCACTTCGTAACCCGGGGTTTCGATGCGCGGGATCTCTTTCTTCAGGAGGCGCTCGATGTCGCGCAGCAGCTTGTGCTCGTCCACGCAGACCAGAGAGAGCGCTTCACCGGTTGCCGCCGCGCGGCCGGTACGGCCGATACGGTGAACGTAATCTTCCGGCACGTTTGGCAGCTCGTAGTTCACCACGTGCGGCAGCTCTTCAATGTCAAGGCCACGGGCGGCGATGTCGGTCGCCACCAGCACGCGGATGTCGCCGGATTTGAACTCAGCCAGCGCACGGGTACGCGCGCCCTGGCTCTTGTTGCCGTGGATCGCCGCACTGCGAATGCCGTCTTTGTTCAGCTGTTCCGCCAGGTGGTTGGCGCCGTGCTTGGTGCGGGTAAAGACCAGCACCTGCTGCCAGTTGCCCTGGCCGATCATCTGGGAGAGCAGTTCCCGCTTGCGCTTTTTATCCACAAAGTGAACGTGCTGCGTCACCTGCTCGGAGGCGGTGTTGCGGCGCGCCACTTCCACTTCCAGCGGGTTATGCAGCAGCTTTTCCGCCAGCGCCTTGATCTCGTCGGAGAAGGTCGCGGAGAAGAGCAGGTTCTGACGACGCGCAGGCAGCTTGGCCAGCACGCGACGAATATCGTGGATAAAGCCCATGTCGAGCATGCGGTCGGCTTCGTCCAGCACCAGAATTTCAACCTGGTCCAGCTTCACCGCATTCTGGTGCTCCAGATCCAGCAGGCGACCTGGAGTCGCAACCAGAACGTCGACGCCGCTGCGCAGCTTCATCATCTGCGGGTTGATGCTTACCCCGCCGAAAACCACCAGCGAACGAATGTTGAGATAGCGGCTATAGTCACGCACGTTCTCACCAATTTGCGCCGCCAGCTCGCGGGTTGGGGTCAGGATCAGGGCACGAACCGGACGACGGCCTTTGGCGTGCGGCTGGTTTTTTACCAGCAGTTCCAGCAGCGGCAGGGTAAAGCCCGCGGTTTTGCCGGTACCGGTCTGGGCGCTCGCCATCAGGTCACGGCCCTGCAGAACGGCGGGGATCGCCTGCTGCTGGATTGGGGTTGGCTCAACGTAGCCCTGCTCTGCGATCGCGCGCAGAATTTCCGGGTTCAGGCCAAGGGAATCAAAAGACATAAAAACTCCGAACCGCCCCGACCATCACAGGTGTAGTTTTCAGGGAGATATAACGAATAGGGGAGGACAAAAACCACAATGTCGCGAAGGAGCGGAGTGTAGCAGCTTTTGTGACGTGGCGCATAAAATATCCCTCAGCGTTCCCTCGACGTTAGCGTGAATCAGGCATAATCTTAATCAATCGATTGATTAATTCTTAATGCCGCCATGAATACGACCCCCACAACAACCAAAGGTGAACAGGCCAAAAATCAGCTTATCGCCGCCGCGCTGGCGCAGTTTGGTGAGTTCGGGCTGCATGCCACCACGCGCGATATTGCCGCGCTGGCCGGGCAGAACATTGCGGCGATTACCTACTATTTTGGCTCAAAAGAGGATTTATACCTCGCCTGCGCCGAGTGGATCGCCGATTTTATCGGCACGCAGTTTCACCCGCACGTTGAGGAAGCCACCGCGCTGCTCGGCCAGCCGTCGCCCGATCGCGCCGCCGTTCGCCAGCTTATTCTCAATGCCTGCCACGATATGATCCGCCTGCTCACGCACGACGATACGCTCAACCTGAGCAAGTTTATCTCCCGGGAGCAGCTCTCCCCGACCGTCGCCTACCAGCGGGTACACGATCGGGTGATTGAGCCAATGCACTCGCACCTGACCCGGCTGATCGCCGCCTATACCGGGCGGGACGCCAGTGATACCGAGACAATTTTGCATACCCACGCCCTGCTGGGGGAAATTCTTGCCTTCCGTCTGGGCAGGGAAACCATCCTGTTACGCACCGGCTGGACACAATTTGATGAGGATAAAGCCGCGCAGATTAGCAAGGTGATCGCCTGTCACGTCGATCTGATCCTGCAAGGCTTAACGCAAAGGAGCCTGAAGTCATGAAAAAACCTGTCGCCATCATTCTGGTGGTTGTTGTTTTGCTTGCTGCCGGAGTCGGTGGATGGCTGTGGTATCAGAGCCATCAGGATAAAGGCCTGACGCTGTACGGCAACGTGGATATTCGCACGGTGAACATGAGCTTCCGCGTGGGCGGACGTCTCGCCTCGCTGAGCGTGGACGAAGGCGATGCCATTAAAAGCGGGCAGACGCTGGGGATGCTGGATAAAGCGCCCTATGAGAATGCGCTGCTGCAGGCCAAAGCGGGGGTGTCCGTCGCCCAGGCGCAGTATGACCTGATGCTGGCAGGCTATCGCGACGAAGAGATCGCCCAGGCCGCCGCTGCCGTTAAGCAGGCGCAAGCCGCCTATGACTACGCGCAGAACTTCTACGCGCGCCAGCAGGGGTTGTGGAAAAGCCGCACCATTTCCGCTAACGATCTGGAAAATGCGCGCTCGTCCCGCGACCAGGCGCAGGCAACGCTGAAGTCCGCGCAGGATAAATTAAGCCAGTACCACACCGGTAACCGCCCGCAGGATATCGCCCAGGCGAAAGCCAGCCTTGAACAGGCGCAGGCGCAGCTGGCTCAGGCAGAGCTGGATCTGCACGACACCACCTTAATCGCGCCGTCTGACGGCATGCTGATGACCCGCGCCGTGGAGCCGGGCAGCATGCTCAGCGCCGGCAGCACAGTCTTAACGCTCTCCCTGACCCGTCCGGTCTGGGTACGCGCCTACGTTGATGAGCCGAACCTCGGCCAGATGCAGCCGGGCCGCGAGCTGCTGCTCTATACCGACGGTCGCCCGGACAAGCCGTATCACGGCAAAGTGGGCTTTGTCTCCCCTACTGCCGAATTCACGCCGAAAACCGTTGAAACACCTGATCTGCGTACCGACCTCGTGTATCGCCTGCGCATCATCGTGACCGATGCGGACGACGCGCTGCGTCAGGGCATGCCCGTCACCGTAAAAGTGAACAACGGGGAACGACATGAATGACGCGGTTATTCAGCTCAACAATCTGGTTAAACGCTTCGCGGGAATGGACAAACCGGCCGTCGCGCCGCTGAACTGCACTATCCAGAAAGGCTATGTGACCGGGCTGGTCGGTCCGGACGGCGCCGGTAAAACCACGCTGATGCGGATGCTGGCGGGGTTGCTCAAGCCGGATGAAGGCACGGCCAGCGTGCTCGGCCTTGACCCGATCGAGGATGACGGAGCCCTTCACGCCATGCTCGGCTATATGCCGCAGAAGTTTGGCCTGTATGAAGACCTGACGGTGATGGAAAACCTGAACCTGTACGCCGACCTGCGCAGCGTCACCGGCGAAACGCGGCAGAAAACCTTCGCGCGCCTGCTGGAGTTTACCTCCCTCGGCCCGTTCACCGACCGGCTGGCGGGCAAGCTCTCCGGCGGGATGAAGCAGAAGCTGGGGCTGGCCTGCACGCTGGTTGGCGAGCCGAAAGTGCTGCTGCTGGACGAGCCCGGCGTCGGCGTAGACCCGATTTCGCGCCGCGAACTATGGCAGATGGTGCACGAGCTGGCGGGCGACGGGATGCTGATCCTCTGGAGCACCTCCTACCTCGACGAAGCGGAACAGTGCCGGGACGTGCTGCTGATGAACGAAGGCGAACTGCTTTATCAGGGCGAGCCGACGACGCTGACGCAGAGCATGGCCGGGCGCAGCTTCCTGCTGCACAGCCCGCAGGAGTCTAACCGCAGGCTGCTGCAGCGGGTGCTCAGGCTGCCGCAGGTCAGCGACGGGATGATCCAGGGCCGCTCGGTACGGGTGATCCTCAAAAAAGAGGCCACCGTCGACGATATTCGCCAGGCGCCCGGCATGCCTGAGATCGAGATGGAAGAGACCGCGCCGCGCTTTGAGGACGCGTTTATCGACCTGCTGGGCGGCGCGGGTACCTCAGAGTCGCCGCTTGCCGCCATTTTGCATACGGTGGAAGGCACGCCGGGCGAAACGGTGATTGAAGCCAAATCCCTCACCAAAAAGTTCGGGGATTTCGCCGCCACCGACAACGTCAACTTTGCGGTGAAGCGGGGGGAAATTTTTGGCCTGCTCGGACCGAACGGCGCGGGAAAATCGACCACCTTTAAGATGATGTGCGGCCTGCTGGTGCCGACGTCCGGCAAGGCGCTGGTGCTGGATATGGACCTGAAGGTCAGCTCCGGCAAGGCGCGCCAGCATCTCGGGTATATGGCGCAGAAGTTTTCCCTGTACGGCAACCTGACGGTCGAACAGAATCTGCGCTTTTTCTCCGGCGTGTACGGCCTGCGCGGGCGGGCACAGAACGAGAAAATCCGCCGCATGAGCGACGCCTTCGCCTTAACCAACATTGCCTCCCACGCCACCGACGAGCTGCCGCTCGGCTTTAAGCAGCGGCTGGCGCTGGCCTGCTCGCTGATGCACGAGCCGGATATTCTGTTTCTTGATGAGCCGACATCAGGCGTTGACCCCATTACCCGCCGTGAGTTCTGGCTGCACATCAACAGCATGGTGGAAAAAGGGGTGACCGTGATGGTGACCACCCACTTCATGGACGAGGCGGAGTACTGTGACCGCATCGGGCTGGTGTATCGCGGCAAGCTGATTGCCCACGGTACCCCGGACGACCTGAAAAACCAGGCCGCCGACGATGAGGTTCCGGATCCGACCATGGAGCAAGCGTTTATCACCCTCATCCACGACTGGGATAAGGAGAATGCCCATGCGCAGTAATGCCATTTCCTGGCGCAGGGTGCGCGCGCTGTGCATTAAAGAGACGCGGCAGATCGTGCGTGACCCCAGCAGCTGGCTGATTGCGGTAGTCATCCCCCTGCTGCTGCTGTTTATTTTTGGCTACGGCATTAACCTGGACTCCAGCAAGCTGCGGGTCGGGATATTGCTGGAGCAGCAGAGTGAGGATGCGCTGGACTTTACTCACGCCATGACCGGATCGCCCTACATTGACGCCACCATCAGCGATAACAGGCAGGAGTTGATCCAGAAAATGCAGGCCGGGAAAATTCGCGGCCTGATCGTCATTCCGGTGGATTTCGCCGCCAATATGGCGCGGGCGAATACCGACGCGCCGATCCAGGTGATTACCGACGGCAGCGAGCCAAACACCGCCAACTTTGTACAGGGCTACGCGGAGGGGATCTGGCAGCTGTGGCAGATGCAGCGCGCGGAGGACCGGGGTGAAGAATTTAAACCGCTGATCGACGTGCAGACGCGCTACTGGTTTAACCCCGCCGCCATCAGCCAGCACTTTATTATTCCGGGCGCGGTGACGATTATCATTACGGTGATTGGCGCGATCCTGACCTCGCTGGTGATCGCCCGCGAGTGGGAGCGCGGGACCATGGAGGCGCTGCTCTCTACCGAAGTGACGCGCGTCGAGCTGCTGCTGTGCAAGCTCATCCCCTACTATTTCCTCGGCATGCTGGCGATGCTGCTCTGTATGCTTGTCTCAGTCTTTATCCTCGGCGTGCCGTATCGCGGCTCGCTGGTGGTGCTGTTTTTTATCACCAGCCTGTTTTTACTCAGCACGCTGGGCATGGGGCTGCTCATCTCCACCATCACCCGCAACCAGTTCAACGCCGCGCAGGTGGCCCTCAACGCCGCCTTTTTACCGTCGATTATGCTGTCCGGGTTTATCTTCCAGATAGACAGTATGCCTGCGGTGATCCGCGCCGTGACCTATGTTATTCCGGCTCGCTACTTTGTGAGCACGCTGCAAAGCCTGTTCCTGGCGGGGAATATTCCGGTGGTGCTGATCGTCAACACGCTGTTTTTAATGGCGTCAGCGGCGATGTTTATTGGGTTGACGTGGATGAAAACCAAACGGCGACTGGATTAAGGAGCGAACATGTTTCACCGATTATGGACGTTGATACGCAAAGAGCTGCAATCCCTGCTGCGCGAGCCGCAAACCCGCGCCATTCTGGTCTTGCCGGTGCTGATCCAGGTTTTACTGTTCCCGTTTGCCGCCACCCTTGAGGTGACCAACGCCACCATTGCCATTTACAACGAAGATAACGGCAAACATTCCGTCGAGCTGACGCAGCGCTTTGCCCGTGCGAAAGCCTTTACCCACATCCTGCTGCTGAAAAGCCCGCAGGAGATCCAGCCCACCATCGACACGCAAAAAGCGCTGCTGCTGGTGCGGTTCCCGGCGGATTTCTCCCGCAATCTGGATACCTTCCAGACCGCGCCGATGCAGCTGATCCTCGACGGGCGTAACTCCAACAGCGCCCAGATAGCCGCCAACTATCTGCAGCAGGTGGTGAAGGATTACCAGCAGGAGCTGATGGACGGCAAACCGAAGCCCAACAACAGCGAGCTGGTGGTGCGTAACTGGTACAACCCGAACCTGGACTACAAGTGGTTCGTGGTGCCGTCGCTGATCGCTATGATCACCACTATCGGGGTGATGATCGTGACTTCCCTTTCCGTCGCCCGCGAGCGCGAACAGGGCACGCTGGACCAGCTACTGGTCTCCCCGCTCGCCACCTGGCAAATTTTCGTCGGCAAAGCGGTCCCGGCGCTGATCGTCGCGACGTTTCAGGCCACCATCGTGCTGGGGGTGGGAATTTGGGCCTACCAGATCCCGTTCGCCGGTTCGCTGGCGCTGTTTTACTTCACGATGGTCATTTACGGGCTGTCGCTGGTGGGGTTTGGACTGCTGATCTCGGCGCTCTGCTCGACGCAGCAGCAGGCGTTTATTGGGGTGTTCGTCTTTATGATGCCCGCGATTTTGCTCTCGGGGTATGTTTCACCCGTCGAGAACATGCCGGTGTGGCTACAGGACCTGACGTGGGTAAACCCGATTCGGCACTTTACGGACATCACCAAGCAAATCTATCTGAAGGATGCGAGTCTGGATATTGTCTGGGGAAGTTTGTGGCCGCTACTGGTCATAGCGGCCACGACGGGCTCAGTGGCGTACGCGATGTTTAGACGCAACATTGCGTAGCTTTTTCTCTTTGGTCAGCAGCGAGACCACCGCAGGCCCTGCGAGGATAGCCAGACCCGCCAGGGCAAGCAGCAGGTTGTTTTGCAGCACGCGCGACAGCAGCCAAAGCACAATCATCGCCGCGCCAAAATACCAGGTGGTGGTGAGCTCTTCAAGCACATCACCCACCTCGCGCCAGCGCGCTTCATGGTGGCGCTGTAAGAACAGCATCGACAGCACGGTGACGCCATAAAGGACGCATAGCCCCAGGCCAACACGCACCAGCGTACCGCTCATCCAGCCCATCACCAGTACGGCCACGACCAGTAAATGCAACATTATCTGCCAGCAACTCAGGCCAGTTGCGACACGAACACGTTGTTGCCACTTCATGGCTTCTCTCCTGAAGGATTTTTCTCTGCTTAATCAGACTACCGCACTTTACGGAAAATTCCGTAACGCCGCATCTTTTTGTGACGACGACTACACTTTATTTTCATTGGGATAGTCACTCAGGAAGGAGCTTATGACTCAAAAAATGCAGCATTTCTCGCTTAAGGTGCTGACGATAAACATTCATAAGGGCTTCACAGCATTTAACCGCCGCTTCATTTTACCGGAGCTGCGCGACGCGGTACGCACCGTCAGCGCGGATATTGTCTGCCTGCAGGAGGTGATGGGCGCACACGAAGTGCATCCGCTCCACTTTGAGAACTGGCCCGACACGCCGCACTATGAATTTCTGGCCGACACCATGTGGAGTGACTACGCCTATGGCCGCAACGCGGTCTATCCGGAAGGGCATCACGGAAACGCGGTGCTGTCCCGCTACCCCATTGAACATTACGAAAACCGCGACGTTTCCGTCGGGGAAAGCGAAAAACGCGGCCTGCTTTACTGCCGCATTACGCCGCCAGACCTCGAGCGACCTGTCCATGTCGGCTGTGTTCACCTGGGCCTTCGCGAAGCCCATCGTCAGGCGCAGCTGAAAATGCTGGCCGAATGGGCCAACGCCCTTCCCGAAGGCGAACCTGTGGTGGTAGCGGGCGATTTCAACGACTGGAGACAGAGGGCAAACCATCCGTTGAAAGTAGATGCCGGGCTGGAAGAGATTTTTACTCGCGCCAACGGCAGGCCTGCGCGCACCTTCCCGGTCCGTTTCCCGCTGCTTCGGCTTGACCGCATCTACGTGAAAAATGCCCACGCCAGCAGCCCGACCGCCCTGGCGCTCCTTAACTGGCGACATCTTTCCGACCATGCCCCGCTCAGCGCGGAGATCCACCTATGAAATGTTCCTGGCAGGAAGGCAACCGAATCACGCTGCTGGTCAACGGGGACGAGTATTATCCGGCCGTGTTTAAAGCGATTGACCATGCACAGCAGAAGGTGATCCTCGAAACCTTTATCTGGTTCGAAGACGACGTCGGCAAACAGCTGCATGGCGTGCTGCTGCGCGCCGCCCGGCGCGGCGTCAAAATTGAAGTATTGCTTGATGGCTATGGCTCGCCGGATCTCAGCGATACGTTTGTGAATGAGTTGACCTCCGCAGGCGTGGTGTTCCGCTACTACGATCCCGGCCCTCGCCTGTTCGGCATGCGCACCAATCTTTTCCGCCGGATGCATCGCAAAATAGTGGTGGTGGACGAGACGGTGGCGTTTGTCGGCGGCATTAACTACTCCGCTGAGCATATGTCCGACTACGGCCCGGAGGCGAAGCAGGACTACGCTATTCGCATTGAAGGCCCCGTGGTTCAGGACATCTTACTGTTTGAGCTGGAGAACCTGCCGGGTAAAGAGGCCGTTCGCCGCTGGTGGAGACGCCGCCATCGCCCGGAAGAGAACCGGAAGCCCGGCGAAGCGCAGGCCCTTTTCGTCTGGCGGGATAACGGCGAGCACCGGGACGACATTGAACGTCATTATCTCAAGATGCTCGCCAACGCGAAGCGCGAAGTGATTATTGCTAACGCCTACTTTTTCCCCGGCTATCGTCTGCTGCACGCCATGCGCAATGCGGCCCGGCGCGGGGTTCGCGTGAAGCTGATTGTGCAGGGCGAGCCGGATATGCCGATAGTCAAAGTCGGCGCACGCCTGCTGTATAACTACCTGGTGAAGGGTGGCGTACAGATCTACGAATATCGTCGCCGACCGCTGCACGGCAAAGTGGCGCTGATGGACGATCACTGGGCCACCGTGGGCTCCAGTAACCTCGATCCGCTGAGCTTATCGCTCAATCTCGAAGCTAACCTGATCATTCACGATCGCCAGTTTAACCAGACCCTGCGGGATAACCTGCAGGCGCTGATCGTTAACGACTGCGTGCGCGTGGACGAGTCCATGGTCCCCAAACGCACCTGGTGGAACTTGGGCATCAGCGTGGTGGTGTTCCACTTTCTGCGTCATTTCCCGGCCATGGTCGGCTGGCTGCCGGCGCATACGCCTAAGCTTGCGCAGGTGGACCCGCCGGTACAACCCGAAATGGAAACCCAGGACCGTATTGAAGCGGAAGACGGAGGCAAACCCTGATGTCGAAATCGCATCCACGCTGGCGGCTGGCAAAAAAGATCCTGACCTGGCTATTTTTTATTGCGGTCGCGGTTCTGCTGGTGGTCTACGCGCAGAAAGTTGACTGGGAAGAGGTGTGGAAAGTCATCCGCAACTATAACCGGATGGTGCTGCTGGGCGCTGTGGGGCTGGTTATTGTCAGCTACCTGATGTACGGCTGTTATGACCTGCTGGGCCGTGCCTACTGCGGCCACAAGCTGGCCAAACGTCAGGTTATGCTGGTGTCGTTTATCTGCTACGCCTTCAACCTGACGCTGAGCACCTGGGTCGGCGGCATTGGCATGCGCTATCGCCTCTACTCGCGGCTCGGCCTGCCGGGCGGGACCATCACGCGCATTTTCTCGTTAAGCATCACCACCAACTGGCTGGGCTATATTTTGCTCGGCGGGGTGATCTTCACCATCGGCGTGGTGCAGCTGCCCGCGCACTGGTATATCGATGAGGCCACGCTGCGCATTCTGGGCATCGTACTGCTGCTGATTATCGCCGTTTATCTGTGGGCCTGCGCGTTTGCCAGACGCCGCCATATGACCATTAAGGGGCAAAAGCTGGTACTGCCCTCGTGGAAGTTTGCGGTGCTGCAGATGGCCGTCTCCAGCGCCAACTGGATGGCGATGGGGGCGATTATCTGGCTGCTGATTGGCGAGGATGTGAACTACTTCTTCGTGCTGGGCGTGCTGCTGGTGAGCAGTATTGCGGGCGTGATTGTGCATATTCCGGCGGGGATCGGCGTGCTGGAGGCTGTGTTTATCGCGTTGCTGGCCGGGGAGCATATCTCTCAGGGAACGATTATCGCCGCACTGCTGGCGTACCGCATGCTGTATTACTTCCTGCCGCTGGCGCTGGCAACGGTGTGTTATCTGGTGCTGGAGAGTCGGGCGAAAAAGCTGAGAGCGAAGAACGAGAAGGCGTTAGCGAAATAAAAGCAAAACGGCAACGATGTTGCCGTTTTTAGTGTTTGTTCCCTCTCCCGTGGGAGAGGGTCAGGGTGAGGGCACCAGACCGCACCGCCACCCGGCAAAACAACCTTAGCGACGGTTGCCGAAAATTCGCAGCAGCATCAGGAACAGGTTGATGAAGTCCAGATACAGCGTCAGCGCGCCCAGAATCGCGTATTTGCGCAGGTTCGAACTGTCGCGTACGTCGATCTGCTCGCCGATGTTTTTCAGCTTCTGGGTGTCATACGCCGTCAACCCAACGAAGATCACCACCCCGATGTAGGTCACGGCCCACATCAGCGCGTCGCTCTTCAGCCACAGGTTTACCAGCGACGCCAGCACAATCCCAATCAGCCCCATAAACAGCATGCTGCCGAAACCGCTCAGATCGCGCTTCGTGGTGTAACCGTACAGGCTCATCGCACCGAACATCCCGCCGGTTATAACAAACGTACTAGCGATAGATGAACCAGTGTAGACGATAAAAATGCTGGAGAGCGTCAGGCCAGTTAATGCCGAATAGAGCATAAAAAGCGTGGTTGAAAGTCCCGCGCTGAGCTTATGAATCAACCCAGATAAAACGAACACAACTGCAAGTTGGGCAATAATCAAGCCAAAGAAAAAGTAGCGATTAGTATAGAGCAATTCAGTGATTGCCTCTGAACCTGCCGCATACCACGCGATAAACGCGGTAAGCAGCAGGCCAACCGTCATCCAGCCGTACACCTGAGCCATATACGTCTGCAGGCCGCTACGGGTCTGCTGTACTATTGAATCGGAACGCGGAAATCGGTCCATGATTCACTCCTGATTAAGATTAAGTAGACACACACGTTAAGATTAACACATCCACGTAAACCGACTACCAACGGCTGGCGGCTTGTTTATCGCTGTCGCGCGATTCTACCCAGCGGTCACCTTCCGGCGTGGCTTCGCGCTTCCAGAACGGCGCTTTTGTTTTGAGGTAATCCATAATGAACTCCCCTGCCGCAAACGCGCTGCTGCGGTGCGCGCTGGTCACCCCGACGAAGACAATCTCCTCGCCAGGCCACATCTCGCCGATGCGGTGAATAACCGTGACGCGGCCAAGCGGCCAGCGGCCTCGCGCCTCGTCGACAATCTCCGCCAGCGATTTCTCGGTCATCCCCGGATAGTGCTCCAGCGTCAGCGCCTTCACGCTGTCACCGAGGTTATGGTTGCGCACCTTGCCGGTGAAAGTGACGACCGCGCCGTCCTCATCGCGTTCCGCCAGCCAGCAGTATTCTGTCCCCACGTTAAAACGTTCGGGACTCACCAGAATTCGGGTTTCAGCCATCTTAGCCCCCCGTAACCGGCGGGAAGAAGGCCACTTCATCGCCCTCCTTCAGCGGATGGGTGAACTCCACCAGCGTTTGGTTAACGGCGGCCAGCAGCTTGCCTTCGTCCAGCGCCAGCGCCCAGCGGTCGCTTTGTGCCGCCAGATGCGCGCGCAGGGCCGCGACGTTTTCGAAGGACGCATCCAGCGTCAGGCTGTCGGTATTCACCAGCTCACGCACCTGCGCAAAAAAGAGCACCTTAATCATGGCTGTCCACCTTAAAATCACCGGATTTGCCGCCGCTTTTTGCCAGCAGGCGAACCGGGCCAATCACCATATCTTTCTGCACCGCTTTGCACATGTCGTAGATGGTCAGCGCGGCGACTGAGGCCGCCGTCAGCGCCTCCATCTCCACACCGGTTTTGCCGGTTAAGCGGCAGAGTGACTCAATGCGCACGCGATTATGCTCCGGCTGCGCCTGCAGGTTCACTTCCACCTTGCTCAGCATCAGCGGATGGCACAGCGGAATGAGATCCCAGGTCCGTTTGGCGGCCTGAATACCGGCGATGCGGGCGGTGGCAAAGACGTCGCCCTTGTGATGGCTGCCGTCGATAATCATCGCCAGGGTTTCCGGCAGCATGGTGACGAACGCTTCCGCGCGCGCCTCGCGCACCGTTTCCGCTTTGGCGGAGACGTCCACCATATGCGCTTCGCCGGCGGCGTTAATATGGGTCAGTTGTGACATAGCTTATTTCTTTAAATGGGGATGGAAATTACACGGACGGGTACGGGCATCCAGCTGCGGGGCGATGATGTTTTCCCACGCGGTGCGGCAGGCTTTGGTCGAGCCCGGCATAGCGAAAATCAGGGTTTTGTTAGCCACCCCGGCAACGGCGCGCGACTGGAGCGTGGAGGTACCAATCTCTTCAAAGGAGAGCATGCGGAACACTTCGCCGAAGCCTTCCACCTCGCGGTCGAACAGCGGGATCAGCGCTTCAGGGGCCTGATCGCCTGCGGTAAAACCGGTGCCGCCGGTAATCAGCACCACCTGCACCTCATCACTCGCAATCCACTGCGAAACCTGAGCGCGAATGGCGTAGCGGTTCTCCTTCACGATCGCTTTATCGACGATGTGATGCCCCGCGTCATGGGCCGCCTCGCGCAGCCAGTGGCCGGAGGTATCATCCTCTTCGCCACGGCGGTCGGAAACGGTAAGGATAGCAATGCGTGTCGGGATAAATTCTGCGCTTACCTGACTCATCTTCTGATTCCTTCTTAAGCCTGATTACCCGCCGATGTAGGACAGGTTCTGAGTAATGCCGGTATTGCCCTGATGCAGGAAGTGGGTCTGTTTTTTATGCGTCAGCGCGTCAGAAATACGTGCTTCAAGCGCGGCCTGCTGCGCATCGTCTTCCAGCAGATCGCGGAGATCCACGCCGCCGTCGCCGAACAGGCAAAGATGGAGCTTGCCAACGGAGGAGACGCGCAGGCGGTTGCAGCTGGCGCAGAAGTCTTTCTCATAGGGCATGATAAGCCCAATCTCACCTTCGTAATCCGGGTGGCAGAAGACCTGCGCCGGGCCGTCGCTGCGCTGGCGGATTTGATGGATCCAGCCGCGTTTCAGCAGCTCGTCGCGCAGCACCATGCCGGAGATGTGATGGCGACGGAACAGCTCGCTGCCCTCGCCGGTTTCCATCAGCTCGATAAAACGCAGCTGAATGGGGCGGGATTTAATCCACGCCAGGAAGGTATCGAGCTGGTGATGGTTCACATCGCGCATCAGCACCGTGTTGACTTTGACTTTTTCGAAGCCCGCTGTGAACGCGGCGTCGATGCCGTCCATGACCTGCTGAAATTTATCCTGGCCGGTGATGGCGTGGAACTGACGGGCATCCAGGCTATCGACGCTGACGTTGATCGCCGTCAGCCCCGCATCGCGCCAGTTCGCCACGTCACGCGCCATGCGGTAACCGTTGGTGGTCACCGCAATCTGGCGGATGCGTTCGTTTTCACGCACGGCGGCAATGATGTCGGGGAAATCGCGGCGCAGAGAGGGTTCTCCGCCGGTCAGACGCACTTTTTCGGTGCCGAGCTCAGAGAAAGCGCGCGTGACGCGGCGCACTTCATCCACGGAGAGAAAGCCGTTATTGGTGACGCTGCCCGGTTTGTAGCCATCGGGCAGGCAGTAGGTGCAACGGAAGTTGCACACATCGGTAATCGACAGACGTAAGTAATAAAACTTACGCGCGAAAGCATCAGTAAGTTGTGAAGCCATGTACACCTTTCCAGATCGGGAGGCACAGTCATTTCTTTCTGTACCCTGGTGGCAAATTCGCCACGGCCAGAGCGCCATATCTTTCGACACAGGCACAAGGGCTAGAGTGTATGTTTTCAATTTTGAAAACGTGGTTAGGGCGATAGTAGCGCGGAAATTCTGACGACGCCATTATCGCCTCACGCTATATAATTATCTATATAGCGAATCGTTCCTGCATTTTCGCTACAGAATACCTAAAAACCGCATTTTCACATTGATATACGTCATTTTGCATCGGGTGAGGCATCGTCTTTTAGGGGTAGTTAGGTTACTGTTACGCGATCGAACGTGATAAGGAATACGTATGCGCAATCGCACTTTTGCGGATCTTGACCGAGTGGTCGCTCTTGGCGGAGGACACGGCTTAGGCCGGGTTATGTCCTCTTTGTCGTCACTCGGCTCAAGGCTGACAGGGATAGTAACTACCACCGACAACGGCGGCTCAACCGGGCGCATTCGACGTGCCGAAGGCGGCATTGCCTGGGGAGATATGCGCAACTGCCTGAACCAGTTAATTACCGATCCGAGCGTCGCGTCGGCGATGTTTGAGTACCGTTTTGGCGGTAATGGCGAACTTTCCGGGCATAACCTCGGAAATTTGATGTTAAAGGCGCTCGATCACCTGAGCGTACGGCCTCTGGAAGCCATCAATTTAATCCGTAATCTGCTCAAAGTGGACGCATTCCTGATCCCCATGTCAGAACAACCGGTAGACTTGATGGCCATCGACGCCGAAGGGCATGAAGTTTACGGCGAGGTGAATATCGACCAGCTCATCCTGCCGCCAACGGAGTTAATGACCTATCCGAGCGTGCCCGCCACGCGAGAAGCGGTGGAGGCCATCGGGGAAGCGGATCTTATCCTGATCGGTCCAGGCAGTTTTTATACCAGCCTGATGCCAATTCTACTCGTAAAAGAGCTGGCGCAGGCGCTGCGCCGCACCCCTGCCCCGATGGTTTACATCGGTAACCTGGGACGTGAGCTGAGCCCCGCGGCGGCGAGCCTGTCGCTGGCTGACAAACTGGAATTAATGGAGCATTACGTCGGCAAGAAAATCATTGACGGCGTAGTCGTGGGCCCAAAAGTGGATGTGTCAGGGATTGGCAATCGTCTGGTGGTGCAGGAGCCGCTGGAGGCCAGCGATATCAAGTATCGCCACGATCGTCACCTGCTGCGCGAGGCGCTGGAGAAGGCGATTCAGGCGCTGGGCTAGGTTCGTTTTGTGCGGCCTGTTGCCCTCACTCCTGCCCTCTCCCACGGGGAGAGGGAGAAAACAACGCTTTACTCACGATGCCGCGATGAAAAGATCCCGCAGCTGATGAAGCTGGTCGCGGATCTGCGCCGCCTCTTCGAACTCCAGATTCTGCGCGTGCTGCATCATCTGCCCTTCCAGCTCGTGGATTTTCTGCTGCAGCGCTTTCGGCGTCAGCACGACGGTATCCTCTTCCACCACTGAACGCGCCTTGCCGCGACCCTTCGCTTTGGTTTTGGCAATATTCTGCCCCAGCGCCAGAATATCCACCACCTTCTTGTTCAGCCCCTGCGGGGTAATGCCGTGCTCTTCGTTGTAGCGCTGCTGTTTCTCGCGTCGGCGCTCCGTTTCGCCAATCGCTTTCGCCATCGACGGGGTGATTTTGTCACCGTACAGAATCGCTTTACCGTTGACGTTACGCGCCGCACGGCCGATGGTCTGGATCAGGGAGCGTTCAGAACGCAGGAAGCCCTCTTTGTCCGCATCCAGAATCGCCACCAGCGAGACTTCCGGCATGTCCAGACCTTCTCGCAGCAGGTTGATCCCCACCAGCACGTCAAACTCGCCCAGACGCAGATCGCGAATAATCTCCATGCGCTCCACGGTGTCGATATCCGAGTGCAGATAGCGCACCTTCTCGCCGTGCTCTTCGAGATACTCGGTGAGGTCTTCCGCCATACGCTTGGTGAGCGTGGTGACCAGCACGCGCTCGTTGATGGCGGAACGGGCGCGGATCTCAGAGAGCAGATCGTCCACCTGCGTAGCCACCGGACGAACTTCAATAATTGGGTCAAGCAACCCGGTCGGACGCACAACCTGATCGACAACGTCTTCACCGGATTTCTCCAGCTCGTAGTTGCCCGGCGTGGCCGAGACGTAAATGGTTTGCGGCGCTAATGCCTCAAACTCTTCAAACTTCATCGGACGGTTATCCAGCGCCGACGGCAGGCGGAAGCCGTACTCCACCAGCGTCTCTTTACGCGCCCGGTCACCGCGGTACATCCCGCCGATCTGCGGGATCGTGACGTGGGATTCGTCGATCACCAGCAAACCGTCTGCCGGCAGGTAATCAAACAGCGTTGGCGGCGGCTCGCCCGGCCCGCGCCCGGAGAGGAAGCGCGAATAGTTTTCAATGCCGGAGCAGTAGCCGAGCTCGTTCATCATCTCAAGGTCGAACTGGGTGCGCTGGCTGAGGCGCTGCTCTTCCAGCAGCTTATTGTTCGCCAGCAGCACCTTACGGCGCTCGGCCAGCTCCACTTTGATCTCTTCCATCGCCTGCACGATACGCTCGCGCGGCGTCACGTAGTGCGTTTTCGGGTAGATGGTAAAGCGCTGGATCACTGACTCAACGTGTCCGGTCAGCGGGTCGAAGAGCGACAGGCGTTCAACCTCTTCGTCAAACAGCTCGACGCGCAGCGCCATATCGTCCGATTCCGCCGGGAAGATGTCGATCACCTCTCCGCGTACGCGGAAGGTGCCGCGCTGGAACGCCTGATCGTTACGGGCGTACTGCAGCTCTGCCAGACGGCGGACGATGGCGCGCTGGTCGATAATCATCCCCTGCGTCAGGTGCAGCATCATCTTGAGATAGAGGTCCGGATCGCCCAGACCGTAGATCGCGGACACCGACGCGACGACGACCACATCGCGACGCTCCAGAAGCGCCTTCGTGGCCGACAGACGCATCTGCTCGATGTGTTCGTTCACCGAGGCATCCTTCTCGATGAAGGTGTCAGAGCTCGGTACGTAGGCTTCAGGCTGGTAGTAGTCGTAGTAGGAGACGAAATACTCCACCGCATTTTCCGGGAAGAACTCTTTCATCTCGCCGTAAAGCTGTGCGGCCAGGGTTTTGTTGGGTGCCAGCACCATCGTTGGACGCTGGAGATCCGCAATCACGTTGGCGATGGTGAACGTTTTACCCGAGCCGGTTACCCCCAGCAGCGTCTGGTGCGCCAGCCCGTCTTCCAGCCCCTCTTCCAGACGACGGATCGCCTCAGGCTGATCGCCAGATGGACGGAAAGCAGAATTCAATTTGAACGGTTTACTCATGGGCGACGACCTGATGACGTTATAAGCGGCAGGTGAGTAATTTTACTCGTTGTTGCCAGGAATGCCAGTAAAAAACACTGGATGAAAAACCAGTGGCATGTCAGGATATTTAGCATAGCGCCTGAATGATAAGTGGGATAACAGCCAAAATTTGGACTGTGACAATATAAAACACCAGTCAGGTCAGGTTATCCCCAGAACTTTTTCTTTTTTAACATTTGTCAAGCCAGGTAATGATAGTTTTGTGGCAACGGGTGACACTTTCATGACGGGAATTGCTTTTATCTAAGCAATTAAATAATAAACGATATTTTCTAAAGCCGCGTTTCGCGCCAATTTGGGCGTAAGCCGCGTCTTCTCTCGCTTATCGCGTGTTTTCTAACTCTAATGCACATGGTTATCCACAGGAATAGTGGATAACTGCTTCCAGCCCATACAGACTGGCGCTCGGCAAATTCCCGGTTTTTCCCACGAGACGGCAGTAAAAAATTTTTATAGCTATTTTTTGATGATTAACAGTTGCGTCATTCATAACCAGTCGATGGGATCTTGCTCACATTTTCATCATTTTGGGTTCTGCACCACAACTCACCACTTCCAGCACCGTCGCTGTGCAATCCGGTTTTTTATAAACCGCTTTCTGGTGATTCATTCCTAAAAAAGCCGTTTTTTTGAACACTTTTCGGTTTCTGGCAGGGGTTTTGCAGATTCAAACATGAGCCTCACCTACACACATTTTTAAGGAGAAAAAGATGTTGAGTCTGCGTGCTGTGAATCAGTTTTACGGAAGCCAACATACGCTATGGAACGTGAATTTGGATTTTCCGCAAGGGATGTGTACAGGCGTCGTTGGCCTGCCGGGGATGGGGAAAACCACCCTCATGAATTGCATCGCCGGGAGAGTGCCCGTTGAAAGCGGCAGCATCATCTGGCACGAGGCGGGCGCGCCGCCGCGCGATTTGCTTAACCTGCCGCCAGAACAGCGTTCAGGACCGGGGATAGGCTATGTCCCGCAGGACAGGCGGATCTTCTCCCAGCTAACGATTGAGGAGAATCTGCATATCGCCATGCGGGCGATGGGGAAACCCAACCCGGAGGCGAAAAGTGACGTTTACGACCTGTTTCCGGCGCTCTACGCATTGCGGCAGGCCCGCGCCAATACGCTCTCTCCGGACGATCAGTATCAGCTGGCGCTGGCTAACGCGCTGGTGAACCGCCCGAACCTGCTGATCCTCGATGAGCCCCTGCACGGCGCAGGACACAGCTTCGCCCAGAAGCTGGGGCAGCTGCTGGTGCGCTTAAACCGGGAGTTAGGTATGACGGTGCTGCTAGCGGAGCAGCAGCTGTCGTTTATCCGCCGGGTTGCGGACCGTTTCTGCATGCTCTATCGCGGGCGTAACGTGGCGCAGGGCCACGTTAACGAGCTGGATGACGAGCTTATCGCGCACTGGATGTCGCGGGAAGCAAGACGCTGAGATCGAGATAACGCCCGGTGTCGGCATTTTCCGCGCCGTCAGCAAGCCAGGGAATTTCCCCGAGGCACGGGGCGGGAAGTACGCGCCTGAGCGTCGCCAGATACTCCTGGTGTCGTTTACCCGGCGCAACCACGTCGTTGGCTATCCAGCCCGCCAGCGTCAGCCCGGCCTGCTGGACGGCCTGCGCGGTCAACATGGCGTGATTGATGCAGCCCAGCCTGACGCCGACGACCAGAATGACCGGAAGCTGCTCGGTCTGCACCCAGTCAGCAAACGTCTGCGTCTCCGAAAGCGGCGTAAACCAGCCGCCTGCACCTTCCACCAGCACCCAGTCGGCATGGCTTTCCAGCGTCCGTAACCCGGCTGACAGCACGGTGAAATCAATCGGACGACCTTCGTCAGCGCTGATGATGTGCGGCGAGGTCGGTTCGGCAAAGGTGTACGGATTGACCGCTGAATAGGCGAGTTCAAGGGTGCTGTTACGCTGGAGCGCCAGCGCGTCGGTGTTGCGTAATCCTTCCGCCGTCACCTCGCTGCCGGAAGCAACGGGCTTATATCCGGCGGTGTTTTTTCCGAGCAGTCGTGCCGCCTGCAGCAGCGCCGAGCTGGCCACCGTTTTGCCCACTTCCGTATCCGTGCCGGTAACAAAATAACGTTCAGTCACGTTCGATAATCCCATGAAAAAGTTGATAAGAGAGCGGGAAATGTCCCCGCTGCTGCGGCCAGGCCAGCTCCAGACGCTGCAGCTGGCCCCGGGTCAGCGGTTTTTTCTCCCGTCCGGCGTGCAGGTGCGTGGCGCCGATGCCCTTCAGCGAACGCATAGCGCTGAACGCATCGCCAAAATTGAGGGTGATGGTCTGCACCGTGCTGCGGTAACGCCAGCCTGCCAGCGCCTGCATCACCTGCTCATGCGATAAAAAGCGGTTAGCGTGAGGCTGCTCATCCACCGCTTTCCACGCCTGATTAAGCTCCGGCAGCGAGCTTTCCAGCAGGGTGGTAAAAGCCACCTTCCCGCCCGGTCGCGCCACGCGATAAAGCTCGCGCAAGGCCTTCGGCAGGCTGCTGCACCACTGGACCGCCAGATGACTCCAGACCAGATCGAACTGCGCATCCGCCAGCGGGATCGCCTCAATATCGGCCAGCAGATAATGGTCCGCGGCCTGTCGCTGACGCGCCTCGTCGAGCATCTGCTCTGAGAGGTCGATAGCCGTGACCTGGCTTCCCGCCCCGCGCCAGTAGCGGCTGTTGCTGCCGGGACCACAGCCGGCGTCCAGCACCTGCGGAAAACGGTTCTCGCCAAGCGCGGCCAGAAGCCCCTGCGCGCTCTGACGCTGCAGCTCATCGTGCTGCGAATAGCTCTGCGCGGCCCGGCCAAATGCCGCCGCGACGGCCTGCTTATTCACCGGCGTCATGGAGCGCCTCCAGCAGCGTCTGGATATCCCGTGCCTCATGCGCCGCCGTCAGGGTTAAGCGCAGCCGCGCGGTACCCGGCGGGACCGTTGGCGGGCGGATAGCGGTCACCCACATCCCGCGCTCGCGCAGCGCCTGTGCCAGCGCCAGCGCGCGGCCGTTTTCGCCGACAATCACCGGCTGGATGGCGCTCTGCGAATCGGGGCTGTGGAAGGGCAGCGCCGCTAACCCCTTGCGGAAGCGGGAGATATGCTCTGCCAGCCGCTGACGACGTTCATCCCCTTCTGCGCTGCGGATCACCGCCAGCGACGCAGACAGCGCCACGGCCTGCGCCGGGGGCATGCTGGTGCTGTAGATCAGGTGTCGGGCAAACTGCAGCAGATAGTCGGCGACCGAATCGCTGCACAGCACGGCGGCGCCGCTGACGCCAAAGCCCTTGCCGAAGGTGACGATCAGCAGCTCCGGCTTCACGTTTTGCTGGTATGCGCTGCCGCGACCTTCGTCGCCCATTACGCCAATGCCGTGGGCATCGTCGACCAGCAGCCAGGCGTTTTGCCGCTTTGCGGCCTCATGCAGCGCGGCAAGCGGCGCGCTGTCGCCGTCCATGCTGAACACCCCTTCCGTAACCGCCAGCTGTTGTCCGTCGCAGGGTTTATCCAGCAGCCCGGCGAGCTGCCCCGCATCGTTATGGGCAAAGCGGCGCAGCTGCGCCGGGCTTAAACTTGCAGCCTCCAGCAGCGAGGCGTGGCTCAGGCGGTCGGCGACAATACGGTCCTCTTTTCCCATCAGGGCGGTAATGACCGCCTGGTTGGCGGCAAAGCCGGAGATGAACAGCAGCGCGCGCGGGTAGCCGAGCCAGTCGGCAAGCGCCTCTTCCAGTGCCTGATGCGCGGTGGTATATCCGCTGACGTGTCCCGAGCCGCCGCTGCCCACGCCAAACCGCTCCGCACCCTGCTGCCAGGCGCGGATGATGGCCGGATGCTGGCTCAGCCCGAGATAGTCGTTGCTGGAGAAATTACAAAACTGCCGCCCCTCGCGGGTAAGAAAACGGCCCGCGCCGTTTTCCACCACCCTGCGAACGCGAAACGCCTCTGCCGCCCGGCGTTCGTCCAGCGCGGTATTTATTCGTGCCTGCCAGGTCATACGGCTGCCGCGTTGTAGAACTGGTCGGTGTCGGCGTTGAAAATCTGCTGCTCCAGCTGCTGCTGTTGCTCGTTATCGCCCGTCAGCACTTCGGTCTGATGCGGGTTAAGCCCCAGCTTGCGGAACAGCTGAACGTCTTTGTCCTCTTCCGGGTTCGGCGTGGTCAGCAGCTTGCAGCCGTAGAAGATGGAGTTGGCTCCGGCCATAAAGCACATCGCCTGGGTCTGCTCGTTCATCTGCTCGCGACCGGCAGAGAGGCGCACGAAAGAGGTCGGCATCATGATGCGCGCCACCGCGATGGTGCGAATAAAATCAAACGCATCCACGTCGTCGTTATCCGCCAGCGGCGTGCCCTTGACCTTCACCAGCATGTTGATCGGCACGCTTTCCGGCGGGGTCGGCAGGTTTGCCAGCTGCAGCAGCAGGCCCGCGCGGTCTTTGACCGTCTCACCTAAGCCGACAATACCGCCGGAGCAGACCTTGATCCCCGCGTCACGCACTTTATCCAGCGTGTCCAGACGCTCCTGATAGGTCCGCGTGGTGATGATGTTGCCGTAAAACTCCGGCGAGGTGTCGAGGTTGTGGTTGTAGTAGTCCAGCCCCGCCGCAGAGAGGCGCTGCGCCTGCTCCTCGTTCAGCGTGCCGAGCGTCATACAGGCTTCGAGGCCCATCTCCTTCACGCCCTTCACCATCTGCTCCAGATACGGCATGTCGCGGTCGTGAGGGTTCTTCCACGCTGCGCCCATGCAGAAGCGGGTTGAACCGGCGTTTTTCGCCTTGCGAGCGGAGTCGAGCACCTGCTCCACCTCCATCAGCCGTTCGGACTCCAGGCCGGTTTTGTAGCGCGCGCTCTGCGGGCAATATTTGCAGTCTTCAGGACAGGCACCGGTTTTGATCGACAGCAGCGTGCTGACCTGAACATGGCGCGGATCGAAGTGCTGACGATGCACCTGTTGGGCTTCGAACATCAGCTCAAGGAAAGGTTTATTGAATAATTCAGTGACTTGCGACATCGTCCAGCGTGTGTGGTGAGCCATCGGGCTTCTCCAAAGGGTTTTGTTAATTTTCGGTTCGGTTTATACTCGTAAACCTAAAACTTTTCAAAATGGTTTACAAGTCGATTATGACCCAGGACGATCTCGCCTTCGACAAGCAGCATATCTGGCACCCTTACACCTCCACCACCCGCCCCCTTCCCGTTTATCCGGTGGCCTCGGCCCACGGCTGCGAGCTGCACCTCGCCAGCGGCGAACAGCTCGTTGACGGGATGTCTTCGTGGTGGGCGGCCATTCACGGGTACAACCACCCGCGCCTGAATGCGGCGATGAAGGCCCAGATTGACCAGATGTCGCACGTGATGTTTGGCGGGATCACCCATCAGCCCGCGGTGGATTTATGCCGTCGCCTGGTGGCGATGACGCCTGAATCGCTGGAGTGCGTGTTCCTGGCCGATTCCGGCTCCGTGGCGGTGGAAGTGGCGATGAAAATGGCGCTGCAGTACTGGCACGCGAAGGGCGAAACGCGCCAGCGGTTCCTCACCTTCCGCAACGGCTATCACGGGGATACCTTCGGGGCGATGTCGGTGTGCGATCCGGACAACTCCATGCACAGCCTGTGGAAGGGCTATCTGCCGGAAAACCTGTTCGCCCCGGCCCCCCAGAGCCGTTTCGACGGCGAGTGGAACGAGATGGACATGGTCGGTTTCGCGCGGCTGATGGCGGCGCATCGCCAAGAAATCGCCGCCGTGATCCTGGAGCCGATTGTGCAGGGCGCAGGCGGAATGCGGATGTACCACCCGGAATGGCTGAGGCGTATTCGCAGGATGTGCGACCGCGAGGGCATTCTGCTGATTGCCGATGAGATCGCCACCGGCTTTGGCCGCACCGGCAGGCTGTTTGCCTGCGAGCATGCAGGCATTGCGCCGGATATTCTGTGTCTGGGTAAAGCGCTGACCGGCGGCACCATGACGCTCTCCGCCACGCTCACGACCCGCCAGGTGGCCGACACCATCAGCGACGGCGAGGCGGGCTGCTTTATGCACGGCCCGACGTTTATGGGCAACCCACTGGCCTGCGCCGTCGCAAGCGAAAGCCTTGCCATTCTGGAGAGCGGCGAGTGGCAGACGCAGGTTGCGGCGATTGAGGCGCAGCTGAAAGATGAACTGAGCGCCGCCTCGGGCGCGAATTTTGTGGCAGACGTGCGCGTGCTGGGCGCCATCGGCGTGATTGAAACCACCCATCCGGTGAATATGGCGGCGCTGCAGCGCTTCTTCGTTGAGCAGGGCGTCTGGGTGCGGCCTTTCGGCAAGCTTATCTACCTGATGCCGCCGTACAGCATTACGCCGGAGCAGCTGCGTAAATTAACCGACGCGGTTGTAACAGCCGTTAACATTCCCGCGCATTTCACGATGTAACCCTATGCATTACACTTGCTGAACGAGCGATCAACGAGGGTAAACCGTATGAAAATCATCAGTAAAGATCTGCGCGACGGTGAAAAACTGCCGGAACGCCACGTATTCAACGGCATGGGGTATCAGGGAGACAACATCTCCCCGCACCTGGCGTGGGACGAGGTTCCGGCCGGAACCAAAAGCTTTGTCGTGACCTGCTACGACCCGGATGCGCCGACCGGCTCCGGCTGGTGGCACTGGATTGTGGCGAACCTGCCTGCCGACACGCGCGTCCTGCCGCAGGGTTCCGGTTCAGACCTGGTTGCTCTGCCTGAAGGCGCCATTCAGACGCGCACTGACTTTGGTAAAGCGGGCTACGGCGGCGCGGCGCCGCCAAAAGGGGAAACCCACCGCTATATCTTCACGGTGCACGCGCTGGATGTGGAGAAGATTGAGGTCGATGAAGGGGCGAGCGGCGCGATGGTAGGGTTTAACGTGCATTTCCATTCGCTGGGCAGCGCGTCGATTACGGCGATGTATTCATAATAGTGCGGGCTGATGCCCTCACCCCGGCTCTCTCCCACAGGGAGAGGGAGAAAACCGGGCAATTCCCTCTCCCTTTGGGAGAGGGTTAGGGCAAAAATCACAGCACTGAAGGTAGCAGTCCTACAAGGCTTCCCTCTTCCAGAAGCTGCATCGCCTTATCAATATCCGGCGCAAAGAAGCGGTCGTCATCGTAGTGCGATACGTGCTCGCGCAGCACATGACGCGCCTGCTCCAGCAGCGGGCTGGATTTTAACCCTTCACGCAGATCGACACCCTGACATGCCGCCAGCCATTCCACCGCCAGCACGCCGCGGGTGTTGGAGGCCATTTCCCAGAGACGACGCCCGGCAGCCGGCGCCATCGAAACGTGATCTTCCTGGTTCGCTGACGTTGGCAGGCTGTCCACGCTGTGCGGGTGAGACAGGGCTTTGTTCTCGCTCGCCAGCGCCGCCGCGGTCACCTGGGCAATCATAAAGCCCGAGTTGACCCCGCCGTTACGCACCAGGAACGGCGGTAGCTGGGACATATGTTTATCCATCATCAGCGCGATGCGGCGCTCGGACAACGCGCCGACTTCGGCAATCGCCAGGGCGATATTATCCGCCGCCATTGCCACCGGCTCGGCGTGGAAGTTGCCCCCGGAAACCACCTCGTTTTCCTGGGCGAACACCAGCGGGTTATCGGACACCGCGTTGGCCTCCACCAGCAGCACTTCTGCCGCCTGGCGCAGCTGCGTCAGGCACGCGCCCATCACCTGCGGCTGGCAGCGCAGGGAATACGGATCCTGCACCTTTTCACAGTTGTGGTGTGAATCCGCGATCTCGCTGGTGTCGGTAAGCACGTGACGGTACATCGCGGCGGCATCAATCTGCCCGCGCTGACCGCGCACCTCGTGGATGCGGGCATCGAACGGGCGGCGCGAGCCTAGCACGGCTTCGGTAGTCAGCGCACCGCACACCACCGCCGAGGCAAACAGATCTTCCGCTTCAAACAGGCCGCGCAGCGCGAAGGCGGTCGATGCCTGCGTGCCGTTCAGCAGCGCCAGCCCCTCTTTCGCCGCCAGGGTGATCGGGTTTAGCCCGGCTTTTTTCAGCGCCTCCTTCGCAGGAAGCCACTCGCCCTGCCAGCGCGCTTTGCCTTCGCCCAGCAGCAGCAGCGACATGTGCGCCAGCGGCGCAAGATCGCCGGATGCGCCAACGGAACCTTTTGCCGGGATCCACGGATAGACTTCCGCATTGACCAGCGCCATCAGCGCCTGAATCACGCTCAGGCGAATGCCGGAGAAGCCGCGGGCCAGGCTATTGATTTTGAGCACCATCATCAGACGGACAATCTCATCATCCAGCGGCTGGCCCACGCCCGCCGCATGTGACAGCACCAGCGAACGCTGTAAGTTTTCCAGATCGTGTGTCGCGATGCGGGTCTGCGCCAGCAGGCCAAATCCGGTGTTAATCCCGTAGGCGGTGCGCCCTTCGGCAACGATGGCTTCGACGCAGGCGACGCTGTCGTTAATGGCGGCGTGGGCACTTGCATCCAGCGACAGGGTGACCGGCTTGCGCCAGACGTTACGCAGCTGCTTGAGCGTCAGCGAGCCGGGAGTGAGTGTTAATGCGTTCATTAATGCTTTCCTTGTGTGGCAGGGATCATCGGCAGGTTAAGGCCCTGCTCTTTGGCACAGTCAATGGCAATCTCATAACCCGCATCCGCGTGACGCATCACGCCGGTGGCCGGGTCGTTGTGCAGCACGCGAGCGATACGCGCGGCGGCTTCATCGGTTCCGTCGCAGACGATGACCATCCCGGAATGCTGGGAGAAGCCCATCCCCACGCCGCCGCCGTGGTGCAGCGACACCCAGGTCGCGCCGCTGGCGGTATTCAGCAGAGCGTTCAGCAGCGGCCAGTCAGAGACCGCATCCGAGCCGTCGCGCATGGCTTCGGTTTCGCGGTTCGGGCTGGCGACGGAGCCGGAGTCCAGGTGGTCGCGGCCGATGACGATCGGCGCGGAGACTTCACCGCTGCGCACCATTTCGTTAAAGGCGAGGCCGAGTTTTTGACGCCACTCCAGCCCTACCCAGCAGATACGCGCCGGCAGGCCCTGGAAGTTAATGCGCTCGCGGGCCATGTCCAGCCAGCGATGCAGGTGTTCGTCATCGGCGACGATCTCCTTCACTTTGGCGTCAGTTTTGTAGATATCCTCCGGGTCACCGGACAGGGCAACCCAGCGGAACGGACCGATGCCGCGGCAGAACAGCGGGCGAATATAGGCAGGAACGAATCCCGGGAAGTCGAACGCGTTATTTACGCCCATCTCTTTCGCCATCTGGCGGATGTTGTTGCCGTAGTCAAAGGTCGGAATGCCCATCTGACTGAAGGCCAGCATGGCGGAGACGTGCTCGGCCATGGCGCGTTTCGCGGCAAGCACCGTGCCTTCCGGGTCGGTTTCCGCTTTTTGCTGATATTCTTCCCACGTCCAGCCTTTTGGCAGGTAACCGTGCAGCGGGTCATGGGCGCTGGTCTGGTCGGTGACCAGATCCGGACGCACGCCGCGGGCGACGAGCTGCGGGAGAATGTCCGCCGCGTTGCCGCACAGGGCAATCGACACCGCTTTGCCTTCGGAGGTGTATTTTTTGATGCGCGCCAGCGCATCGTCCAGATCGGTTGCCTGCTCATCGACGTAGCGGGTGCGCAGACGGAAATCAATGCGGCTCTGCTGGCACTCAATGTTAAGCGAGCACGCACCGGCAAGCGTGGCGGCCAGCGGCTGCGCGCCGCCCATGCCGCCGAGACCCGCGGTCAGCACCCAGCGGCCTTTGAGCGAGCCGTTATAGTGCTGGCGACCGGCTTCCACGAAGGTTTCGTAGGTGCCCTGCACGATCCCCTGGCTGCCGATGTAGATCCAGCTCCCCGCGGTCATCTGGCCATACATCGCCAGCCCTTTCGCGTCCAGTTCGTTGAAGTGTTCCCAGGTGGCCCAGTGCGGCACGAGGTTAGAGTTAGCGATCAGCACGCGCGGCGCGTTTTTGTGCGTTTTGAACACGCCAACCGGCTTGCCGGACTGCACCAGCAGGGTTTCGTCGTGTTCGAGTTCGGTCAGGGATTTTACAATTGCGTCATAGCATTCCCAGTTGCGCGCGGCGCGGCCTATGCCGCCGTAGACCACCAGCTCGTGGGGGTTTTCCGCCACCTCAGGGTCGAGGTTGTTCATCAACATGCGCAGCGGGGCTTCGGTGAGCCAGCTTTTGGCGGTAAGCGTGGTGCCGCGCGCGGCGCGGACGTCCTGCTGGCGGTATTTACCTGACGACATTGTGTGCTCCTCATAGGGGACAGATGATGCATTTAGATATACTTGTATAGACAAGCACACACAAGGTCATATTTAACAAAAAAGATACAATTTTGTTATATTGCGTTAGCGATCACGCTTATAAAACTTATGACATGAAGTGGCCCTGCAGCCGGTAGCGATTCCCCGGGAAAAGCAGCCGGGCATGCGACACAATGTGCGACGAGGACCAGGTTCGACGGCGGATCAGCAGGCACGGATCGTGCTCTTTAATGCGTAGCCTTTCGCACTCCTGCGGCGTGGCGCGCACGGCCTCCACAATGTGCTCCCCTTCCGTCAGCGGTGCGACGAGCGAGAGATAGGCGTGCGGCGTGGTCTGGGTGTAATCCTGGTTCAGATAGTCCGGTATCCGCTCAGCGTTCACGCAGCGATCTTCAATCTGCACCGGAATGTCGTTTTCGAAATGCACCATCACGGAGTGGAAAATGCGGCTTCCCTCCTTGACGTTAAGCTCTGTGGCCTGCTCGGCGCTGGCCTGGGTCTCTTCGAGCACCAGCACCTCGCAGCGGTGCTGGTGATTACGCGCGGCAATCTCGTCCGCAATGCTGCGAATTTCAAACAGCGCCGACTGTCCTTTCGGTTCCGCCACAAACGTCCCCACGCCCTGCAGGCGCACCAGAAGCCCTTCGTCGGTCAGCTCGCGCAGCGCCCGGTTGACGGTCATCCGGCTAAAACCAAACTGCGCTACCAGCTCGGCCTCCGAAGGAATGCGATCGTGCGGGCGCCAGACGCCGGTAGCGATTTTTTCGCTAATTGCCTGCTTCACCTTTTCATAGAAAGGCGCGGGAGGGCTCGACTGCGGCAGAGGTGAGCGTGAAAACATCGTGACTCCTTGAATAGTGTTATGCCCACCAGTGAGCAATTTGCCAGGCCAGGCGGGCGGCTAGCTTAGCGCCCTGCCCGTCCCGATCGTACTGCGGGTTAAACTCTACCAGATCGGCGGCCTGTAGCTTACCGCTACGGCAGATTTGTTCGATAACCGGGAGAAGATCCAGCGCCGGTATGCCTAACGCAGCCGGTGCGGACACGGCAGGCATTTCGCTGGCGGGGAGGACGTCCAGATCGATCGTCAGATAGATACGATCGGCCTGCGCCAGCACCCTTTCCAGGGCGGATAGCGCATCGCGCCTGAAATGGAGATCTTCCACCAGCGTGACGTTCAGGCGTTCGGCCTCGTCCCACAGCGCCAGCGTGTTCGCCGCCCGGCTCACGCCAAGGCAGGCGTAGTGAAATTCCCGCCCGCGCTCATCGCAGTAGCGCGCCAGCTGGCGAAACGGGGTGCCGGATGTGGCCCGGTCGGCCTTGCGCAGATCGAGATGGGCATCAAGGTTGATAATGACAACCCGCTCGTTCGGGAAGGCCTCCAGCACGCCGCGACCGTGCGCCCACGCGGTTTCGTGCCCGCCGCCAAACACCAGCGTGCGCATCCCGGACTGCTGACAGGCCGTGACGGCATCGCTTAACGCCTGCTGTGCCGCTTCCAGCTCGCCGCCTTCAACGTACACAGAGCCCATATCCGTCAGCCGGTCATGCCCCTGATGGCTTGCCATATTTGCCAGCGCCTTTCGCAGCATATCCGGTGCCTGCACGGCGCCGGGCCTGCCCTGATTGCGTTTTACCCCTTCATCACATTCAAAGCCTATCAGCGCGATGCCGGATGAAAGCGGCGTGAACTGGCCCTGCTGCTTTATCGTCTGGAAAATGCGCTTTGCACTGCTGGCCTCGGCGCTGTCATCGCGCCCCTGCCAGACGGTTTCGGCTACGGGCCGCCATAACCTCATACTGCCTCCCCACGGAAAATACGTTGATACAGCGGATTGCGTCCCGGCTCGTAGACCATCTCAACCGGATGATGTGCATCCCAGACGATAAAATCGGCGACAAACCCTGCCCGCAGCTGCCCGTGGGTTGCGCCACGGCCCAGCGCCTGCGCGGCATGCCGCGTGACGCCAGCCCAGGCCTCTTCAGGGGTCAGACCAAACTGGACGCAGGCCATGTTCATCGCCAGGTGCAGGCTCGCAAACGGGCTGGTGCCGGGGTTATAGTCGGTGGCGACGGCCATCGGCACGCCCTGTTTTCTGAGCTGTTCAACTGGCGGACGCTGGCGCTCCTGCAGAAAATAGAACGCACCCGGCAACAGGACGGCAACCGTGCCGCTTTCCGCCATCGCCTGAACGCCTGCGTCGTCGAGATATTCGATATGATCGGCGGAAAGGCCCTTATACTGGCTGACCAGCGCCGCGCCGCCCTGATTCGACAGCTGTTCGACATGCCCTTTCACCGGGATACCCAGCGCGGCGGCGGCCTTGAAGAGGCGCTCGGTCTGCGACGGGGTAAAGCCGACGTTTTCACAAAACACATCGACTGCTTCATATAACTCTTTTTGCCACAGCGTAGGCAGTATCTGCTCGCAGACCAGCGTGAGGTAGGCATCCGGATCCTGCCGGTATTCCGGCGGAACCGTATGGGCCGCCAGCAGCGTTGGGCTGATATCAATCGGATTATTGAGGCCCAGCTGGCGGGCAACCTGCAGCATCTTCTCTTCGGCCTCGGCGTTGAGCCCGTATCCCGATTTGATTTCAACGGTCGTCACGCCTTCATTCATGAGACGCAGGAGCCGCTGCTGCGCCAGTTTCAGCAAGGTTTCGGCTGAGCTGCTGCGCGTCGCCGTCACGGTAGCGTTAATCCCGCCCCCCTGGGCGCTGATGGTTTGATAAGAGACGCCGTTCAGACGCTGCTCCCACTCCGCCGCGCGGTCGCCGCCAAATACCAGGTGGGTATGGCAGTCAATCAGGCCAGGCGTGACCAGACGCCCCTGAAGATCGACACAGTGTCGGTGTCCGGAAGGAATGTCAGATTCAGGGATCGCGGCCAGAATAGTGTGGCCGCGCACGACCAGAGCGTGTTGCTCTTTCAGTCCATAAGGCGCAGGTACGTCCGGCGCCATCGTAGCCAGTCGCGCATTTCGCCATATTACATCGTCGGGATGAATCTGCTGCATGGGGCATTCCACTTGTCTTAGGTTGTATAGACATTTATTTGCATCCACCGTCTGCTGTCAACCGCCTTAACGGAAAATGTTATTTATTTGTGATCACCTACCTGCCGCTCCGGGGCTAAAAATGCAACTTTTACCCTTTTTATCTTCCCGTTTCGCTCAACTTAGTATAAAAAAGCAGGCTATTTCGTCTATCCCGTTTAAGACTTGCATACCCAGGAGCTCTACCTTGAACATTTCCAGGATTTCCCGTCTGGCGTTAGCACTCGCCTTTGGCGTGACCTTATCCGCATGCAGTTCAACACCACCGGATCAGCGTCCTTCTGAGCAGGTTGCGCCCGGTACCGCCTCCCGCCCGATTTTGTCCGCTGATGAAGCGAAGAACTTCGATCGTGCGCACTACTTCTCGGCGATGGATCCTAACGCTGCGCCGTGGACACCGTCGTCTATTAACCTGCCTAAACAGCCTGACTTCGTGGTTGGCCCGGCGGGTGCGCAGGGCGTAACGCATACCTCTATTCAGGCTGCGGTTGATGCTGCCATCACTAAACACAGCGCGTCTCGCCAGTACATCGCGATCCTGCCGGGTGAATATGAAGGCACCGTGTATGTTCCGGCGGCCCCTGGCAGCATTACGCTTTACGGTCTGGGCGAAAAAGCGATCGACGTAAAAATTGGCCTGGCGATTGATTCCGAAATCGACAGCAACACCTGGCGTCACCTGGTGAATCCGGCCGGTAAATATATGCCGGGCAAACCTGCGTGGTATATGTTTGATAACTGCCAGAGCAAGCGTTCCGCCACCATTGGCGTGATGTGCTCGGCGGTATTCTGGTCTCAGAATAACGGTCTGCAGCTGCAGAACCTGACCATTCAGAATACCCTGGGCGACAGCGTTGATGCCGGCAGCCACCAGGCCGTTGCGCTGCGTAGCGATGGCGATAAGGTGCAGATTAATAACGTCAACATTCTGGGCCGTCAGAACACCTTCTTCGTGACCAACAGCGGCGTGCAGAACACCCTGCAGAATAACCGCCTGACCCGTACTCTGGTGACCAACAGCTACGTTGAAGGTGACGTGGATCTGGTGTCCGGTCGCGGCGCGGTGGTGTTTGATAATACCGATTTCCGCGTGGTGAACTCCCGCACTCAGCAGGAAGGTTACGTGTTTGCTCCGGCAACCCAGTCTAACCTCTTCTACGGCTTCCTGGCCGTGAACAGCCGCTTTAACGCTGCCGGTGACGGCGTGGCGCAGCTGGGACGCTCCCTGGACGTGGACTCTGCGACCAACGGCCAGGTCGTGATCCGCGACAGCGTGATCAATGAAGGCTTCAACATGGCGAAGCCGTGGGCTGATGCCGCGATCTCCAAACGTCCATTCTCCGGCAATACCGGCGCGGTGGATGATAAAGGGAACGTGCAGCGCAACCTGAACGACGCTAACTTCAACCGCATGTGGGAATACAACAACCGCGGTCTGGGTAGCAAAGTGGTTGCTGAGCCGAAGCAGTAAGCTGTTTTGCCGGGTGGCGGCTTCGCCTTACCCGGCATACATACCCCGTAGGCCCGGTAGACGCACTGCCACCGGGCATAAAAAAACCTCGCATTCGCGAGGTTTTTTGTTTTTAGCCGCTTAGTGAGCGTTTACCACCACCCACATTGGCCCCTGGCCTACGGCATAACGCCCTTTCTCTTCCAGCAGCCCCTGCTCGCCTTTAATTTCATACAGCGCGATGTGGTGGGATTTCTGCCCCGCCGCAATCAGGTATTTACCGCTGTGATCGATATTAAAGCCGCGCGGCTGGGTTTCCGTTGGCTGGAACCCTTCAATCGCCAGCACGCTGCCGTCTTCAGACACGCTAAACACGGTAATCAGGCTGGAGGTACGGTCGCAGGCGTACAGATGGCGGCCATTTGGCGTTATGTGGATATCCGCCGCCCAGCGGGTATCGGAGAAATCAGACGGCATCATGTCCAGCGTCTGCACGCACTCAATCTGACCGTTTGGATCTTTCAGCTCCCATACGTCCACAGAGCTGTTCAACTCATTGACCACGTAGGCGTACTGCTGGTTCGGATGGAAGACCATATGACGCGGACCGGCGCCTTCAACGGTAGTCACTTCGGCAGGATTCTGCGCCACCAGGTGACCATCGTCGCTCAGGGTGAACAGGCAGATACGATCCTGCTTCAGCGCAGGCACCCACAGCGTGCGGTTATCCGGAGAGATATTCGCCGAGTGGCAGCCTTCAAGCCCTTCCACCACATCCACGGTTTCGACCGGAATACCATCTTCCAGACGCGTTACGCTGACGCAGCCCGCGTTATACGATCCGCTGAAGACAAAGTTGCCTTTACGATCGGTCGAGATATGGGTTGGGCTGCCCGGCAACGGGGCTTCGGCAGTGTACGTCAGCGCGCCATCGTCCGGAGAAATGCGATAGGCCAGCACGCGGAACTCCGGGCGCACACCCACGTACAAGAAACGTTTATCCGGGCTGATGACCATCGGTTGCACCTGGCCTGGCACATCAACAACCTGAACCAGCGTGAGTGTCCCTTCGGTATTTAAACGCCAGACGTGGATCTGCTGGCTTTCAGGACTGGCGGTATAAACGGTTTGTTTCATGAATATTCACTCCTCACTGCGCATGAAAGTAGTTAACTTTTGACGGTGAATGCTGAATTGTCGACAGGAGTTTTGAAGCGTTCGCCTCTCGGTGTACCATCCCATCAAAACGTAAATTCAATATTAACCCGGGAAAACAGATGACCTCGCGTGTGATTGCTCTGGATTTAGACGGTACCTTACTGACGCCGCAAAAAACCCTTCTCCCCTCCTCCCTTGAGGCGCTAAAACGCGCGCAGGAAGTGGGATATCAACTCCTTATCGTAACGGGTCGACATCACGTTGCCATTCACCCTTTTTATCAGGCACTGGCGTTAGATACACCTGCAATTTGTTGTAATGGCACTTATTTGTATGATTATCAGGCAAAAAAGGTTTTAGAATCCGACGCGCTGCCGGTTCCCCAGGCGCTGCAGCTGATCGATCTTCTGGATGAGCATGCCGTTCACGGCCTGATGTACGTGGATAACGCGATGGTGTACGAGCGCCCTACTGGCCATGTGGTGCGCACCAGCAACTGGGCGTTGTCCCTGCCTGAAGCACAGCGTCCGGTCTTTACCCAGGTTTCCTCCCTGCGTCAGGCAGCCCAGGACGTTGAGGCAATCTGGAAATTCGCCCTGACCGATGAAGACACCACCAAACTGAATACCTTCGCAAAACACGTGGAACACACACTGGGTCTGGAGTGCGAATGGTCCTGGCATGATCAGGTGGATATTGCCCGCAAAGGCAACAGCAAAGGCAAGCGCCTGACGCAGTATGTGGAATCACAGGGCGGGTCGATGCGTGACGTGATCGCCTTTGGCGACAACTACAACGACATCAGCATGCTGGAAGCCGCCGGTACCGGCGTGGCGATGGGCAATGCCGACGACGCGGTAAAAGCCCGCGCCAACGTGGTGATTGGCGACAACACCACCGACAGCATCGCGCAGTACATTTATACCCACCTGCTGTAATCAGGCGGTAATCGAGACGCTCTTAATTTGCGCGTAAAGCCACAGGCCGGGTTTGATCCCTAACTCATCCCTCGCCCACGGGCTGATGCGCGCCCAGAGCGTCCTGCTGCCGACTTCAAGCTTCACTTCCACCTGCCCGTTATCATCAAAACACTCTGCGACTTTGGCGCGCAGAATATTTCGAATACTGGTTTGCAGCGGCGGCTGCAGCACCAGCGAGACGTCCGACGCCTGGATGCGAATTCGCAGCGCGGACTGTAGCGGTTTGTCGATCTTATTGACCCACAGATGCTGGTCGCCCAGCGCCAGGGCGGTCATCGCGTAGTGCGGGTGATGTTCCAGAACGCTCACTTTCAGGATGCTGCTCTGCTGTTCCCTGGGTAACCAGGGGTGCATTACGCTGCTGCCCCACACCTCTTCCAGGTTGCCGAAGGCCTTCACGCTGCCCTCTTCCAGCACCAGCACCTTGTCGGCCAGATGGAGGATCTCATCCAGCGAATGGCTAACGTAGAGCATCGGAATATTAATTTCGCGCGTCAGTCGCTGTAGATAAGGCAGAAGTTCGCGTTTACGCGGAATATCGAGCGAGGCCAGCGGCTCGTCGAGCAGCAGCAGCTCCGGGGCGGTCAGCAACGCGCGGCCAATGGCCACACGCTGTTTTTCTCCGCCGGAGAGCGAGGATGGCAGCCTGTCGAGCAGAGGCTCAATGCCTAAAAGCGTCACCAGCTTGTCAAACTGCCCGGCCATGCTTTTCGCCATGCCGTAACGCAGGTTGCCGCGCACGCTGTAGTGCGGGAACAGGCGCGCGTCCTGGAAAACATAGCCGATGCGGCGCTTATCCGGCGAGAGGTAAATTTTGTTCTCCACGTCATTCAGGACGCGGTCATTCAGGACAATACGGCCTGACTGCGGGCGGGTCAGGCCGCTGATGGCATTAATCAGCGACGTTTTTCCCGCTCCCGACACGCCAAAGATGGCGGTGATTCCGCTTGCCGGCAGAGTCTCGTTAAGCGTCAGGGTATGGTTTCCCAGCGTCTGGGTGAAATTGAGTTCCAGCATGCTTATTTCCCCATCCGCTCGCGGCTGAGCCGCGCCAGCCATTCAGACACCATCAGCGATACCAGCGCCAGCACAATTGAAATAATACACAGCCGCGCCGCCGCGCCTTCACCGCCCGGCGTTTGAATCAGAGTATACATTGCCGACGGGATGGTTCGCGTCTCGCCGGGGATGTTCGACACAAAGGTGATCGTCGCGCCAAACTCGCCCAGCGAGCGGGCGAAGGCCAGCACCGTCCCGACAATAATGCCCGGCAGCGTGAGCGGAAGCGTGATGGTGAAAAAGACGCGCCAGCGCCCTGCGCCCAGCGTGCGGGCCGCCTGTTCGAGCTTCATGTCCACGCCTTCCAGCGCGAGGCGGATCGCCCTCACCATCAGCGGGAATGACATCACCGCCGCCGCCAGTACCGCACCGCGCCAGCTAAACGCAAACGTCAGCCCAAACCAGTCGTAAAGCTTCTCGCCGATAAAACCGCGTCGCCCCATCGAAATCAGCAGCAGGTAACCGACCACCACGGGCGGCAAAACGAGCGGAAGATGCAGCACGCTGTCGAGCAGCGTTTTGCCGGGAAACTGACAGCGAACCAGTAGCCAGGCAAAGAAGATCCCAAAGGGCAAGCTCAGCGCAACCGCCAGGGAAGAGACTTTTAGGCTCAGCAGAACAGCCTGCCATTCAGGATCGGTCAATATCATCAGTGAGTCGTAAATCCATAACGTTTAAAGATTGCGGACGCCTCCGGCCCTTTCAGGTAATCGCGGAAGGCCGTCACGGCCGCATTTTTATGTCCATCAACAATCGCAACAGGATATTCCACTTTCTTGTGGGAGTCCTCCGGGAACGTTGCGACCACTTTTACACCTTTACTGGCAACGGCATCAGAGCCATACACAATGCCCAGCGGGGCTTCGTTGCGTTCTACCAGCGCCAGCGCGCCGCGCACGTCTTCCGCCGGGGCCAGCTTCGGTGACAATGTCTCCCATGCACCCAGCTTTTGCAGCGCTTCTTTGGCATAAATCCCGGCCGGAACGTGCTCCGGGTCGCCCACGGCCAGACGGCCACCGTTCAGCAGGCTCGTCCAGTGGGTCTCTTTGTTGATGGTGAAGTCCGCCTGCGCGCTGGCTTTTGGCGCCACGACAACCAGGCTATTCCCCAGCAGCGTTTCGCGGGTTGTCGCATCAATCGATTTCTTCTCCGCCGCGTAATCCATCCACTTCTGGTCAGCCGAGATGAACAGATCCGCCGGTGCGCCCGCTTCTATCTGGCGCGCCAGCGTCGAGGAAGAGGCAAAAGAGGAGACCACCTCGACGTTTTTCTCTTTTTTATACGCCGCCGCGATGTCCTGCAGCGCGTTGGTCAGCGACGCCGCGGCAAAGACGGTGATTTTACCCTCGTCCGCCAGCGCGTGTCCGGTAAGTGAAAGCGTCAGCGTTGCCCCTGCGAAAAGGCGTATCCATGAACGTGCCATCTGTAACTCCTGTGAGTAGCGTTATATACATCTTAATATAACGATAACGTCAGGGAGATCCCAGCGTTTAATCGTACCGCTGAAGGGGTAAACCGGTGTGATGCGTTAAATAATATCGGCGTAGACGGGAAAATCTTGAGAGCAAAACGCCCGGACTGGCCGGGCGTTTTGTGGGGAATCAATGCTGCTTTTTAGCCTGGTCTTTGTGACCAATGTTCGAAAAGACGTTGAACACTTCACCCAGGCCGTAGATGGCACCGAGGATGATGGCCATCACTACTGGTACCATGATCACGGCGAATACCAGACTTTTCAACAACTCTAACATGGTTTTCTCCAGATATTGTGAACGGCTCATTCTACCCTTTCAAGTGAGAAAAACATCCCCTTTTGTGCGGTACCCTTTGCGCCCTGCACCATTTGGGTCACAATACTCTTTTTGCCAGGACACTGTTATGCAGGCCGAAATTCTTCTCACTCTACGACTTCAGCAAAAGCTTTTCGCCGATCCGCGACGTATCGCCCTGCTTAAACAAATAGAACAAACGGGCTCAATTAGCCAGGGGGCGAAAAACGCGGGCATCAGCTACAAAAGTGCCTGGGACGCCATCAACGAAATGAACACCCTGAGCGAACACCCGCTGGTGGACAGAGCCACAGGCGGCAAAGGCGGCGGCGGTGCGATCGTGACGCGTTACGGCCAGCGCCTTATTCAGCTTTACGATCTGCTGGCCCAGATCCAGCAAAAGGCGTTCGATGTGTTGAGCGACGACGATAACGTTCCGCTGGACAGCTTGCTGGCCGCCATTTCCCGCTTCTCGTTACAAACCAGCGCCCGCAACCAGTGGTTTGGAACGGTGACGGCGCGCGACAATCTCCAGGTACAGCAGCATGTTGAGATCCTGCTTGCCGATGGCACCACCCGTCTGAAAGCCGCAATAACGGCGCAGAGCGCAGAGCGCCTTGAGCTCGATGAAGGTAAAGAGGTGCTGGTGCTGCTGAAAGCGCCGTGGGTCAATATCACGCGCGATCCCGACGCCGCAAAGGCGGCCGATAACCAGCTCCAGGGCGCTATTAGCCATATCGAACGCGGCCAGGCGCAGTGCGAAGTGCTGATGACCCTCGCAGACGGGCAACCGCTTTGCGCGACGATACCGCTTAGCGAAGCGGACGGTTTAGAAGAAGGTACTGTCGTTACCGCCTGGTTCAACGCAGATCGGGTGATTATCGCCACATTGTGCTGAGCGCATTGACAATCGCGCCGACAGTGCGTATCCCTGATATCTGTTGCTGCAAAAACAGGGATAAACCATGTCATCATTGCATATTTCGCAAGGCACGTTTCGTCTTAGCGATACCCGAACGCTGACGATTGCTGATTTAACGCTACGCGCGGGTGAAAGCTGGGCGTTTGTCGGCACTAACGGCAGCGGTAAATCCGCGCTGGCCCGCGCGCTGGCCGGCGAGCTCCCCCTCCTCAAGGGCGAATGCCAGGGCGACTTTACGCGCCTGACGCGCCTGTCATTTGAACAACTGCAAAAGCTGGTAAGCGACGAGTGGCAGCGCAATAACACTGATTTACTCAGCCCTGGCGAAGAAGATACCGGCCGTACGACGGCGGAAATTATTCAGGATGAGGTGAAAGATCCCGCCCGCTGTCAGCGCCTGGCAGAACGGTTCGGCATCACCGCCCTGCTGAACCGGCGCTTTAAATACCTTTCTACCGGCGAGACGCGAAAAACGCTGCTTTGCCAGGCGCTGATGAGCGAGCCCGAGCTGCTTATCCTCGACGAACCGTTTGACGGCCTTGACGTGCAGTCCCGTGCGCAGCTGGCGGCCCTGCTGGAGTCGCTTAATCAGCAGGGATATACCCTGGTTTTGGTGCTTAACCGCTTCGATGAAATTCCGGACTTTATTCAGCACGCGGGCGTACTGGCCGACTGTAACCTGACCGAGACCGGTGAAAAAACAGCGCTGCTCAAGCAGGCGCTCATTGCCCAGCTCGCGCACAGTGAACAACTCGACGGAATTACGCTTCCGGAACCTGACGCCCCTTCGGCCCGCCATGCGCTCGATCCCCACCAGCCGCGCATCGTGCTGCGAGATGGGATGGTCTCTTATGACGATCGCCCGATCCTCAACCGTCTTAGCTGGACGGTCAATCCCAGCGAACACTGGCAGATTGTCGGCCCTAACGGCGCGGGAAAATCCACGCTGCTGAGCCTGATAACCGGCGATCACCCGCAGGGCTATAGCAACGATCTGACGCTGTTTGGTCGGCGTCGCGGCAGCGGCGAAACCATCTGGGATATTAAAAAACATATCGGCTACGTCAGCAGCAGCCTGCATCTGGATTACCGGGTCAGTACCACGGTACGCAACGCGATCCTTTCCGGGTATTTTGATTCAATCGGTATTTATCAGGCGGTGTCGGACAAACAGCAAAAGCTGGCCCAGCAGTGGCTGGATATCCTGGGCATGGACAATCGGGTCGCTGACGCACCGTTTCATAGTCTGTCGTGGGGACAGCAGCGTCTGGCCCTGATCGTTCGCGCGCTGGTGAAACACCCTACGCTTCTGATCCTCGACGAACCGCTGCAGGGACTCGATCCGCTGAATCGCCAGCTTATCCGCCGCTTTGTGGACGTGCTGATTAGCGAAGGTGAAACGCAGCTGCTGTTCGTTTCACATCATGCCGAAGATGCCCCCGCCTGCATCACGCATCGTCTGGAGTTTGTGCCGGACGGTGAGGGTTATCGCTATCTTCTCAGCAACGTCGATTAACCGTGGAGGGCTCTGCCCTCCTCTTTTTCAGATAACTTGCATCAATACATCGCTATCTCTTTGATCTAGAATGCACTCAGTCATTAAAAAAGCGGGTGTGAAAACGAGTGTAAACGATTCCACTATTTTATCCCATGTCACACTTTTCGCGTCTCTGTTATGCTATGGTTATTACATACCATAAGCCCAATGGAGCGAAATATGCGAGTTCTGGTAACAGGTGGTAGCGGTTACATAGGTAGTCATACCTGCGTGCAACTGCTGCAAAACGGTCACGACGTCATCATCCTCGACAACCTGTGCAACAGTAAGCGCAGCGTGCTGCCGGTGATTGAACGCCTTGGCGGTAAACAACCGACTTTCGTGGAAGGCGACATCCGCAACGAAGCGCTGATGACCGAGATCCTTCACGACCATGCCATCGAAGCAGTGATCCACTTCGCGGGTCTGAAAGCGGTCGGTGAATCCGTTGCGAAGCCGCTCGAGTATTACGACAATAACGTCAACGGTACTCTGCGTCTCATCTCCGCCATGCGCGCTGCGAACGTCAAAAACTTCATCTTTAGCTCCTCCGCCACCGTCTACGGCGATCAGCCCAAAATCCCTTACGTTGAAAGCTTCCCGACCGGTACACCGCAAAGCCCGTACGGCAAAAGCAAGCTGATGGTGGAGCAGATCCTGACCGACCTGCAAAAAGCACAGCCGGAGTGGAGCATCGCGCTGCTGCGCTACTTCAACCCGGTCGGCGCGCATCCGTCCGGCGACATGGGTGAAGATCCGCAGGGCATCCCGAATAACCTGATGCCGTATATCGCCCAGGTTGCCGTGGGTCGCCGCGACTCGCTGGCGATTTTTGGCAATGACTATCCGACCGAAGACGGTACCGGCGTGCGCGACTACATCCACGTGATGGATCTGGCCGACGGTCACGTTGCGGCCATGCAGCAGCTAGCCAACAAACCGGGCGTGCATATTTACAACCTCGGCGCCGGGGTCGGCAGCAGCGTGCTGGACGTGGTTAACGCCTTCAGCAAAGCCTGCGGCAAGCCGGTGAACTATCACTTCGCTCCGCGTCGTGATGGCGACCTGCCTGCTTACTGGGCTGATGCTACCAAAGCCGACAAAGAGCTTAACTGGCGTGTGACGCGCACGCTTGATGAAATGGCACAGGATACCTGGCACTGGCAGTCACGCCACCCGCAAGGCTATCCGGACTAAGGATCCGTCATGACGCAATTTAATCCCGTCGATCATCCGCATCGTCGTTTTAACCCGTTAAGCGGGCAATGGATTTTGGTTTCTCCGCATCGCGCCAAGCGCCCCTGGCAGGGCGCGCAGGAGACGCCTGCAAAACAGACGCTGCCACAGCACGACCCGGACTGCTTCCTCTGTCCGGGCAACACGCGCGTCACCGGGGATAAAAACCCGGACTACAAAGGCACCTTCGTGTTCACCAACGATTTTGCCGCGCTGATGACCGACACGCCGGACGCGCCGGAAAGCCACGATCCGCTGATGCGCTGCGAAAGCGCGCGCGGAACCAGCCGCGTGATCTGCTTCTCGCCGGATCACAGCAAAACGCTGCCCGAGCTGAGCGTGGACGCGCTGAAAGAGGTCGTCAGCACCTGGCAGGCGCAAACCGCAGAGCTGGGGCAGAGCTATCCGTGGGTGCAGGTGTTCGAAAACAAAGGCGCGGCCATGGGCTGCTCTAACCCGCACCCGCACGGCCAGATCTGGGCGAACAGCTTCCTGCCTAACGAAGCCGAGCGTGAAGACCGTCTGCAGAAAGCGTATTTTGCTGAAAACGGTTCGCCGATGCTGGTGGACTACACCCAGCGCGAGCTGGCCGACGGCAGCCGCACCGTGGTGGAAACCGAACACTGGCTGGCCGTCGTCCCTTACTGGGCCGCCTGGCCGTTTGAAACGCTGCTGCTGCCGAAAGCGCACGTGCAGCGCATCACAGATCTTAGCGACGCGCAGCGCGACGACCTTGCCCTGGCGCTGAAAAAGCTCACCAGCCGTTACGACAACCTGTTCCAGTGCTCCTTCCCGTACTCTATGGGCTGGCACGGCGCCCCGTTTAACGGCGAAGAGAATCAACACTGGCAGCTGCACGCCCATTTCTATCCGCCGCTGCTGCGCTCTGCGACGGTACGTAAATTTATGGTGGGCTATGAAATGCTGGCGGAAACCCAGCGTGACCTGACGGCGGAACAGGCGGCAGAACGTCTGCGTGCCGTTAGCGACGTCCACTATCGCGAATCAGGAGTCTAAAAAAATGAGTCTGAAAGATAAAACACAATCCCTGTTTGCTGAGAAATTTGGCTACCCTGCCACCCACGTTATTCAGGCGCCAGGCCGCGTTAACCTGATCGGTGAACACACCGACTATAACGACGGATTCGTGCTGCCGTGCGCCATCGATTACCAGACCGTCATCAGCTGTGCGAAGCGCGACGACCGTAAAGTACGCGTGATTGCGGCGGATTACGGTAATGAGACGGACGAGTTTTCCCTCGATGCCCCGATTGTGACGCACGACAGCCAGCAGTGGTCTAACTACGTGCGCGGCGTGGTGAAACACCTTCAGAAGCGCAACAAGAACTTTGGCGGTGCGGATTTAGTTATCAGCGGCAACGTGCCGCAGGGTGCGGGCTTAAGCTCCTCTGCGTCGCTGGAAGTCGCGGTTGGTACCGTATTCCAGCAGCTTTATCATCTGCCGCTGGACGGCGCGCAAATCGCCCTGAACGGTCAGGAAGCAGAAAACCAGTTCGTGGGCTGTAACTGCGGCATTATGGACCAGCTGATCTCCGCGCTGGGCAAAAAAGAGCATGCCCTGTTAATTGACTGCCGTTCGCTGGGTACCAAAGCCGTTCCCCTGCCGAAAGGCGCGGCTGTGGTGATCGTCAACAGCAACTTTAAGCGCACGCTGGTGGGCAGCGAATACAACACCCGCCGCCAGCAGTGCGAAACCGGCGCCCGCTTCTTCCAGCAGCCTGCCCTGCGCGACGTGACGCTCAATGAATTTAACAAAGTGGCGCACGAGCTGGATCCGGTTGTCGCCAAACGCGTTCGTCACGTGCTGACGGAAAATGCCCGTACCGTTGAAGCCGCGTCAGCGCTGGCGAAAGGTGACCTGAAACGCATGGGTGAGCTGATGGCGGAATCTCACGCCTCCATGCGCGATGATTTTGAAATCACCGTTCCGCAGATCGACACCCTGGTGGACATCGTTAAAGCCACCATCGGCGACAAAGGCGGCGTGCGCATGACGGGCGGCGGTTTTGGCGGCTGCATCGTTGCGCTGGTGCCAGAAGAGCTGGTCCCTGCCGTACAGGATGCCGTGGCGAAGCAGTACGAAGCAAAAACGGGTATCAAAGAAACCTTCTATGTTTGTAAAGCATCACAAGGAGCCGGACAGTGCTAAACGAAACACCTACCCTTGCACCGGATGGTCTGCCGTATCGCCTGTTAACCCTGCGCAACAGCGCGGGGATGGTCGTTACGGTGATGGACTGGGGGGCAACCCTTCTTTCTGCCCGCGTACCGATGCCGGACGGCAGCGTGCGCGAGACACTGCTCGGCTGCGCCTCGCCTGAGCAGTACATCAATCAGTCCGCCTATCTGGGCGCGTCCGTCGGGCGCTATGCTAACCGCATCGCGAAGAGCCGTTTTGAACTCGACGGCGTGCAGTACACCCTGCTTCCAAGCCAGGGTGAGAACCAGCTGCACGGCGGACCGGACGGGTTTGATAAACGCCGCTGGAAGATTGTTCGTCAAAACGATGGCGAAGTGCTGTTCTCGCTGGATTCGCCTGATGGCGATCAGGGCTTCCCGGGGAACCTTGTCGCGTCCGCGCGCTTTACGCTGACCGACGACAACCGTATCGCCATTGAATACCGTGCGACGGTCGACAAGCCGTGTCCGGTCAACCTGACCAACCACGCGTACTTTAATCTGGACGGTAACCAGTGCGACGTGCGTGAGCACAAGCTGCAGATCCTGGCGGATGCGTATCTGCCGGTTGACGAGATGGGCATTCCGTATCAGGGCCTTAAAGACGTGAGCGGCACCAGCTTTGACTTCCGCAGCGCGAAGTCCATCGCCCAGGATTTCATGAGTGATGACGATCAGCGCAAGGTGAAAGGCTACGACCACGCTTTCCTGCTGCAGGCCAAAGGCGATGTGAAACAGCCTGCCGCGCAGGTCTGGTCTGCGGATGAGAAACTGCAGATGACGGTTTATACCACTGCCCCTGCCCTGCAGTTTTACTCAGGCAACTACCTCGGCGGCACGACGGCGCGCGAACATGATGAGTACAGCGACTGGCAAGGCCTGGCGCTGGAGAGCGAGTTCCTGCCGGACAGCCCGAACCATCCGGAATGGCCGCAGCCGGACTGCGTGCTGCGCACGGGTAAAGAGTACGTGAGCGTGACGGAATATCATTTTATTCCACATTAATATCCAGCCCTCCCTCCGGAGGGCTTTTTTCTGCGCGCCTTGCTGAAAATAGCGCCGATCGCAGACAAAATCATAACCCTGGATTCACAAGCATCTTACACTCAGAGACTATTTTCGCTATGGTTAGGGTTAAGCGTTGCTGGTGGCACGGCCACGGCAATATAATGAGAATTGTTATCATTCTAAAAATGCTTGAGGAGTAAGAGATGGCTATAACTAAGCTGGTCCTGGTGCGTCACGGCGAAAGCCAGTGGAACAACGAAAACCGCTTTACCGGTTGGTACGACGTTGATCTGTCTGAGAAAGGCGTAAGCGAAGCAAAAGCAGCAGGTAAACTGCTGAAGGAAGAAGGCTTCAGCTTTGATTTTGCTTACACCTCTGTGCTGAAACGTGCCATCCACACCCTGTGGAACGTGCTGGACGAACTGGATCAGGCCTGGCTGCCGGTTGAGAAGTCCTGGAAACTGAACGAACGTCACTACGGTGCGCTGCAGGGCCTGAACAAAGCGGAAACCGCTGAGAAATATGGCGACGAGCAGGTTAAACAGTGGCGCCGCGGCTTCGCAATCACCCCACCAGAGCTGACCAAAGATGACGAGCGCTACCCGGGCCACGATCCGCGCTACGCGAAGCTGACCGACGCTGAGCTGCCAACCACCGAAAGCCTGGCGCTGACCATCGACCGCGTTGTGCCTTACTGGAACGAAACCATTCTGCCACGCCTGAAAAGCGGCGAGCGCGTGATCATCGCTGCTCACGGTAACTCCCTGCGTGCGCTGGTGAAATACCTAGACAACATGGGTGAAGACGAAATCCTCGAACTGAACATCCCAACTGGCGTACCGCTGGTGTATGAGTTCGACGAAAACTTCAAGCCAATCAAACACTACTATCTGGGTAACGCAGAAGAGATCGCGGCGAAAGCAGCGGCTGTCGCGAACCAGGGTAAAGCGAAGTAATTTTCGCAAGGTATAAAAAAAGCGCGGAGCCTTCCGCGCTTTTTTATTTGTGCCTGAGAATTCAGCCGCGGCGCGCTTTTACCGCATTCGCCAGCTGACGCAGGATGGTATCGGTATCGTCCCAGCCAATGCAGGCATCGGTGACGCTTTTGCCATACACCAGCGGCTCGCTGCCTTCCAGGTTCTGGTTACCTTCAACCAGATGGCTTTCGATCATTACCCCAATCACCGCCTTCTCACCGCCGGCAATCTGCTGGCAGACGTCTGCACCCACTTCCATCTGCTTTTTAAACTGCTTGCTGGAGTTAGCATGGCTGAAATCGATCATCACCTGCGGTGGCAGCCCGGCTTTTTCCAGCCCGACCTTCACTTCTGCCACGTGTTTCGCGCTGTAGTTCGGCTCTTTGCCGCCGCGCAGAATGATATGGCAGTCACCGTTACCGCTGGTGTTAACGATGGCGGAATGGCCCCATTTGGTCACGGACAGGAAGCAGTGCGGCGCACCCGCTGCGTTGATGGCGTCGATAGCCACCTTAATGGTGCCGTCAGTGCCGTTTTTGAAACCCACCGGGCAAGAAAGACCGGACGCCAGCTCGCGGTGAACCTGAGATTCGGTTGTGCGGGCACCAATTGCGCCCCAGCTCATCAGGTCTGCCAGATATTGTGGCGTAATCATGTCGAGGAATTCACCGGCCGCAGGCAGGCCGCTGTCGTTGATCTCCAGCAGCAGCTTGCGCGCAATGCGCAGACCGTCGTTGATCTGGAAGCTGTTATCCATATGCGGATCGTTAATCAGTCCTTTCCAGCCCACGGTGGTGCGCGGTTTCTCAAAATAGACGCGCATCACGATTTCCAGCTCGTCCTTCAGCTCTTCACGGAGGGTGAGCAGACGGGCAGCGTACTCTTTCGCAGCTGCAGGATCGTGAATGGAGCACGGGCCAATCACCACCAGAAGACGATCGTCATTACCTTTCAGGATCTTATGGATCGCTTTACGAGCATGAGAAACCGTGTTTGCGGCATTTTCAGTGGCGGGGAATTTCTCAAGGAGCGCTACAGGAGGTAATAACTCGTTGATCTCTTTAATGCGTAAATCGTCGTTCTGATAATTCATTTTCTTTCCAGCTCTGCCATATCTTTAGTAATGAAAGCAATCCTTTCAATCTATCTTGTCGACCAGGAAGTGTAAACACGGTTTTACACTTCACGCAGATAATTCCTGGAATTCGCCTAAAAATCGCCACAAAATAGCGAAAAACGAGATCTAACCTAAGCTTTTTAACTGTAACAACCAATTTTACACGCTTAAACGCGATTCCCTACTGACGTAAGTCCGTAAGGCGGAATCTTTCGCCTCAGAAAAAGATGCACTGTTGGAGAATGTTATCCAGCGTAACGACAAGAACAGGAGCACCATGATGAAAATGACAAAACTGGCAACCCTCTTCCTGACCGCCACACTCACTCTGGCAAGCGGCAGCGTCCTGGCAGCGGAAACGGGCACATCAGACAGCAACGGTGATGCGAATGCCGCTGCGGCAGCAGGCCAGCCCGCACCTGATGCGAAACAGAATATCGCCCCGAATAATGTCGACAACAGCCAGATCAATACCGGCAACACTAACACCGGAGGCACCATGCTGCATCCCAACGGCAGCGGTTCCGGCACCATGAATCATGACAATATGAGTTCGGACGAGGTTCATAAGAACTCAATGTGCAAGGACGGCAAATGCCCTGACCCTAATGACAAAGTAGGAAACGACGCGAATACCAAAACCGATGGCACCACCCAGTAATGGGGATGTTCGGTAAGAAAAAGGAGAGCTCTGGCTCTCCTTTCTTTTTGGAGTAACCTATTAAAAACGCTACACTAAAAACAATAACACATCAGGAAAGCAGACATGGCGCACTCCCATTCCCACTCACCCTCTCCCGGCAACGACAACGCTAAACGACTGATGCTGGCCTTTGGCGTCACGGCAACGTTTATGGTTATCGAGGTCATTGGCGGCCTGATTTCCGGCTCTCTGGCGCTACTGGCTGATGCCGGACACATGCTGACCGATGCCGCAGCGCTGCTCTTCGCCCTGCTGGCGGTGCAGTTTGCGCGTCGTCCTCCCAATGCGCGCCATACCTTCGGCTGGCTGAGGCTGACAACCCTCGCCGCGTTTGTTAACGCTATTGCGCTGGTGGTCATTACCGTTCTTATCGTCTGGGAGGCCGTACAGCGCTTCAGACACCCGCAGCCGATCGCCGGGGCGACAATGATGGTGATTGCCGTGGCGGGGCTGCTGGCGAATATCCTCGCCTTCTGGATTTTGCACCGCGGCAGCGGGGAAAAGAACCTCAACGTGCGCGCTGCGGCTCTGCATGTTCTGGGTGATTTGCTCGGCTCAGTCGGGGCGATTGTCGCCGCGCTGGTGATCCTCTACACCGGCTGGACGCCTGTCGATCCGATTCTGTCCGTGCTGGTGTCGTGTCTGGTCTTGCGCAGCGCCTGGCGGCTACTGAAGGAGAGCGTGAATGAACTGCTTGAAGGGGCACCGGCATCGATGGATATTGACGAGCTGAAGCGCAACCTGCGCCGTTCAGTCCCGGAAGTCCGCAATGTTCATCACGTGCACGTCTGGCTGGTGGGGGAAAAACCGGTCATGACGCTGCACGTCCAGGTGATCCCGCCTCACGACCACGATGCGCTGCTTGAACGCATCCAGCATTTTCTTGAACATCACTACGAAATTGGCCACGCCACCATCCAGATGGAGTATCAGCCCTGTAACGGGCCGGACTGCCACCTTAACGAGGCGCAGTCCGGACATTCACATCAGCATCACCACTAGCTGGAAAGCGCGTGAGAGCCTCGCTCACGCGCGCTCTTAATCCACATCCGGCTGCCGTTCAGCGCAATGAAGGTCAGCAGCAGATATTCCAGCGACATCGCATAGACGCCCTGCAGGGCGAAGATCGCCACGCTGATCACGTTGATGATGACCCACAGCAGCCAGTTCTCAACGTATTTACGGGTCATCAGGATCATCGCCGCAATCGACAGCACCATCATGCAGGAATCCCAGAACGGGAAGGCATCCGGCTGGAGCTCGGGCATCGTCACGTTCAGGCCGAAACCGGACATGACCGAAACGGCAACGCGGGTCAGGAACGCAAACACCGGGTTGATATAGACGGTCATTAAGCCAATGGCGACCACGCAGGCGACAAACCAGGCGATGGCTTTCGGCAATGGAAGCCAGCGGATCTGCAGTTCTGCCTCCTGCTGGCTGTTCTGACGCGACCACGCGTACCAGCCGTAAATATTGGCGGCGAAGAAGAACAGCTGCAAAAGCAGGCTGGCGTACAGCTGGATCTGGAAGAAGATAATCGCAAACAGCGTAACGTTAATCAGCCCGAACGCGTAGTTGCTGATCTTCTCCAGGCTTGCCAGCCAGATACAGAGTAATCCCGCCAGCGTGCCAATGGCCTCAATCCATGACAGGTCATAGCCACCTGCACCAATCGGTATATGAACCAGAATGTTCTGCGTGCTAAAAAAATCCATCTTTTCCCCGGGGCGTTTTGAATTAAGTACGTAGTGTAGCTGCAAAATCCAGCATGCGGTTAAGCGGAATTAACGCACCTTCACGCAGGGCGGCATCCACATGGATTTCATGTGCTGCACCGCCCGTCTCGAGCCCTTCGGCAATGGCCTTCAGGCCATTCATCGCCATCCACGGACAATGCGCACAGCTGCGACACGTTGCGCCCTCGCCCGCCGTTGGCGCTTCAAGGAGCTCTTTCTCCGGCACGGCCTGCTGCATCTTGTAGAAGATACCGCGATCGGTCGCCACGATGAGCTGCCTGTTAGGCAGCGTTCTGGCCGCGTTGATAAGCTGGCTGGTTGAGCCCACGGCGTCCGCCATGTCGACAATCGACTGCGGTGATTCAGGGTGAACAAGAATCGCGGCGTCAGGATAAAGTGCCTTCATGCGCGCCAGCGCCTGGGTTTTGAATTCGTCGTGCACAATGCAGGCACCCTGCCAGCAGAGAACGTCAGCCCCCGTCTGCTTCTGGACATAATTTCCAAGATGGCGGTCAGGCGCCCAGATAATTTTCTCGCCAAGGCTATCCAGATGTTCAATCAGCTCAACGGCGATGCTGGAGGTGACAACCCAGTCTGCCCGCGCTTTTACCGCCGCAGAGGTGTTGGCGTAAACCACCACGGTCCGGTCAGGGTAGGCGTCACAGAAGGCCGTGAATTCGTCAATCGGGCAGCCGAGATCCAGTGAACACTCCGCATTAAGCGTCGGCATCAGAATGGTTTTTTCAGGGCTCAGGATCTTTGCCGTTTCGCCCATAAAACGCACGCCAGCAACCAGCAGCGTGGAAGCAGGATGTTTTGCACCGAAGCGTGCCATCTCCAGTGAGTCAGAAATACAGCCCCCGGTCTCTTCCGCCAGTTGCTGAATTTCCGGGTCGGTGTAGTAATGAGCCACCATCACCGCATCTCGTTCTTTGAGAAGACGTTTGATCTTCTCACGGTAGAATTGCTTTTCGTCCTGGCTCAGCGGGACAGGCTTTGGCGGAAACGGATAGATTGCGGCTTCAGGATCAAACATCACACTCATTATGGCTTCTCGTTTTACGGGCTTAACAATATTGCCTTTCTTTTGCATGACATAGCAAAACGCGTGGCAATTGTGTTTTGTATACTAAACAAGATAGCGAATATGAGAGGAAAAGTCACCGGAAATAGGTGCGGATAGCATTTGTCGGTCAGCGGCTTCGCCTTGCCCGACCTGCACAGACGGCAGATAGCAAAAAGGCGCCTTTAGGGCGCCTTTCTACACTGGTGGGTCGTGCAGGATTCGAACCTGCGACCAATTGATTAAAAGTCAACTGCTCTACCAACTGAGCTAACGACCCCTTGCGGGATGTACTTCAAATTTATTCAGGCTGGTGGGTCGTGCAGGATTCGAACCTGCGACCAATTGATTAAAAGTCAACTGCTCTACCAACTGAGCTAACGACCCTTTTGGGTGTTGCCTGAATTATCACTCGGAACCAATAAAATTGGTGGGTCGTGCAGGATTCGAACCTGCGACCAATTGATTAAAAGTCAACTGCTCTACCAACTGAGCTAACGACCCGAGTGGTGGGTGATGACGGGCTCGAACCGCCGACCCCCTCCGTGTAAAGGAGATGCTCTACCAACTGAGCTAATCACCCACTCTGTACTGCTGGTGTGCGTTAAGTGGTGGGTCGTGCAGGATTCGAACCTGCGACCAATTGATTAAAAGTCAACTGCTCTACCAACTGAGCTAACGACCCACTTTTACGCTGTTTTCACGTTGTTTGATATCCCGTGGCAACGGCGGCATATATTACTGATTTAAGAATTCAGCGCAACAAAAATTTCGATGAAGATCACTTAACTGCTTACGAATCATGCTGCACGACCAGAAATAACGCGATTTCTGGTCATGCGATAATCATCCCATCGAATTCAGACGTTTTTGCGCCTGCTTAGCACCTTCGGTACCCGGGAATTTAGAGACCACCTGCTGATAAACCGCTTTGGCTTTCGCAGTGTCGCCTTTGTCCTGCATGATGACGCCCACTTTATACATCGCATCAGGCGCTTTTGGCGATTTCGGGTAATTTTTCACCACTGAGGCAAAATAAAACGCCGCATCGTCCTTTTTACCCTTGTTGTAATTCAGCTGACCGAGCCAGTAATTCGCATTTGGCTGATAAGTGGAATCAGGGTATTTCTTAACAAAGTTCTGAAACGCAGCAAGCGCGTCATCCTGACGAGATTGATCCTGCACCAGGGCAATGGCCGCGTTGTAGTCCGTATTCGCGTCACCGCTCTGTACAGGCGCACCTGTTGCAGCAGAAGCATCCGCAGCCGGAGCTGATGTCGCCGCACCGGTCTGATCGCCCGCGGCTGGCTGTGCTTGTGCTGCTGCACCACCGCTGCTCAGGCTATCTATCTGCAGCAAAATCTGCTTCTGACGTTCCACAACCTGGTTCAACTGATACTGGCTTTCCTGAATCTGGCCGCGGAGAGAGTCAATATCGTTTTGGTTATCAGAAAGTTGTTGCTGGAGTTGGGTTAAAAGCTGGCTGTGAGCGTTAGAAATACGCTCGAGTTGAGTGACCCGGTCTTCTACCGAGCCTGAGCCGACACTACTGATTGGTGCCTGAGCAAAAGCGGCCCAGGGGGCCGCTATTCCAACCAGTAACGACAGACTCAACAGATGATGTCTGAAGTTACTGCTCATGCAATTCTCTTAGTAAACCAGTACGGCACGACGGTTTTTGGAGTAAGCCGCTTCGTCGTGACCCAGTACTGCAGGTTTTTCTTTACCGTAAGAAACGATGGAGATCTGGTCAGCAGAAACGCCTTTACCCTGCAGGTACATTTTAACAGCGTTAGCACGACGTTCACCCAGGGAGATGTTGTACTCTGGAGTACCACGTTCGTCCGCGTGACCTTCTACGGTGACTTTGTAAGATGGGTTGCTACGCAGGAAGTTAGCGTGAGCATCCAGCATCGCAGCGAAGTCAGAACGGATGTCGTATTTATCCAGATCGAAGTAAACGATGTTGTTCTGCTGCAGCTGCTGCATCTGAAGACGCGCCTGCTCTTCAGAAGACATGTTGCCATTGCCGTTCGCGTCCATACCGGTGCCGGCACCCATCATGCCTTCGCCGCTCTGGTCATTGCTGGCGTTCTTGTTAGAAGAACACGCTGCGATTGCCATTACAGGCAGAGCGATCATCAGCCCCTTCAGCACTTTGTTCAGTTGCATTTCTATGATTCCTTTAGTAATCAATTAATTATTATTTACAGATACGGCGACCAGGCAGGTGATTTTACCTGTCCATCAGTTGCCGGAATACGCGCTTTGAAACGCCCATCTGTAGAAACCAGATTCAGCACAGATCCCATCCCCTGAGAAGAGCTGTAGATTACCATCGTGCCGTTAGGTGCCAGACTTGGCGTTTCATCCAGGAACGTTGACGACAGAACTTGAACGCCACCCGCTACCAGATCCTGTTTGGCAATGTGCTGCTGCCCACCGTTGGAGCTCACCATTACCATAAATTTACCGTCGCTGCTCACGTCTGAGTTCTGGTTCTGCGAACCTTCCCAGGTAATACGCTGCGGAGCACCGCCGTTGATGTTGACTTTATAGATTTGTGGACGGCCAGCCTGGTCAGAAGTAAACGCCAGGTTTTGACTATCCGGGAACCATGAAGGTTCAGTGTTGTTGCTGCGACCGTCGGTCACCTGACGGATCTGGCCAGAGCCAATGTCCATCACGTACAGGTTCAGGCTACCGGTTTTTGACAGCGCAAACGCCAGTTTAGACCCGTCCGGAGAGAAGGAAGGCGCACCGTTGTGACGTGGGAAAGACGCCACCTGACGAACAGCACCGTTTGCCAGCGTCTGGATAACCAGCGCTGAACGGCCACTTTCGAAGGTTACATAGGCCAGTTTAGAACCGTCCGGAGACCAGGCTGGAGACATCAGCGGCTGTGAAGAACGTTTCACCAGGAACTGGTTGTAGCCGTCGTAGTCAGATACGCGCAGCTCATACGGGAACTGACCACCGTTGGTCTGCACCACATAAGCAATACGGGTACGGAACGCCCCTTTAATGCCGGTCAGTTTTTCAAATACCGCATCGCTGGCAGCGTGTGCCGCGTAGCGCAGGTACTGCTTCGTAACCTTGTAAGAGTTCTGTGCCAGAACGGTACCCGGTGCACCGCCGGTATCCACCAGCTGCCAGGCCACGTTGTAAGAGCCGTCCGGGTTAGGCGTAACCTGACCCACAACCACGGCATCAATACCCAGTGCAGACCATGCTGCAGGCTGTACTTCCTGCGCGCTGCCCGGCTGCTGCGGCAGACGAGAACGATCTAACGGGTTGAATTTACCGCTGTTACGCAGGTCAGCCGCCACGATGCCACCGGCATCTTCAGGTGCAGCGCCAGGACCGGCCCACTGGAACGGAACAACACCGATTGGGCGTGCCGAGTCCACCCCCTGGGTGATCTCGATACGTACTTCTGCGTGCAGTACTGCTGCCCACAGCATTAAAAAACTAAATGCTACACGTAATGCCTGCTTCATCATATCTCCCTTATCCGGGTAACCTTACCCACGATAATTTAGCAGAATGTTAACAAACTCAAATAGACAAAACTACCAGAACCCTGTGACTAAACCTGGTCTATTTTTCCCCGTTTGCACGGGGAAAATGTAACTTAAGGTTTGAAGTCCAGCGGCGCATTTTTGAAGACTTCGTAAACTGCCTGAGACGGCGGTTTAGGCATCTTCGCCTGACGCGCTGCAGCCAGGGCCGCAGTACATAAAGCCGGGTCGCCACCTTCAGACTTAATATCCAGCAGCATGCCGTCCGGAGCCAGTTTTATACGCAACGTACACGTTTTACCGGTATAGGAAGACGCATCATAGAATCGGCTTTCAATAGCGGATTTAATCTGCGCGGCATAACCGTTGATTTCAGCCCCTGTCGCACCGTTACTCTTAGTGTTACCACTTCCCGTCGGCGCTGCGTTGTTTCCTTTCGCCCCACCGCCCGTTTTCGGCGCATTCTTACCGGAGCTCAAATCGCCCAGCAGATCGTCAACCCCTGCGGCAGCAGCAGCTTTTTCAGCAGCAGCGGCCTTTTTGGCTGCCGCTTTATCAGCAGCAGCTTTCTTATCGGCAGCGGCCTTCTCAGATGCAGCTTTTTTATCGGCAGCGGCCTTCTCAGCTGCAGCTTTTTTATCGGCAGCGGCTTTTTCAGCGGCGGCAGCTTTTTCTGCAGCCGCTTTCTCAGCAGCAGCCGCTTTCTTCGCGGCCTCGGCAGCAGCTTTCTTCTCTGCTTCCTGAGCGGCTTTTTTCGCGGCTTCCGCTTCGGCTTTCTTCTGAGCATCAGCAGCGGCTTTCTTCGCGGCTTCCGCTTCAGCTTTCTTCTGAGCATCGGCAGCGGCTTTCTTCGCCGCTTCCGCTTCAGCTTTCTTCTGAGCATCAGCAGCGGCTTTCTTCGCCGCTTCTGCCGCTAATTTTGCCTGGGCATCAGCCTGTGCTTTCGCGTCCGCTGCGGCTTTTGCTGCCGCCTCTTCCGCCTGCTTTTGCTGTTCCTGTGCTTTCTTCGCGGCCTCTTCGGCTTGCTTCTGCTGTTCCGCCTGCTCTTTCGCAGCTTCCTGCGCCTGCAAACGCTCTTTCTCAAGCTGCTTCAGACGCTCCTGCTCTGCGGCCTGCTTTTCACGCAGTTCTTCCGCCTGCTGTTGCGACTGTTTTTCACGCTGCTCTTCAGCCCGTTTGGCACTCGCCTTCTGCTGCTGTTCGCGATTATAGTTCTGTACTACCGCACCGGGATCCACCATCACGGCGTCAATGGAAGACCCTCCACCGCCGCCGGCTGATGCATCAATATGCTCGTCGAACGAACTCCAGATCAGCGCTGAAAAGAGAATCACGTGCAGCACTGCGGAGACGATTATCGCTCGCTTAAGCTTGTCGTTCTGTTCGGTTGCCTTTGACACTATCGGTTCCCAAAAACTACGCGGATGATCAAATAGGTTGGGTCATTAAGCCAACTGACTTAACACCCGCACTATGTAGCAAGTTCAGCGCTTTAATAATTTCATCGTAGGGTACGTCTTTCGCGCCACCGATTAAGAAGACCGTTTTCGGATTTGACTCCAGACGACGCTGCGCTTCAGCAATAACCTGCTCAGGCGGCAGCTGATCCATACGATCTTTCTCTACCACGACGCTGTATTGCCCTACGCCGGAAACCTCAATGATAACCGGAGGATCGTCATTGGTGCTCACCGCCTGTGATTCTGTCGCATCCGGCAGATCCACTTCCACGCTCTGAGTAATGATTGGCGCTGTCGCCATGAAGATCAGCAGCAGTACCAGCAGGACGTCCAGCAGTGGAACGATATTGATTTCGGACTTGAGCTCGCGACGACCTCGTCCACGCGATCTGGCCATGGTTTACCCCTTGTTGCTCTCGGTGCTGGTAAACGCCTGACGGTGCAGAATCGCAGTGAACTCTTCCATAAAGTTGTCGTAGTTCAGTTCCAGTTTGTTCACGCGCTGGTTCAGACGGTTGTAAGCCATAACCGCAGGAATTGCCGCAAACAGACCGATAGCGGTCGCAATCAGTGCTTCAGCGATACCCGGTGCAACCATCTGCAACGTCGCCTGCTTCACCGCGCCCAGCGCGATAAAGGCGTGCATGATCCCCCACACGGTACCAAACAGGCCGATATACGGGCTGATGGAACCGACAGTGCCGAGGAATGGAATATGCGTTTCGAGATTTTCCAGCTCACGGTTCATAGAGATACGCATCGCACGCGAGGCACCTTCTACAACCGCTTCCGGCGCATGATTGTTTGCACGATGCAGACGAGCAAACTCTTTGAAACCGCTATAAAAAATTTGCTCGGAGCCTGTAAGGTTTTCACGGCGTCCCTGGCTTTCCTGATACAGACGAGAAAGCTCAATACCCGACCAGAACTTATCTTCAAACGCTTCAGCTTCACGGCCAGCGGCATTGAGGATACGCGTTCTCTGGATGATGATGGCCCAGGATGCGATTGAAAAACCAATCAAAATCAACATGATAAGTTTAACCAGAAGGCTTGCCTTCAGGAACAAATCAAGGATATTCATGTCAGTCACTGCTTAAACTCCGCGACAATAGACTTAGGAAGCGCACGAGGCTTCATTATGGTTGGATCAACACAAACAATCAGCACTTCAGCTGAGTTCAGTACGGTATTCTCTGCGTTGACTATCCGCTGCGTGAAAACCAGTGAGGTCCCGCGCATTGATGTAATTTCAGTTTGGACTTCGAGCATATCGTCGAGTCTGGCAGGCGCAAAATACTCAAGCGTCATCTTGCGTACCACGAAGGCAACTCGCTCAGCCAACAGCACCTGTTGACTAAAGTGATGATGGCGCAGCATCTCTGTGCGTGCCCGTTCATAAAAAGCAACGTAGCTGGCGTGGTAAACCACACCACCGGCATCGGTATCTTCGTAATAGACACGAACCGGCCATCGAAACAGCGTTGTATTCACTTTACATCCCGGTAATGCAACAAAAGTTAATGCTTTTAAACTTCGCTACTATACGCGCGGGAAAGAGGGTTGGGAATGGGAGAAAGTAAACGGAGAGTAAATTTTTATGGGCTCGGGTAAGCCCATAACGTTAACGGACATTTCTTATTCAGAAGAAGAAGAAAATCAAACCGGCGAGAAGCACCAGATCGGCAATCAGCGGGCAAAAAATTCCCTGCCAGTGAATGGCTTTCGGACGAAAGCCGACGCCGTGGATCACACCTGCACAGACCGCCCACATAATGAGAAAGCCGTGCCAGATTTCAAGCTCGCTGGTTTTCGCTGCAAAGCGCGAAGGGTCCCAGAAGATACAACCTGCCAGCAGTAATGCCATCACTAAAGAAAGCGCCCGTAACGGGCGCTTGTCCATTACCGCGTAAAGCGTCGCGATAATATTCATCAGTGTTTTTCTTCACCCGCTTTGGTCGCTTCGACGTGCTCAAGCGCCAGGGCAGTGATGACACCAAATGCACAGGCAAGAAGCGTCCCTAAAATCCATGCGAAATACCACATATTCAGCTCCTTACTTAGTACATAGAGTGGGTGTTGCTTTCGATATGTTCTTTAGTGATGCGACCGAACATTTTCCAGTAACACCAGGTGGTGTAGAGCAGGATAATCGGTACGAACACGCAAGCAACATACGTCATCAGGTTCAGCGTCAGCTGGCTGGACGTTGCGTCCCACATGGTCAGGCTAGCATTCAGCATGGTGCTGGATGGCATGACGAATGGGAACATCGCAATACCCGCCGTCAGGATGATGCACGCCAGGGTCAGCGAAGAGAACACGAACGCCAGCGCGCCTTTCTCCAGACGAGACGTCAACACGGTCAGCAGCGGCAGCAATACGCCCAGAGCCGGGATCGCCCACAGCGCAGGGGTGTTATTGAAGTTCACCAGCCAAGCGCCAGCCTGACGCGCCACTTCTTTGGTCAGCGGGTTAGACGGTGCCGAGTGGTTAATTGCAGAGGTCACCACATAACCATCAATCCCGTACACCACCCACACACCGGCCAGTGCGAAGCAGACCAGCGTCACCAGCGCAGCGACCTGAGCCGTCGCGCGCGAACGCAGGTGCAGTTCACCAACCGTACGCATCTGCAGATAGGTTGCGCCCTGAGTGATGATCATCGCCACGCTCACCACGCCGGCCAGCAGGCCAAACGGATTCAGCAGCTGGAAGAAGTTACCGGTGTAGTAAAGACGCATGTATTCGTCCAGGTGGAACGGTACGCCCTGCAACAGGTTACCGAACGCCACGCCGATCACCAGCGGTGGAACGAAGCTACCGATGAAGATGCCCCAGTCCCACATGTTGCGCCAGCGGGTGTCTTCAATCTTGGAACGGTAGTCGAAACCAACCGGACGGAAGAATAAAGAGGCCAGCACCAGAATCATCGCCACGTAGAAGCCGGAGAACGCAGCCGCGTAGACCATCGGCCAGGCAGCGAACAGCGCGCCGCCAGCGGTGATCAGCCACACCTGGTTACCGTCCCAGTGAGGGGCGATGGAGTTGATCATGATTCGACGCTCGGTGTCATTACGACCGAGGAAACGGGTGAGCATCCCCACCCCCATGTCGAAACCATCCGTGACGGCAAAACCGATCAGCAGAACGCCAACCAGCAGCCACCAGATAAAACGCAATACTTCATAATCGATCATTTGATGACTCCTGTCTTAGCGTGCCGGCTGAGTAGTCGCAGTGGACTGCTCGTAGTGATAGCGACCGGTTTTCAGGCTGCTTGGGCCAAGGCGCGCGAACTTGAACATCAGGAACAGTTCAGCCACCAGGAACAGGGTGTACAGACCACAAATCAGCAGCATGGAGAAGATCAGGTCGCCCGCTGTCAGGGACGAGTTCGCTACCGCCGTTGGCAGTACCTCACCAATCGCCCATGGCTGACGGCCGTACTCCGCAACAAACCAGCCGGATTCGATCGCGATCCACGGCAGTGGAATACCGTACAGCGCGGTGCGCAGCAGCCATTTTTTCTCGCCGATGCGGTTACGAATCACGGACCAGAAGGACGCCGCAATGATCAGCAGCATGATGATGCCGCAGCCCACCATGATACGGAATGCGAAGTACAGTGGCGCAACGCGTGGAATCGAGTCTTTGGTTGCCATCTGGATCTGCGCTTCTGTCGCATCAGAAACGTTCGGGGTATAACGCTTCAGCAGCAAACCGTAACCCAGATCTTTCTTCACGTTGTTGAACTGGTCGCGAACGGCCTGGTCGGTAGAACCGGCACGCAGCTGTTCCAGCAGCGAGTAGGCTTTCATACCGTTACGGATACGCTCTTCGTGCTGAACCATCAGCTCTTTCAGACCGGTCACCTGCTTATCAACAGAACGGGTGGCGATGATACCCAGCGCATAAGGGATCTGAATGGCGAAGCGGTTTTCCTGCGCGTCCTGATCCGGAATACCGAACAGCGTAAAGGCAGCAGGCGCCGGTTGGGTTTCCCATTCGGCTTCGATGGCGGCCAGTTTGGTTTTCTGCACGTCACCCATTTCGTAACCGGATTCATCACCCAGAACGATAACAGAGAGGATTGCAGCCATACCGAAGCTTGCAGCGATAGCAAAGGAGCGCTTAGCAAACGCGAAGTCACGACCGCGCAGCATGTAGTAAGAACTGATGCCCAGTACAAACATCGCGCCGCACACATAGCCAGAAGCGACGGTGTGAACGAATTTAACCTGCGCAACCGGGTTCAGGACCAGCTCGGCAAAGCTGACCATCTCCATACGCATGGTTTCGAAGTTGAAATCAGACGCGATAGGGTTCTGCATCCAGCCGTTCGCCACCAGAATCCACAGCGCGGACAGGTTCGAACCTAATGCCACCAGCCAGGTCACCGCCATATGCTGGACTTTACCCAGACGGTCCCAGCCGAAGAAGAACAGACCTACAAAGGTGGATTCGAGGAAGAATGCCATCAGACCTTCAATGGCCAGCGGCGCACCGAAGATATCCCCTACATAGTGGGAATAGTAAGACCAGTTAGTCCCGAACTGGAACTCCATGGTCAAACCGGTTGCCACGCCCAGCGCGAAGTTGATACCAAATAACTTGCCCCAGAACTTGGTCATATCTTTATAAATCTGTTTGCCGGAGAGAACGTATACCGTTTCCATAATGGCCAGCAGGAACGCCATACCGAGCGTCAGTGGCACAAACAGGAAGTGGTACATCGCGGTCAAGGCAAACTGTAAGCGCGACAGTTCGACTATATCTAACATCATGACTCCTTGCTCATCGCATGAAGACTCCGAGAGTGAACCCCGTCAGAGAGAGATCCACACGCATGCCCCAATACAAATTATTCGCATCCTTGTCGTCGTTATTACCCTGAAGGAGGATAAAAACGATGACGTGAGGTTACAAATACGTTAATAAAAAACTCAAATTGATCCCGCAAATATAATACGCTGCAAAACCCTTACAATAAACAGGTTTTTATTGAATCACATTTACGTTTTTCGACGGCGATCAATTTATAGCAAAATTACCACTTTTCGGCCATTTTGATCGGGGACAATTTACCGCCTTTTGATGGGTTTTTCCAAGGATTAAACATTGATTTAAATCAAAAACAATCCTTTGTGTTAAATGTGTTTTGATGCAGTGAACATAGTAAAAACCATGTTAAAGATATGTATATAAAATACAATTAAGGTTATCAAGTCGATTGATGAATATAAACAGAAGTGATTTTTATTAACTCAGAAGCACGAATGCCTAATTTATTCAGGACATAAATTTTAGTGCGTTTTTCGTTTTTTTCCATCCGCTCTCTTTAAGGTAAATAAATAACAATTATTTTACTTTTATCCCCCTCTCTAATTAACACCATTTAGTGACTATTGCATGATGCCCGGCAGGCAATAAAAAAGGCCGCTTTACAGCGGCCAACCATGTCGAAACGGACATTTTTATACTTCAACGCCCCCCTTTCGGGGAGCAGAGAGGACTTACTTAATGATGGATTTCAGTGCTTCGCCGATATCCGCCAGGCTGCGAACGGTTTTCACGCCTGCGGCTTCCAGCGCTGCGAATTTCTCATCAGCCGTACCCTTACCACCGGCGATGATCGCGCCTGCGTGACCCATACGCTTGCCTTTCGGCGCGGTCACGCCCGCGATGTAACCGACAACTGGCTTGGTCACGTGTTCTTTGATGTAAGCAGCGGCTTCTTCTTCCGCGCTACCACCGATCTCACCGATCATCACGATCGCTTCGGTCTGTGGATCTTCCTGGAACAGCTTCAGGATGTCGATGAAGTTAGAGCCCGGGATCGGGTCACCGCCGATGCCCACGCAGGTGGACTGGCCGAAGCCATAATCGGTGGTCTGCTTCACAGCTTCATAGGTCAGGGTACCAGAACGGGACACGATACCCACTTTACCCGGCTTGTGAATGTGGCCCGGCATGATGCCGATTTTGCATTCGCCCGGGGTGATAACGCCAGGGCAGTTCGGGCCGATCATGCGCACGCCTGCTTCATCCAGCTTCACCTTCACGGTCAGCATATCCAGCGTCGGGATGCCTTCAGTGATGGTGATGATCAGCTTGATGCCTGCGTCGATCGCTTCCAGAATGGAGTCTTTGCAGAACGGTGCCGGAACGTAGATCACGGTCGCGGTTGCGCCCGTCGCTTCAACGGCTTCACGCACGGTGTTGAATACCGGCAGGCCCAGATGCGTGGTGCCGCCTTTACCTGGCGTTACGCCGCCAACCATCTGCGTGCCGTAGGCAATCGCCTGTTCGGAGTGGAAAGTCCCCTGGCTACCGGTGAAGCCCTGGCAGATAACCTTGGTATCTTTATTAATTAAAACTGACATTATTTCCCCTCCACTGCGGCAACAACCTGCTGAGCTGCATCCGTCAGACTTTTCGCTGCAATAATATTCAGGCCGCTGTCAGCCAGTTTTTTCGCGCCGAGTTCAGCGTTGTTACCTTCCAGACGCACAACCACCGGAACGTTCACGCCCACTTCTTCTACCGCACCGATGATACCGTCGGCGATCAGGTCGCAACGAACGATGCCGCCGAAGATGTTAACCAGAACGGCCTTCACGTTGTCGTCAGAGAGGATGATTTTGAACGCCTCGGTTACGCGCTCTTTGGTTGCGCCACCGCCTACGTCGAGGAAGTTTGCTGGCTCACCGCCGTGCAGCTTAACGATGTCCATGGTGCCCATTGCCAGGCCCGCACCGTTAACCATGCAGCCGATGTTGCCGTCCAGCGCTACGTAGTTCAGCTCCCACTGTGCAGCCTGCGCTTCACGTGGGTCTTCCTGAGACTGGTCGCGCATTTCGCGCAGATCGGACTGGCGGAACAGCGCGTTACCGTCAGCGCCCAGCTTGCCGTCGAGGCAGATCAGGTCGCCCTGGGTGGTGATCACCAGCGGGTTGATCTCGATCAGCGCCAAATCGCGCTCCAGGAAGATGTTCGCCAGACCCATGAAGATCTTGGTGAACTGCTGAACAAGCTTGCCTTCCAGGCCCAGTTTGAACGCCAGCTCGCGACCCTGGTAAGGCATTGGGCCTGCCAGCGGATCGATTGCCACTTTGTGGATCAGGTGCGGGGTTTCTTCGGCCACTTTTTCGATTTCCACGCCGCCTTCGGTAGACGCCATGAACACCACGCGACGGGAGCTACGGTCAACAACCGCGCCCAGGTACAGTTCTTTCGCGATGTCGGTCGCCGCTTCAACCAGGATCTGGTTAACCGGCTGGCCGTTCGCATCTGTCTGGTACGTTACCAGACGCTTGCCGAGCCAATGTTCAGCAAACGCACGAATCTCTTCTTTGCTCTTAACAACCTTCACACCGCCCGCTTTACCACGGCCACCAGCGTGAACCTGACACTTAACTACCCAAGGGCCGGAACCGATTTTAGATGCGGCTTCTTCTGCTTCACGCGGGGTAGTACAGGCATAACCCACCGGAGCCGGTAAGCCATACCGGGCAAACAGCTGTTTGGCCTGATATTCATGTAAGTTCATGTGTTCTATCCATCCTTCAGGTAATCGTTAGGTCGTGCTTTTATTGGCCCGGCAGCCATACGCCGCCGGGCAAGACTGCAAAACTAGACGTCCAGCAGCAGACGGGTTGGATCTTCCAGCAGCTCTTTAATCGCGACCAGGAAGCCCACGGACTCGCGGCCGTCGATCAGGCGGTGATCGTACGAGAGCGCCAGGTACATCATCGGCAGGATCTCAACTTTACCGTCTACCGCCATAGGGCGATCTTTAATGGCATGCATACCCAGGATCGCGCTCTGCGGCGGGTTAATGATCGGGGTAGACATCAGCGAGCCGAATACGCCGCCGTTGGTAATGGTGAAGTTACCGCCGGTCAGGTCGTCTACGGTCAGCTTGCCGTCGCGGCCTTTTACAGCCAGCTCTTTAATGTTTTTCTCGATGTCAGCCATACCCAGGGTATCCACATCACGCAGAACCGGGGTGACCAGGCCGCGTGGAGTAGAAACCGCCATGCTGACGTCGAAATAGTTGTGGTAAACCACGTCATCGCCATCGATAGACGCGTTCACTTCCGGGTAGCGTTTCAGCGCTTCAACTACCGCCTTCACGTAGAAGGACATAAAGCCCAGACGGATACCGTGACGTTTTTCAAACGCGTCACCGTACTGCTTGCGCAGGTCCATGATTGGCTTCATGTTCACTTCGTTGAAGGTGGTCAGCATCGCGGTGGAGTTTTTCGCTTCCAGCAGACGCTCGGCCACGCGCTTGCGCAGGCGAGTCATTGGCACGCGTTTTTCGCTGCGGGCACCCAGAGCAGGCTGTGCTGCTGGTGCTGCCGCAGGGGCTTTCGCTTCTGCCTGAGCTGGCGCTTTCGCAAGGTGTTTGTCGATGTCTTCGCGGGTCAGACGACCGCCCACACCGGTGCCTTTGATGGCTGCCGGGTCAAGGCTGTGTTCAGCCAGCAGGCGACGGATCGCCGGGCTGAGGGCGTCGTTAGACTGTTCTTCCAGAGAAGCCTGCTGGCGCTGAGCCGGCGTAGAGGCTTTCTCTTCAGATTTCGCGCTGGTCTCTTTGCCCGCGCTGTTGCCTTCACGCAGGCGACCCAGGATCTGACGAGAGGTTACGGTGGTACCTTCATCTTCAAGCACCGCGTCCAGAACGCCATCCGCCGAAGCCGGTACTTCCAGTACCACTTTGTCAGTTTCGATTTCTACCAGCACTTCATCGCGCTTAACGGCATCGCCTGGTTTTTTGTGCCAGGTAGCGACGGTCGCATCTGCTACGGATTCAGGCAGGTCGGGAACAAGAATATCTACGCTACTCATTTTGTATCCTTTAATTAATCGACGTTCAGCGCGTCATTGACCAGATCTTGTTGCTGCTTCTGGTGAACGGACATATACCCTACCGCCGGAGAGGCGGAGGCCGGGCGACCTGCATAACGCAGGGCTGACCCAAATGGAATCACTTCACGGAAATGATGCTGGCTGCAGTACCATGCGCCCTGGTTGAGCGGCTCTTCCTGGCACCAGACAAAATCATGTACGTGAGCATATTGTTTCAGCACTTCCTGCATCGCCTGATGCGGGAACGGATAAAGCTGTTCGATACGCACGATGGCGACATCTTTCTGATCGTTCTTGCGGCGCTGTTCCAGCAGGTCGTAATAAACCTTACCAGAACACATCACCACGCGCTTCACGCCCTGCGGATCCAGCTCGTCAATTTCACCGATGGCTGGCAGGAAGGTTCCGTTCGCCAGTTCTTCCAGGCTCGACACCGCCAGCGGGTGACGCAGCAGGGATTTCGGCGACATCACCACCAGCGGACGGCGCATACCGCGCAGCGCCTGACGACGCAGCATGTGGTAGACCTGAGCCGGGGTGGACGGCACGCAGACCTGCATGTTCTGCTCGGCGCAGAGCTGCAGATAACGTTCCAGACGCGCGGAGGAGTGCTCCGGACCCTGACCTTCATAACCGTGCGGCAGCAGCATTACCAGGCCACACATGCGGCCCCACTTCTGCTCGCCGGAGGAGATAAACTGGTCGATAACCACCTGCGCACCGTTGGCGAAGTCACCGAACTGCGCTTCCCAGATGGTCAGGGTGCGTGGTTCAGCGGTGGCATAACCGTATTCGAAGGCCAGAACCGCTTCTTCAGACAGCACGGAGTCCCAGACCTTGAACTGGCCCTGACCGTTGTGCACGTGCTGCAGCGGGGTGTAGGTTGAACCGTTGGACTGGTTGTGAACAACCGCGTGACGGTGGAAGAAGGTCCCACGGCCCGCATCTTCACCGGACAGACGAACAGGAATACCTTCGTCAACCAGCGTTGCGTAAGCCAGCGTTTCCGCGCCGCCCCAGTCGAACAGCTTCTCGCCTGCCGCCATGGACTGACGGTCAGCGTAAATTTTCGCCACGCGAGACTGCATCTCGATAGCGTCCGGTACGGTGCTGATGCGTTTAGCCAGCTCCTGCAGGCGCTTCATCTCAACCTTGTTCGGGTAGCTCTCATCCCACTCGTGGTTGAGGTACGGCGACCAGGTAAAGGAGTGCATGTTCATCGGGCGCAGCTCTTTGACCACGCATTCACCCGCATCCAGCGCGTCGCGGTAGAGGTTGACCATTTCGGTCGCATCTTCCAGCGTCGTCACTTTGTCGCTCTCCAGCTTGTCAGCATAGATTTTGCGCGGGGTCGGGTGTTTTTTGATTTTCTGATACATCAACGGCTGGGTTGCACTTGGCTCGTCCGCTTCGTTGTGGCCGTGACGGCGGTAGCAGAAGAGGTCAATGAACACATCGCGTTTAAAGGTATTACGGAAGTCCAGCGCCAGACGGGTAACGAAAGCAACGGCTTCCGGGTCATCCGCGTTAACGTGGAAGATTGGCGCCTGCACCATCTTACCGATGTCGGTGCAGTACGGGGTAGAACGCGCGTCCAGCGGGTTAGAGGTGGTGAAGCCCACCTGGTTGTTGATCACGATGCGAACGGTACCGCCCACTTCATAACCACGCGCTTTCGACATGTTCAGGGTTTCCTGAACCACGCCCTGCCCTGTTACCGCCGCATCGCCGTGGATGGTAATTGGCAGCACTTTATTGCTGCTCGGCTCGTCCAGACGATCCAGACGCGCACGCACGGAACCGATAACCACCGGGCTAACGATTTCCAGGTGTGACGGGTTAAACGCCAGCGCCAGGTGAACCAGACCGCCTTCGGTTTCGATATCCGACGAGAAGCCCATGTGGTACTTCACGTCGCCGGTGCCAAGGTGTTCTTTATGTTTGCCCGCGAATTCGTCGAACAGGTCCTGCGGTTTTTTACCCAGCACGTTGACCAGCACGTTCAGACGACCACGGTGCGCCATGCCCAGTACCACTTCACGGGTGCCGCTCTTGCCTGCGTGACGAATCAGCTCTTTCAGCATCGGCACCAGCGCGTCGCCGCCTTCCAGCGAGAAGCGTTTTGCGCCCGGGAATTTCGCGCCCAGATAGCGCTCAAGCCCTTCCGCTGCGGTCAGTTCGTTCAGGAAGCGTTTTTTCTCGTCAGCCGAGAAGGTCGCGTGGCCCGCTACGGATTCGATGCGCTGCTGGATCCAGCGTTTCTCTTCGGTAGAGGTAATGTGCATGTATTCCGCGCCGATGGAGCCGCAGTAGGTTTGCTTGAGCGCGTCAATCAGATCGCCCAGCTTCATCGTGTCTTTGCCGATGGCAAAGGAACCTACGTTAAAGCTTTCCTGGAAATCGGCCTCGGTCAGATCGTGATACGCCGGATCGAGATCGGCCACACGGTCTTGCTGCCACAGTCCCAGCGGATCGAGATTCGCATGCTGGTGACCGCGGAAGCGATAAGCGTTGATAAGCTGCAGGACTTTAACCTGCTTCGCATTAGTGTCAGGGTCGGAAATCGCAGAAGAGTAACGTGAGGCATCCTTCGCCAGACGACGGAAATAATCACGTGTTTTGGAATGGAATTGATCCGGTTTGACCCCTGTGCCAGGCAACTGCTGGAACATGGAACGCCAGTTTGCGTCCACTGAGTCAGGATCGGTTAAGAAGTCTTCATAGAGCTGTTCAATCCAGCTCTGGTTCGCACCAGAAAGGAAAGAAGAGTCCAGCCAGGCTTTCATTGCGCCGTTCTGCATCGTGATCCCTTAAGCATTTTTATGCTTACTTTCGCCGTAGAAACTACCACGCACACCATGTGTACGTGCCGGGGTTCACCTGCGAGCTCTTTGTGGCCCGCGAAGGAACCTTTAGAAACTGTCTAGACTTCAGGGCAGTTTTTAAAGGTTTCTGCAAACTGTCCCCTCTCCCTTGGGGAGAGGGTTAGGGTGAGGGGAACAGCGCTCCCCTCTCGCTACTTACGCACTGCGCTGCAGCAGCATCGACTTAATATGGCCGATGGCGCGCGTCGGGTTCAGCCCCTTCGGACACACACTGACGCAGTTCATGATGCTATGGCAGCGGAATACGCTGAAAGCGTCACTCAGCCCTTCCAGACGGCTGTCGGTTTCGGTGTCGCGGCTATCGATCAGGAAGCGATAGGCAGCCAGCAGACCGGCCGGGCCGATAAACTTGTCCGGGTTCCACCAGAACGACGGGCAGGACGTTGAACAGCATGCGCAGAGAATACACTCGTACAACCCATCGAGTTTTTCACGCTGCTCAGGAGACTGTAAGTGCTCGCGAGCGGGTGGATTTTGCCCATTATTCAATAAGTAAGGCTTAATCTTCTCATATTGTGCATAGAATTGCCCCATGTCTACCACCAAATCACGCACGACCGGCAGGCCTGGCAGAGGACGGATAACAATTTTCTGACCAGGACGCTGCAGCGCTGAAATTGGCGTGATGCAGGCCAGGCCATTTTTGCCGTTCATGTTCACACCGTCAGAGCCACAAACCCCTTCACGGCAGGAGCGGCGGAACGACAGCGTAGGATCTTTTTCTTTCAGCTGGATTAAGGCATCCAGCAGCATCATGTCGCGACCTTCTTCCGCTTCCAGGGTGTAGTCCTGCATACGCGGAGCGTCATCAACATCCGGGTTATAACGATAAACTGAGAATTCGAGTTTCATTATCCTGTCTCCGCATTAGTAAGTACGAATCTTCGGCGGGAACGCCGGACGCAGTTTCGGTTCCATGTTGACGCTACGACGCGTCATGGATTCCGACTCTGGCAGATACAGGGAATGGCACAGCCAGTTTTCGTCATCACGATCCGGGAAGTCGAAGCGGCTATGCGCGCCACGGCTTTCGGTACGGAAGTTTGCCGACATCGCCGTCGCGAACGCGGTTTCCATCAGGTTATCCAGCTCCAGGCACTCAACGCGCTGGGTGTTGAATTCGCTGGAGGTGTCGTCCAGACGGGCATTTTTCAGACGCTCGCGGATAGCTTTCAGCTGCTCAAGACCTTTGGCCATCGCGTCGCCTTCGCGGAACACCGAGAAGTTGTGCTGCATGCATTCCTGCAGCGCTTTACGGATTTCCACCGGATCTTCGCCGTTGCGGTTACCGTTCCAGCGGTTGAGGCGCTCAAGAGAGGCATCAATTTCGTCGTCGGTCGCGTCACGCAGCGCGCCCTGCTCGGCAATGGATTCCTGCAGATGCAGACCGACTGCACGACCAAACACCACCAGGTCCAGCAGGGAGTTGCCGCCCAGACGGTTTGCACCGTGTACGGATACGCAGGCAATTTCGCCTACCGCGAACAGGCCAGGAATGACCACGTCTTCGCCCTGCTCGTTTACGGTCAGCGCCTGACCGGTCACTTTGGTCGGAATACCGCCCATCATGTAGTGGCAGGTTGGGATAACCGGAATCGGCTCTTTCACCGGGTCGACGTGTGCGAAGGTGCGGGACAGCTCTAGGATGCCCGGCAGACGGGACTCCAGAACTTCTTTACCCAGATGGTCGAGCTTCAGCTTCGCGTGTGGACCCCACGGGCCGTCACAGCCGCGGCCTTCACGGATTTCGATCATGATGGAACGCGCCACCACGTCACGACCCGCCAGGTCTTTCGCATTCGGGGCATAACGCTCCATGAAGCGCTCGCCGTGCTTGTTCAGCAGGTAGCCACCTTCACCGCGGCAGCCTTCTGTTACCAGAACGCCCGCACCGGCGATACCGGTTGGGTGGAACTGCCACATCTCCATATCCTGCACCGGCACGCCCGCGCGGATAGCCATACCGACGCCGTCACCGGTATTGATGTGGGCGTTGGTGGTGGACTGATAGATACGGCCTGCGCCGCCGGTAGCCAGCACGGTAGCGCGGGCTTTGAAGTAAACCACTTCACCGGTTTCGATGCACAGCGCGGTACAGCCGACGATTGCGCCATCGGCGTTTTTCACCAGATCCAGCGCGTACCACTCGGAGAAGATGGTGGTATGGTTTTTCAGGTTCTGCTGATACAGGGTGTGCAGCAGTGCGTGACCGGTACGGTCAGCCGCCGCCGCGGTACGTGCCGCCTGCTCGCCGCCGAAGTTTTTCGACTGGCCGCCAAACGGACGCTGATAGATGGTGCCATTTTCCAGACGGGAGAACGGCAGACCCATGTGGTCCAGCTCCAGAATCGCTTCCGGGCCGGTTTTACACATATATTCGATGGCATCCTGGTCGCCGATGTAGTCGGAACCTTTTACCGTGTCGTACATGTGCCATTCCCAGTTATCTTCATGGGAGTTACCCAGCGCAACGGTGATACCGCCCTGCGCAGACACAGTGTGGGAACGGGTCGGGAAAACTTTAGAGAGCAGCGCACAGGTCTGGCCGCTCTGGGAAATTTGCAGTGCGGCACGCATACCTGCGCCACCGGCACCAATTACAACAGCATCAAATTCTCTGACTGGCAGTTTCATTACACACCCCACACCACAACGAATCCATAAATAACGTAAACCACCAGTGCAACAACAATGGCCAGCTGCAGTGGGAGGCGAATCGCCAGCGGTTTAACGTAATCGGTCAACACCTGCCACATGCCAATCCAGGCATGAATAAGGATGGAGAACAGAGCCAGCAGGGTGAACACTTTGGTGAAGGCGGATCCGAAGAACCCACTCCAGATTTCCCACGTCAGCGTGCCGCTGGTCGCGAAGAAACCGATCATATAGATGATGTAAAGAGTGAGAACGATGGCGGTAGCACGGACCAGAATGAAGTCATGTACGCCGTTGCGTCCTAATGCGGAGGCGTTGCTTACCATACGAGAACTCCTGCGAGAAGTGAAAGCACGACAGTAATCACAAATGAAATGTTAGCGGAGCGTTTCCCGGCTTCGAAAGTCTCTTCCAGGTAGCCAAAGTCCATCAGCATATGGCGAACACCGACGACAACGTGGTACGCCAGCGCGGTCAGAATGCCCCACATGATGAATTTCACGAAGAAGCTGTTCATGATGGCGGAGGCCTGGAGGAATCCTTCAGGGGAAGAGAGGCTGGTGCCCAGTAACCACAGCAAAATACCGACCGCCACAAACGTAATCACACCAGAAACACGGTGCAGAATGGACGCTATTGCTGTTACAGGGAACCGGATCGTTTTGAGATCCAGATTGACAGGTCTTTGTTTTTTCACATTTCTTATCATGAATAACGCCCACATGCTGTTCTTATTGTTTCCTTCCTCCGGACTGCGATGCGGGTCAAGCAGCGTTCCTTTTCTATAACTGCGCGTCATGCAAAACACTGCTTCCAGATGCTTAAACGACACGTTACAACGCTGGGTGGCTCGGGATTGCAGGGTGTTCCGGAGACCTGGCGGCAGTATAGGCCGTTCACAAAATCATTACAATTAACCTACATACAGTTTGTCGGGTTTTCTCTGGAACAGTGATCAGGGTCACGATAACAACATCTTTTTAATTTTTAATCATCTGATTTGACAAATGTTAAACAATATTGTTACAAACGTCATCAGAAAAGGCATATAATGCGCAAAAGTTATGAGGTCTCTCTTTCACCTGACAAATAGTTATGTAACAGTGTGATGGTATTGACCGAAGTTATCAGGACAGTTATTAGTGATATACAGGTTTGAATAATTCGGACTGCAAAAACGCTGATTTGCTGTTGTTTCACTGATATTTCATTCGTTTACCTGCAAGGCGCCATAGCTCTGTACCCTGGTTTGTCCTCGTGAGCTGAGCGGTAAGCCAAATAACAATCTGGTAACGGTGATTAACAGCTGAAAGCAAATCCGGTAAAGCGCAGTCTTAAGCATAAGGCGCTAAGGAGACCGTAAATGGCTGATACAAAGGCAACGCTCACCCTAAATGGTGACACTGCTATTGAACTGGATGTGCTAAAAGGCACGCTCGGTCAGGATGTTATTGATATCCGTACGCTGGGCTCTAAAGGTGTATTCACCTTTGACCCTGGATTTACCTCTACCGCATCTTGCGAATCCAAAATCACCTACATTGACGGTGACGAAGGTATCCTGCTCCATCGCGGCTTCCCCATCGATCAGTTAGCCACCGAATCCAACTATCTGGAAGTGTGCTACATCCTGCTGAACGGCGAAAAACCGACGCAGGCACAGTACGATGAATTCAAAACCACCGTGACCCGTCACACCATGATCCATGAGCAGATTACCCGTCTGTTCCATGCGTTCCGTCGTGACTCTCACCCGATGGCGGTGATGTGCGGTATCACTGGTGCGCTGGCGGCGTTCTACCACGACTCCCTTGACGTGAATAACCCGCGTCACCGCGATATCGCGGCGTTCCGCCTGCTGTCCAAAATGCCTACCATGGCGGCGATGTGCTACAAATACTCCATCGGCCAGCCGTTTGTGTATCCTCGCAACGACCTCTCCTATGCGGGTAACTTCCTGCGCATGATGTTCTCCACGCCGTGCGAAGAGTACGAAGTGAACCCGGTGCTGGAACGCGCAATGGACCGTATTCTGATCCTGCACGCTGACCACGAACAGAACGCCTCTACCTCTACCGTCCGTACCGCGGGCTCTTCAGGCGCGAACCCGTTCGCCTGTATCGCTGCGGGCATCGCCTCCCTGTGGGGACCGGCGCACGGCGGCGCGAACGAAGCGGCACTGAAGATGCTGGAAGAGATCAGCACCGTTGAGCACATTCCTGAGTTCGTGCGTCGTGCGAAAGACAAGAATGACTCCTTCCGCCTGATGGGCTTCGGTCACCGTGTTTACAAAAACTACGACCCGCGCGCTACCGTCATGCGTGAGACCTGCCACGAAGTGCTGAAAGAGCTGGGTACCAAAGATGACCTGCTGGAAGTGGCGATGGAGCTGGAACACATCGCGCTGAACGACCCGTACTTCATCGAGAAGAAACTCTACCCGAACGTCGATTTCTACTCTGGCATTATTCTGAAAGCGATGGGCATTCCGTCTTCCATGTTCACCGTGATCTTCGCCATGGCCCGTACCGTAGGCTGGATTGCGCACTGGAACGAAATGCACAGCGAAGGCATGAAAATCGCCCGTCCTCGTCAGCTGTACACCGGCTACGAGCAGCGTGATTTTAAGTCTGATATTAAGCGCTAACAGAAGTTGGGTGCGGCCTGATGCCCTCACCCCGGCCCTCTCCCACAGGGAGAGGGTGAAAACCTTAGAAACGGTAACCCTTGGGTTACCGTTTTACTTTTATTTCTGGCAGTGTGGACACCAGTAAAAAGGTCTGGAAGAGAGCATAATCCTGTCGATAATCCCGCCACATCGCTCGCACTTTTTCCCCGCCCGATGAAACACCTTGAATCGGAACAGCGCCCCGTGATGCGTGTTCTCATCCGCCACGCCTCGCGTGTTGTACGACAGCCGCGGAATATCCAGCAGCGCGTGGGATAACGCCTCCAGCTGTTCATCGCTCAGCTGAGACGCTTTATGCTGCGGCGCCAGCTCGACTTCCCAGAGGATCTCTACCCGCAGGTAGTTACCCAGCCCGGCCAGAAAGGCCTGGTCGAGGAACAGACCGGAAAACTGTCGGTTACGGAATTTAGGTGATAACAGCCGGGCCTTCACGTCGCTTGCCGTCAGGCGCATGTCCAGCACGTCCGGCCCGACCCGCTGCAGGAACGGGTGCGTCAGCAGCTGCTCCGGCGTTAACATTTCGATATCCGACGCGCTATAGAGCAGGATCGCTTTATCCGCCGTTTGCAGCCTGACGCGCAGCACGCGGGTGGTTTGCGGCAGCTCGTCCGCCTCCACCACGCGCCAGACGCCGTAAAGCTGGTTATGGCTATATAACGTCAGGTTATGGGAAAAGTGCGTGAGCAAGGCCTTGCCGCGCGTTTCAATATGGGTCACCGTCTGGCCCACCAACTGTGATTCAAACGGTTTCAGTTGAGGAAAAGCAAACCAGACATCCGTCAGGGGTTTGCCCTTTATCGCCGCCTCCAGGCTATCCGCCGCGCGGCGGATCTCCGGACCTTCAGGCATTTTTGTGTCCTTATCGTCATTATTCGGCGCTGACGAGGATACCCTCTTCAGAAAACGCTGCCCGCAAGCGGCGTGCGAACTGGAGCGCATGCTCGCCGTCGCCGTGTAAACATACCGTATCGGCCTGAACATTTGCTGGTGTTCCATCCACGGCGATCACCCGCCCGGCGCGCACCATCTCCAGCGTCTGCGCCAGCGCTTTGCCTTCATCGGTAATCAGAGCCCCGGCCTGCGTCCGCGGCACCAGGCTGCCGTCCGGCTGGTATCCACGATCGGCAAACACTTCCTGACGCGTGGTCAGCCCCAGCCGTTGTCCGGCGCGAATCAGCTCGCTTCCCGCCAGACCCACAAGGATCAGCTGCGGGCTGCAGTCCCGCACCGCTCGGGCAATGGCGTCCGCCAGATCCGCATCTTTCGCCGCCTGGTTGTAAAGCATGCCGTGCGGCTTCACGTGGCGCATCACGCCGTTCTGGGCGCGCACCATCGCCTTCAGCGCGCCGATCTGGTAGAGCACCTGCGCGTAGACCGTCTCAGGGGGCAGATCCATCGCCGTACGGCCAAAGTTTTCCCGATCGGGAAAGCTGGGGTGAGCCCCAATCGCGACGCCGTTTTTAATGGCATTACGCACGCTCTCCAGCATGGTTTGCGCATCCCCCGCGTGAAAGCCGCAGGCGATATTGACCGAGGTAACCAGGGTCATCAGTTCCGCATCAGCGCTGCTTCCCTCCCCCAGATCGGCGTTCAAATCAATCTTTACCATCAAGCCTCCACGCCAGCTGTTCGAGATAACGCTGCTGATCCTGCCGCGCTTTCAGCGCCTCCTCCAGCGAACACTGCACGAAGTGAATCGGCTGACCGAGGGGAATTTGCGCCAGATGGTAGCGATCCGCTTCAATGATGCAGGCAATGCGCGGATAACCGCCGGTAGTTTGCGCATCGTTCATTAACACGATGGGCTGACCGTTGCCCGGCACCTGAATAACCCCCGGCAATAAACCGTGGGAGAGCAGTTCCCGGTCCGTCGTGCGGGTCAGCGGCTGACCCTGCAGGCGGTAGCCCATGCGGTTACTCTGCGGGCTGATCTTCCACGGCGCGCGCCAGAAGGACTCTTTAGAAGCCTCGTCGAACTCATGATATTCCGGCCCCGGTAAGGCGCGGATCTGGTTTCCCCACAGCAGCTGTTTTACGCCCTGCGTGGTCGAGAAATGGCGCGCGGAGGCTTTGATTGCCAGCCGATCGCCGTCGCGCAACAAACGTCCTTCGTGACCGCCGATCCAGGCTTTTTGATCGGTACTGGATGAACCCAATATCTCCGGCACGTCGATGCCGCCAGCCACCGCGAGATAGCTACGCACGCCGTGCAGCGGACGTTTGAGCGTCAGGCGCTGCCCGGCTTTCGCCCGCAGCCGCCAGCCGGTCCACACCGCTTTGCCATCCAGCGTCGCATCACACCCTGCGCCGGTTAAGGCAAACCAGGTCTCCTGACCAAACTCAATCACACACTGACCCAGCGTAATTTCTAGCGCCGCCGTGCTGCCTGGGTTGCCCACAAGCAGGTTGGCAATCTCCAGCGAAGGACGGTCAAGCGCACCGCAGTAGCTCACGCCCGACTGGCGAAGACCAAAGCGCCCGGCATCCTGTACGGAGGTGTAAAGCCCGGCGCGAATAAGCGTTAACATACCCCCTCCTTCTGCGGGATAAAGCGAAGGGTATCGCCGGGACGCAGGAGTATTGGCGTCTCCAGCCCGGGTTCAAATAACGGTGTAGCGGTATGCCCAATAAGCTGCCAGCCGCCGGGCGATGTCAGCGGATAAACGCCGGTCTGCTCACCGCCGATAGCCACCGTTCCCGCCGGGACGCTCAGGCGCGGCTCGGCACGGCGTGGCGTATGCAGCCGGGGAGATAATCCGCCCAGATACGGGAATCCGGGCTGAAACCCCAGGAACCAGACCACGTAGTCAACCGAGCTGTGCAGCTCAACAACCTGCTTTTCGGTTAATCCGCAGTGGTCTGCCACCACGCCAAGATCCGGCCCACCCGTACCGCCATAAACGACCGGGATCTCAATGGCGCGCGATTCCGGCTCCAGCGCCTCGCTCTCTTCCCACCAGCGCTGCAAACGCTCAATGGCATCCAGCGCCAGGGTATGCGGGCTACGCAGCACCACGGTGATGTTATTCATCCCCGGAATGGCTTCAACCACCTCCGGTAGTTCGGCCAGACGCTGGGTCAGCCGCCAGATACGCTTTTGCGTGGCAAGCGTCACCGGTGGTTCAAGCTCCAGAACCACGGCGGTTTCACCCAGAAGATAACAACGCGCTCGCTGCACTTAACTACCTCTCGTCAGGCTGGGTTAGGGATATCAATAAAGGTCACATCCAGATCGGTATTTTCCGTCAGCCACTCGCTGAGGGCGCGAATGCCGCCGCGCTCGGTGGCATGATGGCCAGCCGCATAAAAATGCAGCCCCTGTTCACGCGCCGAATGAATGGTCTGCTCGGAAACCTCGCCGGTGATAAAAGCATCGACGCCGAAACGCGCGGCGCTGTCGATAAAGCCCTGACCACCGCCGGTACACCATGCGACACGCTTCACCGTATCCGGACCGGTATCACCGCTCCACAGCGGACGACGGCCCAGGCGCGCTTCAATCCACGAGGCCAGCTCCAGCCCCGGAACCGGCATCGCCAGCTCGCCCCACGGCACCAGCGGTTCAATTTCCCCCATCACGGTAATCCCCAGTAGCTGCGCCAGCTGGACGTTGTTGCCGAGCTCCGGGTGCGCATCCAGCGGCAGATGATAGCCGTACAGGTTGATGTCATTAGCTAGCAGCGTTTTCAGACGATTGCGCTTCATCCCGCGAATAATCGGCGATTCGTTTTTCCAGAAGTAACCGTGATGAACAATCACCGCGTCGGCGTTCTGACGAACGGCCTCGTCCAGCAGCGCCTGGCTTGCCGTCACGCCGGTGATAATTTTTTGCACCGTCTCACGACCTTCAACCTGGAGCCCGTTCGGGCCGTAATCGCTGAAAGAGGTACTGTTCAGTTTTTCGTTAATCAGGCTTTCCAGTTCGCTGTTTTTCATCATCACTCTCTTATGCTTTGCGGGCAGCTTCGTACGCCGCCAGCGTGGCGACACGCGCCTGTTTATGGTCGACAATCGGACGAGGGTAATTCAGCTTTACACGCTGTTTATCCGCCCATGCCCACGGTTCGTGGATCGCTTTAGCAGGTATACCGTTAAGTTCAGGAACCCAGCGGCGGATAAACTCGCCGTCCGCATCAAATTTTTGCCCCTGCGTGGTCGGATTGAAAATCCGGAAATAGGGAGCGGCATCGGTGCCGGTAGAGGCTGCCCACTGCCAGCCGCCGTTATTCGCCGCGAGATCGCCATCGATCAGCTGAGAGATAAAATAGCGCTCTCCGATACGCCAGTCGATAAGCAGATCCTTCACCAGAAAGCTGGCGGTAATCATCCGCAGGCGGTTATGCATCCACCCCGTCTCGTTAAGCTGACGCATGGCGGCATCGACTATCGGGTAACCCGTCTGCCCGCTTTGCCAGGCTTTAAGCTGCTTATCATTCGATTGCCACTTTACATTATCGGTCCAGCCAATGAAGGGCCGATGCTTACACAAACCCGGATGAAAGGTCATCAGATGGCGATAAAACTCGCGCCAGATAAGTTCATTCAGCCAGACGGCCCCTGCGCCCCCCTCCAGCGCCTGCGGCTGCTCCGCCAGCAGGCGATGCAAACACTGGCGCGGTGAGATCGCGCCCAGCGCCAGACAGGCCGACAGGCGGCTGGTGCCCTCGATGGCGGGAAAATCCCGACGCGCGTCGTAACTGGCTGCGTCCTGCTTGCAGAACTGGCGCAGTTGGGCGATGGCCGCTTTCTCATCGGCGGGGAACAGCGTTTCATCAAACGGCTGCTGAGGGTAATCAAACGTCAGCTCAGGCAGATCCTTTATGGCTTCGCCTCGCACGGCAGGCGCGGCAACGCACTCCGGCAGCGCCTCTTTCAGACGTTTGATAAAGGCATTTTTAAACGGCGTAAAAACTTTATACATCTCGTGGTTGCCGGTCATCACGCTGCCCGGTGCCAGCATCACGCTGTCATCAAACCCTTCACAGACCACCCCTTCCAGCATCTTCTCCAGCTGACGGTCGCGCTGCTGTTCGTTGAATTCGTACTGATAGTTGTAAAAAAGATGCGTGACGTTGTGCTGCTTACATGTCTCCTGCACCGTCTGAAGCTGTGCGGCAAAATCACTCACCTCTTTATAGAGAAGCGGTATGCCTTTTCCGGCAAGCGAGTGCTGCAGATCGTTCAGATACGCCCGGAGCAAGGCCGCCTGCCGGGGGGCCATATCGTGCTGCCGCCACTGCTCGGGCGTGGCCATAAACAGGGCCAGTACGTTAGCGTCTTTGGCGCGGCAGGCTGCCGCAAGGGCGATGTTGTCATGTACGCGCAGGTCCGCGCGAAACCAAACCAGATGGGTGGGCATAAAACTCCAGGCAATTATCCATTATGTCCGTAAGGGCATGCCGTAAAAGGAAAAAGCATGCATTGAACTACTTTGCCATGAAGTGTAGACGGGATGAAATAAAAAAGGCCGCCCGAGGCGGCCTTAGCGCTACTTGTCCTGCGCTATCGTGGTTAACGCGACAAACCCATTAGGTTCATCGCTCTTTACAACGAGTACGCTGGCGACAATGAACGCGATGCAAAAATAGCGTTTCATTATGCGGTCCCTGCTGCTAACCGCTCCACCGTTCACCACCGGTGATAAGTCGGTGGACACAAGCCCGGGTAGGCGGGTTGCTTTACGGCTGTAAGTACACCTTTCCCAGGACCGATGCCCATTTGCGAGATGGCGGAAAGGGACGCAGCATCATAATTAACATCCGCTGCGAAGGTAATATACTCGAATAAAATTAGGAATTTATAAAGGCTTCGAGGGATTGCCATCTGCTTACAGGAGGGTATGATAAAAATCCCGGGTAGGGGCTGCAAGACCACCCAACGGACCGCGAATCCCGAGGGACAAAAAAAACCGCCAACAGTAATGTGGCGGTTTTTTTTATTGCTATGTGTAGTCTTAGTATCAGTAGAAATCGCAGGTCGCTTTCTCGGCCTGATCCATCCACACCGGCTTCTCGCTGGTTTTCGCCCAGACGCGGTGCAGATAGCTGTAAAAACGTGCACGATCTTTCCAGAACAGCATCACCGGCAGAGCCAGCACGCCAGCCACTACGGCGAAAGCGCGGCGCAAAAACACGATATGAGCCGGATACTCTTTATAAAGATCCATATTTTCTCCCCTATAGTTGGCCGGAAACGTCATCCGGAAAATTCAAAATCTGTGACCTGGCTAAAATAATATCGCTTTGTTTGTAATTTTACTACTCATCCGACCACTTATTTTTGCCCATTTAGTGAATATTTACATTCACGCCGTAATTAAGTTACAAAAAAGTTAACAGTTTACTTATCAATAGTTAAATTGTGGGCTTTGCCATTTTTATACTTTTTTTACACCCACCCTCCCCATTTTTGCGAAATCTTTGCGCCGGAAATCCTACCGTTGGTACAACAACGAAAGTCACCTGGAGGTGGATTGTGAGTGCAGGTCTTATTGCCGGCATCGTGCTGGTGTTCCTGTTATTGGGTTATCTGGTCTATGCCCTGATTAATGCGGAGGCCTTCTGATGGCTGCTCAGGCGTTTCTGCTTATTGCCAGCTTCTTAGTGGTACTGTTCATTCTGGCAAGGCCACTGGGATCGGGACTGGCACGATTGATCAACAACGTTCCTCTGCCCGGCACGGGAAGCGTTGAAAAAGGGATCTGGCGCGTGCTGGGAATAGACGATCGGGAGATGAACTGGCGTCAGTATCTGATCGCCATTTTGCTGCTGAATATCGTTGGGCTCATTGCGCTTTTTGCCATGCTGATGTTGCAGGGCATCCTGCCGCTGAATCCGCAACAGTTACCGGGCCTGTCCTGGCATCTTGCGCTGAACACAGCGGTGAGCTTTGTCACTAACACCAACTGGCAGTCCTACGCCGGTGAAACCACGCTGAGCTATTTCAGCCAGATGATCGGGTTAACCGTGCAAAACTTCCTCTCGGCCGCCAGCGGTATTGCCGTGATCTTCGCGCTGACCCGTGCGTTTGCGCGTCAGAAAATCAATACCCTGGGTAATGCGTGGGTGGATCTGACCCGCATTACGCTGTGGATCCTGCTGCCAATTGCGCTGCTAATCGCGCTGTTCTTCATCCAGCAGGGCACCCTGCAAAACCTGATGCCTTACGCGCCCTATACCTCGCTGGAAGGTGCAAAACAGCTCCTGCCGATGGGGCCAGTAGCGTCACAGGAAGCCATCAAAATGCTCGGGACGAACGGAGGTGGCTTCTTCAACGCCAACTCGTCGCATCCGTTTGAAAACCCTACCGCATTAACCAATTTTGTGCAGATGCTGGCGATTTTCCTGATCCCCGCCGCGCTCTGCTTCGCCTTTGGTGACGTGGTTAACGATCGCCGTCAGGGCCGCACCCTGCTCTGGACGATGTCACTTATCTTTGTAGTCTGCGTGGCGCTGGTGATGTGGGCTGAATGGAGCGGCAACGGCCATTTCATGCAGCTGGGGGCCAACAGCAATATCAATATGGAAGGTAAAGAGAGCCGCTTTGGCATTCTTGCCAGCAGCCTGTATGCGGTGGTCACCACGGCGGCCTCGTGCGGGGCTGTCAACGCCATGCATGATTCTTTTACGGCGCTGGGTGGCATGATCCCGATGTGGCTGATGCAGATTGGCGAAGTCGTCTTTGGCGGCGTGGGTTCGGGTCTTTACGGCATGCTGCTGTTCGTGCTGCTGGCGGTGTTTATTGCCGGTTTGATGATTGGCCGCACTCCGGAATACCTCGGTAAAAAAATCGACGTCCGCGAGATGAAATTAACCGCGCTGGCGATTCTGGTCACCCCTGCGCTTGTGCTGCTCGGCACCGCGCTGGCGCTGATGACCGAGGCCGGACGCAGCGGCATCTTTAACCCGGGCATTCACGGTTTTAGTGAAGTGCTGTATGCCGTCTCCTCTGCCGCCAACAACAACGGCAGCGCCTTTGCGGGCTTAAGCGCCAACTCACCGTTCTGGAACTGCCTGCTGGCATTCTGCATGTTTGTGGGTCGCTTTGGGATCATTGTGCCGGTGTTGGCGATTGCCGGATCGCTGGTGAATAAAAAAATCCAACCGACCACCACCGGGACATTACCGACCCACGGCGCGCTGTTTATCGGCCTGCTGACGGGCACCGTGTTACTGGTCGGCGCCCTGACCTTTATCCCCGCCCTCGCGTTAGGCCCGGTCGCGGAATACCTCTCTTTACGCTGATTTTGCGGAGAAATTGTCATGAGTCGTAAACAACTGGCCCTGTTCGAACCGTCATTAGTTCGCCAGGCGCTCATGGATGCGGTGAAAAAGCTGAGCCCGCGCGTGCAGTGGCACAACCCGGTGATGTTTATTGTCTGGGCGGGAAGCGTCCTGACCACCGCCCTGGCGATTGCCATGGGAACGGGCCACATGCCGGGAAATGCAACGTTTACCGGCGCCATCAGCCTGTGGCTGTGGTTTACCGTGCTGTTCGCCAACTTTGCGGAAGCGCTGGCGGAAGGCCGGAGTAAAGCCCAGGCCAACAGCCTGAAAGGGGTGAAGAAAACCGCCTTCGCGCGCAAGCTGCGTGAACCGAAATACGGCGCGCAGATGGACCACGTTCCGGCTGATGAACTGCGTAAAGGCGATGTGGTGCTGGTGGAAGCCGGTGACATTATCCCTTGCGACGGTGAAGTCATCGAAGGGGGCGCCTCGGTGGATGAAAGCGCCATTACCGGGGAGTCCGCGCCGGTTATCCGTGAGTCCGGCGGCGATTTCGCCTCCGTGACGGGCGGGACGCGCATTCTCTCCGACTGGCTGGTGATCCAGTGTAGCGTTAACCCGGGGGAAACCTTCCTCGACCGGATGATCGCCATGGTGGAAGGCGCCCAGCGCCGTAAAACGCCGAACGAGATCGCCCTGACCATCCTGCTGGTGGCCCTGACCATCGTCTTCCTGCTGGCAACCGCGACGCTGTGGCCGTTCTCCGCCTATGGCGGCACCGCGGTCACTATCACGGTGCTGGTGGCGCTGCTGGTCTGCCTGATCCCCACCACCATTGGTGGCCTGCTGTCAGCCATCGGCGTAGCCGGCATGAGCCGTATGCTCGGTGCCAACGTCATCGCCACCAGCGGGCGTGCGGTTGAAGCCGCCGGTGACGTGGACGTCTTACTGCTGGATAAAACCGGGACCATTACCCTCGGTAACCGCCAGGCGTCAGATTTCCTGCCCGCCCCGGGCGTGGATGAAAAAACGCTGGCAGACGCCGCGCAGCTCTCTTCGCTTGCAGATGAAACCCCGGAAGGCCGCAGTATCGTGATCCTCGCCAAGCAGCGCTTTAACCTGCGCCAGCGCGACGTTCAGAGCCTTCACGCTACTTTCGTGCCCTTCACGGCGCAAACCCGCATGAGCGGCATTAACATTCAGGATCGCATGATCCGTAAAGGCTCTGTTGACGCCATCCGTCGCCACATTGAGGCCAACAATGGCCACTTCCCGCCGGAAGTGGACAGCCTGGTCGAAAGCGTGGCCCGTCAGGGGGCAACGCCGCTGGTGGTGGCCGAAGGGGCACACGTGCTGGGGGTGATTGCCCTGAAGGATATCGTCAAAGGCGGCATCAAGGAGCGCTTTGCCCAGCTGCGTAAAATGGGGATCAAAACGGTGATGATCACCGGGGATAACCGTCTTACCGCCGCGGCGATTGCCGCCGAAGCGGGCGTGGATGATTTTCTTTCTGAAGCCACACCGGAAGCAAAACTGGCGCTGATTCGTCAGTATCAGGCGGAAGGCCGTCTGGTGGCGATGACGGGCGACGGTACCAACGATGCCCCTGCCCTGGCGCAGGCCGACGTGGCGGTGGCGATGAACTCCGGTACCCAGGCGGCAAAAGAGGCGGGCAACATGGTCGACCTCGACTCAAACCCGACCAAGCTGATTGAAGTGGTGCACATCGGCAAGCAGATGCTGATGACGCGCGGGTCGCTGACTACGTTCAGTATCGCCAACGACGTGGCGAAATATTTCGCCATCATTCCGGCGGCGTTTGCTGCGACCTACCCGCAATTAAACGCGTTGAACGTGATGCACCTGCACTCTCCGGCATCGGCCATTCTGAGCGCAGTGATCTTTAACGCCCTGATTATTGTCTTCCTGATCCCGCTGGCGCTGAAAGGCGTGAGCTATAAGCCGCTCACCGCCGCCGCCATGCTGCGCCGCAACCTGTGGATTTACGGCCTGGGCGGGCTGGTGGTGCCCTTCATCGGTATCAAGGTTATCGACCTGCTGTTGACGCTGTTCGGCCTGGTTTAAAAGGTGAATCAAATGACGATGTTACGCCCCGCTATACTTCTGTTTATTCTGCTGTCTCTCATTACCGGCGGGCTGTACCCGCTGGTGACCACCGCGCTGGGCCAGTGGTGGTTTAAGGATCGGGCCAACGGCTCGCTGATTATGCAAAACGGTGAAAGCCGCGGTTCACGCCTGATTGGTCAGAACTTTACCGATGCCCGTTACTTCCAGGGGCGCCCTTCCGCCACTGCCGAAAGCCCGTATAATCCGATGGCATCCGGCGGCAGTAACCTGGCGGGTAGCAACCCCGAGCTGGACAAAGCCGTTGCTGAGCGCGTGGCAGCCCTGCGCGCCGCTAATCCGCAGGCCAGCCGTGAGGTGCCCGTAGAGCTGGTGACCGCCTCGGCCAGCGGGCTGGACTACAGCCTGACGCCGGCAGCCGCGGCATGGCAAATCCCGCGCGTCGCCGCGGCCCGTCAGCTGACCGTCGAACAGGTTAGCCAGCTGGTTGCAGAGCACACGCAAAAGCCGCTGGTCAGCTTTATCGGCATGCCCGTGGTGAATATTGTTGAGCTGAATCTGGCGCTGGACGCGCTAAGGAAAAACTAAATGACCGACGAGCCCATGCGCCCGGATCCGGACAGGCTGCTCGAACAGACGGCCGAAGCCCATCGCGGCAAACTGAAAATTTTCTTTGGCGCCTGCGCAGGCGTCGGGAAAACCTTCGCCATGCTGACGGAAGCCCAGCGGCTTCGGGCGCAGGGGCTCGATATATTGATAGGCGTGGTAGAAACCCACGGACGCAAAGAGACCGCATCGCTGCTGAAGGGGCTGGCCACCCAGCCGCCCCGCCGTATCAGCCACCGCGGTCGGCTAGTCACCGAATTCGATCTCGATGCCGCCCTCGCCCGCCGTCCCGCCCTTATCCTGATGGACGAACTGGCGCACAGCAATGCGCCAGGCTCACGCCATCCAAAACGCTGGCAGGATGTCGAGGAGCTGCTCGAAGCCGGCATCGATGTTTTCACGACGGTTAACGTTCAGCATCTGGAGAGCCTGAACGACGTGGTCAGCGGCGTGACCGGCATTCAGGTGCGCGAGACGGTGCCCGACCCCTTCTTTGATTCTGCCGATGAAGTGGTGCTGGTCGACCTTCCCCCCGACGATTTGCGCCAGCGCCTGCACGAAGGCAAGGTTTATATTGCCGGCCAGGCCGAGCGCGCCATCGAACATTTCTTCCGTAAAGGCAACCTGATTGCCCTGCGCGAGCTGGCCCTGCGTCGTACTGCCGATCGCGTCGACGATCAGATGCGCGCCTGGCGCGACCTGCAGGGCCAGGAGCGCGTCTGGCATACGCGAGATGCCATCCTGCTGTGCGTAGGCCACGGCAGCGGCAATGAAAAGCTTGTCCGCACCGCCGCGCGCCTGGCGGCCAAATTTGGCAGCGTCTGGCATGCGGTGTATGTCGAAACGCCGCAGCTGCACGCGCTGCCCGAGAACCAGCGTCGCGCGATATTGAGTTCGCTTCGCCTGGCGCAGGAGCTGGGTGCCGAAACCGCCACCCTTTCCGACCCTCAGGAAGATAAAGCCATTTTGCGCTACGCCCGTGAGCACAATCTGGGAAAAATCGTGATTGGCCGTCGCCAGCATCGCCGCTGGTTTAGCCGCGAATCGTTTGCCGACAAGCTGGCCCGCCGCGCACCGGATCTGGACCTGGTGATCGTGGCGCTGGATGATAAGCCCACGCCGTTACCCAGCCGCGCGCCGGACAGCCGTGCCTTCAGCGATAAATGGCGCATTCAGCTGCGCGGCTGTCTTGTCGCCGTCGTGCTCTGCGCCCTGATTACCGTGATTGCCAGCCAGTGGCTGATCGCGTTTGATGCCGCCAACCTGGTGATGATCTACCTGCTTGGCGTAGTGGTGGTGGCGCTCTTTTACGGGCGCTGGCCGTCGGTGCTGGCGACGGTGATTAACGTCATCAGCTTCGATCTGTTCTTTATTGCCCCGCGCGGGACGCTCGCCGTGTCGGATGTTCAGTACATTCTCACCTTTGCGGTGATGCTCACCGTCGGGCTGGTAATCGGGAATCTGACGGCGGGCGTGCGCTACCAGGCGCGTATTGCCCGCTATCGCGAACAGCGCACGCGCCATCTCTATGAGATGTCGAAATCGCTGGCGGTGGGCCGCACGCCGCTGGATATCGTGCAGACCAGCGAGCAGTTCATTCGCTCGACGTTTCATGCCAGCAACCTGATTTTACTCCCTGACGAACACGGCAAGCTGCGCCCGCTGACGTCGGCCTCAGGCATGACGCCCTGGGACGAAGCCATCGCGCGCTGGAGCTTTGATAAAGGGTTACCTGCGGGCGCAGGGACCGACACCCTGCCCGGCGTGCCCTACCAAATTCTGCCGCTGCGCAGCGCCGATAAAAATCAGGGGCTGGTGATTGTTGAGCCCTCAAACCTGCGCCAGCTGATGATCCCCGAACAGCAGCGGCTGCTGGAGACCTTTACGCTGCTGGTTGCCAGCGCGCTGGAGCGGCTTGCCCTCACCGCCAGCGAAGAGCAGGCCCGGCTGGCGAGCGAGCGTGAAAGCATTCGTAACTCGCTGCTGGCGGCGCTCTCTCACGATCTGCGAACCCCGCTCACCGTCCTGTTTGGTCAGTCAGAAATCCTGACGCTGGACCTGGCGGCCGAAGGCTCTAAACACGCCCTTCAGGCCAGCGAGATCCGCCAGCATGTGCTGAATACCACGCGTCTGGTGAATAACCTGCTCGATATGGCGCGTATCCAGTCAGGCGGTTTTAACCTCAAAAAAGAGTGGCTCACGCTTGAAGAGGTAGTGGGCAGCGCCCTGAAAATGCTCGAACCCGGCCTGGGCGGGCGGCATATTGCGCTGAACATGCCCGAGCCCCTGACCTTAATTCACGTTGATGGTCCGCTGTTTGAACGGGTGCTGATCAACCTGCTGGAAAATGCCGGCAAATATGCGGGCGCCAGCGCCCAAATTGGCGTAGATGCAACGGTGGACGACGGCACGCTTCATCTTGACGTCTGGGATACCGGACCCGGCATTCCAGCCGGGCAGGAGTTGGCTATTTTCGAAAAATTCGCGCGCGGCAATAAGGAGTCTGCCATTCCGGGCGTGGGGCTGGGGCTGGCGATTTGCCAGGCGATCATTGACGTCCATGGCGGGTCCATCTCCGCAGAGAATCGCCCCGAAGGCGGCGCGCGGTTTTGTGTTACACTTCCTCTGGAAACCCCGCCAGAACTTAATGAATTACCAGAGGATTTGTGATCAACGTTCTGATTGTTGAAGATGAGATCGCCATTAGCCGTTTTCTGCGCGCTGCGCTGGAAGGGGACGGTCTGCGCGTTCATGATGCGGGTACGCTTCAGCGGGGTTTAATTGAAGCCGCCACCCGCAAGCCGGACCTGGTGATCCTCGATCTTGGTTTGCCGGACGGCGACGGCATCGATTTTATCCGGGAAGTGCGTCAGTGGAGCCAGATGCCGATCCTCGTGCTCTCCGCGCGTACTGAAGAGACGGATAAAATCGCGGCGCTGGATGCCGGTGCAGATGACTATCTGATTAAACCTTTTGGTATCGGCGAGCTTCAGGCTCGCCTTCGCGTGGCGCTGCGTCGCCACAGCGCAACCACGCCAGCTGACCCAACCTACACGTTTGGGGATATCCGGGTTGACCTGGCCGCGCGGCGTATTGTGCGCGGTGAAGAAGAAATCCATCTGACGCCAATAGAATTTCGCCTGCTCGCCGTACTGCTCAACAACCACGGCAAGGTACTCACCCAACGCCAGCTGTTAAGTCAGGTGTGGGGGCCCAACGCGGTGGAACATAGTCATTATTTACGCATATATATGGGACACCTTCGTCAGAAACTCGAAGTTGACCCCGCTCGCCCCCACCATTTATTAACTGAAACCGGTATCGGTTATCGGTTTATGCTTTGAATAACTATTCATTTTATTTTTAAATAAAAACGAAATCCCTCAGACAATATTTCACAAATAACCCATAAATTATTTTTACGGGCTATTTTTGCTCATTTAAAACATTGACAACACAACCTGTTAACGCATCATCAACAAATCAGAATTTTGATCTGCGATATTCATCTAAAACGAATATTTATTTCTGATTTGATCGGTTAACGGTGATCTACCTCACGGTTAATCGTCTTTCCCTGGATAAAATGACCATGCTTTCAATTACTGAAAGGAAAATGAAACATGGAAAACAACAATCGCTTAATGCCCCATATAAGGCGGACAACACATATCATGATGTTTGCCCACCGAAACTGCTTTGACTTTCATCTCTTTAATGCCCGGTAGTCCTTCGACTTCTGGCGCACTCGCTTACAGGTTATCCTGAAATACCTTATTTTACAGGCCATTGCCTGTGAACTCGTGCGCTCATTCATTTTAATTCAGACTCATCCGCACCGGGCGGACTGAATTTCAATCATCAAAAAAGCAATTCACTGATTTTAATCAGCGGCCACCCTTTGCTTTTTTTCCGGTAAATTATCGATTTCTTTCTTGCAAGAAATCGAGGGACGCTTATTACCTAAAATAAAGAGAGAAAGATGAAAAGTTTAAAAATCGCAGCCAGCCGTGCATGTCCGGATTGCTTTACTACCCAGCGTGAACTGGTAGATGTCCGCGCCTCTGATTATATTGATGTTGCCGCCATTGTTCTGGCGGTCACGGATATTGCCAGCGGTATCCTGGACGAAATAGAAGCCACCGGTTTTGGCATTCCTGTTTTTGTCGCGACGCACAAAGAGGAATTCATTCCGGCAGACTATTTATCGCGCATTCACGGCGTATTTGAGTATTCAGACACCAGCAACGACTTTTATGGACGCCAGCTGGAAGCGGCAGCCCAGAAGTATGAAACCCAGCTGCGCCCGCCGTTTTTCCGCGCCCTTGTCGACTATGTGAAGCAGGGCAACAGCGCGTTTGACTGCCCGGGGCATCAGGGTGGCCAGTTCTTCCGCCGTCATCCTGCCGGTAATCAGTTTGTCGATTTCTTTGGTGAGACGCTTTTCCGCTCCGACCTGTGTAACGCCGACGTGGCGATGGGCGATCTGCTGATCCACGAAGGCGCGCCGTGCATCGCCCAGCAGCATGCGGCAAAGGTCTTTAATGCCGATAAAACCTACTTCGTGCTGAATGGCACCTCGTCATCCAACAAAGTGGTGCTTAACGCCCTGCTCACCCCGGGTGACCTGGTGCTGTTTGACCGTAACAACCACAAATCTAACCATCACGGTGCCCTCCTCCAGGCTGGTGCAACGCCGGTCTATCTGGAAACCGCGCGCAACCCGTACGGCTTTATTGGCGGCATTGACGCCCACTGCTTTGAAGAAAGTTATCTGCGCGAGCTGGTGGCGGAGGTGGCGCCGGGCCGTGCACGCGATGCGCGTCCGTTCCGTCTGGCGGTGATCCAGCTGGGTACCTACGATGGCACCATCTATAACGCCCGTCAGGTGGTGGATAAGATTGGGCATCTGTGTGATTACATTCTGTTTGACTCGGCCTGGGTGGGTTACGAGCAGTTTATTCCGATGATGGCCGACTGCTCTCCGCTGCTGCTGGAGCTGAACGAAAACGATCCGGGGATCCTGGTCACCCAGTCCGTGCATAAACAGCAGGCCGGCTTCTCGCAGACCTCGCAAATCCATAAGAAAGACAGCCACATCAAAGGGCAACAGCGCTATGTCCCGCACAAGCGGCTGAACAATGCCTTTATGATGCACGCCTCCACCAGCCCGTTTTATCCGCTGTTCGCTGCGCTGGACATTAATGCCCGTATGCATGAGGGCCAGAGCGGCCGCAACATGTGGATGGACTGCGTGGTGAACGGTATCGAAGCGCGCAAGCTGATTCTGGAGAACTGCCGGTATCTGCGCCCCTTCGTGCCGGAAACGGTGGATGGCCTCCCGTGGGAAAGCTGGGACACGGCGAAAATTGCGACCGATCTGCGCTTCTTCCACTTCGTACCGGGTGAAAACTGGCACGCTTTTGAAGGCTACGCTGAGCATCAGTATTTTATCGACCCGTGCAAGCTCCTGCTGACCACGCCGGGTATTAACGCCCGCACCGGGGAGTATGACGACTTCGGCGTGCCCGCCACTATCCTCGCCAACTTCCTGCGTGAAAACGGCATCGTGCCGGAAAAATGCGATCTCAACTCGATCCTGTTCCTGCTCACGCCTGCGGAAGATATGGGCAAACTGCAGCAGCTGGTGGCGCAGCTGGTGCGCTTCGAAAAACTGCTCGAGAGCGATGTTCCGCTGAAAGACGTCCTGCCATCTCTCTACAAACAGCATCCGGAACGTTACGCGGATTACACCCTGCGCCAGATCTGCCAGGAAATGCATGACCTGTACGCCCGCCACAACGTGAAACAGCTGCAGAAAGAGATGTTCCGCAAGTCTCACTTCCCACGCGTGATGATGAACCCGCAGGACGCGAACTACGCCTATCTGCGCGGTGAAGTTGAACTGGTCTCCCTGCGCGACGCGGAAGGCCGCATCGCCGCCGAAGGCGCGCTCCCTTATCCGCCAGGGGTGCTGTGCGTTGTCCCAGGGGAAGTCTGGGGCGGTTCCGTGCTGCGCTACTTTGCCGCGCTGGAAGAAGGCATCAACCTGCTGCCGGGCTTCGCGCCGGAGCTGCAGGGTGTGTACGTCGAGGAGTGTGAGGGTCGCAAGCAGGTTCGCTGTAACGTCATCAAACAACCCGCCGCTCAGCCCACGCTGCTGAAAGGAGAGAAATTATGAGTAAGTCCAACAAGATGGGCGTGGTGCAGCTGACCATCCTCACCATGGTGAACATGATGGGCTCCGGGATTATCATGCTGCCCACCAAACTGGGAGAGGTGGGCACCATCTCTATCATCTCCTGGCTGGTGACGGCAGTCGGTTCAATGGCGCTGGCGTGGGCGTTCGCCAAGTGCGGGATGTTCAGCCGTAAGTCAGGCGGCATGGGGGGCTACGCCGAATACGCCTTTGGCAAGTCGGGCAACTTTATGGCCAACTATACCTACGGGGTATCGCTGTTGATCGCCAACGTGGCGATTGCCATCTCCGCCGTGGGCTACGGTACGGAGCTGTTTGGCGCGACGCTCAGCCCGGTGCAAATTGGGCTGGCGACCATCGGGGTGCTGTGGATCTGTACCGTGGCTAACTTTGGCGGCGCGCGTATCACCGGACAGCTCTCCAGCATCACCGTCTGGGGCGTGATTATCCCGGTTGTCGGCCTGTGCATCATCGGCTGGTTCTGGTTCAGCCCGACACTCTACGCCAACTCCTGGAACCCGCACCATGTGCCATTCTTTACCGCGGTCGGCTCTTCAATCGCCATGACGCTCTGGGCCTTCCTGGGTCTGGAATCCGCCTGTGCGAACGCGGAAGTGGTAGAGAATCCGGAGAAGAACGTGCCGATTGCGGTCCTCGGCGGCACGCTGGGCGCGGCGGTGATCTATATCGTCTCGACTAACGTGATTGCCGGGATTGTGCCAAACATGGATCTGGCAAACTCTACGGCGCCGTTCGGTCTGGCCTTCGCGCAGATGTTCACGCCTGAGGTCGGGAAAGTGATCATGGGGCTGATGGTGATGTCCTGCTGCGGTTCACTCCTCGGCTGGCAGTTCACCATCGCACAGGTCTTTAAATCCTCGGCTGATGAAGGTTACTTCCCAAAAATCTTCTCCCGCGTGACCAAAGCGGATGCGCCGGTGCAGGGCATGCTGGCGATTGTTATCTTCCAGAGCGGATTGTCGCTGATGACCATTAGCCCGTCGCTGAACAGCCAGTTCAACGTGCTGGTCAACCTGGCGGTGGTGACGAACATCATTCCGTATATCCTGTCGATGGCAGCGCTGGTGATCATTCAGAAGGTGGCGAAGGTGGATCCACGCAAAGCGCGCGCGGCCAATATCGTGGCGCTGATTGGGGCAATCTACAGCTTTTATGCGCTCTACTCATCCGGCCAGGAAGCGATGCTCTACGGGGCAATGGTGACCTTTATGGGCTGGACGCTGTACGGTCTGGTGTCACCGCGGTTTGAATTGAAGAATAAGCATAGCTAAAAAAAGCCCGGTGGCGCTAGCGCTTACCGGGCCTACGAGGTCAAAGCAAAACGGCAACCCAGGGGTTGCCGTTTTTAATGTTTTCTCCCTCTCCCTGTGGGAGAGGGCCGGGGCGAGGGCATCAGCCCGCACCCATACCGCACTTACGCGTTTTTCAGCACTTCGCTGACAATCTCTACCGCCTCTTTCTCAATCTGCTGACGGTGCTCAGCGCCGAGGAAGCTTTCGCAATAGATTTTGTACGCATCTTCCGTACCGGACGGACGCGCGGCGAACCAGCCGTTCTCGGTCATCACTTTCAGACCACCAATGGATGCGCCGTTGCCCGGTGCAGCCGTCAGACGCGCGGTGATCGGATCGCCCGCCAGGGTGCTTGCGCTGACCATCTCCGGAGAGAGTTTGGACAGGGCCGCTTTCTGAGCTGACGTCGCGCTAGCCTGAATACGGTTATAGCTTGGTGCACCAAAGCGTGCCGCCAGGTCGTTGTAGTGTTCCTGCGGGTTCTTACCGGTGACCGCGGTGATCTCCGCCGCCAGCAGGCACATGATGATGCCGTCTTTATCGGTTGACCATGGCGTGCCGTCGAAACGCAGGAAAGATGCGCCCGCGCTCTCTTCACCGCCGAAGCCGAAGCTGCCGTCGTGCAGACCGTCAACGAACCATTTGAAGCCGACCGGCACTTCCACCAGCTTGCGGCCCAGCGCCTCGACCACGCGGTCGATCATCGCGGAGGAAACCAGCGTTTTACCGACGGCCACCTCTTTGCCCCACTGCGGGCGGTGCTGGAACAGATAGTTAATTGCAACAGCCAGATAGTGGTTCGGGTTCATCAGCCCGGCAGGCGTGACGATACCGTGACGGTCATAATCCGGATCATTAGCAAACGCCAGATCGAATTTATCACGCAGCGCCAGCAGGCCCGCCATCGCGCACTCGGAGGAGCAGTCCATACGGATCGCGCCGTCTTTATCCAGGTGCATAAAGCGGAAGGTCTGATCGACGTGATCGTTCACGATGGTCAGATCCAGCTTGTAGTGCTCGGCGATACGTTTCCAGTATTCGATACCGGAGCCGCCCAGCGGATCCACGCCCAGCTTCAGACCGGCTTTCTGGATGGCCGCCATATCGACGATATCCGCCAGCCCTTCCACGAACGGCTGAACCAGATCCTGCTCTTTCACGTGACCGGACGCCATGGCAGCATCCAGAGAAATACGCTTCACGCCTTTCAGACCGTCAGCCAGCAGCGCGTTCGCACGATCTTCCACCACTTTGGTGACGTTAGTGTCGGCCGGGCCACCGTTAGGCGGGTTGTATTTGATACCACCGTCTTCCGGCGGGTTGTGGGATGGCGTGATAACAATACCGTCCGCCAGCGCGCCACCTTTTTTGTTGTGCACCAGGATGGCGTTAGAGACCGCAGGCGTTGGGGTGAAGCCATTGTTCTCCTGAACAATCACATCGACGCCGTTTGCCGCCAGCACTTCCACAACAGAGATGAACGCCGGTTCAGACAGGGCATGGGTATCTTTCCCCACGTAGCACGGACCGGTAACGCCGTTTTTAGCGCGTTCTTCCGCAATGGCCTGAGCAATGGCCAGAATATGCGGTTCGTTAAAGCTGTGGCGCGCCGCGCTGCCGCGGTGACCAGATGTACCAAACTTCACTGCGTGTTCTGCGTTGCCCACGACCGGTTTCAGCACGTAATACTGCGCGGTCAGCTGAGCGACGTTAATCAAATCGCTTTGTTGTGCAGGTTGGCCTGCACGGCTGTGATTTGCCATTACCGGGTCCTTCTGATGCAAGGGTTAAATTGTACCGCAAACCTTTTCAATCAATTCCGCCGGGAACTGCATGGACTGCATGATGTGTTCAATCATGCTGCACTTGCGGCCCGTATTGGTATTGGTGATCACCCAGTACGGGGTGCCAGGAACATGTTTAGGTTTGGTTTGATTGCCATTTTGCAGCAGCGTCTGCTCGTCGCCCGCGAAGTAGACGCGAGTACGGCCGTGAAGCGACTCGGTCGCTTCAGCAAACGCTTTGTTATCTAGTGAGTAAAGTGTAGACAGCACCAGCATAAAGCGGTTAACCGCCTTTTTCTGCTCCGCGTATTCATCGGAGAGCAGCAGCTCGCGCATCGCGCGCACTTTATCTTTTGCCGGCGTCACGGCAGGTTTTGCTTGTGCAACAACGCTCGGCTGAGACACGACATCTTTGGTGACTGGGGTAGCAGGCTGTGAAGCGGCGGAAATTTTAAGCATGCGCCGTAAAATGTCGGACGCGCTCTCCCCGATATGCCGCGTCTGGCTGGCAATATACTGATAGAGTTCGTCATCAACTTCGATTGTTTTCATCTTAATCCAGTGCGATATCTTATCTGAATACAAGTCATTGGGATTATAAGGTCAAATCCCAACAGCGGATAGCGTCAAACCAGGTTGGCCGCAAAAGTCAGATTAAACTGGAACCTTGCAGCCGGGCGGCAGAATGGTCAACATGATACCCTAACCTGACATACGTAAAAAAAGAACTTTGCCATGAAATTGAATACCCGAGCGCAAACTGCACAATCGCCGAACAATAATTCTCCCATCGTACTGGTTCACGGGCTTTTTGGCAGTCTGGATAACCTGGGCGTGCTGGCGCGCGATCTGGTTACCGACCACGATATTTTACAGGTCGATATGCGCAATCATGGTCTTTCCGGGCGTTCCGACGAGATGACCTACGCGGCGATGGCGCAGGATCTGCTGGATACGCTGGATGCCCACGACCTGCAAAAGGTGACCCTCATCGGGCATTCAATGGGTGGCAAAGCGGTGATGGCCCTGACGGCACTGGCCCCGGACCGTATTAGCGGCCTGGTGGTGATTGACGTCGCGCCCGTGGATTATGACGTCCGCCGTCACGACGAGATTTTTGCCGCCATCAATGCGGTCACAGAAGCGGGTGTCGCGACGCGCCAACAGGCGGCTGCCGTCATGCGTGAGCATCTTGATGAAGAAGGCGTCGTGCAGTTCCTGCTGAAGTCGTTTGTTGACGGCCAATGGCGTTTTAACGTGCCGGTACTCTGGGAGCAGTACAATAACATCGTGGGCTGGGAAACCGTCCCCGCCTGGCCACACCCTACCCTCTTTATTCGCGGTGGAAACTCGCCTTACGTTACCGACGCGTACCGCGACACGCTGCTGGCCCAATTCCCGCAGGCTCGCGCCCACGTGATTGCCGGTGCCGGGCACTGGGTGCATGCGGAAAAACCGGATGCTGTACTGCGCGCCATTCGCCGCTATCTCACTGATACTGCAAATTGATTAAAAAGAAAGCGACTGGAAGGCTGCGGGCTTCCAGTCGTTGGCGTGCCGTTTTTGGTGATGTATGATGGCGCGCTTATCGCCCGGGCATTAGCAGGGCGGCGTGTTTCCCCCGAAGTCTCAGAATCATGGCCAAAGAACAAACGGACCGTACGACACTAGATCTGTTCGCGAATGAGCGTCGCCCGGGACGACCCAAGACGAATCCGCTTTCGCGCGATGAACAGCTGCGTATCAATAAACGCAACCAGCTTAAACGCGATAAAAATCGTGGGCTTAAGCGTGTCGAACTGAAGCTTAACGCCGACGCCGTCGACGCGCTGAACGAGCTGGCTGACGCGCGAAATATCAGCCGCAGCGAGCTCATTGAAGAGATGTTGCTCGTCCAGCTTGAGACGTTACGCAGCCAGGCATAAGTCTGAAAATCCCCTTTCTCACCCTTTTCATGTAGCACAGAGTGCAGTCCTGCGCGATAGCTGTTTCCGCAGGGTTGCCAGTTCTGCTATTATTGCCCTTATCCGTGGCCGAATTGCGCCACCATACTATTAAGTTTCAAGAGGTTATTTTACTCATGGCAATCATCGGCATTTTCTTTGGCAGTGATACCGGCAATACCGAAAATATCGCAAAAAACATTCAAAAACAGCTCGGTAAAGACGTTGCTGATGTGCATGACATCGCCAAGAGCAGCAAAGAAGATCTGGAAGGCTATGACATTCTGCTGCTGGGTATCCCAACCTGGTACTACGGTGAAGCCCAGTGCGACTGGGATGATTTCTTCCCGACGCTGGAAGAAGTGGACTTCAACGGTAAGCTGGTCGCCCTGTTTGGCTGTGGCGATCAGGAAGACTACGCCGAATACTTCTGTGACGCGCTGGGCACCATCCGCGATATCATTGAGCCGAACGGCGCGGTTATCGTAGGCCACTGGCCGACCGCCGGTTACCACTTCGAAGCGTCTAAAGGCCTGGCCGATGACGATCATTTCGTAGGCCTGGCCATCGACGAAGACCGTCAGCCAGAACTGACCGCAGAGCGCGTTGAGAAGTGGGTGAAGCAGATCCGCGAAGAACTGCACCTGGATGATATTCTGAACGCCTGATTTTATCGCGGCGCAACTGCGGTTGCGCCCATGCTCCAGGTCAAACCGATTAAATTAATCGCTACAATCTTTTAACTTTTTCGCCCAGACCTGTACAATGTCTCCCTGATAAAACGTGGTTTTCCATTGAGCAAGTTTGTTGGTGATACCACGTTTTTATAAGCATATTTTGCCTGAGACTTGCAGTTTTCATTTAGCCATGGCAGTTCTATAATGAGACGCATTATCCCGGGTGCATTTTCTGTCACTTCCTACAGAAGTGAATCGTTTAGCAACAGGACAGATTCCGCATGACTGACAACAATACCGCATTAAAGAAGGCTGGCCTGAAAGTTACGCTTCCTCGGTTAAAAATCCTTGAAGTGCTTCAGGGTCCAGACAATCACCATGTCAGTGCGGAAGACCTTTATAAACGTCTTATCGACATGGGTGAAGAGATTGGGCTGGCTACCGTCTATCGCGTGCTGAACCAGTTTGATGACGCGGGCATTGTTACCCGTCATAATTTCGAAGGCGGTAAATCCGTTTTCGAACTGACCCAGCAGCAGCACCACGATCACCTGATCTGCCTCGATTGCGGCAAGGTCATTGAATTCAGCGATGATTCCATCGAAGCGCGCCAGCGTGAAATCGCGGCGCGTCATGGCATCCGCCTGACGAACCACAGCCTGTACCTTTACGGTCACTGCGCTGAAGGCGACTGCCGCGAAGACGATCACGCGCACGACGCGAAATAATAAGATTCATACTCTGAGCCAGCCGAAAGGCTGGCTTTTTTTTGCCTAAAAAAGCCCGGTGGCGCTGCGCTTACCGGGCCTACGGGCTATAACACCTTTGTAGGCCCGGTAAGCGCAGCGCCATCGGGCGTAAAGCACTTAATTATTGTTATTGCGTATCTCGTTCCAGATCTTATCGCAACGCTTCGCCACTTCCTGATCGTTACCGGTTTTACGCGCCTGGATGCAGGCCTGATAATCCATCACGCGGACGTTTTCCTGCGTCGCGAACTGCTCATGCGCTTTCTCTTTCTTCAGCACGTTCAGCACGCTCTGACAGGCTTGAATTTTCTCCGGCGATCCTTCCGCAGTATTTATGCAGGCGCTATACGCCTCCTTCAGACGGGAGTCCTCTTTCGGCGCCTGATTCTGAGCACACGCCACCAGCCCTGATGCCAGCAACGCGACGATTACAATTTTTTTCATCATGTGCAGTCTCCATGCCGGCGGGACTCAGCCCGCCGGTGCGTTCATCAGAAGATGGTGAATGGGGCAATAACCATGAATTTCACGTCACGCTCATCCTGGAAGATGTTGCCGTAACCGCCCGCATAGCTCGGGATATCGGAGTGGTTGTCATACTGGGTGAAGTGCAGTTTGAACATCGTGCCTTTCGCACGGCCATCCTGCAGGGTATAGATAGCATCGAGGCTGTAGGAAGACTCTTTCAGGCGATAGTTGGGATCGTAGTATGCGTCCGGCGTGGCCATATCGGCAGGTTTTGCGTCCCAGGCGTAAGCGTAAGAAGCGCCCACCGCCCAGCCAGGCAGGTTCCAGTTTTTCAGGTCATACATTGCGCCGAAGAAGACCGCTTTCTCGCCGTCGGCGTTGAAGTCTGAGCGGTTATCCCACCAGATATCAAGACGACCGTTGGAGGAGGCGTAGGTCGGGGTCATACGCTGCAGGAAGTAGCCCTGCTGCCCTTCCGCCTTCACCCATGTGCCTTCCAGACGCAAATCAACCTGACCGACCTTGTAGCCGAAGGTTAACGCCTGCAGCCACGCGGTGCCGTCATAAATGTCGTTGACGCCACCGTTGCTGACCTTGTCGCGCGTACCGTAGAACTGGTAGCTGGTGCTCAACGGGCTACCCGCGACATCGAATTTATAGCTGGCCTTAGCAAAATACTGATCGACATAGCCTTGTGCCTGACCGAATGCCGCTTCAAGCACCAGATCGTTTTTAAAGTCGTACTTCGCGCCCAGCGAGTGCAGGTAATCGACTTTGGTTTTTTTATCGTTCTGGTAGAACTTGTCCATCTCGATGTGCCACGGTGCTTTGTACTCGTTGGTCCACATATAGGAGAAGCTCAACGCACCCGCATCACCGTAGTCAAAGTTCGCCCCGGCTTCTGCACCCTGATAGGTACCCGGCATAAAGCTCCAGTGCGGTGCTAACAGAGTCTGGCCAGTTGGCTGAATATAACCACCGCGCGCCCAAACCGGACCGTATTTAAATTTTGCAGCGGCTTTGTAAAGGCTGATACCGCTCTTATCCCCGGACCAGTCTTCTTTATAGGCTTTGTTGCTGGAGGAGAAGGCAATTTCGTTCGGGTGGGCGCTGTCGCCGTTTTCCGCCATTTCAATCGCGGTAAACGCAGCAATATCCAGACCGAACATATCCGCGGCATAGCCTGACTGGAAGTCCAGGTTGGCGTTCCAGGTGGAGTGAGAAAGGTTGGTTTTGTATTTGTCTTCGGTGACGTCTTTACGGTCACGTTCACGCTGCCAGTAATAAATACCGCCCGTGAGGGTAGAATCATCGATGAAGCCCGCCGCTTTCGCCTCTGGTGTCACCACCAGACCCGACATTGCTGTCACACCGGCAATAGCCAGCGCCAGCGCACTACTTTTGCCACTGAACGTACGCATAGATTATTCCTCTTTGACGAATTAAAACGCCTGAAGCGGCGTAAATAAAAAAGACCAAATGGTCAGGGGTAGTTTTAAATACCCTCGAATTAACTACCGTCTTTAGGTTATTTTTCGCGACACGAATTATCAATGCTTTTTAGCGGACAAAAGTCAGGATTATGACGAAGTGCACATAATTGGTAGCGCTTTGTAACATTTGTGAGAAGGCGAGGAATGGCGGGGAATTATCAGGTATTTCAGTGGCTAGGCGTGAGAATTCTTTCCTTTTTTATAACCTTTTTAATTTCCGCAATGATACAAACTTTTTTTTGAAAAATAAGTAGCACCTCATTGACCTGATATTTTTATGACGCCTTTTTAGGCCCTGTCTTAATACCCTGATCGTTAAATAAAAAAACGCCGCATAGTGCGGCGTTTGTCTCTCATTGACCAGACCAGCAATATTATTCGCCGATCTTCGTCCAGGTATCACGCAGGCCTACGGTACGGTTGAATACCGGTTTTTCCGCCGTGCTGTAACGGCTGTCCAGGCAGAAGTAACCTTCACGTTCGAACTGGAACGCTTTGCCCGCTTCAGCGGCTTTCAGAGAAGGCTCCGCATAACCCTGCTTGATCACCAGAGATTCCGGGTTGATGGTCGCCAGGAAGTCTTCCGCTGCACCTGGGTTAGGCACGCTAAACAGACGATCGTACAGACGGATTTCTACCGGCAGCGCGTGGGAAGCGCTCACCCAGTGAATCACGCCTTTCACCTTGCGGCCATCCGCCGGATCTTTGCTCAGCGTTTCAGCGTCATAAGAACAGAAGATGGTGGTGATATTCCCTTCCGCATCTTTCTCTACGCGCTCGGCTTTGATGACGTAGGCATTACGCAGACGCACTTCTTTACCCAGCACCAGACGCTTGTACTGCTTGTTGGCTTCTTCGCGGAAGTCAGCGCGGTCAATCCAGATGTCACCGCTGAACGGCACGTCACGGCTACCCATTTCCGGTTTGTTCGGATGGTTAGGCATGGAGACCAGCTCGCTTTCACCCTGCGGATAGTTTTCGATAACCAGTTTCACCGGGTCGATAACGGCCATCGCGCGCGGGGCGTTTTCGTTGAGATCTTCGCGAATGCAGGATTCAAGGGAGGCCATCTCGATGGTGTTGTCCTGCTTGGTCACGCCGATGCGTTTGCAGAACTCACGAATAGAGGCTGCAGTGTAACCACGACGACGCAGACCCGAGATGGTTGGCATACGTGGGTCATCCCAGCCTTCAACGTGCTTGTCGGTCACCAGCAGGTTCAGCTTACGCTTGGACATCACGGTGTATTCCAGATTCAGACGAGAGAACTCGTATTGGCGTGGATGCACAGGAATGGTGATGTTATCCAGCACCCAGTCGTACAGACGACGGTTGTCCTGGAACTCCAGCGTACACAGGGAGTGCGTAATGCCTTCCAGCGCATCGCTGATGCAGTGGGTAAAGTCGTACATCGGGTAGATGCACCACTTGTTGCCGGTCTGGTGGTGTTCCGCAAACTTAATGCGGTACAGCACCGGATCGCGCATCACGATGAACGGAGACGCCATGTCGATTTTGGCACGCAGGCACGCTTTGCCTTCTTCGAAGCCACCGGCACGCATTTTTTCAAACAGCGCAAGGTTCTCTTCCACGCTGCGATCGCGGAACGGGCTGTTTTTGCCCGGGGCGGTCAGCGTACCGCGATATTCACGGATTTCATCAGCAGACAGTTCGTCAACATACGCCAGACCCTTGTTGATCAGTTCAACCGCGTAGGCGTACAGCTGATCAAAATAGTCAGAGGAGTAGCAGATATCGCCAGACCAGTTGAAGCCCAGCCATTGCACGTCATTCTTGATGGACTCAACGTATTCGATGTCTTCTTTTACTGGGTTGGTGTCATCGAAACGCAGGTTGCACTGTCCCTGGTAGTCTTGCGCAATGCCAAAGTTCAGGCAGATGGACTTCGCATGCCCGATATGCAGGTAGCCGTTCGGCTCCGGCGGGAAACGGGTATGAACTGTGGTGTGCTTACCACTGGCCAGATCTTCATCGATGATCTGACGAATAAAGTTACTCGGGCGGGCTTCTGCCTCACTCATCGTGGATTCCTCAAAGCGTAAACAACGTATAACGGCATATGATCTTATAAGCCGGACGTAGTGACAACCCTTAAAACGTCTCTGAAGAAAATAATGGGGGCTTTTGCTGCAAAAAAAAGCGGCGGAGGATATCCCCCGCCGCTTAAGGCATGACTCTACTCAGGAGCGATTACTTGCCTTTAATCTCATACAGCGGTGTTTGACCCGCAACAACCTGACCTTTCGCCTGAATGACCAGGCCACTGAAGTCATCGATGTTGCTGCAAACGACCGGGCTTATCATGGAGCGCGCGTTGGCGTTCAGGAAGTCCAGATCCATTTCCAGAATCGGCTGCCCGGCCACCACTTCAGCGCCCTCTTCCACCAGGCGAGTAAAGCCCTGACCGTTCAGCGCAACGGTATCGATACCCATGTGGACAACGATCTCCGCGCCATTTTCGGTTTCGAGGCAGAACGCGTGGTTGGTGTTGAAGATTTTCACGATGGTACCGGCCGCCGGAGACACAACGGTTTTTTCCGTTGGTTTCACCGCCACACCGTCACCAACCGCTTTGCTGGCGAAGGCTTCGTCAGGCACCTGCTCAATCGCAACCACTTCACCTGTTACCGGTGAAACCAGCGCGGCTACCGTTTTGGCGTTCGGTACCGCCTGCGGTTTTGCAGCCGCTGGCGCGGCGGCAGGTGCGGCAGAAGCGTCTGCTGCGGCTACCGGACCAGTGGTTTTCATGGCATTAGCAATTTTCTCTGCCACGAAGCCAACGATAATCTGCACGCTGGTTTTGTTCAGGCGGATAACGCCGGAAGCACCCAGACGTTTGGCCAGCGCTTCGTTAACCAGAGAAGAGTCTTTGACGTTCAGACGCAGACGAGTGATACAGGCGTCGATACCGGTCAGGTTGTCAGAACCGCCGACAGCGGCGATGTACTGACGCGCCAGGCCTGAAACGTCCTGATCCTCAGCACCGCTCACGTTCACATCCTGACCATCCGCTTCGCTACCGGCCACGGCCAGTTCACGACCCGGGGTCATCAGGTTGAATTTGGTGATAGTGAAACGGAACACCATGTAGTAGATCGCGAAGAACACCAGACCTTGCGGGATCAGCATCCACCAGTGGGTCGCCAGCGGGTTACGGGACGACAGCACCATATCCACCAGACCGGCGCTGAAGCCGAAACCGGCAATCCAGTGCATGCTGGCAGCGATGAACACGGAGATACCGGTCAGCACGGCGTGGATCACATACAGAACCGGCGCCACGAACATGAAGGAGAACTCCAGCGGCTCGGTGATACCAGTGAAGAAGGCCGCGAACGCCCCCGCCATCATGATACCCAGCACTTTCGCTTTGTTCTCTGGACGCGCGCAGTGGTAGATAGCCAGCGCAGCACCCGGCAGACCAAACATCATGATCGGGAAGAAGCCCGCCTGGTAACGACCGGTGATACCGACAACCGCTTTACCTGCTTCGATGGACTGTGCGCCACCCAGGAAGTTAGGGATATCATTAATACCGGCAACGTCGAACCAGAATACGGAGTTCAGCGCGTGGTGCAGACCGACCGGGATCAGCAGACGGTTGAAGAACGCGTACACGCCCGCGCCGACAGAACCCAGTTTCTGGATGTGCTCACCGAAGTTCACCAGACCGTCGAAGATCATCGGCCAGACGTACATCATGATGAACGCGACAACGATCATCACAAACGAGGTCAGGATAGGAACCAGGCGGCGACCGCTAAAGAAGGAGAGCGCTTTTGGCAGCTCTACGCTGCTGAAGCGGTTATACAGTTCGGCGGAGATGATACCCACAAGGATACCGACAAACTGGTTGCTGATCTTACCGAATGCCGCCGGAACCTGGTCCGCCGGAATTTTTTGGATCATGGCCACCGCTGCAGGCGAGCAGAGGGTGGTTAACACGAGGAAACCGACAAAACCGGTCAGCGCAGCGGCACCGTCTTTGTCTTTGGACATACCGTAAGCCACACCAATCGCGAACAACACGGACATGTTGTCGATAATGGCGGAACCTGACTTGATAAAGAACGCCGCCAGCGCGCTGGTATTACCCCAGCCGTTGGGGTCGATCCAGTAGCCGACACCCATCAGGATGGCTGCGGCAGGCAGCGTGGCGACCGGCACCATAAGCGCGCGGCCAACCTTTTGTAAATAACCTAGAATACTCACTTTCTTCCCCCTATGAGACCCCGTTTAAGGCATGTTCTCAGCTCTGTTTTTTATTGTGTCACGAACTATAGATACAGTTGATGCTTCACTGGCATTGTGAGTGTGTGAAAAATTAATTCGTATCGCAAATTAAACGCGTACTTTTTGTGATTTTTGTCACCAAATATCGTTATTCACCCTCCCTTATACTGGCTAACAGCGAAAACTTATTTTATCATTCAAAAAATCAAGACGGATTGATCCGGCCTGAAAGTTTCCAGGTTACGCTTAAGTATCAGGTCCCGATAGCCATCCGCCCACTCTTCTACTTAAACTCTTGAGGTGAACAATGAGACTGATTCCCCTGGCAACTGCTGAACAAGTCGGTAAATGGGCCGCTCGCCATATCGTTAACCGTATTAACGCCTTTAAACCGACCGCCGATCGTCCTTTCGTTCTTGGACTTCCGACAGGCGGCACGCCGCTGACCGCCTATAAGGCGCTGATTGAGATGCATAAAGCAGGCCAGGTTAGCTTCAAACATGTTGTGACCTTCAATATGGATGAATACGTTGGCTTACCGAAAGACCACCCGGAAAGCTACCATAGCTTTATGCACCGTAATTTCTTTGATCACGTTGATATTCCATCTGAAAATATTAACCTGCTGAATGGAAACGCGCCTGATATTGACGCAGAATGCCGTCAGTATGAAGAAAAAATCCGTTCTTACGGTAAGATCCACCTGTTCATGGGTGGTGTAGGTAATGATGGTCATATCGCGTTTAACGAACCGGCGTCATCTCTGGCTTCCCGCACCCGTATTAAAACGCTGACCCATGACACGCGCGTGGCAAACTCCCGCTTCTTTGACGGCGATGTTAACCAGGTTCCAAAATACGCCCTGACCGTAGGCGTAGGCACCCTGCTGGATGCCGAAGAAGTGATGATTCTGGTGCTGGGCGGCGTGAAAGCGCAAGCGCTCCAGGCTGCCGTTGAAGGCAACGTTAACCATATGTGGACCATCAGCTGCCTGCAGCTGCATCCTAAATCCGTCATCGTCTGCGACGAACCGTCCACGATGGAGCTGAAGGTAAAAACGCTGAAATACTTCAACGAGTTAGAAGCTGAGAACATCAAAGGTCTGTAATTGAATAACCGCCTCTTCAACAAGAGGCGGCCGCTTTTTTTAACCGGGGGTCGTTATGTACGCTTTAACCCACGGTCGGATTTATACCGGCCATGAAATTCTGGATGACCATGCGATTGTTATCGCTGATGGCCTGATTGAACGTGTTTGTCCGCTGGCAGAACTGCCGCCGGAGATTGAACAGCGCTCACTCAATGGAGCAGTAATCTCCCCCGGTTTCATCGACGTACAGCTCAACGGCTGCGGCGGTGTGCAATTCAATGACACTGCGGATGCGGTGACGGTCGAAACGCTGGAGATCATGCAGAAAGCCAACGAGAAATCGGGCTGCACCAGCTATCTGCCAACGCTCATCACCAGCAGTGATGACCTCATGAAGCAGGGTATCCGCGTGATGCGCGAATACCTGGCCAAACACCCTAACCAGGCGCTGGGTCTGCACCTTGAAGGGCCATGGCTGAATATGGTCAAGAAAGGAACGCATAACCCGAATTACGTGCGTAAACCTGATGCAGAGCTGGTTGACTACATGTGTGCGAACGCCGATGTGATCGCCAAAGTGACGCTGGCGCCTGAAATGACGGGTACGGATGTCATCAGCAAACTGGCTGGTGCCGGGATTATCGTTTCAGCAGGCCACTCAAACGCGACGCTGAAAGAAGCGAAAGCCGGTTTCCGCGCGGGCATTACTTTCGCAACGCACCTTTACAACGCTATGCCGTATATCACAGGCCGTGAACCGGGTCTGGTCGGGGCGATTCTGGATGAACCAGACGTCTACTGCGGCATTATTGCTGACGGCTTACATGTCGATTACACCAACATCCGCAACGCTAAGCGGCTGAAAGGTGACAAGCTTTGTCTGGTGACGGATGCCACCGCACCGGCAGGTGCAAATATTGAGCAGTTCATTTTTGCCGGTAAAACAATATACTACCGCAATGGACTGTGTGTGGATGAAAACGGTACGCTGAGCGGTTCCTCTTTAACCATGATTGAAGGGGTGCGTAACCTGGTTGAACATTGCGGGATTGCGCTTGATGAAGTCCTGCGTATGGCCACCCTTTATCCGGCGCGCGCAATGGGCGTGGATAAACAGCTCGGCGAAATTGCACCAGGTATGGTTGCAAACCTGACGGCATTCACACACGATTATAAAATTATTAAGACCATCGTTAATGGTAACGAGGTCGTCACTGAGTAAGTAAAAGTATGACACCTGGCGGACAAGCTCAAATCGGTAATGTCGATCTCGTTAAACAACTTAACAGTGCGGCGGTATACCGCCTGATTGACCAGCACGGACCAATCTCGCGAATTCAGATAGCCGAACAGAGCCAGCTTGCTCCCGCCAGCGTGACAAAAATTACCCGCCAGCTCATTGAGCGCGGTCTGATCAAAGAAGTCGATCAGCAGGCCTCCACCGGGGGCCGCCGCGCCATCTCCATTATTACCGAAACCCGCAATTTTCAGGCCATTGGCGTCCGTCTGGGCCGTCATGACACCACGCTCACGCTGTACGATCTGAGCAGTAAAGCGATTGCGGAAGAGCACTACCCTCTTCCGGAGCGCACTCAGGAGACGCTGGAGCATGCGTTGCTGAATACCATCGCGCAGTTTATTGAAAGCTGTCAGCGCAAGATCCGTGAACTCATCGCCATCTCCGTGATTCTGCCCGGACTGGTCGACCCGGAAAGCGGCGTGATCCGCTATATGCCGCACATTCAGGTTGAAAACTGGGGGCTGGTCGACGCGCTGGAAAAGCGTTTTAAGGTGACCTGCTTTGTGGGCCACGACATTCGCTCTCTGGCGCTGGCAGAGCACTACTTTGGTGCGAGCCAGGACTGTGAAGACTCTATTCTGGTGCGCGTTCACCGCGGAACGGGCGCCGGTATTATCTCTAACGGCCGTATTTTTATTGGTCGCAACGGTAACGTCGGCGAGATCGGCCACATCCAGGTTGAACCCCTCGGGGAGCGCTGCCACTGCGGCAACTTCGGCTGCCTTGAAACGATTGCCGCCAACACGGCCATTGAGCAGCGCGTTCGCCATCTCCTTGAACAGGGTTACCAAAGCCGCGTCACGCTGGACGATTGCAAGATAGGCACCATCTGCAAAGCCGCCAATAAGGGCGACGCGCTGGCCTGTGAAGTGATTGAGCAGGTAGGCCGCCATCTGGGGAAAACCATCGCCATCGCCATTAACCTGTTTAACCCCCAGAAAGTGGTGATCGCCGGTGAAATTGTGGAGGCGGAAAAGGTGCTGCTCCCCGCCATTGAAGGCTGTATTAACACCCAGGCGCTGAAAGCATTCCGCCAGAACCTCCCGGTGGTTCGTTCAAAGCTTGACCATCGCTCGGCGATTGGCGCGTTCGCGCTGGTCAAACGCGCCATGCTCAACGGAATTCTGCTGCAGCATTTGCTGGAAAGTTGATCGGACCTTATAGTAACGCCTTCTTTTTTTGATGTCGGACTGTCCATGACCATTAAGAATGTAATTTGTGATATCGACGGCGTGCTGATGCACGACAACGTTGCCGTGCCGGGTGCTGCGGAGTTTCTTCACCGCATCATCGACAAAGGAATGCCTCTGGTTCTGCTCACGAACTACCCTTCCCAAACCGGTCAGGACCTGGCTAACCGCTTTGCCACAGCGGGCGTCGACGTTCCGGACAGCGTGTTTTATACCTCGGCAATGGCCACGGCAGATTTTCTGAAGCGTCAGGAAGGGAAAAAAGCCTACGTGGTGGGTGAAGGTGCGCTGATACACGAGTTGTACAAAGCTGGCTTTACCATCACTGACGTGAACCCGGACTTCGTGATTGTCGGCGAAACGCGCTCCTTTAACTGGGAGATGATGCATAAGGCAGCATACTTTGTCGCCAGCGGCGCGCGCTTTATCGCGACCAACCCGGATACGCACGGCCGTGGTTTTTATCCGGCCTGCGGCGCGCTGTGCGCCGGTATCGAAAAAATCTCAGGTCGTCAGCCGTTTGTAGTCGGTAAACCGAGCCCGTGGATCATTCGTGCCGCGCTCAACAAGATGCAGGCCCACTCTGAAGAAACCGTTATTGTCGGCGACAACCTGCGCACCGATATTCTGGCCGGATTCCAGGCGGGTCTGGAGACGATTCTGGTCCTCTCCGGCGTCTCTCAACTTGATGACATTGATTCGATGCCGTTCCGGCCAAGCTGGATTTACCCCTCCGTCGATGAAATCGACATCATCTGATACCGAACCACGCCTCAGGGCGTGGTTTTTCATTTATGGCCTACAAAAATAAAGTCTCATCTAACAAAAAGCACGTTTCATTGCATAATCATCAATAAAAGAATTTCTGGCGTGCTCTTTTTTCACTATTCCGCAATCACTGTTGCACTATTTCCGTTTTCACCCGTAAAACGCTTGCGCGCCCTGCCCCTTTGCGGCATTTTCATAAGCAAGCAACATTACAAAGCAACAGGGTTAACGGAGAAGGTTATGTGTTCAATTTTTGGCGTACTGGATATTAAAACTGACGCGGGCGAACTGCGTAAAAAGGCACTCGAACTGTCCCGCCTGATGCGCCATCGCGGACCAGACTGGTCAGGCGTTTACGCCAGTGATAAAGCGATTCTGGCTCACGAACGTCTGTCCATTGTTGACGTCAACGCCGGTGCACAGCCGCTGTATAACGAGAAAAAAACGCACGCGCTGGCTGTCAACGGTGAAATCTACAACCACCAGGCGCTGCGCGCCGAATACGGCGACCGCTACGCGTTCCAGACCGGTTCTGACTGTGAAGTGATCCTGGCGCTGTATCAGGAGAAAGGGCCCGAGTTCCTGGACGACCTGCAGGGCATGTTCGCCTTCGCCCTGTACGACAGCGAAAAAGACGCGTACCTGATTGGCCGTGACCACATCGGCATTATCCCGCTGTACATGGGCCACGATGAGCACGGCAACTTCTACGTTGCCTCTGAAATGAAAGCCCTGGTGCCGGTATGCCGCACCATTAAAGAATTCCCGGCGGGCAGCTATTTGTGGAGCAAAGACGGCGAGATCCGCTCCTATTACCAGCGTGACTGGTTCGACTATGATGCGGTAAAAGACAACGTCACGGACAAAGCCGAGCTGCGCCAGGCCCTGGAAGACTCCGTGAAAAGCCACCTGATGTCTGACGTGCCCTACGGCGTGCTGCTCTCCGGCGGTCTGGACTCCTCCGTAATCTCCGCGATCACCAAGAAATTCGCGGCGCGTCGCGTGGAAGATCAGGAGCGCTCAGAAGCCTGGTGGCCACAGCTGCACTCTTTTGCCGTTGGCCTGGAAGGCGCACCTGACCTGAAAGCCGCGCAGGAAGTGGCGAACCACCTCGGCACCGTGCACCATGAGATTCACTTCACCGTGCAGGAAGGTCTGGATGCGATCCGCGATGTGATCTATCACATTGAAACCTATGACGTGACTACCATCCGCGCCTCAACGCCGATGTACCTGATGTCGCGTAAGATCAAAGCGATGGGCATCAAGATGGTGCTCTCCGGTGAAGGTTCTGACGAAGTGTTTGGCGGCTACCTGTACTTCCACAAAGCGCCGAACGCCAAAGAGCTGCACGAAGAGACCGTGCGTAAGCTGCAGGCGCTGCACATGTTCGACTGTGCGCGTGCCAACAAAGCGATGTCGGCCTGGGGCGTGGAAGCGCGCGTGCCGTTCCTGGATAAGAAATTCCTCGACGTGGCGATGCGCATCAACCCGCAGGACAAGATGTGCGGCAACGGCAAAATGGAAAAACATATTCTGCGCGAGTGTTTTGAATCCTACCTGCCGGCGAGCGTGGCATGGCGTCAGAAAGAGCAGTTCTCTGATGGCGTAGGCTATAGCTGGATCGACACCCTGAAAGAGGTCGCGGCGAAACAGGTTTCTGACCAACAGCTGGAAACCGCGAGCTTCCGCTTCCCGTACAACACGCCAGGCTCGAAAGAAGCTTATCTGTATCGTGAAATTTTTGAAGAGCTGTTCCCGGTACCGAGCGCCGCGGAGTGTGTACCGGGTGGCCCGTCCGTCGCCTGCTCTTCTGCCAAAGCGATTGAATGGGATGAATCTTTCAAATCCATGAACGATCCGTCAGGACGCGCGGTAGGCGTTCACCAGTCAGCCTACAAATAATCACTCAGATCGCAATCAGGCCCCTCAGGGGCCTGATTTTTTTGCCTCACATTTCACCGTCTAAATCTGATTAATAACCAATAATTGCCGAATATTCGGCCACGCTGTTCGCAACCTAACCAAACAGTCACATTCCGGCTATTTTCGTTGAAAAAGGTGTTGACGCTGCAAGGGTCTATACGCATAATGCGCCCCGCAACGCCGATAAGGTAACGCGAAAAAAGATGGCTACGTAGCTCAGTTGGTTAGAGCACATCACTCATAATGATGGGGTCACAGGTTCGAATCCCGTCGTAGCCACCATCTTTTTTGCGGGAGTGGCGAAATTGGTAGACGCACCAGATTTAGGTTCTGGCGCCGCAAGGTGTGCGAGTTCAAGTCTCGCCTCCCGCACCATTCCCGGGTAAGCGTTGCACGGATGGGGTATCGCCAAGCGGTAAGGCACCGGTTTTTGATACCGGCATTCCCTGGTTCGAATCCAGGTACCCCAGCCATATTTCTTCGATTTTGCGGTTCTCCGCGGTATTGGGGTATCGCCAAGCGGTAAGGCACCGGTTTTTGATACCGGCATTCCCTGGTTCGAATCCAGGTACCCCAGCCATCGAAGATTGCAGTACTGGCTACGTAGCTCAGTTGGTTAGAGCACATCACTCATAATGATGGGGTCACAGGTTCGAATCCCGTCGTAGCCACCAAATTCAGATTGTCGATTTTTCGGTAATCAAGACAAATTGTTGGGGTATCGCCAAGCGGTAAGGCACCGGATTCTGATTCCGGCATTCCGAGGTTCGAATCCTCGTACCCCAGCCAATTTAAAAAGTCGTTAAGCAGTTTGTTTAACGCAATTGGGGTGTCGCCAAGCGGTAAGGCTCTGGTTTCTGATACCAGCATTCCGGGGTTCGAATCCCTGCACCCCAGCCACTTAAGTAACAAAAAAGCCCGCTCTGCGGGCTTTTTTGTTTTTGTTGTTCAGGATGGTGCGGCCTGATGCCCTCACCCTGACCCTCTCCCACTGGGAGAGGGGAAAAAGATTAGAGTCCCAGCGCGTATTTCAGCGCCTGACGCTTCAGACCACCGGCACGTTCCGCTGCCATCAATCCAATATTACGCAGAATGCGCACCGGGGCTAAGTCATTGCTGAACCCGGCATAGAACAGATCCATCCCCGACTGCATAATAAAGTTATCCGCCATGCGTCGCGTCTGGTAACGCTTTAGAATCTGATGGCTGGCCCAGTTTTCCGCGTGCCCGCGGGCGCTGCCCAGCACATCCAGTAACGCATCGACATCACGGTACCCCAGATTCACGCCCTGCCCGGCCAGCGGATGAATGGTGTGTGCCGCATCGCCCACCAGCGCCAGCCCTTCACGGGCATACTGCAAAGCGTGACGTCGCGTGAGGGGAAACGCCCCGGCAGCCACCGGCGTCACGTTGCCCAGACGGCCCGGGAAATGCAGGCGGATTTCCCGCTGCAATTGTTCCATTGAAAGCCCCTGCAGCTGACGAATGCGTGCTGGTTTGTCGTACCAGACCAGCGATGCCCAGTTATCAAACAGCGGTAAAAACGCATGCGGGCCATTCGGCGTAAAGTGCTGCCACGTGCTTTCACCCGGCGCATGCTCGCACTCGACGGTAATCAGCATGCAGGACTGCTCATACTGCCAGGCATGAACGCCAATTCCCGCCTTCTGTCTGACCTGCGAGTTAGCGCCGTCCGCTCCAACGACGAGCTCCACGGCCAGTTCATCGCCGCTGTCGAGCGTCAGCGAATACCCGCTCTCCTGGGGATGCAGAGCCTTAATCGACGCCGGAACGCGCAGCGTCACCTTCGGGTGCGCCTCCAGCGCCTGCCAGAGCGCCTGCTGAAGCACGTTGTTTTCCACCATATAACCCAGGCGCGGCAGCTTCAGCTCAGCGGCATTAAACGCGACGTGGGCATTTTCCCACTCCCAGGTTTCAAGACGGCTGTAAGGATGGGCGCGCATCGCAAGCACCGCCTCCCAGACGCCCAGCCCGCGCAGCAGATCGACGGACGCCGCGCTGATTGCGGAAATGCGCACATCCGGTTTGCTGGCGGGATCGAAGGCCGGCGGAGCAGCCTGTTCAATTACCGTTACCTCAAATCCCTGCTGCGCCAGCCCCAGCGCCAGCGCGCCGCCGACCATACCGCCGCCGACAACGGCAACTTCGGTGTGTAGGAGTGTCATGGTCAATTTTCCTTATTGGAGAATCCCTTAAGTTTACCGGATTTTTGCGGTCCTGAGACACATAACCTTCATACTGGTCACAACCCCACCAAAGCATTACAATACGCGGCTTGCAATCCTGAGCTGAGCAAGTCGATGACTAAAAAACTCCATATAAAAACCTGGGGCTGTCAGATGAACGAATACGATTCATCCAAGATGGCCGATCTGCTGGATTCAACCCACGGATACCAGCTAACTGAAAATGCGAAAGAAGCGGACGTGCTGCTGCTGAACACCTGTTCGATTCGTGAAAAAGCGCAGGAAAAAGTCTTTCACGTGTTAGGCCGCTGGAAGCTTCTCAAACGAAAAAATCCGGACCTGATCATCGGGGTGGGTGGCTGCGTCGCATCGCAGGAAGGTAAGCTGATCCGCCAGAGAGCCCCGTATGTGGATATCGTCTTTGGCCCTCAGACCCTGCACCGCCTGCCGGAGATGATCAATCAGGTTCGCGGCAACCGTAGCCCGGTCGTTGACGTCAGCTTCCCGGAAATCGAAAAGTTTGACCGTCTGCCGGAGCCGCGCGCCGATGGCCCGACCGCCTTCGTCTCCATCATGGAAGGCTGCAACAAATATTGCACTTACTGCGTGGTGCCTTACACCCGTGGTGAAGAAGTCAGCCGTCCGGCAGACGATATTCTGTTTGAAATTGCGCAGCTTGCCGCACAGGGCGTTCGCGAAGTGAACCTGCTGGGCCAGAACGTTAACGCCTGGCGCGGGGAAAACTACGACGGCACCACCGGCAGCTTTGCCGAACTGCTGCGTCTGGTGGCCGCGATTGACGGCATCGACCGCATTCGCTTTACCACCAGCCATCCGATGGAGTTTACCGACGACATCATTGACGTGTATCGCGATACGCCAGAGCTGGTGAGCTTCCTGCACCTGCCGATTCAGTGTGGCTCTGACCGCGTGCTGAACCTGATGGGCCGCCCGCATACGGTGCTGGAGTACAAGTCCACCATTCGCAAGCTGCGTGAAGCCCGTCCGGATATCCAGATCAGCTCCGACTTTATCGTCGGCTTCCCTGGCGAAACCGCTGATGACTTCGAGCGCACCATGAAGCTCATCGGTGAAGTGAATTTTGACGTCAGCTACAGCTTCATCTTCTCTGCGCGTCCTGGAACACCTGCGGCCGATATGGTTGACGATGTGCCGGAAGAAGAGAAAAAGCAGCGTCTGTATATTCTGCAGGAGCGTATTAACCAGCAGGCCAACGCGTGGAGCCGCCGTATGCTCGGCACCGTTCAGCGCATTCTGGTGGAAGGCACCTCCCGCAAGAGCATTATGGAACTCTCTGGTCGTACCGAAAACAACCGCGTGGTGAACTTTGAAGGCACACCGGATATGATCGGTAAATTCGTGGACGTCGAGATTGTCGAAGTGCTGACCAACTCGCTGCGCGCGAAGCTGGTACGCACCGAGGACGAAATGGGCCTGCGTATTGCCGAGTCACCGGAATCCGTGATCTCTCGTACCCGTAAAGAAAACGATTCTGGCGTGGGGATTTACCAGCCTTAATCCTCCTGGCCTGCCTTTCCGGCAGGCCTTGTATTTCCTCTCATCGTCCCCAATATCTTCCGCAACGCTTGCGCCTTTATTCTGTGGCGTGAATAATTTCGGTAATGACCGTTTTATTACGTCCTATCGCAATGGGTCAGTTAACCAATTAAAGAGGAACAGTTTGAATATAGATACGCGTGAAATTAGCCTTGAGCCAGCAGACAACGCTCGCCTGCTGAGCCTGTGCGGGCCGTTTGATGACAACATCAAACAACTGGAGCGACGTCTGGGTATCGAAATCAATCGTCGCGATAATCATTTCAAACTTACCGGACGCCCTATCTGCGTCAACGCCGCTGCGGACATTCTGCGTAGCCTGTATGTGGATACATCACCCATGCGCGGCGAAATTCAGGATATCGAACCGGAACAAATTCACCTCGCCATTAAAGAGGCGCGCGTGCTTGAGCAGAGCGCGGAAAGCGTGCCGGACTACGGCAAGGCCATTAACATCAAGACCAAACGTGGCGTTATTAAGCCGCGTACGCCAAACCAGGCGCAGTACATCGCCAATATCCTCGACCACGACATCACCTTCGGGGTGGGGCCGGCGGGGACGGGTAAAACCTATCTGGCCGTTGCCGCTGCGGTAGATGCGCTGGAACGCCAGGAGATCCGTCGTATTCTGCTGACCCGTCCGGCCGTTGAAGCGGGTGAAAAGCTGGGCTTCCTGCCGGGCGATCTGAGCCAGAAGGTCGACCCGTATCTGCGCCCGTTATACGATGCGCTGTTCGAGATGCTCGGCTTTGAGAAGGTTGAGAAGCTCATTGAGCGTAACGTTATCGAAGTGGCCCCTCTCGCCTACATGCGCGGTCGTACGCTGAACGATGCGTTCATCATTCTCGATGAGAGCCAGAACACCACCATCGAACAGATGAAGATGTTCCTGACGCGTATCGGCTTTAACTCGAAAGCGGTCATTACCGGTGACGTCACCCAGATCGACCTGCCGCGCAGCACCAAATCCGGCCTGCGCCACGCCATTGAGGTGCTGGCCGAGGTCGACGAAATCAGCTTTAACTTCTTCCACAGTGAAGACGTGGTACGCCACCCGGTGGTCGCGCGTATCGTTAACGCCTATGAAGCCTGGGAAGAGGCGGATCAGAAGCGTAAGGCCGAACTGGCCGCAGAACGTAAGCGCGAAGCGCAGGAGCAAGAACAGAAATGAGTCAGGTGATCCTCGATTTACAGCTGGCCTGTGAAGACAATTCCGGCATGCCAGATGAGGCACAGTTTCATAAATGGCTGGATGCCGTTATTCCTCAGTTTCAGGAAGAATCAGAAGTCACGATTCGCCTGGTTGATGAAGCGGAAAGCCATGAGCTTAACCTGACCTATCGCGGGAAAGATAAGCCGACCAACGTGCTCTCATTCCCGTTCGAAGCGCCGCCGGGCATTGAGATGCCGCTGCTGGGCGATCTGATCATCTGCCGTCAGGTGGTTGAGCAGGAAGCCAAAGAGCAGCAAAAACCGCTTGAGGCCCACTGGGCGCATATGGTGGTACACGGCAGCCTGCACCTGCTCGGCTACGATCACATTGAAGATGACGAAGCGGAAGAGATGGAGTCCCTCGAGACAGAGATAATGCTTGCTCTGGGCTATGAGGATCCGTACATTGCCGAGAAAGAATAGTCCGTCACCTGACGGACTCACATGCCGCCACGAAAGGATATCGCGTGGCGGTAAACGTTGAACTAACAAGAGAACCCTTAACAAACGCCATGAGCGACGACAATTCACACAGTAGCGACACGACAACCAGTAAAAAGGGATTTTTCTCCCTCATTCTGAACCAGCTTTTCCACGGCGAACCCAAAAACCGTGATGAACTGCTGGAGCTGATTCGTGATTCCGGGCAGAACGACCTTATCGACGAAGATACGCGCGAAATGCTCGAAGGGGTTATGGACATCGCCGACCAGCGCGTTCGCGATATCATGATCCCCCGCTCGCAGATGATCACCCTGAAACGTAACCAGCCCCTGGACGAGTGCCTCGATGTGATCATCGAATCCGCCCACTCGCGTTTCCCGGTCATCAGCGAAGACAAAGATCACATCGAAGGGATTTTGATGGCCAAAGATCTGCTGCCGTTTATGCGCAGCGATGCCGAAGCCTTCAGCATGGAAAAAGTGTTACGCCAGGCCGTGGTTGTGCCGGAGAGTAAACGTGTGGATCGGATGCTGAAAGAGTTTCGCTCTCAGCGTTACCACATGGCGATTGTTATTGATGAGTTTGGTGGCGTTTCCGGTCTGGTCACGATCGAGGATATTCTTGAGCTGATCGTGGGCGAAATCGAAGACGAGTACGACGAAGAAGAAGATATCGACTTCCGTCAGCTTAGCCGCCACACCTGGACCGTACGCGCGCTGGCCTCGATTGAGGACTTTAACGACGCCTTCGGTACCCACTTCAGCGATGAAGAGGTCGATACCATTGGCGGGCTGGTGATGCAGGCCTTTGGCCACCTCCCGGCGCGCGGTGAGACCGTTGACATCGACGGTTACCAGTTCAAAGTGGCAATGGCCGACAGCCGACGTATTATACAGGTTCACGTCAGAACGCCGGACGACTCACCGGTGCCAAAACTGGAAGATTAATGTAAATGGCATTTGCCCCACTGCTTGAACGCCAGCGCGTCCGTTTGCTGCTGGCGCTGTTACTCGGAGCCAGCGGTACGCTGGCTTTTTCTCCTTACGATATCTGGCCCGCCGCCATTCTCTCCCTAATGGGGCTTCAGGGCCTGACCCTGAATCGTCGTCCGGTCCAGGCTGCGGCCATCGGTTACTTCTGGGGACTGGGGCTGTTTGGCTCAGGCATCAACTGGGTTTATGTCAGCATCGCCCAGTTTGGTGGTATGCCTGGCCCGGTTAACGTCTTCCTGGTGGTATTGCTCGCCGCATATCTCTCGCTCTATACCGGTCTGTTCGCCGGCATCCTTTCTCGCCTGTGGCCAAAAACCACCTGGCTGCGCGTCGCCATTGCCGCGCCGGTGGTCTGGCAGATAACCGAGTTCCTGCGTGGCTGGGTGCTGACGGGCTTCCCGTGGCTGCAGTTCGGCTACAGCCAGATTGACGGCCCCCTGAAGGGTCTGGCGCCGGTAATGGGCGTTGAGGCCATCAACTTCCTGCTGATGGTGGTCAGCGGCCTGCTGATCCTGGCGCTGGTCCAGCGCTGCTGGAAGCCGCTGGCTGTGGCGCTGGTGCTGTTTGCCCTGCCCTTCCCGCTGCGCTATATCCAGTGGTTCACGCCAGAGCCAGAGCGCACCCTGCAGGTGTCCATGGTGCAGGGGAATATTCCGCAGTCTATGAAGTGGGATGAGAAAGAGCTGCTGAATACGCTGAAGATCTACGCCAACGCCACCGAAGAGGTGATGGGTAAATCCCAGCTGATTATCTGGCCGGAATCTGCGATCCCCGATCTGGAAATTAACCAGCAGCCGTTCCTCAACATGATGAACGACCTGCTGCTGGCGCGCGGCAGCACGCTGATCACCGGGATTGTCGATGCGCGTCTGAATCAGCAGAACCGCTACGACACCTACAACAGCATCATTACGCTCGGGAAAGATAGCGAGTACAGCTACCACTCCACTGACCGGTACAACAAGAACCACCTGGTGCCGTTTGGTGAATTTGTCCCACTGGAGTCGATTCTGCGCCCGCTGGCCCCGTTCTTTGACCTGCCTATGTCCTCTTTCAGCCGCGGCCCGTACGTACAGCCTCAGCTGCACGCGCACGGCCTGGCCCTGACGGCGGCCATCTGCTACGAAATCATTCTCGGCGAGCAGGTACGCGATAACTTCCGCCCGGATACTGACTATCTGCTGACCATCTCCAACGACGCCTGGTTTGGTAAGTCAATCGGCCCGTGGCAGCACTTCCAGATGGCACGTATGCGCTCTCTGGAGCTGGCGCGTCCGCTGCTGCGCAGCACCAACAACGGCATCACGGCTGTGATTGGTCCGCAGGGTGAAATTCAGGCGATGATCCCGCAGTTTACCCGCGAGGTACTGACCACTAAAGTCACGCCAACCACCGGGCTGACGCCATACGCGCGCACCGGCAACTGGCCGCTGTGGATACTGACCGTGCTGTTCGGCTTTGGCGCGGTGCTGATGAGCCTGCGTCAGCGTCGGAAATAACCTTCCCTTCTGTTGTCGGGTGGCGTAGCCGCCACCCGACAATTTTCTCCAGACTCCCATTCTGGCACGCCTATTGCTTTGTTTATTCAGGTAAACGCAGTTTGGCTTAACGTGCAACTTTGTCGCACCAGCGTAGATCATCGGTAGCACCGAAACGGTGCAACGGGAGATATTTGCCTCTGAATGGTGCGGCGCGCTTCGCAAAAATAAACAATAACGCAGCAAAATCTTTACATTAAGCCAGACTAAATGTTAACAAGCTTGCATAACACTGCACTCGCACTGCGCGAGATATAACAACATCACAATGGGTATCAATGCGTCGCTGGCGCTGATAAAAAAGGAGTTGGGTATGCAATTACGTAAACTGGCCACAGCAATGCTGGTTATGGGAATGTCTGCAGGCGTGGTTCACGCTGAAGATGCTCCGGCAGCAGGCAGCACTCTCGACAAGATTGCCAAAAACGGCGTCATCGTGGTCGGCCACCGTGAATCTTCAGTCCCGTTCTCTTACTACGACAACACGCAAAAAGTCGTGGGCTATTCACAGGATTACTCCAACGCCATCGTTGAAGCTGTGAAGAAAAAGCTGAACAAACCTGACCTGCAGGTGAAGCTGATCCCAATCACTTCACAGAACCGTATTCCACTGCTGCAAAACGGCACTTTTGACTTCGAGTGTGGCTCCACCACCAACAACCTCGAGCGTCAGAAACAGGCTGCCTTCTCTGACACCATCTTTGTCGTGGGCACCCGTCTGCTGACGAAGAAAGGCGGCGAGATCAAAGACTTCGCTGACCTGAAAGGCAAAGCGGTTGTTGTGACCTCCGGTACCACGTCAGAAGTGCTGCTGCACAAGCTGAACGACGAGAAGAAAATGGATATGCGCATCATCAGCGCGAAAGACCATGGCGACTCCTTCCGTACCCTGGAAAGCGGTCGTGCCGTCGCGTTTATGATGGATGACGCCCTGCTGGCGGGCGAACGTGCGAAAGCGAAGAAACCAGACAACTGGGATATCGTCGGTACCGCGCAGTCCAAAGAAGCCTACGGCTGTATGCTGCGTAAAGACGATCCGCAATTCAAAAAGCTGATCGATGACACCATTGCTCAGGTGCAGACCTCCGGCGAAGCGGAAAAATGGTTCGACAAATGGTTCAAGAACCCGATTCCACCAAAAAACCTGAACATGAATTTTGAACTGTCTGACGACATGAAAGCGCTGTTCAAATCTCCAAATGACAAGGCTCTTAACTAATTAGAACTACAGGGGCGGGATCTCCTGCCCTCTCGATTGTCGGGAAGCATGGACAGACTATACGTTGAGTGGTCGTTCCCCACTCAGCGCGAAAAATGAGCTTCTCACCAATCTTCGAGGGTAGCGCTGCTACCCTTTTTTTTCTGGAGTTTATTATGTCAATAGACTGGAACTGGGGCATATTCCTGCAACAAGCCCCGTTCGGCAACACCACCTATCTTGGCTGGCTGTGGAGCGGCTTTCAGGTCACCGTGGCACTATCGATAACGGCGTGGATTATCGCGTTTCTTGTCGGTTCTCTGTTCGGTATTCTGCGCACCGTCCCTAACCGTTTTCTTTCAACGCTTGGCACCCTGTATGTGGAACTGTTCCGTAACGTTCCGCTGATCGTGCAATTCTTTACCTGGTATCTGGTCATCCCGGAACTGCTGCCGGAAAATATTGGCATGTGGTTCAAGTCGGAGCTGGATCCGAACGTGCAGTTCTTTGTCTCCTCCATGATGTGTCTGGGGCTGTTTACCGCTGCGCGCGTTTGCGAGCAGGTGCGTGCCGCCATTCAGTCATTGCCGCGCGGACAAAAAAACGCGGGCCTGGCAATGGGCCTGACGCTGCCCCAAACCTACCGCTACGTGCTGCTGCCTAACGCCTACCGGGTTATCGTTCCACCGATGACCTCCGAGATGATGAACCTGGTGAAAAACTCGGCCATCGCCTCAACTATCGGCCTGGTGGATATGGCCGCGCAGGCGGGCAAGCTGCTGGATTACTCCGCTCACGCGTGGGAATCCTTCACCGCGATCACGCTCGCGTATGTTCTGATTAACGCTTTCATCATGCTGGTGATGAACCTGGTTGAACGCAAAATCCGCCTGCCGGGTAATCTGGGGGGCAAATAATGTACGAATTTGACTGGAGTTCTATCGTTCCATCCATGCCTTACCTGCTTGATGGCCTGGTGATTACCTTAAAAATCACCGTTATTGCCATCATCATTGGTATCGTCTGGGGTACCCTGCTGGCCGTCATGCGCCTGTCGAGCTTTAAGCCGCTCGCCTGGTTTGCGACCGCCTACGTTAACGTGTTCCGCTCCATCCCGCTGGTGATGGTGCTGCTGTGGTTTTACCTGATTGTGCCCGGCTTCCTGCAGAACGTGCTGGGGCTGTCCCCGAAAACCGATATCCGTCTGATCTCCGCCATGGTGGCGTTCTCAATGTTCGAGGCCGCTTACTACTCAGAAATTATCCGAGCGGGCATTCAGAGTATCTCCCGCGGGCAATCCAGCGCCGCGCTGGCGCTCGGGATGACGCACTGGCAGTCCATGCAGCTCATTATTCTGCCCCAGGCGTTTCGCGCCATGGTTCCGCTCCTGCTGACCCAGGGCATCGTGCTGTTCCAGGATACCTCGCTGGTCTACGTTCTGAGTCTGGCAGACTTCTTCCGTACCGCGTCAACCATCGGTGAACGTGATGGTACGCAGGTCGAGATGGTGCTCTTTGCGGGTGCGGTCTATTTTGTGATTAGTTTAAGCGCGTCGCTGTTGGTCAGCTGGCTGAAGAAAAGGACGGTATAATGATTTCCCTGAAAAATGTTTCTAAATGGTATGGGCACTTTCAGGTGCTGACCGACTGCTCCACCGAAGTCAAAAAAGGCGACGTAGTGGTGGTATGCGGGCCGTCCGGCTCCGGTAAATCGACGCTGATTAAAACCGTCAACGGACTGGAGCCGGTGCAGCAGGGTGAGATCGTCGTCAACGGCACCAAAGTCAACGATAAGAAAACTAATCTCGCCCAGCTTCGCTCTCACGTTGGCATGGTGTTCCAGCACTTTGAGCTGTTCCCTCACCTCTCCATTATTGAGAACCTGACGCTGGCGCAGGTAAAAGTGCTGAAGCGTGATAAAAAAGCGTCGCGCGAGAAAGGTCTGAAGCTCCTGGAACGCGTTGGGCTTTCGGCGCATGCAGATAAGTTCCCGGCACAGCTTTCTGGCGGCCAACAGCAGCGTGTGGCGATCGCCCGCGCGCTGTGTATGGATCCGGTGGCGATGCTGTTTGATGAGCCAACGTCGGCGCTCGATCCAGAGATGATCAACGAAGTGCTGGACGTAATGGTCGAGCTTGCGCACGAAGGGATGACCATGATGGTGGTGACCCACGAAATGGGCTTTGCCCGTAAAGTGGCCAACCGCGTGATCTTTATGGACGAAGGGAAAATTGTCGAAGACTCACCGAAAGAAGAATTCTTCGCTAACCCGAAATCAGAGCGTGCGAAAGATTTCCTCGCGAAAATCCTGCACTAACCTTCCCGGTGCGCAATCTCCGGATTGCGCACTGCTTCACGCTTTCACTCAGTTCCTCTCGTCGGCGTCACATTGCAGCGTTAACCTTGTCACAAAATAACGCTACGTATGGAGAACGCTATGGCACAGCCTATTATTCTCGACTGCGATCCGGGTCATGACGACGCGATCGCGCTCGTCCTCGCTCTTGCCTCCCCTGAACTCGAGGTAAAAGCCGTCACCTCGTCCGCCGGAAACCAGACGCCGGACAAAACCCTGCGCAACGTGCTGCGCATGCTCACGCTGCTCAAACGCACCGACATTCCTGTCGCCGGCGGGGCCGTGAAGCCGCTGATGCGCGAGCTGATTATTGCCGACAACGTTCATGGTGAAAGCGGGCTGGACGGTCCGGCACTGCCGGAGCCGGGTTTCACGCCGCAAAACTGTACCGCCGTGGAGCTGATGGCGAAGGTTCTACGTGAGAGTGCAGAACCGGTAACGCTGGTGGCAACCGGACCGCAAACCAACGTTGCGCTGCTGCTGAACAGCCATCCTGAGCTGCATAATAAAATTGCCCGAATTGTGATTATGGGTGGCGCCATGGGGCTGGGGAACTGGACGCCTGCGGCGGAGTTCAACATCTTTGTCGACCCGGAAGCCGCGGAAATCGTCTTCCAGTCCGGCTTACCGATTGTAATGGCGGGACTGGACGTTACCCACCGCGCGCAGATTATGGCGGACGATATTGAGCGATTCCGCTCCGTGGGTAATACGGTCGCGACAACCGTAGCCGAGCTGCTCGACTTCTTTATGGAATATCACAAAGCAGAGAAATGGGGCTTCCACGGCGCGCCGCTGCACGACCCGTGCACCATTGCCTGGCTACTGAAGCCGGAGATGTTCACTACGGTGGACAGATGGGTTGGTGTTGAGACGCAGGGAAAATACACCCAGGGAATGACGGTGGTGGATTACTACTCGCTGACGGGAAATAAACCGAATACCACGGTGATGGTGGACATCGACCGCGAGGCGTTTGTGGATTTGCTGGCGGAGAGACTGGCTTACTATTCTGCGGCCTGATGCCCTCACCCCCCGCCCTCTCCCAGGGGGAGAGGGAGCAGAAAGTTTTGCTTTTATTTAGGGCTCAAACGGCCGACGCTGGAACTGATCGTGGCCGCATTTCGGACACAGCGGCAGGACATCCGGCGTATATACCGCAATATGATGGTGGCAATTCTCACACACCAGATTTCCCAAGCCGACCACCTCACCACTGTGATACACGCCGTGATGGTTCAAATCCTGAAAGACCTCGCGCCACTCCAGCTGCGTTTTATCCGTGATGTCGGCCAGCTCTTGCCACAGGCTCTCTTTAATCACCCGCATAAAAACGCTGTCCGTGACCTCCTCCTGGCTCTCCTGGTAGCTGCGCGCGAACTCTTCCAGATCGCGACGCACGGCGCGCGTCACCTCTTCCACTTCGGTTCGCGTTAACTCACCCGTTTGCGTCACGCGGGCACGCGCTTGCTCCACCAGCGCGTCGATATCTCGCTCGCCGTTACGCAGCCGTTCCGTCAGTGTCGCCACCAGTTCGCGGTAAAATTGAGCAACCTTGTTCATCATTTTGCCTCCCGGGTAAGTAACTATTTCTAATAATAGACCTTATTTCATCGCCGCTTTGTCAGGTGAAGCACAGACCCGGTAAATTCCTGCAAAGCGCATTTGTGCGAAAGGCTGTTTTGACGCGGGCGTTTGGGCTATGCTATGCGGATCTGAATTACCACATCCATTGGCTACATTTGTAGCTGTATTGAAAACAGGACCACTGGCTGCCATGCAAGAGCAATACCGCCCGGAAGAGATAGAATCAAAAGTCCAGCAACACTGGGACGAGAAGCGCACCTTTGAAGTAACCGAAGACGAGAGCAAAGAGAAGTATTACTGCCTGTCGATGCTTCCCTATCCTTCTGGTCGACTACACATGGGCCATGTGCGTAACTACACCATCGGCGATGTGATTGCACGCTACCAGCGCATGCTGGGCAAAAACGTTCTGCAGCCTATCGGCTGGGATGCGTTCGGTCTGCCTGCGGAAGGCGCGGCGGTCAAAAACAACACCGCACCGGCACCGTGGACGTACGACAACATCGCGTACATGAAAAACCAGCTCAAAATGCTGGGCTTTGGCTATGACTGGAGCCGCGAGCTGGCAACCTGTACTCCGGAATACTATCGCTGGGAGCAGAAGTTCTTCACCGAGCTGTACAAAAAAGGCCTGGTGTATAAGAAGACCTCTGCCGTTAACTGGTGTCCGAACGACCAGACCGTTCTCGCGAACGAACAGGTTATCGACGGCTGCTGCTGGCGCTGTGACACCAAAGTTGAGCGTAAAGAGATCCCACAGTGGTTTATCAAAATCACCGCTTACGCTGATGAGCTGCTGAACGATCTGGATAACCTCGACCACTGGCCAGATACCGTTAAGACCATGCAGCGCAACTGGATTGGCCGTTCTGAAGGCGTGGAGATTACCTTTAACGTTGAGAACTACGACCAGACCCTGACTGTCTACACCACCCGTCCGGACACCTTCATGGGCGCGACCTACCTGGCCGTGGCCGCAGGTCACCCGCTGGCGCAGAAAGCGGCAGAGAACAACCCGGAGCTGGCCACCTTCATCGACGAGTGCCGCAACACCAAAGTGGCCGAAGCCGACATGGCGACGATGGAGAAAAAAGGCGTCGCGACAGGCTTCTATGCGAAGCATCCGCTGACTGGCGAAGCGATTCCTGTCTGGGCAGCGAACTTCGTGCTGATGGAGTACGGTACAGGCGCGGTAATGGCCGTTCCGGGACACGATCAGCGCGACTACGAGTTTGCCACCAAATACAGCCTGCCGATTAAAGCCGTTATTCTGGCCGCAGATGGTTCTGAACCCGACCTGTCCGAACAAGCGCTGACCGAAAAAGGCACCCTGTTCAACTCCGGTGAATTCAGCGGCCTGAGCTTCGAAGAGGGCTTCAACGCCATCGCCGATAAGCTGGCCTCTCTGGGCGTGGGCGAGCGTAAAGTTAACTTCCGTCTGCGCGACTGGGGCGTGTCCCGTCAGCGTTACTGGGGCGCGCCAATCCCAATGGTGACGCTGGAAGATGGCACCGTGATGCCAACGCCGGAAGATCAGCTCCCGGTGATCCTGCCGGAAGACGTGGTCATGGACGGTATCACCAGCCCGATCAAAGCCGATCCTGAGTGGGCAAAAACCACCGTCAACGGTCAGCCTGCGCTGCGTGAAACCGACACCTTTGACACCTTTATGGAGTCATCCTGGTACTATGCGCGCTACACCTGCCCGCAGTATCAGGACGGTATGCTCGATTCCGATGCGGCAAACTACTGGCTGCCGGTTGATATCTATATCGGCGGCATCGAACACGCCATCATGCACCTGCTCTACTTCCGCTTCTTCCACAAACTGATGCGCGATGCAGGCATGGTGAACTCTGACGAACCAGCAAAACAGCTGCTGTGTCAGGGCATGGTACTGGCAGATGCGTTCTATTACGTCGGTGCTAACGGCGAGCGTAACTGGGTTTCTCCGGTTGATGCGATCGTCGAGCGCGACGAGAAAGGCCGTATCGTTAAGGCAAAAGACGCCGAAGGTCATGAACTGGTCTACACCGGCATGAGCAAGATGTCCAAGTCGAAAAACAACGGCATCGATCCGCAGGTGATGGTTGAGCGTTACGGTGCGGACACCGTGCGTCTGTTCATGATGTTTGCCTCTCCGGCCGACATGACCCTGGAATGGCAGGAGTCCGGCGTGGAAGGGGCGAACCGCTTCCTGAAACGCGTCTGGAAACTGGTTTACGAACACACTGCACTGGGCGATGCCCCGGCGCTGAACGCCACCGCACTGACTGAAGATCAGCAGGCGCTGCGTCGCGATGTTCATAAAACGATTGCGAAAGTGACCGATGATATTGGTCGTCGTCAGACCTTCAATACCGCAATTGCGGCTATTATGGAACTGATGAACAAGCTGGCGAAAGCCCCGCAGGACGGTGAGCAGGATCGTGCCTTAATGCGTGAAGCGCTGCTGGCCGTCGTTCGCATGCTGAACCCGTTCACTCCGCACGTCAGCTTCACCCTGTGGCAGGAGCTGAAAGGCGAAGGCGATATTGACAACGCGCCGTGGCCGCAGGCTGACGAAGCCGCGATGGTGGAAAACACGACGCTGGTTGTGGTCCAGGTAAACGGCAAAGTCCGCGGTAAAATTACCGTGGCGGTCGATGCAACCGAAGAACAGGTTCGCGAGCGCGCGGGCCAGGAACCTCTGGTCGCAAAATATCTTGAGGGCGTTACCGTACGTAAAGTGATCTACGTACCGGGTAAACTGCTCAATCTGGTCGTTGGCTAAGCGCGGGAGGAAACGTGCGACAACTGGCAACAATACTCTTATCACTGGCGGTGCTTGTCACCGCTGGCTGTGGCTGGCACCTGCGCAATACCACGGCGGTGCCTGCTGAGATGAAAACGATGATTTTCGACTCATCGGATCCGAATGGTCCACTCAGCCGGGCAGTTCGTAATCAGCTGCGTCTGAACGGCGTTGAGCTTGTTGAGAAACAAACGCTGCGCCAGGATGTACCGTCTCTGCGTATCATCGGAGGAGGTCTGTCGAGAGATACGGCCTCCATCTTCCAGGACGGTCGTACAGCTGAATATCAGATGGTGCTGACGGTCAACGCAGCGGTCCTGATCCCGGGTAAAGACATCTATCCGATCAGCACGAAAGTGTTCCGTTCGTTCTTCGATAACCCGCAGACGGCGTTGGCAAAAGATGCCGAACAGCAGATTATCATCAACGAAATGTACGACAAGGCGGCGGAACAGCTGATCCGTAAACTGCCAGGTATTGCAGCGTCTACCCGACAAGGCTCTGACATTGTTGAAAAACCGGTTGCTGGCACGCTTCCTGCTGCTAACTCTCTGGGTAAATGATGATCAGGCTGTATCCTGAACAACTCCGCGCGCAGCTCAAAGAAGGGCTGCGCGCGGCGTATCTGCTTCTTGGAAACGATCCGTTATTGCTTCAGGAAAGCCTGGATGCCGTGCGGCATGAAGCCGCCTCTCAGGGCTTCGATGAACACCACACCGTCCAGCTGGATAACAACACCGACTGGAATGCCCTCTTCTCACTCTGTCAGGCGATGAGCCTTTTTGCGTCGCGCCAGACTATTCAGATCCTGCTGCCGGAAAACGGCCCTAACGCGGCCATCAATGAACAGCTGGCCACGCTGGTCAGCCTGCTTCACAGCGATCTGCTGCTGATTGTGCGCGGCAACAAGCTCACCAAAGCGCAGGAAAATGCGGCGTGGTTCACCCAACTCGCAGCCCACGCGGTGCAGGTCACCTGTCAGACGCCTGAACAGGCGCATCTGCCCAAATGGGTGGCAGCGAGAGCGAAGCAGAACAACCTTCAGCTGGATGATGCGGCGAACCAACTGCTCTGCTACTGCTATGAAGGTAACCTGCTGGCCCTGGCGCAGGCGCTGGACAGACTCTCCCTGCTCTGGCCAGATGGCAAGCTGACCTTGCCGCGCGTCGAGCAGGCCGTTAACGACGCGGCACACTTCACGCCGTTCCACTGGGTGGACGCGCTGCTGTCGGCGAAAAGCAAACGCGCCCTGCATATTTTGCAACAGCTGCGTCTCGAAGGGAGCGAACCGGTTATTCTGCTGCGTACGCTGCAGCGCGAATTATTGCTGCTGATTACGCTCAAGCGTCAGTCGGCCCATACGCCGCTGCGTTCGCTGTTTGATAAACACCGCGTGTGGCAAAATCGCCGGGCTTTGATCACCGAAGCCGTCAACCGCCTGAGTCATGAACAGCTTCGTCAGGCAGTTCAGCTTCTGATGCGCGCTGAGCTCACGTTAAAACAAGATTATGGCCAGTCGGTCTGGGCGGAGCTGGAAAGTCTTTCTCTCCTGCTCTGCCACAAGGCGCTGGCAGACGTTTTTATTGATGGATAGCATGCATTCTTTACAGGCCTTATATGGCGGCACCTTCGACCCGGTACATTACGGGCATCTGAAGCCGGTTGAAATTCTGGCGAATCTGATCGGCCTTCAGCGCGTCACCATCATGCCCAACAATGTCCCGCCCCATCGTCCACAGCCCGAGGCGACCAGCGAGCAGCGAAAAGAGATGCTTGCCCTTGCCATCGCAGATAAACCGCTATTCCGACTTGACGAGCGTGAGCTGCGTCGCGACACGCCCTCCTGGACGTCTCAGACGCTTCAGGAGTGGCGCGCCGAACAAGGGCCAGACCAGCCGCTTGCCTTTATCATCGGCCAGGATTCTCTGCTGAATTTCCCTACGTGGCATCAGTATGAAACCATCCTGGAGAACAGCCACCTGCTCGTCTGCCGCCGTCCCGGCTATCCGCTGACCATGCGCGAAGAGCAGTACCAGCAGTGGCTGGAAGACCACCTCACCGATAATGTTGAAGATCTTCACAACCAGCCTGCCGGGAAGATCTATCTGGCGGAAACGCCGTGGTTTGATATCTCTGCAACCCTCATTCGCGAGCGTCTACAGCAGGGTTTAGCGTGTGACGATCTGCTGCCGACCCCGGTGCTGGCCTATATCCATGAGCACGGTTTGTATCAGAAAAGCGCAGATGAATAGCCGGAGAGCATAAAAAGCGGCTTATTGTTTATCCCGCCTTGACAGGGTAAGCCATACTGTTATTCTCCGCTGCCAGACTTTCCCGCCGATCATTGCTTTACAGAAATTGTTTTACAAAAATGGCAATGCAATCTCAGGCGGAGGGTGGGATGATACCCGCCTTCAAAAGCCCGGCCGGAGACATTTGTCCCGACGCAGGCGTGAGTTCAGGTATACTGTCTGGCTACGAATTCAAAGTTTTACAATCTCATTCACCCCAGGGGGAAAACTTGCAGGGTAAAGCACTCCAGGATTTTGTTATTGACAAAATTGATGACCTGAAAGGTCAGGACATCATCGCTATCGACGTTAAGGGTAAATCCAGTATTACCGACTGCATGATCATCTGCACCGGTACATCGACGCGTCATGTTGTTTCAATTGCCGATCACGTGGTTCAGGAATCGCGTGCAGCAGGGCTGTTGCCGCTGGGTGTTGAAGGTGAAGCGACGGCTGACTGGGTGGTAGTCGACCTCGGCGATGTGATTGTCCACGTCATGCAGGACGAGAGCCGTCGCCTGTATGAGCTGGAAAAACTCTGGGGTTAATGCGTGAAGTTACAGCTGGTCGCCGTCGGCACCAAAATGCCGGACTGGGTACAAACCGGTTTTACTGAATATCTGCGTCGTTTTCCAAAAGACATGCCGTTCGAGCTGGTGGAAATTCCCGCCGGGAAGCGCGGCAAGAACGCTGATATCAAACGTATTCTCGATAAAGAGGGCGAACTGATGCTGGCTGCCGCTGGCAAAAACCGCATCGTCACCCTCGATATTCCAGGTAAACCCTGGGATACGCCGCAGCTGGCGCAAGAACTGGAGCGCTGGAAGCAGGATGGTCGTGACGTCAGTCTGTTGATTGGCGGACCAGAAGGGTTATCCCCTGCCTGCAAAGCGGCGGCTGAACAAAGTTGGTCCCTCTCCGCGCTGACGCTTCCCCACCCGCTCGTTCGGGTACTGGTGGCAGAAAGCCTGTATCGCGCGTGGAGCATTACTACCAACCACCCCTATCACCGCGAGTAATGACTGACCAGGGTAGATTAAGCAGCGGATGAAACTACAGAATTCTTTTCGCGACTATACGGCTGAGTCCGCGCTGTTTGTGCGCCGGGCGCTGGTCGCCTTTACCGGGATTTTGCTGCTTACCGGCGTGCTGATCGCCAACCTCTATAATCTGCAAATTGTCCGCTTTACCGACTACCAGACGCGTTCAAACGAAAACCGTATTAAGCTGGTGCCTATCGCACCCAGCCGCGGCATTATTTACGATCGTAACGGCACCCCGCTGGCGTTGAACCGCACCATCTATCAAATCGAGATGATGCCGGAAAAAGTCGATAATGTTCAGGATACGCTGGAAGCGCTGAAAAGCGTTGTAGACCTTAACGATGACGATATCGCGGCCTTCAAAAAGGAGCGCGCCCGCTCTCACCGCTTCACCTCGATTCCGGTTAAAACCAATTTGACGGAAGTCCAGGTGGCCCGCTTTGCGGTGAATCAGTACCGTTTCCCCGGCGTGGAAGTGAAGGGATATAAGCGTCGCTACTATCCCTACGGCTCCGCGCTGACGCATGTGATTGGCTACGTTTCCAAGATTAACGACAAAGACGTCGACCGCCTTGATAAAGATGGCAAGCTGGCCAACTACGCTGCTACGCACGATATCGGTAAGCTGGGGATCGAACGTTACTACGAAGACGTTCTGCACGGGCAAACCGGCTATGAAGAGGTTGAGGTTAACAACCGCGGCCGCGTGATCCGCCAGCTGAAAGAAGTGCCGCCTCAGGCGGGGCATGACGTCTATCTGACGCTCGACCTCAAGCTTCAGCAGTATATCGAAACCCTGCTGGCGGGTAGCCGTGCAGCCGTTGTGGTCACCGATCCTCGTACCGGCGGTATCCTGGCAATGGTCTCCATGCCTAGCTATGACCCGAACCTCTTCGTTGACGGTATTTCCAGCAAAGACTATTCCGGTCTGCTGAATGACCCGAACACGCCGCTGGTGAACCGCGCGACGCAAGGGGTTTACCCGCCAGCATCAACGGTTAAACCGTACGTAGCGGTCTCTGCGCTGAGTGCCGGCGTCATCAACCGTAATACCAGCCTTTTTGACCCGGGCTGGTGGCAGCTGCCGGGTTCAGATAAGCGCTATCGTGACTGGAAAAAATGGGGCCACGGTCATCTGAACGTCACCAAATCGCTGGAGGAATCTGCGGATACCTTCTTCTATCAGGTGGCGTATGACATGGGTATCGACCGCCTGTCAGAGTGGATGAGCAAATTCGGCTACGGGCATTACACCGGCGTGGACCTTTCAGAAGAACGTTCTGGCAACATGCCAACGCGTGAATGGAAGCTGAAGCGCTTTAAAAAACCGTGGTATCAGGGTGACACCATTCCGGTGGGTATCGGCCAGGGTTACTGGACAGCGACGCCGATTCAGATGAACAAAGCCATGATGATCCTCATCAATGACGGCGTGGTAAAAGTGCCCCATCTGCTACAGAGTACGGTTGAAGACGGCAAAAAAGTGCCGTGGAATCAGCCGCACGAGGCGCCAGTGGGTGACATCCATTCCGGCTTCTGGGAAATTGCGAAAGACGGTATGTACGGCGTGGCAAACCGCCCGAACGGTACCGCGCATAAGTACTTCGCCGGTACGCCGTACAAAGTGGCCGCGAAATCCGGTACTGCGCAGGTGTTTGGTCTGAAAGCCAACGAAACCTATAACGCGCACCGCATTGCTGAACGTCTGCGTGACCATAAGCTGATGACGGCGTTTGCCCCTTATGATAACCCGCAGGTCGCGGTGGCGATGATTCTGGAGAACGGCGGTGCCGGGCCAGCAGTAGGTACCATCATGCGCCAGATCCTTGACCACATTATGCTGGGTGATAACAATACCGAACTGCCGGCTGAAAACCCGGCCGCCGCTGCGGCGGAGGACCAATAATCATGACGGATAATCCAAATAAAAAATCGCTGTGGGATAAAATCCACATCGACCCAGCCATGCTGCTGATCCTGCTGGCTCTGCTGGTATACAGCGCCCTGGTTATCTGGAGCGCCAGCGGCCAGGACATCGGCATGATGGAGCGCAAAATCGGCCAGATCGCCATGGGTCTGATCATCATGGTGGTGATGGCGCAAATCCCGCCGCGCGTCTACGAAGGCTGGGCGCCATATCTCTACATCTTCTGTATTATTTTGCTGGTTGCGGTAGATGCGTTTGGCGCCATTTCAAAAGGGGCGCAGCGCTGGCTGGATCTGGGCGTTGTCCGCTTCCAGCCCTCGGAAATTGCCAAAATCGCCGTTCCATTGATGGTGGCACGCTTTATCAACCGCGACGTCTGTCCGCCGTCTCTGAAAAATACCGCCATCGCGCTGGTGCTGATTTTCCTGCCGACGCTGCTGGTTGCGGCTCAGCCTGACCTTGGCACCTCAATTCTTATCGCCCTTTCCGGCCTGTTTGTCCTTTTCCTGTCGGGACTGAGCTGGCGCCTGATTGGTATCGCGGTGGTGCTGATTGCAGCGTTCATTCCTATCCTCTGGTTCTTCCTGATGCATGATTACCAGCGCCAGCGCGTCATGATGCTGCTCGATCCGGAAACCGATCCGCTGGGCGCGGGCTATCATATTATTCAGTCCAAGATTGCGATTGGCTCCGGCGGCCTGCGCGGTAAAGGCTGGCTGCACGGCACGCAGTCGCAGCTGGAATTTTTACCGGAACGCCACACCGACTTTATCTTCGCCGTACTGGCGGAAGAGCTGGGGCTGGTTGGCATCTTAATATTGCTGGCGCTGTACGTACTGCTGATCATGCGGGGATTGTGGATTGCAGCACGCGCGCAAACCACCTTTGGTCGCGTCATGGCCGGCGGGTTGATGCTGATTTTATTCGTTTATGTCTTCGTAAATATTGGTATGGTGAGTGGTATTCTGCCGGTGGTAGGCGTACCGCTGCCGCTGGTGAGTTACGGAGGCTCGGCACTGATCGTGTTGATGGCCGGGTTTGGTATCGTGATGTCGATCCATACCCACAGAAAAATGTTGTCAAAAAGCGTATAAAAATAAGGGGATCGGAATGCGTAAGCAGTGGCTGGGGATCTGCATCGCGGCAAGTTTACTTGCGGCCTGCACAAGTGATGATGGTCAGCAACAGGCAACCGTCGCGCCGCCGCAGCCTGCGGTGTGTAATGGCCCGATCGTTGAAATCAGCGGTGCCGATCCCGTTTATGAACCGCTGAATGCCAGTGCCAATCAGGATTACCAGCGCGACGGCAAAAGCTATAAAATTGTTCAGGATCCTTCCCGTTTCAGTCAGGCGGGCTTTGCCGCCATTTATGATGCCGAGCCAGGCAGTAACCTGACGGCTTCCGGGGAAGTGTTCGACCCAATGCAGCTGACGGCAGCACACCCGACGCTGCCGATCCCGAGCTACGCCCGTATCACCAACCTGGCGAATGGCCGTATGATCGTCGTGCGGATCAACGACCGTGGTCCTTACGGAAATGACCGGGTGATTTCCCTGTCGCGCGCGTCTGCCGATCGCCTGAACACCTCGAACAACACCAAAGTCCGTATTGACCCGATTATCGTCGCACAGGATGGTTCGCTCTCCGGGCCGGGTACCGCGTGTACGACGGTGGCAAAACAGACCTATGCCCTTCCTGACCGCCCAAATCTTGACGGCGGAATGGGAAGCGTCTCGTCTCCGGCAGAGCCTGCTCAGCCGGGGGGAGAAATACGCCCGATCAGCAATGACACGCTGCAAAGCGAGGATTCTACCGGCGCGCCGGTAAAGAGTAGCGGCTTTCTTGGCGCACCGACGACCTTAGCCTCGGGCGTGCTGGAAGGCAGTGAGCCGACTCCAGCCCCTGCTCCCGTTGCGGCACCAGTAACCCAGCCGGCTCCCGTAACGGCGCCTGCAGCCACGCAAAGTGCGGTGGTAGCGGCTCCAGCAGCGGCCAGCGGCAGCTATGTGGTTCAGGTAGGCGCAGTAAGCGATCAGGCCCGGGCCAGGCAGTATCAACAGCGTCTGAGCCAGCAGTTTGGCGTACCGGGACGCGTTGAGCAGAACGGCGCGGTCTGGCGCATTCAGATGGGGCCGTTTGCCAGCAAATCGCAGGCCGCATCCCTGCAGCAGCGTCTGCAGAATGAAGCTCAACTTCAGTCATTTATCGCTGTTGCGAAATAATTAACCGGCGGTATCCGAATTGTCAGTTAGTGTAAAACACATTCACAAACTCATGCTTAAAGTCGGATGCCTGCCTGAATAGCATTTGCTATAGTAAGGCACTTTTTTTAATTCCATCACGGATGTCGTAGTTCTGACCATGAAGACCACTTTTTCTGCTCGTTTTGTGCAGCGCATGGCGCTGACCACGGCCCTTTGCGCTGCTGCGCTCTCTGCAGCTCACGCCGATGACCTGAATATCAAGACCATGATCCCTGGCGTTCCGCAAATCGACGCGGAATCCTACATCCTGATCGATTACAACTCTGGCAAAGTGCTGGCAGAACAGAATGCCGATGCCCGCCGTGACCCGGCCAGCCTGACCAAAATGATGACCAGCTACGTTATCGGCCAGGCGATGAAGGCAGGTAAATTCAAAGAATCGGATCTGGTCACCATCGGTAACGATGCGTGGGCAACCGGAAACCCTGTTTTCAAAGGTTCCTCTCTGATGTTCCTGAAGCCGGGTATGCAGGTTCCTGTTTCCCAGCTGATTCGTGGTATCAACCTGCAGTCTGGTAACGATGCCTGCGTGGCGATGGCCGACTTCGCCGCCGGTAGCCAGGATGCCTTTGTGGGTCTGATGAACAGCTACGTTACCGCGTTGGGTCTGAAAAACAGCCATTTCCAGACCGTACACGGCCTGGACGCAGACGGTCAGTACAGCTCCGCACGCGATATGGCCCTGATTGGTCAGGCGCTGATCCGCGATGTCCCTAATGAATACTCTATCTATAAAGAGAAAGAGTTCACCTTCAACGGTATTCGTCAGACCAACCGTAACGGCCTGCTGTGGGATAACAGCCTGAACGTTGACGGCATCAAAACTGGCCACACCGACAAAGCGGGCTACAACCTGGTGGCCTCTGCCACTGAAGGCCAGATGCGTCTGATCTCTGCCGTGATGGGCGGCCGCACCTTTAAAGGTCGTGAAACAGAAAGCAAGAAACTGCTGACCTGGGGCTTCCGCTTCTTCGAAACCGTGAACCCACTGAAAGCAGGCAAAGAGTTTGCGTCTGAACCCGTCTGGTTCGGCGACAACGACCGTGCTTCACTCGGCGTTGATAAAGATCTCTACCTGACCATTCCACGCGGTCGTATGAAGGATCTGAAAGCCAGCTACGTGCTGAACAGCACCGAGCTGCATGCCCCGCTGCAGAAAAACCAGGTTGTGGGCACGATCAACTTCCAGCTGGATGGAAAAACGATCGATCAGCGTCCGCTGGTTGTCCTGCAAGAAATTCCTGAAGGCAATTTCTTCGGCAAAATCATTGATTACATTAAATTGATGTTCCACCACTGGTTTGGTTAAAAATTGAACACTTGAAAGTGTGATTTTGATCCCCATATACTAAGTATCCTGATAACTCCCACCTGACGTGGGAGTTATTATTTTTTGACGTTACGCCGGAGCTGACATGAAAACCAAACTTAACGAACTGCTTGAATTCCCTACCTCATTTACCTACAAAGTAATGGGTCTGGCGAAACCTGAGCTGGTTGATCAGGTGGTTGAAGTGGTACAGCGCCATGCGCCGGGTGACTACTCTCCGTCAGTAAAACCAAGCAGCAAGGGCAACTACCACTCGGTTTCTATTACCATCACTGCGACACACATTGAGCAGGTGGAAACGCTGTACGAAGAGCTCGGCAATATCGAAATTGTTCGTATGGTGCTGTAGTCCCTTTGCGGTTACCCGGTTTGCCGGGTAACCCCTCTCCCCGCTGTGATATACTCCCCCACACCTTTTGTCCCTCGTCTTCGGAGACGCAGTTTTGTTTCAGGATAAAATTCTGGTCCGTCACCTCGGCCTGCAACCTTATGAGCCTGTCTCCCAGGCTATGCATGACTTCACCGATTCACGCGATGACAGCACCCCGGATGAAATCTGGCTGGTCGAACACCTGCCGGTATTTACGCAGGGCCAGGCGGGTAAAGCAGAACATTTGCTAATGACGGGAGATATCCCGGTTATTCAGAGCGATCGCGGCGGTCAGGTTACTTATCATGGGCCCGGACAGCAGGTGATGTACGTCCTGCTCAATCTGAAACGCAGAAAGCTTGGCGTACGTGAGCTGGTTACCTTACTGGAACAAACTGTCATCAACACGCTGGCGGAATATGGTATTGACGCGCATCCACGCGCCGATGCGCCGGGCGTTTACGTTGGGGAAATGAAGATCTGCTCCCTGGGGCTGCGTATTCGTAAAGGCTGCTCATTCCATGGCCTGGCCTTGAATATTAATATGGACCTCGCGCCTTTCCAGCGCATTAACCCCTGCGGCTATGCCGGCATGGAAATGACGCAGGTACGCCAGTGGGTTGAAACCGCTACGCCAGAAACTATTCGTCCAGTGCTTTTGAGGAACGTTTTAGCACTACTTAACAATCCACCACACGAATATATCCCTGCTTAATACATCATACAACAGGGCTCGATAATTTGGCGGGCCACTGTTTATTTACAGCTTTTGCACTTTACAATAATCCACAGATTCTATATTTTCGAAGCGCCCGAATATTACCGTCACATATTATTTAGCCTCCAGCAAGCATGGCAAACACGGCATAAGTAAGGTGAGCAATTATCACACAACCGTTTGCCCTTGATAAACAAGTGAAACAAAACCAACACTTTACGAATCTCTACAAGCATAATAAATAAATTCAACTATCATTCATATTGTGAATGTATACGGAGTGAAAGCGTGGAGTATAATAATTTACCAGCCAAACGACTGAATGAACCCGGTGGCGAAGACAAGCCGCAAATTTTTCGGACTTTACGTAATATTGATCTCAATTTACTGACTATTTTTGAGGCGGTATATGTCCATAAGGGTATCGTTAACGCTGCGAAAATTCTTAATCTCACGCCATCAGCAATAAGCCAGTCAATCCAAAAGCTACGCGCTATATTTCCCGACCCGTTATTTATCCGTAAGGGCCAGGGGGTAACGCCGACGGCTTATGCCACGCATCTCCACGAGTACATCAGCCAGGGGCTAGAGTCGATTCTGGGCGCACTGGATTTAACCGGGAGCTATGATAAGCAGCGAACCATCACCATCGGCTGTTCCCCTTCTGTCGGGGTGCTGGTGATGCCGGCGATCTTCCAGGCCGTAAAAGAGCATGCTCCGCAGCTCCTGCTTCGCAATGTGCCTCTCAATGAACCTGACATTCAGCTTGCCCAGTTCCAGACGGACCTGATTATTGAAAGCGGCAGCTTCAGTGCCAGAGCGCTGGGGCAAAATGTGCTTTATGCGGATAACCTGGTACTGGTTTGCCGCCAGCAGCATCCTGCTCTTAGCGAGCCGTTAACCATCGAAAACCTGCGCAACTACGATCACTCGTCTTTCATGACCGAAGGGCAATCTAATCATGCACTTCGTCAGCGTATTGATGAAATTTTCCCGGAACGTCAGATCAGCTTCAGCAGTTACAATATGTTTACCACCGCATCCCTGATCGGCAGCAGCGATATGCTGTGCGTTATGCCATCACGCCTGTACAGCCTGCTACAAAAATGCTGGCCGCTGGAAAGCATCCCGCTCAGCCAGCTTAATGCGGAATCTATCGAGATTTCACTGCATTACAACAAGCTGAGTTTGCGCGATCCGGTCCTGGAAAACGTCATCCGCATCATCCGTCAGGCCTTCTGACAGGTTTAGCCAGCACAAGCCCCTGCAACCCGCAGGGCAAAAGGCACAAAACAACAACTATTTTACAAATTGGCGATCTGGCAGGCTGCTTTAACGACCGTTTCAATGATATACTGCCTGTCGTTCGTTCAAAAATAGTTGATAAATACAACATTCCCTTGAATTGAAACGCTTTCCTTCGATATTCGCAACTGGAACACGCACGCTATGAGTAAACCCATTGTGATGGAACGCGGTGTTAAATACCGCGATGCCGATAAAATGGCCCTTATCCCGGTTAAAAACGTGGCTACAGAGCGCGAGGCGCTGTTAAGAAAACCGGAATGGATGAAAATCAAACTTCCGGCCGACTCTTCGCGTATCCAGGGGATCAAAGCGGCGATGCGCAAGAATGGTCTTCACTCCGTGTGTGAAGAAGCCTCTTGTCCGAACCTTGCTGAATGTTTCAATCACGGTACCGCGACGTTTATGATTCTGGGTGCTATCTGTACCCGCCGCTGCCCGTTCTGCGATGTTGCTCATGGCCGTCCAGTCGCGCCTGATGCTAACGAACCCCAGAAACTGGCACAGACCATCGCCGACATGGCGCTGCGTTATGTGGTTATCACATCCGTTGACCGTGACGACCTGCGTGATGGTGGTGCTCAGCACTTCGCCGACTGTATTACGGCCATTCGCGAGAAAAGCCCTAACATCAAAATCGAGACGCTGGTGCCTGACTTCCGCGGCCGTATGGACCGCGCGCTGGATATCCTGACCGCGACGCCGCCAGATGTGTTTAACCACAACCTGGAGAACGTGCCGCGGCTTTACCGTCAGGTCCGTCCGGGCGCTGACTATAACTGGTCCCTGAAACTGCTGGAGCGTTTCAAAGAAGCGCATCCGCATATTCCGACCAAGTCTGGTCTGATGGTGGGTCTGGGTGAAACCAATGATGAAATCATCGAGGTGATGCGCGATCTTCGCCGCCACGGTGTGACCATGCTTACCCTCGGACAGTATCTGCAGCCAAGCCGTCACCACCTGCCGGTACAGCGCTACGTGAGCCCGGACGAGTTCGATGAAATGAAAGCCGAAGCGATGGCGATGGGCTTCACCCACGCTGCCTGCGGCCCATTCGTTCGCTCCTCATACCATGCCGATATGCAGGCTAAAGGCGAAGAAGTTAAATAATGCTGTAATATTCATTTACAGTAATACAAAAAAACCGGCCTCATGAGCCGGTTTTTTTTCGCAAGCCCTCAGGCGTTGCTGTCACTCTTTGTGAGAAAGCTTGTCTGCCGGAACGTCATCCTCGGCGCTTTTCTTCGCTGCTGCATCATCATCGTTCATCGCTTTCTTAAAGCCTTTGATGGCAGCCCCCAGGTCACCACCCAGCGTGCGTAACTTCTTGGTACCAAACAGCAGGACGACCAGTGCGGCAACCACCAGCAGTTTGGTAATACTAATCTCACCCATAGATACCTTCTTTACTTAAAACAGGCTGCATTCAGCGCCAAAACCTGACTGTATTAACGGTCATTTTGCGCGTGCACACAATAGCAATCTGTAACAAGGTGAATCAAGCATTGTTGAAAAAAACATCACAATAATTGCGGTGGCGCAAACCGACGATTGCGAAGAACGGGTAATTGCTGACGCGCAAGCGCAATTCTTTCTGAGTTTATCTCCGCCACCAGCAAATGCGGGGCTTCAGCGGCGGCGGCGATCGTCACCCCCAGCGGATCAACCACCCTGCTTTGCCCGATGTTTTTCGTGCCACATTCCCCTGCGGCAACGACATAGCAGGTTGTATCCAGCGCGCGTGCCGCAAGCAGCGTTGCCCAGTGATGCTCTTTTAACTGCCCTTTGACCCACGCGGCAGGCAGTACCAGCACGTCAGCCCCCTGCAGCGCCAGATGGAGCGCCAGCTCGGGAAAACGCAGGTCATAGCAGGTCATCAGTCCGATCTTAAATCCGTCAATCTCCAGCAGCGGAGGGATATTGTCTCCGGGGTCAACGCGTCGCGACTCCTGGATGCTGAACGCATCATAGAGGTGAAGCTTGGCGTAATGTGCCACGATGGCCCCGTCACGAATCGCCACGAGTGTATTCACCGCGCGACCCGGCGTGGAAGGAACATGGATCGTTAAGATCGTCGTCATCGTATTGCCTGCGCTTTGGCCGAGTAATTGCTGTAAGAATTCGCCATCCAGCGGCTGCGCGGACTTCACGGATAAATCCGGGTCGTTATCATCTCTGGCCAGCAGCGCCTCAGGGAGAACCAACAGCGACGCGCCTTTCTGCCGGGCCTGCATCATCAGGTTGACGCATGTTCTCGCATTCTCATGCCAGTCAGGCGTGACGGCAAACTGCCCTACCGCTACATACATATTTGTCCCCTCATCATAAACGGCGTTAAACTCGCTACTCTTACACATCAAATAGCAGGTATTTAGCGTGTTACAACTACTTTTAGCCGTTTTTATTGGTGGGGGAACGGGTAGCGTTGCGCGATGGTTTCTGAGTATGCGGTTTAACCCCCTGCATCAGGCGATTCCTATGGGAACACTTGCCGCAAACCTGATTGGTGCCTTTATCATTGGTATGGGGCTGGCCTGGTTTAACCGAATGACGCACATCGACCCAATGTGGAAGGTGTTGATTACCACCGGATTCTGCGGCGGTTTGACCACCTTCTCAACCTTTTCTGCGGAGACGGTTTTTCTCTTTCAGGAAGGCCGTATCGGCTGGGCGCTGATGAATGTGGCGATCAATATGCTCGGCTCCTTTGCGATGACGGGGATCGCATTTTGGCTATTTTCTTCCGCAAGCGCGCATTAACAGCCGAACCGTTAATGTTGGCTTAATTTTTCTCTGTCACTCTGAATGTAATACTGAACGAGGGGGACAGAATGAAACAGAGTCTGATGAGCGCAGGAATGGTGTTGTTGAGCGTGCTGATCGTTGCCAGCTTCCTGAAAATGTATCTGCTTGGCTGATTCAAAACGAAAAAAACCCGCTCAGTGAGCGGGTTTTGAAATTCTTGCTGACGCGTCTGAATTACAGAGCGATTACGTTAGCAGCAGAAGGGCCTTTGGCACCGTTAGTGATTTCGAACTCTACACGCTGACCTTCAGCCAGAGTTTTGAAACCATTAGACTGGATTGCAGAGAAGTGTACGAACACGTCTTTGCTGCCATCTTCAGGAGTAATGAAACCGAATCCTTTGGACTCATTAAACCACTTAACGTTACCTTTAATCTTAGACATCAAAATTACCTTTACATTAAAAAACGACACAAATGCTGTGTCGGTTATCAGTACATCAATTGTGGGACCTTTTGTCCAGCGGATCTTTGATAAAAAGTGACTAAAGTCGCGTTAATTTTCACTGACAGATTTTTATCGCTTATGAATCAACGCCTGCGCGTTTTTTCACCAGCATGTAACGTTTTGTCAGTTAAAACTGAAAACGCATCCAGGCGAAGTAAACGTTACCGTTGTTGTACGTACCCGGAATGTAGGTCATCTGGAACGTTGCGGGGCCATAGCCGATAGAGGCCAAAGGCAGCAGCACCGGGATTGGAATGTATTTCCAGTTATCACGTGCAGTAACCCCGGCGGTATAGCCCAAACCGACGTGGAAGTTCTCGTCCGCTAGCGGCCGCCAGGTTTTTTCCCAGCCATACCCCCCAATCGGCTCCCATTTATTAAACGAGTCTTTGAAGGCCATCAGATAGATGCCATGCCAGTTTCCCTTTTCATCCCAGCGCGACTGGCCAAAACCCGCGCCCCACGGACGCTCGTTGTATTTATCGGTTTTCTCTTTGTCATAAGCAAAACGCGCATGCCACGTTATTGCCGGGACATAGAGATCATAATGTTCAGGTGCCGTCCATGTCTGGGAAACATTATCCGTAAAGGTTGAGAACCAGCCTTTATCCGTCGCGTTGCCTTCTGCCTGTGCAACAGAACAAAACGTTAACTGCCCAAAAATAAACAACAAAATAGAGAAAAATGTATTACGTACAATCACAATGCAATTACCATTCTTAGTATTCGAGGCAAAGTTTACCATAAAGTAGTTGAATCAAAGCTTAACGACATCGGCCTTATTCCTAATTATTCAGCTTCTTTTCGGGAATATTCTTAAGGAAAGGCGGCGATGCGTTCAAAATAAACCCACAAGGGGTGTGCCTTTACCCATTTAATGTTCTGAATCAGTGACATGTAAAACCACACAAAGCATTAACAATTTGTTATCATTATTGGGACATGTTGCGCTATTTCTAACGGTCAAGACCCTCATGACATAAATGTATGGGCCATGGCAAAAAGACGGTTGTTCTGTTCTTTAGTCGTCTGTTTATTGATTTTAATCAGCAAGAACAGGCCAATTATTCGGCACATTTTCATCCTTCTTTTTTTTGATTTTTTGTGCTCCATTGCAGCAGAGATACAGGGGAAATCATGCTTACGTTATTCGAACTCCTTATTGGAGTCGTCGTCATTGTCGGCGTCGCACGCTACATCATTAAAGGCTACTCGGCCACGGGCGTATTATTTGTCGGCGGTCTAACGCTGCTGATTATCAGCGCAATAATGGGGCACCAGGTGTTACCTGCCAGCGCGACCAGCACCGGTTACACGGCTACAGATATTGTTGAATACATTAAAATATTGCTCATGAGCCGCGGCGGTGACCTGGGTATGATGATCATGATGCTGTGCGGTTTTGCAGCCTACATGACCCATATTGGCGCCAACGACATGGTCGTTAAGCTTGCCTCTAAACCCCTGCAATACATCAACTCGCCGTATCTGCTAATGGTCGCCGCCTATTTCCTCGCCTGCCTGATGTCACTGGCCGTTTCGTCGGCTACCGGGCTTGGCGTACTGCTCATGGCGACGCTGTTCCCGGTCATGGTGAACGTCGGTATCAGCCGTGGCGCGGCCGCGGCAATTTGCGCGTCTCCGGCAGCGATTATTCTCTCCCCGACCTCCGGCGACGTTGTGCTGGCGGCAAAGGCGGCGGAGATGTCACTCATCGACTTCGCCTTTAAAACCACGTTACCGATCTCAATTGTTGCCATCATGGGCATGGGGATCGCGCATTTCTTCTGGCAGCGCTATCTCGATAAGAAAGAAAACATCAGCCATGAAATGATGGACGTGAGTGAAATCACCACGACCGCTCCCGCGTTCTATGCCATTCTGCCGTTCACCCCGATCGTCGGAGTGCTGATTTTTGACGGAAAATGGGGTCCACAGCTGCACATCATCACCATTCTGGTTATCTGCATGCTGCTGGCCGCCGTGCTGGAGTTTGTGCGCGGTTTTAACACGCAAAAAGTCTTCTCGGGTCTGGAAGTTGCGTATCGCGGTATGGCGGATGCCTTCGCTGGCGTGGTTATCCTGCTGGTTGCAGCGGGCGTTTTTGCCCAGGGTCTGAGCACGATCGGCTTTATCCAGAGCCTGATTTCTATCGCCACCTCGTTCGGCTCGGCCAGTATTATCCTGATGCTGGTTCTGGTGGTGCTCACCATGCTGGCGGCAATGACCACCGGTTCCGGTAATGCACCTTTCTACGCTTTCGTTGAGATGATCCCGAAACTGGCTCACTCCTCCGGTATTAACCCGGCCTACCTTTCCATTCCCATGCTGCAGGCATCAAATCTGGGCCGCACCATTTCGCCGGTGTCGGGTGTGGTCGTCGCCGTTGCCGGGATGGCGAAAATCTCGCCATTCGAAGTCGTCAAACGCACCTCAGTGCCCGTTATAGTTGGTCTGATTATCGTGATTATCGCCACGGAAGTGCTGGTACCCGGCGCGGCCTAAGCTAAATTAGAGATATCCAAAAAGCGCCTGTAGGCGCTTTTTGTGCTTTAATAACTTCCAGAAATTAATCGTGCTCATTCGATCAGGAAATCATATGTTCAGGAAGGATATCGTCATCCCGTCTGGCGCAATCGCGCTTGCTCTCTGTCTCTTCTCCGCACAGGCGGAACCGCTGAAGGCAACACAGTATGGCGATTTCGATCGCTATGTGCTGGCTCTGTCCTGGCAAACCGGGTTTTGCCAGAGCATGGTCGAACGCAACCGCAACGAACCTGACGAATGTCGCCTGCAAAAAGAGCGCGATAATAAAGCCGATTTTCTGACCGTCCACGGGCTATGGCCTGGCCTGCCAAAATCCATTGCCGCTCGCGGCGTGGATGAACGTCGGTGGATGCGTTTTAGCTGCGCCACGCGCCCCATTCCGAACATGCCGGAAGTAAAGGCTAGCCGCAAATGCGATGCCGCCGAAACCGGACTGTCGCTTTCCGCAGCCGCAAAGCTCAACGACGTGATGCCGGGCGCGGGCGGTAATTCCTGCCTGGAACGTTATGAATATGCCAAACATGGCGTCTGCTTTGGTTTCGATCCGGATGCCTATTTCGGCACGATGGTGCGGATGAATCAGGAAGTTAAAAACAGCGCGGTCGGTAAATTCCTCGCCGATAATTACGGGAAAACCGTCAATCGCAGCGACTTTGACGGTGCCGTTGCCAAAAGCTGGGGAAAAGAAAACATCAAAGCGATCAAGCTGACCTGCAACGGCAATCCGGCGTATCTGACCGAGATGCAGGTTTCGCTAAAGGCGGACACCATTAACAACCCGCTTTCTGCGGCGTCATTGGCCCCGCAGCCACATCCGGGTAACTGCGGAAAACAGTTCGTGATTGATAAAGCCGGCTACTGATCCGCGCCCGGGCGCACCATATCAAACCGGTTTTCATCACTGATGCCATAATACGCCGTCGGCCCTCCCGCACGCAGGATGGGCTGCGCTTTCGCCGTCTGGTAAATCCCCTCTTCCAGCAGCATTTCGGCAATATGGATACCGACCACCTCCCCCAGCACCAGCCAGGTATCGACCGGTGTGCCGTCAGCACCGGTAAGCTGAATGCACTGCGACAGGCGGCACTCAAAGTTCACCGGGCTTTCTGCGACGCGGGGCGCGTTGACCAGCTGGCTCGCCGCTGGCGTTAGCCCGGCAAAGCTAAATTCATCCCGATCGTGCGGAAGCATCGCAGAGGTTTGGTTCATCGCCTGCGCGAGATCGCGCGTCGCAAGGTTCCAGACAAATTCCTTTGTTTCGGTAATATTACGTACGCTGTCCTTCCAGCCGTTGCTGGAAAAGCCGATGATCGGCGGGCGATAGTTAAAGCAGTTAAAGAAGCTATACGGTGCGAGGTTGAGCTGACCGGCCTTGTCGCATGAGGAGATCCAGCCGATCGGACGTGGACCAATAATGGCGTTCAGCGGATCGTGCGGCAGGCCGTGCCCCTGAGACGGTTGGTAGAAGTACATAGTTCTCTCTCGTTGATGGGCGGACGCGAATAGCGCTTCGCGCAAAGCCCGGGTTCAGGACACTCAGCGTAGCGTATTCCGCCCGGAATGAAGACTGAATAAATTTCAGCGAAAATTCATATGGACCATGAATGTGACCTTCATCACTTCAAACTTGCGCGCTCAGCCAGTATCATCGGGAGAGTTAAACCCTCGCTGCCAGACGGCGAGGGTTTTCTTTTGGATTGGTTTCTGCGTTACGCGCAGCATTAACGACATGGAGTAAAAATGTCCAGACCTACAATTATCATCAACGAGCTCGACGCAGAACGTATCGACAGGCTGCTGGAAAAAGCGGAGTTTGCCTCACTTCCCGTGGCCGACGCCCTGAATGAGGAGCTCGACCGGGCGCAGATGTGCACGCCTGAGACGATGCCGCATGACGTGGTCACCATGAACAGCCAGGTAAAATTCCGCAACCTCACCACCGGTGAAGAGCTGACCCGCACGCTGGTTTACCCGGCTCAGATGACCGACAGCAGCGCACAGCTTTCTGTTCTTGCGCCTGTGGGTGCCGCACTGCTGGGCCTGCGCACGGGCGATACCATCCACTGGGAGTTGCCGGGCGGCGCCTCTGCCCATCTTGAAGTGCTGGCGTTGCTCTACCAGCCAGAAGCCGCGGGCGATTACCTGCGTTAACCACTTCTGAACAAGCGCCCCGCTTTGCACAGAGGATGCAGCCGCATCCTCTTTCCGTAAATTCACCCCATTTTCTTATATCGCGCAAAAAGCCCTTAATCCACGCTTAATCTGTTTTGGTGCCGTGGGGACGGTCATGAGTGAGATACTGGTTATCACACTTATTTTTCTGATTATTGCGGCGATTATCGTCATGGCCGTGCTTTATCTTGAACGCCACAGCTAGGCGAGTACTCATGCAACCCCACCCGGGAAAGCGTTCACCAGGCCCTTAACTTTTTGCTCTGCGGCCTCGGGCGTTTCTGCACCAGGGACCAGAATCACCTTCCGGCACTCCTCCTCCCGTTTTTCGAATACCTTATAGGCGCGTTCCGCATCGGCAAGGGGGAGATAATGGGTCACAATCTCTTCCGGAGTAAGCAGCCCTTTTTCGATCAGCGGCAGCAGTTCACCCAGCCAGGCATGGACGTGCGTCTGGCCCATCTTAAACGTCAGCCCCTTATCAAAGGCATCGCCAAACAGGAAGCCATGAATAAACCCGGCGTACACGCCGGGTACGCTAACTACGCCACCGCGTCGAACGGCAGCAATGCACTGCCGCAGCGCTTTGCCGCTGCTGCCTTCAATTTTAAGATTGCTGAGGATCGTTTCGGTGGTGCTGCCTTTCGCTTCGAACCCTACCGCATCAATCACGGCATCAACGCCGCGCTGGCCAGCGGTCTGCTCGATGATTTTTTCCGCTGCGTCGTTATCATCATCAAAGTTGATGGGGATTGCGCCGTAACGCGCCTCGGCAAATCGCAAACGGTACGGGTGGTGATCGATAACAAAGATCTGCTCAGCGCCTAGCAACCGCGCGCAGGCAATAGTCAGTAGCCCCACCGGCCCGGCGCCGAAAACCGCAACGCTTGAGCCTTTTTCAATCTGCGCATTTTTTGCCGCCTGCCAGGCCGTGGGCAAAATATCGGAAAGGAACAGCGCCTTATCATCGGAGAGGAGTTGCGGGATCTTAAACGGCCCGACGTTGCCTTTTGGCACGCGGACATATTCCGCCTGTCCCCCCGGCACGCCGCCGTAGAGATGGCTGTAGCCAAACAGCGCGGCCGGCGCGGGGATTTGCTTTTTGTTCAGCGCGGCGCCCTGCCCGGCATTGGTATTCTCACAGGCCGCGTATTGCTGCAGACGGCAGAAGAAACAGTCTCCGCAGGCAATGACAAAGGGGATCACCACGCGATCGCCTTTTTGCAAATTCTTCACCTCTGCGCCGCACTCGACGATTTCCCCCATAAACTCATGGCCAAAAATGTCGCCGTGCTGCACCTTCGGGATCTTTCCGCGATAGAGATGCAAATCGGAGCCGCAGATAGCCGTGGCCGTGACGCGCAGAATGATATCGTCGGGCTGTTCGATAATGGGATCGGGGACATTCTCGACGCGTACATGGTGCGGACCGTGATACGTAAGTGCTTTCATGCGACCTCCGAAAGGTTCCAGGTAAGTGTATAAGGGTAGCTACCCCTGAAGGTCTGCCCTGGAATACGGGGCTTTTGAGATTTATCCTGGTGAGATAAGAAAACTGACGGGGCGCTTACAGAAACCATTTTTATTTTATGGTTGAATGAATTCAGCGTTTATAAACAAGGAGAAACGGGTATGTATCAGAGAATCATTATGCCGGTTGATGTTTTTGAGATGGAGCTGAGCGACAAGGCCGTACGCCATGCGGAGTTCCTGGCGCAGCAGGACGGTGTTATCCATCTTTTGCACGTACTGCCGGGCTCCGCCAGCCTGAGCCTGCACCGCTTTGCCGCCGACGTGCGTCGCTTCGAGGAGCATTTGCAGCATGAAGCGGAAACTCGCCTGCAAACCATGGTCAGCCACTTCAGCATCGACCCTTCGCGCATCAAAACGCACGTCAGATTCGGCAGCGTTCGCGATGCGGTAAACGAACTGGCGAACGAGCTAAAAGCAGACGTGGTGGTCATCGGTTCGCGCAACCCTTCCATTACCACGCATCTGCTGGGCTCTAACGCCTCCAGCGTGATCCGCCACACCCATATACCGGTGATGGTCGTAAGATAAAAAAAGAGGCCACCTTTCGGTGGCCTCTCGCTATTGCAGGTGTAGCCTTACTTTCTTCTGTACTTTCTTCTGTTATGCGGTTTTGGTGCGAATCAGGTAGTCAAAGGAACTCAGAGACGCCTTCGCCCCTTCGCCCGTGGCGATAATGATCTGTTTGTACGGCACGGTGGTGCAGTCGCCCGCCGCAAACACGCCTTTCACGCTGGTTTCACATTTCGCATCGATGATGATTTCGCCCATGCGGTTGCGCTCAATCGCGCCTTCCAACCAGGTGGTATTTGGCAGCAGACCAATCTGCACGAAGATCCCTGACAGCTGAACGCTGTGCACGTCGCCGCTCACGCGGTCGCGGTATTCCAGGCCGGTCACTTTGCTGCCGTCGCCCTTCACTTCCGTGGTCTGCGCGTTCAGTACGATGTCGACGTTTTTCAGGCTGCGAACTTTATCCTGCAGAACCTGGTCGGCCTTCATCTCTGGAGCGAACTCCAGAAGGGTAACGTGCTCAACAATCCCCGCCAGGTCGATAGCCGCTTCCACGCCGGAGTTACCGCCGCCGATCACCGCCACGCGTTTACCTTTAAACAGCGGGCCGTCGCAGTGCGGGCAGTAGGTCACGCCTTTGGTACGGTACCGATCTTCGCCCGGAACGTTCATGTTGCGCCATTTCGCGCCGGTGGCAATGATAATGCTGCGCGCTTTCAGCACCGCGCCGGACGCGGTTTCAATCTGGTGTAAACCACCCTCGACCGCTGCCGGAACCAGCTTGCTGGCGCTCTGGCTGTCAATCACGTCCACGTCGTAGTCGCTGACGTGCGCCTTCAGCGCCCCCGCCAGCTTCTGGCCTTCGGTCTTCGGCACGGAGATGTAGTTTTCGATGTCCACGGTATCGAGCACCTGGCCGCCAAAACGTTCGCCCATCAGGCCGGTACGAATACCTTTACGCGCAGAGTACACCGCTGCCGCCGCGCCCGCAGGGCCGGAACCGACGATAAGCACGTCGTAAGCATCGCGTTTGTTCAGCTCTTCCGCCGCACGTTTTTCAGCACCGGTATCCACTTTGGCTACGATTTCGGTCAGCGTCATACGGCCCTGGCCGAACTCTTTGCCGTTCATGTAGACCGCCGGAACGCCCATCACGTTGCGATCGGTGATTTCATTCTGGAAGGTACCGCCGTCAATCGCCGTGTGCTTGATGCGCGGGTTCAGAACCGACATCAGGTTCAGCGCCTGCACCACGTCCGGGCAGTTGTGGCAGGAGAGCGAGTAATAGGTTTCAAATTCGAAATCACCGTCGATATCGCGGATCTGCTCCAGCAGCGCCTGCGCTTCTTTTGACGGATGACCACCGGTCCACAGCAGCGCCAGCACCAGTGAGGTAAATTCGTGACCCAGCGGCGAGCCGGCAAAGCGCGGTCCCTGGTCGGAGCCTGGGTTGGTAATCAGGAAAGAGGGCTTACGGACCGGCAGCGCGTTGTCTTCTTTGAAGGTCACTTTCGGCGACAGCTCGGCGATCTCCGCCAGCAGTTCCTTGATTTCTGCCGATTTGGCGCTGTCGTCCAGCGTGGCAATCAGCTCAACGGGTTTGGTCAGTTTCTCAAGGTAGGCCTTGAGCTGGGTTTTCATGTTAGTGTCGAGCATTGTTCTTCCCTCTCTTAAGACGTCATCATGCAAGCTGCCTTATACGGGCGGCCTGAATGCAACTTGCATCATGGTGCTGGAATGAAATGGGCGCGGGTGCGCCCATTAATTACCGAATGGGCAAAACTTAGATTTTACCAACCAGATCTAAGGATGGAGCCAGCGTCGCTTCGCCTTCTTTCCATTTCGCCGGGCATACTTCGCCTGGGTGAGAAGCCACGTACTGAGCGGCTTTCACTTTACGCAGCAGGTCAGAAGCATCACGGCCGATACCTTCAGCGGTAACTTCGATAGCCTGGATAATGCCCTGCGGGTCAACAACGAAGGTGGCGCGGTCAGCCAGGCCTTCATCTTCACGCATGTTGTCGAAGTTACGGGTCAGGGCGCCAGTCGGGTCGCCGATCATCGCGTATTTGATTTTCGCGATGGTTTCGGAGCTGCTGTGCCATGCTTTGTGGGTGAAGTGGGTATCGGTAGAGACGGAGTAAACGTCTACGCCCAGCTTCTGCAGTTCATCGTAATGGTCTGCAACGTCACCCAGTTCAGTCGGGCAAACGAAGGTAAAGTCAGCCGGATAGAAGAAGAAGACGCTCCAGCGGCCTTCGGTATCTTTCTCGGTAACTTCGATGAACTCACCGTTTTTGAACGCCTGGTTTTTGAAAGGTTTAATTTTGGTGTTAATCAAAGACATCTGTACTTCCTCCGTGTTTTCGTTGAGGTGTAAGGTAACCAACTTTATTCATCGGGGCTAATGCGTATGCTTTATCAAATCAATCAGCCAAACCTTACAACGTCGACAAGACAACAAGGTGAACCTTTTACAGGAAAGCCTGAAAGTAAAAAGGCCGCCTCAACGGGCGGCCCTGATACCTGAATTCCCCGCAGGTACATTCAGTGCCAGCCGAAACTGGCGTTGCGTTGCGCTCTACAACCCTTTATATCAAGGCGGTAACAGCCGTTTGATTACAACACCCGCGCAGGGATTGAGCAATCCATAAGAGAGGCATTCCTGCCTATGGCTGTGATAGGTTGTGTCGAACATCATTCCGATGCGTTATAAATTTATTTTTATTATAAAACTATCGCAATATATAAATGACAGTTGTCATTTAAAATGATTGTTCCCTTTCCTAAGGTAAAATTGTCTTAATCGCTTTTGAAGCGCTATTTCAATAATCTGCCACCGTGATATATTAAGATGATTTAATTTAAAACTAAGAGAGCTAACCGAAAGAGTTATAAATGGTTAGCCTTAAACTATTGTTATCAGTTATATGATAACCACAGCAAACGCAGTACCCTCAGGACGAAACATGGCAAACCTGTATGACCTTAAAAAATTCGATCTTAATCTGTTAGTCATTTTCGAGTGCATTTATCAGCACCTTAGTATCAGTAAAGCCGCCGAGACGCTGTATATCACACCCTCAGCCGTGAGCCAGTCACTGCAGCGTCTGAGAGGACAACTCAACGATCCTCTGTTTATCCGTTCCGGTAAAGGGATCACGCCCACGACCGTCGGCGTCAATTTGCATCATCATCTGGAACAGAACCTGAACCAGCTGGAGCAGACTATCAATATCATGCACAGCAGCGGGTTGAAGAAGAACTTTGTCATTTATTGCCCGCATTTTATGAGTACGAAAGCAACGCTTGACCCTATAAAACTGTTGATGGAAAACCATAACTATTCAATTGAATTACATGATGTTTTTCTTTCGTCTGATTCAGCAGAAGATCTCTTAGCCTACAGAAGAGCCGACCTGATATTTTCGTTTTCTTCTTCTAACAATCATTCTGTCGCCTGTAGCCTTTACCATAAACTTCCTTTCGTCCTCGTTTGTCGGGAGGGCCATCCCCGTCTCAGTGAAAATCCCACGCGTGAAGAGATTCTGAATGAAAACTTCACCGCCTACCTGAACGATGAAAACAGCTTCAAAGACTATCAGGAAAAGGCCGAAAACCTGTTAACCGAAAGAAATATTGTCTATCGCAGCGACTCTTTTATATCCCTTCTGTCGGTGATTGGTTCGTCCGACCTCATAGGATTAGTGCCCGCGCCGGCCTTCGAACAATATGGGCCAGCCCTCAACCTGCGAAAAGTGGAAACTGACATTCAATTCCCCAGCATTGATATTTACATGATGTACAATCGTTCCGCGCTCAATAGCTCGGCATTCGCGAGTTTTATTGAAGAAATATCCTTACCGTGAGATATTGCTGTGGTTCTCGCACAAAATGGGAACCACACCGTTAAAACATACACCACCGTTATAGAATTACGCGGCATAACCGTTACATATCCAATTAATTATTGACTGATATAATCCTCTTATTAGTATTGACGCTACAGTCAGGTATTTATTCCTCAGGATGAGAATAAGCATGTCAATTTATAAATACCCTTTAAATCAGGATGTTCTTACCGCTGCTCGGGAGCGAATAAAATGGACGCTCGAAAACTTACCCAGAATCTGTGTTTCTTTTTCAGGAGGTAAAGACTCCACCGTCATGCTGCATCTGGTTGCCCAGCAGGCGCGACTGATGAACATCAAAATAGATGTGCTCTTTATCGACTGGGAAGCGCAGTTTTCCCATACCATTATCCATGTGGAACATATGCGCGAGTTGTACAGCGATGTCATCGACCATTTCTGGTGGGTCGCGCTCCCCCTGACAACGCAAAATTCACTGTCGCAATTCCAGCCGGAATGGCAATGCTGGGAACCCGGCACACAATGGGTCCGCCAGCCTCCTGACGATGCGATAACCGATCCCGCTTTTTTTCCCTTCTACCAGCCAGGCATGACGTTTGAAACCTTTGTCCGCGGTTTCTCCGACTGGTTCTCTCGCAATCGCCCGGCGGCGGTACTGATTGGCATCCGCGCCGATGAGTCATACAACCGTTTTCTGGCTGTCGCGTCGGCGCGTAAACAGCGGTTTGCCGACGATAAACCCTGGACAACCGTCGCACCGGGAGGACATGCCTGGTATATCTACCCTCTCTACGACTGGAAAACCGCCGATATATGGACCTGGTTCGCCAAATCAGGGTGTTGCTATAACCCACTCTATGACCTGATGTTTCAGGCCGGCGTGCCGCTACGCTACATGCGGATTTGTGAACCCTTTGGTCCGGAACAGCGCCAGGGATTATGGCTCTACCACGTTGTTGAGCCCGATCGCTGGGCGGCCATGTGTGAGCGCGTGAGCGGTGCGCGCAGCGGGGGGATGTACGCCGGACACGATAACCATTTTTATGGTCACCGAAAAATTCTGAAACCCGAACACCTGTGCTGGCGCGAATATGCCATGCTGCTCCTCGACAGCATGCCGCAAAATACGGCAGAGCATTACCGCAATAAAATCGCCATTTATCTGCACTGGTATCAGAAGAGAGGCGCAGAGGATATTCCCGATACGCAGGACGGTGACATCGGTGCCAAAGATGTTCCCTCATGGCGCCGTATTTGTAAGGTTCTCCTGAATAACGACTACTGGTGCAGGGCGCTATCGTTCAGCCCAAATAAACCCAAACATTATCAGCGCTACAGCGACAGAGTGAAGGCGAAACGCAAGGAGTGGGGCATATTATGCGACAAAAACTAATCAACGAGATGGAAACGTACCTTCAGTCACTTCCCGAAGAGGAACGCATTAACGCCATAAATGCTTTTCGTGAAGCGATCCATAAACACAGTCCGTTTCGTGCGCAACCGATAGACTGCGTCCTCTGGATCAGACAGGACGCTATTACCGCTAACGACTACAACCCCAATAACGTTGCCCCGCCAGAAAAACGGCTGCTCAGTAAGTCGCTGGAACTCGATGGATTCACCCAACCTATCGTTGTGACAGAAAGTGAACCGCAACATTACGAAATTGTGGATGGTTTTCATCGCCATGAAATCGGTAAAAATCGGGCGGCACTGAAGCACCAGCTCAAGGGTTATCTTCCTGTCACCTTCCTGCGCCAGGACCGACAGGATAAACATGACCGTATGGCTGCCACTATTCGTCACAACCGGGCGCGGGGTCGACACCAGATTAACGCTATGTCGGAGATCGTTCGCGAGCTGGTGCAGCTTGGCTGGAATGACGAGAGAATAAGCAAGGAGCTGGGAATGGACAGCGATGAAGTCTTGCGCCTCAAGCAAATCAACGGTCTGCTGGAGCTGTTTGCAGACCGTCGTTATTCAGAAGCCTGGACGGTGAAATAATCAGAGCGTGTTAAGACGCTCTGCCGCCGCCAGCAGCGTCGATTCCTGCTTCGCAAAGCAAAGACGAATCAGCTTATGCGGGAAGGGATCGGCGCAGAATACAGACAGCGGAATGGCGGCTACGCCCACCTCTTTCGTCAGCCACTGGCAGAAACTCACGTCGTCCAGATCCGATATCGCGCTGTAGTCGGCGAGCAGGAAATAGGTCCCTTCTGAGGGCAAAATTTCCAGACGACTTTTGCTTAGCGCCGCCACAAACAGATCCCGACGTTCACGATAGAAGTGCGGCAGCTCGCGATAGTGCTCCGGCTCGGCGCGCAGCATATCCGCCAGCGCCAGCTGAGCCGGCGTGTTCACGGCAAAGGTCAGGTACTGGTGCACCTTGCGCAGCTCGGCGCTGATAGCCGCCGGTGCGACGCAGTAGCCCACTTTCCAGCCGGTCATATGGTAAGTCTTACCGAATGACGAGACGGCGATAGCACGCTCGCGAAGCTGCGGATGGGCCAGCACGCTGGCGTGTCCTTCTTCTGCAAAGCAGATGTGCTCGTAGACTTCATCGCTGAGCACGTAAATTTCACGCTCCGCAATCGCCTGCCACAGCGCGGCGAAATCGGCCTTTTGCCACACCGTCGCCGACGGGTTGTGCGGGGTATTCAGGATCACCAGGCGGGTTTTGTCGCTCAGCAGCGCAGCAAACGCCTGCCAGTCAGGGCGAAAATGCGGCGGCTGAAGCGCCACGCGCTTCACCACGCCGCCGGAGAGTTCAACCGCAGGCGCATAGCTGTCGTAGCTCGGATCAAAGCAGATAACTTCATCGCCCGTACGCACCAGCGCGGTGATGGCCGCATAGAGCGCTTCGGTCGCCCCTGCCGTCACCGTAATATCGCTGTTCGCATCGGGCTTATGGCCGTACAGCTCCGCCGTTTTATCCGCAATGGCTTCCCGCAGCGCCTGCACGCCCGTCATCGGCGCATACTGATTCGCCCCCTGCGCCACGTGGTACGCCAGGCGCTCCTGCAGATAGGTCGGGCCGTCGAAATCCGGGAATCCCTGAGAAAGGTTAATGGCATTGTGCTGCTGCGCCAGAGCGCTCATCTGCGTAAAGATGGTAGTACCGAGATTGGGAAGTTTACTCTGAGGAATCAATGCGTTATTGCTCATTGTGTCGTGCCTGCTTGTAATACTTATGTTGCTGCCACTATAACACGATGTTAGTCTTTGGCAATCAAGACGCTTAGACGTCTAAACCATATGAATATTCCTGGCCGCGAGGGTAAAAGGAAATGACAGACAACCTGCAACTCACACATCTTGTCGACGCCTGCCGCTGGATTGGCGCCAAAGGCTGGGCACCCGCCACCGGCGGCAACATGTCGGTGCGTCAGGACGAGCGCCTCTGCTGGCTCAGCGAATCCGGCAAAGACAAAGGCAGCCTGACAACGGCGGATTTTCTGCAGGTTGAAATTGCCACCAACCGCGCGCCGTCTGGCCGCAGGCCGTCGGCGGAAACCGGTCTTCACACGCTGATTTATCGCCTGTTCCCGGAAGCCAACGCCGTCCTGCACGTTCATACCGTCAACGCCACGGTGCTGTCGCGTCTGGTCAAAGAAGCCGAGCTCAACATCAGCGGCTTTGAGATGCAAAAATCCCTCACCGGGCAGACCACGCATCTGGATACGGTGGCTATCCCGGTCTTCGATAACGACCAGGATATTGACGCCCTCGCCTCCCGAATCGCCCATTACGCACAGGAACGCCCGCTTAATTATGGTTTTCTTCTGCGCGGTCATGGCTTAACCTGCTGGGGACGCGACGTGGCCGAGGCCCGCCGTCATCTGGAAGGACTAGAATTCTTATTTGAATGCGAAATGCGTTTACGACAACTGGAGAGAGTATGATTCGCGCGATTGTGACGGATATTGAAGGGACCACCAGCGATATCCGTTTTGTCCATGACGTTTTGTTCCCCTACGCGCGTGAGCGGCTGGCGGCCTTCGTGACCGCGCAGCAGTACGCCGAGCCGGTCAAATCCATTCTGGACAACCTGCGTGATGAAATCGGTAACCCGCACGCCAGCGTCAGCGAGCTTATCGACGCCCTGTTTGCCTTTATGGATGAAGACCGCAAATCCACGGCGCTCAAAGCCCTGCAGGGGATCATCTGGCATGACGGCTACGTGAACGGCGACTTTACCGGCCACCTCTACCCGGACGTACTGCCTGCGCTGGAAAAGTGGAAAGCGCAAGGGATTGATCTCTATGTTTATTCCTCTGGCTCCGTCGCCGCGCAGAAACTGTTATTTGGCTACAGCGACGAAGGTGATATTACTCATCTGTTCAGCGGCTATTTTGATACCCACATCGGCGCCAAGCGCGAGGTGCAGTCCTATCAGAACATTGCGGCACAAACGGGCATCGCCCCGTCGCAGATCCTGTTCCTGTCCGATATTCATCAGGAGCTGGACGCGGCTGAACAGGCAGGTTTTCGCACCCTGCAGCTGATTCGCGGTGATGATGACGGCGCAAGCCATCACCATCAGGTCCACCAGTTTGACGAGATTAATCCGGAGCAGATCCCTTCATGAGCGCATTGACCATTTATTCCGATAAAGACGCCAGTCAACACCAGTGGCACAGCACCGACGCCGCCGAGATCGCCCAGCAGCTCAATGCCAAAGGCGTGCGGTTTGAACGCTGGGCGGCGGATCGCGATTTAGGACACGATCCCGCGCCCGAAGCCGTGATCGCGGCGTATCAGCATGCGATCGACAAGCTGGTGGCGGAGAAAGGCTATCAGAGCTGGGACGTGATCAGCCTGCGCGCCGACAACCCGCAGAAAGAGGCGCTGCGCGCGAAGTTCCTGAACGAACACACCCACGGCGAAGACGAAGTGCGCTTCTTCGTGGAAGGCGCGGGGCTGTTCTGCCTGCACATTGGCGATGAGGTGTATCAGGTGCTGTGCGAGAAAAACGACCTGATTTCCGTTCCCGCGGGCACGCCGCACTGGTTTGATATGGGCTCAGAGCCGAACTTTACGGCGATCCGCATTTTCGATAACCCGGAAGGCTGGGTGGCGCAGTTTACGGGCGATGCCATCGCGGATGCGTATCCACGGTTGGCATAGGTAAAAGCAAAACGGCAGCTAGAGCTGCCGTTTTTAGTGTTTGCTCCCTCTCCCTGTGGGAGAGGGTCGGGGTGAGGGCATCAGGCCGCCTCGAGCTTCAACGCTCCAGTCCTTTCACATAACCCACCAGCTGATCCAGCACAATCCCCCACCCTTCGTGGAAGCCCATCTGTTCATGCTTCTCGCGGATTTCCTTCGTCGGATGATGCGCAATCGCCGTGTAGCGGGTCTTGCCCTCGCCCACATCCTCCAGCAGCAGGATCGCCGTCATAAACGGCTTCTCGGCCGGTTTCCAGCCTTCGGTATAGCCGTCGGTAAAGACCAGCTTTTGACCGGGATCGATTTCCAGAAAGACGCCCCGGTTATCCATCCGCTGACCGTCCACATCAAACACGGTGTTGAACCGCCCGCCCACGCGGAGATCGAGATCGCATTCGGTCACCTTATGGGGAGCAGGAATGAAGAAGTTTTTGATGTGTTCCGGCGTGGTCCAGCAGAGCCACAGCAGGTCGCGCGGTGCATCCACCACGCGCTCCAGTTTTAAGTCAGTTTCAGGATCGAGCGTCACGATATTGTCCTCTCAAGGGAACCCCTTAAAGGATAGCCGGACTCAGGCGAATTTCCCGTTTGCCACCGCTTCCGGCGTGACTACGCCCGTATCCAGCACCCAGCCGCTAATCAGCGCGGCAGGGGTAACGTCAAACGCCGGGTTATAGACCTGCGCGTTTTCCGGCGCCCACTGCACCGCGCCAAAGCTTCCGGCCACGCCCGTCACCTCGCTGGCGGCGCGCTGCTCAATGGGGATCGCATCCCCGTTCGGGCAGTCCGGATCGAGGGTCGTTTGCGGGGCGGCAACGTAGAACGGAATGCCGTGGAATTTCGCCAGCACCGCCAGAGAATAGGTGCCGATCTTGTTCGCCACATCGCCGTTGGCGGCAATGCGGTCTGCGCCCACCCACACGGCGTCCACTTCCCCTTTTGCCATCAGGCTGGCGGCCATGGAATCGGTAATCAGCTGGTACGGCACGCCCAGCTCGCCAAGCTCCCACGCGGTCAATCTGCCGCCCTGCAGCAGCGGACGGGTTTCATCCACCCAGACGCTGCTGACGTTACCCTCCTGATGCGCGCGGGCAATCACGCCCAATGCGGTGCCAACGCCCGCCGTTGCCAGCCCGCCGGTGTTGCAGTGGGTCAGCAGACGGCTGCCGGGCTTCACCAGCGCGCTGCCGGCTTTGGCGATCGCGTCGCAAAGACGTTTGTCTTCGTCAATCAGGCGCAGCGCTTCGGCCACCAGCGCCGGTACAAAATCTTCCTGCCACAGGGCGAGCTTCATGCGGTCGAGATTGTTCATCAGGTTCACCGCCGTCGGGCGGGATGCGCGCAGGGTTTCCAGCGCCGCCGCCAGCTCGTCGCGGCTTTTGCCGTTTTCCGCCAGCAGCGCCAGCAGCAGGCTTGCAGAGAGACCAATCAGCGGCGCGCCGCGCACGCGCAGGGCGTGGATATGCCCGACCAGCGCCTCTACCGTCGAGGCATCCAGCCAGCGTTTCTCCTGCGGAAGCGCCTGCTGATCGAGAATAAAGAGCTGATTATCCGCCACCCGCAGGCTGGTCGTCTGTAATGTCTGCATGTCGTTAATTCCCTGTTGCGTTGTTGTAGCACATTGTGTCAGGATGAAATCCAGATGTATAGACGTCTACATGTCTTAATTAGAAAACTCGTGAGGAGCAGGCCATGTCGCAATACCGTACCTTTACCGCTCAGGACGCCGTGGAGTATGCCAGGCAGTTTGGCGGACTTGACGATCCTTCATCGCTGGTAGAGGCGCAGGAAGTAGGCGACGGCAACCTCAATCTGGTATTCAAAATTTTCGACGGCGCGGGCGTGAGCCGCATCGTCGTTAAGCAGGCGCTGCCCTACGTCCGCTGCGTCGGCGAGTCCTGGCCGCTGACGCTGGACCGCGCCCGCCTTGAAGCACAAACCCTGGTCGAGCACTACCAGCACAGCCCGCAGCACACCGTGAAAATCCACCACTTTGACCCGGAGCTGGCGGTGATGGTGATGGAGGATCTCTCCAGCCATCGCATCTGGCGCGGCGAGCTGATTAAAAACATTTACTACCCGCAGGCGGCCCGTCAGCTGGGCGAATACCTCGCGCACGCGCTGTTCCACACCAGCGATTTCTACCTGCACCCGCACGCGAAAAAAGCGCAGGTGGCGAAATTCATCAACCCGGAGATGTGCGAGATCACCGAAGATCTGTTCTTCAACGATCCGTACCAGATCCACGCGCGCAACAGCTACCCGGCCGAGCTGGAAAATGACGTCGCAGCCCTGCGCGACGACGCTCAGCTTAAAATTGCCGTGGCTTCCCTGAAGCACCGCTTCTTCTCGCACGCTGAAGCGCTCCTGCACGGCGATATTCACAGCGGCTCGATTTTTGTGGCCGACGGCAGCCTGAAGGCCATCGACGCCGAGTTCGGCTACTTTGGCCCGATTGGCTTTGACGTCGGTACCGCCATCGGCAACCTGCTGCTGAACTTCTGCGGCCTGCCGGGGCATCTGGGCATTCGCGATGCCGCCGCCGCGCGCGAGCAGCGCCTGACCGATATTCAGGAGCTGTGGAACACCTTCGCGGAACGCTTCCAGGCGCTGGCAAACGAGAAAACGCGCGACGCCGCGCTCGGCGCGCCGGGCTATACCTCCGCGTTCCTGAAAAAGGTCTGGCATGACGCCATCGGCTTCTGCGGCACCGAGCTCATTCGCCGCAGCGTCGGGCTTTCCCACGTCGCGGATATCGACACCATCCAGGACGAGGCGATGCGCCACGAGTGCCTGCGCCACGCGATAACGCTCGGTAAAGCGCTGATAGTCATTGCTGACCGCATCGACAGCGCCGAAGATCTGGTGGCACGGGTGCGTCAGTACAGCTGATTACATTTGGTTTTCTCCCTCTCCCTGTGGGAGAGGGCCGGGGTGAGGGCATCAAACCGCACTCATCCCAGATACTCAATCACCGACAGCCCGCCGTTATAATCCGTGCTGTAAATTATCCCCTGCGCATCCACAAACACGTCGCACGACTGGATCACCTGCGGGCGATTTGGCCGCGTGTCCATCATTCTCTCCGGCGCGGCGGGCACCAGCGCACCGGTTTCCACCGGTCGATACGGATTGGAAATGTCATACGCCCGCACCCCCGCGTTCTGATAGGTCGCAAAAATCAGCGTCGAGCTGACAAAGCTCCCCGGCCGGTTCTCGTGCAGGTTATGCGGGCCAAAATGCGCCCCTTTCGCCACGTAGTCGGTTTCATCCGGCTGCGGGAAGGTCGAGATGCTGACCGGGTTCGACGGCTCGCGGATATCAAACAGCCAGATCAGCTTTTCGCCGTCCTCCTGGTTATCCAGCACCGCTTCGTCCAGCACCACCAGCAAATCGCGGTCCGGCAGCGGCAGCGCGGTGTGCGTCCCGCCGCCAAACGGCGGACTCCAGTTGCGGTGGCTAATCAGCTTCGGCTGGGTGCGGTCCTTCACGTCCAGCAGCGTCAGGCCGCCGTCGCGCCAGCTGCCGTAGGCGGTATCGCCCGCGATAATCGCGTGATGCAGCGCGTAGCGTTTCCCTTCCGGCCAGTTCGGCTTCTCCCCTTCGGCCTGGTTCATCCCCGGCAGCCACCAGCGCCCCGCCACTTCAGGCTTACGCGGATCGGCCAGATCGATGGTCAGAAAGATGTAGTCGGTAAAGCCGTCGATCAGCGCTGACACATACGCCCAGCGGCCGCCGACGTACCAGATGCGGTGGATGCCGATGCCGCTCAGCGACAGAAAGCCGATTTCGCGCGGCCTGTCGGGCGTGGAGATATCAAACACCCGCAGCCCGGCGCTCCAGCCTTTGTCCTGCACGTCGCTGACGGTCTCCCCCACCTGGCGGGTGTAGTAGACCTTCTCGTCGGCAAAGCGGACATCGGCAAACAGATCCCGGGCGTTAATCACCAGCAGCAGGTCGTCATGCGCCTGCAGATGCACGTTCCAGGTGCCGGGCGGCGCGGGCACGTAGCCCGCCGCTTTCGGGTTTTTCGGGTCGCGCACGTCGACAATCGAAAATCCCTGCGACACCATATGGCCGATATAGGCGAAACCGCGATGGACCATCAGCTGCACGCCGTCCGGGCGACCGCCCTGATCGCTATGGCCAATCAGCCGCATATTGCGGCTGTATTCTGGAAGGGGTACTTGCGTCACCGTTAGCTCCTTTGGGTTTTCCCCCTCTCCCTGTGGGAGAGGGCCGGGATGAGGGCATCAGGCCGCACCTGACGCCACCCGGCCTGGTTTTATTTATTCTTCGCTTCCAGCGTCGCAAACCACGGCGCGATAAAATCTTCCGTCTGGCCCCAGCCCGGAATGATTTTCCCCAGCGACGCCACGTTCACCGGGCCCGGCTGGGCGGTCAGCAGCGCCTGAGGAATGGCCGCCGCTTTGAAATCGTAGGTCGCAGGCGTCGCTTCCCCGGCAATCTTGTTCGCCACCAGACGCACGTTAGTTGCGCCAATCAGCTTCGGATCCACCGCCACGCTCACCTTCCACGCGCTGCCCGGCTCGCGCATCAGCTGCAGATCCTGGTTAGAGATGTCGATGCTGTAGAGCTTAATCTCGGTGCGGCCGTTCTCTTTCAGCGCCTTATACGCGCCCTGGCTGAAGGCGTCCCAGGTTCCCCAGATGGCGTCGATTTTGCCTTTCGGGTATTTCGCCAGGATCGCCCCCACCTTGTTGGCGGTATCCCCCTGCACGTCAGAGGACACGGCGCCGATAGACTCCAGCTCTTTGATGTCCGGATACTGCTTTTGCAGCTCTTTATAGGCCGCCTGACGACGCTCCATCGGCGGGAAGCCCGCCACCCACAGCTTGACGATATTGGCCTTGCCGTTGAAATCTTTCGCCAGCTGGCCGAAGGAGAGGTTCGTCAGGGAGGCATCGTCCTGCTGGGTGACGGTCACGCCAGGGATCTCGCCGTTAACCGCCGTATCAAAGACGGAGACTTTGATCCCGGCATCCACCGCTTTCTTCACCAGCGCGGTGGAGTACGGATCGCGCCCCTGAGAGAGAATAATCCCGTCGTACTTCTGGCTGATGGCCTGGTTCACAAAGTCCTGGAATTTGGCGTCGTCCCCGTTGCTTAAAAAGGTGCTGACCTTAAAGCCGAGCTTCTTCCCTTCCTGAATTGCGCCAGCAATAAACTGCGTGGTGTTGTCATCTGAGCCGAGGTTACGGATCACCGCGATGCGGATCGGGCCGTCATGGTTCGCAATGGCTGCCGGAAGCGGCGCGGGCGTGGCCGCGAAGCCTGGCAGAGCCGTGAGCAACCCAAGTGCCACCAAAGAGAGTGCAATCTTTTTCATTTTTTTATCCCGTTGTGTTGTCAGCGTTTTTGTATGTAGGTAATCGCCAGCGCTACCGCGAGCACCAGCCCTTTTATAATGTCCATGGCGTAATACGGCACGGAGAGCATCACCAGCCCGTTCGACAGCACGCCGAGAATGACCGCCCCAACCAGGGTTCCCAGCGCGTTCGGCTTGCCGGATCCGGCCAGCGAGAAGCCAATCCACGCCGCCGCCACCGCATCCATCAGGTATCCGCCGCCCGCATTCACCTGCGACGAGCCGATGCGTGAAGCCAGCAAAATCCCGCCCAGACCCGCCAGCAGCGAGGCAATCACGTAGGCCGCCACCTTGTAGCGCGTGGTGCGAATGCCGGAGAGGCGCGCCGCTTCGGGGTTGCCGCCGATGGCGTACATGCGTCGGCCATGCGTAGTGAGCGACAGGCCCAGCTGCGCCAGCACGGTCACCACCAGCATGACGATCACGATGGTCGGCACCTGCCCCAGCAGGCTGAACGCCGCCGGAATGGTCCCTTCCGCCATGTCGCCGCTCGGCAGCACCATGTTCTCGGTAATCGACCCGCCGTAGCTGTAGGTCATCGCCACGCCCTGGATCACAAACAGGCTGGCAAGCGTCGCCAGCATGTCCGGAATGCGCAGGATGACGATCAGGAATGCGTTAAACAGACCCACCAGCGTGCAGAGCGCGAGGGTGATCAGAATCGACTCGGTGGTGCCAAAGCCGTGCCAGACGAAAAGGGAAATCACCAGCGCGTTCGCCAGCGAGGCGGTGGATCCCACGGAGAGATCGAACCCGCCGATGGTCAACGAGATCGACACGCCAATGGCAATCACCGTCACGATGGCAATCGAGCGCAGAATATTGATGATGTTGTTCGGATCGAGGAAGCTGTCCGACGCCAGGCCAAAGACGGCCACCAGCGCGACGACGGTTAACAGCATGCCCCACCTGTAGAGAAAATCGAAAATCTGCTGGCGGCCAGACGCCGCCGCGTTCACTGAAAGGGCCTTGCTCACGACGCCGTTCCTCCGGTTGAATAATAAAGTAGTGTCTCTTCGCGGGCCTCGGCCCCGGCGATTTCCGCCACGATGCGCCCGTCCCACAGCACGCAGATGCGGTCGCACAGCCCGACCAGTTCGGCAAACTCGCCCGAGGCGTAAATTACCCCTTTGCCCTCGCGCGCCAGGCCGTCAATCAGCTGGAACAGATCGGTTTTGGCCTTCACGTCCACGCCTTTGGTCGGCTCGTCGAATATCAGCACGCTGGCGTCATTGCGCAGCCATTTACCGATGGCGACCTTCTGCTGGTTGCCGCCGGAGAGACGGCGCAGCACCTGCCCCGGCCCACGCGCGCGCACGCCGACGCGGGTGATGACCTCTTCCGCCCAGCGCCACGCCTGACGATGGCCAAACAGGCTCCAGCGCGAAAAGCTGTTATCGGCGCACACGGCGAGGTTCATGCTCACCGGCTCGTCGATAAAAATGCCCTCTTTCCGCCGCTCCTCCGGCACCAGCGCCAGACCGCGCAGCACGGAGTCGGCCGGGTCGCGCGGCTGCCAGGATTGATGATTCAGCTCACCGCGCGCCACGCGGCTTTTGCTGGCGCCAAACAGCGCCTTGCAGAGTTCGGTTTTCCCCGCCCCCGCCAGCCCGGCAATCCCGAGAATTTCGCCTTTGCGCAGGTGCAGGGAGATATCTTTCAGCAGCGCGTCGTCGTGAAGCCCCTCAACGCGTAACAGCGTTTCGTCGCCGTGCGGCGGCCGCGCGGGCGGATAGATATCGCTCAGCACGTGGCCGAGCATCTTCTCGACGATCGCTTCGCCGCTAAGATCGGCCATCGGGCCGGACTCGATCAGCTTGCCGTCGCGCAGCACCGTCAGGGTGTCGCAGATGGCCTTCAGCTCGTGAATGCGGTGAGAGATAAACACCACGCCGATGCCCTGCTGCTTTAAACGTCTCACTACCGCAAACAGGCGCTCGCTCTCATGCGCGTCCAGCGGCGCGGTGGGTTCATCAAGAATCAAAAAACGGCAGTGATGGGACAGCGCCCGCGCCAGCAAAATCTGCTGCTTTTCGGCCAGCGAACAGCCGTCGATGGAACGGCGAACGTCCAGCGTCACGTCGAGCTGCGCCAGCGCCTGTCTCGCCTGCTGGCGCATCGCGCGCCAGCTGAAGCGATGCCCCGGCAGCGCCAGCTGGTCGAGCATGATGTTTTCGGCAATGCTTAACCCCGGGATCAGCGCTACGTCCACCTCCTGCTGCACAAGGTGGATCCCCAGCCGTTTGGCATCGAGCGGTTCGCGGATGCTCACCGGCTGGTTGTTGATGCTGATCTCGCCCTCATAGTGGTCGTGCGTCCCGCACAGCACCGCCATCAGGGTCGATTTTCCCGCGCCGTTGGCACCGGTCAGCGCGTGTACGGATCCGCCGGTTAAGGTGAAATTCACGCGCGACAGCGCCTGAAAGCCGGAAAAGGCCAGGCTGATACCGCGCATCTCAAGGCGACTGGAAACCATCCGCGTAAATCCTTCATTACTCTTCTGATTTATCGAATTTTTCACAGCTCTGGTTGACTGACAACGACGGAAAAGGCATAAGTTAAAGCGAAATATTATTAGCCATCCAGATGTCCAGACATAACATCGGGTTAGCGCTTCCGCAAAAAGGACACCATCATGAGCAACACCGATATCCGCGTCGTGCCTGGCCCGGCGAACTACTTCTCTCATCCCGGAAGCCTTGCGCAGCTGGATAACTTCTTTACCCCGCAGCAGCTCTCCCGCGCGGTGTGGATTTACGGCGAGCGCGCTATCGAAGGCGCGCGCCCTTTCCTGCCCGAGAGCTTTAACGCGCCGGGAGCGAAACGCCTGCTGTTTAAAGGCCACTGCAGCGAGCGCGACGTCACCCATCTGGTGAATGAATCCGGCAGCGACGCCAGCGTGGTGATTGGCGTCGGCGGCGGCGCGGTGATGGATACCGTCAAGGCCGTGGCGCGCCGCTTAGGGGTGCCGTTTGTGGGCATCCCCACCATTGCCGCCACCTGTGCGGCGTGGACCCCGCTTTCCGTCTGGTACAACGATGCCGGTCAGGCGCTGCATTTTGAGATCTTCGACGACGCCAACTTCCTGGTGCTGGTGGAGCCGCAGATAGTCCTTAACGCCCCGGCGGAGTACCTGCTGGCGGGCATCGGCGATACGCTGGCGAAGTGGTACGAAGCGGTGGTATTGGCACCTGAGCCTGAGAACCTGCCGCTGACGGTGCGGCTGGGCATCAACGGTGCGCTGGCGATCCGCGACGTGCTGCTGGCGCGCAGCGAAGAGGCGCTGGCCGACCAGCAGCGCGGCGAACAGACGCAGGCGTTCCGGGACGTGGTCGATGCAATCATCGCCGGCGGCGGGATGGTCGGCGGCCTGGGCGAACGCTATACGCGCGTGGCGGCGGCGCATGCGGTACACAACGGCTTAACCGTGCTGCCGCAGACGGAGAAATACCTGCACGGCACCAAGGTTGCCTACGGGATTCTGGTGCAGAGCGCCCTGCTCGGTCAGGACGACGTGCTGGCGCAGCTGGTCGCGGCGTACCAGCGTTTTAACCTGCCGACCACGCTTCGCGAGCTGGACGTCGACATCAATAACCGTGACGAGCTGGATCGGGTCATCGCCCACACCCTGCGCCCGGTGGAGTCGATTCACTATTTACCTGTTACGTTAACGCCTGACGTTCTGCGCGCCGCGTTTGAGAAAGTGGAATCCTTCAGCCGTTAATCGCGCCGACAGGCTATACCTAATGATGATTCTTACCACTCTCGTAACGAGGTCATCATGCAGATCGATTTAACAGGTAAAAAGGCGCTGGTTACCGGTGCCAGCCGCGGATTGGGTCGTGCGATTGCCCTGTCGCTGGCGCGCGCCGGTTCGGATGTGATTATTACGTATGAAAAATCTGCCGATAAGGCCCAGGCGGTCGCCGATGAGATTAAGGCGCTGGGGCGCCACAGCGAAGCCGTGCAGGCCGACAGCGCCAGCGCGCAGGCGATTCAGGATGCCGTCACCCATGCGGCGCGTTCTCTTGGCGGGCTGGACATTCTGGTCAACAACGCCGGGATCGCGCGCGGCGGTCCGCTGGAGTCCATGACGCTGGCGGACATTGACGCCCTTATCAACGTCAACATTCGCGGCGTGGTGATCGCCATTCAGGAAGCGCTGGTGCACATGTCAGACGGCGGGCGCATTATCAACATCGGCAGCTGTCTGGCAAACCGCGTGGCGCAGCCGGGCATTGCCGTTTACTCGATGACCAAATCGGCGCTGAATTCCCTCACCCGCGGGCTGGCCCGTGATTTAGGGCCGCGCGGCATTACCGTTAACCTGGTACATCCCGGGCCCACCAACAGCGATATGAACCCGGGAGACGGGGAACAGGCTGACTCTCAGCGTCAGCTTATTGCTTTGGGTCATTACGGTCAGCCGGAAGACGTCGCGGCGGCGGTCACGTTTCTTGCCAGTCCGGCGGCCGGGCAGATCTCCGGTACCGGCCTGGACGTGGACGGCGGTTTGAACGCCTGATCGCAATCTCACTGCAAGCCTCTGTCGTCCGGCAGAGGCGTTTCCGAGCGCCCTCGACGGTTTGCGTTTTGCCGCTTTCTCCGGTTATTTCCTCGCTCTACAGTACCCCATTAGAAATTCGGAATTTATCTAATAGCCTTATTATTTCCTTATACTTTGTGTGGGCGTACAGTGGAGGTACGGATGAAGATTGTCTGGTCAAAGAATGCAAAGAAAGAGTTTTCCAAAATCGATGGCCGATATCAGCGAAGAATCAAAGCAAAACTTGCTGAGCTGGACGATCGCTCAGCTCCCCGGCCCGATATCAAAAAAATATCGGCAACAGAAAATCATTTCCGGCTACGCGTTGGCGATTACCGCATTCTGATTACACTTCGGGACGATCCCGATAACCATTGTTATGTTTTGGCCGTCAAGCGCAGAACTTCAACGACATACCTTCACGAGGAGAAAGCCCCCTATGGCTGTTCAGCTAATTAAGGACAATGACGGAAAAGCGCAGTACGCCGTAATTCCCTATGATGAATACTTTCGTATGTGCTTACAGATGGCAGAAATCGACGACGAAACCGATGATGATCTAGAGGATATTGAAGTCGAACACGATTGTTATGATGACGTAGGATTACCTGGTGAAGTGTGCGACGTCATGCATAACGAGAACGTCAGCCTGCAGGCCGCGTGGCGTATCCTGCGTGGCATGTCCCAGCAGGAGGTGGCTGAGAAACTCGGCATCACCCAGTCCGCCGTATCACAGCTTGAGGCCCTCGACTCCCGTCCGCAAAAGCGCACCCGCGAAAAGCTGGCTGCTATCTACGGCTGCAAGCAGGAGCAGATCAGCCTCTATCTACCGAAAGAGGGTTAACAGCACTTCGCCCCGCCCTTGCCGCCGTAGCGGGCATCCTGGCGGTCGCGGAAAAATTCTTCGTAGGTCATGGGCGTCTGGTCCGGATGGTTGACGCGCATATGCTCGACGTAGTTGTCGTAGTCCGGCACGCCAATCATCATTTTGGCGGCCTGGCCCAGGTATTTACCTGCTTTGGATAGAGTGTCGAACATAATCAGTTTCTCGTTTGTTTCCGGCCCTCTCCCGGAGGGTGAGGGCGGAGAAGAAATGTAGGCCGGGTAAGGCGAAGCCGCCACCCGGCAAACAGGTTAGTGCGCCCCTTTCGCCTGGGTCACAATCTCTTCCAGGTTTTCAGGCATCGGCTCGTACGGTGTTTCTTTCGCTGTTGGCTGATCGTTTTTCAACGCCGCGAGCGCGGTCTTGAGAGAATACAACGCCAGCACCACGACCACCACCATAAAGAAGATGGTCAGCCCGGCATCCAGACGGTTGTTAAACACCAGCTGGGACAGCTGCGACTCGGTGTACTGCGCCGGGATCTTGCCGCTGTCGATCATCGCCTGGAACTTGTTGGCGATCGCCAGGAAGCCCACCTTGTTGTCCGGGCTAAAGGCTTTCTGCCAGCCCGCCGTCAGGGTACAGATCAGCAGCCACGCGGTTGGCACCAGTGCCACCCACGCGTAACGCTGGCGCTTCATCTTGAACAGCACCACCGCGCAGAGCATCAGCGCCATGCCCGCCAGCATCTGGTTGGCGATACCAAACAGCGGCCACAGGGTGTTAATCCCGCCCAGCGGATCGACTACCCCCTGATGCAGGAAGTAGCCCCACGCCAGCACGCACAGCGCCGTCGCCAGCAGGTTAGCCGGGAGCGAATCGGTACGCTTCAGGTTCGGGGAGATCACCCCCAGCAGGTCCTGCAGCATAAAGCGCGCCGCACGGGTTCCTGCATCCACCGCCGTCAGGATAAACAGCGCCTCGAACAGGATGGCGAAGTGATACCAGAACGACACGTCCATCAGCCCGCCCAGCGCGCCGTGAAGAATATACGCCATGCCGACCGCCAGCGTCGGCGCTCCGCCCGCACGGGAGATAATCGACTGCTCGCCCACTTCACTGGCGATGCTCGTCAACGTATCAGGGGTAATCGCAAAGCCCCAGCCGCTCACCACCTGCGCGGCGGACGCCACCACGTCAACGGTGCCAGCCGGTGCCAGTACCGCCATCGGGCTGTTCATCGCGAAGTACACGCCCGGGTCGATAATACAGGCAGAGACCAGCGCCATGATGGCGACAAAGGATTCCATCAGCATACCGCCGTAACCGATCAGGCAGGCCTGATTTTCATTCGCCAGCATCTTCGGTGTGGTTCCGGAAGCGATCAGCGCGTGGAAGCCCGACACCGCGCCGCAGGCGATGGTGATAAACAGGAACGGGAACAGGTTACCGGTCCAGACCGGGCCGGTACCGTCGATGAATTTGGTTAACGCAGGCATGGTCAGGGTCGGACGCATAATCAGAATGCCGATCGCCAGCCCGACGATGGTGCCGATTTTCAGGAACGTAGAGAGATAGTCACGCGGAGCCAGCAGCAGCCATACCGGCAGCACCGCCGCCACAAAGCCGTAGCCCACCAGCATCCAGGTCAGCTGGACGCCGGTAAAGTCGAAGAACGGCGCCCAGGTAGGGCTTTCCGCCACCCAGCCGCCGGAGATAATGGCGAACACCAGGAATACCAGGCCAATTACCGACACCTCACCAATGCGGCCCGGGCGCAGGTAGCGAATATAAATCCCCATAAACAGCGCCAGCGGAATGGTGAAGGCAACGGTATAGGTCCCCCACGGGCTGTGGGTCAGCGCTTTCACCACGATCATCGCCAGCACCGCGAGGATGATCACCATGATCATAAAGGTCGCCACCAGCGCAATCACCCCGGCGGTTGCCCCCATCTCCTCTTTCACCAGCTCACCCAGCGAACGCCCGTCGCGGCGGGTCGAGACGAACAGCACCATAAAGTCCTGCACCGCGCCCGCCAGCACCACGCCCGCGAGGATCCAGATCATCCCCGGCAGGTAGCCCATCTGCGCCGCCAGCACCGGCCCCACCAGCGGACCCGCCCCGGCAATCGCCGCAAAATGGTGACCGAACAGCACTTTTTTGTCGGTCGGCACGTAGTCCAGCCCGTCGTTATGGCGGACGGCAGGCGTCATGCGCGTCGCATCAACGCCCAGAACGTTCTTTGCGATATAGCGGCCATAAAAACGGTACGCGATCAGATAAATGCAGACGGAGGCGACGACGATCCAGAGCGCATTGATCTGTTCCCCCCGGTTGAGGGCGATATAGCCCAGGGCAAAGGCTCCCACAACGGAGAGCCCTGCCCATATAAGGTATTTCCCTGAGTTGTTCATAGTTGTTGTCCGTTGTTGTGAAACAGTGAGATGTTACATTTTGTTTCTAGAACAACCGGAAAAATTTAACAACTTTGAAACGCAATAATGCGTGGTCAAACCAGAGATTTACACCACAGTGTTAAGCCGATCACTTTGATCTGCCTGGCTTAGCCCAACACCATCGTACTCAACCGACAGGTGCAGCACCGCCGCCCCTGCTCGTCGAATACCACAATCTCCCAGCTCTGACTCGAACGCCCCAGATGCAACGGCTGGCATACCCCGCGCACTTTGCCGTGAGAGACCGCACGATGGTGCGTGGCGTTAAGCTCCGTCCCCACCACGCTCTGCCCGTCGCGGGTCATCAGAAAACCGGCCATCGACCCCAGCGTTTCCGCCAGCGCCGCCGACGCGCCGCCGTGCAGCAGGCCAAACGGCTGATGGGTACGCGCATCCACCGGCATCTCCGCTTCCAGCGTGTCGTCGCCGAGGCGGGTATAGACGATACCGAGATGCGCCACCAGGGTGTTCAGGCTGGTCGCGTTCAGCTCCTCGAGCGGTAAATGACGTTTCCAGATCATCTTACGCCCCCAGCGTGGAGCCGCCGTCCACCACGATATCCTGCAGGGTGATATGGCTGGCGGCATCGGAAGCAAGGAACAGCACCGTGCTGGCAATCTCCTGCGGACGAGCGATTTTGCCCAGCGGAATGCCGAGCTTGAACTGCTCGCCAAAGCCGCGAATACGCTGCTGCTCCGCGTCGTTGCTTTTCCACAGGGTGCGCTGCATATCGGTATCCGTTGAGCCCGGCGACACCAGGTTACAGCGCACGCCGCTGCCCGCCAGCTCCAGCCCGACGGTCAGGGCCAGGCTTTTCAGCGCCGCCTTCGACGCGCCGTAGGCGCTCATGCCGATGCGCGGCGCGTGCGCCGCGTCGGACGCCACGGTGACTATCGCCCCGCCCTGCTGACGGCGGAACTGGCCCATCGTCTGCTGGAACAGGTTGAACGCGCCGCCGACGTTGACCGCGAAGGTCTGCTGCCAGTCCTCCTGCGAAAGCTGGTCCGTCGCCCCCATGCGCAGAATGCCCGCCGCGTTGACCAGCACGTCCAGCCGTTCAAGCGACGCCAGCGCGCGCCCGCATACTTCCTGCACCTGCGCGGCATTCGCCACGTCCAGGGTTTCAGTGGCGAACGGATAATCCCCCAGCGGAAACGCCAGATCGAAGCCGGTCACCTGCGCGCCCGCCTCCACAAACGCCAGCGCCGTCGCGTAGCCAATCCCCTTACCCGCGCCCGTCACCCAGACGGTTTTACCGGTGAAATCCAGACCCATCACTTCACCTCGCGGGACAGCAGCGCCCACCAGGCGTCGATTGTTGGATTTTTTGCCAGCATCACGAAGTCGATATCGCCGTGCACTTTGCGCCAGCGGGCGGCCAGCGCCATCATGCGCACCGAGTCCAGACCGTAGTCGATCAGGTTTTCGTCATCCATCGGCTCGTCGGACTCGTCCAGCAGCGGCAGGATCAGCTCACGCAGCGCGGCTTTGGTCGCCGGAACGGACGGCAGCAGCTCGTCGGTCATTACCACGCGGCCCGAGCGTCCGGCCACGTAGTTGAGCGACATCAGGTGCTCGTCGCGGGTGAAATCCGCCAGCGCGTCGGCAATAAAGAACGGCTTGATGTCGCGCATAAAGGCATCGGTGGCGGTGGTCATGCAGCCGATGTGGGCGTAAACGCCGGTAATCAGCAGCTGGTTGCGGCCGGTTTCTTTCAGCATCTGCTCCAGCGGCGAGCGGTGAAACGCGCTGTAGCGCCACTTCACCAGCACCGTGTCCGCTTCGTCCGGGGTCAGTTCGCGGACAATGCGCTGCTGCTCCGGCGAGCGGGTCAGGCCCGGCCCCCACATGTCGTTCAGCAGGGCGCGGTCTTCGTCGCTCTGCTCTTTCGGCTGAGCGGTGTAGTACACGGGAATATTGTGCGCTTTGCAGTAAGCGCGCAGTCTGGCGATATTCGCCACCAACTGCTGCATCATCGCGCTGTTTTCGCCCCAGAAGTTCAGGAAATACTCCTGCATATCGTGGATCAGCAGCGCAGCACGTTCAGGCTCAAACGCCCAGTTCACTTTACTGGTCGGCAGCTCTGCGGCGGTCGGCAGCGCGTAAGCGGTTAATTTTGGAATGGCCATACTCTGTTCCTCAGCCCCGGGCGCGTTCAGCAAGCCACAGGCGCAACTGTTTCTTATCGACTTTGCCGACCGGCGTCAGCGGTAGCGCATCCACGCTCTCCACGCGGTCCGGCAGCTTGAATTCGGCAACGCCCTGCTCGCGCAGGAAGCGGCGCACCTCGACCGCGCGCAGGGGCTGTTTCACCACCAGATACGCGCAGCTTTTTTCGCCCAGCAGGCTGTCCTCCATGCTCACCAGCGCGGCGTGGATCACCGCCTCGTGGCGCAGCAGCAGGTTTTCAATCTCTTCGGCGGCGATCTTCTCGCCGCCGCGGTTGATCTGATCCTTCTCGCGCCCCTGCACGGTGATGTAGCCCTGCTCGTCGATGGCGATGAGATCGCCGGAGCAGTAAAAGCCGTTGGCGTCAAAGGCGCTGGCGTTGTGTTCCGGGCTGTTGAAATAGCCGCGGAAGGTATACGGCCCGCGCGTCATCAGACGCCCGACCTCACCGCGCGGCAGCGGGTTGCCGTGTTCGTCCGCCACCCACACTTCGTCGTCCGGGCACATCGGGCGACCCTGGGTGTTGATGATGCGCTCCGGCAAGTCGTCGAGCGCGGTGTAGTTCACCAGCCCTTCCGCCATGCCGAACACCTGCTGAAGCTGGCAGCCGATTTCCGCCGGAATGCGCCCCGCGAGCGTAGCGGAGAGGCGTGCGCCACCCACCTGCAGCAGCCTGAGGGATTTGAGCTGCGCGTTACCCGCGCCGTCGGCAATCGCCTGCAGCCAGAGGCTCACCGCCGGAGGAACCAGCGAGGTGACGTTAATCTGATGCCGTTCAATCAGCGGGAAGCAGAGCGTGGCGCTCGGATCGTTCGCCAGCACTACGCACCCGCCCGCGGTGAAGACGCCTAACGATCCCGGCGAGCTCATGGCGTAGTTATGCGCCGCGGGCAGCGCGTTCAGGTAACGGGTGTGTGCATTGATTCCGCAGATCTCGTTGCTGCGGCGGATGCTGTAGTCGTAGTCGTTATGCGTGCGCGGGATCAGCTTCGGCGTGCCGGTGCTGCCGCCGGAAAGCTGGAAAAACGCCACTTCGTCAGCGGGCGTCGGGTTCGGGATGAAGTTGTCCGCCGGACGCGCAATCGCCGCTTCCAGGGCGTGTTCGTCCTTATCGCCGCGCAGCATTACAAGGCGTACCGAGCGATGCGCATCCACAAAGGCGTTGAGGAAATCATCGCCCGCAAACAGCGCGTGGTCGCGATCGGCAATCAGCACGGCGGGTTTGATCTGCTCCGCGTAGGCGTTCAGCTCGCTGCGCTGATGGCTAAAGAGCGCGTTAACCGGCGCGACGCCAATTTGCAGCAGCGCAAAGAAAGTGACGTAGAACTCGGCCACGTTACCGAGCTGCACCAGCGCGATCTCGCCGCGCTGCAGCCCGCGCGCCTGAAGAACGGACGCCAGGTTGTTCACCGCCTGATTAAACGCGCGGTAGGTGATGTGCCGCTCGCCGTCGACAATCGCCACGGCATCGCTGTCAGCGCGATCCGTCAGGATGTGGGTCAGCGGCTGATCCTGCCAGTAGCCTTTTTCGCGGTAGCGGCGGGCGAATTCCTCAGGCCAGCGGGTAAAAGGAATGGTCATGAGCGATCCTTAGTGCAAGCCAAACACGTTGAGCATGGTGGAGAGCTTCACGCCCGTTTCGCGCCATTCGCCCACCGGCGAAGAGGCAGGCACAATGCCCGCGCCGGCAAACAGGCGAACGCTATTTTCGCGAAGACGCGCGCAGCGGATGGTCACCACCCACTCGCCGTTACCTTCGCTGTCGCACCAGCCGACGATGCCGCCGAACAGCTCGCGGTCGAACGGCTCCAGCTCGGCGATCAGCTCTTTTGCCGCCTCATGCGGGAAGCCGCTCAGCGCCGGGGTCGGGTGCAGCAGGCAGGCCAGAGTCAGGGCGTTTTCGTTTTCACGCGCGTCACCTTCAACCGGCGTCGCCAGATGCCACAGCGTCGGCGTGGTGATGAGCTGCGGGGAAGACGGCATGCTCAGGTGGTGGCTGCGCGGTGCCAGAATGGCCTTCATTGCCTGAGTCACCAGGTCGTGCTCGTGGCGGTCTTTTTCGGAGGCCAGCAGCTTATTGCCCGCTTCGCGATCCAGCACGTCGTCCGGCTGACGGCGCGCGGAGCCTGCCAGCGGCAGCGAGCTAAAGTGCGCGCCCTCTTTACGCAGCAGCAGTTCGGGGCTGGCGCCGAGCAGCACGCCGCCGTCTTCCAGCGGCACGTGGAAGTTAAAGCTTGCCGGGTTCTGGGCGAGCAGGCGCTCCATCAGCGCACCGCTATCAATGTGTTTGTCGGTCGCGATATCAATCAGGCGCGACAGCACCACCTTATTCACCTGCGGCGTGGCGGTAAGCGACGCGGCGCGAGCGACCATCTCTTCAAACACGGGCTGCGGCGGGATCTCGGTGCGTTGTTCCACCTTCAGCGCCTGCGAGCCGGAAAAATAGCGTGCGGACTGCTGACGCGCCGGGCGGGAAAAGGTCTGCCAGCGCTGCGGAATAAACAGAGAAGATGGCTTGCGGGTATCGAACGGAATAGCCCCTACCATTACCGGATGAGCGATACCGTTAGCTTTCGCATTCCGGAAGGCCTGGGCTAATTTTTGCTGGAATTGCCCGGCCGGATCGTCGCCGCCGACGGCGGGTTCAGAGAAGCGGGCAAAACAGCCTGAGGTAGTAAAACTGCGGTAAGGCGACATAAAGAAAAAGCTGTCTGATTGCAGCGTGGTCGCGGTGTGCTGAACTTCCTCAGCCAGGGACGTGTCCATATCATCCTCCTCAAAATGATAAAAGAAGCAATAATGATTATCATTTATATTTTCGTCGGCTAACCTAATCCCACATCGCTTCGCTGTCAACCGTCGGACAAATAACTTATGCGACAAAAGCTTGCATCCCTTCGCATCAACCATGAAAATGAGAAGCATTATCTTCAACGAAAACAGGATGTCGCGCTGTGAAATTCCCTGCCCTATTCCGTAATACCCTGCTTTTACCTGGACTTTTTGTTTTAGGACTTGCCTCAGCCGCTGCCGCCGACTGGCCGCGTCAGGTGACCGACAGCCGTGGCGTTCACACGCTTGAGAGCAAACCGACGCGCATTGTCTCCACCAGCGTGACCTTAACCGGCTCCCTGCTGGCGATTGACGCGCCGGTCGTTGCCAGCGGCGCGACCACGCCGAACAACCGCGTGGCGGATGCGCAGGGCTTTTTGCGTCAGTGGGGTAATATTGCGAAACAGCGCAAGGTTGCGCGGCTGTACATCGGCGAGCCGAGCGCCGAAGCGGTCGCCGCGCAAATGCCGGATCTGATTTTGATCAGCGCTACCGGCGGGGATTCCGCGCTGGCGCTGTACGATCAGCTGTCCGCCATCGCCCCAACGCTTATCATCAACTACGACGACAAGAGCTGGCAGGAACTGCTGACGCAGCTGGGCAGCCTCACCGGGCAGGAAAAACAGGCCGCAGAGCGCATTGCCGCCTTTGATAAACAGCTCGCGCAGGTGAAACAGCAGATGAAGCTGCCGCCGCAGCCGGTGAACGCCATCGTCTACACCGCCGCCGCGCACAGCGCCAACCTGTGGACCGCGGAATCGGCGCAGGGCAAGCTGCTGCACCAGCTGGGCTTTACGCTGGCGGAACTGCCCGCCGGACTGCACACCTCAAAAAGCCAGGGCAAACGCCACGACATCATCCAGCTGGGCGGTGAAAACCTGGCGACGGGGCTGAACGGCGAAGGGCTGTTTGTGTTTGCCGGCGATCGGAAAGACGTGGATGCGATTTACGCCAACCCGCTGCTGGCGCATTTGCCGTCGGTGAAAAACAAACGGGTCTGGGCATTGGGAACGGAGACGTTCCGCCTGGATTATTACAGCGCGGTGTTGGTGTTGCAGCGTTTAGAAGCAATCTTTGGGTAACAGCTGCGCCCGGTGGCGCTTCGCTTACCGGGCCTACGAGTGCAAAATGTAGGCCGGGTAAGGCGCAGCCGCCACCCGGCAAATCACACCGGAGCACTCTCCTGCCTGAACCGCCGCAATTCCACCAGCGCCACTAACAAAATCACGCCAATAATTGCCAGTACAAACCCGCCGCAGCTCGCCGAGGCCACCGGAGTCATCATCGCCCCCAGCCCGCCGAGGATCGCCGCACCAATCGCATCCCCCGTGACGTTCTGCGCCGTCCACAGGCCGTTAATGCGCCCGAGCATCCCTTCCGGCGTCTGGGTCTGGATCAGGGTGTACTGCAGCAGCGAACTGATGGCGCTCAGCCAGCCGAAAATCACGAGGCACAACGCGCCCAGCGCCCACACCGGCATCAGGCTGAAGAAGCCGATGGCGATAAACGAGGCCAGCGTGGCAAGCAGCATAATCAGCCCCGGACGCGCGCCCTGTGCCAGGTTGCCGCTGGTCAGCGCCCCGCACGCCGCGCCGAGCGGAATGGCGGCGTAGAGAATGCCAATCTCCGAGGCGCTCATCTGCCACTCTCCCGCCAGCGCCGGGTAGAGCACGCGCACGGCGCTCGCCATGGTCAGCAGGCCGCCGAGCAGCGCAATCCCGCCAATCAGCGGGTTGCTGAACAGGAAACGAATCGCGGCCATCAGCGATTTCAGCGGATGCTCGCGCGGCTGCGGCGGAGGCGGCAGCAGCGGCAGGCGCAGCAGCGTCAGCGTGGTAATGAAGGTTCCCGCCGCCGCAAGCCCGTAGTTCCAGGCCACGTTGCCGGTCGCCAGCAGCAGGCCGCCCACCATCGGCGAAATCACCGAGCCCAGACGCACGGTGAGCATGGTGATCGCCCCCGCCTGCATCAGGTTCTCGCGCCCGACCAGCGCGGGCGTCGCCGCCAGCAGCGCCGTCACGCCCAGCGAGGCGAAGAAACCGTCCCACAGCCCCAGGGCATAAATCGCGAGCAGCGACGGCTCCGGCAGCATCGCGTTCAGACACAGCCCAATAAAGCCCACGCCGCAGGTGCCGCGCGCCAGCAGGATCAGCTTTTTACGCTCGTAGCGGTCCGCCAGCACGCCGCCGACCATCAGGCCGATGAACATCGCCCCGCCGGTTAAGGTGACGGATAACCCCACCAGCCAGCTGGAGTGCGTCATGGTCTGGATCTGGACCGGCACGGCCACGCCGAGCAGCCCGAGGGACAAAATGGAGATAAAGCGAGCGATAAAAACGGCGCGATACGCCGGGTGCGTTTTCAGCAGGCTGAGGTTGAGCAGCCAGGATTTTTGATTCATGACAAAGCCTTGAGTCTATTTCTACCCATTCCATGGGCGCACATGCTAACATAGCCAAATAAGATAGATAACGATAATCACTATCATTATCAAATCATGGATGTTGCTATGTCGTTTTCCTCTTCCGCGGTGCGCGCCGTTGCCGTGCCCGTTTTATTGCTGCTGTTGATCCTTGCGACTGCACTCAGCCTGCTGGTCGGCGCGAAGCCGCTGCCCGCGTCCGTTATCGTTGATGCGCTCTCCGGCACCTGCCAGAGCGCCGACTGCGTCATCGTGCTCGACGCCCGACTGCCCCGCACGCTTGCCGGACTGCTGTCCGGTGGCGCGCTCGGCCTTGCCGGTGCCCTGATGCAAACCCTTACCCGTAACCCGCTGGCGGATCCCGGTATTCTCGGCGTTAACTCCGGCGCCAGCTTTGCCATCGTGCTCGGCGCGGCGCTGTTCGGGTTGACCTCGCCCTCCGAACAGCTGGTGATGGCCTTCTGCGGCGCGCTGGCCGCCTCGCTGGTGGTCGCCTTTACCGGCAGCCAGGGCGGCGGGCAGCTGAGCCCGGTACGCCTGACGCTTGCGGGCGTGGCGCTCGCGGCGGTGCTGGAGGGCTTGTCCAACGGCATCGCCCTGCTCAACCCGGACGTCTACGACCAGCTGCGCTTCTGGCAGGCCGGCTCGCTGGATATCCGCACCCTCGAAACCCTAAAAGTGGTGGCGATCCCGGTCATTATCGCCGCCGCCGTGGCGCTGTTTTTAAGCCGGTCGCTCAACAGCCTGAGCCTCGGCAGCGACACCGCGACCGCCCTCGGCAACCGCGTGGCGCGCACGCAGCTGACTGGACTTCTGGCCATCACGATTCTGTGCGGCAGCGCGACCGCCGTGGTCGGTCCGATCGCCTTTATCGGCCTGATGATGCCGCACATGGCGCGCTGGCTGGTGGGGGCGGATCACCGCTGGTCGCTGCCGGTGACCCTGCTGGCGACCCCTGCCCTGCTGCTGTTTGCCGACGTGCTGGGCCGCCTGCTGGTGCCCGGCGAGCTGCGCGTCTCGGTGGTCAGCGCCTTTATCGGCGCGCCGGTGCTGATTTTCCTGGTACGCCGTAAACGCGGAGGTGGCGCATGATGGCCCCGTCCCGTCGTTTACTCACCAGCGTATGCCTGCTGACTATCGTCATTCTGCTGCTGGCTGTCTGGAGCCTGCGCAGCGGCGCGGTGACGCTCGACTTTACTCAGGTATTCAACGCCCTGCTCGGCAGCGCGCCGCGCAACGTCACCATGGTGGTGACGGAGTGGCGTCTCCCGCGCGTGGCGATGGCGATTCTGGTCGGCGCGGCGCTCGGCGTGAGCGGTGCGATATTCCAGTCGCTGATGCGCAACCCGCTCGGCAGCCCGGACGTGATGGGCCTTAACACCGGGGCCTGGAGCGGCGTGCTGGTGGCGATGGTGCTGTTTGGTCAGCACCTGACGGCCATTACCTTTACGGCGATGGCGGGCGGCATTCTGACGTCATTACTGATCTGGGCGCTGGCCTGGCGCAACGGTATCGACACCTTTCGCCTGATCATCATCGGGATCGGCATCCGCGCCATGCTGATGGCCTTTAACACCTGGCTTTTACTGCAGGCCTCGCTGGAAACCGCGCTCTCCGCCGGGCTGTGGTACGCCGGATCGCTCAACGGCCTGACATGGGGCAAAACCTGGCCCGCCGCGCCGCTGATTTTGCTGATGTTTATCGGCGCGCTGCTGCTGGTGCGGCGCATGCGTCTGCTGGAGATGGGCGACGACAGCGCCTGCGCGCTGGGCGTGGGCGTCGAGCGCTCGCGCCTGACGCTGATGCTGGTCGCCGTACTGCTGACCGCCGCCTCCACCGCGATTGCCGGGCCAATCTCGTTTATCGCCCTCGTGGCACCGCACATCGCCCGGCGACTTAGCGGCACGGCGCGCTGGGGATTAACCCAGGCGGCGCTGTGCGGCGCGCTGCTGCTGCTGGCCGCCGATCTCTGCGCCCAGCGGCTGTTTATGCCTTATCAACTGCCGGTGGGCGTGGTGACCGTCAGCCTCGGCGGGATTTACCTCATCGTCTTGCTCGTTCAGGAGTCACGCAGGAAATGACTGATTCAACCACCCGCTTGCGCGGCGAAAACCTCACCCTCGGCTACGGCAAAAAAATCATTGCCCGTGACTTATCCGTCGCCATTCCGGACGGCCATTTCACCGCGATTATCGGGCCGAACGGCTGCGGCAAATCGACCCTGCTGCGCACGCTGAGCCGCCTGATGACGCCGGCTGAAGGCAGCGTGTTCCTCGACGGGGAGCAGATCCAGCGCTTCGCCAGCAAAGAGGTGGCACGGCGCATCGGTCTGCTGGCGCAAAACGCCACCACGCCGGGAGACATCACGGTGCAGGAGCTGGTCTCGCGCGGGCGCTACCCGCACCAGCCGCTGTTTACCCGCTGGCGTAACGAGGATGACGAGGCGGTGAACCGTGCGATGCAGGCGACGGGCATCACCGATCTCGCCCAGCAGAGCGTGGACACCCTCTCCGGCGGGCAGCGTCAGCGGGCGTGGATCGCGATGGTGCTGGCACAGGAAACGTCGATCATGCTGCTGGACGAGCCGACAACCTGGCTCGACATCAGCCATCAGATTGACCTGCTGGAGCTGCTGAGCGAGCTGAACCGCACGCAGGGATACACCCTGGCGGCGGTGCTGCACGACTTAAACCAGGCATGCCGCTACGCCACGCATCTGATTGCGCTGCGAGACGGTGAGATCGTGGCGCAGGGCGCGCCGAAAGAGATTGTGACGCCGGAGCTGATCGAGCGGATCTACGGCATGCGCTGCATGATTATTGACGATCCGGTGGCGGGTACGCCGCTGGTGGTGCCGCTGGGCAAGCGTGCGGGCTGATGCCCTCACCCCGACCCTCTCCCACAGGGAGAGGGAGCACCCCCTCCCCTCGCCCTGTGGGAGAGGCGCTTTTGACGTTACCCCAATATCTCCCTCAACACCGGCCCTATCTTCTCAAACGCCTGCGGTGAAATGATATCCACGTGGGCGCAGTCCTGGCTGTACACCTCAAGCTCCGCCACCCACGGCGCCCAGGCGACCTGCGGATCCATCGTTCGCGTGCGCTCGGCGACAAACAGCGTCGCTTTGCCGTCAAAGCGCGCGCTGCGCGCCGTGGTGAGCAGCCGCACCGCGTCGGCGTAGTTGCCCTCGATAGCGTTAAACAGCTCGCTGGAGCCCTGACCCTGCTGGGCGGCGATAAACGCCTGACGCTCGCGCTCGATTTCCGCCAGCACCTCGGGGTCGAGGCCGTTGGCCTCTTTCTCCGACCAGTTCTGGGTTTCCGGCGGCCAGGTGTCCAGCAGGCCGAGGAAGGCCACCGCTTCACCCTGCTCGCGCAGACGGGCGGCAATACCCTGCGCCAGCGTGCCGCCGAGGGAATAGCCGAACAGGTAATACGGCCCCTGCGGCTGCTGCTTACGCAGCGTAGCCAGGTGATGCTCAATCACCCCATCCAGATCCGCACGCTGCTGCATTGGACCGTCCGGACGCGGCGACTGAATGCCGACGATGGACCAGCGCGGGCTGAGGTAGCGTGCCAGGACGCTAAACTGCCAGGCAAAGCCGGACGCCGGATGGAAACAGAACAGCGTCGGGCCGTCGCTTTCGCGCAGCGGAAGAAGGGTTTCATACCCCAGACGCTGCGCCTGCTCGTCGCTCATCTGCGAGTCCAGCAGCGCGCTGAGCTTGCTCACCGTCGAGGCGACCATTATCTGCCCCGGCGTGACCCTGCGGCCAAACGTGCGGCTGAGCTGTGCCGCCAGGCGCATCGCCAGCAGCGAGTGTCCGCCGAGGGCAAAGAAATCGGCGTCGATATCGTTCACCTCGCAGCCCAGCAGGACAGAAAACGCCTGCGCGACGGCGATTTCGGATTCGTTTTCCGGCACGCGTCCGGAGGTTTTACTCGTCAGCTCCGGCAGCGGCAGCGCCTTGCGATCCAGCTTGCCGTTCGCGCTGAGCGGCAGCGCGCTGATTTGCAGCAGCACCACCGGCACCATATGCGGCGGCAGCTGTGCTTTTAGTGCTTCCATCAGCGCGTCGCGATCCAGCGGTAAGCCGGATTCGGAAACCACATACCCCACCAGCTGGCGGGCATCGCCGCCGGTGGCTGCCGCCTGGTTGAACACGCAGGCATGCGCCACGGCCTGGGCCACGTCCGGCAGCGACAGCATCGCCCGGTCGATTTCGCCCAGCTCGATGCGCTGTCCGCGAATTTTTAGCTGGTCATCGCTGCGGCCGAGATATTCCACCGCGCCGTTGTCCAGCCAGCGGGCAACGTCGCCGGTGCGGTACATCCGCTCGCCCGGGGCGAACGGGTCGGCAATAAAGCGGCTGGCGGTGAGGTCCGGACGGCCCAGATACCCCTGCGCCAGCTGAATCCCGGTGAGATAAAGGTCCCCTGCCACGCTGAACGGCACCGGGCGCATCATCGCATCCAGAATGCGCAGCCCCGTGTTCCACACCGGGAAGCCGATCGGCACGCTGTTGCCTTCCACCGCCGCCAGCTCGGGGCCAAACGCCGGATACCAGCTGACGTCCACCGCCGCTTCGGTTGGGCCATACAGGTTGTGCAGCGGCGCACGGGTGAGCTGCTCCCACTCGCGGCACAGCCCGGTCGGCAGCGCTTCGCCGCTGCAGAACACCTGCTTAAGCGTCCTGCAGCAGTCGATGTTTTCCGGCGTCAGCGAGGCGACAAACGCCGCCAGCATCGACGGCACGAAGTGGGTAGTAGTCACGCCGTACTGCGCGAAGAAGCTCTGCATCGCCTGCGGATCGCGGTGCGCGTCCGGCTCGGCCATCACCAGCTTCGCCCCGGCGATAAACGGCCACCAGAACTCCCACACCGACACGTCAAAGCTGCACGGCGTTTTCTGCGCCACCACGTCCGTCGCGTCCAGCGGGTAGTGGTCCTGCATCCACTTCAGGCGGTTAACGATGGCGGTATGGCCAACCATCACCCCTTTCGGACGCCCCGTCGAACCGGAAGTAAAGATGATGTACGCCGTCTGCTCCGGCTTCGCCAGGCGCAGCGGTTTTGCATCCGCAGCCGGTAAAAGGGTGTTGTAACTAAAGGCAGTAATCGGCAGATCGCTAAAGCGCGGAAGCTGCTCGTCGGTGGTAATGAGCAGGGATGGCTTTGCGTCTTCCAGCATCATCCTCAGGCGGTCGTCCGGGTAGCCGGTGTCGAGCGGCAGCCACGCGGCGCCGGCCTCGACGATGCCGTGCAGCGCCAGCGTCAGGAACACCGAGCGCGGCAGGGCCACCGCCACGCTGTCGCCCGGCTTCACGCCGCGCGCGCGCAGCAGGTTTGCCAGCGCCACCACCTGCTCGCGCATCTGACGATAGCTGAGCTCAATATGCGCGTCCGCCAGCGCGGGGGCGTCCGGCGTTTTGCTCGCCTGCTCCGCCACCAGATCCGCCAGCGTGGTGGCCGGCAGCGCCAGTCCGGTATCGTTGATGCGCGCAAGCCTCTGGTATTCCTGCTCTGAAACGGTTTCCACTTCGCCGCAGCGCAGGTCCGGGTTGGCCGCAAACTGCATCAGCATCGCGTTCAGGCGCGCGACGTGACGGGAAAGCGTCGCCTCATCGTAACGCTGCTTACTGGCGAGGATCTCAATGCTCAATCCGCCCTGTTCGTCCGGGAACAGCGCCAGCTCAAGGTCGTTCACCGGGCCGGTGGCCAGCGTGTGGGTGATGGCCTCCACGCCGTCGATATCCAGCTGATAATCAAACACCTTCACGTTCAGCACCGGGCCAAACAGGGCTTCTTCGCCTGCGGCACGCCCGCTGTCGCGCACGATCTGCTCGGCGTCGTAGCGCTGGTGGCGGCGCATTTTTTTCAGCTGGTTGGCCAGGCGCAGCGCCAGCTCCGGCAGGCTCTCCTGCGGGTTGATATTCACCGCCAGCGGCAGGACGTTGAGCACCGGCCCGGTCGCGGTCAGCGCGGCGGAGCCCATGCGTCGCATAAAGATAAACCCGGCGGCGTAGTCCAGCCTTCCGGTCAGGCGGCCCAGCCACAGCGCCACCAGCGCAAGGGCCAGATCGGTACGCTGCGCCTGCCCTGCCGCCTGTGCAAGCTGGCTAAAGGCGCGACCGTCGGCGGCGATTTTGAGGCGCAGAATATCGGTAGTGGCGGCGCGTCCCGGCAGCGGCGCGGAAGAGAGCGAGACCGGAGAAGGAAGCTGCCTGCGCTGCTCCGCCCAGAAGGCGCCGTCGCGCTGATACGCCTCGCTGTCGCGATAGCGCTGATACTCTTCCACCACTTCGGCAAATGGCGTAAACGGGGAGTCAGGAGTCGGTTCATCCTTTTTCCACGCGGCGTAAATCGCGGCGATCTGGCGGGTAATGGCCGGGAAGCTGAAGCCATCCACCACCAGATGGTGATAGCGCTGATACCAGTACCAGTGGCTTTCACCCACCTGAATCAGCTGGTGAAACGCCAGCGGCTGACCGCTGTCGACGCGCAGGTTTTGATTGAGATCGGCCTCCATCAGCGCCACGGCGGCGGCGTGGTCGTCAACGCGAACGATGGACGGCTCCGGCAGAACGTAGGTGTTATCCACCCACTGCCACACCTCGCCGTTCTCCTCGGCAAAACGCATCCGCAGGGTATCGGCCTGCGTCATGCCCTCAGCGATGGCTTTTGCCAGCAGCGGCGCGTCGATATCGCCTTTCAGCTCGGTGTAGTGCGCCACGCTCCAGGCGTTTGGCAGGGAGGACAGCTGCTCCGCCATCCAGATACCCGGCTGGGCGGCAACTAGAGGAAGACGGTTCATGCGCTCCCCTCCGCAAAATGGGACGGTTCAAGCGTGCGCCAGTGCCCGGCCAGCCACTGCTGGCACGCCTCCTGAGACTGCGCCTCGCACACCACGCGCCACCCCGCCGGCAGTGCGCACTGCTGCGGCCACAGGCTGTACTGCCCCTGGTCGTTTTGCAAAATGGCGAACTGTCCCTGCGGATTATCGAAAGGATTGCTGAATTCCATACAGACTCCGTTATTGAATGAGCGGCTGCCAGAGGGTCATCAGCCCCTGCGTCAGCCCACCGCGCCAGCAAAGCGCATCGTGTCCGCCGTCAACCTGACGCCAGGTAACCTGCTGCGCGCGTAGTTCGGCGTAAATCGCCTGATTGGCATTGAAAATCAGCGGCTCGTTGCGCCCGGCTTCGAGGACGATACGCAACTCGCTCGCGGTCAGCTCACCGGCTCTGAGCTGTTCAATGAGGCGCCCTTCCAGCTGCCCGCCGCGGTGCGGCCACCAGTACGAGCCGGACTGGCTCAGCACGCAGCCAAACCGCTGCGGCCAGCTGAGGCCAGCATAAAGCGAAGAGAGTCCGCCAAAGCTCTGGCCCGCCACCACGGTACGGTCGGCGCGGTCGCTGAAGGGCGTGAGATGTTTTACAAGAGGGAGAAGTTCTTCCTGTACCGCCAGCCAGAAATCGGGGTTACAGGGCAATTCGCGGTTGCGGTGTTCCATGTCGATCGCATCGATTAATACGTAGACCGCAGGGGGCAGTTGGCGCCCGGTGGTGAGCGACGTCAGCGCAGGCCAGACGGGCATGCTTTCAGCCCAGAACTGCCCGTCGAGCAGCACCGCCAGCGGGCGCTCGGTGCCGTCGTCCCCGGTGGTAAAAATCCACACGCGGCGACGGTTGTTGAGACGCTCGCTGTTCCACTCAATGCGGACCGGCTGGTGATACTGCGTATCGGGATGGTCCCAGCCGGGCTGAACCGGCGCGTCCGGCATCTCCAGCGCAGAAACGGCATGACCGCGCCCGCCGCGCCAGCTCTGCCGATTCAGCGGGTCGGAAACCGCGTGCGGCAGCAGCTTGCGCCAGCCTTCGCGCAGCGCCATGCGGTCCGGCAGCTCGCCTTCAAACACGGTATCGGCAAAATCGTTTTCATTTACAGAAGGGATAAAACAGTAGCTCCCGCGCCACTCGGGGCTGAATTCGCCCTGCCACTGCCAGACGTCGGTATCCGGGATGCGCTCGAGGGACTGCGGGCGGGCATTTTGATGGTGATCGGTCACGCCGGTAACGTAGAGCCAGACGCGTTTGACCGATGAGGTTTTCTGCGTTCCTGCCGGATCCCGCCACCAGAAGGTGACGCGACAGTTCTCCTTCTGACGTTCCCATTCAGGTCCGTTTTTCGACTGCCACCACGCTTCACTTCCGGTTGTTAACGTCGTCACCCTTATAACCCCATGTTTCACAGTCTTTTTTGTTTCAGAGCAAATTTTATTGATAATATTATTGATAACTATTTGCATTTGCAATAGCGTAATGCCCGCGCTGTGGGAAGCGCGCTCATTAAATAACCATAAAAGCGGGACGTACAATGAATAAGAAGATTCACTCTCTGGCCTTGCTGGTCAATTTAGGGATTTATGGTGTCGCGCTGCCCGCCATGGCAGACGACAACACCGCCTCTGCGCAGCACGAAGATACGATGGTGATCACCGCCGCCGAGCAGAATTTACAGGCGCCGGGCGTGTCGACCATCACCGCCGACGAGATCCGCAAAAACCCGCCCGCGCGCGACGTGGCGGAAATCATCCGCACTATGCCGGGCGTTAACCTGACCGGGAACTCCACCAGCGGGCAGCGCGGAAACAACCGTCAGATTGACATTCGCGGCATGGGTCCGGAAAATACCCTGATCCTCATCGACGGCAAGCCGGTCACCAGCCGCAACTCTATTCGTCTGGGCTGGCGCGGCGAGCGCGACACCCGCGGCGATACCGGCTGGGTACCGCCGGAGATGATCGAGCGTATCGAAGTGATCCGCGGTCCGGCAGCCGCGCGCTACGGCAACGGTGCGGCAGGCGGCGTGGTGAACATCATCACCAAAAAATTCGACGACCAGTGGCACGGCTCCTGGAACACCTACCTGAACGCGCCAGAACATAAGGACGAAGGTTCCACCAGGCGCACCAACTTCAGCCTGAGCGGCCCCCTGGGCGGCGACTTCAGCTTCCGCATGTTCGGTAACCTCGATAAAACCCAGGCCGACGCGTGGGACATCAACCAGGGTCATCAGTCCGATCGTACCGGTGCCTACGCCAACACCCTGCCGGCTGGCCGCGAGGGCGTGGAAAACAAAGACATCAACGGCGTGGTGCGCTGGGACTTCGCGCCCATGCAGTCCCTGGAGTTCGAAGCGGGCTACAGCCGCCAGAACAACCTCTACGCGGGCGACACGCAGAACACCAACAACGACAGCGCGCTGGTGAAGAAAAATTACGGCAAAGAGACTAACCGTATCTACCGCCAGAACTTCGCGGTGACCTGGAACGGCGGCTGGGATAACGGCATCACCACCAGCAGCTGGGCACAGTACGAACACACCCGCAACTCCCGCCTGGGCGAAGGTCTGGCGGGCGGTACGGAAGGCTTGTTCAACAGCAATAAATTTACCGACACCGACCTGGCCGACGTGATGCTGCACAGCGAAATCAACCTGCCGATTGATTTCCTCGTCAACCAGAACCTGACGCTGGGCACCGAGTGGAACCAGCAGCGCATGAAGGACTCCACCTCCTTTACGCAAACCCTGCAGGGCGGCACCATTCCGGGCATGAGCAACGACCGCAGCCCGTACACCTCGGCGGAGATTTTCTCCCTGTTCGCCGAAAACAACATGGAGCTGACCGACAGCACCATGCTAACCCCTGCCCTGCGCTTCGATCACCACACTATCGTCGGCAACAACTGGAGCCCGTCCCTGAACCTGTCGCAAGGTCTGGGCGATGACTTCACGCTGAAGATGGGGATCGCGCGCGCCTATAAAGCGCCGAGCCTGTACCAGACCAACCCGAACTACCTGCTCTACAGCAAAGGCCAGGGCTGCTACGCCAGCTCCGACGGCGTGGGCTGCTACATGATGGGCAACGACGACCTGAAAGCGGAAACCAGCATCAATAAAGAGATTGGTCTGGAGTGGAAACGCGACGGCTGGCTGGCGGGCGTGACCTGGTTCCGCAACGACTATCGCGACAAGATTGAAGCGGGCTACGCGCCGATCGGTCACACCTCTTCCGGTAAAGTGCAGACGGATATCTACCAGTGGGAAAACGTTCCGAAAGCGGTCGTCGAAGGGCTGGAAGGCTCCCTGAACGTGCCGGTCAGCGACACGATCAACTGGACCAACAACATCACCTGGATGCTGCAGAGCAAAAACAAGGAGACCGGCGACCGTCTGTCGATCATTCCGGAGTACACGCTGAACTCGACCCTGAGCTGGCAGGTTCATCAGGACGTGTCGCTCCAGTCGACCTTTACCTGGTACGGCAAGCAGCAGCCGAAGAAGTATAACTACAAAGGTCAGCCGGTGACCGGGTCTGAGAAAGACGAAATCAGTCCGTACAGCATCGTTGGCCTGAGCGCGACCTGGGACATGACCAAAAACGTCAGCCTGACCGGCGGCGTGGATAACGTCTTCGACAAACGCCAGTGGCGCGCGGGTAATGCCCAGACCACGGGCAACGCCACCACCGGTGCGTATATGTACGGTGCGGGAGCGTATACGTATAATGAGCCGGGTCGTACCTGGTACATGAGCGTGAATACGCGCTTCTAAGGTAAAAACAAAACGGCAACTGAGTTGCCGTTTTTCGTGTTTGCTCCCTCTCCCCGTGGGAGAGGGCCGGGGTGAGGGCATCAGGCCGCACAATTCTGAAGGGAAAAAACATGCACACAACCCACACCACGTTCATTCTTGCCGGCCACACCGTCCACAACGTCACCTTCGCCCCCACCACCTTCACCGACGCCGACCTTCTCTGGCTCCCCCACTACGCTGAACTTTCAAACGCCGGACGCAAACGCAAAGCCGAGCATCTGGCAGGCCGCATCGCCGCCGCACATGCGCTCGGCGCGATACATGAACGCGCGATCCCCGGCGTCGGCCCCAGCGGCGAACCGCTCTGGCCGGAAGGAGTTTCGGGAAGCATTACTCATAGCGGCACGCAGGCGATGGCGGTTGTCGTCCGTCATCAAGATGCGCTCGTAGGTATTGATTGCGAAGCCATTCTTCCAGACCGGGAAGCCCGCGAAATCCAGGACGGCATTATTGATGCGCAGGAAGCGATATGCCTGACGCACTCGGGCTACCCTTTTGCGCTGGCGCTGACGCTGGCATTTAGCGCCAAAGAGAGTTTGTTTAAGGCGCTCTTTCCAAAGGCAAATACTTACATGGGGTTTGAGTGGGCGAGAGTCACAGAGTTAACGGAAAAAACAATCACGCTGGCGCTTTCGAACCCGGCTGGAGACTATCCTGAGGGTAAACGCTTCATCCTCATCTGGCAGAATAATGATACGAGCGTGTTTACGCTGCTAAAAGCCTGATGGCGCTACGCTTATCAGGTCTTCGGTAAAGCGGTGTTGTAGGCCGGGTAAGGCATCGCCGCCACCCGGCATGAGGGCAGCGGTGATGCCTTTATACGTTTTTAAGATCAAGGATCAAACATCCGGGAACATCACGCTATTCCCCGGCGCTTCCCTGTGCAGATGGATAAAGTTCAGGTGCCGTTCATACTGGTCCAGAATGTCCGTAATTACCTGCTCCTTGCTGTAGTCCATCAAATCATTCCCCTGGCTCCCTTCCAGCAGGAAGGTCTCAAGCCGGTAGTAGGTCGATTTCCCGCTGCGCGCCCGGTAGGTAAACCCGGGTACTGAATACTGCTGCGGCCAGATCTGATAAACAAAGTTCTGCTCGTCGCCCATGTGCACTAGCAGATCCAGGTGCCCCAGGGTCTCGCCCTCCTCCGGCGGCAGGTTTTTCAGCTCCACGTAGGCTCCACGCAGCTTCAGCTCCTGCGCAACCTCTTCCATTGCCGGGAAGCAGACCGTCTCCATCATCTGTTTGGTGTAGCGCGTGCCCGGGTAGTTCATCAGGCGCGAGAGACGTTTCTTCCAGCTCAGCCTGTCCTGCGCGCCCATCGGACGCGGCGCGGTGTCGCGGCTGGCGCTGACGCGGCGATAGTCTTCCACCTTGAGCGATTTATACAGCCCGGCCATCACGAAGAAGATGACGAAGCTGAACGGCAGGCCCATGATCACCGTGGTGTTCTGCAGCGCCGAGATACCGTTGGTCATCAGCATGCCGAGCGTCAGCAGGCCGATGGCGACGGACCAGAAGATGCGCAGCCAGTTCGGCGCATCGCTGTTGATATCTTTGAGCTTCGAGGTGAAGTTACCCAGCACCAGCGCGCCGGAATCCGCCGAGGTGACGTAGAACAGCAGGCCGGTGATGGTCGCCACGGAGGCGCTAAAGGTAAACGCCGGGTACTGCGCCAGCAGGCTGTAGAAGCCGCGCTCCGGGTGCGCCATCGCTTCCTGCGCGAAGGTGGCATTGCCGTGGATGATCTCATGCAGCGCGCTGTTGCCGAAAATCGACAGCCACAGCAGGGTAAAGGTGAACGGGATTATCAGCGTGCCCATCACGAACTGGCGGATGGTGCGGCCACGCGAAATACGCGCCAGGAACAGGCCGACAAACGGCGACCACGCCACCCACCACGCCCAGAAGAACAGCGTCCAGTTGTTCATCCACTCTACCGGGCGGTCGAAAGCGAAGCTGTTCAGCGTCATGCCCATAAAGCGGTTTACGTAGTCGCCCACGTTGAGCACTAGGGCATTGAGCAGGAACGAGGTATCGCCCATAAACAGCACGAACAGGATCAGGCCCAGCGCCAGCGCCACGTTCAGCTCGGAGAGCACGCGGATGCCTTTATCCACGCCCGACGTCACCGAGATGGTGGCGATAATCACCGACAGCGCTATCAGCGCCGCTTTGGCCGCCATCGAATCCGGGATATCAAACAGCACGCTCAGCCCGTAGTTGAGCTGCACCACGCCAATCCCGAGCGTCGTCGCAATACCAAAGATGGTGCCGATCACCGCCGCGATATCGACGCTGTGGCCAATCGGCCCGTTAATCTTTTTACCGAAGATCGGGTACAGCGCGGAACGGATGGTGAGAGGCAAATTATAACGATAGCTAAAGTATCCGAGCGCCATGCCCATCAGGGCGTACATCGACCAGCCCGTCAGGCCGTAGTGGAACAGTGTCCAGACCATCGCCTGGCGCGCGGCCTCCATCGTCTGCCCCGCGCCTTCCGGCGGCTGCATATACTGCGTGACCGGTTCGGCCACGGAGAAGAACATCAGGTCAATGCCGATGCCGGCGGCAAACAGCATCGCGGCCCAGCTCAGCAGGCTGAATTCGGGCTTGGACTGCTCAGGCCCGAGCTTCACGGAACCAAAGCGCGAGCAGGCAATGCAGACCACGAAGACGATATAGAGCGTCGCGGCCAGCAGATAGTACCAGCCGAAGGTCTTCGACACCCAGTTCAGGGTGCGCCCAATCCACTCGGCAGAAAAATCACGAAAGAAGATGGTCGTCAGGGAAAACAACAAAATCAGCCCGGCGGACGTATAAAAAACGACCGGGTTGATTTTGTCTTTTTCTCTGTCTTGTGAAAGGTCTGTCATCCAGTATCCCCACTGTTTTTGTAACTATTAAAATCCAAATCCGCAACAATTAAGACACATTTTATATTGAACGTCCAATCAAAAACCGCTTTAATGTATTACCAACGCTGATGAATGGAGTGGCAAAAATGCCCAAAGTGGGGATGCAGCCGATCCGGCGCAGGCAGCTTATCGACGCCACGCTGGAAGCAATAAATGAAGTGGGAATGCACGACGCGACGATCGCGCAGATCGCCCGTCGGGCGGGCGTTTCCACGGGGATCATCAGTCACTACTTCAAAGACAAAAACGGTCTGCTGGAAGCGACCATGCGCGACATCACCGGCCAGCTGCGCGACGCGGTTTTGAGCCGCTTACGCGCTCTGCCGGACGGCAGCGCGGAGCAGCGCCTGCAGGCCATTGTCGGCGGCAATTTTGATGAAACCCAGACCAGCGGCGCGGCAATGAAGGCCTGGCTGGCCTTCTGGGCGAGCAGCATGCACCAGCCGATGCTCTACCGTCTGCAGCAGGTGAGCAGCCGTCGCTTGTTGTCAAACCTGGTGTACGAGTTCCGCCGTGAGTTGCCGCGCGAACAGGCCGAAGAGGCGGGCTACGGCCTGGCGGCCCTGATCGACGGGCTGTGGCTGCGCGCCGCGCTGAGCGGCAAGCCGCTGGATAAGCCCCTGGCGCAGTCGCTCACCAGCCACTTTATCAGCCAGCATTTACCGACCGAATAACCGAGGAGAATTTATGTCCCGAATGGCAGAACAGCAGCTTTATATCAATGGTGGTTATACCTCCACCACCAGCGGTCGCACCTTCGAGACCATCAACCCGGCCAACGGTGAAGTTCTGGCGAGCGTACAGGCCGCCGGGCGCGAAGACGTTGACCGCGCCGTGGAAAGCGCAAAACGCGGGCAAAAAATCTGGGCAGCGATGACCGCCATGGAGCGCTCGCGCGTTCTGCGTCGCGCCGTCGATATCCTGCGCGAGCGCAACGACGAGCTGGCGAAGCTGGAAACCCTCGACACCGGTAAAGCGTATTCCGAAACCTCCACCGTCGACATCGTCACCGGCGCGGACGTGCTGGAGTACTACGCGGGGCTGATCCCGGCGCTGGAAGGCAGCCAGATCCCGCTGCGTGAGACCTCATTCGTCTACACCCGCCGCGAGCCGCTGGGCGTGGTGGCGGGCATCGGCGCGTGGAACTACCCGATCCAGATCGCCCTGTGGAAATCCGCCCCGGCGCTGGCGGCGGGCAATGCGATGATCTTCAAGCCGAGCGAGGTCACCCCGCTCACCGCCCTGAAGCTTGCGGAGATCTACACCGAAGCGGGCCTGCCGGACGGCGTATTTAACGTCCTGCCGGGCGTGGGCGCGGAGACTGGCCAGTACCTTACCGAGCATCCGGGCATCGCCAAAGTCTCCTTCACCGGCGGCGTCGCCAGCGGCAAGAAGGTAATGGCCAACTCGGCTGCCTCCTCCCTGAAAGAGGTAACGATGGAGCTGGGCGGCAAATCCCCGCTGATTATTTTCGACGACGCGGATCTCAATCTCGCGGCAGACATCGCCATGATGGCGAACTTCTTCAGCTCCGGCCAGGTGTGCACCAACGGAACCCGCGTGTTCGTACCCGCGAAATTCAAGGCCGCGTTTGAGCAGAAAATCGTTGAGCGCGTGGGCCGCATCCGCGCGGGCGATCTGTTCGATGAACGCACCAACTTTGGCCCGATGGTCAGCTTCCCGCACCGCGACAGCGTGCTGCGCTACATCGCCAAAGGCAAAGAGGAAGGTGCGCGCGTGCTGTGCGGCGGCGACGCGCTGAAGGGCGAAGGCTTCGACAACGGCGCGTGGGTCGCCCCGACCGTGTTCACCGACTGCACCGACGAGATGACCATCGTGCGCGAAGAGATCTTCGGCCCGGTGATGTCCATCCTCACCTATGAAAGCGAAGAAGAAGCCATTCGCCGCGCCAACGACACCGACTACGGTCTGGCGGCGGGCATCGTCACTGCCGACCTGAACCGCGCGCACGGCGCCATTCATCAGCTCGAAGCGGGCATCTGCTGGATCAACACCTGGGGTGAATCCGCCGCAGAGATGCCGGTCGGCGGCTACAAACACTCCGGCATTGGCCGCGAGAACGGCGTGATGACGCTGCAGAGCTACACCCAGGTGAAGTCCATCCAGGTTGAGATGGGTAAATTCCAGTCCATATTTTAACCGGGAGGTTTATTTGCAATTTGACTACATCATTATCGGGGCCGGCTCTGCCGGCAACGTACTGGCAACGCGACTGACTGAAGATCCGAATACCACCGTTCTGCTGCTTGAGGCGGGCGGGCCGGATTACCGCTTTGACTTCCGCACCCAAATGCCCGCCGCGCTGGCGTTCCCGCTGCAGGGCAAGCGCTACAACTGGGCGTATGAAACCGAGCCAGAGCCGTACATGAACAACCGCCGCATGGAGTGCGGGCGCGGCAAAGGGCTGGGCGGCTCGTCGCTGATCAACGGCATGTGCTACATCCGCGGTAACGCGATGGACCTCGACAACTGGGCCAAAGAGCCGGGTCTGGAGCACTGGAGCTACCTCAACTGCCTGCCCTACTACCGCAAGGCCGAGACGCGCGACGTGGGGCCGAACGACTACCACGGCGGCGACGGTCCGGTGAGCGTCACCACCTCTAAGCCGGGCGTGAACCCGCTGTTTGAGGCGATGGTGGAGGCGGGCGTGCAGGCGGGCTACCCGCGCACCGACGATCTCAACGGCTATCAGCAGGAGGGCTTCGGCCCGATGGACCGCACGGTCACGCCGCAGGGCAGACGCGCCAGCACCGCGCGCGGCTATCTGGACCAGGCCAAAAAGCGCCCGAACCTGACCATCCGCACTCACGCCATGACCGATCATATTATTTTTGACGGCAAGCGCGCGGCGGGCGTCGAGTGGCTGGAGGGCGAAAGCACCATCCCGTCCAGAGCGACGGCGAATAAAGAGGTGCTGCTGTGTGCGGGTGCGATTGCCTCCCCGCAGATCCTCCAGCGCTCCGGCGTGGGCAACGCGGAGCTGCTGAAGCAGTTCGATATTCCGCTGGTGCACGACCTGCCCGGCGTGGGCGAAAACCTGCAGGATCACCTGGAGATGTACCTCCAGTACGAATGCAAAGAGCCGGTCTCCCTCTACCCTGCCCTGCAGTGGTGGAACCAGCCGAAGATTGGCGCCGAGTGGCTGTTTGGCGGCACCGGCGTGGGCGCGAGCAACCACTTCGAAGCGGGCGGTTTTATCCGCAGCCGCGAAGAGTTCGAGTGGCCGAACATTCAGTACCACTTCCTGCCGGTAGCGATTAACTATAACGGTTCGAACGCGGTAAAAGAGCACGGCTTCCAGTGCCACGTCGGCTCCATGCGCTCCCCGAGCCGCGGCCACGTGCGCATCAAGTCGCGCGATCCGCACCAGCATCCGGCGATCCTGTTCAACTATATGTCACACGAGCAGGACTGGCAGGAGTTCCGCGACGCAATCCGCATCACCCGCGAGATCATGCACCAGCCCGCGCTGGACAAATATCGCGGTCGCGAAATCAGCCCGGGTATCGAATGCCAGACCGACGAGCAGCTGGACGAATTCGTGCGTAACCACGCCGAAACCGCCTTCCACCCGTGCGGCACCTGCAAGATGGGTTACGACGAGATGGCGGTGGTCGACGGCGAAGGCCGCGTTCACGGGCTGGAAGGGCTGCGCGTGGTGGATGCGTCGATCATGCCGCAGATCATCACCGGCAACCTGAACGCCACCACTATTATGATTGGCGAAAAAATTGCCGACGCCATCCGCGGGCGCGAGCCACTGGCGAAGAGCACGGCGGCGTATTATGTGGCGAACGGGGCACCGGTAAGACGCTAAGTTTCGCCCGCCTACGTTTCAACGATGATTAAAACCTCAGTTTCATAGACAAAAATCCCCGGACGTCGCCGCCGGGGATTTGTACCAGTCAGAACGCATTGTCCCTGAGACGAAATGAACGGGTAATGCGATCCCAGATCGCCACAAGCTCAGCTTCGCTATAGGCTGATGGGGGAGCAGTGTCGCTTCCTTCGGGTGGGATTTCGTTGCTGAGTGTCAGATCAAGACTGGGATGCATGAAGTCTGCATTTGTCTCATTCGCTACGGCTGTAAACATGAGCTGCGCTGAGGGATTATCGGATGATCTTTTTGGTGGGGCGGTAATCAGCCATTCATTGCCCGTGAAACCGGCAATCTGCGCTTCCCCCTTACGTAATGTGCGTCCATTAATGCTGTTGATATAAGACTGAATTTCCCCGGTTCGCTCCAGCATGGTGGTGCTTTCTTTCAGAGCATTATTGCTCCAGACGATAAAAGAAAATACCGAACTGTGCGGATAAATAAAGGTGATGTCTTCCTTTGGTTTACCGTTCCCGTCGCGGATAAACCCTTCTGAAATACAGGTGCCCGGCTGTGTCGGGATTTCATCATTTTTTCGCCCGCTCAGACGGGACATTAAGTCCTGTAGCTCTGCTAGTTTCTGAGGTTTGTTATTAATATGGCCAGGACTGACACCAGCATTGATAAAATCCTCCTTATCTTGTTGATATTTAGGATCTGATAAATCGATAATATCCTGACTGAGGATAAACGCTACCCCATCTATATACAGGTGCCCTTCCAGAGTGCGGCCATATCCTCCTTCACTCCCATTTCTATTCCGGTCAAAGATCACCGCATTCTCATTGATCCGGTACACCTGCTTTAAGAAAGGCTGATCCACTTTCCTCACTGTATGCCCGTTCAGCAACTCCTGCTCTCGTAGCCGGATACGTTGTTCAAATGCCGGGCGATAAAGTCGCTTGCTGCTGATGCTGATCTCATTGATTTTGGCATCTTCGGTCCGGGTGTTTTCAAAAGAGGTCGGAACCTCAAACACATAGCGCCCCACGCACTGGGCTTTAGTGTAGGCAAACAGGGTATCAACCATACGTTTTTCCTTAGCGGTCAATTCTGGTGGCGTATGAACAAACGTCACAAAGTTGTGAATATAGAATCCTGCCGCCAGCAACAGCATCGCCAGCGGAATAAGCAGGGGAAACGGGAATTTTTTCATGGTGCCGGCACCTGCTGCACGATTTTTACCACCGAGCGGACCGTGAACATCAGGGCGTCGGACAGGTCGCTGTAAACTGAACGGGAGCGATCCACAGGATCAACGGCATAGGCCCCTTCATGGTCAACATTGGTCGCCAGCACCCCAAAAATTCTGGGGGACCTGGTCCGGATCGCCTTTACTGGCACCGTGCCATCGCCGGGCGTGCCTGCGGAAATCAACTCAAAGGTTGTTCCTGCATCATACCGATATGTCGGTGACGATGGCTCTGGATAGCCCATCACCGGCACAGGCCGCAGAGCAGGCCGTTCTTTCCACGTCAGAAAAGCATCAGACTTATTGTCTGCACTCGCACCATAAAACAGCCAGGTCTGCGGGTGGTATTTGCCATTCAGTTTCTCAATGAATTCTTTAACTGGATTCTTTATCCGGTAAACAAAATCTTGCCACTCACTATTCGTATCCCCCAGCAGCAAATCCTTATCACATAGCCGCCACCAGTCCGTTTTGTTCAGGTATATTTCCGTGTACGGATCGCTCTTTGGTAGAGACTGTTGCGTATCGCCGCTCTCGATTTTCAGCCAGCCAGGACCGTAAGCCTTGCCCGGCAGCAGTTGTAACGGGCCGGGAGACTGGGCCAACACCGGCATCAGCTTCTCGGCACTGTCCCCGATAATTATCCCGGTAATTCCCCGTTCGCCGATTTTCATCCGTCGATAAGCTGCTGGCGAGCCAAGGTCCGGCATCACCCCGTGGACAATCCCCAGAATCTTGCTCTGACCGTTCATGTTTTCTGAATAATGTCGGGCAACTAGGCCTCCCATCGAATGGGTGACCAGAATGACTTTGTCCACCGCCAGACGACCGTGATATAACCCCAGAACCTTGCTGATATATTGGCCAAGCAACGCCGCCGAATCAGCATTCGACTGTAGCCAGTTATAGCCAAAAACGTGAAGCGGGTATAAAAAGTGGTGCCCGTGCGCCGCTTCTTCTTCCGTCAGCACCTGCTCTGCAGGTTCGTCACTGATCCTGACACCGGTAAAACGCTGCCGCGCCGTTTGTAATTGCGCTTCACGGAAATAATTATCTAACAGGATATCGTCGTCACTGAGCAGGTACTGTAACCGGTCAAGCGCCTCGCCGTAGCTCTTGTAAAACGCACTCCCCCAGCTCCGCACACACCGGGATGGGAACTTTTTACCGTCAGCCCCCTCATTGAAGATATTCCCGCTGTCATCAACAAATGTTGTTTTTGGGTCAAGAAGCTGTTTTCTTTTCTCCGGGCCTGCCAACGGCCATTTTTTTAGTGATTCAAAGCTGTACTCCCAGACTTTGTTCTCTTTATTCTTTAAATTAGATCCCATCACTCCTGGAATGAAAATAACCGGAATGATTTTGTGCGGCGGCATAAGGCAAACCGCCACGTAATTATTTTCTTTTGGCTGGGAGGTCAATTCATAATGAAACCGTCCATTGTCGTCCCAGATGGGCCGATGATAAGCACGATTTTCAGAGTCATCCATGAGTTAAGTTCCTGATATTGTAGATCCAGAAGGGCATTAGCGCATAAAATCCGCGAACAGAACTTAACCAAAATCAACTTTCAAATTCACTTTGCCACTCCCTTCCCAAAATATTTTCATCCTCCTGCATCCAGTTTCCACCCTGCCCTCGTATGTGAGTATGTGAGCAACGCCTTTGCTCCCTAATCCGAGGATAAATGATGAAAAAGCTACTCAGTGTTGCATTCGTATCCAGCGCTTTACTCTTCTGTGCAGGCGCATCAGCGGCCATGACGTCTGGCTCCGTGATGGTGGGCGGAGCGGAAATGTTCCCGAGCAAAAATATTGTTGAAAACGCCGTGAACTCTAAAGATCACACCACGCTGGTGGCGGCGGTTAAAGCGGCCGGGCTGGTGGATACGCTGCAGAGCAAAGGGCCATTCACCGTCTTTGCGCCCACCGATGCGGCGTTTGCAAAATTGCCTGCGGGTACGGTCGACAATCTGGTGAAGCCGGAAAATAAAGCGCTGCTCACCAGTATTCTGACCTATCACGTGGTCGTCGGTAATTACGATATGAAAGCGCTGGAGCAGAAAATTAAACAGGGCGGCGGCCACGCGGAGCTGAAAACCGTTAACGGTCAACCGCTGTGGATCATGAGTAACGGCCCGCACAATATTCAGCTCAAGGATGGTAAAGGTAACGTGGCGAACATCAGCACCTATGACGTCCATCAGAAAAATGGCGTGATCGATGTGATTGATACCGTCCTGATGCCTAAGTAGTTGTCTATACTTCGGAAGTGTGACGTTGCCTTCCGGGAAAAACATGGATAACGCGCTGGCTGAACAGCAGTTGAAATTAATGCAGGCGGTCGCAAACGGCGATCGCCGCGCATTTGAACAGCTTTACCGACTCACTTCACCGCATCTGTTTGCCGTCGCGCTGCGCATGCTACGCCATCGCGCCTGGGCAGAAGAGATCCTTCACGACTGTTTTGTCACCGTCTGGAGTAAAGCCGACACCTATAACGCCGCCCTAAGCTCTCCGATGACCTGGCTTACGCATATTGTTCGCAACCGCTGCATTGACTGGCTGCGCAGCGGGCAAACCCGCGCTGCCGCCCGCGAGGAGTCGTATTCCGAAGAGAGTCTGCTTAGCGAAAACGATGAGCAAAACAACGGGTACGATAACGCGCAGGCAGCACGACTCAGGCATTGTCTGGATCATCTGAGTCAGGAACAGCGCCAGAGCATTACGCTCGCCTACTATCAGGGCATGTCCCACAGCGACATTGCCGACTGGCTCCAGCAGCCCGTGGGCTCGGTAAAAAGCTGGATCCGCCGCGCGATGGATCATCTTCGGGAGTGCGTGGGCCTATGAATGACAGCGAAAAACGCGATGACATGCTGGCTGCAGAATATGCCCTCGGCACCCTGCGCGGAGGGGCGCGGCTTCAGTTCCAGAAGAGGCTTGCCGCTGAGCCCGGTCTGGCTGCCCGCGTGGCGTACTGGCAGGAAATGTTCAGCACGCTCGACAGTCATCTCGCGCCCGTTCACCCACCCGAGACGGTGTGGAAGAGGATAGCCCTCGATCTGCCACCGAAAAAGCCTTTGCGCCAAAGCCGGCCCTATCTCGGCTGGGTGGTCGCGGCCGGCCTCGCCGCCGTTACCGTCGTGACCTGGTATTCCATCCGAACGCCGGAACTCGCACCGCTGATGGTGCTCAACGATGCCCAACAGCACGGGCAATGGATCGTCAGTGCGGACAGCCGCCGCCAGTATCTGAGCATCACCCCTCTCAGACCGAACGCTGTCGCGGCGCAAAACAGCCTGCAGCTTTGGCTTATTCCTGCCGGGAAGGCCCCGATATCCCTTGGGCTGCTGCAACGTGATATACCGACTGATGTTGCCCTCAGGAAAAACACCCTTACCCCTGACGCGATGATAGCCATAAGCCTTGAACCTAAAGGGGGATCACCCACCGGTCAACCCACCGGCCCCGTGCTGTACAGCGGCAAGATTTAATCCTCCGGCCTTGTTCGCAGGGCCGCGGGGTCACCAAATTTTATTCTGTTCATATGATTGTTACATATAAGAATTAAATATTAAGCTTGCAATTAATTTAATTATTAAAAAACGTCATTGACATTTTCTTCCGCACTCCATTAAGTTTTAAGCGAGCATTATTTCATTCCAGATACAGAATATATCAAAAACGAGCATTTAAGAATTTTTCATAATTCTTAAACCGCTCCCTTATTTTTATTTATTTTGAATCACACAACAGTGAGATAAGATCATGAATAATAGTGCAAACAAAGTTGTTGTTATCACCGGTGCCAGCAGCGGTATTGGTGAGGCCATTGCCCTTCATCTGGCAAATAAACCTTTCTCTCTGGTGCTGGTTGCCCGTCGTCTGGAGAGAATTAACGCCCTGGTGGATCGCATTATTCAGCAGGGCGGCCAGGCGATTGCCGTGAAGGCGGACGTGACCCGACAGGAGGAGGTTCAGCGCGCGATTGACGCTGCCGTCGCCGCATACCAGCGCGTCGACGTGCTGATCAACAACGCAGGCTTTATGGCAATTGCTCCCCTCAGCGAGCTGAAAACCGACGAGTGGGACCGGATGATCGATACCAACATCAAAGGCGTGCTGTACGGTATCGCAGCGGCATTCCCGGTATTCCAGCGTCAGGGGAGCGGACACTTTATTAACGTGGCCTCCGTGGCGGGTATCAAGGTCCTTGCCCCCGGCGGCGTGGTGTACAGCGCCACGAAATTCGCCGTCCGCGCCCTGAGTGAAGGCTTACGTCAGGAAGCGGGGAAAACCGTTCGGACGACCCTTATTTCCCCCGGCGCCGTTGAAAGCGAGCTGCAGTTTGGCAGCTCTGATGCCCCGAGCAAACAGTTCCTGCATGAATTTTATAAGCAGGCTATTCCGGCAGAGTCGATTGCCAGGGCCGTATTATTTGCTATCGAACAGCCTGGCGACGTTGATGTAAATGAAATAATTGTCCGTCCTACGCAGGAAGAATTTTAGCATGAGTTAAATAACGCTGAATGAGGTGTCATTATGATTAAATCATTAACGTCCCTGTCAGATTTAAATATGCGATCGGGTGCCGATATTCTCCTTGAAGTGCTGGAGAGTGAAGGTGTGGAATATATTTTTGGCAACCCCGGCACCACCGAACTCCCGCTCATTGATGCCCTTCTTCGCCATGAAAATATTCACTATATTCTGGCACTCCAGGAGAGCAGCGTGGTCGCCATTGCCGACGGCTACGCGAAAGCCTCCGGCAAGACCGGTTTTATCAATTTGCATACCGCCAGCGGTCTTGGGCACGGCATGGGGAATCTCATTAATTCGCGGATCATGAAAACGCCGCTGGTTGTCACCGTCGGGCAGCAGGATACCCGGCACTACGTGCGCGACCCGCTCCTGTACGATGACATTGTCTCCATTGGATCGCCGGTGGTGAAATGGGCGCAGGAGGTCACCAGCGCCGACCAGCTTCCGGTGCTGGTGCGTCGGGCGTTTCATGCCGCCAGCTACCCTCCCGCGGGTCCGGTTCTGCTATCCCTGCCAATGAACGTGATGGAAGAGCTGAGCGACGCCGGGATACAAACGGCCTCTAAAGTGAACTACCACACAGTGGCGGGCTCGCTGGACGAGCTGGCGCAGGCGCTAAGCGAAGTCACCCCCGGCAGGATCATGATTGTGGCGGGGGATGAAGTTCACTCCAGCGGCTCGACGCAGGAGATTGTCCAGCTTGCTGAAGCGCTCGGCGCCCATGTCTACGGCTCCTCCTGGCCGTTGAATTTGCCCTTTCCCACGCAGCACGCGCTATGGCGAGGGAATATGCCCACCACCGCAAAGGAAATCGCCAGCGTCGTTAATGCCTACGATGCGGTGTTTATCATCGGCGGCAGAAGCCTGATTACCATTTTGTATAGCGAGGGCGAGGCCATTCCGGAAACCTGCGCGGTGTATCAGCTCTCGGCGGATATGAACGAACTTGGCCGCACCTACGCCACGCGCCTCTCGGTGATGGGGGATATAAAACTCTCCCTGAAGGAACTGCTGCCGAAGCTTGAGCAGCGCCGGGTGGCAAGCAAATTGACGCATCAGCGGCTGCTCAAAGCGGCACGCGCTGAACGAGAAAAAGAGTGGCAACTGCAGGAAGAGCGTCTGGCAGCCGAGCGGCTGCGCCCGGCGATTTCGCCGATGGTCGCGGCCTACGAGGTGATAAAGTCCGTTCCACCGGGCATAACGATTGTCGACGAGGCGATTGCAACGGCCAGACACGTTCGCCGGTTTATCTCCGACCAGCAGCACCCGCGCTACTACTTTATGCGCGGCGGCGGTCTGGGCTGGGGAATGCCTGCAGCAGTAGGTCACTCTCTGGGGCTGGGACGCGAGCCGGTTGTGTGTCTGGTTGGCGACGGTGCCTCCCTGTACTCGCCGCAGGCGCTCTGGACGGCGGCGCACGAAAATCTGCCCGTCACCTTTATCGTGATGAATAACCTGGAGTACAACATCCTGAAAAACTTCATGAAAGGACAGCCGGGCTACAGTTCGACAAAGCTGGGTCGTTTTATCGGGATGGATCTGATTAACCCGCGAATTGATTTCCAGTCGCTGGGCACCGCGATGGGTATCCGCTGCTGCCGGGTGACCCAGGCCGCGGATATCGCCACGGCGGTGACGCAGGGGCTACAGTCAGGAAAAACCAATTTGATCGAAATTGCCATTTCCGCAGATTGATCGCCCGTTTCAGATGTACCCTACATAAAACACTTATAACCGAAACGCCTCAAGCCGCTTAATCTGCCGCCCTTCCTCGTCAAAATTCTCCGCCGCCAGCCAGGCGCGCAGTTCGGCGTCTCTTTGCGGCCATTCGCCGTCAATAATAGAAAGCATATCGCTGTCGCGGTTGCGCCCTTTGCGCACCAGCTTCTGACGCAGGCGACCTTCCCAGACAAACCCCAGCCGCTCCGCCGCATTGCGTGACGCAACGTTCATGGAATCGCACTTCCACTCGACGCGCCGGTAGCCGTGCTCAAACGCATTTTTCAGCAGCAGCCACACCGTTTCGGTGCCCATCCGGGTTCCTTTCATCCTGCGCGACCAGGTCACGTGCCCGATCTCCACCGACCCCAGCAGCCGCTCGTTAGCCATATAGCTCACCAGCCCCACCGCGCGTTCGGTGCGTAAATCAATGACGGCAAACGGCACCAGCTCATCGTCCATCACCTTACCCACGATCCAGTGCACGGTGGCTTCCACGCTCGCTGGCTGCGTGCTGGCAAGCCACGTCCAGTCGCTGTCGTCGCCCAGCGCGTAGGCCTCATAGAGATCGGCCGCGTGGCGATCGGCGTCCAGCGGCTCCAGGCGGCAATACTGGCCGAATAGCGGCGTGCGGGTTAATACGCGCGCGCCTCTCCAGTCGGGAACGATATCGTTAACGGTTTGACCATGTTGATTGATTTCGGGCACGGCGGTGACTCCCTGAAAGGTAAGGAGTTTGTTATAGCAGGTTAAAAAGCGGGCGAAAAGCAGCGTATTTTAATAGCCCGAACGCATGCGATATTCCCGAAAGGCATAAGCAAAGCTGAATTTCGACTTTGCGTAATGTCAGAGTCGCCCTAACGTAGCGGAGCATAAAACAATCACAATATATTCTTCTCAGGGATCGCTATGACGAAAAAACTGTTGCCGTTACTGGTGCTGGCTGCGCTCTCAGGCGCTGTCCACGCCGCTACTCCGCCCAACACGCTGGTTGTTGCCCAGGGGCTGGATGACATCGTGAGCCTCGACCCGGCCGAAGCCAACGAGCTTTCCAGCATCCAGACCGTGCCGAGCCTGTATCAGCGTCTGGTACAGCCGGACCGCGATAACCCGGAAAAAATCACCCCGATTCTGGCAGAAAGCTGGGAAGCGGACGCGGCAGCCAAAACCCTGACGATTAAGCTTAAGCCCGATGCCAGATTCGCCTCCGGTAACCCGCTGCGCCCGGAAGACGTGATTTTCTCGTACACCCGCGCCGTGACGCTCAACAAATCCCCGGCCTTTATCCTCAACGTGCTGGGCTGGGACGCGAGCAACATCGCCAGCCAGCTGAAAAAGGTGGACGACCATACCCTCCAGCTTCACTGGACGGCGGACGTTAGCCCGTCGGTGGCGCTGAATATTCTCTCCACGCCGATTGCCTCCATCGTCGATGAAAAGCAGGTTGCGGCGAACGTGAAGGATAATGACTTCGGCAACGCCTGGCTGAAAATGCACTCGGCGGGCAGCGGCGCGTTCAAAATGCGCGTCTATCAGCCGCATCAGGCCATCGTGCTGGAAGCTAACGAATCAGCGCCCGGCGGCGCGCCGAAGCTCAAAAGCATCATCATTAAAAACGTCCCCGATCCGGCTTCACGCCGCCTGCTGATCCAGCAGGGTGATGCGGACGTGGCGCGCGATCTCGGTGCAGATCAGATAAGCGCCCTGGACGGCAAGCCGGGCGTGAAGGTGCTGAGCATTCCGTCCGCCGAGCAAAATTACCTGGTGTTTAACACCGGCAACAGCGCCAACCCGCTGCTGAACAACCCGGCGTTCTGGGAAGCCTCGCGCTGGCTGGTCGATTATGAAGGCATCACCAAAAATCTGCTGAAAGGCCAGTACTTTGTTCATCAGAGCTTCCTGCCGGTCGGCCTGCCGGGCGCGCTGGAAGACAACCCGTTTAAATTTGACCCGGCAAAAGCGAAAGCCATTCTCGCCAAAGCGGGCATTAAAGACGCGCACTTCACGCTGGACGTGGAGAACAAGCCGCCGTTTATCACCATCGCCCAGTCGATGCAGGCGAGCTTTGCTCAGGGCGGCGTGAAGGTCGATTTGCTGCCTGCCGCCGGGAGCCAGGTCTATGCCCGCGTGCGCGCAAAGCAGCATCAGGCGGCGATTCGTCTGTGGATCCCGGACTACTTCGACGCGCACTCAAACGCCAGCGCCTTCGCGTGGAACGACGGCAAATCCAGCACCGTGGCCGGGCTTAACGGCTGGAAAATTCCCGAGCTGAACAAAGCCACGCTGGCGGCGGTAGCCGAGCCGGATCCGGCGAAGCGTCTAGGTCTCTACAAAAAGATGCAGGAACAGCTGCAGCAGAATTCGCCGTACGTGTTCGTCGATCAGGGGAAAACCCAGATCGTGGTGCGCGATAACGTGAAGGGGTATCAGCAGGGGCTGAACGCGGATATGGTCTGGTACGATCGCGTCACGAAGTAGCCCTTCTCCTTCTCCCTCTCCCGTGGGAGAGGGTTGGGGTGAGGGCAACATCGTGCAACAGAGCCGCCTGTTCCCCCTCACCCCCGCCCTCTCCCACAGGGAGAGGGGGTCGTCCGTGCATATTTTCAGGATAACGATTTACCCATGCCACATCTTTCCACCCGCGTGCTCCAGGGTCTGCTGACCCTGCTGCTCACGCTCCTCGGGCTGCTGCTCGTCACGTTTGCGCTCTCGGCGTTTTCACCGGTCGATCGCGTGCTGCAGATCGTCGGCGATCACGCCAGCCAGTCAACCTACGATCAGGTTCGCCACCAGCTTGGGCTGGATCGGCCTCTGCCCGTGCAGTTCTGGCACTACCTGCAAAACCTTGCCCACGGGGATTTAGGCACCGCCAGCGCCACCGGGCAGCCGGTGCTGCAGGATCTGCTGCACGCGTTTCCCGCCACGCTCGAGCTGGCGACTTTGGCGTTAATCATCGGCGCCGTGCTCGGCGTGATTGCCGGGGTGCTGTGCGCCCGCTACGCCGGTTCGCCGCTTGATTTAGCCATCAGAACGCTCACCCTGCTCGGCAACTCGGTACCGATTTTCTGGCTCGGCCTGCTGATGCTGGCCCTGTTCTACGCGAAGCTGCAGTGGAGCGCGGGTCCCGGCAGGCTGGATGATATCTGGCAGTTCACCGTCGAGCCGCGTACCGGCTTTGCGCTGGTGGATACCTGGCTTTCCGGCGATCGCGAGGCGTTCCGCAACGCCCTCAGCCACCTGGTGCTGCCGGTGCTGCTGCTGGCCTATTACTCGCTGGCGAGCATCACGCGCCTGACGCGCTCCGCCTGCCTGAGCGAAATGAACAAAGAGTACATTCTGCTTGCCCGCGCCAAGGGCGCCGGGGAGATGACCATCCTGCTGCGCCACGTGCTGCCGAACATTCGCGGCACCCTGCTGACGGTGATCGCCCTCGCCTACACCAGCATGCTGGAAGGCGCGGTACTGACTGAAACCGTCTTCTCCTGGCCGGGGATTGGGCGCTACCTCACCACCGCCCTGTTCGCCGGAGACACCACCGCCGTCATGGGCGGCACGCTGCTGATTGGCGTCTGCTTTGTGCTGATCAATAACCTTACCGACCTGCTTGTGCGGGCGACCGATCCCAGGGTGCGCTGATGCCGTTTTATCTTTTCTTACGCCGCCTGCGCCGCTCCCCCGCCGCGTTTTGCGGGCTGGCTGCCATCGCGCTGCTGGTGGTTATCGCCCTGTTCGCGCCGTGGCTCGCGCCGCTTGACCCGAACTGGCAGGACGCCGCCGCGCGCCTGCAGGCACCGAATACTCAACACTGGCTGGGCACCGACAGCTACGGGCGGGACCTGCTTTCGCGCCTGATTTACGGCACCCGTCCGGCGCTCGGGCTGGTGGCATTAGTTACCGTAATCACCCTGCCCGCCGGGCTGCTGGTGGGGATTTTGTCCGGCTACTACGGCGGCTGGCTGGAGCGCATCCTGATGCGTTTTACCGACGTGGTGATGTCGATGCCGCGCCTGATACTCGCCTTCGCGTTTGTGGCGATGCTCGGCCCGGGGCTGGTCAACGGCGCGCTGGCGCTGGCCTTAACCACCTGGCCGGCCTACGCGCGTCAGGCGCGGAGTGAAATTCAGCGCCTGCGCCACAGCGATTATCTGGCCGCCGCCGAGATGATGGGCATTCGCGGCCCGCGCCTGCTGGTCGGCCATATTCTGCCCCTGTGCCTGCCGTCCGCGATTGTGCGGCTGGCGCTGGATCTGGCGGGGATTATTCTGGCAGCCGCCGGTCTGGGCTTCCTCGGCCTTGGCGCGCGTCCGCCGATGGCCGAATGGGGCGCGATGATCGCTGACGGCATGCAGGTGATTTTCGACCAGTGGTGGATTGCCGCCATTCCGGGCGGAGCGATTCTGTTTGCCAGCCTCGCCTTTAACCTCCTGGGCGACGGCCTGCGCGACGTACTGGAGCCACAGCATGACTGAACAACGCGTCATCGTCGATGCGCTGAATATCGACTACCCCGCCGCGCGCGTGGTCAACAACCTCAGCTTCACGCTGGGCAACGAGCGGCTGGCGCTGGTGGGGGAATCCGGCTCGGGCAAATCAATGTCCGCCCGCGCCCTGATGGGGCTGGTGCGTAAGCCCGGCATCGTGAGCGCGAACCGGCTTAACGTGCTCGGCAACGACCTGCTGACCCTGAGCACCCGCCGCTGGCAGGCGCTGCGCGGCAACGGGATTGCGATGGTCCTGCAGGACCCGCGCTACGCGCTGAATCCGGCGCAAAACGTCGCCGCTCAGCTCGATGAAGCGCTGACCCTGCACCAGCGCCTGCCCCGCGCCGAGCGCCTGGGGTGCATTCACGACATCATCCGCGCCGTCGGGCTCAACGAACACGTCCTCCAGCGCTACCCCGGCGAGCTCTCCGGGGGCATGGGCCAGCGGGTGATGATCGCCATTGCGCTGATCAACAACCCGCAGGTGCTGATTGCCGACGAACCCACCTCCGCGCTGGACGCCCGCCTGCGCAACCAGATCCTCGAACTGCTGGTGCAGCAGAGCGAAGAACGCCAGATGGCGATGCTGTTAATCAGCCACGATCTGCCGCTGGTGGCGGAGCACTGTGACCGCGTGCTGGTGATGTATCAGGGCGAGAAGGTCGATGAGATGGCGGCAAGCCGACTTCCGCAGGCGACGCACCCGTATACGCGAACCCTGTGGACCTGCCGACCCAATGCGCAAACGTTCGGCCAGATGCTGCCGACGCTGGACCGCACGCAGCCGTGGAAGGAGGCCGATAATGGCGCTCGTTGAGGTTAAGGATCTCCAGGTGAGATTCGGGGAGAAAACGGCGGTGTCCGCCGCCAGCTTTGGCATCGAGAAAGGTGAAACCTTCAGCCTGATCGGCGAATCCGGCTGCGGGAAATCGACTATTCTGCGCGTGCTGGCGGGATTGCAGCGCGAGTGGAACGGCCGTATTTCGATCCTGGGAGACGCGCTACGGCCAGGACGGCGTTTTGAAGGCGAGCTTCGCCGCAACGTGCAAATGGTGTTTCAGGATCCGTGGGCGTCTCTGCATCCAAACCACACCGTTGCGCGCACCCTGTCGGAGCCGTTAAACATCCACGGCGAAACGCAGATTGCCGAAAAGGTAGCGGATGCGCTGCAGCAGGTGGGGCTTTCCGCCGACGCGGGCAAGCGTTATCCGCACCAGCTTTCCGGCGGGCAGCGTCAGCGCGTGGCCATTGCCCGCGCGCTGCTGCTGCGCCCGCAGCTTCTGCTGCTGGACGAGCCGACTTCGGCGCTGGATATGTCCGTGCAGGCGGAAATTCTGAACCTGCTCAACCGCCTGAAGGCCGAGCACGGCATGACCTACCTGCTGGTGAGCCACGATGCGGACGTGATTGCCCATATGTCCGACCGGGCGGCATTTATGGCGCACGGGGAGATCCAGAGGATGTTTGACCGTGAGGCGATGTTGCGGGGTGAGCACAGGATGGGGTAAATGCGCGCGGCGGTGCCCGGTGGCGCTGCGCTTACCGGGCCTACGTTTCGTGCCGCGTTGATGGTTTTTCGTAGGCCGGGTAAGGCGTAGCCGCCACCCGGCAAAACCTTACTTCAGCAGCTTCACCGTGGCGTCGATGTCGATCTCATCTTCGGTGAAGATCAGCGTCGTATTCTGGAAGGTGGTGATCGCCAGCTTCTTCACCGTGCGCATTTCGCCCGGCTTTTTCTCGGATTTAGGCTTGATGCTGTTCATCAGCAGCCCAACCGACAGCACCGCGTTCTCTTTGTCGATTTTGGTATCAGCCGGCTCTTCTTCGTTAAACACCACGAAGGATTTGATGGAGGAGAGCTTCACGCGCTCGCCGGCAATAAAGAGATGTTTGCTTTCGGGGATCACCTTCACCGCGTAGGCGGAAAGGCCTTTGTTGTTGGTGGTTGGCTCAAAGGTCACCGCGGCATCTTTCTTAATCAGATCGGGGTTCGCGACCTTAATCACATGAAAATAGCGGTTGTCGCCGTTTTCATCTTTGATAAATCCAAAGCCTTTATCTTTAAACCACGTTGTGATTGTACCGTTCATCGCTGTTACCGCCTGTCAGATCGTAATGACTAAAGTTTTGCAGCGCGCAGTGTAATGCACAATGACGGAGGAGACAAAAAAAAGCCCCTGCACAGGTGCAGGGGAAAACTCATGTCAGAGCTTTTACCCTAAATAATTCGAGTTGCATGAAGGCGGCGACGCAGCGAATCCCCGGGAGCGTACATCAGTACGTGACTGGGGTGAGCGAGGAAAGCCAACGCACAGGCAACTTGAAGTATGACGGGTATATTAGTATTTAGTTGAACACCATCCCTCCATCGATTAAGAGCGACTGGCCGGTCATGTAGTCGGAATCCGGGCCTGCCAGGTATGAGACGCAGGCGGCGACATCTTCCGGCTCGGACAGGCGGCCAAGCGTAATGCGTTTGGCAAAGGTTTCGGTCCCGTAGCCGAGCGGTTTACCCGCCGCCTCGGAGACCTGACGGTCGATTTCCGCCCACATCGGCGTTTTGACGATGCCCGGACAGTAGGCGTTAACGGTGATCCCCAGCGGCGCGAGATCCCGTGCCGCGGTCTGGGTTAAGCCGCGCACCGCGAACTTGCTGGAACTGTAGACCGCCAGTTCCGGGTTGCCGGTGTGGCCCGCCTGGGAGCAGGCGTTGATGATCTTGCCGCCGTGTCCCTCTTTGCGGAAGGCGTCAATCGCGGCCTGGATCCCCCAGATCACCCCTTTCACGTTAATGTTGTAAACCTTGTCGACAATGTCCGGCGTGATGGATTCGATAGGGGTAGACGGCGCAATCCCGGCGTTATTCACGATCACGTTAAAGCCGCCCAGCGCGGTGCGCGCTTTCTCCACCGCAGCAAATACCTGTTCGCGGTCAGAGACATCGACCTTCACGGCGACGGCGTTACCGCCGTTACGGATAATTTCATCGGCGACGGCTCTTGCCGTCTCAACGTTATAGTCGGCGATGGCGACGGCAAAGCCGTCTTTCACCAGGCGAAGCGCGATCGCTTTACCAATCCCCTGGCCTGAGCCTGTTACGAGAGCAACTTTTTGCATTTCTCTGTCCTTATATTGAGTCACAAAATCTGGCTGAGATGGAGCTGGCCCATCAGCAGCGGGTTATCGCTGTAGTCGACGGGAATGGCCACCACGGCCGGGCCATCCACATCCATCGCCGCACGCAGCGTCGGCTCAAGCGCCTCGGCGCTCTCCACGGCAAAGCCTTTCGCGCCGAAGGCGTCGGCATACGCTTTGAAATCGACCGGGCCGAACTCGACGCCGGAAAGGCGCTGGTATTTTTTCTCTTCCTGAATCGCCACCATGTTGTAGGCGTTATCCACCCAGATGATATGCAGCACGTTGGCGTTGAGGCGCACCGCGGTTTCCAGCTCCATGCTCGACTGCAGGAAGCCGCCGTCGCCGGAGACTGAAACCACCTTGCGGCCCGGGTTCACCAGCCACGCGCCAATCGCCCACGGCAGCGCGACGCCCATGGTCTGCTGACCGTTGGAGATCATCACCTGACGCGCCCGGAAGCTGTAGAGGTAGCGGGCGATCCAGATGTGGAAGCTGCCCATGTCCACGGTGAGCGTCACGTCGTTATTCACGATGTCCTGCATGGCGCGAACGATGCGCAGCGGGTGCAGGGCAAACTGGTTGAGCGAGGCGCCGCGGCGGTCGAGCAGATCGCGCTGATGCTGGCGATCGACCAGAATTTCGGAGGCCCGTTGGCTCAGCTCGAGCTTACGGTCGATCCGGTTAGCAAGCAGGTTCAGCGTTTCGGCGATATCCCCCACCAGCTCCAGATCCGGCACGTAGTTACGCTCTTCATAGGCGGGCAGCACGTCGATGTGCACCAGCGTCGCGTCGCCGCTGTTCCACATGGACGGCTCGTACTCCACCGGGCTGTAGCCGATGCAGATAATCAGGTCCGCCAGATGCAGCAGCCGGTCGCCCGCCTGGTTATTGAACAGGCCGACGCGTCCGGCGAAGCGGGTGAAGTGTTCCTGGTTTACCGCCCCGGCGGCCTGATAGGTGCTGGTCACCGGAATGCGGCTTTTCTCCAGCAGCTTGCGCAGCGCGGCGCTGTTCGCGGGCTGGCTGGCCATCAGGCCGAGTAAAATGACCGGATTTTTGGCGTTTTCGATAAGCTTCGCCACGTCGTTAATCGCTGACTCCGGTGCCGGGCCCATCAGCGCCGGGCCGCTGGCGGGTAAAATCGCCCCCGTCGCGGGCTGGTCGACAATATCCTGCGGCAGGCTGACGAACGCGCCCCCCGGCCTGCCGTGCTCGGCGGCGCGAAACGCGTTCGATACCACCTCGGCAATCGCGTCCGGCGAACTGACCTCCACGGCGTATTTAGTGACAGGGCTGAACATGGCGACGGTGTCCATACTCTGGTGCACCAGCTTGGCTTTATCCGCCCGCTTCACCGCCCCGCCCAACGCCACCACCGGGTCGCCTTCGCTGTTGGCGGTGGCGATGCCGGTGATCAGGTTAGAACAGCCCGGCCCGGAGGTGACCAGCGCCACCCCGGCCTTGCCGGTCAGCCGCCCGACCGCCGCCGCCATAAACGCCGCGTTGGCCTCGTGGCGTACCGGGATGATCTCGATGGAGGAGTCCAGCAGGGAGTCAAAGACCTTGTCGATTTTCGCACCCGGGATCCCGAACACCTGCTTCACGCCCTGCGCTTCCAGCTGGCCGACAACCATATCGGCGCCGTGCGCCCACTGACGTGACTGTTTCTCACTGTTCACGGTAGTTCTCCTGTTAGTTTTCGACGGAACGGATCGCTGCATCAAGATTGCTGGGGTGAAGGTTGGCCTGTAAGAACGCGCTGTCGGCGGGCAGGTCAATCATCAGCTTGTGAATTTCACCGAAGGTGAGCACGCCACTCTCCAGCTGGTAGTCGAGCAGATGGCCCCCGCCCTGACGGTCGTCGGTGATGAAATGCTCGTGATAGCCGGCCACGTTGATGCCCTGCATGTGCTGCGGCGTGCGGAACCCGACCAGCACCCCTTCGCGCTGGTTAAAGCGGAACACCGGCTGGTCGTCCAGCACGTCGGTCATCGCGCGGTACGGCGGCTTCTGGCGCGGTACCGTGCGGGTATGGGCGTGGCGGAAGTTGCCGTCGATGCGCAGCGCGCAGAACAGGTTGTCGGAGGGGATCTGCTGGTCGATGACGTCGTGGATCTGCTGACGGCTGACCGGCGCATCGAAGGTTTTGCGGTACTGCGGCTGGAACCAGGTCATCACCGCGAACGGCGTTTTCTGTTCTGGCTTCGCGGCCCGGGCGCTGCCGTCGGCGCGCAGCTGGTACACCTGGCTGCTGAAGGCAATCATTTCTCCGTCCAGCTCGTTGAAGGTGCCCAGACCAAAATCACCGTGTGCCAGCAGATCGGCGATGGTGGTCTCTCCTTCGTACACGCCGCTTAGCAGGGCGCTCATTAGCGATGTCTGATAGATCACGCTGTCAGGATGCTGGGCGGAGAACCCCCGCAGGGTCTCGCACAGGCTGGCCTCACAGTCGCAGGCAGATGAATGCATCATCGTGCTCGTCCTCTTCAACTTTATTTAGAAAGGTTAAATAAATGTTGACCCGATTCAGCAGAGAGTTCCAATATAGAAACCATGCTGGTTTGAGACGTTTTAGATATGGAACTTCGTTATCTGCGGTATTTTGTCGCGGTTGCACGCGAGCGACACTTCACCAGGGCGGCCGAAGCGCTGGGTATTTCCCAGCCTCCTCTGAGTCAGCAGATCAAACGGCTCGAAGAGGAAGTGGGCACGCCGCTGTTCAGACGCCTGACGCGGGGCGTGGAGCTGACCGAGGCGGGAGAAGCCTTCTACGAGGACGCCTGCAAAATTCTGGCGCTGAGCGATGCCGCGCTGGAAAAAGCCCGCGGCATCGCGCGCGGGCTGAACGGCAACCTGTCGATTGGCATCACCAGCTCCGACGCTTTTCATCCCAAAATTTTCGCGCTGATCCGCCAGTTTCAGGTGCAGAACATGGCGGTGCAGGTTCACCAGGTGGAAGCCAATATGTCGTCGCTGACGACGATGCTGGCGGAGGGTGAACTGGATATCGCCTTCGTGCGCCTGCCGTGTGAGAGCAGCAAGGCGTTCGAGTTAAAAATCCTCGACCGGGAGCCGATGGTGGTGGCGCTGCATCGCGATCATCCGCTGGCGGCGTGCGATTCGCTGGCGTTAGAGCAGCTTCGGAATACACCGGTGGTGCTGTTCCCGCAGGAGGTCGCGCCGGGGCTGTACGAACGGGTTCACGGCTGCTGCGAGCGGGCCGGAATTGACGTGCAGCACGCGCTGCAGTCGTCGCAGCTTTCCTCCTCCCTGAGCATGGTTTCCGCGGGCGGCGGGTTCGCGCTGGTGCCGAAATCCATGGCGGCCATTTCACCGCCGAATGTCACCTATCACGCGCTGAGCTCGCCGGAGCTTTATACCGATATCGCGCTCTGCTGGCGGCGCTTTGAACGCTCGCGGACGGTGAAGCGGTTTTTGATGATGATGAGCGAGGGGTGACGGCAATAGAGGGGTTTTGGTTTTTGCAGGCCGGGTAAGGCGTAGCCGCCTCCCGGCAATGCCCTTCTGGAAGCCGCCTCGCAAACTTTCAAGAAACCTTATGTAATTCAGGGTGATCCCTTTCCTTCCCTTTTTCGCCGCCGTAAAGTGCCTGCGTTGCGGCACATCCGTAACCGGGCGTAGGAACCCGTTAGCATAACATGACGTTTTTTTGGACAAAGAGGATGCTAAATGGCGACTACCCCTGGATTTTCTTACGCGCTCTCTGAGGAAAGCGCAGTTCATCACCTTATCAACACTTCAATTTCCGATTCTGCGGATCTCTTCGAACTGGCCGATGCCTGCACTGCGTATGTCAGCGTGCTGGTGGAAACTGACGACGCGGTGACGTTTGCCACGCTCTGTAAGAGATTGCTGGCTGCGCTTAAGCGACTGCGGGAGTGCTGCAATGCCGAACTGCCTTCGCATCTGGTTGAACAACTGATTGCGGGGGAAAAGATTGCCTCCTGCGTACCGGACTGCTGGCAGGAGACGACGCTGCAGGTGGATTATGCCGTAGCGTTAACGCTGGCGGTGATGGGCGGGACGTTGCCTGCGAGCGTGGCGAAAGAACTCACCGGGCTTCTGCATGATATGGTCTGGCTTCTGGCGGAGTTTGTGAAGGAGCCTTATATTTCGGCACATTGAGGTGGGTGATAGGTGGCCGGAATTCTGCTGGGTAGAAGCAGGATTTCGACCTTACGCTAACGTTGAATGTCTGCCAAAAGCGAGGAGCGGACATCTTAAGTAAGTTGTTTTTTTATGCTACTACCTCTATATAGCAATGTTATATGGCTACATTTATACAGAAGTAAGGATTAGTCTTTTCCCGGGCCATAATTGAATTTTGTACCTTTACCAATGGCGTAAAACTGTCCGCCAGCTACGTAATGGACAGTACGTAATTCATCTGGCGCATCATCAAAAATCCAGTGCCCATTTCTGAAAACGCGGTCATCACTCCATGCTCCGACAATTTCCCCCATAAACAAGTTGTGCTGCTTTTCATTTTCTTCATTGGGTATGACCTTACATACTAACCAGCCAGCGCAACCTTCAACTAAAGGCAGATCAAACTCTTTTTGATAGAATAGTGGAATTTTACTGTTTTTATCGGGTGTGTCGGAATAACTGTGGCCTCCAGCATATAAGACCATATCCATCTGATTTACTACTGGGATCTGCACAACGTAATATCCGCTTTTTTCTACAAGCCCGCGAGTAAATGCCTGTGGACCTATAAAAGCCATCACTTTGTTATTGCCTACTAATCCCACCCAAGCCGCTGCCATGACATTTTCAATGCCATCATTTTTAGCCGATATCATCGTCGTTGGCCCGATCTGTAATAGCCGATAGGCTTTGTTTAACTCTACTCGTTGAATTGACATAATTTACTCTTTTGAGTTCTGATAAAAAGTAAGACAGGTTACTTATTTTATTGTTCGATTATATGACTGGAATAGTTGCAAATTAATTGCTATTATCAAAATATATTAATGCAAATTTCACAACAATCATGAACAAACTTGATGCTCTAAAATTTTTCATCATCGCCTCTGAGACCTTGAACTTCCGCGAAGCAGCAATCAAGCTGTCGGTTTCACCATCAGTAGTAAGCCGAACAGTCGCTGAGTTGGAGAAACAACTTGGTGAACCTCTATTCAAACGCAATACGCGTTCGATCTTTCTCACCAGTTTCGGTGAACTATTTTTACCCCAAGCGAAGCGACTGCTGGAGGATTCAGAAAAACTATTTCAGACGGCAAAAGATGATAATGAAATGAAGGGCATTGTTCGTATCACATTACTTCGACTTCCAAATCATGAACAAATCTTGTATGAACTATTGACTGCACTACGTCCCTATCCTGAGTTATTTATCGACTGGCGTTTAGATATGATGAAACTTGATACTATCGAGCATCGTATTGATATAGGTATACGCGTAGGGCGAGAACCTAATCCAAACTTTATCATTAAAAATATTGGGCAAGTTGAACATATTTTAGTCGCATCCCCTGAACTCATTGCGCGCCTGGGGGCTCCTACTGATTTAGAAGATCTTCGACAGCGCTATCCATTTAGTGGTTTAATTAATCCTGAGACGGGAAAATCATTTGAGTTTATGAGTGACGCAGTAAATACTTTTGTACCTCGTCATATTGAGTTTTATACTACAGATCCATATGCCGAAATTCAGGCCGCATTGGCCGGGAAAACGGTTGTACAGTCAAGCGACTTTATCTGTAGAGAGTACTTAGCAAGCGGCCAACTTGTTCCCCCACTGCCAGAACTGCGACAGGAGAAATGGCAATTTTATTTATACCGGCCTTACCAGCTGATTACTCCAAAAAGGGTGACGGTCGTTTTCTCGCTATTAGAAAAGATATTACGCAAATATTTCGAATCAAATTAACATTCTCCTCCACGTCCGCTTCTGGCACAAAGCGGACATTTTTTTCACAGTCACCTCATACAGTGTTCACACTCATTAAATGACCGCCGTCAGCACGAGCATTTGAAAACTGTACTCCATCACTTTTTCCATATTATCAACCCACCAACTATCACCTATTATATTTCCAATATGGAAACACGGGGCAAGGATGCACGTAGTCTCAAGAGCGCCTTTCGACGCGACTACCAGACAATTTCCTAATCAAGCACAAGCCCTGGACGATCTTTACCGAGTACTAAAGAGGAACACTACCCGTCACCGGACGATATGCGAAAGCGATTCCCCAGCCTGGACAGGATGAAATACCGGGTGAAATGGTGGGTCATTGATGTGGGCAGCGGTGATGTTTTTTGCTGATTTTGAGCGAGGAAAGATTTTCATCAAACACATCAGCACACACGCAGAATATGACAAGCTCACGGACCTCTACCGGAGAACGAAAGAATGAATTATGCAGCAGCCATCAAAGCGGCAAACGATCTGACAAACGCGCTCCCTTTCCTGGGCTCACGCCCGTCGCGGCATGATTACGAGGATGCGCTGACGTTGGTGAAGATGCTCACCACTAAAATCGATAAATACGAAAACAAGTCTCCGGTGTTTGCAAAATTTAACGCGCGTGTTGCCAGCATTCCGTCAGGCGTTGCGTTATTGCGAACGCTGATGGATCAGTACCAACGTTAACGCTGGATCATATGCGTGCGCTGGCGAAGGGTTTTGGTTTGCCGGTGAGTGCGTTTGTGGGGAAGTGATCGAGAGCAGGCGCTTTGTACCCAATCCGCGATAATGCGTCGTTTACATACAAGAACAAAGAGCTGTTTATGAAAACAATTGAAGAACTACGAAACGAGCTTCTAAAAATAGGTGAGCAACTAGGGGGAGGCACAAGGCCAAAACATTACTTCTTTATCCCTGACCAACCCGATGGGGCCGCAACTCCCTATCTTGAAATTCATGGCAAAGAATATCATTTTATCGTCAGTGAAAGAGGCCTTGAGATACAGCGAAAAGTAACGCTCAGTGACGATGAAGTTCTGTATTGGTTTGTGGAAAGTGCCGTGGCGGGGATGGCCTCAACCTATGCAGCAAGCCATTCATCTGAACGAGAATTTAGAGAGGTTTATTTCAGAAGGCAATATAGTTTAATGCTCTCTATCAAACCTGAATGGGCAACAAGAAAGCGCAAAGAAATCACTGAGCTCCTCCATTCGCAAAGAAGCGAACGTGGTTAACCCAACCGGCTCGTTACATTTACTTCCCTGTTGCCCTCTCTTTTCCTGGTAATTGCCTGCAACACACCATCTGTTACTCTGGCAGGACGCAAGGGATGACAAGGAAGAGAGATGCTTAACCCAGGATTCGTTACCCGCAAAGCGCTTGCTCAGTGGAAGGATGTTCCCGCTTTTCTCCCCCAGTTCCAGTTTCATGAAAAACACCTGACGGTCATTCACACTAGCCGCCCTGAAAATATTCTGCCGATGATTGCCAGCTTTGACGTCCGGCAAGATGCCGTGATTCGGCGGTTAATGTCATTGCGTCAAATACCGCAAAAATTTCTGCGCAACCAGAAGCCACAGTCGATCGGCAACTTTGGTTTGCACAGTTTTACCCTTTTGAAGAACTCTGCATCTGAGCTCTGCTATGGCTTAAGAGGGCAATTCTGGCGTACCGATTTCGGTCTGGAAAACGTGCCGGATGCCAGTGTTTTTCAGACCCCAGCCGAGCCGGGCAGCGCGAAACTGTTGCTGCGCTACAAGGTAACGGAGCTGGCGCCCGGCAAACATGAGCTCTCTACGGAAACATTCATCTATTGTCCGGACAGACGCACTCGACTAAAAATGTCGGCTTACTGGCTGATAATACGGGCGGGAAGCGGCTGGATCCGTAAAAGGACGCTGAAGGCTGTTAAATCGAATATTGAAGGACGGGAGTCATAAGATGCTGGCTTATATCACAATAGGTACAAACAACTTTCAGCGCTCCGTGAATTTTTATGACGCAGTTTTTAACGTTCTGGGCTATTCACGTCTGCCGGCATGGACTGAAAGCTGGGCAATGTGGGGAGATGAAAATAATCCCGGCGAGGGCTTCAGCTTCTGTCTTTGTCCTCCTTTTGACCAGCAGCCCGCGACGGCGGGAAACGGGACAATGTTCGCATTCAGTGCAGATAACGCGGATCTTGTCAGACGGTTCCATGCAGCTGGCCTCCTTGTGGGAGGAACGGATGAAGGCGAGCCTGGTACGCGAAGCGCGTACGGCCCCGACTTTTATGTTGCCTATCTGCGCGATCCTGACGGGCATAAGCTCGCATGCGTTTATCAGCATTACTCTCCTGAAGCCGACAAGTTTGTAGACAAGGAATAGTCGCTTCAATCCTTATCTACCGCCCCACCGCCACGCTCGCCGACAGCCCCGCCACCAGCTCAACCCCCTCCGGCAACCTGTCGATATGAATGCGCACCGGCACGCGCTGCGCCAGGCGCACCCAGCTAAAGGTGGGCTCGACGTCGGGCAGGCCCAGCCAGCCCGCCTCATCGTTGCTGTCCCCGATCCCATGCCCGATGCTCTCCACATGGCCCGTGATGACAGGCTCGTAACCCATCAGCACCACCTGCGCGGCATCCCCGACGCGAATATGGCGCAGCTTGGTCTCCTCAAAGTACCCCACCACCCAGAAGCTGTGGGCATCAACAATGGCGACCTTCGTCTCCCCCGCCGTCGCGTAGTCTCCGGGGCGAAGCCGCAGGTGCGTGACGTACCCCGAGACCGGCGCGCGCACGGTGGCGTGCGCCAGATTCAGCTCTGCCAGATCCAGCGCGGCCAGCGCGCCGTGATAATTGGCCGCCGCGACGTTCGCCGCGCTGCCGGTTTGCTGTAAATCCTCGCTCGAGATGGCGTTTTTAATCAGCGTGCGGCGATGGGCCGCGTCCTGGCGCATCAGCATCTCATGGCGTTTCGACTCGACGTCCGCCTGCGCGCTGACCACCGCCAGCTTAAGCCAGCGCGGATCGATGGTGTAAAGCACATCGCCCTGGTTCACCCACTGATTGTCCCGCACGGCCACGCTGATGACCGGCCCGGAGACGTCCGGCGCAATCTGCACCACGTCCGCCCGCACGCGGCCGTCGCGGGTCCACGGCGTTTGCGCGTAGTGTTTCCACATCATAAAGGCCAGAAGCGAGGCCGCCGCGGCCGCGCTCAACGTCAGCGCATAGCGAGCCAGTAAAGAGAGCAGTGATTTCATGACAATAACCCCAACGCGATCAGACCCTGCATCAGCAGGAAAAAGGTGACAATCCAGGTTGAAACATCCATCAGCGGGCGAAACGGCAAGCGCCGGTAGAGCCTGCTGAGCGAGAAAAGCGCGACGAGGCCCAGCGTGCAGACCAGCGCCGCGAGGGCGACCATCAGCAGCCCCGGAATAAAAACCCCGCCGATATTGAGATCGTTAACCATTGTCTGGCCCCCGTAATGCACAGTGCAGATCCACCAGCCTGAAGACCAATTGCCGCGCGTGTTCATCTGCCGCAGGCAGTTGGCTCTCGATAATAGCGGCAATGCGTTCGCGTAAGGCGTTGCGGTCCGCGGCGTTTATCCGATGAAAAAGCGCGTCAACCTCCCTGCCGGGCGGTGCGCCACTGCGGCGTAAATGCATAACCGCGAGCCCCAGACGCAGCGCGTGCAACAGCCGATCGAGCGCCTGCTCCGGCGCGCGCGCGCTGCGCTGCAGGCGCGGCAGCAACAGGGCGGTCCGGTCCATCATCAGGTTGATCCAGTGCGTTTCATCAACCCGCAGCGTGCCCTTCACGCTGCGGCGAATGTCGCGCTGGCAGAGGTTCAGCAGACGCGCGATGGCGCCGTCCGCCTGCACGGTTTGCAGCAGGCTCATGCTGACGACGGCAAAGCCGGTCGCGGCAAAGAGCGCGATGGCGGTGTTGGCCGCGACGGCGAAGTCTCCGCTGTAGTGCGCCCCCAGCTCGCACAGAATGGGCAGGGTCAGGGTGATGCCCATCGCCATAAACGTGGTGGGCGGGCGCGCCTGAAGCGACCCGGCCAGCAGATACGCCGGGGCAAGCACCGCCACCAGCACCGTAAAATCGCTTACCTGCGGCAGCAGCGCAAAGCTGTAGAACAGGCTAATGACCACGCCCCAGAATGAGCCAATGATGTATTTCACGATATGCGGCGCCGGGGTGTCGAAGCTGCCAAACAGCGTGCAGCAGACGCCGAGTATCGAAACCGCCGTACCGCCATCCGGCCACGCCGAGAAGATCCAGACCAGACAGCCGCTCAGGATGATAGCGAAAGCCCCCAGCGCCGTGCGGGCGGCAGTTAGGGGATCGCGATGGAAAACGTAGCCTTTCGCCGCGCGGGTTTGCACCTCACCAAACACGGGTTTTGCACGGTGGATGGCCCCGGAAAGACGTTCGCACTGCTGCAGAAGCACGATCGCCTCCGAGAGGTAGCGGATAAAACTGACCTGCAGCGCGTCGTCAAACGTCTGCGCCTGCGCGGCATACCGATCGATGAGAAGCGCACAGCGGAGCCGCAGCGACTCTGCCGTACTGCCGGCATCAGCGCCTTCAGCGGTAAGCCAGGCCTGAACGTCGCCCATCAACGCCTGCACGTCGGCGGGCAGGGTTCCGCTCGCTGGCAGGCGATCGTGCAGTTCACAGTTGACGATAACCAGCCGCGCCAGCCGGTCGTGGATCGCTTTTCTGGCCTGTCGCACCGGGGCTGAAAGGGCAAAATCATACGGAATATGGTGGCTGATGCCCTGCAGGAACTGCAGCGCCAGAGCCAGATGCAGGGGGCCGGAAGCCGCATCGGGTTTGCCTGATAGGGTGTCCGCCACCCGCGCGCGCGCGGCCTGTAGCGTCTGGGATAGCTTAGCGTTGAACTGGCCCGATACGCGCGCGGGCAGCACGTAGCGGTGGATCAGCGCCGCGCAGAAAATCCCAATCGCGATCTCCTGCACGCGGACGATGGCGACGTTAAAAATGCCGCCGGGATCGGACACCGCCGGAAAACCAATCAGGCTCGCGGTGTAGCCTGCCAGCACAAACGCGTAAGCCCGGGGCGTGCGTTCCAGCAGGGAGAGCCACAGGCAGAATACGATCCAGCCCGTCAGCACCGCGCTGCACAGGACTGGCGTATTTGCGAAGGCAGGCACAATCACAACGGTCGCGCTGGCACCTACCGCGGTGCCGGCCAGCCGGTAGAGGCTTCTGCTCAGCGATGCCCCGACCGACGTCTGCGACACGATGTAAACCGTAATAATGGCCCACGAGGGACGCTCAAGGCCTATCGACAGCGCGAGGTAATAAGCCAGCATCGCCGCGGCAAAACTCTTCGCGGCGTAGATCAGCGCGCCCGCATCGTTTCGCAGCGCGGCGGGGAGACGCACGGGATGAGAGAAGATGTTTTTCATGCCGGGATTATTACCGGCTTGCAGACCCGCTTAAATACTCTATTCTGTCAAAAAATACCTAAATGTTGCCAGAATCGTGAAACCTCAATCTGCTACTACGCTGTATGACCCTGACTCTACCGCCTCTCCTGCCGTGGCGCGTCATCTGGACTTCGTGGATTACGCCGCGGAAGTACCGGTGCATACCCACCGCAAGGGCCAGCTGATTATTGCCCGATACGGCGCGGTCAGCTGTTACGCGGAGAATGATATCTGGATCGTGCCGCCGGACTGCGCCGTCTGGATCCCCGGCGGGATCCCGCACAGCGCCAGGGCGACCTGGAACGCGCATCTTAACTATCTGTTTATTGAGCCCGGCGCGGCGGCGCTGCCAGAAAGATGCTGCACGCTGGCGATCTCGCCGCTGATTAAGGAGCTGGTTGATCGTCTGACGCGCGAAGGCGTGGATTATCCCCCCGACGGCCACGTCGCCAGATTGACCCGGGTCACGCTTGACGAGCTCGCCAGCATGCCGCAGCAGAAGCTAAGCCTGCCGGTCTCAACCGATCCGAAAATTCGCGCCATGGCGGACGCGCTGGTCAGCCGTCCTGAGGACAGAAGCACCCTGAAGGACTGGGCGAAACGGCTCGCCCTCAGCGAGCGCTCGTTTGCCCGCCTGATGCAGCGCGAGACCGGGCTGAGCTTCGGGCGCTGGCGTCAGCAGCTGCATTTGATTATCGCCCTGCGGGAGCTGGCCAGCGGCGTGCCCGTCCAGAACGTGGCGGCAACGCTCGGGTATGAATCGGTGAATGCGTTTATCACCATGTTCAGAAAAGCGATGGGCAGCACGCCCGCCCATTATTTTGCCGAACGGAAAAACAGCGGCCGTTAGCCCGGCCCCTCGCTCCCCGCCGCCAGCAACGGCACCACCACATCGCTGATGGGCACCGCAATACCGTGCTTGCGGCCGTAGCGCTGGATCACGCCGTTGCGGATACCCCACTCCATCGGGCGATCGGCCTGGCGGTCGGCCAGGATCGACGTGCCCAGATCTACTGGCGCACGCTGGAAGTTCGCCAGGATCTCCTGCGCCACGTCATCATCCAGCTTCGCCCCTTCGGCGCGGGCAACGGCAAGCCCCTCGCGCAGGTAGGCCAGCGCAAGCTCGCTGATATCTTCGCGCCTGAACATCCCGGCGCGGCGGTTAGAAAGCACCATCAGCCCGGCGACCGCGTTTTGCAGCAGCTTGCGCCAGGCGACGGAGGCGAAATCTGTCGAGAGCTCAACCGCGCAGCGCGTACCGCGAAGCGCCTCTACCACCCGCTGCGCCTGCGGCACGTCCGGCAGGGTCAGACGCGGTTTGGCGCGCAGCCAGACGGAGGCATCCGGTTCGCGCTGGGCCGGGAACCAGACCACCGACGGCAGCACCGTCGCGCCGTTAACCCACGGCTCAAGCTGGGCTTTTTGCTCGACGCCGTTTTGCAGGGCGCAGACCACGGTGTTTTCATCGCACAGGGCGCGCAGCCACCCGGCGCTGTCGGCGTTCTGGGTAGTTTTCACTGCGATGAAAACCAGATCCACTGGCTGCCTGATGACGGCCGGATCGGTTAATACCGGACCGGGCACCACGGTTTCACCCTCGTCGTGGCGCAGGCGTAATTCCGCGTGCGCGGTGCGCCCGCACAGCAACGGCGTGCGGCCAACGTCATGCAGCACCGCGGCGATGGTGGTACCAATTGCGCCAGGCCCAATCAGCGCAATCACTGGATTGTCAGACATGGTTATCTCCCCTTTTCGCTAAGCCTGCTAACAGTTATACCACCCTGAAAAGTGAGCGCCACGTCGTTGTCTATACTCAACACACTACAGACAACGGAGTGCGCCATGCCTTTACCCGATTTTAAGTCCTCTGAACCTTTCACCCTCGGCATCGAACTCGAGCTGCAGGTGGTTAACCCGCCGGGCTACGATCTGAGCCAGGACTCCTCCGCGCTCATCGCCGCCGTCAAAGACGACATCAAAGGCGGCGAGGTCAAACACGATATCACCGAAAGCATGCTCGAAATCGCCACCGGCGTATGCCAGAACATCGACCAGGCGGCGGCGCAGTTCTCGGTGATGCAGCAGAGCATCCTGCGCGCGGCGGCGGAGCAGCATATCCAGATCTGCGGCGGCGGGACTCACCCGTTCCAGAAGTGGCAGCGGCAGGAGGTGTGCGACGACGAGCGCTATAACGTCACGCTGGAGCGCTTTGGCTACCTGATTTTGCAGGCGACGGTGTTCGGCCAGCACGTGCACGTCGGCTGCCGAACCGGGGACGACGCGATTTACCTGCTGCACGGCCTGTCGCGATTCGTGCCGCACTTTATCGCCCTGGCGGCGGCCTCGCCGTACATGCAGGGCACGGACACGAAGTTCTCCTCGTCGCGGCTCAACATCTTCTCGGGATTTCCGGATAACGGCCAGATGCCGTGGGTCAACAGCTGGCAGGAGTTCGAGGGGCTGTTCCGCCGCCTGAGTTCCACCAGCATGATCGACAGCATTAAGGATCTGCACTGGGATATTCGCCCCAGCCCGCATTTCGGCACCGTCGAGGTCCGGGTGATGGATACGCCGCTGACGCTCGGCCACGCCATTAACATCGCCGGGCTTATTCAGGCGACGTCGCACTGGCTGCTGACCGCGCGGCCCTATAAGCATCAGGAAAAAGATTTTCTGCTGTACCGCTTTAACCGTTTTCAGGCCTGTCGCTACGGGCTGGAGGGGATCCTGACGGATGTGCATACCGGCGAGCACAAAACCGTGGCGGAAGACATTGCGTGGCTGCTGGAGCAGGTTGCGCCGTCGGCCGAGAAGCTCGGCGCGACGAGCGCAATCAATGAAATTGCCCTGCTGTTAAAGCAGGGCAAGAGCGAGGCGCAGCGCATGCGGGAGTTTATCGCCGACGGTGGCTCGCTGATTTCTCTGGTTCAGAAGCACTGCGAGCTGTGGGCGACGAGTCCGTAAGGCCGTGGCCCCACTCGCGCAGGCGCTGGAACAGCACGAACAGCGCGGGGATAAACACAATCCCCACCACGGTCGCTACCAGCATGCCGCTGAACACCGTGGTGCCGATGATGCGGCGGCTCTGGGCCCCCGCCCCGGTCGCCAGCATCATCGGCAGGACGCCGATAATGAACGACACGGCGGTCATCATCACCGCGCGGAAGCGGCGCGATGCCCCTTCCCGCGCGGCATCGACAATCGCCATTCCGTCCATGCGCCGCGCGCGGGCGAACTCCACGATAAGAATTGCGTTCTTGGCGGCGAGGGCTATCAATAGCACCAGACCAATCTGCACGTACACGTCGTTGGCGTAGCCCGCCAGCCACAGCCAGACCAGCGCCCCGCCGATGGCGAACAGCACCGAGAGCATCACGCTCGCCGGGAGCGTCCAGCTCTCGTACTGGGCGACGAGGAACAGCCACGCCATCACTACCGCCGCCAGCACGATCCACATCGCCTGGTTGCCGGTCTGCTGCTCCTGATACGACATGCCGCTCCAGGCGTAGTCGTACCCGGCAGGCAGATTCTGCGCCAGAAGCTCGCCCATCGCCGCCATCGCGGTGCTGCTGCTCACCCCTTCCGCCGCCGAGCCGCTCACCGACACGGACGGGAACTGGTTGTACTGCTGCAGGAACGGCGCCCCGACGGTCGGCGTGATGGTGACGAGGTTGCTCAGGCGCACCCGCTCGCCGCTGTTGCTGCGCACGAACAGCTCGCTGATTTGCCCGGCGCGCTCGCGCCACTGCATCTCATTCTGCATCACCACGTGGTAGACGCGGTTGTTGACGCTGAAATCCCCGGCGCGCGTGCCGCCAAAGGCGGTTTGCAGGCTGCTGAAGATGCGCGACACCGGCACGTCGAGACGCGCGGCGCGCTCGCGGTCAACGGTCAGCGTCAGCTGCGGCACGTTGCTGCTCCAGGTGGTGAACACGCGGCTCAGCTGCGGGTGCTGGTTGGCTTTCGCCAGCACCTCACGCGTCACGCGCTCCAGCTCCGCCGGGCTCTGCCCCGCCTGCGCCTGAATGCGCAGGTCGAAGCCGGAGGCGTTGCCCAGCCCCGGCAGCGTCGGCGGCGCGAAGGTCATGATGGTCGCTTCCGGCAGGGCCAGCAGCTGGCGCTGCAGGGTACCCATCACCTCGTCCAGCGGCGGGCGCTCGCTCCAGTCCTTCAGCATGATGGAGATAAACCCGCCGTTGGAGGCGCTGGTGCCGTTGAGAATGTTAAATCCGGAGACCTGAATCACGTCCTCCACCGCCGGATTTTTTGCGATGAGTTCGCGTGCCGTGGTCATCACCGCTTCGGTGCGCTCCAGCGAGGCCGCCTCCGGCAGCTGGACGCTGGCAAAGAAGTAGCCCTGATCCTCCTGCGGCAGGAAGCCTTTAGGCATCGACGTAAAGCTGAACGCCACCACGGCCGCCGCGCCTGCGGTGGCCAGCAGCGCCAGCCACGGGCGAAGGTTGAAGACAGTCACGATGCGGGTGTAGACGCCACGCGTGGCCTCCAGCCCCCGGTTGAACCCACGGAAAATCGCCGCGGGCTGCACCGGGCGCGGACGCAGGAGCATCGCGCACAGGGCGGGCGTCAGGGTCAGCGCCACGAGGCTTGAGAGCGTGACGGCGGTGGAGAGCGTCACCGCAAACTGGCGGTACAGCTCGCCGACAATCCCCGGCAGGAGCGCTACCGGCACAAACACCGCCAGCAGCACCAGCGTCGTGGCGATGACCGGCCCGGCGATCTGGCGCAGCGCCAGCGCGGTCGCCGCCGTGCGGCTCTGCCCTTCCGCCATCAGCGTTTCGACGCTCTCCACCACTACGATGGCGTCATCCACCACCATGGTCAGCGCCAGAATAATGGCGAACAGGCTGAGCGTGTTGGCGGAGTAGCCGAGCGCGTAGAGCACCGCGAAGGTGCCCACCAGCGATACCGGAATGGCGAGCGCGACAATCAGCGTCGCGCGCCAGCTTTGCAGGAACAGGGACACCACGACCACCACCGCCAGCATCGTCAGCGCCAGCGAGACGCCGATCTCTTTAATGGTGGCGGCCACAAAGGAGGTGGTGTCGAATTTCACCTCGTAGACCAGGTCGTCCGGGAAGCGCGTCGAGAGGCGATCCAGCTCCGCGCGCACCGCGTCGGCCACGCGCAGGGCGTTGGCGGACGGCGTCGGGTAGATGCCGAGGTAGGCGGAATCGTGCCCGTTCAGCTGCGCGCCGGAGCTGTAGCTGCGCGAGCCGAGCTCGATGGTGGCGACGTCCTTCAGACGCACCAGCTGGCCCATCTCGCCCGCGCGGATGATGATGTCGGCAAAGTCTTCGGCCTGGCTTAAGCGCCCCAGGCCGTTGATGGTCAGGGTCTGCTGCTGGCCGTTAAACACCGGCGGCGTGCCGACCTGGCCTGCCGCACCCTGCACGTTCTGCTCGCGCAGCGCCTGCGCCACGTCGTCGGTGGTGACGTTCAGGGCGTTCATGCGGTCCGGACGCAGCCAGATGCGCATGCTGTAGTCGCGCGCGCCAAATATCTGCACCTGCCCGACGCCCGGCAGACGCGACAGCGCCTCGCGCACCTGGGTGCTGGCGTAGTTACTCACAAACAGCGCCGTGTGGGTGTTGTCCGGTGAGTAAAGACTTACCCCCATCATCAGGTTGGTGGCGCGCTTGCGCACCTGCACGCCGTTTTGCTGCGCTTCGGTCGGGAGCTGCGCCACGGCCTGCGAGACGCGGTTTTGCACGTCGATGGCGGCGAGGTCCGGATCGGTGCCCGCCGCGAAGGTGATGTTCAGGCTATACGAGCCTTCGTCCGAGCTGGTGGACTCCATGTAGAGCATGTGATCCACGCCGTTCAGCTGCGTCTCCAGCGGCGTGGCGATAGCCTCCGCCACGTCAGCCGAGCTGGCGCCCGGCCAGCTGGCAGACACATTCACCACCGGCGGCGCGATCTGCGGGTACTGCTCCACCGGGATAATCCTCAGCGCAATGGCCCCCAGCAGGGTGATGACAAGCGCAATCACCATCGCGAAGCGCGGGCGTTTGATGAAAAACGTCAGCATGATGGCTCCTTAATTCAGTATCTGGACGGCCGCGCCGCGCTGCACGCGCTGCGCGCCGTCAGTAATCGCTCGCTCACCGGGCTTCACGCCGGAGGTAATCCGGAACTGCTGGCCGATCTGTCCGGCGACCTTCAGCGGGCGCATTTCGGCTTTGCCGTCGGCGTTAACCACCCAGGCAAAGAACCCGTCGCCGTTCTGCTGGACCGCCGCGGCGGGCAGGGTCAGAGCCGGCTGCTCGCTGGCCGGGCGCAGCGTCACGTTCACGCTGCCGCCGGGCAGCAGCTGATGGCGCGGGTTGGCAAACTCGGCGCGCAGCATCACGCTGGCGGTGCGCGGATCGATGCGGTTGTCCACGGACGTCAGCTCGCCGCTGACGCGCTGGCCGTTGCTGTCAATGAACGTCTGCCAGGCCTGCTTCATGGCGCTGATATCCGCATGCTGTCCGGCTTTGGTGGCAAACGCGCCCTCTTCCAGCGCAAAGGCGATGCGGATGGGATCGAGCTGCACCACCTCCACCAGCACGCCGCTGGCAGGGTTGACCAGGCTGCCGACGTGGAACCGACTGTGCCCCACGCGACCGTCGATCGGCGAGGTGATGCGGGTGTAGTTCAGGGTGACATTACGGGTTTCGAGCCGGGCTTTGGCCTGCTCCAGCGCCGCGCTGGCGACGTCCCTTTGCATGCGGGCGTTGTCCACGTCGTGACGGCTGATGGCGTTGCTGCTGCCCAGGCTTTCAAAGCGGGAAAGCTGCTGCTGCGCCTGGCGCAGCGTGGCTTCAGCGCTTCTCACCTCAGCCTGCGCCAGACGCAGGGCGGCGCGCGGCTCGGCGTCGTCCAGCTCGAACAGCAGGTCGCCTTTTTTCACGTACTGCCCGTCGCGGAAGTGGATTTTGGCGATCGCGCCTTCGGTACGCGCGCGCAGCTCAACGGTGTGGATGGCTTCGATGCGGCCCGGGATCTGGCGCTCGGCGGCGTGGGCGGTCTGCTCCACGGTGGCGACGCGAACGGGGATGGCGGCAGCGAATACGGGTTGCAGGGTGCAGGCGAGGAGCGCGAACAGGAGTGGGAGTTTCATTAAGAGGTACCTCAGATGTGTTCCCCTCACCCCGGCCCTCTCCCACAGGGAGAGGGAGGTCAGAGTCCCCTCTCCCCGTGGGAGAGGGTTAGGGTGAGGGCAAAAGGTTATGCAGCCTTACGGAACCTGCGGGTCAGTCGCTTCTCGATTTCGACGACGAAGAACATCACGCCCGCTACCGCCAGGGTCACAAACCAGTAGCGCAGCGGCAGCGCTTCGGTGCCGAACAGCATCTGCATCAACGGCAGGTAGATAATCGCCGCCTGGAGCAGGAACAGCACGCCCGTCACCAGCCAGATCCCTTTGTTCGCCAGCAGGCCTCGGTTCAGGGAGAATCCTTCGGTGTTGCGGCAGTTAATCATGTACACCCACTGGGCGCAGACCAGCATCTGCAGCAGCACGGTGCGGATGAACTCCGCGCTGTGGCCGCGCGGGGCCAGCCAGGCTTCCAGCGCAAAGGCGGCGATGGCAATCATGGTGCCGACGAAGGCCACGCGCCACACGGCGTAGGCGTCCATCACGTGCTGCCCGGTCTGACGCGGCGGACGACGCATGATGTTGCGCTCGGCGGCTTCGAAGGCCAGACCGAAGGAGAGCGTGGCGGAAGTGGCCATGTTCATCCACAGGATCAGCACCGGCGTCAGCGGAATGATGTTCCCCGCCAGCAGCGCAATTACAATCAGCAGCCCCTGCGCGAGGTTGGTCGGCATGATGAACAGAATCGTCTTCTTCAGGTTGTCGTAAACGCGACGCCCCTCTTTCACCGCGCTGGCGATGGTGGCGAAGTTATCGTCCGTCAGGACCATGTCCGCCGCCTCTTTGGTCACTTCCGTGCCCTTGATGCCCATCGCGATGCCGACGTCAGCCTGACGCAGCGCCGGGGCATCGTTCACGCCGTCACCGGTCATGCCGACGATTTCGCCTTTGTCCTGCAGCGCTTTCACCAGGCGCAGCTTATGCTCCGGGCTGGTACGGGCGAAGATGTCATACTTCACCGCCGCTTCCGCCAGCGCGGCGTCGTCCATTTTCTCCAGCTCATAGCCGGTGACCGCCTGCTCGCTGTTGGCGATCCCCAGCATCTGGCCGATGCTCATCGCCGTCTGCGGGTGATCCCCGGTGATCATCTTCACGCGGATCCCCGCCTGCTGGCAGGCGTTAATCGCATCAATGGCTTCCGGACGCGGCGGATCCATCATCCCGGCGATGCCGAGGAAGATCAGGCCGTGGCTCAGGTCGTCGTGCGTCAGTTCCTGCTCGCCGTTCGCAGGCTTGAACGCCGCGGCGACCATGCGCAGCCCCTGACGCGCGTAACGCTCCATCTCGCTTTCCCAGTACGTGCGGTTGAAGGCTTCCGCACCGTTGCGGGTCTGCTGCTGCGCGCACAGGGCGAAAATGACGTCCGGCGCGCCGGTGATCAGGATCTGCTCCTCACCGCCAATCTGGTAGTGGGTGCTCATGTACTTGTACTGCGAGTCGAACGGGATTTTGTTAACCAGCGTGGTCATGACCGGCTCAAGGCTGGCCTTCGCCGCCAGCACCTTCAGCGCGCCCTCGGTCGGCCCACCGGTGATGCCCCACAGGCCGCGCTCGTCCTGAATCAGCTGGCTGTCGTTACACAGGTCGATGGTGCGCAGGTAGTGCTCCAGCACGGTGCCCGGCTGGATGTGGACCGGCTCGTCGCTGCCTTCCAGGTAGATGTTGCCGACCGGCTCGTAGCTGTTGCCGTCCACGCGGTAGCAGGCGTCAGCGGTGATAATGGCTTTAACCGTCATCTCGTTCATGGTCAGGGTGCCGGTTTTATCCGAACAGACCACGGTCATCGCGCCGAGCGTTTCCACCGTCGGCAGCTTGCGGATAATCGCCCGCTTGCGCGCCATCGCCTGCACGCCCAGCGAGAGGATGATGGAGATAATCGCCGGCAGACCTTCCGGCACGGAGGCCACCGCCAGGCTAATCAGGGAGAGCAGCAGCTCGCCCATCGGGATCTCGCGGAACACCAGGCTGAAGACAAACAGCGCGGCCATCATCGCCAGAATAATGGCGAAGATCGCTTTACCCAGCTTGTCCATCTGAACCAGCAGCGGCGTGCGGTGCTTTTCGATACCCGCCATCATCTGGTTGATGTGGCCGAGCTCCGTATCCTTACCGGTCGCGGTGACCACGCCGACGCCGCCGCCCGCGCTTACGGTCGTTCCGGAGAAGACCATATTGGTGCGATCGCCCAGCGGCAGTTCGCCGCTCAGCGGATTAACGTGTTTATCCACCACGGTGGATTCACCGGTCAGAATGGCCTCTTCCACGCGTAAATTATGCGCTTCGATTAAACGCATATCCGCCGGAATACGATCCCCCGCGCGTAATACAATAATATCGCCCGGGACTATTTCAGTTGTGGGTAGAGTTTCGTGATTGCCGTTACGAATAACGCGCGCCTCGCTGGAGAGCATATTACGAATACTCTTCAGGGATTTTTCCGCGTTGCTTTCCTGAATATGGCCAATTAAAGCATTGATTACCGCCACGCCCAGAATTACCAGCGTATCAACCCAGTGGCCCATTACTGCCGTTAATACGGCGGCGGCCAGCAGGACATAAATCAGCACATCATTAAAATGGGCCAGGAAACGCAGCCAGGCGGGTTTGCCTTTTTTCTCCGGCAGCGCGTTCGGCCCTGTTTTTTGCAGACGCGCCTGCGCCTCTGCACGATCCAGGCCGCTGGCCTGGCTCTGCGTGTGGGTAAGCACCTGCTCTACGGTCTGCTGGTATGCCAGCCCGCCGGAAGGCGGCACGTTTGGGGACACTTTTTTTTCGGTCATCGTATTTTTCCTTCAATATCCGGTGAACAGAAGCCTGAATTCCTTTCTGGCTAAATAAATTCATTTTTAAGTCTTGCGGGTAAAATTGATCTACCGCAATATAATGACTTCTCGGTTATTCAAAACTGATTAAAACTATTTAGATGGCCTGATTTTTACAAAATATTTCTAAACCAACACTAAACGAGGGGGAACCATGTGGGGTATTTATCGCGGACGCCGACTGGTGTTATACGTTATCGCGGCCATTGTTATTGCCACGTTAATTGGTTATAGCACTTATACATTTGTAAAATTATTTTCCTGACAAAGACATTTATTTACATAACGCGATATTAATATAAATGCCGGGTCGTATTTTGTTATTTATTCCCCAAATAATATCTTCGTTTTATTCAATAACGTCTTAGTCGCTGATATTGCTTTACGTTACAGGATGCCGGACAATGACATTTTTAACTGACGATTAACATTACGATGAAACACCCGTTAGAATCGCTGCTTACGGCAGGCGGCATTTTATTGCTGGCCCTGCTCTCCTGCCTGCTGTTGCCCGCGCCATCGCTGGGTCTGGTGCTGGCGCAGAAGCTGGTTCAGACCTTTCACATGGTCGATCTGAACCAGCTTTACACCATTCTGTTCTGCGTGTGGTTTTTACTGCTGGGTGCCATCGAATTCTTCGTGCTGCGTTTCGTCTGGCGCCGCTGGTTTTCACTGGCGTCGTAAGCCAATAAAAAAGCCGGGTGGCGACTTCGCCTTACCCGGCCTGTGATGGCAATTTTCCAGACCCGCCAGGGCGGAAAACAGCTCAATGCGCCTGACTGTGGTTCTCCTTGCGGTACGCACCAGGCGGCTGGTTGAACGTGCGGGTGAAAATACGGGTAAACGTCTGCTGCGAGTCAAACCCGTAACGCAGGCAGATGTCGTACACCCGAGCGTCGGATTCACGCAGATCGCGCGCCGCCAGCAGCAGCTTGCGCTCACGGATATAACGCCCCAGGCTCTCCCCTTTGTACTGCATAAACAACCGCTGCAGGTGCCACTTCGAGTAGCCCGCGTGGCGGGCAATCTCTTCTATACGTAATGGCTGGTGCAGATTGTCGTCGATCCATTCGACGATAGTGTCGATGACTTGAGCGGAAATGGTCATGCTGCTGTCCCCCTCTGCTTCTCGCTTAAACATTATTCCCACCACGCGCGAAAGGTTTGCGTGGCGTCATTCACCCGGACGGGCTCGCCCAGCGCCGGTGTCAGTAGCCGATAGTTTTTATCCTTGCTGGCTTTAGCCAGCTGGATCAGCGGATCGTTCCACGTATGTTTCGCCAGCACGAAGCGCCCGTTATGCCCGGGCACCACGGCTTTCGCGTTCAGATCCACCGAGGCCTGCGCCGTTTCCTCCGGGAGCATGTGGATGTACTTCCAGTCCTGGTCGTACTGGCCGTTTTCCATGATGGCGACATCCACACCATCAAACTGCTCGCCGATGGCCTTAAAGTGCGGGCCGTAGCCGGAATCCCCGCTGTAATAAACTTTCCGATCTGGCGTGACGAACATAAAGCTGCCCCACAGGGTTCGATCGCGCTTGATGCCGCGCCCGGAGAAGTGACGCGCCGGCAGAACATGCACCGTCAGTTCATCGCTGATGCGTACCGACTGGTTCCAGTCGCGTTCGTCAATAATCTCAGGCTTCATCCCCCAGTAGCGCAGGTGGGATCCCACGCCCAGCGGCGTCACCACGCGCTTCACCTTCGGCAGTAGCGCCCGGATGGTGGCGTAATCCAGATGATCGTAGTGATCGTGCGAGATAATCAGCAGGTCGATTTCCGGCATGCTTTCAGCGCGCCACGGATATTCCCCGGCAAAGGCTTTATTCAGGAACGAGAACGGCGCGGCATAGTTGCCGAGCACCGGGTCGATCAGGATGCGTTTGCCCGCGAGCTGCAGGTACCACGAGGAGTGGCCGAGCCACACCAGGGTGTTCTCCTCAAGCGGCAGGCTCGCAAGATCGGTTTTCACCAGCGGCAGCGGCTGGGCCGGGCGCGCGTTTTCGGTTTTTTTGGTCAGAAAATCCCACGTCGCGACCAGCATGTTTTTGTCGCCGTTATAGCCCGGCGTCGGCAGCGTGTTGTGGAATTTCCCGTCGCGATACTGGGGAGAGGCCTCCACTTCAGTGAGCTGCTCACCCTGCGGCGGCTGGCCGAATCCGGCATTCAGAACAAACGGTAAACTCGCAGCTGAAGCAATAATCATGATTAACACCACGCAGATGAAGAGAGGTTTTTTCATATCCAGACCCGAAAACGCGCCCCATCCGATAGTTTGCGCGGGGTAAACTTGATCATGAGTGAGTAAGCACTCATTATAGATATGATGATAAAGTCGTCAAGACGTTTTCGATCTTTGACATTCCGCGTTGCAGCGTGTCAAAGCACGTGTTTCAATCAGGGTTTTTATAATTGACAGGGGGAAAAATTTAGTGGCACGTCCGAAGAGTGAAGATAAAAAACAGGCCTTACTGGAAGCCGCAACGGTGGCGTTTGCACAGTCAGGTATTGCCGCCTCAACGTCGTTAATCGCCCGTAACGCGGGCGTCGCCGAAGGGACCCTGTTTCGCTACTTTCCCACTAAAGACGATCTGCTGAATGCCCTCTATCTGCACCTGAAGCAGGATCTCTGCCAGGCCATGCTGGCAAACCTCGATCGCACCATCACGCTGCCCAAAGAACATACCCGCAATATCTGGAACAGCTACGTGGACTGGGGTATTCGTAACCCCGTTTCTCATGCGGCTATCCGCCAGATTGGCGTCAGTGAAAAGCTGAGCGCCGAAACCGAACAGGCGGTGAAAGAGATGTTCCCGGAACTCCATGAACTGTGCCGCCGCTCGGTGCGCCAGGTGTTTATGTCAGATGAATTTAAAACCTTTGGCGATGCGCTTTTCTTATCGCTGGCCGAATCCACGATGGAATTTGCCACTCGCGACCCTTCCCGCGCCGTTGATTTTAAAGCGCTCGGTTTTGAAGTGATGTGGCGCGGGCTAGCCCAGGAAGAGAGCGATGGACAGTAAATCCTTGCAGGAGCACGCAATGCGCGTGGCCCTTGAGTTGCCCTTCACCGAGCACTGCTGGCCGTTTGGGCCGGAGTTTGACGTGTTTAAAGTGGGCGGAAAGATTTTCATGATCGCCGCGGTCGCGCACGGGCGACCGCACGTCAGCCTGAAGTCAGACCCGGAGAAATCACTGTTAAATCAGCAGATCTATCGCGGGATAGAGCCGGGTTACCATCTGAGTAAAAAGCACTGGATTTCCCTTTACGGCACTGACGACGTGACGCCGGAACTGGTTACCGACCTCATTAATGATTCCTGGAATCTGGTGGTAGATAAGCTGCCGAAAAAAGACCAGAAGTGGATCCGGCCGGTCTGATTGTTCGTCTGAGACGAACAGATTAAGCGCTCGAATTGCACTTATCTTTTTCCGCGTCCCGCTGTAATCTGCTTTCCTTTCGCGCCCGCGAGCGGGCGAATTTCATCACCAGGAGTTGTTATGGATATCATTTCTGTCGCCCTGAAACGCCACTCGACCAAGGCGTTCGACCCAAGCAAAAAACTGACCGCGGAAGAAGCGGAAAAAATCAAAACCCTGCTGCAGTACAGCCCGTCCAGCACCAACTCCCAGCCGTGGCACTTCATTGTGGCCAGCACCGAGGAAGGAAAAGCGCGCGTGGCGAAATCCGCCGCGGGCACCTATGTGTTCAACGAACGCAAAATGCTGGATGCTTCTCACGTGGTGGTGTTCTGCGCGAAAACCGCGCTGGATGACGCCTGGCTGGAGCGCGTCGTGGATCAGGAAGAGGCCGATGGCCGTTTCAACACGCCGGAAGCCAAAGCCGCAAACCACAAGGGCCGCACCTTCTTCGCCGACATGCACCGCGTGGATCTGAAAGATGACGACCAGTGGATGGCGAAGCAGGTTTACCTGAACGTCGGCAACTTCCTGCTGGGCGTAGGCGCGATGGGTCTGGACGCGGTACCGATTGAAGGTTTCGACGCCGCTATTCTCGACGAAGAGTTTGGCCTGAAAGAAAAGGGCTTTACCAGCCTGGTGGTAGTACCGGTTGGGCACCACAGCGTGGAAGATTTCAACGCCACGCTGCCGAAGTCTCGCCTGCCGCTGAGCACGATTGTAACTGAGTGCTGATCTCCTCTGGCGCGCTGGGATCCGGCGTGCCTGTTTTCAATACCGCATACTCCCGCTGTGTATAGATGCATCCGTTAGCAGGCAAATTATTTGTAACAGCATAGAAATAGTTATATCGGAAATTTCGCATGCAATTTTATAATTATTAATTACGTTCTTCTATGTGCTATCAACCTGTTATAGCCTCTCATCACCCCAATCAATAACTCTCAAAAATATATCCATTTATTTTTTGTCACGTTCACGTTAATTATTCCCTTCTGGTACCGCATTAATTAATGCACATTTTGTATGAATTGTTACATGTCTATTTTTGGAATCGAAGTTCTGCATGTTTTTATGTGCGTCCATTTCGCATGAAGAGAAATGGGAACACTTTTTCAAGGAATTACAAGGATAGATATATGAAAAATAAAAGTGCAGTGAGCACAAAGGCTAATTCAAAGGTATTGCACGCCAAACTGGCGCCGACCTGCTTTGCGACCATGCTTGCGCTGGGCATGATTATGCCAGCTCAGGCTGCCATCGTGGCAGGTAATACCGACAAACCGGCCATTCATACGGATGCAAGTGGCGCAACCATCGTTGATATCAACAAGGCGAGCGCGGGTGGGGTTTCCCATAACGTTTATTCCGAATTTAACGTCGACAGCAACGGCGTGATCCTGAATAACAGCGGCACAGCAACCAACACCCAATTAGCAGGTCAGATCAATGGCAACGCTAATATGGCCGGCGGCAGCGCTAAAGTGATCCTGAACGAAGTGCGTTCATCCGATCCGAGCCAGCTGAACGGCATGGTCGAAGTAGCAGGCCAGTCCGCGCAGGTGATTATCGCCAACCCATCAGGCATAACCTGTGACGGCTGCGGCTTTATCAATACCAACCACGCTACGCTGACCACCGGTACTGCCACCTACGACAACAAGGGTGATGTTAGCGGTCTGGATGTGAGCAAAGGTCAGGTGACCATCACCGGTAAAGGGATGGATACTCGTTCTACGCAGTACACCGACATTATTGCCCGTTCAGTGAAGGTCAATGCGAAACTTCAGGCTAACGAACTGAATATCGTCACGGCTAATAACCACATTGATAAATATGGCCGCGTGCAGAAGAAGTATGACAGCAGCAATGCCCCGGACGTAGCGCTGGATGTGTCTGCGCTGGGCTCCATGTACGCGAATAAAATCTATATGGAAGGCACTGACGCCGGCGTTGGCGTGCATATCGATGGTGCTGACCTGACGGCATCCGACACGCTGTCAATCAACGTTGAGGGTGTGGTCGAAAACAACGGCGGACGTATCAGCGGTAAAAATTCAGCTACCGTGATGGGAAGTGATGTCCTGAACCATAACGGTCAGATTACCTCTGAGGGGATGGTGTCCGTTGCCGCAGACAACACGCTGGACAACACTAACGGCGTCATTAAAGCTGCGATGGTTAATGTTTCCGGCAAAAATACCGTTAACAACCGTGGTTCCATTCAGGGCAGCCAGAATACCTTTATTACCGCTGACTCGCTGGACAACAGCGACGGTGAAATTCTCAGCAATGGCGATTTGACGATCGGCCGCGCCTCCTGGAATTACAACTCGCAGGGCGTGAATAACACCCATGGCCGCATTGTTGCTAAGGGTGCCCTCAGCGTTGACGCTGCCAGCCTGAACAACTCCGCTGGCCGCGTAGAAACCAACGGTGCGATGAGCGTCAATGTCGACACGCTGACGAACGACAACGGTCTCATTTCCGCCGGGAACGGCTGGAACATGATCAACGCCTCCATGCTGAATAACGATAACGGTGTGATTCAGTCTCTGGGATCTGACAGCCAGCTTCAGGTGAGCGGCAACAACATGCTCTCTAACCGCAATGGATCAATCCACAGCGACGGCTCTGTTTCAATCAATGGCGCGCTGGATAATATGTCCGGCACCATCGCAGCCGAAAAAGACCTCTTTATGTACGGCACGTCCTACTATTCTGACCTTGCCAGTAAGATGGAAGCAGGCGGCAATATCGACATGACCGAGACCGGTACGTTCCAGAACGCCGGAACCCTTAAAGCGGGTCAGGATATGATGTTAACCATCGGTTCTAATGGCTGGAATAACTATGGCGGCCCGGCGCAGAACAGCGGTTCCATCGCGGCTGGCGGTCGCCTGGCGCTGCAGATGAACAGCAGTCAGTTCGACAACAGCGGCGACATTACCGCTAATCAGATGGATCTTCAGCTGGCAGACCTGTCCAACAGCGGCTCGATCGTCAGCAAGAATGATATCAACCTGAACACCACTAGCCTGGAAAACCGGGGCAACGGTACGCTCGTCGCAGACCATAACATCAACATTACCGCCTCTTATCTGATGACCGATGCAGGTAGCCAGATCAACGCGGGTTCTGATGCCATGCTGTTTATCATGAACAATCTGGACAACAGCGGTGACATCCGCGCGGCGCATGACATTAATCTCGACGTAATGGGTAGCTACGGCTGGTCTCAAAGCACCGCGTATAACTACGGCACGATTGTGGCGGGTAATACCCTGAACGCACAGATGGACCGCGTAACCCTCATCAACGGCGGTACGCTGTCTGCTGATAACGGTATTATCCTGGTCAGCAACTACCTGACCAACAGCGGTAACATCACCAGTGCAAGCGGTATTACGCTGAACACGGCTAACGGCATTAACAACGAAGCCAGCGGTAATATTACCGGCGATCGCGTGTACACCATGGGTTACGTCAATAACATGGGTGTGATTAACGAGACCGGTACAGCAAATCAAGACAACGGTAGTAACACTGCTGATAACAATAATACCAACCCAGATTCAGATACCACGGCGAATAATAGTGGAAATACCACCGTTAAGCCAAACGGTACACCTGAAGGTAATGGCGTTTGGGAAAACGGCGTTGTCTATTATCCGGGCGATCTGTATTACGGGTATCCCATTCAGGGTATCGTTTATTACCCAGGCGGCTACTCCATTTATACCGCGTAATCGTTTGAAATAAACCAAAGCCCCATTCCTGGAATGGGGCTATCTATTTTTTCGTTATATTCAGGATCCTTCGCGGTCCATAAAGTTATTTACATGACTAATTATCGATCTGGCCTCGTTCTGCTATCACTGCTCGCGTCACTTCCCGACACTGTACATGCTGAACCGGCCACCACTCAGCAGCAGGATCAGGCGAGGCACGAACAGCTTGCACCGCCTGGGAAGTCAGTCCTTTCATCAGAAAGCATGCTCGCAACTGATGCGCTTGCACTGCCACATGAGACAGTGTGCTACGACATTCAGCATCTGAACATCGACAATACGCAGTCGCTTCCTCACTGGCTCACTTTTCGCGATATCATTCGTCAGGCTGAGAATAACTGTATTGGCGTGAAGGGAATTAAAGCCATACATACGGCCGTGCAGAATCGATTAATATCCCACGGATTTATTACCACCCGCGTATTAATACCGGAGCAAAATTTGCACAAGGGAACGTTAACCCTGCGAATTCTGCCTGGACGCGTCAGTGATGTCATTATTCAGGATCAAAGCGGCCTCTCCGTTCATCGCTGGAATAACGTCCCACAAGGGCCGGACGATCTCCTCGATTTACGCGGTCTGGAACAGGGGCTGGAAAACCTGCAGCGTATTCCCGGTTCGCAGGCCAGTTTTCGTCTGGTGCCGGGGGAAAATCCTGGCGATACGCGCGTTGAGATCAAGCGCGACCAGCGTAAAGCCTGGCGACTGGGCAGCTGGTTTGATGATTCCGGTAGTAAATACACCGGACGGTACCAGGGGGGCCTGGCGCTGTATCTGGATAACCCCACCTCGCTCAACGATATGTTTTATGCCGCGTATGGCGGTGGTTTCAAGAATGAAAACGGCAAGCGTAACGATAATACCTCGGTGTTTTACTCCGTTCCCTGGGGATACTGGGCGCTGGAACTTTATGCCAGCCAGTACAGAACGACGCAGACTCTCCATAGCGGTGATTTTAACTACCGGTACAGTAGCGATGAAAAGTTAATGACCGCCGCGCTTAACCGCGTGGTTTACCGCAGCGCGAGCCAGAAAACCACGCTGGGCTTTAAAGGGATCAAGCGGGATTCCCGCTACGATCTTAACGACGTGGAAGTGGAGGTTCAGCACCGGGACACCAGCAGCTGGCAGCTCAGCCTGGAACATTTAGCCTATCTTCCCTTCGGTCAGCTTACGGCAAGCCTCGGTTATCAACATGCCGCACCGTGGTTTGGTGAAGAACCCGATGCTGAAGAGATGGTGGGCAGTGCCGACGCGCAGGCGCGCATTATTACGCTGAGTGCAGACGGTACTTTCCCGTTCAAACTGGGCAAGTTTGCCCTCAGCTATGAACCGCACTTCAAGCAACAGACCTCTCCGGACAGGCTGACCCAGCCCGATAAGTTCACCATCGGCAACCGCTGGACGGTGCGCGGCTTTGACGGAGAGTCCTCATTGTATGCCGACAAAGGCTGGTATCTGCGCAACGATATCAACCTGAATCTGCCGGTATGGGGAATGCAGCCGTATATTGGCGCAGACTATGGCGAAGTCAGCGGCTCAGAAAATGATTACTGGAGCGGGGCGCACATTGCCGGTGCGGTCGCTGGCGTGCGTGGGGTAAAAGGCCATCTGGGGTATGACCTTTTTGCGGGCGTACCACTGGCAAAACCGGATGAGATGCATACCAGTCCCGTCACGCTTGGGTTTTCGGTGCAATGGCAGTACTGACGGAGAAAGTCTCAGAATGGACGCAGGAGCGTTAGCCCCTGTCGGAGGGGGTAAATACAATCATGATTTACCCTCTTCAGGCTCTAATGAACACGCTGACATCCTCTTTGATTACGCTGGCAAATATATTGCTAAACGCCCGCACGATACGCGTGCTGATACTGTCCACTTTCAGCCTCTACTGGCTGGTGCTACTCCATATCCCCTGGCCTAACAACGGCGATTACGGCATGAACCTGCCGATGAACCTGCTGTGCTGGGGCGTGATGTCCATGCTGTCGCTGCTGGTATGGCTTTTTTTGCGTACGGCAACCGTGCGTATTACACGCACCAGCATACTCATGCTGGCGAGCGCGGTTCTGTTTACGCTGCCGATCCTCTGGTCTCCTTCTGAAGGCTTACCGACTGCCCTACCCCGGCTGGTCGGGATCTGGGGCGGAGTGATGTGTTTCGTGACTCTGCTTCAGGTTCCTCTTCAGGAGAAAGAAACCACAGGGATTTTTTATCTGCTGGCTATCGCTGCCGTTGTGGAATGTCTGATTTCGCTGGCGGGGCTTTACTGCCCGGCGTATCTCCCCTTCCCGCTCAATAACCTGGCTGAAAATTATTCTGGCTACGCACCGGGTATATTTCAGCAACTGAATGTCACCGCTTCATTTCTGGCGACGGGGCTGGTCGCCCTGCTGTTTGTTCTTGCCGATGCTCGATGCGTCTGTTACCGGGTTCGCGCAGAATCGTATCGCCTGCTGTTTATTTGTGTCAGCATCATAGTGATATCGGCCACGCTGGTTGTGTTTCACTCACGCACCGGCTGGCTCGGCGGGTTAATCGGCATTCTGTGCGTATCGGTGATGTTCAGCCACCCGCGTTTTCGCGTTCGAACGACACGTTGTCGCCGCCTGCTGGTGGTCCTTTTGCCGTTCGCGGGTGGGCTTTTAGGCACGCTGCTGCTGAATCAGCCTCTGGACGCATCCCTCGCGCACGAAAGCTCCAGCAATCAGCGGATGTTAACCCTGGAGTACACGCTACGTATGATCGGCGTTCATCCTTGGCGGGGCTGGGGGTTAGGAATGTTTGAACCCGCCTTCCAGAATTTTATGGCCGCGCTGCCGTTCGATAATCCAAGCCGGGAAATGATGCAACACCCGCACAATGAGACGCTGTTTATCTGGGCGGAGGGCGGCGTGATGGCGCTGGCGGGCGGGCTGTGTCTCCTGCGGGGCTGGATAATTCTTTTCCTGAGGCGAAAAAGCCTGTGGCAGTGGGCGGCACTGCTCACCACCTTGCCGATTCTGCTGCACACTCAGGTGGAGTTTCCACTCTATTATTCCGTGGCGCACTATTTTGCCATTCTGATTTTAATGGCCTCGGCAGACGGAGAACTCCGCACATTTCAGGTTCGCAGTTCGCGGTTACGTTGGCCGCTGGTGTTCATCGCACTGTATGGCTTAGTGCTTTCTGCACAGCTTTTTTTTGCCAGCATTGTGCTGGGAAATTTTGAGACGGGCAGACTTGCTTTCCCTGAGAGCATTACCGGTTTACACGTGCCGGGGCTCATGCAGATGCGCTATCAGCGCGATCTTAGCCAGCTTCATTTGTGGCATTTCAACCAGACGGGCGATATCGATGAGCTGGAACGATACGCCAAAGAAAATGGTGAATGGATAAAATTGCATATGGAAGAGGACGCCTGGAACGATCAGGTTAATATTTTATTATTTTCACATCGTCAGGGTGATGCAGAAAAATTAAAACAGCGGGCACATCGGCTAATGCCGTGGGACGTTCGATTTAAATCATAGGGGATCGAAATCTATTTCAACCGCATTGATTAACGCGGTTTTTATATATTTAGGTAAGTCATAAATGCAGGCTTAAGTATTTTTAAACAGACTTCTCCTTCCTTCTGGTTATTATTACACCTGTAATTAAATCCGGTGATGAACGCGGTACGGAAGTGCGCCAGTGGAGATTGTAGTTGAAGAGGGAAGAACGGTGGTAATGGCGCTGCCTAAACCCGAAAAACCGGTACCCGCTGAAGTCGTATCGAAACTGGCATTAAGGAAAGCGCGCGATCTGAAACGGTTTATGCAGCGTATTGATATGAAGCGTGGGTAAAACGTGAGGCCGGGCATCCTGCCCGGTTTGTCATATTGAAGGTCATTGGTAGGTCAGATTCAACGTTGCGGTGGTATTTGCAATGCCAGCTTTAATCTTATCTTTAGTTTGAATGTATCGAGCAGTAATAGGGAAAATTTCGTTTCCGCCAGCGGAATGTTTAATTTCCAGCCTTTCGTTTAATTTCAGCGGTTTATCATTATAAAGAAGCTGGACACCAATACCATCCGCAATTTTAGCATCGTCCTGGCCCTGCCCCGTTAATGCCAAAATACTACTGTCTGATGAGTCGGGGTTTTGTACACCAGTCAATGTGAAATTGATATTCGCTTCAGGATCACAGTCTAGTTTTAAATCAACGGTTTTTACTTCCTGAGATACGGTTCCAGTAGATATAAACTGGGCCGATAAAACATTGCCAATTGGAAATGACAACGGACCTGAATTTATGGCACAGGCGACTTGTGTAATAACCGCAGGCGAATTTATGCTCCATGTCACATCCCCGTTTGTATTCTCATTATTCAAAGCATATACATGAGCTACACTCCCAGTTGCCAGAGATCCTGACGTAATATTTCCTGTTTTAATTAAATCCACAACAGGGGGATTAATTCCATAGCTCATGGCTGTTGAAAAATGATCCAAAAAAGTGCCTGGTGTAGGTGAAGCGTAAACGCCGCCATGCGACCACGTAGACAAATAAAAACGAATGCCTACCCCTGGAACATTTGTATTATAAACATGCTCTATTGGTGCTGGAACAGCCCCTTGATAATTCATTGCAACATATATATCACAGTCAGTAATCCCGTAATAATACTCACCACCACTCATTTCACCGGCCACTGATGCAATAACAGTCCCAACAGGGGTATCTCGCTGCACTATTATATCATTAAAATGAACGTCATCTGTTGGACCAAAATAAGCATCTGCACTGCAAGCAAGTAAATGGGTTGAAAATAACAGTGTAGATAAACATAAATAACGTAAAAAAGAGAACATAGAATACCTAAAAATTTGTGGACGCGGTTATATTATTAGCATAATCAAAAAAATCTACTATTTCTCTGTCCTTTCCAGCATTTTATTATGCGTAGTTGACTATAAACGTAACATATACATTCGCACTCCCCATCTCAACGTTATCGTCAACAGATACATAGCGCGCTGTAAACGCCAACTCAACTGATGTCTGGCCTGGTTCCAACGCAACACCCAAGCTTTGAGCACCCGGAGCGATCGGTTGGGCATTACTATCATAAATTCCCAGCGCAATACCTGTGGCCGCATCGGAACTGTGGTCGAGAGAATAGAGGGTATTGACTTGTGGGTCGGGTGTACCTGAAAAGGTAACAGAAGCTTCACTTGCCGCAGGCCCACAGTTAATAAGATTAATTGAGAAGGCCTTTTCTGGCGTTTGATTACCCTTCCTTGTAAACTGATTGACTGCCAGCACACCCATTTCAACGGTCTTATTTTGCGAGTCTGTAGCCAGCTCACATGTATTATCTTGTATTGTGCCAGATATAGTTACAGTACCATCATGTGCTTCAACATCAAATATGAATACATTTAAAAGCAAGCACATTATAAAAAAACGCCTTGTGTTTTTCATTATAAAAACTCACTGATATATTAAATCAAAATACATCACAGCAGAGGCATCTCCTGGCGTCACCTGTGCTTTTGTCGACTTGTAACGCATTAGAAATGATAGCGTATTTTCTTCCCCGTCGAGCTCATATACCAATGGCTTTTCGCTATTAAATGGCAATGTTTTAAAATTATTATCGAGCAATTCAACTCCCACCCCCGTCGCTAACACCTTGTCTTTCCCAATATCGGTTATCGCCAACAAAGCAGGATTATCTTTATCCGTAACACCTGAAAAACTCACTTGAACATTTTTTAATTTTGAATAGCAATCTTTTAAATCAATATTCATAGCTTTGAATGCTGTGGTGCTTCCTACCGTAGGAAAATCTTTCCCAGAAAATACACCAATCATCACCGTCGGGGTCGGATATCGAACAGTACAACCACTGGCAATAATATTGCCCGCTATCGTTAACGTCGAATCTGCTGTCGATGCAAAGGGAACACAAAAAATCCCCCCCAGCAGCGTCAGAGTCACGACAAAAAAGCATTTCAAATTCAATTCCACCGTTTGCATCCTTTTTAATGGCAAATGACTTTCATCTGGGTAATGGCGGAATTCTCTGCATCAGCAGGGAGCTGGTAGTTCGCCCGGCACGTTTGCTCAGCCCCTTCTCCCCACTGCACCTGCAACTCACCTTTCGGTGCCAGCCCGGACAAATACGCCTGTCCGTCATCTCCTACAATACTACCCATACCATTATCATTTCGTGTTACCGTCGCCCCAAAGGGAACTAGTTTGTTATTGTGCATCAACGTAAATAATGCCCGGCTTCCGACATGCGCCTGGAATGTTGCACGAACCAGTGCACCTCGCGTGGGTATAACGTCTACTACCGCGTTTTCAAGATCAACTTTGTCACCCAGTGTTGTGGTGTCCAGGCCTATACGGTTTTTACGGTAGGTCGTTGCGAAAGGCACAACAGCATATCCACGCCAGTCCGTTTTCACGCCGGTGGAGTTTTCAACCTTAACGTTATCCGCACCCGGCGCTTCAACCAGGACATTCGTTTCCCCTAGCGGCTGGCTCAGAGTAATGCCGTGGCGATGCGCCACGATGCCGCCCGCGACGCCGTAGGTCACCTGCTGAGAATTACTACTGTCGTAGCTGTAACCTACGTTGGCATTACCATATCCGCCCTGATAAGCAAGGCTGGCATTACCGCTATTACCTGTACCCTGATTACCGTAGCCCTGCTGAACGCTGTAGCTCAGGTTATTGCCTTCCAGCAGAGTACCGCTGATCCCGGCGTTCTGGGTGACGCTACCGTGGTTATCGTGGTTCATGCTGTACGTCGCAAATGCGTTATTTGACGACGAGGCTCCCTGCGCTGAGAGCCATTTACCGATCGGTAACGACAGGTTGAATGCAATCATTTTGTCGGCTACGGGTTGGCCGGACATCTGGCTGTAGTTGTAGCTCAAACCGATATTAATATCCTTCCAGGTGGTGTTATAACCAAACTGCACCAGCGTATCTTTATCATCGTTATGCCAGTAACTTTGCTGGCTTCCGCTGAGATAAATGGAGCCAAAACCACCCAGCTGTTGAGAAATATTGACCTGCAACTTTCCGCGCTTGGTGTAATAGAGGTTGTAGTAGTCGAACCAGTGCGGCACATCGTTGTTATCATCATCATCCTCGTTCAGCGGATTGCTGTTATAGCCATCCATGTGCTTGTACGTAGTATCCGTAAAGGTGTAATAGCCTGACGTTGAATAGCGATAGCCCAATAACTGGAAGTTAGTTCCTATTTCGTTTAACGATTTTGCATAAAGCAAACGCAATGACTGACCGCTATGCTCGGTCTCATCAATAAGCGTACTTTGGGCGTGAGTGACATCCGCAGACAGCGCGCCCCAGTGGCCCATATTGACCCCCGTCCCGATCGCCATTGCCTTGTAATTGTCAGACAGCAGTGCGCCGCCATACAGCGTAAAACCATGCGGCAAGCCACAGCTTAATGTTCCTTGTGCGAAAGAGACTTGATCTTGCTGTTCGTTGCTGGTGCGGTACTTCGCGGCTGTGGCAGAATATTTCAGACGACCTTCGCGCTGTAGTAACGGGACGGCGGAATAAGGGACAGAATAGGAGGTAATAGCACCATCCTGCTCTTTTACTTCTACCGTCAAATCCCCGCTTGAGGATGTCGGAAAGAGATCGTCTATTGCAAAGGCGCCAGGCGCTACGTAAGTCTGATAAATAACGTATCCGTTTTGTTTGATCGTCACCTGAGCGTTGCTTTTTGCAATACCGCGCACCGTTGGGGCGAAGCCTTTCAGGCTGTCCGGCAACATATTGTCGTCTGAGGCTAGCTGAACACCACGGAAGCTAACGCTGTCAAACACGTCACCACTGGTATAACTGTCACCCACCGTCAGTTCACTTTTCAGCGAGATGATCGTGCGTTCCAGAAAACCACTAATATGTTGCCACTGGCTGGTTGTCTCTCCATTACTACTGGTGCTACGGTTAAATGTAGAATAGTCACGATAACGCCATGCTCCCAGGTTAACGCCGCCGTTTAGCCCCAGAAAATTGCTGCTACCTTCGCCGCTGCTGTCTTTTCGTCTCGAGCCATTCAGGTTGTAGTTCAGAAGCAGGGCGTTGATCCCCTGATCCCATTTTTCCGGAGGAATGTAGCCCCGTGCGCTATTTTTAAGCGCAACCTGTGGCACACTGAGATCCAGGCGCTGCTTGCTAAAATCAAAACTGGCTTTAGCCCCCTCAATCAAAGTCGCGATGTCGATACACTGTCCGTCTACAGACTGTTTTCGGGCTTGCGGAATACTTAGATCGATACCCAGACCATCCAATACTTTTCCGGATAAACAGGCGGTTAAACCTGTTTCATCGGAGGATGACGGGGCGCTGGAATTCTGCGTTTGCCGGGCCTGAAACTCGACATCATGACTGGTGATAAAATCATTATTGAGATAAATGTCTACGCGATATACCCCAGGGGCCTGGCTGCCGTCGTTTTCAAAGCGGGATAGATCGGCAACCTGATTTTCACCATCCGCCAAAAAAGCCGGATTAAAATAGTTCTCTGCATGCAAAACACCGGAAAATAAACCCGATCCAATAACTAACGCTAATGGAGATAACCGCCAGCGGACTGCATTAATCATTCGAGCTTGTTTTCGAAGTTTCATAACAACTTATGACCTGTCTGCATTACGCATTGCATGTTAATGCTGGGGTTACTGCGCCATAGTCATTCATGGTCTGGAAAGATATACTGCCCTGGGCATTATCCGGCGCCGTTACCTGAAGGTTACCCATTGGGGGAACCATGTTGTTCGGCAATGCTTTCCCTCCAACGCTGAATTTCACCAGCGAAACAAAATAGGGAGAAGGGTTTGTAATGGTGATGCTTTTTCCACTACGCTGGCAACGCAGCGTTGCAGGTGCATCCATTGATTTCATTTTTAAATGCGCAGGGCGAACAAATAATTTGATCACACTTTGCGTAGCGATCTGTAAGGTATTACCCTGGAGTTGTTTTTTATCGAGTGAAGGTATTGCTTTGTTATTGAAGTAAAATACTGACTCGCGATCTTCCGGAAGTTTTGGGCCTACGTACATGATGCGCAGAACGTTCGCTTTTTCAGGCTTCATCACAAACAATGGCGGCGTCACGGTAAACTGTGTGGATTTATTACCCTGCGGATCGGATACCCAAGATTGCACCAAAAACGTCTCTTTCTTATTGGTGTTAACAACATTGATGCTGGTTTGTTTTTCACCCAGCGGATAAATGATTCGGGTGGCCCCCAGCGCGATCCCTTCTGCATAAACTAAATGACTATTTCCCAAGCAGATCATTAATAAGAGCAACGTTGAAATAAAGGTTTTCATTTTAAAAATCCAAAAAAATAAAAAACATCCTGGTGAGTACTTATCCATTTTTACTTACTGATAAATCACCGAGAAAGTGACGGCCGCACTGGCATCCCCCGCCGTAACGGGCATCGATACAGAGCGATATCGGGCGGTAAACAGTAATGTGTTTTCTCCCGCAATCAGCGGCATTTTTGCGAGAGGTTGGCTATCAGGGATCACCTGGTTGCCTCTCATATCAAAAATACCAATTCCGACGCCCTTTGCAGCACCAGAGCCAAAACCTGCCTGAAAGACCTGTGGATCCTTAAGATCAGCCAGTCCGTTGAAGGTGACGCTTGCCGACTCGCTGGTTGAAGTGGCACAATTTTCAAGCTTAATCCAGAAGGTGACCGGTTCAGCCCAACTTCCTGGCCCTAAAAATGAACCGGTGCGGACTTGACCCATCATGACACTCTGGTCAAAACTCTGCGTATCAATTGAACATGAGCTATTAACCACAGCACCATAGAAATGCACTTTTCCCACGGTTGATATATCGCTACTAATACCTGGCTGAATCAATAGCAGTTGAATGAAAATTATCAGTGCTATCAGACGAAACATGTTTATCTCAATAAAAAAATAATGATGAAGCGCCAGAAATATCCCCCCCGGAATTCCAGAGGGGGATAAATAAAGCAATCAGGAATAGATGATCTGGAATGTTGCAACAGCTTCAACAGCACCCGCAGTTGGTTTATCGCCAGTTGTCAGATAATCAACACTCATAGGAATGGTGTTGTCGCCTTTTGACAGCGGAATGGTGTCAGATGCGGTACCAGAGTTAACATCCATCGCCTTACCATCTGGCCCAAACAGGCGCAAAGCCACGCCAGTTGCTCCGCCAGAACCTGCGGTGTTAGCCAAAGCACCTGCAGTTATAGCGTCTGACTGACCGCTGAAACTGATAGCGGCATTCGTATAAGTGCTGACATCGCAGTTAGTCAGGGTCACGTAGAACGGCTTAGACTGGCCAGAAACGGCATCTTTAGCGCCGAGGCTTTTCAACGTAATTTGATCAATATGGACAACCTGGTCTTCAGATTCCAGGGCAACAGCGCACGGTGCGTCTACCACAGAACCCATAAACTTAATATTACCACCGTTAACGGTCGTAGTGCTTGCCGCCTGTGCACAGGTAGCGCTTGCCATAATAGATGCCATAACTACAGCTAACATATGCTTCTTCATTTAAAACTCCAGATACCTATAATAAAAAAGAAAAATCCTGTTCTCACAAATAAAACATTATTTTTCAGCGAAAAAACACTCAGCATGTTGTAACAATATTTTATTTACAAGGGTATTTTTACAATATTAACTTTTTAGTCAAAATGAAATACGATCCTTTCTTGGATCCTAAATAGGATATTGTTTAGAAGGACAATACCCTTAGCGGCACTTAGAATTACAGCATCAGCATGGAAAACTGTCTTTCCCATTAAGGAGACATATATTATCTCTCGGAGTTTTACCGTGAAAATTATTACTATTTTACTGCTTGGCTGCACTGTCGCCGCCACCTGCCAGATGGCTCACGCAACGGTCAATATTGGCGGAACACGCCTCGTCTATGCAGGTGCAAAAAAAGAAGTGTCACTCAGCGTTCGTAATCCAGACAGTAGTCCTTATCTTATTCAGACGGTTATCGATAATCTTGAGAGTAGTCAGCAAAAACCGCCCTTCATCATCACCCCTCCGCTTTATCGCCTTGATGGAGGGAAAGAAAACCTAATGCGCGTTATCCAGTCAGGCAATCTTCCACAAGATAAAGAGTCCATGTTCTGGCTACGTGTTAAGGCGATCCCTTCAGCGCCACGTGAAAAAAATACGCTACAAATTGCGGTATCAACCAGCATCAAACTGATTTATCGCCCGGACTCGCTGAAAAACCTGGACGTAGAGAAAGAAAGCGACAAACTCAGCTGGCATATTTCCGGCAACCAACTGAATATCAACAATCCGACCCCCTGCTACATTAATTTCAATGAAATAAGTGTTGCCGGAAAAAAACTTACGAATGTCTCCTATGCATCACCGGGCAAAACAACATCGTTTACGCTCCCTGCGGGGGTTAATTCCGGAAATATTCAATTCAGCGTCATTAGCGACTTCGGCGCTGTGGGCAAGATGCACTCAAAATCTGCTTAAATGGCCATTACTATGTTCAATGTGAAAAAATTCTTTTTATCATCAACAGCCTGTATTTTTCTTACTGTCGTCTCGGCTCACTCCGCGTTTGCCGCTGACCCAGTACAAATTACCGTAACGGGCAATATTGTCGCCTCACCTTGCGTAATCGATACGGGAAGTGAGTCGTTAAACATCTCTTTAGGCGATCAACTGCAAAGCGCCGATCTGAACGCAGCAGGAAGCAGTTCTGCATGGGTACCAATTAACGTCGTTTTCAAAAGCTGTCCGGCGGGTACGTCAACGATAACCGCAACATTCCATGGCACAGCCGATGCTGGCGATCCTAACACGCTGTACAGCAACACGGCGGTAGATGCGGGAGAAGACAAAGCGGCCAAAAACATCGCTGTTCAGCTTGAAGGTTTGGCTAATGAAGCTTACGGCAACGGCAAAACGGCGACTATTGATATTGCCTCCGCAGGCGCGACCCCCACCTTTAAGATGCATACTCGCGCTTTCAGTAAAGACGGTGGCGCGACACCGGGAAAAATCAGCTCCGTTATCACGATGTCATTCACGTATAACTAACAAACGGGTTTTTCTCCCGGATACGGCTCAAGGATGGTCGTTTCCGGTCTTTTTTCATTGTAGGGTGCTGAAAGGGATATCATGATTTTCTCTCGTTTTGCGTCTTTGCTGGCTGCATTCAACGCGGTTTCCTCATCGCCTGTACGTTAAACATCCTTCATCCTCTCAGCCTCTATAAGATAACATGTTATATATTGCGTGTGCCCATGGTGTCATTTATAACCTTGTTCTCACTTCCACTACTTTTATCAACCTCTGAAATACTCGTAGTGATATTTCTCAGGGTATGTTGTACGCTATGAAACCTGAAAATTATATTATAAAACTTATACATGAACTCTCTGAACCGGAGCGCGTCAGGGTAGGACACCAACGGCAAATCATTTCATTGGATCAGCATGAAAAACCAATGACATTCATACTCCATTCCGGCATCGTCGCCGTCTACCGCACGAGAGACCGGCTTCTGCTGAAGTTTATCGAAGCCCCGATGATCGTTGGTATGAATAATCTTATTGATACCAATGCGGGATTTTATATGCAGGCCTGCGGTGAAATTAGATATGAAATCAAACCGCTAAAATCTACATTTGCAATTATTAACAATCGCAATCTTTGGCAGGAGGCCGCCTATTCGTATATGTACGCCATTAAACGATTACTGGAAGCTCATGAAACTTCGGTTGGGTTGTCTACTTATGAGTTAATTCGCCTTAATCTTGTGTCACTGATGACAGAGAAGGAAGACCTTCGTCTGTCTGTTAATGCCTGTGACTACATACAGGAAAAGACTCATCTTTCGCGCAGTCGAATTATGAAGATCCTGAGCGATTTGAAAACAGGCAACTATATTAAAATTGAACGTGGGCTCTTAATGGCAATAAACAGGCTTCCGGATAACTACTGACCCGGTAAACCAGGTTTATTTGTTCTGCTCCGCCAACCATGCCATTGCCCTTTCTCCCGCCTCATCCACCGGTAAATACACCAGCAGCCGCGATCCGTTTCGCGGCGCGGAGTACCAGTACATCTGCTGCAGCGTAAAATCCCCCAGCTCGGGATGGGTAAACAGCTTAAGCTGGTTCTCCACGCCGCGCACGTCGTTGCGCTGGTGCCACAGGGTTTTAAACTCTTCCGACACCGCAAAGAAGCGCGCCAGTTTGGCCTCCCACAGCGGATCGCCCCGATGCTCGGCCATCGCCGCCCGGAAATAGGAAACAAATATGGGCAGCACATCGTCACGCCTGCCGAGACGCGCGCGCCACGCCGGGTGGGTGAGGAACAGGTAAATACAGTTGCGGTCTTCCGGCGGGATTTCATTGAAATCGACGCCCATCAGGTGCCCGAAGCTGTCGTTCCACGCCACGATGTCGAAATTCGGTTTCTGAATGCTGGCGGGTTTAGGCATCAGCGTATCCAGCAGGCGGCGCGTGCCCTCGCTGATACCCTCGCAGCAAACCGCCTGCGGCGCTTCACCCGGCGGCAACCCGGCTAACACAAACAGGTGTCGGGCCTCGGTCGGGGTGCATTGCAGCGCTTTTGCCACAGCCGCCATCACCACGCTGGACGGATTGACGTCCCTGCCCTGCTCAAGCCAGGTGTACCAGGTCACGCCCACGTCCGCGAGCATCGCTACCTCTTCCCGGCGCAGACCCGGCGTGCGGCGACGACCGCTGCGCGGCAGGCCGAGACGCTGCGGATCGAGGCTTTCGCGTCGCGCGCGTAAAAATGCCCCCAGCTGTTTTCGGGTGTCATCCTGAAGTGAGAAGACGGGTTCAGACATCAAGGCCATAAATCCCCCTGCATGGTAGTGCCAGTACCAGTATAAGCAAGAACTGGTACCCGTTTATCAGATGGTTGATGCTACGACCATCTGTTGAATGACGCAATGGAGTTACCATGAATACGTCAGTTGTTTCACCGGGCCGCGCTGGCCTGATATTGCTGCTAACCGGCCAGATGCTGCCGATGATTGATACCTCAATCACCAACGTCGCGCTTGATGCCATCACCCATTCTCTGAACGCCACCGCCACCGAGCTGGAGCTAATTGTCGCGCTCTACGGCGTGGCCTTCGCCGTCTGCCTCGCGCTCGGCAGCAAGCTGGGGGATAACTTTGGCCGTCGGCGTTTGTTCATGTGGGGCGTGGCGAGCTTTGGCCTGGCCTCGCTGCTCTGCGGGATGGCGGGGAACATTGAACAGCTGCTGGCCGCGCGCATCGTTCAGGGGGCGGGAGCGGCACTGATCGTGCCGCAAATTCTTGCCACGCTGCACGTGACGCTGAAAGGTACGGCGCACGCTAAGGCCATCAGCCTGTTTGGCGGCATCGGTGGGATTGCGTTTATCGTCGGCCAGATGGGCGGCGGCTGGCTGGTGTCGGCGGATATCGCCGGGCTGGGCTGGCGTAACGCCTTCTTCATCAACGTGCCGATCTGTCTGGTGGTGCTGGGGCTGAGCCGCCATTTCGTACCCGAAACCCGTCGCGAGACGCCGTCACGGATCGACTGGACCGGAACCGTGCTGCTGGCGATCATTCTTTGCTGCCTGCTGTTCCCGATGGCGCTCGGCCCCCAGTGGCACTGGTCGTGGCCGCTGAAGGTTATGCTTCTCGCCATTATTCCGCTGGGCTGGCTGACGGCGCTGAATGCGCGCAAAAAGGAGCGTGAGAATGCCCACCCGCTGATCCCGCCGCGCCTGCTGCAGCTTCGCAGCGTTCGCTTTGGCATTCTGATTGCGATGCTCTTTTTCAGCGTCTGGTCCGGGTTTATGTTCTGTATGGCGCTGACCATGCAAACCGGTCTGGGGATGGCACCGTGGCAGTCCGGAAACAGTTTTATCGCGCTGGGCGTAACTTACTTTATTTCGGCGTGGTTCGCGCCGAGGCTGATTGCTCGCTACAGCACCAGTACCATTCTGCTGACGGGTCTGGCGATCCAGATTGCCGGCCTGCTGGCGCTGATCGCCACGTTCCGCGTCTGGGGAATGGAGAATACCGCCCTGACGCTGGCGCCCGCGACCGGGCTGGTCGGCTACGGGCAGGCGCTGATCGTGAACAGCTTCTACCGCATCGGGATGCGCGATATTCAGCCTGACGACGCCGGGGCCGCGAGCGCCATTCTCAGCACGCTGCAGCAGGCCGCGCTGGGGCTTGGCCCGGCCATTTTTGGCGCGATTTTGCTCCACGCGCTGCAGAACCATCACGGGGATTACACCCAGGCGGTGAACGTCTTCCTGATGGTGGAAACGGCGATGATGGTGGCGCTTGTCCTGGCGACGCTGCGCATCCGCCATCGCCTGTGCCTGCCGGTGGTGAAGGTCTGCCAGGCCACCAAATAAGCCCGGGAATTTGCATAATAGATCCGCAGCCGCCATTATGGGGCTGCATCAATACAGGAGACGTTATGCAGGAATTAATTGCTCAGGTTGAAGAGTTAGGCATTGAAATTAATCACACCACCTCTTTAGTGATTATCTTTGGTATTATTTTTCTTACCGCCATCATCGTTCATTTTATTCTGCACAAAGTGGTGCTTCGCGCGTTCGAAAAACGCGCGCAGGCCAGCAGCCATTTATGGCTGCAGATCATTACCCAGAATAAATTATTTCACCGTCTGGCCTTCACCCTTCAGGGGATAATCGTCAACGTTCAGGCGGTACTGTGGCTGCAAAAGGGCAGCGAAGCGGCGGAAATTCTCACTACCTGCGCAAAGCTGTGGGTCATGGTGTATGCCCTGCTCTCCTTCTTCTCGCTGCTGGACGTGATTTTTAATCTGTCGCAGAAAATGGCCACCGCGTCACAGCTGCCGCTGAAGGGGATCTTCCAGGGCATCAAGCTGGTGAGCGCCATCCTGGTGGGGATATTGATTATCTCCCTGCTGATCGGCCAGTCCCCGGCGATTCTGATCAGCGGTCTGGGCGCCATGGCCGCCGTTCTGATGCTGGTGTTTAAGGACCCGATACTCGGACTTGTGGCCGGGATCCAGCTTTCCGCCAACGACATGCTCAAGCTCGGCGACTGGCTGGAGATGCCGAAATACGGTGCCAACGGCACGGTAACGGACATCGGTCTGACCACCGTTAAAGTGCGCAATTTTGATAACACCATCACCACCATTCCGACGTGGGCGCTGGTCTCCGACGCCTTTATCAACTGGAGCGGCATGTCGGCCTCCGGCGGGCGACGCATTAAGCGCAGCCTGAATATTGATACCACCAGCATTCATTTTCTCGACGAGCAGGAGCAGCAGAAACTCATTCAGGCGAAGCTGCTGAAGCCCTATCTGGCCGCGCGACATGAGGAAATTAGCCTGTGGAATCAGAAGAACGGTGAAGGGGAGTCAGTATTAAATCTGCGTAAGATGACCAATATTGGGACCTTCCGCGCCTACCTGAATGAATATCTGCGCAACCATCCGCGTATTCGCAAAGATATGACGCTGATGGTGCGCCAGCTAGCGCCTGATGCGAATGGTTTGCCGATTGAAATATATGCCTTCACCAACACGGTGGTCTGGGCAGAATATGAGGAGATTCAGGCCGACATCTTCGACCATATTTTCGCAGTGGTGGATGAATTTGGGCTGCGTATTCACCAGTCCCCGACCGGGAACGATATTCGCTCGTTGACCCTACAGCATCGGTGAGGTGGGTTGCCGGGCGTGAAGGCAGGTGCAGTCTGGTGCCCTCACCCCGGCCCTCTCCCACGGGGAGAGGGAGAAAAGCAGATCACTTTTTGCGGGAAAGCTTAAACGCCACAAACAGGAAGATAACCCATACCGGCAGCAGCATCGCCGAAAGACGCATCTCATCCATGGTGCACATCAGCACCAGAATCAGCCCGAGGAAAGCGATACAGATGTAGTTCCCCGCCGGGTAAAGCAGCGCTTTGAACTGCGTCTCGCGTCCCTTGCGGCGCATCGCGGCGCGAAAGCGCAGGTGCGCAAGGCAGATCATGATCCAGTTCAGCAGCAGCGTGGCAACAACCAGCGCCATCAGCAGGCCAAAGGCTTCTTTCGGCAGCAGATAGTTAATCAGCACCACCAGCGACGTAATGGCGCCGGAAAGTAACAAGGAATTCACCGGCACGCCGCGACGGCTGACGCGGGTGAGGAACTTCGGCGCGTTGCCCTGCACGGAGAGGCCGAACAGCATGCGGCTGTTGGAGTAAACGCCGCTGTTATAGACCGACAGAGATGCAACCAGAATGACGAAGTTCAGCGCCGAGGCCACCACGTTGCTGTTCAGATCGTGGAAAATCATCACGAACGGGCTGCTGTCGGACTTCACTTCCACCCACGGATAGAGTGCCAGCAGCACCACCAGCGAGCCGATGTAGAACAGCAGAATCCGGTACACCACCTGGTTGACCGCTTTGGGAATGCTTTTATGCGGGTCGCGCGCTTCCGCGGCGGTAATGCCGATCAGCTCTAGTCCACCGAAGGAGAACATGATCACTGCCAGGGAGAGGATCAGCCCTTTCCAGCCAGTCGCCAGGAAGCCGCCGTGCTGCCACAGGTTGTCGATCGTGGCGCGCTCGCCGCCGTGGCCGGAAAAGAGCAGCCACAGGCCAAAGCCGATCATCCCGATAATCGCCAGCACCTTGATCAGCGCAAACCAGAACTCGGTTTCGCCATACAGGCGCACGTTGACGAGGTTAACGGCGTTAATAATGATGAAGAAGGCCGCCGCCCAGATCCACGTCGGAACATCCGGCAGCCAGTACTGCATGTAAATGCCCGCGGCGGTCAGCTCCGCCATCCCCACCAGCACGAACATTACCCAGTAGTTCCAGCCGGACAGGAAGCCTGCAAACGGGCCCCAGTATTTATAAGCAAAGTGCGCGAAGGAGCCTGAAACCGGCTCTTCAACGACCATTTCGCCAAGCTGGCGCATGATCAGGAAGGCGATAATCCCGGCGATACCGTAACCCAGCAGCACCGCCGGGCCAGCCATCTGAATAGCGGGGCCGATGCCGAGAAACAGCCCGGTACCGATCGCGCCGCCAAGGGCAATGAGCTGAATATGTCGATTTTGCAAACCACGTTGCAGCGTCGGATTCTGATCCGACGAGGCTTCAGCGCTACCATGGCCTGAAGCGGATGACGCGTCTTTCACGTCCTACCCCTGTCTCTTTTTTAGAAGGGGCACGTTTTAACACTTCATGCTGGAGGTAGCAAGGGATTGGGGCATCCCTGCCCCGGATAACGAGATGGAACGCTTAAAACGCGTAGCCAACCGAGACCTTAAAGGTGCGCGGTTCGCCCTGCGTAATATAGGTACCGGAATCGTCCACGCTGGCCCAGTAGTTTTCATTGGTCACGTTATCGATGCCCGCACGAACCGTCATCTGGTTTTCATTGTGGTTAACCGCGAAGCGATAACGCATCCCCAGATCCAGCGTGGTGTAGCTGTCCAGCTTTTTGGAGTTTGCCAGGTCAGCGTACTGCGCGCCGGAGTGGTTCACGCGGGCGGTGGCGGTCAGGCCGTCAATCGGCTTGATGTCGTACTCAGCGCCCAGCACGGCGTAAAAGTTCGGAATCCCGATCGCATCGTTACCCTGATTCACGCCATTTTTGGTTTTGGTCAGCTCGGCCTGCAGCCAGGTGGCGCTGGCGTTCAGACGCATCCCCAGCGCGGGCTCGCCGAAGACGTTCAGCTCCACGCCTCGGTTACGCTGCTCGGCGTCAAGGCCGTAGTGGCCGCTGTCGTCGAGGATCGCCGACGGCATTTTGATTTCGAATAGCGCAAGCGATCCGCCCACGCGGCCGAAGTCTGCCTTCACGCCCACTTCGTTCTGCTTAGAGTGAACGATACCGGTGCTCTGGCCGTAGTTGGTGGCGGTGTTAGGTGCGGTTTTGCCCGGCTGCAGCGCTTCGGTGTGGTTAGCATAGAGGGAGATCGCCTCCCACGGCTTGTAGACCACGCCATAGGTGGGCATCCAGCGGCTGCCGTCGAAGCCGTCCGCCGCGTTTTCCGCACCGGTGACTTTGTTATACCCGCGAACGACGACTTTCTGATGGCGGGCACCTGCGGTGAACAGCAGCTTGTCGTCCAGCACGCCCAGCGTATCGCTCAGCAGCCAGCCCTGGGTACGGGTGCGCCCGCTGGTCAGCGGATCGCTGTACTTTCCGCCGGAGCCGCTGAAGTTGGTGCTGTCCGGCATATCGACGCCGGTGTTGTGGTAGATGTTGGTGGTCGGGTTATCCTTCGCCGCCGACATTTTCCACGCGATTTTTTCGTTTTTGGTCATCGCCGAATAGCCAATGTTGACCTTGTGCGAGACGAAGCCTGTATTGAAATTACCGCGAACGCCCGCCATGCCGCTGACGGAATCGCTGATGCGGTTGGTGTCGAGACGGCTGACCGTTGCCTTGCCGCTTTTATCCACCAGCTTCGGCGCGCTGTAGATGCCTTCCTCGTGCGCGTGCTGCGCGCCAAGACCGGTATAGGCGGTCCAGCCGTCGGTGATGTCGTACTCGCTGCGCCACATCCCAAATTCGTTTTCGATATTGCTGTAGGCCCACTTCTGCGAGAAGTTGCGATCGTTTTTCGGCGGCTCCGGAACGAAATCCACCGCGGAAATATTGACGCTGGTCGGGCTGCCGTGGAAGGTTTTCTTCTGATAGCCCAGATCCAGCGAGGTGCGGAAGCGGTCGCCGGTGTAATCCAGGCCGGTAGAGAGTAGCGTGGTGCGGCGGCGGTCATTCGGTATGCCGGTTTCCCCTTCGCGATGAACCAGGTTCACCCGCGCGCCGAACTGGTCGCTGTCACCGTAGCGACGGCCCGCATCCAGCGTGGTGCCAATCTGGGAATCCGAGGTGTAGTCCACGCCGACTTTCGCCTGCGGGAGTTCGCCCGCGTGTTTTGGCTCAAGGTTAATCATCCCGCCCACGCCGGAGCTTGCCGCGCCGTTCATCAGCGAGTTGGCCCCTTTGAAGATCTCGATGCGGTCAACCATCTGGGTATCCACCACCTGGCGCGGCAGCACGCCGGACAGGCCGCCAAAGGTCATGTCGTCGCCGTCGAACTTCAGGCCACGGATGCGGTAGGTCTCCGCGCTGTTGCCGTACCCCTGAACGAACTGCACGCCCGCGTCGTTCGCGACGACATCGGCAATGGTTTTCGCCTGCTGATCTTCCACCAGCTTCGAGGTGTAGCTGATGATGTTGAACGGCACGTCCATGGCGTTTTGCTGGCCCAGCATACCCATGCGCCCGCCGTTCGCCACCTGTCCGTCAAGGAAGGCCGGTACCAACTGGTCGCCGCCGGGTTTGAAATCGCTGGCTGGTGCAGCCTGGACAACGAGGGTGTCCTCTTTTTGATTGTCCGCCGCAAAGGCGGAATGTGGCGCCGCGCCAACGGCGAGCGCCAGCAGCGTCTTGTGTATTTTGGTGTTGTTCATCGTTAACTCATTTTAAAGTGCGCGCAAAAATGACCCGTTGTCGGGCCTTAGAATGTATTGAATGCAATGCAAATGAGAACTATACGCATTATCCATGCGTTAGCAAGTGTAACCGCGTTCATAAGGAGATTTGGCGAGAAAAGAGGGGGAACAGCCACCCAGTTTCGGGGATGGCTGCAATAACATTATTTTTTCTTGTAGATATTGGCCGTACCGTGAATTTTATTGTTGGTGTTCCCTGAAGTGAGCACCAGGACATCCGCGCCTTGCTTATCGGCTTTCTCAATCAGTTCTTTTTTCGCATCATCCACCGATACTTCATTCGAGGTGTTTACCGTACCGATTTTTTTATATTGAGATGCAACTTTCTTGAACTCGCTTTTAGTGAGTAGCTGGGCAGCAAAAGCATTGGTCGTAAACAGTAACGCCGTTCCCAACAAAATAGCAGTCGTCTTTTTCATAACCTTTTTCCTTGAGATTAATCAGCAACTACGAAAAACCTCACGCATTGTGGTGAGGTTTTATGAGCATGGTAGAGAATCTCAGGAATTGCCATGCGTTCGGGAAAAATCTTTTATAACAACCCGTTGCATGAAATTACTAACGAATATTAAGAATATTCGAATACCCGCGCGGTGCCAGCAATATCAATGCGTACAGCCGTGCCCGGGTTCCATCCTGGCTGGCTTACGGTCTTCAGAATTACGGGCTGCTGCTGCCCGGCTAATCCCAGGGTGAGCGTTGACAGCTGGCCGGTGAAGTCCACGTCGAGAATCGAGATCGGGCTTTCATGCGCTGCACATGCCGTCACGCGTAATTGTTCAGGGCGCATCATTACCCTGCCCTGCCCTGTTGCATGCGCGTTGTCCGTCGGCACTTCACCCAGCGCGCACACGGCATACCCGGCAGCGAGCTGAGCAGGCAGGATCACGGCATCGCCAAGAAACAGCGCCGTCTCTTCGTCAACGGGACGGGTGTAAACGTCATAAGGCGTCCCGACCTGCGTGAAGCGCCCGGAGCGCATGACGGCAACCTGCGTGGCAAAGGACAACGCTTCGTTCTGATCGTGGGTGACCAGAATCGAGGCCACGCCCGCTTCGGCCAGCAGATCGGCCGTTGCCTTACGCGTCATGGCGCGAAGGCCGGTATCCAGAGCCGAGAACGGTTCATCCAGCAGCATCAGTGAAGGACGCTGTGCCAGCGCACGGGCAAGCGCCACGCGCTGCTGCTGTCCGCCGGAAATCTCGTGGGGCCAGTGCGTTGCGAGCTGCCTGTCCAGAGAAACCATCTCCATCAGCGCCTCAACGCGCTGGCGCTTCTCGTGGCGAGTGCCGTCCAGCCCCCAGGCGATGTTGTCTGCCACATTGAGGTGCGGGAACAGCGCACCCTCCTGAGGCACAAAACCGATCCGGCGCAGGTGGGCGGGAACAAAACTGTTTTCATCGAACAGCGTTCTCCCCTGCATGACAATGCGCCCGGTGTCAGGCGTTTCGAACCCGGCCAGAATACGCAGCAGCGTGGTTTTCCCCGACCCGGACGGCCCGACAATCGCCGTCCTGCTCCCCGGCGCCACGCTCAGGTTTAAGCTGTCGAGCACCTGCACATCAGAAAACGATTTAGAAATGGCGGTTAATTCAAGCATGTCATAGCCCTGCAATTTTTTTCGACTGCATATAGAGAATGGCGGTCAGCGGGAGTGAAATCAGGATCATCAGCATCGCGTAAGGCGCGGCGGCAACATAGTCAATTTCACTGGTCAGCGCCCAGAATCCGGTGGAGAGCGTGCGCGTGCCCAGCGGAGAGAGCAGCAGCGTGGCGGTCAACTCGTTGCTGACGCCGAGGAAAACCAGCGCGGCCCCCGCCGCCGCACCCGGCGCGGCCAGCCGCATCGTGACGCTCCAGAGCGCCTTCGCGGGCGTGCTGCCCAGGCTGCGCGCCACGTTCTCCAGCTCGACCGGCGCCTGCGCAATCCCCGCCCGCAGGTTGATGAGCGCACGGGGCATAAACATCAGCAGGTAGGCAAGGAACAGGGTAATTTCCGTCTGGTAAATGGGACGGGCGTAATGAATGGTGACGGTGACCAGCGCCAGCGCCGTGACGATGCCCGGCAGCGAACTGGTGATATAGATGCACCCTTCCAGCATCCGGAAGATGCGGTGCGGATAGCGGATACCGAGCCACGCGATGGGGATCACGCACGCCGTCGTCAGAAGCGCGCCGCCCACGCCGAGCATCAGCGTCTGGCGCAGGGAGTGCCAGAGATCGGCACTCATCCAGTTTTGCACGCCGCCGAGCCAAATCCAGCGACACAGGACAATTAACGGCACGCCCAGCGCCAGCACGATCAGCACGATGAAAAACAGCTGGCCCAGCGCGGCGGCCGCTGGCTTCAGCGGCCAGCGTTTCTGCTCGCGCGCGGCCCCGGCGCCAATGCGCGCGTAGCGTGCTTTTCCGCGCGTCACGCCCTCCAGCATTAATATAGCCAGACAGCACAAGGCCAGCACGCCCGCCAGCATGTTCGCCGCCGGGCCGCTGAAGGTAGACTGGAACTGGTCATAAATTGCCGTGGTGAAGGTATCAAAGCGGATCATCACGTACAGGCCATATTCCGCCAGCAGGTGCAGCGCCACCAGCAGCGCGCCGCCACAGATAGCGAGCTTGAGCTGGGGCAACACCACGCGGAAAAAGACCCGCCAAGGCGGCGTTCCCAGCGAAGCGGCGACATCTTCAAGCGTCGGGTCAAGGCGACGCAGCACCGCCGCAACCGGCATATAGATAAACGGATAGTAGGCAAGAACCGAGAGGAACACGCCCGCGGAGAGCCCGTGCATGGACGGGACAGCGCTCACCCAGGCGTAGCTTTGCACAAACGCGGGGATCGCCAGCGGGGCGACCGCCAGTGCGGACCAGATCCCTCGCCCGGCAAGCTGCGTGCGCTCCGTGAGCCAGGCGATTGCCACGCCCGTCACGATACACAGCGGAACCGCTAAAGCCGTCAGCCACAGCGTGTTGCTGAGCAGCTCAGCAACACGCGGGCGAAACACCAGCGCCTTAATGGTTTCCCAGCCGGTCTCAATGCCAATGGCAATGATAAACCCCAAAGGCAGAAGCGCCATCAATGAAAACAATACAGCTAACGCAACCATCGGCAGTGCAGGACGCCTGCGGGCAGGCTCCTGCACTCTGTTTTTTCCGATGTCGAGACTCAGACCAGACATAAGACGTTCACTTCACTCTCAGGATCACAGCAGGCCGGCTTGCGTCATCAGCTCGATAACTTTTTTACTGTTGAGCGTTGAAGGTTCAACTTTCGGCGCATCAAGATCTTTCAGCGGGACCAGTTTCGGGTTTGAGGCCGCGTTCACGCCCACGGCATATTCAAAGGCGTTGTTGGTCCGCAGGCTTTCCTGGCCTTCTTTACCGGTAATGTATTTGATGAAGGCCTGCGCCTGCGCTTTGTGTTTGCTGGACGCCAGCACGCCGCCGCCAGAGAGGCTCACGAACGCGCCCGGATCCTGGTGTTTGAAGTAGTAAAGCTGGGTGTTTTTGCTGTTTTCACCGGTTTTGGACTGATCGACAAAACGGTAGTAGTGATAAATCACGCCGCCATCAATCTGACCGGCATTGACCGCTTTCATCACTGTGCTGTTGCCTTTATAGGCAACGAAATTGGCTTTCATCGCCTTGAGCCATTCCAGCGTGGCCTTTTCGCCTTTCAGCGCCAGCATCGCGCTCACGATGGCCTGGAAATCCGCGCCTGACGGTGATGCCGCCCAGCGCCCTTTCCACTCGGGTTTTGCCAGATCCATCAGCGATTCAGGCAGCTGCTTTTCGTTCAGCTTTTCCGGGTTATACACAAACACCGTGCTGCGGGCCGCGATGCCAATCCAGCGGCCGTGCGCCGGACGATATTCTGCCGGTACCTGCTTCAGGGTGTCTGCATCCAATGGCGCAAACAGGTTGGCATTATCCACCAGCACCATTGACGGCGAGTTCTCCGTCAGGAATACGTCTGCCGGGGACGCGCTGCCTTCCTGAACCAGCTGGTTACCCAGCTCGCTGTCATCGCCATTACGCAGAGTGACTTTAATGCCGGTTTCTTTGGTAAAACCGTCAACCCACGACTTCACCAGGTTTTCGTGCTGCGCGTTATAAACAACGATACCTTCGTTGTTATCAGCGGCAACCGCTTGTGTGGAAAGGAAAAGGGATGAAGACAACAAGGCAAGCGAGAAGCAGGACAGCAGGCGAGAATTCATGAACATATCCTTTATAGACCAACGGGATTAACGACTCATAGCTTTGTGGGACAGGATTAAAGCATACAACAACGCTAATGATAATTAGTATCAATCGAGTTTAGTCGTAAAAGTGTAAAATTTCTTTTTAGCAGATTTTAGAATGATAAAAATCCAAATTTTAATGAGAGATAATTTTTAGATTAAGAAAACCTTAAGCCTGCCTACAGTGAAATTCATTAGCCTTCTATTCATTATGACGCGAAGGTAAATCTGTTATTCATGCGCCCGGCAGATATAAAAGCCCCGATCTTGCGGGGCTTTTTATGCTTATCCGGAGGTCGCTAAATTTATAAGGCGACTAATTTTAAAAGCATCACATAACCGCATGAGGGGCATACATAGGATAGGTGAAGAACAATAAATGCACGCAGTTCAGCACAAAATGGAATAACGTTGCAACCCAGAGCCTGCCGCTCCACATCCACGCCAGGCCGTAAATAATGCCGGAGAGGCTGGCAAAAATAATCAGTAGTAAACCGCCGCTATAATGCATCAGTCCAAAGATGACTGAGGCAATCAACAGCGCGACAACAGGATGAATAATCCGGGACAAGCGTTGCTGCAGGTAGCCTCTGAACAAGGCTTCCTCAGCCAAAGAGACGAAAAAAATATTCGCAAGGGCAAATTGAGCGAACCATTCTGGCGCATGCGGCTCAATTTTAAGTCCACCCAACGCAACAGCCAGAAGTAACAGCGCGGGTATCGCAAGAACCAATATTCCCCAGCCGATCTTGCCCGCTTTATAGAGGGGTTTTGCTACGAATAACGTTGGCATGCACGTAATTAAAAAGAACGGCACCACTGCCTTGTCCATATTAAAGTACATACTGAACGGTATGCTTTGCGGACCTACGACGACAGCATCCAGCACTTTGGGGTTATGAAAACCCGGGATCAGATGCAAAACCAGGGCAACGGCGATGGCCACGCACAGGCCTTCGACCAGATATGTATATTTATTATTTTTATTACGTAGCCATTCAACAGCAGACCAGCCAACAACGATTGATGCAATAACCAGCAGCGCCGGGGCGTCAAGAATGCCCTGTTTCCAGCCGAGAAATGCCGTTAATCCCAGCATTAGATAAGCCAGGCTTTTATTAAGGGAGAGTGCGGCAAGCGAAGTTGCGAGTAGATACCACATAAATGTCCTTCTTGACCGGTAAATTTTAGGGGCGATGTCCCAAATAAGTCCCACAACGGAAATCAGGAGGATGTGAAAGAGGCGTAACTCTATGAAATGAAATGGCACGCCCTGTAGGATTCGAACCTACGACCTACGGCTTAGAAGGCCGTTGCTCTATCCAACTGAGCTAAGGGCGCACTGATATGCGTGTACTTCGCGGTGGTGAAACGCGAAGAATTATACGGTCAATGGCAGGTGAGTCAATGCCTTTTCCGTTTTCAGGGCCAATTACCGCTAGCCGATTGTAAATACGGCTATTTTCTCAACATTTCGCCCTGTTTCACCGTAAAATTTAGCGCTGCGAAAAGGCTTAGTTGCATTTAAGTAACGCCTGCTGTTTTCCTGACCGTCAGCTCGTCACACTAGAGTCAGGTATCCCGGCCGCCTGGAGGCTGACAGACAACAGGACAATGGAGTGACAGCGCAAAACCTGATCGATACGCCCCCCCGGTTACAGTACATTTCTCAGGACATCGTCGGCATTAAGCTTGAGCCCATCGTCGCCCTTTCCTCCTTGCGCCAGGTTGGCGTGGAGGTCCTTAGCGTCCTGTCCGACACGCGGGACAGCGAGAACTTTTTTTGCGATCGCTCCGCAGAGTGGTCGATAACGCTGCTTGAAGCGCAGCTTGCCGCGTTAAAAAATACGCCGCACGGTCATAATCTTTTTATTAATCTGCCGATAACCGTCCTGACAGAGCCCGCGTCTTTTCAGCGACTTATCCGGTTGCCAGGCGTGCCGCTCAATATTGAGATTGTCGACCTCGCGTCCTTTTTGGCGCTTTCCCTCGTAGAGAAGCAGCATGTCGTTCAAAATTTGCGGCAACTTTGCAAACAGGGACACGCTATCTGGCTTGATGACGTGGATGACGTCACAGTGCAGTCGTTTTTATCCTGCCGACTCCCGTTAAGCGGCATCAAAATAGATAAGGAAGCATTCTGGCGTTTACGCGACACCCCTGCGCTGAGGCAACTGGTTTCCCTTTGCTTTCAGCTTGCCGGGAAAGTGCTTATTGAAGGTATTGAGACTGAACGCGATCGTACCTGGGCACTGCAGGCAGGCGCAGACCTCGGCCAGGGATATTACTGGCCGTCCTGGACATGGCCGGAGGATTAAAAAGCCATTTCCAGGAGGGAGACCATGCGAATGACAGTGCGCCGTTACCGGCGGCGGCGTACAGGAAGTGATGCACTGGGATTTACGCGCTCACCTTTTGCTCCCCCCTTTTTCGACCGGCTCGAATTTTTGAGCCAGTCCATCAGCCAGCCCCGCAAAACAGACGCCCCGTTTATCCTTCTGGTGACGGAGGATCACTACCTGCGCACCGGTTTTCTCCACGGGCAGTTTCCCCTGAGCAGCTGCTGCGACTACGCCACGCTGGACGACGCCCTTATCGCTCAGACGCAGTGGCCCTCAGCCCGTCTGGTCGTGGATATTGAAAGCCGATCCACGGGGCTTCTGGAGAAACTGGATCAGTTGAGACGGCATAGCCTGTTTTCTCCGTTCCTGACGCCCTGGCTGTTGGTCCGGGCCGATAATTACGACACCCGCCTCTTCTGCAAAGCGGCAGGTCCCTTTCATGTGCTCGAACGTCAGCTGAACGCCGCCGCGCTCCAGCACAGCCTGCAGGATCCCCTCCCTCCGCCGGGTACCGAGAAAGACTGGTTCTCGCGCAACGAATGGCCCATTCTGCAGGAGCTTTCCCGGGGCAAGACATTGCGTCAGATTGCCCTTATGCAGAATCGCCCCTATAGCCGCATTATCTATCGTCTCAGCTGCATCCTCCTAAAGCTGGGGCTAAGCCATCGCCAGGAATTGCTGCATCTTCTTAATAACCTCTCAGACTGCACGTTTTCACTCACCTCCTAACCCCTTATTTCCTAAAGCGGTTTAAGAATTTACTTACCACTTGCGTTGCGAAAATGTTAATTTTTAACAATATAATCGAATTTATAACTATTCCTAATTTATGGGCGCGAACCTTGTGAAATGCCACAGATTAGCGGAACGGCAGCACTTTCCTCCATCCGTTAAGCGAATGCAGAAGGCGTTAACAAGATGATAATGATGTAAAAACAAGCAGCTTAGCGACAACTGCCAGGAGTAAAAAGCAAAGCGGGCAGCACGTTCTCCTGTGCACCAGACGCCGTTATCCGGATCGGCGTAAGCACTTTCAGATGAAGGTCAGACGGCCTGCGAGGGCAATTTTCAACCTCACTTTTGCGGGTTCGTCCCTTTCAAAGAGGCGTATTTTTGTTAACAATTAATCAACATACAGAGATATCTGTTATTTTTTGTTATTACATAAAGATGAAAATATGCGGTAAATGAGATAACAGGATATTTCCGCTAAATTTAAAAAAATAGCGATTAAGATCCAGAAGATAATACAAACCAATACCCTCATATTAATTTACAGGGTTTTCGGAAAAAACTTACCCTGTATAATAAGATGCGTATCAAATATGAATAAGAAAAACCTTTTTGCCAACACCAGCCTAATGAGATGACCGCGCTGAGGCATAGTTCTTTTCATTACGTAAACAAGGATGCTTTCGCTCTTTCCAGGGAAATACTACGGTATAGGGATCTGCACATTATATCCTTCCGGCATTTCGAGAGTTTTACCAAACTCTGCATAACGCTTTTAACAATCTGAGGCATTAAAAATGAAACCGGCATCCGTTATCATTATGGACGAACATCCTATCGTCAGAATGTCGATAGAAGTCCTGCTACAGAAAAATAAGAATATCACAGTCAAGCTCAAGTCTGGCGATAGCCATGAAGTCCTTGACTGTATCCGCAATCACCCTATCGATCTGGTGATCCTTGACATTGAACTCACGGGCACGGATGCTTTCGCTTTACTTAAGAGAATCAGAAACTTAAACAAGAACATTAAGGTTCTGTTCCTCTCGTCTAAATCAGAGTTATTTTACGCGGGTCGCGCCATTCGCGCCGGGGCAAATGGCTTCGTCAGTAAACGAAAAGATTTAGGGGAGATCTACAACGCCGTAGAAATGATCCTGATGGGCTATTCCTTTTTCCCGTCGGAAACGCTGAACTTTATAAACCACCTGGGTTCAGGGAAAGGGATGGCAGTAGATATGCCATTATCGAATCGCGAGGTCACGGTATTACGGTATCTGGCGAATGGATTATCCAACAAGGAAATTGCTGAACAGCTACTATTAAGCAACAAGACCATTAGCGCGCACAAATCCAATATTTATTCCAAGCTGGGTGTGCAAAGCATCGTGGAATTAATTGATTACGCTAAAGCCCACGAGCTGCTATAACCTGAATTCACTCCCTGCAGCTTATCTGAGCTGCAGGGAGTGCGGTCAGTGCTAATTATAATTAATCATGAAGGTGGCATCCGCATCAGCCCGTCCGGGCTGAGGGTTATCGGCAGTGGCAATATAATTGGCATAAAATGACAGAATCGCATTTCCCTGCGCATCAACCGAGACCGGCTGGCTGGCCTGCTGAAGCGCCAGCCGCGTTTTATCCGCATCCCTGATCTCAACGGCGACATGGCTTGCAGTACTGGCGTCATTCAGCGCCAGCAGGCCGCTATTGCTTCCGTCGGCTTTACCCGAAAACGTAATGGACGCCGCGCCCGGCGGGCAGCCGGTCAGCTTCAGCGTAAACGGCATCGGCTGCGTGCGGCTCCCGGTGGTGCTGAGCTGTTTCGTGGGCCAGGTGCCCAGCGGGACGGCCTTGTCGCTGTCGCTGCCCTCGGCAACGCAGGTAAAATCGACGATATTGCCGTAGAGCCGAATGTTAATCTCGCCCAACGCGGTGTCCGCCTGAGCCTGCGTGCAAAGCGCAAAGAGCGCTACGGTGAGAAAACGGATCCTGTTTCGCATATCGGCTCCTTAGTCGTAATCCACGCGCAAATACCCGCGCGAGGTGAAGCGCCCTTCCGCTGGCTTATTGCCCGTCACGCTCACCGGCCAGACCCGGATCCCCACCTGCGCCTGCGCGCTGTCGTCGAGACTGAACGGAATTTTGCTCGTCAGGTTGTTGGGCGTCAGCGGCGCCCCGCTCTCGTTGGCGATGATGAACCCCACATCCGGGTTATCCGACACCAGCACATTATCAGAGACTTTTTCCGCCTCGACCCGCATCGTCAGCATGGCGTTCGCCTCCACGTTGGTGCATTTGATGGCGATGGTTTTGCTTTGCGATGAGACCCCCTCCGGCTTGTTACCCACGCCCGCCTTGCTGAACAAGGAGGCGCCAATGTCGCCGAAATCAAACTCCACCACGTTACCGGCATTGATGGCGCAGCTTTGCGGCACCTGAATGGTTCCGCTGTAGCTGATGGTATAGACCGGCGTGGTTAACGGATCGGAAGAGGTAGTGGTGACGTAAACGCGGAACATGGTGGCACGCGGGATCACCACCATGTTGATAAAACGCCGGGTCACCTTAAGACGGAAGACCAGGCTGGAGTCCTGAACGCCAAACGGTTTGTTTTTGGAGACGTTAGGATGGCTCCCCATCTGGATATAGCTTTTTGGCGGGTAAAACACGCCAGCATAGCTGTCCGTGATTTTCATCGCCCCGTCCAGATAGTCGTTAAGCTTCAGATACTGATAGCCATCGCTGGTCCCCGTGACCGGATAATCGGTCACATAGCTGCGCTTGGTGGTATTCCCGGTCGTGCCCTTCGGGCAGACGGCATTCACCCCTACCCACTGCGATTTCTCGCTGAGCGTCACGACCTGCCCAATCTGGTTATTCGAGCTGTTGAATTTATCCGTCAGGTCGTAATGCACTTCCGTCGGCACGCCTTTTTCATTGACGCACACGGTCGCTAATGCGTTTGTCGCGGGCAGTAGCGCCAGCAGCGACAAGGCAAAGAGTTGAGTTTTAATCACAGCCGATCCCCTTAAGTGTGATTGCCTGTTGCAGGCTCTGTTCAGACAAGCTGTAAGGTGCGCGACACTGGGACTGCGCCCCGTCGCCCCACTGGATCAGCAGTTCGCCCTCCAGCGGCAGCCCACTCAGGTAAATTTGCCCGTCATCCCCCACCATGCTCGTCACGCCGCTTTTGGTCTCACGCACCACCGCGCCGAACGGCACAGGCTGTTTGCCGCGCGTTACCGTCAGCAGGGCGCGCACGCCAATGCGGGTATCAAAGCTGGCGCGTACCAGCGCGCCTTTGGTCGGCACCACGCTGCTCACGTTGTTTTCGATATCGGTGTTGTTGCTCATGGTGTTGGTATCCAGCGCCACGCGGTTGTAACGATAGACGGTGGCATACGGCATCACCGCGTAGCCTCGCCAGTCGGTTTTCACGCCGGTCTGGTTTTCAATACTGACGCCCGATGCCCCCGGCGCTTTGATCAGCACGTTGGTGTCGCCCAGCGGCTGGCTGAAGGTCACGCCGTCGGCGTGGCCGACCACCCCGCCGGAGAGCTGCCAGTTGAGATCGTGCTGGTCGCGGGAATAGTTGTAGCCAACGCCCAGCGTGCCGTAGGTCGCCTGCCAGTTGGCGCTGGCGCTTCCGCTTGCGCCGTTGGTGCTGGCGTGTCCCTGGGTCACGCTGTAGTTCAGGTTGCGATCCTCCAGCAGCGTTCCGCTGACGCCGGTTTGCCAGCTTGTGTCGCCGTCGCTGTTTCGACTGGCGGATGCCGTAGCGTAGGCGCGGTCAATCGCGCTGTCCCGGCGATAGCCCTGACGGGTAAAGAGGCTGAACGGCACGGAGACGTTAAACGACGCGATCCGATCGGTGCCGTCTATCCCCACGGATTTGTTCCACGACCACGAGACGGAGTAGTTGATCCCCTTCACGCCGCCCGCATAGCCCAGCTGGTACCAGAGGTTCGTCTCGTCTGTTCCCCAGTAGGTCTGCTCGCTACCGGAGATATAGACCGAGCCGTAGTCCCCCAGCGACTGAGATACGTTGAGCTGGAAGCGGCCTTTTTTATTCCACGTCAGGTTGTGATAGCTCTGCACGTCCGGCACATCGTTATCGTTCTGGCTATCGGCATACTGATAGCCCTCCATTGAGCGCCAGGCGACATCGTCGAGGGTGTAAAACCCTTTTGTGGAGTAGCGGTAGCCCAGCAGCTGGAAGTTAGTGCCGAAGCCGTTAAGGGATTTCGCGTAGAGGAAGCGCAGAGACTGCCCTTCGTGCCTGCTGTCGTCCGCGAGCTGGCTGCGGGCGTGGGTGATATCGAGCGAGACCGCGCCCCAGTCGCCCAGGTTTTTCCCGGCCCCGACGGCCACCGCGGTATAGCGTGACGCCAGCTGCGTCCCGCCGTAGAGCGTGTAACCGTTGGCTAGACCGGTAATCAGGGTGCCCTGAGTGAAGAACGGCGTATCCTGATCGCTGTTACCGCTGCGGTAATCCCCCGCAACGAGGTCATACTTCCAGCGCCCTTCACGCTGCAGGAGCGGCACGGTGGAGTACGGCACGGTATAGCGCTGCTGGGTGCCGTCTTTCTCTTCAACCGTGACTTCCAGGTCACCGCTTGAGGAGGTCGGGTTAAGATCGGTAATCGCAAATGCGCCCGGCTGGACATAGCTTTGATAGATAACGTAGCCATTCTGGCGAACCACCACTTTGGCATGCGTACGGGCGATCCCCCGCACGGTCGGCGCGTAGCCCTGCAGGCTGTCCGGGTACATGCTGTCAGACGAGAAGAGCCGCCCGCCGCGAAAACCCATGCTGTCGAAGACGTCATTCCCGGTATTGCTGTCGCCCAGCACCAGTTCGCTTTTGAGCGGGATGACGGTGCGCTGCGCCCAGGTGCCGATATTCTGCCACTCGCTGTGCCGCTGCCCGTTATTCTCCGTGTACCGCCATGCGCCGTTGTTACGTAAACGCCAGGCGCCATAGTTCAACCCGCTCTGCAGGTTCAGATAATAGCTGTCGTCTTCGCTTCCCCGGTTACCGGTGAAGCTGTAGTTCACCAGCGCGGCGGGAATGCCTTCATCCCACTGTTCAGGCGGAATGTAGCCCCGGGCGCTGTTTTGCAACGCCACCTGCGGCAGGCTGACGTCCAGACGCTGTGAGGCAAAGTTGAATACCGTTTCGCTGCCGGGTATGGCCGTGGTCAACGGAACGCAGGTATCGCCCTGCACCTTAGCCAGTTCGGGAAACGCCGCGACGTTGACGCCAAAGCGATCGAGCATCGCGCGCGTAATGCACGCCGACAAACCGCCCGCCACCGGCGGCGTGTTCTTGGCCTGCTCAAAACGCACGTCCTGGGTACCGATAAACTCATCGTTACGCCAGATATCCACGCGATAAACGCCGGGTGCCTGCTGGTGTCCTTGTTCAAAACGCGACAAATCCGCCACGCTGGCGGTGTCGTCGGACAAGAAGGCCGGGTTGAAATAACTTTCGCTCCAGCCAGCCTGCGGCCAGAGCGCAGCCATCAGCGCCAGTGCAACCGGGCAGTAACGTCTCTGGTGGTTTTTCATCGACCTGACTCTGCTCACAGGTTGACGCTACGCGCCGGAGTGATGGCACCGTAGTCATTCACGCTCTGCCAGGAAAGCGTACCGCTGGCACCGGCTGGCAGCACCTGCTGAGCCGAGCTTTTCGGCGCAACCATCAGGTTATCCAGCTGCTGCCCGCCCAGCTTCAGGTTGACGAGGGTGATGTAATACGGGGAAGCGTTGCTGACTTTGAGATGGCTGCCCGCGCGCTCAAACCGCAGCTGGGAAAGCGCTTCTTCCGGCTGCATCGCCAGGTTGTTCGGGCGCACAAACAGCTTGATGCGTGAGAGGATCGCCAGCTGCAGCACGTTATTGTTTTCCGTTTTCGCTTTGTTCACCGACGGGATCGCCTTCACGTTCATGTAAAAGAGCGATTCGCGATCGGCAGGCAGCGCTGGCCCGGCGTAAATAATACGCAGCGTGTTTTCACTGTTCGGCTCGCTGACAAACAGGGGCGGAGTGACGGCAAAGGTTTTTTCTTTTTGCCCGCTCGCATTTTCGATCCACGCGTTAATTAAATAGCGTTCCTGTTTGTTGCTGTTGGTGATCGCCAGCGACGTTTGCTTCGCCTCTGCGGGATAAATAACGCGCGTGGCCCCCAGCGCAATACCGCCGGAAGCATTTGCGCAGGCAGAAACCATCATCAAAATAAACGATAAAAAAAGTCCTGGTTTAATTAGGGTATTCATCACAACCGTACCTTTAATAATGTGTTCGCAGGTGTTATGGATAAATCAACGTAAACCAGACATCCGACTGAATTTTGCCTGGCTCGAGGTGTTCGGAAATAGCCCGATAGCGGGCGCTAAAATGGAACGCGAGCTCGCGGGTATCGATCGGCAGCCAGCTGACGGCCGTGGCATTTGGGATAATCTGACGCTGCTGTTCGTCAAAAAGCGCCAGCCCCACGCCGCTGCTGACGGGCGTTTCACCCGGCCGCGAGGTCGCCAGAAAGACCTGCGGATCTTCTGCGGGCGTCACGCCCTGAAACTGGATCCCCACGGTGCGCGAAACATCAACGCTGCAGTCCAGCAGCCGCACGGTAAAAGGCACGTTAACCGTGGAAAAACTGCCCACACCGGAAAATGAATTGGTTCGGTACTGCCCCATGTCGATGCGCATATTCTGGCTGTCGGGCGCCACGGCGCAGCCGCCGTTCACCAGTTCACCTCTGAGATGAACCTTGCCACCTTCGATCACCACGGTATGCGCCGATGCCGGGTAAGCCATCGCAAGGGTTAACAGCAGTAGTGTTCCAGTCCTTGTCATCCTTCGTTCCTGGCATTAGCGTATGACGGGCCTCGTCCGTGAGGCCTGAACATCCCTGTGCGGAGGAATTACTCGTATTTCATTACGAAGGTGGCGTCAGCGTTTGCCTGGCCTGGCTCAGTGGTGGCAGCCGTTGATTTGTAACGTGCGGTGAACTTCAGGGTGTTGGTCCCTTCGATCAGCGTCTGCGCAGCAGAGAAGGTCGCGCCGTCTGGGGTCAGAACGCTGGATTTGCTGTCGAGGATCTCGATACCCACGCCTTTTGCGGTGTTGTCGTTGTTACCGGAAGTCACGGCCAGCAGGGTTTTGTCGGTTGGGTCGATCTGACCGGTGAACGCAACAGCGGCAGTTTTGGCAACCAGCGGATCGCAATCATTCAGTTCAATGTTGAATGGAATATTAGAGGTGGTGTCGCCCACTTTGGTAAATTTCGCGGTGCGATACTGACCCAGATTAACGGTCTGCTCGGAAGAATCAGTATTTACTGAACAAGCCGCATTAACCAGCTCACCTTTAAAATGTACGGTACCGCCATTTACGGAAACCGGCGCAGCAGGATCTGCTGCATTTGCGGCACCTGCAACCAGGGCCAAAGTAGCAATAACAGTAGAAGCAATGTTGCTGAGTTTCATGTCTATTCCTTTAAAATGTAAATAACCCTTCCCGCGAATAATCGGGAATAAGAAATACGTTCAATTGATTAATTGAAAGCTTATTTCGGAGGAGACAAAGTAGCTCAGGACGCGTTTTTTAAATATGTCAAAACGCTGCTATTTCGCCAGGTCACATCCTAATCCCGCCTAAGAAATTGACCATCCCTTAAGAAGGGTTTTTGCGTCTCACTGATAAAAACGCGTAAAGGGTGACTGACAGCGACGCTCGCTTCTGACAAAATACACGCCATCCCCCCTTTCAAACGTTACAGACGGAATCTTCTCTCTGATGGCAGCAAAGATTATTGACGGTAAAACGATTGCGCAGCAGGTGCGCTCTGAGGTCGCGGAAAAAGTGAAGGCGCGTAAAGCTGCCGGAAAACGCGCCCCCGGGCTGGCCGTTGTGCTGGTTGGCAGCAACCCGGCATCGCAGATTTATGTCGGCAGCAAGCGCAAAGCGTGTGAAGAGGTGGGCTTCGTCTCCCGCTCTTACGATTTGCCGGAAACCACCAGCGAAGCAGAGCTGCTGGAACTTATTGACACCCTGAATGCCGATAAAGAGATCGACGGTATTCTGGTTCAGCTGCCGCTGCCGGCGGGTATCGACAACGTGAAGGTGCTGGAGCGTATCGCGCCGGATAAAGACGTGGACGGTTTCCATCCGTACAACGTTGGCCGCCTGTGCCAGCGCGCGCCGCGTCTGCGCCCGTGCACGCCGCGCGGCATTGTGACGCTGCTGGAGCGCTATAACATCGACACCTACGGTCTGAACGCCGTGGTTATCGGTGCGTCCAACATCGTGGGCCGCCCGATGAGCATGGAGCTGCTGCTGGCGGGCTGTACCACCACCGTGACCCACCGCTTCACCAAAAACCTGCGTCACCACGTCGAGAACGCCGATCTGCTGATCGTCGCGGTCGGCAAACCGGGCTTTATTCCGGGCGAGTGGATCAAAGAGGGCGCGATTGTCGTGGACGTCGGGATTAACCGTCTGGAAAACGGCAAAGTGGTCGGCGACGTGGTGTACGAAGATGCCGCCGCGCGCGCGTCTTACATTACCCCCGTACCGGGCGGCGTAGGCCCGATGACCGTAGCAACGCTGATTCAGAATACGCTGCAGGCGTGCGAAGAATATCACGACGTAGAGGACGCGTAAGATGGCGACTTTTTCATTAGGTAAACACCCGCACGTTGAGCTGTGCGATCTGCTGAAGCTGGAAGGCTGGAGCGAAAGCGGCGCGCAGGCGAAAATCGTTATCGCCGACGGGCTGGTAAAAGTCGACGGCGTGGTAGAAACGCGCAAGCGCTGCAAGATTGTCGCGGGTCAGACCGTGAGCTTTGAAGGACAGAGCGTAACCGTTACGGCCTGAGCCGTATTATGCCCTCACCCTAACCCTCTCCCACAGGGAGAGGGGATATAAAATCCCTTACACCCATCGCGGTTATTTATCGATCAACTTCAAATAATCACTATTTCATCTGTTGAAACATGAAAATTCTGTTGCGCGTTTTTCACTCTTTGCCCACGATAAGTAGAACGTTCTACTAAAACGTTCTACTTACAATAACAGCGCCAAAAAAGCGCTACTCGGGGGAAATCAGCATGAGTCTGATATCAGGGTTTGTTAAATCGCTGTCTAAGTTATCGATGATTGGTCGCGCCTTAATGCTGCCAATTTCACTGCTTCCCGCTGCGGGCCTGCTGCTGGCCTTCGGCGATAAGTTCCATCTGCCGCTGATGATGAACGCGGGCGGGGTTATCTTTGATAACCTGCCGATGCTGTTTGCCATTGGCTCCGCCGTGGGTCTGGCGTCAGAATCCGGCATCGCGGCGCTGTCTGCGGCGGTGTCGGTGTTTGTCACGAATATCACCATCAGCACCGTGCTGAGCATCACGCCGGAAATGGCCTCCCAGGGTGGGAAATACGCCATGGTGGTCGGCATCCCGACGCTGCAGATGGGCGTCTTCGGCGGCCTGATCTGCGGTATTCTCGCGGCCTGGTGCTATAACCGCTTCCACACCATGCAGCTGCCGGAGTTCCTGGGCTTCTTCTCCGGCAAGCGCTTCGTGGCCATTGCAACGGCGTTACTGTCGTTCCTGATGGGGCTGCTGCTACCGTACGTGTGGCAGCATATCCAGGCCGGTATCGACGCGCTCTCCGTGGTGGTTAACGGCGATAATCAGGCGGCGTCGACCTTTATCTTCGGTCTGGTAGAGCGCGCGCTGATCCCGCTCGGCCTGCACCACATCTGGTATCCGTCCTTCTGGTACTCGTTCGGGGATTACACCACCCAGGCAGGACAGGTGATCCACGGCGACCAGACCATCTGGTTCAAGATGCTGGAAGAAGGAGTGAAGTCCTTCAGCAGCGACACCTACCAGAATGCCGGTAAATTCATGCAGGGCGAATTCCCGCTGATGCTGTTCGCGCTGCCCGCCGCGTGCCTGGCGATGTATCACGAAGCCCATACGAAGAATAAGAAAATCGCGGCCGGTATTCTGTTCTCTGCGGCGCTGACCTGCTTCCTGACGGGGATCACCGAACCGGTCGAGTTTACCTTTATCTTCGTGGCGCCGATCCTGTACGTCTTTAACGCCATCATGGCGGGCCTGGCCTACATGACCATGTATCTGCTGCATGCGCATATCGCCAAGTCCTTCTCCGCAGGCTTTATCGACTATCTGTCATTCGGGATCCTGCCGTCCTTTAACGGCTACAAGACCAACTTCCTGAATGCGATTATCATCGGCATTCCGATGGGCCTGATTTATTACTTCACGTTCCGCTTTGTGATCCGTCGTTTCGACGTGAAAACGCCGGGCCGCACTGAAGTGACCGCCAACGCGGATGATAAGTCTGATTCAGAACTCGCGACCGAGATCATCACCCTGCTGGGCGGGGCGCACAACATCGACTCCGTCGGCGCCTGTATCACCCGCCTTCGCCTGGAAGTGGCAAAAAGCGAGGTGGTCGATAAGGACGGCCTGAACGGACTCGGCGCGCGCGGCGTGGTCTTCGTCGGCGACAACGGTATTCAGGTGATTTTCGGTGCCAGAGCACAGTTTATCGCCCAGACCATGTCCACCATGATCGGCAAATAATAAGATGCCTGAACGACGCGTCTCCTGTAGTCTGGGAGACGCATTGTCGTATCTGACTGATAATCGGTGAATTTCAGGGAGCGGTTTTGAAGAAAGTCAGCATTATTGATGTCGCAAAGCACGCGGGTGTATCGGTCTCAACCGTCTCGCTGGTTTTGCGCCAGAAAGGGAAAATCTCAGAGGCAACGATCGAGAAGGTCAACGCTGCCATCAATACGCTGGGCTATGTTCATAACGTCGCCGCTGCCAACCTCCGCGCCAATACGTCCAATCTGATTGGCCTGATCCTCCGCGACTTTAGCGACAGTTTCTCCATCAAGGTGATGGCGAGCATCGTTCAGGATCTTGAAAAACAGGGGTATATGGTTTTTCTCGGCCAGCCCCAGAACGACCATGACCATCTTGAGCGCTGCCTGCTGTCGTTTAAGCAGCAGGGCGTCGCCGGGGTTATCTATCTGGCCTCGGATACCCGCACCTCCACCCTGCCGGAGCAGATTCGCCGCTGCCCGCTGCCGCTGGTGGTGGTCTCTCAGTCGCTGCTGGATGAAAAATGCAATCTGGTAATGCGCGATAACCGCCAGGCGGCAAATCTGGCGGTGCGTTATCTTATCGAGCGCGGCCATCGCAATATCGCCTACATTGGCGGACGTGAAGGCTGCCTCATCCGCGAGCAGCGCCTGCTCGGTTTTCGCAGCGCGATGACGCAGAACGGGCTGGTCTGGCGCGATGAATACTCTCCGGCCTGCAGCGATGACACCCTGGCAGCGGGTTTCGCCACCCGCCAGCTGCTGGAAAAAAACAACACCATCACCGCCCTGCTCTGCCACTCGCCGGATGCCATGATCGGCTCCATCTCCGGTATTCATCAGGTTGGACGAACGGTGGGTAAAGATGTGTTTTTGACGCAGCAGGTCGCGCTGGTCGGTTTCGAAGATATGCTCCACGTTAACCTCACCTCGCCGTCCTTTACTTACGTCTCGTCCGCCAGCGAAGAGACCGGGCGTCAGGCTGCAGGTCTGATTATTCGCACGCTGAAGGAGCCGACGCTGCAAACCCAGCGCATTACGCTTTCCGGACAGCTTATCGCGCGCGAGTCGGCGTAAAAATAAGAATTTGACGCGGGTCTGCCGGCGCGGGATTGCTGCTATATTTCCATGATTTGCCATGGATAATCGCAATGCCTACCGTTATTACACACGCTGCTGTTCCGCTTTGTCTGGGCTTAGGCCTGGGAACCAAAGTGATTCCTCCCCGCCTGCTGTTTGCCGGGATTGTCCTCGCCATGCTGCCGGATGCCGACGTGCTGGCGTTCAAGTTCGGCGTCGCGTACGGCAATGTTTTCGGCCATCGCGGCTTTACCCACTCCCTGCTGTTCGCCTTTGTGGTGCCGATACTCTGCGTGCTGACTGGACGACGGTGGTTCCGGGCCAGCCTGACGCGGTGCTGGCTGTTTTTAACCGTGTCATTGCTGTCGCACAGCCTGCTGGATTCGATTACCACGGGCGGGAAAGGCGTCGGCTGGCTGTGGCCGTGGTCAGATGAACGCTTCTTTGCGTCGTGGCAGGTGATTAAGGTCGCGCCGTTTGCGCTGTCGCGCTACACCACGCCGTACGGGCATCAGGTGATCGTGTCGGAGCTGCTGTGGGTGTGGCTGCCGGGAGTCGTGCTGATGGGGTTGCTGTGGTGGAGAAAACGTGGGCGCTGATGCCCTCACCCCGGCCCTCTCCCACGGGGAGAGGGAGAAAACCTAATAATTCCCTCTCCCTTTGGGAGAGGGTTAGGGTGAGGGGAAAATTACTTACGGCGCCAGGTGGTGCCCTGCGGGCCATCTTCCAGAATGATGCCCATCTCGGTCAGACGGTTACGCGCCGCATCTGCCGCCGCCCAGTCTTTTGCCTGACGCGCTTCCAGACGCGCTTTGATCAACGCTTCAATTTCCGCCACTTCACCGTCGTCCGCCTGCGCACCGCTCTGCAGGAACGCGTCCGGGTCCTGCTCCAGCAGGCCGAGCACGGAGGAAAGCTTACGCAGATGGGACGCCAGCGCATTCGCCGCGGCCATATCTTCTGACTTCAGGCGGTTCACTTCGCGCGCCATGTCGAACAGCACGGAGTAGGCTTCCGGGGTGTTGAAGTCGTCGTTCATCACCTCAACAAAGCGGGCTTCAAACGCTTCGCCACCTGCAGCAGGAACAGACCTGTCGGTTCCGCGCAGCGCGGTATACAGGCGCTCCAGCGCCGAGCGCGCCTGTTTCAGGTTCTCTTCGCTGTAGTTCAGCTGGCTGCGATAGTGGCCGGACATCAGGAAGTAGCGCACGGTTTCCGCGTCGTAATACTTCAGCACGTCGCGCACGGTGAAGAAGTTACCCAGCGATTTAGACATCTTCTCGCGGTCAACCATTACCATGCCGGAGTGCATCCAGTAGTTCACGTACTCGCCGCCGTGGGCGCAGGTAGACTGCGCGATTTCGTTTTCGTGGTGCGGGAACATCAGGTCTGAACCGCCGCCGTGGATATCGAAGTGCTTGCCCAGCTGCTTGCAGTTCATCGCGGAACATTCAATGTGCCAGCCCGGACGGCCTTCGCCCCACGGTGATGGCCAGCTTGGCTCGCCCTCTTTGGACATTTTCCACAGCACGAAGTCCATCGGGTTACGCTTCACGTCAACCACGTCAACGCGCGCGCCGGCCTGGAGCTGGTCCAGATCCTGACGGGAAAGCGAACCGTAGGTTGGGTCCGTCGGCACCGAGAACATCACGTCACCGTTGTCCGCAACGTAGGCATGACCGCGAGCGATCAGCTTTTCGGTGATCTCGATGATTTCGTGAATATGGTGGGTCGCGCGCGGCTCGCTGTCCGGGCGCTGAATATTCAGGGCGTCGAAATCTTTGTGCATTTCGACGATCATGCGATCGACCAGCGCAACAAAGCTTTCGCCGTTTTCATTAGCGCGCTTGATGATTTTGTCGTCGATGTCGGTGATATTACGCACGTATTTCAGGGTGTAGCCCAGAAAACGCAGGTAGCGTGACACCACGTCGAAGGCGACAAAGGTACGGCCATGGCCAATGTGACAGAGATCGTAAACCGTAATACCACACACGTACATGCCGACTTCCCCGGCATGGATAGGTTTAAATTCCTCTTTCTGGCGCGTCATTGTATTAAAGATTTTTAACATCGAAGATTCCATGTAAACACGTGTGTGGTTGAAAACCGGCTATTCTACCCGTAATTCAAACCCGAAGCAGCACACAATGCAAGGTGATCGCATCCTGTGGTTATGCTATAACAAGCCCCTATAGATGACCCGAACGCGGGTCGACGTACCACAATAACGGAACAGGATGCAAAAATGGTTACTTTCCACACTAATCATGGCGATATCGTAATCAAAACCTTTGATGACAAAGCGCCTGAAACAGTTAAAAACTTCCTGGACTACTGCCGCGAAGGTTTCTACAACAACACCATTTTCCACCGCGTGATCAACGGCTTTATGATCCAGGGCGGCGGTTTCGAACCTGGCATGAACCAGAAAGAGACCAAAGAAGCGATCAAAAACGAAGCGAACAACGGTCTGAAAAACACCCGCGGTACGCTGGCAATGGCCCGTACTCAGGCGCCACACTCTGCCACCGCGCAGTTCTTCATCAACGTGGCGGACAACGACTTCCTGAACTTCTCCGGCGAAAGCCTGCAGGGTTGGGGCTACTGCGTATTCGCAGAAGTGGTTGAAGGTATGGACGTGGTTGACAAGATCAAAGCCGTCTCTACTGGCCGCAGCGGTATGCACCAGGACGTTCCTAAAGAAGACGTTGTGATTACAAGCGTGACCGTCAGCGAGTAATTCGTGGCGACACTCTTTATTGCGGATCTGCATCTGCAAACAGAAGAACCGGCGATAACCGCCGGTTTTCTGCGTTTTTTACGCGGTGAAGCGAAAAGCGCCGATGCGCTGTACATCCTGGGCGACCTCTTTGAAGCCTGGATTGGCGACGACGACCCTAACCCGCTGCACCGTGAAATGGCAGACGCCATTCACGCCCTCGTGGATTCCGGCGTTCCCTGCTATTTCATTCACGGCAACCGTGATTTCCTGATCGGCAAGCGCTACGCCCGCGAAAGCGGCATGACGCTGCTGCCGGAAGAGCAGGTGCTCGATCTCTATGGCCGCAGGATCCTGATCATGCACGGCGACACGCTCTGCACCGACGATACCGGCTACCTGGCGTTTCGCGCCAAAGTCCACACCCCGTGGATCCAAAAGGTGTTCCTTGCGCTGCCGCTGTTTATACGCAACCGTATCGCCGCCAGAATGCGCGCGGGCAGTAAAACCGCCAACAGCAGCAAATCCATGACCATCATGGACGTGAACCCGCAGGCCGTGGTGAGCGTGATGGAAAAGCATGGCGTTCAGTGGTTGATCCACGGTCATACCCATCGTCCTGACGTCCATTCCCTTATCGCCAACGGCGAACCGGCCCATCGCGTGGTATTAGGTGCTTGGCACACCGAAGGCTCCATGGTCAAAGTCACGCCAGAGGGCGTGGAGCTGATCGCCTTTCCGTTTTAACCCCTCGCACCATCATTCTATTTTTTTGAACAATATCGGCAAATTGTTTCGATTTTAATCAGCCCGTGGTCGGCCTATTATTTATCGCATCAGGGCAATACGCCCTATCCCAGATAAAACACTTAAGGAATACGACCATGAAATCTATCAAAACTTTCGTTGCAGTTGCCGCTCTTTCCCTGGTTTCTTTCGGTTCTTTCGCTCAAAGCGTGAGCGCAACCGCCTCTACCCTTGACCGCGCAGAAGCGAAAATTGCCGCGCAGGCCGCCGAGCAGAATGCCTCTTATAAAATCACGAGCGCGAAGGTCAACAACCGCGTGTACATGACCGCAGAACTGACTAAATAAAAACCCTGATTGCCGTGCCGCCAGCGAAGACGTGCGACAGCGACAATACGATGAGGAAGGAACAGAGAATGAAAAACATCAGCATCGTAAGTACCCTGCTGCTGGCAGTCGTGGTGTCCACTGGCGCACAGGCCGCGGAGAATCGCTTCTCCGTGCCAAAATCGGGCTCGAATGCCGACACCAGCATGGTGAATCATATCGATGTCAGCCGCGCGTTCGACAACGAGAACCTGTCCGCAGGGGATCTTCAGTAACATCATATAAAAGACCGCCATCGTGCGGTCTTTTTTGTTATCGCTTTCTCGCCATAACTGCTCACCTTTTAACCGCGCAACCGTTTTCCTTGCCCGTATAACATGCTATTCTCTGTGCCCTCGAAAGCAGTGTGTTTCGCACCACAGGAGTTTTAAGACGCATGTCTTCCCGCAATAATCCGGCGCGTGTCGCCATCGTGATGGGGTCCAAAAGCGACTGGGCTACCATGCAGTTCGCCGCCGAAATCTTTGAAATCCTGAATGTTCCGCACCACGTTGAAGTGGTCTCCGCGCACCGTACACCGGACAAACTGTTCAGCTTCGCCGAAAGCGCCGAAGAGAACGGTTATGAGGTGATCGTTGCCGGCGCGGGCGGCGCAGCACATCTGCCAGGCATGATTGCCGCTAAAACCCTGGTGCCGGTACTGGGCGTTCCGGTCCAAAGCGCCGCGTTAAGCGGTGTGGATAGCCTCTACTCAATCGTCCAGATGCCGCGCGGTATTCCTGTCGGCACGCTGGCGATTGGTAAAGCGGGTGCTGCCAATGCCGCCCTGCTGGCGGCGCAAATTCTTGCGACGCACGATAAAGCATTACACCAGCGTCTGGCGGAGTGGCGTAAAGCCCAGACAGACGAGGTGCTGGACAATCCGGACCCGCGGGGTGCGGCATGAAGCAGGTTTGCGTCCTCGGTAACGGCCAGCTAGGCCGCATGCTGCGTCAGGCCGGTGAGCCGCTGGGTATTGCCGTCTGGCCCGTCGGGCTGGACGCCGAACCGGAAGCCGTACCGTTCCACCAGAGCGTGATCACCGCCGAGATCGAACGCTGGCCAGAAACGGCTCTGACCCGCGAGCTGGCGCGTCATAACGCCTTCGTTAACCGCGACGTGTTCCCGATCATCGCCGACCGTCTGACGCAAAAGCAGCTGTTCGACAAGCTCGGTCTGCCGACCGCGCCGTGGCAGCTCCTGTCCGATAAAAGCGAGTGGAATGACGTTTTCGCGATGCTGGGCGAGCTGGCAATCGTGAAGCGCCGTGTGGGCGGCTATGACGGCCGCGGCCAGTGGCGCCTGCGTGCAGATGAAACGGCAGAACTGCCGGACGATTGCTACGGCGAGTGCATCGTTGAGCAGGGCATCAACTTCAGCGGTGAAGTGTCGCTGGTTGGCGCGCGCGGGCAAGACGGGCATACCGTCTTTTATCCGCTGACGCATAACCTGCATCAGGACGGCATTCTGCGCACCAGCGTCGCCTTCCCGCACGCCAATGCTGACCAGCAGGCGCAGGCGGAAGATATGCTCTCTGCCATCATGCACGAACTCGGGTATGTGGGCGTCATGGCGATGGAGTGCTTTATCACCCCGTCCGGTCTGCTGATCAACGAACTTGCGCCGCGCGTGCACAATAGCGGCCACTGGACGCAAAACGGCGCGTCCATCAGCCAGTTCGAGCTGCACCTGCGCGCGATTACGGACCTGCCGCTGCCGCAGCCGGTGGTGAACAGCCCGTCGGTGATGATCAACCTGATCGGCACCGATCTGAACTACGACTGGCTGAAGCTGCCGCTCGTGCATCTGCACTGGTATGACAAAGAGGTACGCGCGGGTCGTAAGGTCGGTCACCTGAACCTGAACGACAGCGACACGGGCCGCCTGAGCGCCACCCTGGAAGCGATGATCCCGCTCCTGCCGCCGGAATATGCGAGCGGCATTGTCTGGGCACAGTCTAAGCTCAAGTAAGACATCTGCGCCGGGGAGTTGATCTTCCCCTTCCCCGGCGTACAATCCCCGCCCATTGCTGCTGAGTTTTCTTCTGGAACAACCATGAACGATGGAACGGACTATCGCGCGATCCTCGCGTTTGATACCCCTTTAATCGACGTTCGCGCGCCGATCGAATTTGCCCAGGGCGCGATGCCTGCGGCGATCAACCTGCCCTTAATGAACGACGACGAGCGCGCCGCCGTCGGTACCTGCTATAAACGCCAGGGCCCCGAGGCCGCGCTGGCGCTCGGCCATCAGCTGGTGAGCGGCGAGACGCGTGAGGCACGCATTAACGCCTGGCGGGAAGCCAGCCTTACCCATCCTGAGGGCTTTCTCTGCTGCGCGCGCGGCGGCCAGCGCTCGCATATCTCGCAGGCCTGGCTGAAAGAGGCGGGCGTTGACTACCCGCTGATCCGCGGCGGCTATAAGGCTCTGCGTCAGACGGCGATTCAGGTGACTATCGAGCAGTCGCAAAAGCCGATGGTGCTTATTGGCGGCTGCACCGGAAACGGCAAAACCCTGCTGGTGAAGCAGCACGCGCAGGGTATCGATCTGGAAGGGCTGGCGCACCATCGCGGTTCGTCGTTTGGCCGCACGCTCACGCCGCAGCTTTCCCAGGCCAGCTTTGAAAACCACCTTGCGGTTGAGCTCCTGAAAAAAAACGCCGCGCGCTGGGTGCTGGAAGACGAGGGCCGGATGATTGGCTCCAACCACCTGCCGGAGTGCCTGCGCGACCGCATGGCTGAAGCCCCTATCGTTGTCGTCGAAGACCCGTTTGACGTCCGCCTTGAGCGCCTGCGCGAAGAGTATTTCGACCATATGTGGGCAGACTTTTCTGCCGCATACGGCGAGGAAGCGGGCTGGAAAGAATACAGCGAGTATCTGCACCACGGCCTGTTTGCCATTCGCCGCCGTCTGGGGCTGCAGCGGTATGCAGAATTCACCGCGCTGTTAGATTCCGCGCTGCTGGAACAGCAACGCTCCGGCAGCACTGACGCGCACTTCAGCTGGCTTGCGCCGCTGCTGAAGGATTATTACGACCCGATGTACGGCTATCAGCTGGAGAAAAAGGCGGAGAAGATTGTGTATCGCGGGACGTACGAAGAGATTGCTGAGTGGCTTGATCGCTGAAAAATAAAGCCGGGTGGCGAGGTAAAAGCAAAACGGCAACCTGGGTTGCCGTTTTTAATGTTTATTCCCTCTCCCCGTGGGAGAGGGTCAGGGTGAGGGCATCAGGGCGCACCCAACAAGACGACTTAGAAGTCGTAACGCAGACGCACCAGGTTCATGTCGCCCAGGTTGTCGGTGCTGGAGGTGAACACGTGTTCGTAATCCACGCGGAAACCGTAATCCAGCTGGAAGCTGATACCCACGCCGTTGTCGATGCGCTGGTAGTTACGGCCGTTCACGTACTCAATACGGTCGCCCATGAAGTAAGGCTGGATGGATTTAACCGCGTACTGGCCGACCGGGAACTTGTAGCCCGCAAAGTATTCAATACCCCATGCATCACCCGCAAAGTAGTCGTTAACCGACACTTTTTTGGTGGTCATGAAGTTCTGGTACCAGCCGCCGCCTGCGGAGAAGGTCCAGTTGTCCGGGGTCCAGCTCAGCGCGGTACCGAGAATGTTCTGGTCGTAGGTTTTGCTGTCGCCGTTGTCCGGGTTACGCATGTCCGCGCGGGTGTAGTTCCACGCCGCGCCCCAGGTCAGGTCGGTAGTCAGGTGGTAATCCAGACCCAGCGAGCCGCCGCCTTTACGCTTGTAGCGCAGGCCGTTGCCCGGCAGGTATTCGCTGTCTTCAAACAGGTAAGATGCGTAGATGTCGGCATCGCCCACGGTTTTCTTATATTTCAGCATCTGGCGTGAACGGTAAGAACCGTCGTAATCGCCGTTGATCCCGTTACCCGGAGCCTGACCAATCATGTCGTAGTCCCAGATATCGGTTTTCGCGCCCACCACATCATAGTAAACGCTGTTCTGTTGACCGAAGGTCAGCGTACCCCAGGTATCGCTCTTCAGACCGGTGTAGAGCATACGACGCGTGGTGTCGTGTGCGCCGTCGGCGTAGTGGTGATCCCAGTTAAACTGCGCAGGAATATTGACACCCAGCTCGTAGTAGCTGATCCAGCTGATGTCATCAAACAGGTAGTAATCAGCCGCGAAACGGAAACGGGTGCCGCCGTCAAAGCCGTTACGCTTGTAGCTGTTTTTACCGTCGTCGCCGGTCATGTTCTGGAACTGAGGACGAATACTGCCGCCAACGGTAAAGTTCAGGCGGCTCAGCGGGTTACCCGCCTGAGGCTCCTGCTTAAGAACGGTGATTTCCGCCTGAGAAGCGAAGGTAGTCAATGCCACTGCCGCGCCGATCGTTGCCGCCAGCGCTGATTTTTTTATAGTCATTATTTTTCCTTAATAGACACGCTGCTAAATATTTAGCGGGTGAATATTAACTGGAAATAATCGGGCCGTGTGGTCGGGTTTTTAATGTTTTGTGCTACTAAATGAGTGGGTATTATCAGTTTGTGCTATTTAAACGCTGCGCACCGGCATTAAAACCCGGCGCGCAACTATCACCGTGCTAAATCAACTCGCAAACTGACGGAACAGGGCTTTGCCCTTTAACAGCCGCGTGCCGAGCCAGCCTCCGCAGAGAGAAAGCAGCACCGCGCCGCTGAGAGGCAGGATCAACCAGAGACGCCAGTCAGGCTCCCACGGGAAGTCGAAAACCTTTGTCTGCAGCACCGCCAGCGCCGTTTCCGCGCCAATGGCCGCTACCAGACCCGCCACCAGCCCCAGCAGCGCAAACTCGCTCCAGAGCGTCATCCGCAGCAGCCGCTTTCCAGCCCCCAGCGTGCGGTAGACCACCAGCTCCTGATGGCGCTGGCGCATGCCCACCTGCACCTGGGCCAGCAGCAACAGCACGCCGCAGATCGTCACCAGCACCACCATCACCTCCAGCGCGCGGCTCACCTGCTCCAGAACCTGCCCTACCTGCTTCAGGATCGCGCCAATATCCAGCAGGCTGACCGTCGGAAACTCCCGGTTGAGCTGGGTCAGCATGCCGTTGCCGTTTTCCCAGCGGAAACTGGTCAGCCAGCTCTGCGGCTGACCGTCCAGCGCGCCCGGCGGGAAGATAAAGAAGAAGTTTGGCCGCAGGCTTTCCCAGTCCACTTTACGCAGGCTGGTGACTTTCGCGGTAAAATCCTGGGTATCGCCGGTAAAGGTGACGCTGTCCCCCAGCTTCACGTTCAGGCGCGTCGCCAGCCCCTCCTCCATCGACACTTCCCCCGCTTTTGGCGGCCAGGTGCCGGCGGTAAGCGGGTTGTGGTCAGGGCGTTTCTCCTGCCAGGTCAGGTTCAGCTCGCGGTTCAGCGACTCGTCCTTGTTCCCGTCCGCTGGCTGGCCGTTGATCTGCGTCAGACGCGCGCGAACGATGGGATAGAACGACTCAGGGATAATGTGATGCTCCGCCAGGAAGCCCTTCAGCGACGTGACCTGCTCAGGGGCAATGTTGATCAGGAAATAGTTCGGGCTTTCCGGGGGAAGCTGCTGCTGCCAGCGATCGAGCAGATCGCCGCGCAGCACTAACAGCAGCGCCAGCAGCATAAACGACAGCGAAAACGCCGACAGCTGGCTGAGCGTTGACCACGGCTGATGCAGCAGGCGGTTGACCGCCAGGCGCACGGGCAGCGATTTCACCGTGAGCCGCTTCAGGACGTTGAGCAGTATCCAGCCCAGCACGCCGCACAGCAGCGCCAGCACAACCGCCCCGGCCAGTACCGCCCACAGCAGCGTGCTGCCCCCCATCAGCCACGCCAGCAGCCCCACCGCCACGGCAATAATCACCGGAAGGTAGAACTTCAGCGGCCAGACGTTCGCCACCACATCGTTGCGAAGCACGCGCAGCGGCTGCGTCGCGAGCAGCAGGCGGTACGGGCGTAGCCCCACCAGCAGCGAAATCACCGTCATCGCACCGATTGCCCACAGCCACGGCCAGAGGCTGGCCGGCGGCAAGGCGGCCGGGAGCACCGGCTTCAGCATCACCATCAGCAGTTTTTCAAACAGCAGCCCGATTATTCCGCCAGTAATCGCGGAGAGGACCAGCAGCATCAGCCACTGGCCGACAATCAGCTTGCGCAGCTGCGCCCTGCCCGCCCCCAGGGTTTTGAGGATCGCCACCAGGTCGTAACGGCTGCGGCAGTAGTGCCCCATCGCCACGGCAACCGCCGCCACCGCCAGCAGCAGGGTCAACAGTGCCGAAAGCAGCAGGAACTGCTGAGAACGTTCAAGAGATTTACCGAGCGCCCCTTCGTCCTGCTCCAGCCCGTACCAGCGGTGCTCCGGCTTGAGCTGCGGCAGAAGCCATTTTTCGTACACGTCAAGCTGGGCAGGCGTGCCGCCAAACTTATAGCGCCAGGTGACGCGGCTGCCCGGCTGTACAGCATGGGTTGCCGCGACATCCGCGGTGTTCATCAGCAGGCGCGGCGCGAGCTGGAAGGGGTTAAAGCCGGAATCGGGCTCCTGCACCACTTCCCCGGCAATGTTGAAGGTGGCGTCGCCGACGTCGATGCTATCGCCGGGTTTCAGGTTCAGAAGCGCCATCAGACGTGATGCCAGCAGCACCGTACCGGGCTTTGGCTTCAGCCCTGGCGGGTTGGTCTGCAGTTCGCCGTACATCGGGTAGATATCATCGACGGCTTTAACGCTGGCGAGCTGCGGCGTGTCGCCCGCAAACGTCATGGTCTGGAAGCTTATCTGCTCCCCCACCTTCAGCCCTTGTTTACGTGCTTCGTCAATCCAGCCCGACGGCACCGGGCGGGAGCTTTGCAGCGCCCGGTCACCCGCCATAAACTCCCGGCTCTGCTGGCTAAGCCCTTTTTCCATGCGGTCGCTGACGCTGCCGAGCGCCAGCACGCAGGCCACCGCCAGGCTTAGCGCCAGCCAGACAATCAGCAGCGAGGGCGAGCGCCACTCGCGCCAGAACCAGCGGGTAATCATGCCTCCTCCTGAAGAATACCGTTCACCAGCCGCAGGCGACGGTCGCAGCGGGCGGCGAGCTGCGGATCGTGGGTGACGAGGATCAGCGTGGTGCCGTGCTCGCGGTTGAGCGAAAACAGCAGGTCGGCAATCCGGTCACCGGTTTTACGGTCAAGGTTACCTGTGGGCTCATCGGCAAACAGGACTTCGGGACGACCGTTAAACGCCCGCGCCAGCGCCACGCGCTGCTGCTCACCGCCGGAAAGCTGTGCGGGAAGGTGGTCGAGACGCTTGCCCAGACCGAGCTGCTCCAGCAGCGCCTTCGCGTGCGCCCGGCTTTCACGGCTGTTTTCACCGCGCAACAGCGCCGGGAGTTCGACGTTTTCCAGCGCGTTCAGGGTGGGGATCAGCATGAAGGACTGGAAGACAAAACCAACGTGACGCGCGCGCAGCGCGGCCCGCGCCTCTTCATCAAGCTGATGCAGCGGTTGCCCGACAAGATGGACCTCGCCGCTGCTGCCGTCGTCCAGACCGGCCAAAATCGCCAGCAGCGTGGACTTGCCGGAGCCGGATTCGCCAATCAGCGCGATGGTTTCAGCGCGTTTGACAACGAGTTCAACTCCAGTAAGGATGGAAAGCTCGTGTTCCCCCTGACCGACGGACTTCTTAAGATGATGAACTTCAACACTGTTTTCCGCTGGCATTTGCCCTTCCTGTTTTTGATTCTGATGACCTTCCGCGCGGCGGCAGCGGACACGTTACTGGTTCTCGGCGACAGCCTGAGCGCAGGCTATCGCATGGCGGCCAGCGCGGCCTGGCCCGCGCTGCTCAACGACAAATGGCAGAGCAAGACGTCGGTAATTAACGCCAGCATCAGCGGCGATACCTCGCAGCAGGGCCTGTCGCGCCTGCCTGCACTGCTCAAACAGCATCAGCCGCGCTGGGTGCTGGTGGAGCTTGGCGGTAACGATGGATTGCGCGGTTTTCAGCCTCAGCAAACCGAGCAAACGCTGCGCACCATTTTGCAGGATATCAAAGCGGCAAACGCCCAGCCGCTGCTGATGCAAATTCGCCTGCCCGCTAACTACGGTCGTCGGTATAATGAAGCCTTTAGCGCGATCTACCCTAAGCTTGCCAAAGAGTTTGATATTCCGCTGCTGCCATTTTTCATGGAAGAGGTCTATCTCAAACCCCAGTGGATGCAAGACGACGGGATCCACCCCAATCGCGATGCTCAGCCGTTTATTGCCGACTGGATGGCAACGCGGCTGGCTCCTTTAGTTAAACATGACTCCTGATTAAGCGGAGATCCTGACAGGTAAAGTTATGCAAAAATCGGTCTTAATTACAGGATGTTCCAGTGGAATCGGCCTGGAAAGCGCGCTCGAACTGAAGCGCCAGGGGTTTCGGGTGCTGGCGGCGTGTCGCAAACCCGACGATGTCGAACGCATGAACGGGCTGGGCTTTACCGGCGTGCTGCTGGATATGGACTCGCCGGAGAGCGTTGAACGCGCCGCCGATGAGGTGATCGCGCTGACCGACAATCGTCTGTACGGGCTCTTTAACAATGCCGGCTACGGCGTGTATGGTCCGCTGGATACGCTCTCCCGCGAAACGCTGGAGAAACAGTTTTCGACCAACTTCTTCGGCGTGCATCAGCTCACCATGCGCCTGCTCCCCGCGATGCTGCCGCACGGTGAAGGGCGCATCGTGATGACATCGTCAGTGATGGGGCTGATTTCCACTCCGGGCCGCGGCGCCTACGCCGCCAGCAAATATGCGCTGGAGGCCTGGTCCGACGCCCTGCGCATGGAGCTGCGCCACAGCGGCATCAAGGTCAGCCTGATTGAGCCCGGCCCGATCCGCACCCGCTTTACCGAAAACGTGAACCAGACCCAGGCGGATAAGCCGGTCGAGAACCCCGGCATTGCCGCACGTTTTACCCTCGGGCCAGAGGCGGTGGTGGCCAAAGTGCGCCATGCTTTTGAGAGCGAACATCCTAAAATGCGCTATCCGGTGACGCTGGTCACCCATGCCGTAGGCTGGTTAAAACGCCTGCTGCCGGGCCGGATGATGGACAAAATTTTGCACGGTTGAGTTGAAGCGACGACGCTCATCCCCATGTAAAGAACAAACCGACAAAAGAGAAAGCCGCATGTCCGTACAGAATATCGTCAATATTACAGAAGCTAACCTGCAACAGACCCTTGAACAGTCGATGACCAAACCGGTCCTGTTCTACTTCTGGTCTGAACGCAGCCAACACTGCCTGCAGCTGACGCCGGTGCTGGAAAGCCTTGCCGCCCAGTACAACGGTCAGTTCATTCTCGCTAAGCTGGACTGCGACGCCGAGCCGATGGTGGCGTCTCAGTTTGGTCTGCGCGCCATCCCAACCGTCTATCTGTTCCAGAACGGCCAGCCCGTTGACGGCTTCCAGGGGCCGCAGCCGGAAGAGGCTATCCGCGCCCTGCTGGATAAAGTGCTGCCGCGTGAAGAAGAGCTGAAGGCGCAGGAAGGCATGGCGCTGATGCAGGAAGGTAAATACGACGAGGCGCTGCCGCTGCTCAAAGAGGCGTGGCAGCTGTCGAATCAGAACAGCCAGATTGGCCTGCTGCTGGCGGAAACGCAGATCGCCCTGCACCGTTCAGAAGACGCGGAAGCCGTACTCAAGACGGTTCCGCTGCAGGATCAGGACACCCGCTATCAGGGTCTTGTCGCGCAGATTGAGCTGCTGAAACAGGCCGCGGACACCCCGGAAATTCAGCAGCTGCAGCAGCAGGTTGCCGACAACCCGGCCGATGCCGCGCTGGCAAGCCAGCTGGCGCTGCAGCTGCACCAGGTGGGGCGTAACGAAGAGGCGCTGGAGCTGCTGTTCAGCCACCTGCAAAAAGACCTGGCAGCCGCAGACGGTCAGGCGCGCAAGATGTTCCAGGAAATTCTGGCCGCGCTGGGCACCGGAGACGCGCTGGCATCGAAGTATCGTCGTCAGCTGTACGCGTTGCTCTACTAACAAAAAAATGCCCGGTGGCGCTAACGCTTACCGGGCCTACAAAACAGGCTTAACCCGTTTTCTTTAATTGCGTCACCACCAGCTGGTGACGCGCGTTGTAGAACTTCCGATAGGTCAGGTAACAGGCAATGATGGTTGACAGGCTTGCCGTGGAAAGCAGCATAAACGTCACCATGATCTGATACTTAATCGCTTTGACCGGATCGATACCGGCAAAAATCAGCCCCGACATCATGCCAGGCAGGCTCACCAGCCCCACCGTTTTGGCTGAATCGACCGTTGGGATCAGCGATGAGCGAATGCTCTCACGGATCAGCCGCGCCGAGGCCACTTTAGGCGTCGCCCCCAGGCTTAATTTCTCCTGAAGCTGCTGCTGTTCACTGCTGAAGCGCTGGCCGAGATTGTTATAACAGAGCCCAACGGCCACCATGGCGTTCCCCGCAATCATCCCGGAGATAGGGATAACCTGCATCGGCGTAAAGGCAATCGAGCCGGAGAGCACCAGCACCGCCAGCGTGAGCGCCGTCCCGGTGGTAATAGCGATAAACGACGAGATAAACGCCTTATCAATGTATTTACTGCGCTTTTTCGCATTCCACGCCGCGTTGAAACAGATAAAGAGCACCATCAGCAGCGTCAGCACAGCGTGGTTGACGTTAAATATATACTTCAGCACATAGCCGACGATGATGAGCTGAACCACCGCGCGGCAGATACTCCACACAATATCTTTTTCCAGCCCCAGCTTTTCCCGATAGCTGACTACAATCGCAATCAGCACCAGCACCATCGAAAACGCCAGTGATTCATTGGTAATGTTATGCTCACCCACGGTTAGCCTCCTGCATTTTCCCGCCGTGCGGCTGAAGCGTAATCACGTCATCCGCATGGGTTATTTCATTAGCGTCGTGCGTCACCCACAGCACGGCAATGTTCTGCTCCCGGGCGTAGCGATGAATAATCTCGTTAACGTTGCGCTTGTTGACGTCATCGAGCGCGCTGGTAATTTCATCCAGCAAAAGCACCTTCGGTAAAAACTGCAGGTTGCGGATCAGCGAGACGCGCTGCTTTTCTCCGCCTGACAGCGCGGTGATGGATTTGGTTAACGTCTCCTGCGCCAGGCCAAAGCGGGCCAGATCGCTGATAAACTTTTCCGGCTCCGGCGTTTTATTGCGGATTTGCCACGGGAAAATCAGGTTGTCATAAACCGTATCGCCAAACAGCGCGGGGGTTTGCACGCAGTAGGAGACCTGCTGGCGATAGTTTTCCGGGGACAGGGTTGAGATATCCTGTCCTTCAAACAGAATGGTGCCCTCCGTCGGGCTGAGGAGTGAGGCCACAATTTTCAGCAGCGTGCTTTTACCGCAGCCCGAAGGTCCCGTGATTAATTTAAACTCGCCCGGCGACAGGCTAAACCCGACGTGCTGAAGAATAATATTTTCTCCAACACGAAATCCGATATCCCTGAGATGTAATAGTTCTTTTTTATCGTTCATTACGCTTCCGTTAACCGCTTCGTGTAATAACCGCCTGTAGCATAATCCTTTCGTGCGCACAGAGCGAATAGCCTCACGCTAAAGCAAGTGTTAAACTTTTTGTTTGTTATTTGTCTCCACCATCACTACAGGAAGTAAGCAGCATGGCACATATCTTTTATGAGTTTCCTTCCCTGAAGCCTGGTGTTCCTGATGTCGAAACATTAATGGAAGTCATCAAATCGTCGGAACTCACGCGTTTTGTCATTGGCGCAGAGGTGGTGGATTTTGTTAAGAAGGCGCTCATCGTGAACACCACGATCGGCAGTTTCAAAAATTGCTATTTCGCCTTCGACAACGGGACACACTTCCTGGAATTTGACGGCAAGGGAAAATCCAAACGTTTCAATGAGGTACCCGACTGGTTCGTCTCTCCGGCTGAATTTTCTCGTACCCAGTGGCTTATCAACCACGATCTTGCGGATGTAAAGGCCACCCAATTCATTGACGTGCTGATGTCCTATCCGCTGAAAGAGCGCCGTGCGCACTGTAATTTGTTATTCGGGCTGGAGCTGGAAAAGGTGAATGCGGTTCCGGCCCCAGCGTCAGCCGCAGGGAAAATCGGCAATAAAAACGGTAAAACGACCAAACCGCGCGTCACCGATCTGGGATCGTTTGAATTGTTCAGCCAGTTCTTTGCGCGCATGAAAACCGCCGTGCTGGCCGATGAGTTTCCCACCCTGCAGGTTCTGACGGGCATGGATAACCTGACTAAAGCGCCGCATAATTTAAAGCAGGGTATCAGAACGTGGTTCAAAGCCATCGCGGGCGATCTTCCTCCCAATAACAAGCGCGTTGAAGCGGGGAATGCCGTTCTGTTCTGCGCCCCCATTCGCGAACAGATCCAGCGTATCGAAGCGCTGGGGCTGGAGAAGTACTACCAGGGATTATCCAAAGCCATTGCCGAAGCGGGTGATGGATTCATCTCTGACTTTACCTATACTTACGAGCAATAAACACACACTTTCACTCATCACAGCATGCAAAACAGGAGGTTTTTATGCTTATCGTTGTTCCTGTCCTTATTTTCGTTGCGCTGGTTATTGTGGGCGCAGGCGTCAAAATTGTCCCTCAGGGCTATCAGTGGACCGTCGAGCGTTTCGGTCGCTACACCAACACCCTCCAGCCGGGCTTAAGCCTGATTGTTCCTTTCATGGACCGGATTGGTCGCAAGATCAACATGATGGAGCAGGTACTGGACATTCCGTCTCAGGAGATCATCTCCAAGGATAACGCCAACGTCACCATCGACGCCGTCTGCTTTATTCAGGTGATTGATGCGCCGAAAGCGGCCTATGAGGTCAGCAACCTGGAGCTGGCGATCGTCAACCTGACGATGACCAACATCCGTACCGTGCTCGGCTCGATGGAGCTGGACGAAATGCTTTCCCAGCGCGACAGCATCAACACCCGCCTGCTGCACATTGTCGATGAAGCAACGAACCCGTGGGGGATCAAAGTCACCCGTATTGAGATCCGCGACGTGCGCCCGCCGGCGGAGCTGATCGCCTCCATGAACGCCCAGATGAAGGCCGAGCGAACCAAGCGCGCCTACATTCTGGAAGCCGAAGGGGTGCGTCAGGCGGAGATCCTCAAAGCGGAAGGGGAAAAACAGTCGCAGATCCTGAAAGCGGAAGGCGATCGTCAGTCCGCATTCTTACAGGCGGAAGCACGTGAACGTTCGGCAGAAGCGGAAGCCCGCGCCACCCAGATGGTGTCCGAGGCGATTGCCGCCGGTGATATCCAGGCCGTGAACTACTTTGTCGCGCAAAAATATACCGACGCGCTAAAACAGATCGGCTCGGCGAACAACAGCAAAGTGGTGATGATGCCGCTGGAGGCCAGCAGCCTGATGGGCTCTATCGCCGGTATTGCCGAACTGATTAAAGACAGCGGAAACGAGCGTAAAAAATGATTGAGCTGATCGCTGCACATCCTCATGCCTTCTGGCTAAGCCTCGGTGGCTTATTGCTGGCGGCGGAGATGCTGGGCGGCAACGGCTACCTGCTCTGGAGCGGTGTTGCCGCCGTCATTACGGGCCTTCTGGTCTGGATCCTTCCCCTGGACTGGGCGTGGCAGGGTGCGCTATTTGCCGTGCTGACGCTGGTGGCCGCGTGGCTGTGGTGGCGCTGGCTAAACCGGCGGGTTAACGAGCAAAAACCGCTGGACGCGCACCTCAACCAGCGCGGACAGCAGATTGTCGGCAAGCGTTTTACGCTCGACACCTCGCTGGTGAACGGGCGCGGGCATATGCGCGTGGGCGACAGCTCGTGGCCGGTGGTCGCAGACGACGACCTCAGCGCCGGCACGCGGGTTGAGGTCATTGCGGTGGAAGGCATTACCCTGCGGGTGAAAGCCTGCTAAGCAGAGGCCTTACGATGACAGCAGCCGGCAAGATTATCGATAATCGGGCAGTCGGCGCTGTCATCCCCCGGACAGGATTCCGCGAGCTGCAGCAGCTGTTCGCGCATCGCCTGCAGCTCGATGATGTGGCGTTCAATTTCGGCCACTTTTTCCAGCGTGCGTTTTTTCACGTCGGCGCTGTGACGCTTCGGATCGTTAAACAGGTTCACCAGCTCGCCGCACTCTTCCAGATTAAACCCCACCTGTCTTGCCTGGCGCAGCAGCGTCAGTTCATCCAGATGCAGCTGCGTGTAGCTGCGGTAGCCGTTTTCACTGCGCAGCGGTGGCGTTACCAGCCCCTTCTCTTCATAAAAGCGGATTGCCTTGCTGGTTAAGCCGGTTTTTTTTGCCACGTCACTGATATTCACAATTCCCCCTTGACCTTCCCCTTGATGGAAGGTTTAACCTTCATAACAGTTAGCGAAAAGCGTTACTCCGGTCAACTACTGACCAGTTCATTATACGGGAGTTTTGTTATGTCTCACACTATCGACCTGACGCTGGACGGCCTCTCCTGCGGCCACTGCGTCAAACGCGTTAAAGAAAGCCTGGAACAGCGCCCTGACGTTGAAAGCGCTGACGTGACTATCGATCATGCCGCCGTAACCGGCAGCGCCAGCGCGGATGCGCTGATCGATACCATCAAGCAGGCCGGTTACGGGGCGGAGTTAAGCCACCCAAAGGCTAAACCGCTGGCAGAGTCATCATCCCCGTCGGAAGCACTGACAGCGGCCACTCCTGAGCTTCCGGCAGCTGATGATATTGACGACAGCCAACAGCTGCTGATCAACGGCATGAGCTGCGCCAGCTGCGTCTCCCGGGTACAAAACGCCTTGCAGGCCGTACCGGGCGTCGCGCAGGCACGGGTAAACCTCGCGGAGCGCACTGCGCTGGTGATGGGCAGCGCCTCCGCCGCAGATTTAGTGCAGGCCGTTGAGAAAGCGGGCTACGGGGCGGAGGCCATCGAAGATGATGCCGAGCGCCGCGAGCGCCAGCAGGAAACGGCTATCGCCACCATGAAGCGCTTCCGCTGGCAGGCGATTGTCGCCCTGCTGGTGGGTATTCCGGTGATGGTGTGGGGCATGATGGGTGACAACATGATGGTCACCGCTGACAACCGCACGCTGTGGCTGGTGATTGGTCTGATTACCCTTGCGGTGATGGTGTTTGCAGGCGGGCATTTCTATACCAGCGCCTGGAAGAGCCTGAAAAACCGCACCGCGACGATGGATACGCTGGTGGCGCTCGGTACCGGCGCGGCGTGGCTCTATTCGATGAGCGTGAACGTCTGGCCGCAGTGGTTCCCGATGGAGGCGCGCCATCTCTATTACGAAGCCAGCGCGATGATTATCGGCCTGATTAACCTGGGCCACATGCTGGAAGCCCGCGCCCGCCAGCGCTCCTCGAAAGCGCTGGAAAGATTGCTTGATTTAACCCCGCCGACGGCGCGCGTGGTCACGGACGAGGGGGAGAAAAGCGTCCCGCTGGCGGAAGTTCAGCCCGGCATGACGCTGCGCCTGACGACGGGCAATCGCGTTCCCGTTGACGGCAAGATAACCCAGGGCGAAGCCTGGCTGGATGAAGCGATGCTGACCGGCGAGCCTATCCCTCAGCAGAAATCAGACGGCGACGCCGTTCATGCCGGCACGGTGGTGCAGGACGGCAGCGTGCTGTTTACCGCCAGCGCCGTCGGCAGCCACACGACGCTGTCGCGTATCATCCGCATGGTGCGCCAGGCGCAGAGCAGCAAGCCGGAAATTGGCCAGCTTGCTGACAGGATCTCCGCCGTTTTTGTTCCAGTAGTGGTCGGCATTGCCCTGCTGAGCGCGGCGATCTGGTATTTCTTCGGCCCGGCACCGCAGATTGTTTACACCCTGGTGATCGCCACCACGGTGCTGATCATCGCCTGTCCTTGCGCCCTTGGCCTGGCGACCCCGATGTCGATTATCTCCGGCGTAGGCCGCGCGGCCGAATTTGGCGTACTGGTACGGGATGCGGACGCGCTGCAGCGGGCCAGCACCCTCGACACGCTGGTGTTTGATAAAACCGGCACGCTGACCGAAGGCAAACCGCAGGTGGTGGCCGTCACTACCGCAGGCATTGCGCAAGAGGACGCGCTGCGCCTCGCCGCCGCGCTGGAGCAAGGATCCAGCCATCCGCTGGCGCGCGCCATTCTCGATAAAGCGAATGCTTCTGCCCTGCCGCAGGTCAGCAATTTCCGCACCCTGCGCGGGCTCGGCGTCAGCGGTGAAGCAGAAGGCCACGCGCTGCTGCTGGGTAACCAGGCATTGCTTAATGAAAACGGTATTGATACCGCCGCGCTGGAAAGCGAGCTGAAGGCGCAGGCGTCTCAGGGCGCCACGCCGGTTCTGCTGGCGGTGGATGGCAAAGCCGCCGCGCTGCTGGCCGTGCGCGATCCGCTTCGCCAGGACAGCGTGGACGCCCTGCAGCGTCTGCACCGTGCGGGCTATCGTCTGGTGATGCTGACCGGGGACAATCCGACAACGGCCAACGCCATCGCGAAAGAGGCCGGAATTGATGAGGTCATTGCAGGCGTACTGCCGGACGGTAAAGCGGACGCCATCAAGAAACTGCAAAGTCAGGGTCGTCAGGTGGCGATGGTCGGCGACGGCATCAACGATGCCCCGGCGCTGGCCCAGGCGGACGTCGGGATTGCCATGGGCGGCGGGAGCGATGTCGCCATCGAAACCGCTGCCATTACGCTGATGCGCCATAGCCTGATGGGCGTTGCCGACGCGCTGGCCATTTCAAAAGCCACGCTGCGCAACATGAAGCAGAACCTGCTGGGAGCGTTCGTCTATAACACCCTCGGTATCCCAATCGCGGCCGGTATTCTGTGGCCGCTGACCGGCACGCTGCTTAACCCGGTGGTCGCGGGCGCGGCGATGGCGCTCTCCTCCATTACCGTGGTGAGCAACGCCAACCGCCTGCTGCGCTTTAAACCGAAGGATTGAACCTTGTACCCGTACGCGCTAGCATGAACCTTTCCATTCATGGAGCGCGTATGGATCTGTTTAATCGTATAAAAGCATCGTTTCGCGCCCTCTTTCCTCGCCGTTATGCCTGGCCCGGTCTGGATATCTCTCTCCCCGGCGGGCAGCACCTGCATCTGGTCGGCAGTATTCATATGGGTACGCAGGATATGTCTCCCCTGCCACCCGGGCTGATTAAACTGCTGAAACGCGCCGACGCGCTGGTCGTTGAGGCGGACATTTCGGGTCAGGAGTCGCCGTTTGTCGGGCTGGAAAGCGCTCTCACTCTGGCGGAACGTCTGGATGATCCCCGGCTTGCCGAACTGACGCGCGTCGCGGATGAAACCGGCGTGTCGCTCTCCATGATTGACACCCTGCCGCTCTGGCAAATTGCGATGGTGCTGCAGGCTACGCAGGCGCAGCGTCTGGGACTGCGCGGTGACTACGGCATTGATTACCAGCTGCTGAACGCGGCAAGGGCCCGCAGCCTGCCCGTCATTGAGCTGGAAGGGACGGACAGCCAGATTGCGCTTCTGCGCCAGCTTCCCGACGACGGCCTGATGCTGCTGGATGATACGTTGACCCACTGGCACACCAACGCGCGCCTGCTGCAGACCATGATTGGCTGGTGGCTGGACGCGCCGCCTGAGGACGGTAAGCTGGCATTGCCCTCGACGTTCAGCGAATCGCTTTATGATGTGCTGATGAATGCGCGCAACAAAGCCTGGCGGCAGACGCTGCATGCTTTGCCCGCGGGGCATTACGTGGTGGCGGTTGGGGCGTTACATTTGTACGGAGAAGGGAATTTGCCGTCACTGTTGAAATAAAAAAATGGCCAATATTTCTATTGGCCCGTCAAAGAGGAATTTCATCGTTTTTATTATGCCGAAGGAGACCTTCGGTTGAGCCGATTGTCGCTCAAAGTGACCATCACTGCCAATACTATTGCGCAAGATGGTGCTATTTTTTAGACAAACGTCAGGCGTATGCTGATGGCATGATTTGTCTGTCGTAAGAAGGATAGCTATGACTCCCGCCGTTAAATTACTCGAAAAAAACAACATTTCTTTCCGGATCCACACTTACGATCACGATCCGAATGAAACTAACTTTGGTGATGAAGTGGTGCGCAAGCTGGGGCTGAATGCTGACCAGGTTTATAAAACGCTGCTGGTGGCGGTGAATGGCGATATGAAACACCTCGCCGTCGCGGTTACTCCGGTGGCGGGACAGCTTGATCTGAAGAAAGTCGCCAAAGCCCTGGGGGCGAAGAAGGTGGATATGGCGGATCCGATGGTGGCGCAACGCACCACGGGCTATCTGGTGGGCGGGATCAGTCCGCTCGGGCAGAAAAAACGCCTGCCGACGCTGATTGATGCCCCTTCACAGGAGTTTGAAACCATCTTTATATCCGGCGGCAAACGCGGGCTGGATATCGAGCTGGCGGCGGGCGACCTGGCGAAAATGCTGGACGCGAAGTTTGCGGATATTGCGCGCCGGGATTGAGAAAATTGCCCGGTGGCGGCTGCGAGGTAAAAGCAAAACGGTAACAGGCGTTACCGTTTTTTGTGTTCGCGCCCTCTCCCGGTGGGAGAGGGTTGGGGTGAGGGCATCAGGCCGCACACCACTACTGCCAGCTCACCTCACCCTTCGGCTCGTACGCATTCACGTCAATCGGTGAATTCTGCTCGATGAACTGCTTCAGCACTTCCGCATCGATAAAGCCGGTATTCACGTATCCCGGTTTGTTATCAATATGCGGATAGCCGTCGCCGCCGGTGGCGTTAAAGCTTAACGTCGCCAGACGGTACGTTTTGGCCGGGTCAACCGGTTCGCCTTTGATCTTCAGGTCGTTAAGCTTGCCGTCTTTCGCCACAAAGCTGACGTTGGCAAACTGCGGATAGGCCCCGGAATCCGGCTTCATCTGCGCCACGGCGGTCAGGTAGTCAATCACCTCTTTCCCGCTCATGTCCGCATAGACCACCACGTTGCCGAAAGGCTGCACCTTCAGGACGTCCTTATAGGTAATGTTTCCACCTTCGATGGAATCACGAATACCGCCGCCGCTCATCACGCCGAAGTCAGCGCCGGTGCGCGCCATTTGCGCCGCCAGCACCAGGTGGCCCATGTTGGTCTGCACGAAGCGAACTTTACTGCGGTCCCCCTCCAGACGACCGTTCAGCGTGCCGATCTTCACGTCCAGCTGCGCCTTGCCTTTGTTCTGGAACGGCGTCAGCAGGGAGAGCATCTGCTGGTTTTCTGGAATCTCTGGCGTGTAAAGTACGCGCTCGCTTTTCCCGTCCGGGTAGGTGACTTTCTTCTTCAGGTTGACCGGGATGAGCTGATAATGGACCAGCTTCATCTCGCCGTTACGGAACTCGAAATCCGCCCGGCCGACGTATTTGCCCCACTCGTGCGCCTGAACAATCCAGATACCGTTCTGACGGTCCGGCGCGCACGGCGTGCCCGGCACGTAGTCCACCTGCTTTTTGTTCTCCGAGGCCATACACACCGGATCCTGTGAGTGACCACCCACAATCATCGCCAGCGAGCCCGCAGGCAGGCTGCGCGCCATTTCCACGTCGCCGGGCGCGTTAGAGCCGTGCTCGCCGTTGTCGTAGTGCCCCATGTGCGTGGTGGCGATAATCACGTCCGGCTTCTCGTTTTGCTGCAGCTCCTGAATCACCAGCTTCGCTTCGTCTGCCGGTTTGCGGAATTCGATATCGGTAAAGAACTCGGGGTTGCCAATTTTCGCCGTGTCGTCAGTGGTTAAGCCGATGACCGCAATCTTCAGATCCTGGCGCTTAAACAGCGCCCACGGCTTAAACAGGCGTTCGCCGGTGCTTTTCTGGTAAATATTGGCGGAGAGGAAGGGGAATTTAGCCCATTTTTCCTGCTGACGCAGCACGGTCAGCGGATTATCGAACTCGTGGTTACCCACGGCCATCGCGTCGTAGCCAATCAGGTTCATGCCGCGAAAATCAGGTTCCGCGTCCTGTAAATCGGATTCCGGCACGCCGGTATTGATATCGCCACCCGACAGCAGCAGCACGCTGCCGCCCTGGGCAGCCACCTCTTTGCGAATGCCGTCCACCAGCGTTTTCTGTGCCGACAGGCCATATTCGCCGTATTCGCTGCGCCAGAAATGACCGTGGTGATCGTTGGTATGCAGAATGGTGATTTTATAGGTTTTGTCTTTTTCATACGCCTGCGCGGGCAAGCTTACCAGGCCCCACGCGGCGATGAGCGCCAGCGCGACGCCCCGCTTCATAAACTTCATCTTCTCTCTCCCTGACCAATAGACAAAGGCAAAAATTACAGTGACTAACAAGAATAGACAAATAAGTTTTCAGAATTGCGACTTTCTTCAAATGTCCCGGACGGGTATGTTAGTCGGATAATAATTACACCCTGCATCTCTAATAACGAAAAACGTGGTACTTCTCTCTATGGCAATCAGTGAATCAACCCAGCCCGTTCCGGGCGCGCCGGCGTCGCGCACCTCCTTTAAAGTCTTAGGCGCAATCAGTCTCTCGCACCTGCTCAATGACATGATCCAGTCGTTGATTCTGGCAATTTATCCGCTGCTGCAGTCCGAGTTTTCGTTAACGTTCGTGCAGATCGGGATGATCACCCTGACCTTCCAGCTGGCTTCCTCACTGCTGCAGCCGCTGGTGGGCTACTGGACGGATAAATACCCGATGCCGTGGTCGCTGCCGATTGGCATGTGCTTCACCCTAAGCGGGCTGGTGCTGCTGGCCATGGCGGGGAGCTTTGAAGCGGTGCTGATTGCCGCCGCGCTGGTAGGCACCGGCTCGTCCGTTTTCCATCCGGAGTCCTCCCGCGTAGCGCGCATGGCCTCCGGGGGACGTCACGGTCTGGCGCAGTCGCTCTTCCAGGTAGGCGGTAACTTTGGTAGCTCTCTCGGCCCGCTGCTGGCCGCGGTGATTATTGCCCCTTACGGCAAAGGCAACGTGGCCTGGTTTGTGCTGGCCGCTCTGCTGGCCATTATCGTGCTGGCGCAGATCAGCCGCTGGTATGCCGCTCAGCATCGCGTGAATAAAGGTAAACCTAAAGCGAAGGTTATCAATCCTCTTCCGCGCAATAAGGTTATCCTGGCGGTTTCCGTGCTGCTGGTACTGATCTTCTCGAAATACTTCTATATGGCGAGCATCAGCAGCTATTACACCTTTTATCTGATGCAAAAATTCGGATTATCGGTGCAGAATGCACAGTTCCACCTGTTTGCCTTCCTGTTCGCCGTTGCGGCCGGCACAGTCATTGGCGGGCCTGTGGGTGATAAGATTGGGCGTAAATACGTCATTTGGGGCTCTATCCTCGGCGTGGCGCCGTTTACCCTTATTTTGCCGTACGCCAGCCTTGAATGGACGGGGATTTTAACCGTGATCATTGGTTTTATTCTCGCATCCGCGTTTTCCGCCATTCTGGTCTATGCCCAGGAGCTGCTGCCTGGCCGTATCGGTATGGTTTCCGGGCTCTTTTTCGGTTTCGCCTTCGGTATGGGCGGGCTTGGCGCGGCGGTGTTGGGGATGGTGGCGGATCACACCAGCATCTTCCTAGTTTATAAAATCTGCGCTTTCCTGCCACTTCTTGGGATGTTGACCATATTCCTGCCTGATAACCGTCATAAAGCGTAAATTACGGGTAGCCAAAGTTTAACTTTGGCTACCTGATATCCTGATGCCATAAGGGTTTCTTCTTCTTCCCCTCGCTGAATTTATCAAAACGCGCTTTTTTACGTGCATATTGCTGTTTTATTCAAACTTCAACAATAATTCATAAACATAAGGGTAAAAATTGTCATAAACTATTACTCGGTTTTTTGGTTTTCGCCAAAAAGGAACACCCACAACGAAAGGAGACGGAATGCACCACGCCACACCGCTTATCACCACCATTGTTGGTGGACTTGTGCTCGCTTTTATCCTCGGCATGATTGCCAATAAGCTGCGTATTTCTCCTCTTGTCGGCTATCTGTTAGCGGGTGTACTGGCGGGACCGTTTACGCCAGGCTTCGTGGCGGATACCAAGCTGGCCCCTGAGCTGGCGGAATTGGGCGTGATTCTGCTGATGTTTGGCGTCGGCCTGCACTTCTCCCTGAAGGATCTGATGGCGGTAAAGTCGATCGCCATACCGGGAGCGATCGCCCAGATTGGGGTGGCGACGCTGCTGGGGATGGCGCTTTCGGCGGTGCTGGGCTGGTCGTTAATGACCGGTATCGTATTTGGGCTGTGTCTCTCAACCGCCAGCACCGTGGTGCTGCTGCGCGCGCTTGAAGAGAGACAGCTGATAGACAGCCAGCGCGGGCAAATCGCGATAGGCTGGCTGATTGTGGAAGACCTGGTGATGGTCCTGACGCTGGTGCTGCTGCCAGCCGTCGCCGGGATGATGGAAAAAGACAACGTCGGCCTGGCCTCGCTGGCGCTGGATATGAGTATCACCATCGGTAAGGTGGTGGCGTTTATCGCCATCATGATGCTGGTGGGACGCCGTCTGGTGCCGTGGATCATGTCCCGCAGCGCGGCAACCGGCTCACGCGAGCTGTTTACCCTCTCCGTGCTGGCGCTGGCGCTGGGTATCGCTTTTGGTGCCGTAGAGCTGTTTGACGTCTCCTTTGCCCTGGGCGCATTCTTCGCCGGGATGGTGCTGAACGAATCCGAGCTGAGCCACCGCGCGGCGCATGACACTCTGCCGCTGCGCGATGCCTTCGCCGTGCTGTTCTTCGTCTCCGTCGGGATGCTGTTTGACCCGATGGTCCTGATTCACCAGCCGCTGGCCGTGCTGGGCACGCTGGCGATCATCATCTTTGGTAAGTCGCTCGCCGCCTTCTTCCTGGTGAGAATGTTCGGCCACTCCCCGCGCACGGCGTTGACCATCGCCGCCAGCCTGGCGCAGATCGGTGAGTTCGCCTTTATTCTGGCCGGTCTGGGCATGGCCCTAAACCTGCTGCCGCAGGCGGGGCAAAACCTGGTGCTGGCGGGGGCGATCCTGTCGATTATGCTGAACCCGGTGCTGTTTGCCCTGCTGGAAAAATACCTCGATAAAACCGAAACGCTGGAAGAACAGACGCTGGAAGAGGCCATCGAAGAAGAGAAGCAGATCCCGGTGGATATTTGCAATCACGCCCTGCTGGTCGGCTTTGGCCGCGTGGGCAGCCTGCTCGGTGAGAAGCTGATGGCGCAGGGCATTCCGCTGGTGGTGATTGAGACCTCACGCACCCGCGTCGACGAGCTGCGCGAGCGCGGCATTCGTGCGGTACTGGGCAATGCGGCAAACGAAGAGATCATGAATCTGGCGCACCTGGACTGCGCGCGCTGGCTGCTGCTGACCATACCTAACGGCTATGAAGCGGGTGAAATTGTGGCCTCCGCGCGCGAGAAGTGCCCAACGATTGAGATTATCGCCCGGGCGCACTATGACGACGAGGTGGAGTACATTACCGAACGCGGTGCGAATAAGGTGGTGATGGGCGAGCGCGAGATTGCGAATACGATGCTGACGCTGCTGGAGAAACCGCCGGTTGAAGAGGCTGTGACGGGGTAAGTTTGGTGCGGCCTGATGCCCTCACCCTGACCCTCTCCCACAGGGAGAGGGAACAAACACTAAAAACGGCAACCAGGGTTGCCGTTTTGCTTTTACCTGTCCCAGTAAGCCTCTTCGAGGCTGTCTTCACGTTCCGGCAGCCCACGCGTTAAGCGCGGGGAGTGCTGGTTCAGTACCTGATAGCTCACGCGGTTGGCATATTTACACACCTGTGCCAGCGAGGAATAGGTCAGCCAGCTGAACTTGTGCTTGCTGGAGTTCGGCACGTTGGTTTTATGGTAGGCATTAGCGGTGATGTCGTGCAGCAGTGCGGCCAGCGCGCCGTCGCCCGCACCGTTGGTGTTCATGATCTTCTCCGGCCCGCCCATATACGGCGCGATATGAGAGTAGATACGCAGCGGATTCACGCAGTCTTTGTAGCGCATGCCGCGGCTGAACTCGTACTGGTTGAACTCGGCAATCGCACCGGGCAGCAGCGGGTGCTGGGTTTTGCGCTTGCTCTCTTCTTCCGTGAAGCCCGCCATGTACAGCCCAACCGGGCCGGCGGTACAGAGCACCAGATCCACCCAGTCCAGCGCTTTGTCAGACGCCAGCAGCGGATCGCTTTCGCCGGTCAGCGCTTCGGCCTCTTCTTCGTTCATCGCCAGAATCGAGACGTGCTCTTTCAGGAACGCCTGCCACCACTCCGGGTTATCGGCGATAACGAATTTTGTGCCCAGCGTCAGAACGACCGGCACGTTGTATTTCTTCGCGTACTCGATCGCTTTCATGGTCGCTTCCGGCATCGGCTCGCCCGGCTTACAGCGCACCAGATAGGAAGTCAGCACCAGCGCCGAGGCGCCCGCGATCACCTCTTCCGGAATACTCTCGGCGCGCAGCTTGTTCATATGACCCGGGCTGATGGCAAAAGTACGCTCGCCGGAATCGCTAATCAGCGTAAAGCAGCGGCCAATAGGCCCGTCGACGCCCTGAAGGTAGTTCAGATCGGTACGGCTGGAGGTGTTGCAGAGATAGCGGTAGGCATAGCCACCGATTTCGATATTGCTGCACATCACGCCGAGCAGCACCGAGCGGTCGTCGGCCAGCACGGAGTAGTTGTGCATGGTATTGCCGATGGTGCCACCGGCGAACTGATGGGTAATCAGGTTTGCGCGCACCAGCTCCTGATACAGCGCTTCGGCAACGTCGTCCTCAATCACCAGCGAGTGACCGGCGCTCAGACCGTAACGGGCGACAAACGCATCATCCACTTTCGCTTCAATGTCCACCAGCGTCTGATCGATACCGACGACCCATGCCGCGCTGGTTTCGTTTTCTGGCTGGATTTGCTGCAGGAGCGGGTCGCGGGCATCGACGGGGAAGTAGTGTTTGGATTTGCGTTTACCGGGAAATTTCATGGTCTGAACTGTACGAAGAATATGGGCCGGGAATGGTAGCACAAACCCGGCCCGGAGTGCGATCAGCGGCTGTTCGTTACCAGCGAGACCATCATGTCGATATGCTCAGGCGAGTCGTTAAGCGCCGGAATGTACTCATACTTTTCGCCGCCAGCCTCAAGGAAAAATTCCCGGTTTTGCACCGCGATCTCCTCCAGCGTTTCCAGACAGTCTGCCGAGAAGCCCGGCGACATCACCTGAATGTGCTTCACGCCCTTCTCACCCAGCATTTTGAGGGTTTCATCGGTATAAGGCGTCAGCCACGGCTCGCGACCGAAGCGCGACTGGAAGGTCATCATCACCTTCTCCGGCGGCAGGCCAAGGGCGGAAACCAGCTCGCGCGTGGTATCGCGGCAGCGCTGCGGATAATCATCCCCTTCATTGGCGAAACGCTGCGGGATCCCGTGATAGGAGAGCAGCAGCAGATCCGGCTCGCCGTGCTTTTCAAACGACGCGCGCGCGCTGTTGGCAAGCGCCTGGATGTAGAGATCGTTATCCGCGTAGTCTCGAATAAAGGTCACGCCCGGAATGCGGCGGCGGGTCGCCAGAATGCGGGCCAGCTCGTCCCAGACGGCGGCCACCGTCGAGCAGGAGTACTGCGGGTAGAGCGCCAGCACGACGATATGGTCCACGCCCTGCGCCAGCAGTGATTCCACCGCGCTTTGCAGGGACGGTTTTCCGTAGCTCATGCCGAGCGCGACGGGCATATCCGGCAGTCGGGCGGCCAGCGCTTTTTCCTGGCGACGGCTGTATACCATCAGCGGCGAGCCCTCTTCCATCCAGACGGACTGATAAAGTTTGGCGACGCGCGGAGAACGAATCGGCAGAATGACGCCACGCAGCAGCGGCCACCACAGCAGTCTCGGGAAATCCACGACGCGCGTGTCGCTTAAAAATTGTCGCAGGTAGCGTTTTACCGCGTCTGATGTAGGTGCTTCTGGAGTGCCCAGATTGGCAAGCAGGATGCCGGTTTTCGCCTGACTCATTCACGCCTCTTAACCATTTGATAGGTTGTCAATTGTAGCGGAAATGCGTTTAAACGAAACCCATTGCTGTAATAGGTAAGATGAGAATATTTCTCACCCGGGAGCCCGGGTGAGAGGCGCGCGATTAGCCGAGGATTTTTTCCAGCTCTGCACGTACGTCAGCCACGGCTTTGGTGCCGTCAACTTTGGCGTATTTGGTGTTACCCGCCTGCGCTTCTTTGGTGTAGTAGCCGATCAGAGGCGCGGTCATCTGATGGTATTCCACCAGGCGTTTACGCACGGTCTCTTCCTGATCGTCTTTACGGGTGGTCAGCTCTTCGCCGGTCACGTCGTCTTTGCCTTCAACCTTAGGCGGGTTGAATTTTATGTGGTAAACGCGGCCAGAAGCAGCGTGTACGCGACGGCCAACGATACGGTCAACGATCAGCTCGTCCGGTACGTCGAACTCCAGAACGTAGTCCACGTTGATGCCCGCTTCTTTCATGGCGTCAGCCTGAGGAATGGTGCGTGGGAAGCCGTCCAGCAGGAAACCGTTACGGCAGTCTTCCTGCGCAATGCGCTCTTTGACCAGAGCAATAACCAGCTCGTCGGTCACCAGCTTGCCTGCGTCCATGATGTCTTTCGCTTGTTTACCCAGCTCGGAGCCAGATTTTACAGCGGCGCGCAGCATGTCACCGGTGGAGATTTGCGGAATACCGTATTTCTCCATGATGAACTGAGCCTGAGTTCCTTTACCCGCGCCCGGAGCGCCAAGCAGAATAATACGCATTGCGAAAATCCCCTCAAAAGTCGTTTCAATTTTTCAAAAGCGCTAAACAATACCATCAGAACGGGCATCGCTCAAGGAAGGCGGGAAGGCTGAAACGGTTAACGGGGGGAGATTATTTGGGAGGGTGCGGTCTGGTGCCCTCACCCCGGCCCTCTCCCACGGGAGAGGGAGAAGACCAGGGGAGGCGTGGTCAATTACGCCAGCAGCAGCGCATTCACACGTTTAATGAACAGGTTAGGATCTTCCAGCGTGCCGCGCTCGGCCAGCAGGGACTGATCCAGCAGCAGCTCAACCCACTCGGCAAAGCGGGCGTCGTCCTGGGTATCCGCCGCGCGTTTCACCAGCGGATGATCCGGATTAAGCTCAAAGATATATTTCACTTCCGGCATCGCCTGGCCCGCCGCCGCGAACAGTTTCGCCATCTGGGTGCTCATTTCGTCCGCATCGGTAGTGACAATGGCCGGGGTGTCGGTCAGACGGTGCGTGAAGCGTACCTCTTTCACGCGCTCGCCCAGCAGGTTTTTCACGCGCTCAACGAACGGCTCCAGCGCCTTCTCGGCTTCTTTCGCGCTTTCGTCCACTTCATCCGCCAGCTTGTCGATGGACTCGTCGGCCTTGGCTACGGACTGGAACGCCTTACCGTCGAACTCGGTCAGGTAGTTCATCATCCACTCGTCGATGCGGTCAGAAAGCAGCAGCACTTCGATGCCTTTCTTACGCAGCAGCTCCAGGTGCGGGCTGCTCTTCGCCGCCGCGTAGCTGTCGGCGGTGATGTAGTAGATCTTCTCCTGCCCTTCTTTCATGCGGGAGACGTACTCTTCCAGCGACACGGTCTGCGCGGAGGAGTCGGTGTGCGTAGAGGCGAAGCGCAGCAGCCTGGCGATCGTTTCAACGTTCGCGGTGTCTTCTGCCGGGCCTTCTTTCAGCACCAGGCCAAACTGTTTCCAGAAGGTCTGATATTTTTCCGCATCGTCTTTCGCCAGTTTCTCCAGCATCTGCAGCGCACGTTTGGTCAGGGCGTTGCGCAGGTTACGGGTGACGGTGCTGTCCTGAAGGATCTCACGGGAGACGTTCAGCGGCAGATCGTTGGAATCGATCAGACCACGCACGAAGCGCAGGTAGTTCGGCATGAACTGCTCGGCGTCGTCCATGATGAACACGCGCTGCACGTACAGCTTCAGGCCGTGCTTGTGATCGCGGTTCCACATGTCCCACGGCGCCTGTGCCGGAATGTACAGCAGGCTGGTGTACTCCTGCTTACCTTCCACGCGGTTGTGGCTCCAGGTCAGCGGGTCGGTAAAGTCGTGGGCGATGTGCTTGTAGAACTCGTTGTATTCGTCGTCTTTAATTTCAGACTTGTTGCGCGTCCACAGCGCCTGCGCCTTGTTGATCTTCTCCCAGGAAACCACGGTTTCACCGTCTTTCTCTTCCTGTTTTTCAATCTCTACCGGCAGGGCGATGTGATCGGAATATTTGCTGATGATGGAGCGCACGCGCCAGTCGTTCAGGAAATCATCTTCCCCTTCACGCAGGTGCAGGGTGATTTCGGTACCGCGATCCGCTTTGGTGATGTCATCAACGGTATATTCGCCTTCCCCTTTGGATTCCCACAGCACGCCGTTCTCGGCGCTGTCGCCTGCCGCACGGGTACGGACGGTAACTTTGTCGGCCACGATAAACGCCGAGTAGAAGCCCACGCCGAACTGGCCGATGAGCTGGCTGTCTTTCGCCTGGTCAGAGCCCATGGACTCAAGGAACGCTTTGGTGCCGGATTTGGCGATGGTGCCGAGGTGGTCGATCACCTCGTCGCGGTTCATCCCGATGCCGTTATCGGCGATGGTCAGGGTGCGGTTCTCTTTATTGAACGAGACGCGCACGCGCAGCTCGCCGTCACCTTCGTACAGGTCCGGGTTGGACAGCGCGCGGAAGCGCAGCTTGTCCGCCGCGTCCGAGGCGTTGGAAATCAGCTCACGCAGGAAAATTTCTTTGTTGGAATACAGGGAATGGATCATCAGGTGCAGAAGCTGTTTTACTTCTGACTGGAAACCACGGGTTTCTTGTCCTTTCATCTATGTCGACCTCAACAATGCCATTTAATGGGGTTTTAAAACGTTGAGTGAGAGATGGGGATAAGGGGGGAAATTTTCAAGCGGAGGCCGCGCGCGCAGCCTCCGTTTGGTCAGAAAATAATCTTGTGACGCCCGGCCAGAGAGTGCGACAGCGTGGTGCCGTCGACCATTTCCAGCTCGCCGCCCACCGGCACGCCGTGGGCGATGCGGCTGGCGTCAACGCCGTACTGCGAGCACAGTTCGGCGATGTAGTTGGCGGTTGCCTCTCCTTCCACCGTCGGGTTGGTGGCGAGGATCACCTCTTTGATGGTTTCGGACTCAAGACGCTGTTCAAGGCGGTCAAGACCGATATCATCCGGGCCAATACCGTCCAGCGGGGAGAGATGCCCCATCAGCACGAAGTAGCGGCCGGAAAACTGCCCGGTTTGTTCGATGGCGTAGATGTCCGCCGGACTCTCCACCACGCAAATCTGACCGTTTTCCTGACGACGCGGGTTCGTACAGATGTTACACACGTCCTGCTCGGTAAAGGTGCGGCAATCCGCACAGTGACCAATTTCTGACATGGCGCGGGTTAAAGCCTGCGCCAGGCGCATCCCGCCGCTGCGGTCGCGCTGCAATAGCGTAAACGCCATGCGCTGCGCCGACTTCGGGCCAACGCCCGGCAGGCAGCGCAGTGCTTCCATTAACTGCGTGAGCAGCGGACTGGTTTGCATCAGAATGGCATCTTGAAGCCAGGCGGAAGCTGCATACCGCTGGAAACAGAGGCCATTTTCTCTTTCTGAGTTTCGTCGATACGGCGAGCGGCATCGTTAAACGCGGCTGCAACCAGATCTTCCAGCATCTCTTTGTCGTCTTCGAGCAGGCTCGGGTCGATTTCCACGCGACGGCAGTTGTGCGCACCGTTGATGGTCACTTTGACCAGACCGGCACCGGATTCACCCGTGACTTCCAGCTGAGCGATCTCTTCCTGCATCTTCTGCATTTTTTCCTGCATCTGCTGAGCCTGCTTCATCAGGCCACCCAGACCGCCTTTTCCACCAAACATAGGCTTCTCTCTTCTTTCACGTTTAAGGATTACAACCGTAAGTCAGACTCACGATCAAATGGGGCGAATACTCTCTTCATCCAGATCGGCGTCGAAGAACCGGCGCAGGGTCTGAATGTTGTTATCCGCAATAATCGCCTCGCGCGCCTGCGCGAGCTTTTCTTCATAAATGGCCTGGCGCCACTCGAGCGGCGTTTTCACTGCCGGATTATCATCTTCAATGATAGTCAATTCAACCGGCGCACCCTGTAATGCGGTGAGCGCCTCCGCCAGCGCCTTTTGCGCGCCAGGAGAATTGAGGTGCCGCTGACCCGGACGCAGGTGTAAACGCACCTGATTACCATCCTGCTCTTTCCAGGCATTCAGCGCGACCTGCTCGACCAGCTTCGGCAGCTGGAGTTTGCTGACCTCGGCGGCCCAGGCGTCGCGCGCAATGGACTCTTCAGCAAGCTTCGCGGAAAGCTCCGGCGTTTTCTCATGCTCCAGCGCCTTTTTCAGCGCTTTCGGCGTGGCGACCTCTTCCTTCACCTCTTCGGTGATGGTGGTTGCCTTCCAGCGGTAAGCCTCTTCTTTCACCGGGGCTTTCTGCTCAAGCGCGGACGGTGCCGGACGCGACTGTACGCGCTCCGTTACCGAGGCCAGTCGTTCAAGCGCGGCGTTGTTCACCGGCCGCGCTCTTCCTGGCGCTGCCGGTTCACTCTTTTTTGGTTTGGTTACTCCCTGCGCACGCTGCAGCTGGCTGCGTGCGGCAAGCACCGAACTGGTGGCATCCGACAGCGGCACGTTTTGCTGCGGCGGCGGTGTCGGCTGCGGTGGCACCTGCTGCGGCGACATCACCGCCGTAGGGGCGACCGGCGCGAAAGACTGCCGCGGCGCTTCCGGCTCCGGCAATGGCATGCGCGGGTGGAACGCCAGCGCGCGCAGCAGCGTCATTTCAACGCCCATTCGTGGATCCGGCGCGAAAGGTAGCTCTTTGCGGCCAATCAGCAGCGTCTGATAGTACAGCTGCACGTCGGCAGGCGGCACGGTGCGGGCAAGTTCACGCATCCGCTGTTCAATGGCGGCCATATCCGCACCGATGGCGGACGGTGAAAGCTGCAGCATCGCCACGCGGTGCAGCAGGCTGAGCATCTCAACCAGCAGTCCTTCCCATTCGATACCCCGGGCAGCGGCCGCGTTCACCTGCGACATCACGCGTTCGCCGTTGGCGGCAATCATCGCCTCGATAAGCGACAGCGCCTGATCGTCATCCAGCGTGCCGAGCATGGTGCTGACCGCCTCGGTGGAGAGCTTGCCGTCACCGCTGGCAATCGCCTGGTCGGTCAGGCTGAGCGCATCACGCAGGCTGCCGTCCGCCGCCCGGGCCAGCAGCTGCAGGGCTCGCGGCTCGTGAACAATCTTCTCTTCATCAAGAATGTGCTCAAGCTGCGCGCGGATCTGCTCAACGTCCAGCGCCTTCAGGTGGAACTGCAGGCAGCGCGACAAAATCGTGACCGGCAGCTTTTGCGGATCGGTGGTCGCCAGCAGGAACTTCACATGCGCGGGCGGCTCTTCCAGCGTTTTCAGCAGGGCATTGAAACTGTGGCGCGACAGCATGTGCACTTCATCGATCAGGTAGACCTTGAAGCGGCCGCGCGCCGGGGCGTACTGCACGTTATCGAGCAGATCGCGGGTATCTTCCACTTTGGTGCGCGAGGCGGCGTCGATCTCGATCAGATCGACAAAACGCCCCTGCTCGATCTCCCGGCAGTTATCGCACACGCCGCACGGCGTGGCGGTGATCCCGGTTTCGCAGTTGAGACCTTTTGCCAGCAAACGGGCAATAGAGGTCTTACCGACGCCGCGGGTGCCGGAGAAAAGATAGGCGTGATGGATGCGACCTAGCGACAAGCCGTTCGCCAGGGCCGTCAGCACATGTTCCTGACCGACAACGTCAGCAAAGGTTTGTGGTCGCCATTTACGGGCTAACACCTGATAACTCATGGGCAGGCTCTGCAACGCTGGAAGGTGAATTTATGGAGGGGAATGCTATCACAACCTCACCCATTGAGCGAGGTTGTGAAAACCGGGATTAATGACCCGGGAAAGGCACCAGGCTGTAGCTGGTGATGCCCTGTTTTTCCAGGCGCTGTTCACCGCCGAGATCGAACAGGTTGATGATGAATGCCGCGTCGGTCACTTCACCACCCAGACGACGGATCAATTTCACGGTCGCTTCAATGGTACCGCCGGTTGCCAGCAGATCGTCCACCACCAGCACTTTGTCGCCAGGCTTGATCGCATCAACGTGGATCTCCAGCTGATCGGTGCCGTACTCCAGCTCATAGCTCTCAGCAATGGTTTCACGCGGCAGTTTGCGCGGCTTACGCACCGGCACAAAACCCACGCCCATTGCCAGCGCAACCGGTGCGCCAAACAGGAAGCCACGGGCTTCGGTACCTACTACTTTGGTGATCCCGGCGTTTTTATAACGCTCGACCAGCAGTTCAATGCTGAGCGCGTACGCTTTCGGGTCTTCCAGCAAGCTGGTGACATCACGGAAAAGAATGCCAGGCTTTGGATAGTCCTGGATGCTTTTGATGCTGTTTTTCAGATATTCAAGCTGCTGTGCAGTTGCGGTCATCGGTTTTGCCTAAATGAAACAGTGTTACTCACAGCGCGCAACGAGTCGGCCAAGGCAACAATTGTTTAACCTTTGACCAGGCGCACCTGTGCTCGAAAACGGTCGAATTTACTGGCTGCGCGTGATAATTGCAACAGCCATGATGAGGCTTCAGTGCTTTTGTTGCTTTTCATCAACCACGGGGATCCGCCACATGAAGAAAAGCAGGCAGGAGAGGATCGCCAGCAGCAGAATACGTACCCACATCATTTTCACCAGCCATAATGAAATAGCGAAGGTGATGAGGATCACCGCGATCGCGCGCGGCTTCGCGCCGGGCGGTATGGCCCGGTGTTTTTGCCAGTGCCGCAGATAGCCGCCAAACCACGAGCGATAGAGCAGCCAGTGGTGAAAACGCGGCGACGAGCGGGCGAAGCACCAGGCCGCAAGCAGGATAAACGGGGTGGTCGGCAGCAAGGGTAAAAACACGCCCAGCGTGCCAAGCACTACCGCGAGCCAGCCAATGATGATTAAAATAGTACGCTTCATAATGCGAATCGTTATCAAACTGAACGGCTACTTTACCACTGGAGAGCGCCTTGAAAACAGCACTGCTTCTTGAGAGGCTGCAAAATCAGCTTAGTGCTCTGCGGGAGCAGGCTACACCGCTGATGGGCCACGCCACGCTGAAACCGCGCTTTGACCGGCAGCTTTTTCGTACCCGCAGCACCGTCATTCAGGATTACCTGGCGGAAGCGCAGACGAACCTCGACGAGCTTCGCCATGCGGTTGAGAGTGAACAGCAGGAACAGGTGGCGTGGCTCGCAGAGCATCTCACAGAGCAGATCACCGCTCTGCATCGCGAAATCGCCGCCTGGCCGCTGCGCGCCTGGGACAGCGCCTCGCCGGGGCTCGGTAAATGGCAGCGCAAGCGGCTGGAGAACCAGGAGTTTGAGCGCCGGCTGTTTGAGATGAAGCGCGAGCGCGAGACGCGGCTAAACAACAGCGAGACGCTGGAAGAGCAGCAGCTATTGATGCGCGAGATTAGCGCGCTGGAAGGACGTATCGTCCGCTGCCGTCAGGCGCGGGACGAGATTGAGCGCGTCATTGAACGTTTGACCCGTTAACAGGAGCCACACCCATGTCACTGGAAAATGCACCCGATGAGGTCAAGCTGGCCGTCGATTTGATTATGCTTCTCGAGAATCATGAGATCCCCGCCGAGACGGTGCTTAAGGCGCTGGAGATTGTGCGGCGGGATTTTGAAGGAAAATTACCCTCACCCCAACCCTCTCCCTGAGGGAGAGGGGGAAAATCGTTCCCTCGCCCCTGAGGGCTGAGAGAAAATAGATTAAGCAGGCGTAGGATCGTCACCCTTAATGTCGCGCTTCACTTCCGTATGCTCATCACCTTTCTCGTTGCGCAGGTGAACCTCGAGCTGGTTGAAGGCGATATTAATATCGTTTTCACGGCACAGACGATCGATAGAACGGTTGAGTTCATCCACCGTGTAGCTGCGGTCACGCAGCTCGCGCACGTATAAACGCAGCTCGTGATCCAGCGTGCTCGGCCCAAAGGTGGTGAAGAAGACCGCCGGCGCCGGATCGTGCATCACTTTCGGATGTTCTGACGCCGCCTTGAGCAGTACCTCTTTCACCTTCTCCAGATCCGATCCGTAGGCTACGCCCAGGCGGATCACCACGCGCGTCACCGTATCGGAAAGCGACCAGTTGATCAGGCGCTCGGTCACGAACGCTTTGTTCGGGATGATCACCTCTTTGCGATCGAAGTCGGTGATGGTGGTGGCACGAATACGGATCTTGCTGACCGTACCGGAGAAGGTGCCGATGGTGACGGTATCGCCGATTCGTACCGGACGTTCGAACAGGATGATCAGGCCGGACACAAAGTTACCGAAGATCTCCTGCAGGCCAAAACCAAGACCGACCGAGAGGGCGGCCGCCAGCCACTGCAGTTTATCCCACGAGACGCCAAGCGAGCCAAAGACCGTCATCGCCCCAACAATAATGATCACGTAGTTGAGGATCGTGGTAATGGCGTAGGACGCCCCCTGGCGGAGATTCAGACGCGACAGGAGCAGCACTTCGAGCAGGCCTGGCAGGTTGCGAATCAGCGCCCAGGCCACCACCGACGACACCAGCGCAAACAGCAGGCTACCCATGGTCACGCTTTTCATGACCGCCGCGCCCGCTTCGGTACCGTTGTATTGCCAGAGGGTAATACTGTCGAGATAGGCGAAAACGGTAATAAGATCGGACCAGATAGCCCAGAACATCACCGCAAACAGGGCGATCATCACCAGCATGGTGATGCGCAGCGTCTGCTGGTTAACCTGCTCCAGGGCAATGGTCGGCTCTTCCTGAGGCTCCGCGCCTTCGGCCCCCTCTTTCACCTGATGCTGACGACGCGCGATAGCACGGCGATAGGCGATGCGGCGGGCCGCCACGCTCAGGCCGCGCAGCACGGTCTGATAGAGCAGGTTCCAGACGATCACCAGATAGACCGTTTCAATCCAGCGCCCGGACAGGCGCAGCGTGGTATAGAAGTAGCCCGTTGCCGTCAGCACCATCAGCGCCAGCGGAATGATCGCCAGCACCGTCACGGTGGCCAGGCGAATATTGTGGGACTCTTTATCACGCCAGCTGTCGCGGCACATCGGCCACATCAGGATCGCGATCAGCAGCAGGTTCAGCAGGATAACCAGCTGGCCCAGCACGTCATCCATCAGGTGCAGCGGAGAAAGCTCAGAGACAACCGACCAGAAGTGCAGCGGCAGGAGCGCCAGGCTGATGCGCACAATCTGACGACGCCAGTGGCTGGTCAGCTGCGCAGGCATGTTGAAATGACGCACCGCCACGCCGTCTTTTTCCAGCACCTTCCAGCACACGCCAAACACCAGCCAGAACAGCGCCAGTTTTTTACTGAACGCCCACAGCAGGTCGCTGACGTTGAGCTGCATGGTGAGCAGAATCAGGCCCACGGCCAGAATAATCAGACACACCGGCAGGGCGCGGATGAGATCGATGAGAATCGCTTTTGGCGTATGGAGCTGGCTATCGTTGCGCAGCTGCCCCACTTCGGAGGCCAGCTTCGCCTGGTAGTTTCTCAGCCAGCCCAGACGCCAGCGGATCAGACCGGCAATCAGCAGCAGCGGTAATCCCGCCAGCAGGGCAATCGTCACCGCAGGCCAGGCTTTCTCCCAGTTTACGGTGATCTTCATGCTCTTAATCTGCGTTTTCAGCGTCTCCGGGAAGGATTTGACCCAGTCCCAGTCCATCGGCTTGTTGCTGTTCACCCAGAAAATCTGCTGGGTCAGTATCTCCTGCAGACTTTTCGAGACGCTCACCAGCTGCTGCTGGTTGATTTGCAGGTTAATGGCCATCATCAGCTGGTTGCCCAGCTGTTTGTTGAGCTGGTCCAGCAGCTCGCGACGCATATCGACGACCTGGAGCAGCGCGTCGTGCACTTCCGGGTTCACGTCGCTGGAATGCCCCTCTTCAATTTTGGCGACAAAGGCATCGCTCTGGAAAAGGGCATCACGCTGCTGGTTGACGTCAAACTGTTCCAGACGTAAATCCGCAATGCGGTTGGTCATGTCCTCCAGCTCATCGGCGGACGGGAGCGTCTGCTGCTGCTGGTAGAGAATACGCGACAGCAGGAGGCTGCCCTTCAGGACCGCAATCTGCTCTTTGATGTTGCGTTCAGCCTGCAGCGCGCGATCCAGCCAGTTCTTCACTTTGATATTTTGCTGAACCAGCGAGTTGCCGTTTTCCGTCGCCAGTATCAGGCGCTGGCTAAGCTGGTGGTTGGCCTCGAGCTCCTGTTTCACCAGCGGATTTGCCTGAATGCGGGCGGTTTCGTCAGGCGATACGGCCTCCTGGGCGGTTTTTTCCGTCAGGGTCAGGCGTTTGCTGTTTACCGCCTCCTGCAACAGCTGAAGCTGGTGTTCCAGGCGGTTAATATTCGCGGTGACGTAATCACGCTGTTTCTGAAGCGTGTCCTGCAGCACCGTATTCCCTTCCAGGCTTTTACGCTGCTGTTCGATTTGCGCATTGAGCAAGGTCTGCTGTACCAGCAGCAGGGTTTGCTGCGTCGGGCGCAGCGTGCCTTCGCCTACCATCGTGCCGTTCAGACGGTTGCGGATCTGCTGCAGCTGCTGAGACGCGGCGTACATCGCGTTTTGCACGCGCTCGGGCTGGGTCTGAAGCGAGACAAGCTGGCTGTTATAGGTTGCGAGATCCGACTGCGCGGTTTGCAGGTCGTCAAGCAGCTGCGCGACGCGGGACTCCAGCTGGCGTAAAGAGAGCGTCGAGAGCGTCTTGCGCGTCTCGTCATCGTTATCCACATCGCTGAGGGCATTCAGCGCGTCGGTGGCCTTACGCATGTTTTCAGGCGCCTGCGCCACCTTCTGGCGAAGCTGGACGGTTTCCGCTTTGATGCGTTCAATTTTATCCAGCGTTTCCAGCGTTTCCGTCAGATCCTGCTGGACGAGTTTCTCCTGAGGGGAGAGATCTTTTTGTTTGTTCAGCGTGTCGAGCTGCGACTGAACATCGCCGCGCGAGGGAATATCATTGCTGTTATCGGCGCGGGCCCAGGTCAGCGGCGCCGTGGCGAAGAAAAACAGCATCGCAAAGAGCAATGCAAAAACAGGATGTTGCGAGCGATTGATGGGCAGCATAGTTGTGAATGATGTCAGAAGATGACCGAAAATAGTCCGGCGTGAAGAATATCACGCTCGCTGAAAGCAGAATAGCGCGAACGTTATCCTCTGAGATAAATCCTGGAAAGGGATCAGGCCGTTAGCGAAGGCGCGTCGCTGCGCAGCGTGGGGCAGAGCTGTAGCATTTCCAGTAAAATCGCCACGTAGCTGCGGGCTTCCTCTTTGAGGTCAAAGGATTGCGGCGAGAAAAGCCAGTTTTCCATCAGACCTGAAATGTAGCTGCGCATCAGGATTGCCGCCCGTCGGGTCAAGAGATTAGCCGGTAAGAGTTTTGCCTGCATACACAGGTTCAGGTTCTGTTCAATACGATCATAGCTCTCCAGGCTAAGGCTGCGTTGCGCCTGCTGCACCACCGCCATCTCGCCCACGAACTCGCATTTATGAAAAATAATCTCCATCATTAATCTGCGACGTTCTTCAACTACCGTTGCTTCAAGGATATATACTAATATTTCTCTCAATACTGAGAGTGGATCGTCAGGGAATTTTGCCCGATACTCACTCTCAAGATCGCTAATGCTGGACTCTGAAAGCTCCCAGATTTCACTGAACAGATCTGACTTATCTTTAAAATGCCAGTAAATCGCTCCTCGCGTCACACCGGCAGCCTGAGCAATCTGCGCCAGCGAGGTGGATGAAACACCCTGCTGCGAGAACAAACGTATTGCCACATCCAGAATGTGTTGTCGGGTTTCCAGCGCTTGTTGTTTAGTTTTTCGTGCCATAGGTGGGTGAATTTACAGGAGTCAGATTTACATACATTTGTGAATGTATGTACCATAGCATGACGATAATATAAACGCAGCAATGGGTTTTTAGACTCAGGACCCTTGATCAATTTGAAATCGGACACTCGAGGTTTACATATGAACAAAAACAGAGGGTTAACGCCTCTGGCGGTCGTTCTGATGCTCTCAGGCAGCTTAGCGCTAACAGGATGTGACGACAAACCAGCTCAACAAGGAGCTCAGCAGGCGCCAGAAGTAGGCGTCGTGACGCTCAAATCTGAACCTCTACAAATCACCACCGAATTACCAGGCCGTACCAATGCTTACCGCATTGCGGAAGTGCGTCCTCAGGTCAGCGGCATTATCCTGAAGCGTAACTTCACCGAAGGTGGTGATGTGAAAGCCGGTGAGTCTCTGTATCAGATTGATCCAGCAACCTATCAGGCCTCTTATGAAAGTGCGAAAGGCGACCTGGCGAAAGCACAAGCCGCGGCCAAAATTGCTCAGCTGACGTTGAACCGCTACCAAAAGCTGCTCGGTACCAAGTACATCAGCCAACAGGATTACGATACCGCTCTGGCCGATGCACAGCAGGCTAACGCGGCCGTGGTGGCAGCCAAAGCGGCCGTCGAAACCGCGCGCATTAACCTGGCCTATACCAAAGTGACCTCCCCTATCAGCGGTCGTATTGGTAAATCTTCCGTCACGGAAGGGGCGCTGGTGCAGAACGGTCAGACCAATGCGCTGGCAACCGTGCAGCAGCTTGATCCGATCTACGTTGACGTGACGCAGTCCAGCAACGATTTCCTGCGCCTGAAACAGGAGCTGGCTAACGGCACCCTGAAACAGGAAAACGGCAAAGCCAAGGTGGAGCTGATTACCAACGACGGTATTAAGTTCCCGCAGGAAGGTACCCTGGAATTCTCTGACGTGACGGTCGACCAGACTACCGGTTCCATCACCTTACGTGCGATTTTCCCGAACCCTGACAAAAATCTGCTGCCAGGTATGTTCGTTCGCGCGCGTCTGGAAGAAGGAACGAATCCAACCGCACTTCTGGTTCCACAGCAGGGTGTGACCCGTACGCCACGCGGCGATGCGAGCGCGCTGGTTGTTGGGGCTGATGACAAAGTCGAAACGCGCAATATCACCGCCACCCAGGCGATTGGCGATAAATGGCTGGTGACGGAAGGTCTGAAAGATGGCGATCGCGTGATTGTTACTGGTTTGCAAAAAGTTCGTCCTGGCGCGCAGGTTAAAGCACAGGAAGTGAAATCTGACGATAAACAACAAGCTTCGGCCGCTGGCCAGTCAGAACAAACCAAGTCTTAACTTAAACAGGAGCCGTTAAGACATGCCTAATTTCTTTATCGATCGCCCCATATTTGCGTGGGTGATCGCCATAATCATCATGCTGGCCGGGGGACTTGCGATCCTGAAGCTGCCTGTCGCGCAATATCCAACGATTGCGCCACCGGCGGTGACAATTTCCGCAACCTACCCGGGGGCTGATGCGAAAACGGTGCAGGACACCGTCACCCAGGTTATCGAACAGAACATGAACGGTATCGATAACCTGATGTACATGTCCTCAAACAGTGACTCCACCGGTACGGTGCAGATCACCCTGACCTTCCAGTCAGGTACGGATGCTGACATTGCGCAGGTTCAGGTGCAGAACAAACTGCAGCTGGCAATGCCTTTGCTGCCGCAGGAAGTACAACAGCAGGGTGTGAGCGTCGAGAAATCGTCCAGTAGCTTCCTGATGGTTGTCGGCGTTATCAACACCAACGGCACCATGACGCAGGAGGATATTTCCGACTACGTGGGCGCCAACATGAAGGACGCTATTAGCCGTACTTCCGGTGTGGGTGACGTGCAGCTGTTCGGTTCCCAGTACGCGATGCGTATCTGGATGGATCCGAACAAGCTGAACAACTTCCAGCTGACGCCGGTTGACGTGATCAGCGCGATTAAAGCGCAGAACGCCCAGGTAGCGGCCGGTCAGTTAGGCGGTACGCCGCCGGTGAAAGGCCAGCAGCTTAACGCCTCGATCATCGCGCAGACCCGTCTGACCTCTGCCGATGAATTCAGCAAAATTCTGCTGAAGGTGAATCAGGACGGTTCGCAGGTTCGCCTGCGCGACGTGGCGAAAGTTGAGCTGGGCGGTGAGAACTACGACATCATCGCGAAGTTTAACGGTAAACCGGCTTCCGGTCTGGGTATCAAACTGGCGACCGGCGCTAACGCCCTGGACACCGCCACGGCGATCCGCGCAGAGCTGAAGAAGATGGAACCGTTCTTCCCGTCAGGTCTGAAAATCGTTTACCCGTACGACACCACGCCGTTCGTCAAAATCTCGATTCATGAAGTGGTTAAGACGCTAGTTGAGGCGATCATCCTGGTATTCCTGGTGATGTACCTGTTCCTGCAAAACTTCCGCGCGACGCTTATCCCAACGATTGCCGTGCCGGTGGTATTGCTCGGGACCTTTGCGATCCTGTCGATATTCGGCTACTCGATAAACACCCTGACGATGTTCGGGATGGTGCTCGCCATCGGCCTGCTGGTGGATGACGCCATCGTCGTGGTCGAGAACGTCGAACGCGTGATGGCGGAAGAAGGTTTGCCGCCGAAGGAAGCGACCCGTAAATCAATGGGCCAGATCCAGGGCGCGCTGGTCGGTATCGCGATGGTGCTGTCTGCGGTATTTATCCCGATGGCCTTCTTCGGGGGCTCTACCGGTGCGATTTACCGCCAGTTCTCCATTACCATCGTTTCCGCGATGGCGCTGTCGGTGCTGGTGGCGTTGATCCTGACCCCTGCCCTGTGTGCCACCATGCTGAAGCCAATTCAGAAAGGCGGTCACGGCGAGCACAAAGGGTTCTTCGGCTGGTTTAACCGCATGTTCGATAAGAGCACGCATCACTACACCGACAGCGTGGGCAACATCCTGCGCAGCACCGGTCGTTACCTGCTGCTCTATATCATCATCGTGGTGGGCATGGCCTTCCTGTTCGTTCGTCTGCCAAGCTCGTTCCTGCCAGATGAAGACCAGGGCGTGTTCCTGACGATGGCGCAGCTTCCGGCGGGTGCCTCGCAAGAGCGTACCCAGAAAGTGCTGGATGAAGTGACGGACTACTATCTCACCAAAGAGAAAGACAACGTTGAGTCCGTGTTTGCGGTTAACGGCTTTGGCTTTGCGGGTCGTGGTCAGAACACCGGTATTGCCTTCGTTTCTCTGAAAGACTGGTCTGAACGTCCAGGCGAAAAGAACAAGGTTGAAGCCATCACCGGCCGTGCAATGGGAACCTTCTCGCAGATTAAAGATGCGATGGTCTTTGCCTTTAACCTGCCAGCGATTGTTGAACTGGGTACGGCGACCGGTTTCGACTTCCAGCTGATTGACCAGGGCGGTCTGGGCCACGAAAAACTGACGCAGGCGCGTAACCAGCTGTTTGGTGAAGTCGCTAAACACCCTGACCTGCTGGTCGGCGTGCGTCCAAACGGCCTGGAAGATACGCCGCAGTACAAGATCGATATCGACCAGGAGAAAGCTCAGGCGCTGGGCGTATCCATCAGTGACATCAATACCACGCTGGGCGCAGCCTGGGGCGGTAGCTACGTTAACGACTTCATCGATCGCGGTCGTGTGAAGAAAGTGTACGTGATGTCCGAGGCGCAGTACCGTATGTTGCCTAACGATATCAACAGCTGGTTCGTGCGCGGCAGCAATGGTCAGATGGTACCGTTCTCGGCGTTCTCAACCTCACGCTGGGAATACGGTTCGCCGCGTCTGGAACGCTATAACGGTCTGCCATCGATGGAGATCCTGGGTCAGGCTGCTCCGGGCCGAAGCACCGGTGAAGCCATGAACCTGATGGAAGAACTGGCAAGCAAACTGCCTGCGGGTATCGGCTATGACTGGACCGGTATGTCCTATCAGGAACGTCTGTCCGGTAACCAGGCCCCTGCCCTGTACGCCATTTCACTGATTGTGGTCTTCCTGTGTCTGGCGGCACTGTACGAGAGCTGGTCGATTCCGTTCTCCGTTATGCTGGTGGTTCCACTCGGGGTTATCGGTGCGCTGCTTGCGGCAACGTTCCGTGGACTGACCAACGACGTTTACTTCCAGGTAGGCCTGCTGACAACCATTGGCTTGTCGGCGAAGAACGCGATACTTATCGTTGAATTCGCCAAAGATCTGATGGAGAAAGAGGGCAAAGGCCTTATTGAGGCGACGCTTGAAGCGGTTCGTATGCGTCTGCGCCCAATCCTGATGACGTCGCTGGCGTTCATCCTCGGCGTACTGCCGCTGGTTATCAGCTCCGGTGCGGGCTCCGGCGCGCAGAACGCGGTAGGTACAGGCGTGATGGGCGGTATGGTTACCGCGACCGTACTGGCTATCTTCTTCGTACCGGTGTTCTTCGTGGTGGTTCGCCGCCGCTTTAGCCGCAAGAATGAAGATGTTGAACACAGTCATTCGGTAGAACCTCACTGATACCGGTTCCACATGATAAAAAGGCCGCATTAGCGGCCTTTTTCATTTTCAGAAAAAATCATAAATTACGCTTATTGTGGCTCTATTTATTTTCTGCCATCTTAAATAGACATATCATAATTAACTGATACCTTAATCGGTGAATTCAGGATTTTTTTAATTTCATTTCCCCGCTTAAGCTATTAGGAATATTCCTAATAAGAAGTTCTTACAAAGATAAGTCTGAATCTGAACTTTTCTCATCATTTTTGCTAAGCCGATGAAACGTAAGGAAGCGATAAAACCCCGTCGTTAATTTGGATAAAAACGTTGAGTCCAGGGTGACCATTTGCGTACACGCTCCCAGCCTGCGGTTTTTATTTGTAATTTTTCGTAATAGCGCGGTGAAATCCAGGAAGGAGTGGCTTATAGTTAGGTTATCAGGAACACAGCACTCATGTAGCTAAGTCAGTTGTATCCATCCCGACAATGATGTTCGGTGAGTAAGAAATCACTCAGAAGGGGATGCGCTATGGACGAGTACTCGCCAAAAAGGCATGATATCGCGCAGTTGAAATTTCTCTGCGAATCCTTGTACCATGACTGCCTTGCCAATCTTGATGAAAGTAACCATGGCTGGGTAAACGACCCAACATCTGCCATCAATTTACAGTTGAATGAGCTGATAGAGCATATCGCAACCTTCGCACTTAATTATAAAATTAAGTACAATGAAGATAATAAGCTCATTGAGCAAATTGATGAATACCTGGACGACACCTTTATGTTGTTCAGCAGTTACGGCATTAACGCGCAGGATTTGCAAAAATGGCGTAAATCGGGAAATCGGCTATTCCGCTGTTTCGTCAACGTGAGCAGAGCTAACCCGGTGAGTCTTTCCTGTTAAAATTATTACAATTACTAAGGTGAATTTATGTCTGATAAACCACTCACAAAAATCGATTATTTGATGCGCTTACGACGTTGTCAGTCAATTGATACGCTTGAGCGCGTCATTGAAAAGAATAAATACGAGCTTTCTGATAATGAACTGGCGGTATTTTATTCAGCCGCTGACCATCGTCTTGCTGAACTGACAATGAATAAACTGTATGACAAAATCCCTACTTCTGTGTGGAAATTTGTCCGTTAATCTTTGAAGGGTGTCTGTAGAGTTCTACGCCTCGTTCTGAGTATTTACCTGTCCCGTTATGCTCCCTGTGCCCAGGCCAGGTCTCCGTGTAAAACGTGTTCATCAGCAGCAATGTTGTGACGTCAGTCACATCGGCTTTTCGGGAACGTTCCCCTTCTGGCCTGTTCCGATTACCCTTCGGTAATAACATCCAGAGAGGTTTCCAATGAGCTTAGAAAAACAGAAAATGATTGCCGGTGAACATTACCGCCCCGGCGATGAGACGTTACGGGCTGACCGACTGCACGCCCGCCATCTGGTTTACCGCTATAACCACACCGCGCCTGATGAAAAAACAGAACGCCAGAACATTCTGGCGGAACTTCTGGGACAAAGCGCAGGCGCTTATATTGAGCCGAGCTTCCGCTGCGACTACGGATATAACATTTATCTGGGCAAAAACTTTTACGCTAACTTCGACTGCGTGATGCTGGATGTCTGCCCTGTTCATATTGGCGATAACTGTATGCTCGCACCGGGTGTTCATATTTATACGGCTACCCATCCCCTGGACGCGGAAGAACGAAACAGCGGCGTGGAGTTTGGAAAACCCGTCAATATTGGCAATAACGTCTGGATTGGCGGCAGGGCTGTCATTAACCCTGGCGTCACCATTGGTGATAATGTGGTGGTGGCCTCCGGCGCCGTCGTGACGAAAGACGTCCCGGCTAACGTCGTCGTTGGCGGCAATCCGGCAAAAATCATCAAAACGCTGTGAGGTTGCGGGGAGTCAACTGTTATAGTCTTTTAGCGCCAGACTGTTACTTTTTTCAGCCTGATGGCTCCCCTAAAATTGGCAGACCCCCTGTATTGTCAACTCTTATGAAGGCAAAAAATGACCGAGATACAGCGCCTGCTTACCGCCACCATCGACGATCTCAACCTCCGCGAAAAGCGCGACAATCGCCCGCGCTTTAGCATTAGCTTTATTCGCAAACATCCTGGACTGTTTGTCGCCATGTATGCCGCGTGGCTGGCGACGCTGATTGTAATGCTGAAGTCCGAAACGCTGGTGGACTCCGTCTGGCTGCTGGTTGTACTGTTTGTCGTCTTTAACGCCTTTTTCTTTTTCGACGTGAATCCGCGCTACCGTTACGAAGATATCGACGTGCTCGATTTCCGGGTCTGCTATAACGGCGAATGGTACAACACGCGTTACGTGCCAGAGGAGCTGATCGAAAACATCATGCACTCTCCGGCGGTTGAAGCCGGGCAAAAAGAGAAGCTGCAGAAAATGGTCTCCACCAAAGGTCAGCTCTCATTCTATGATGTTTTTACCCTTTCCCGCCCTGCTGCTGCGTAATTAACGCCTGCAGGCGTCGGATCCCCGGCGCAAACTGAGAAGCAGAGGTATTGCCGTAACCTAAAACCAGACCGGTTTGCCCCTGCTTCGCCTCCAGGTAGTACCCGCTCAGCGCAGCGGGTGCCAGCTGAAACGCCCTCGCCTGCTCCACCAGCTTCTGGTCGTCAATACCGTCTATCGCCAGCGTCAGATGCATTCCCCCTTCGCCTGCCAGAATGCGATGCGGAGAATGAAGCTCTGCGCTCAGCACCTCACGCAGCTGGCGGTAGCGTTTACGGTAGAGCCGACGCATGGCGGCAAGATGACGGGCATAGTGACCTTCTTCAATGAACAGCGCCAGGGTACGCTGCTCCGCACGATGCCCTCCGCGCAACAGCGAGCCGATGGCCGGGCGAGCCGCTTTCGCCAGCGCTGGCGGTAGCACCATGAACCCCATTCTGAGCGAGGGAAACAGCGTTTTACTGAACGTTCCCAGATACACAACGGGCGCATTGTTGACCATTCCCAGCATCGCTGGTACGGGCTCACCGGCATAACGGAACTCGCTGTCGTAATCGTCTTCAATGATCCACGCGTTGTGCTGCCGGGCCAGTTCCAGCAGCGCCAGCCGCCGCCGCGCGCTGAGCACACTTCCGTAAGGGAACTGATGCGAAGGTGAGGTAAAAATCATTGAGGGCGCAGGCGCATCCAGCCCTTCCCAGCACATTCCCTCGTCATCAACCGGTATTCCCGTCATTGCCAGGCCAGTTTTAACAAACGCACTCTTTGCCCCGCTATAGCCGGGGTTTTCTACCCAGGCGACATCGCCAGGCTCGCTTAACAGCATCGTGCAGAGGTTGACGCCTTCAAGCGCCCCTTCGGTTATCACAATCTGGCTGGCGTCGCAGTCGATACCGCGGGACAGGGCGAGATGCCGGGCAATCGCGGCACGCAGCGACGGCTCGCCGGCCGGGTCGCCATAGCCTAACAGGGCACTTCCCTCCTCGCGCAGGACGCGATCGTACAATCGCCGCCACAGCGGCAAGGGGAAATAGTTAATGGCTGGCGTTCCCGGCGTAAACGCCATCACCGGGGTGTCGCGCGGCACGGGCGCGGGCAGCAGGGCGACCCGTTTTGTCAGCCTGATGTCAGGATCCGGCAATGCCCGGGCAATCGTACGCTGAGCGAATTGCCCCACCCGCGTTCCCTGACGGTTACGCAGTAAATAACCTTCGAGCGTGAGCTGGTCCAGCGCCGCATTGACGGTGTTTCGGGAAACCGAGATCTGCTGCGCCAGCGTTCGCGAACCGGGCAGTTGGCTGCCGGACCGAAGCCTTCCGCCCAGTATGGCCTCCCGCAAAGCAAGATAGAGCGCGCGCTGAAGCGTCTCCTGCCCACGCTTTTTCAGCGCAGCATGGAGCAAAGTGTAAAGCTCATCACCCGGTATATTCATCTTCCCTCCTTGTGGTACCAGAAAAACATAGCCTGGTGGTTCTTTTTAAGGAACCAGCAATTCACTAATCTGGAGATCTTTTCAACGTCATGGAAATAAAGATGAATACATTCAACGAGTTTGGACAACCTGTAGGCGAAGCCCTTATCGACTGGCAGCCTCGTCAGCACCCGTCCCGGGTGGTCCTTCAGGGTCACTATTGTCGGCTTGAGCCGCTGCGCGTGGAGCATGCCCACGCGTTGTTCTCCGCCTATTCCCTGGCTGAAGATACCCGCAGCTGGACGTGGCTGCTGCGTGAACCCGATGCCACCGCAGAGGAGTTTGCCGACTGGGTGGCGAGCGTAAGTGAGTTATCCGATCCCATCCACTTTACCGTTATGGATAACCGGACCCAGTCTCCTGTCGGGACGCTGTCCCTGATGCGGATCGATCCTAAAAACGGGGTCGTGGAAGTGGGGCACGTTCACTTCTCTCCTCTGTTAAGCCGCACGCCAGGGTCGACAGAAGCGCAGTATCTGCTGATGCGATACGTGTTCGATACCCTGGGGTACCGGCGTTATGAATGGAAGTGCAATAGCCTGAACGAGCCTTCCCGTAAAGCGGCGCTGCGTCTGGGCTTTCAGTTTGAGGGGCGCTTTCGTCAGGCGCTGGTCATAAAAGGCCGTAACCGGGATACCGACTGGTTTTCGATTCTCGACAAAGAGTGGCCGGCGCTGGCGAGCGCCTTTGAAAGCTGGCTTGCCACCGACAATTTTACCGCCGATGGCAAACAGATTAGATCCCTGGAAAGCTGGCGAGAAACGCGCGTTTAGCGTCTTTTTTTACGTCCCTGAACCGCCTTAAAGCGCGGATTAGATTTGCAAATCACGTATAAGCGTCCCTTGCGTTTGACAATCTGGCAATCCGGGTGACGCTGCTTTGCACTGCGTAATGAGTTAAGTACCTGCATGATTAGCCCCGCTTCGCATTGAGAAAACCGCCAAAACGCTTGCGGAAGCGCGCTGCGCTGCCGTCCGTGGAGAACGTTTTCTGCTTACCGGTATAAAACGGGTGCGATTTTGAAGAAACCTCAATGGTGATGTACGGATACGTTTCACCGTCGAGTTCAATTTCGCGGTCGGTTTTAATGGTTGAGCCGACTTTAAAGTATTCATTAGCGCTGGTGTCGTGGAATACCACGGTGCGATAGGCTGGGTGGATATTGGGTTTCATCGCAAATCCTTTATGTTTTGTTATAACATAACAAAATAATATCCAGGCGAGGTTGAAAAAACAACCCCTCTCTTCTGACGATAATTTCTCGTATGCCTGAGATAAAATGAAAACCATGCCAACCACGTGCTATAACTATATCATTTCGCGGTAAAATCTTTCTCTTCAGGCAGGGAACTCAATGCCCAGGAACGGGTATACGAGGAAGGACACGACAGCATGAAAACCCGACATCTGGTCAGTCTGGTGACTGGCGTACTTATCTTTTCTGTGCTGGTCCCCATTTGCCTGAGCATCTGGCTGGCCCATCGCCAGGCGGAAGATAAATTCGCCGATGCGCTGGATAACTATGCCTCCCGCGTGCTGGTACGCACCGACAGGGTTGTGGATCAGGCAAAAGAAGCGCTCGATCACCTGCAGGCCTTTGAGGGCGTGCCGTGTAGCCCCTTGCAATTGCGGGAAATGCGCCGGGTCGCTTTCTCGTGGCGATATGTCCAGGAAGTGATTTATATCGACAATCTTCGACCGCTCTGCTCCTCCCTGGAGCAAACCAGTCACGCGTCCCCTTTCCCTCCTCCAATGCGCATTACCGAAGATGGTTACAGCGCGTGGCTGACAACGCAAAACGATCTTGGGTTTAACCGCTACATGACGGTGCTGGGAAAAGGCCACTACCTTGTCATGATCGATCCTGCCTCGCTGGTGGACGTGATCCCTTTCGGCGAGATAGCGATTGATGCCGCCCTGGTAGGAAGCGCAACGCACCGCATATTTGCCAGCAGCAGCAAGCTCGACTCTCACATCCGCGACATGGTTCAGGAGCGGGGTGTGAAAAGCGTGCAGTACAACGGTTCAATGTACGTCATGAAGTCTGTACCTGAGCTTGGGTTTACCGTTGTCGCATGGGCAACGCTCAAACCGCTGGCTGAAACCTGGCACCGGCAGCTTCTTTTCTGGTTACCGTTCGGCATGTTGATAAGCCTGCTCGCCGCACTGTTTGTCCTGCGGATCCTGCGGCGTATCCAGTCGCCGCGCAATCGCCTGCTTGACGCCATTAACAGCCGGGATTTTGTGGTCCACTATCAGCCCATCGTGGCGCTCTGTAGCGGAAAAATTGTGGGCGCTGAGGCGCTGACGCGCTGGCCACAGCCGGACGGAAGCTGCCTCTCGCCGGATATTTTTGTCCCCCTTGCCGAGCAAACGGGGCTCATCTCGAAGCTGACGCAGTTAGTCATCGAAAAGGTGTTTGAAGATATGGGCCACTGGCTGCAACGCTATCCGGATCAGCATATCTCCATTAACCTCGCCCCTGCCGATTTAACCTCCGGCATCCTGCCGCCTCTGTTGAGTCAGCTCCTGAATAAGTGGCAAATCCATCCCCGACAAATCGCCCTTGAGCTCACCGAGCGCGGCTTTGCCGACCCCAAAATTAGCGCACCGGCTATCGCCGCATTTCGTCGTTCGGGCCACCCTGTTTATATAGATGATTTTGGCACGGGCTATTCCAGCCTGAGCTATCTGCAGGATCTGGACGTCGACACGCTAAAAATTGATAAATCGTTCGTGGATGCGCTGGAGTATAAAAACGTGACGCCGCACATCATTGAAATAGCGAAGTCGCTGAAGCTGGCGATGGTGGCGGAGGGCGTCGAAACCGCAGGGCAGCTCGCCTGGCTGCACCAACACGGCGTGCAGTACGGGCAGGGGTGGTACTACAGCAAAGCGCTGCCAAAAACGGAATTTATTCTCTGGGCAGAAAATAACCTCGGCATGCATTCTACTTAAGATAGGATTTCATCACCCGCAACACCACGCCAAGATCGGCTTCACGCTGCGCTTCTTCAGGCTCTTTCACCACATGATCGGTTAAATGCCCTTCGATCACCTGCATCATCATGCCATTCACCGCCCCGCGGATCGCCGCCAGCTGCTGTAACACCTCGGCGCATTCGTGATCGCTGTTGAGCATTTTCTCCAGCGCGGTGCTCTGCCCCTGAATTTTCTTCAGGCGAGTCAGTAACATCTTCTTGTCTCGAACGGTATGTGACATCTCTGTCTCCCTTATTTTTTGGCTTTTAAAGCATATCACGCTCTACTCCCCCTGAGTATTTTTCTACTGGGGGGTAGTATTACGCTACTGGGGGGGAGTAGTATCTCCGCACGCTTTCCACTCCGGAATTTCCCATGACCGATTTTGCTTCACTCCTTCAGCAGGGCAACGCCTGGCTGTTTGTTCCCAGCGCTATCCTGCTCGGTGCGCTACATGGCCTGGAACCGGGCCATTCAAAAACAATGATGGCCGCCTTTATTGTTGCCATCCGAGGCACGCTGAAACAGGCGGTGCTGCTCGGCCTGGCGGCCACGCTCTCCCATACGGCGGTGGTCTGGCTCGTTGCGATGGCGGGATTATGGTTTGGTCGGGGCTGGGATGCACACACGTCCGAACCCTGGTTCCAGCTGATTTCCGGGGTGCTGATCGTTGCGATCGCCCTGTGGATGGCGTGGCGAACCTGGAAAGAGAGCCAGCCGCACGATCATCATCATCACGACCATGATCACCACCACCACCACCATGACCATGTCCATGACCACCATCATGATCATCATCACCATCACCACGAACACTCGCTGGTTGAAGAAGAGTGGCAGGACGCCCACCAGCGCGCTCACGCGCAGGATATTAACCGGCGCTTCAGCGGTCAAAATGTCACCACCGGACAGATCGTGATGTTTGGCCTGACCGGCGGGCTTATCCCCTGTCCGGCGTCCATCACCGTGCTGCTGATCTGCCTGCAGCTAAAGCATTTCGCCCTCGGCGCGACGCTGGTGTTCAGCTTCAGCATTGGTCTGGCGTTAACGCTGGTCGCTTCCGGCGCGATTGCCGCCTTAAGCCTCAAGCACGCGACCAAACGCTGGCCCGGGTTTAGCGAATTCTCCCGTAAAGCGCCGTGGATCTCCGCTGCGCTGATTACCGTAGTAGGGATTTACATGAGCCTGCATGGCCTGAGCGGCATTCTGGCGTAAGACTGCGGCCACGCTCTGTGGCCGCATCTTCATGGTCAGCTAAGGGTCTGCTGCCAGCTGAAGGTATAGCGAAGCTGGCGTGTCTGCAGGAGGAATTCCGGAGAGACGCTGGGGCTCCAGGAGTCGTCGCCGCCCACGCCCATATGGAACGCATCGAGATTGAGCCAGCATCCCGGCTCTTCGCGCAGCAGATGATGATGGGTTGTCTCACGCAGCTGCTGCTGGCCGTAGCGGCTCACCGAGAAATGGAACCGGCCGTTCAGCTGATGCGTTCCCACCACAAGTTCCCGGGTATCGCAGCGCAAACCATTTTCCGTCGGGAAGATATACGGCGTGTGCATGGCCTCGAGAGGTAATGTCCAGCGACCCTGCTGCGCCGCCAGCTTTCTGTCCGGGTAGTTTTCATGCGGCCCCAGCCCCAGCCAGTGAACGTTTTCCGGCGTTTCGGCAAGATGAACGCTCAGGCCAACGCGCGCGGGTTCAGGGATATCAGATGCCATATCGACCTGAATATCGCCATGCAGAACACCCCGATCGTCTACCCGCCAGACTTTACGGCTCATGAACAGGGCTTTGCCGCGATACTCAAGTACGTGCTGGGTTGTGACCACCACGTCGCCTGCGTGCTGCTGTGCCTCACAGTGCAAAACGCGCGAGGTGAGATCGTACATGCCCGACGCTTTCCAGCGCTCAACCCAGGCGTTCGGATCGATCTGCGTCGCCTCGCTCACGCCAATGTCGTTATCCAGCGGCGCGCGGCTGACGTTATCCGTCAGAGGTGAAAGGAGCGTTTCAACGCCGTTTCGCCACCATTGAGTCAGGTGTCCGGATGCGCGATCGAACTGCCAGCGCTGTTGACGATGGGCGATCTCCAGGATGCGATCGTTTTGCGTTAACACCGGCGGCTCGCCCGCCGGGACTGGCGGAGCAATAAAAAGGGGAGCCGGAAGCGGCCACTGCTCCCACGCGCAGCGGTGGTCAGCCGGAGACCACGGCGTTGCCCGCGGCTGGCGTACTTCAACGTTCAGCCAGACCTCACCCGGCCCGGCGTTCAGCGCCGGCAGGTCAATCTCCAGACGCTGGGTGCCTTCAGGCGTCATCGAGAGCGTCACCTCGCCCGCGGCCAGCACGTCCCCGTCCCGGGCAACCGTCCAGTTCAGCACTTCGTTATCGGTGTGGCGGAACAGGTAGCCGCTTTGCACCTCAATCACCAGCGGAGAGGTGCTGACCCGCGTAAAGGTAAAGAACTGCTGGGCGCGCTGCGCCTCGTACAGCGCCGGGTGCGGCAAGCGATCGGGGAACACCAGCCCGTTTAGACAGAACTGCCTGTCGTTCGGCTTATCGCCGAAGTCTCCGCCGTAGGCCCAGAACGCGTTGCCCTTTTCGTCCCGTTTCGTCAGGGCCTGATCGACCCAGTCCCAGACAAACCCACCCTGCAGGCGAGGATGGCTGCGAAACGCTTCCCAGTATTTCGCAAACCCGCCAAAGCTATTTCCCATCGCGTGGGCGTATTCACAGAGGATCAGCGGGCGCGTTTCGTCCGGCATGCCGATCCATTTCTTGATTGACCATTTAGGCACTGCCGGGAAGGGCTGATCCCGATCGACCCGGGCGTACATCGGACAGACAATATCGGTCGCCGCCGTGTTCGCGCCGCCGCCTTCATACTGCACCGGACGCGTAGGATCGGTGGTTTTCAGCCAGCGGTACAGCGCATCGTGATTCGCACCGTGGCCCGACTCATTGCCCAGGGACCAGATGATAACCGAGGGATGATTACGATCGCGCTGCACCATGCGGGTCACCCGCTCGCTCATCGCGGGCAGCCAGCGCGGATCGTCAGCAAGGCGGCTCATCGGCACCATGCCGTGCGTTTCGATATTGGCTTCGTCAACGACGTACAGCCCGTAGCGGTCGCAAAGCCGGTACCACATGGGATGGTTAGGGTAGTGCGAGCAGCGCACGGCGTTGAAGTTGTGCTGCTTCATGATTTCGATATCGCGGCGCATGGTCGCTTCGTCCATCACCTGGCCGTTTTCCGGGTGATGCTCGTGCCGGTTAACCCCGCGGATCAGCAGCGGTTTACCGTTAAGCTTCAGCAGGCCATTGCCGATCTCAACGCGGCGGAAGCCCACGTCGCACGCCTCAACCTCCAGCACCTCACCCTGCGGGTTAAGAAGCGCAATCGTCAGGCGATACAGTTCTGGCGTTTCAGCGCTCCAGAGCGCGGGCTGGTCGACGGGGATCGCTGCCGTTAGCCGCTCGGCCCAGCTGCCGCGCTCGTCGACGATGGCAGATCCTGGCCGCCGGGAAACGCTGGCGCATTTTTCACCCGTGCGCCACAGGGTCATGACCACCTCGCAGTCTGCAAAGCCAGCGCCTGCCAGCGCGACATCCACCTTCAGCACCGCGCGATCCAGCTCCTCATTCAGGTCCGTCACCACGTGATAATCGGCAATCTGCGTCTCGGGTTTATGCAGCAGCGTCACATCGCGGAAGATGCCGCTCATGCGCCACATGTCCTGATCTTCCAGATAGCTGCCGTCGCACCAGCGCAATACCATGACCGCCAGGCGGTTCTGCCCGGGGCACAAGGCCGCCGAGAGGTCAAATTCGGCGGGCAATCGGCTGTCCTGGGAATAGCCCATCCACTGTCCGTTGCACCAGAGATGGAACGCCGAGTTCACGCCGTCGAAGATGATGCGGGTCTGCCCGCTCCGGAGCCAGGCGTCATCCACCTCAAATGTGAGCGAGTAACAACCGGTCGGGTTTTCCTGCGGCACAAAAGGTGGGTTAACGGGGATAGGATAGGTGACATTGGTATAGATGGGCGTGTCGAACCCCTGCATCTGCCAGTTAGACGGCACGGGCATCGCAACGGCATCGGCGCAATCTTCGGTTACCCATGCCTGAGGAACCTGCTCCGGCGCGGTAAAGTAGCTAAACCGCCATAGCCCGTTGAGAACGTGCCTGCTGGCGGATCCAGCATCATCTCTGGCAGAGGGTTCATTGCGCCAGCTGTGTAACGGCGCGTGTGCGGCCAGACGGTTCCACTGGGTGACGCCAGGATTTTCCCAGTCCCGACGGGCCAGAATGGCGCTGAGGGTCAGCGGTGAAGTGGTAGACATAGTAACCTCTTTGCGAAGCGCTCACAATTTTGGTTAACATGCCCTGGCACCCGGCAACGGTAAAGCGTTCAATCGCGGGGTAGCGAGTCCGATCACAAAGTTTTATTTGCGGGCAATCTGCTCGGCAAGCAGTGCCAGACTTCTGAGCTGCTGCGCCAGATCCTCGCGTTCGGCCTGCTTAGGGTTGCGCCGTGCGCTGGAATGACGGGTAACCAGCGTCACCGGCAGCTGAACCTGCCGGCACGCTTCGCCCCCGGAAGGCGCCAGCAGCCACTCCACGCTGCGTTCGCCCGCCTCGCGAAACGCCTGACGAATGGTTGTCAGCGGCGGGGAAAACCAGGCGCTGTCGGCCGTATCGTCAAACCCTACCACCGAAAGCTGGCCAGGGATCGCGATCCCTTTTTCCGCGCAGGCGCGCATCACCCCGAGCGCCATCTGATCGTTCGCCACCAGAATCGCGTCCGGTAATGCCGCCCCCGACAGCAGCACGTGTCCCTTCTCATAACCGCTGGCCGCGCTCCAGTCACCGTAGGCCACAGCCGCTGCGTTAAGACCCGCCTGCGCCAGCGTCGCTTTCCAGCCCGCCAGGCGCGCCCGCGCAGAGACCGAGCTTTCCGGCCCGCTCAGCAGGGCAATGCGCTGATGCCCCAGAGAAAGCAGATGCTCAACGCCCAGACGCGCCCCCTGCTCCGCGTTAAACACGAGGCTGTTTACCCGCGCTGAGGGCGATACATCGAGGAACAGCACCGGGACGGGCGACGCCAGCGCCCCGATCTCTTCGGCGTGCGGATCGTCAAGCGGCACATTCACCAGCAGCGCGTCCACCCGCTGTGCCAGCAGCGCCTGAAGCGCGGCCTGACACTGCCGGGGTTGCTCCACCATGGAGATAAGGACGCTCGCCCCCTGTTCCGCCGCACGCGATTTGACTGCCGACACAATTTGCGAAGGCGCGTGCAGGGCCAGGTCGGTGGTGATGAGGCCCAGCGTACGGGTGCGTTTCCCCGCCAGCTGCTGCGCCCGAAGGTTAGGAACGTAGTGCAGCTCCGCCATCGCCTGCTGCACCTTTTCTCGCGTGCGGGCAGAGACATGTTCCGCGTCGTTAATGACGCGGGAAACGGTCTGATAAGAAACCCCCGCAAGGAGGGCGACATCATAGAGAGTGATTGCTTTCATGCTTTCTGGCATCGCGATTTTCGAAGCGTCTATTCTGGCACAGCGACGCCGTTAAAACATGTGAGCGCTTCGCAAAATTAAACAACCCGCTCCGGCTGGGGTATTTCCGCAATGCGTGGCTTCTGGCGGAACCAGGGCAGGCAGAGCTGGATAAGCGGGCCAATGGTCAGTGCATACAGTACGGTTCCCACCCCAAACGTGCCGCCAAGCACGCACCCAATCAGCAGAACGGACACCTCAATTGAGGTACGCACGCTGCGAATGGACCAACCCAGTCGGGCGTGAATGCCGGTCATCAGGCCGTCGCGCGGGCCTGGCCCGAAACCGGCCCCGATGTACATGCTGGTCGCAATCGCGTTCATCACGATGCCCGACACCAGGAAAGCAATTCGAACGGCTAGCGAATCCAGCTCCGGGATAAGCGCCATGCTGGCGTCTGCCGCCAGACCGATACAAATCACGTTGCTGATCGTGCCAAGGCCCGGCATCTGGCGCAGCGGGATCCACAGCAGCAGCACCGCCGCGCCGGTCACAATGATCACCGTCCCGATAGTCATCCCCAGCTGCATCCCCACCCCGAGGTGAAACACATCCCAGGGATCGACACCCAAATCGGAACGAATAAACATCGCGGTGGAAAGGCCATACAGTCCTAAACCGACATAGAGTTGTAGCAGACGACGTACCATTTTTATCTTCTCCAGTGAACCAGGCTTTCATCCTGACCTAAAATGGCACTATGATTAATGTCCAGTTTTCAAATAGTGGACTGCATATGTCATCACGTCGCTTCGGAAGCCAGTCTCTGGTACGCCTTTTAGGCCACTGGCAGCAAGCCTCATCCCGCACCCCGCTCTGGCGACAGCTGGCCGACGCGCTGCGTTTGTTAATTCTTGATGGGCGTCTGGCACTGAATACGCGGCTGCCGGGCGAGCGTGAGCTGGCCACGGCGCTGGACGTGAGCCGAACCACCATCAGCAGCGCGCTCGCCCACCTGCGTGAAGAGGGGTACCTTGAAAGCCGCCACGGCAGCGGGTCACGGGTCATTCTCCCTGACACGCGCGCCGTTCCCACCCTTTCCGCGGCGAGCGCCGCACTGGATCTCTCCACTGCCGCCCTGAATGCCGGGCCGGAGATCCATCAGGCTTATGCCCATGCGCTCACGGCCATTACCCCGCATCTCTCGCTGACGGGCTACGATCAGCTGGGGCTACCGACGCTGCGGGAGGCCATCGCTGCGCGCTATACCGCGCGGGGCCTTCCCACCCGCGCAGACGAAGTGATGGTGGTTAATGGCGCCGTCAGCGGCTTTGCGCTGGTGCTGCGGATGATGACCGGGCCGGGGGACCGCGTCGTGGTCGATCATCCCACCTATCCGCTGGCGATTGCCGCCATTCAGGGGGCGCAGTGTCGGCCAGTCGGGGTGTCGCTGCCGGAAACCGGCTGGGATACGGATGGCTTTGCCGCAACGCTTGCCCAGACGGCGCCGCGTCTGGCCTACCTGATGCCAGATTTTCATAATCCGACCGGGCGCTGTATGGATATCGCCACCCGTCAGGCCATCACGGATATTGCAGCCCAAACCCGCACGGCGCTGGTGGTGGATGAAACGATGGTGGATCTCTGGTTTGATGCGCCTCCCCCGCCACCGCTGGCCGCCTTTAACCCGCAGGCCACCGTCATCACCTTAGGCTCTGCCGGAAAAAGCTTCTGGGGCGGGCTGCGTCTCGGCTGGATCCGTGCCTCATCGCGCATCATCGCCACCCTTGCCCAGACGCGGGATACTCTGGATTTAGGCTCGCCGCTGCTCGAACAGCTGGCAATGCGGTGGCTCATTAACAACAGCGAGACGTTTCTGCCCGCACGCCGGAAGATGCTGGCGGAACGGCGCGATCGATGTGGTGACCTGCTGCGCGAACATTTCCCGGAGTGGAAATTCCACGAGGCGGAAGGCGGGCTCTCTTACTGGATAGAGCTCCCGGGCATGCTGGCGACACAGCTTGCCGCGCGGGCAGAAATAATCGGGATTAACCTGGGAACCGGGACGCGATTTGGTTTATCGGGGGCGTTTGACCGCTATTTACGTATGCCCTTCTCGCTGGAATCGACAGAGCTTGAGCAGGCGTTGCTTAGGATCAAACCGTTATGGCTCGCCCTGAATAAAAACGTGCCATCGTTAAAACGCAGCGTGATCTGATATTTAAATATTTGAAGCAGATCATAAAATAAAAACTGCTGACTGTAATATATGCAGTCAGCAGTTTTCACTGGTCAGGGTTTAATGCTGAGGAGGAATAGGAAAGCCTTTTAGTGAAATAACGAAGTTATCACCGTCTTTCTTTATTTTTGCACCGGTATCACACCAGTCAGACGCAATACGAAAGAACTCATCGCTTCCAACATTCCAGCCAAGACGTACATGCTTCACGTAGCCTGAACGCAACAGATCGCAGGCCTCGTTGTAGTCACTGGCGGTTGACAGTTGTTGTTTCATTTTCTCTTCTTCAGAAGTTTACGTAGCGCCTTGATTTCTTTAGGAGTAAATGGAGAAACGCTCTCTTCTTCCGTATGCTGATTATCAATATCCTCTTCCGATACTCCCGCCTCTTCTACTGCTTCGAACGCCAGCAGCAGCAATTTCTCTGTCGTCACGCTTAAATTCTCGTTATTGACTTCCGCATAGTGGCGAAGCCTTTCTTTTAGCGCGTCATCAATCTTAACGTTTAATACCGCTGTAGCCATGTTTGTCACTTCCCTTCGGAATAAGTACTTTATTTAATACACGAACTTAACAATGTTATCCAGATATATATTTTTTTGAGTTATGGAACAAAATAACCGTCCGATTATAAAATGACAGTCTATTATTACAGGTTTATGACAATAATATTTCAGTGCAATGAAATATATATTACACGATACAGGCGTAGTTTTATTGTGGAGTAATGCTTTGAGGGAGAGGTGAAGCTGAAGAATCTTATGAGGCCACAAATGGGTGGGGGCCCTGCCAGCTACATCCCGGCACACACGTCGTCTGCCCTGGCTGCTTCCTTCCGGACCTGACCTGGTGAACAGAGTAGCGTTGCGGGAGAACCAACAGAGCCCCCATTGAGAGCGTTGATAACCAACGCGCTGGCGCATTATCCCTGTGCTAAAGCCCAATTGCAAGCGACCAGCAACCGGATGCTGGTTTCTTGCGCAAACAGGCGCAGCAATCATGAAGATCTTCGTTTACCATAGCTTTCCAGAAACTCCCACAGGTAAAGGTATGGACGAACACGACTCCTTTCCACAGCGCGTATGGCAAATCGTGGCCTCAATCCCGGAAGGCTACGTCACCACCTATGGTGATGTCGCGCGTCTGGCCGGTTCCCCGCGCGCGGCGCGACAGGTTGGAGGCGTCCTGAAACGGCTGCCGGAAGGCAGTACGCTGCCCTGGCATCGGGTGGTGAACCGTCATGGCGCCATTTCGCTCACCGGGCCGGATCTCCAGCGCCAGCGTCAGGCGTTACTTTCAGAGGGTGTGCAGGTGTCAGGGTCGGGTCAGATCGATTTGCAGAAGTTTCGCTGGGTGTATTGACCCCTCTCCCGGAGGAGAGGGGAAATGCAGAAATTACATCTGAGTCGGTGGAGTTGGCAGAGACGGCTGATTGGTCTGCGGTGCGACCGGCACTTCGGTCTGCTGCACCGGCACCAGGTTCAGGTCGATTTTTGTCCCACCGTTGTTGATCGCTTCCTGGACCGTATCGGTGATAAAGACCAGCTTGCCGTTGATGGTTACCGCTGCGCTCAGCAGGATACGGGCGTTAGGCTGCACGTCCGACGGGTTATACGGCAATACGAAGCTAAACGGCGCCTGCTTGCCTTCAGTACGGACCGCACGCTGGGCAACGACTTTCGACGGCGCGTCGGCCAGAGAAGCATCAGACAGCGTTACGGTTAATACCGCATCCGGCGGCAACGCCACTTTCTGTTTAATCCAGATGGTACCGGAAACGTTAGGTTGCTGAATGGATTGCTGCGAAAGGGTATTAATCCCGTTCGGGTCGGCTGCTGGTACTGGCACTTGGGCGCTTTTACCGGCACAGGCGGACAACGCCACCGCAATAGCTACACCACTTAGCATGGGCACGAGTTTCATTGAAGTCTCCTTATCAATGCACCAGCGGGATCGATCCCATCCGATGTCGTTTCAATCACATAACGTATTCAAGTGTGGCACAGATCACCGATTTATGCCTGAAAACGTGCCGATATTCAGATTATTCTACCCATCGGACCACTTTCATTTCTGCGTTATACTCTGCCTATCTTTCGCTACGGCGTTTATTGAGGACAACTATGAGTCAGGCACTGAACAATCTGCTGACATTACTGAATCTGGAAAAAATTGAGGAAGGACTCTTTCGCGGACAGAGCGAAGATCTCGGCTTACGCCAGGTCTTCGGGGGGCAAGTCGTTGGACAAGCTCTGTACGCAGCAAAGGAGACTGTCCCGGCAGACCGTCTGGTGCATTCGTTCCACAGCTACTTCTTACGCCCTGGCGATAGCGCAAAACCGATTGTGTATGATGTTGAAGTCCTGCGAGACGGCAACAGCTTCAGCGCACGCCGCGTAGCGGCCATTCAAAACGGCAAGCCAATCTTTTACATGACCGCCTCTTTCCAGGCGCCGGAACCCGGCTACGAACATCAAAAAGTGATGCCCCCGGCTCCGTCGCCCGACTCTTTAAAATCAGAGACGGATATCGCCCGCGCGCTGGCGCATCTGCTTCCGCCGCAGGTCAAAGAGAAATTTCTCTGCGATAAGCCTCTGGAGATCCGCCCGGTTGAGTTCCACAACCCGATGAAAGGCCATACCGCCGAACCGAAGCGCCAGGTCTGGATCCGTGCCAACGGGACCGTGCCGGAAGATTTCCGCGTGCATCAGTATCTGCTCGGCTATGCGTCAGATTTCAACTTCCTGCCGGTGGCGCTGCAGCCGCACGGGGTTGGTTTCCTGGAAAAAGGGATGCAGGTCGCGACGATCGATCACTCCATGTGGTTCCACCGTCCGTTCAACATGAATGAGTGGCTGCTTTACAGCGTGGAGAGTACGTCAGCGTCGAGCGCGCGCGGGTTTGTGCGCGGGGAGTTTTATACTCAGGATGGCGTGCTGGTCGCGTCTACGGTGCAGGAAGGGGTAATGCGTAATCGCGGGTGATTGTGTGCGGCCTGATGCCCTCACCCTGACCCTCTCCCACGGGGAGAGGGAATACACAATAAAAACGGCAACCTGGGTTGCCGTTTTGCTGTTTATCAGGCGTTATACGCATTCTCGCCGTGGCTGTTGACGTCCAGGCCTTCGCGCTCCTGCTCTTCCGGTACGCGCAGACCCACCGTCATATCCGCCAGCTTATAGCCAATGAAGGCCACAACGGCAGACCAGACAACGGTGATAGCAATACTTTCCAGCTGCACCAGCACCTGATGAACCATGGTCACGCCTTCTGCGTAGCCCACGCCACCGAGCGATTTCGCGGCGAAGATACCGGTCATGATACAACCCACGATACCGCACACGCCGTGAACACCAAACACATCGCATGGGTCGTCAACGCGCAGCACACGTTTCAGTGCGGTCACGCCCCACAGACCCGCCAGACCGGACACCAGGCCGACCAGCAGCGCGCCACCCACGCCGACATAACCACACGCTGGCGTAATGCCAACCAGACCAGCAATGGCACCCGAACAGGCACCCAGCAGAGAAGGTTTACCGCGTACCGCCCACTCGCCAAACACCCAGGAGAGGATTGCACCCGCCGTGGCCACAACGGTGTTCACGAAGGCCAGCGCGGCGATTTCGTTTGCAGCACTTGCCGAGCCGGCGTTGAAGCCAAACCAGCCAAAGTAGAGGATAGCCGTACCGGTAAACACCATCGGCAGGTTGTGCGGTTTGAACGCTTCTTTACCGAAGCCCACGCGTTTGCCAATCAGGTAGGCACCCACCAGACCCGCTACCGCGGCGTTGATGTGTACAACGGTACCGCCCGCGAAGTCCAGCGCGCCGTGCGTTGCCAGCAGACCGCCACCCCAGACCATGTGCGCAATCGGCACATAGGAGAGCGTCATCCAGACCACCACGAAGATCAGCACGGCAGAGAAACGGATACGCTCGGCGAGCGCGCCCACAATCAGCCCGACGGTAATACAGGCGAAGGAGCCCTGGAACGCAACGTGGATGTACTGATAGAAACTACCCATCAGCGCGGTCAGCTCAATATTTTTCAGCATCACCCAGTCGAAGTTACCAAAGAACGCGTTGCCCGTACCGAACGCCAGCGAGTAACCGTAAACCACCCACAGCACGCAGACCAGTGCGAACGTCACGGCAACCTGCGTCAGCATGGAGAGAACGTTTTTGCCACGGATCAGGCCGCCGTAGAACAGCGCAATGCCCGGAATTGACATGAACAGCACCAGCGCGGTGCTGATCATCATAAAGGCGTTATCGGCTTTGTCGACCACCGCAGGGGTAGCAGCCAGCGCCAGGCCCGGCAGCAGAGCCAGCGAACCCAGACCCGTTTTAAGTGTTGCTATCTTCATTTTCTCGATCCCTATCACTGTGTGCCAGGCGTTATTTACAATGCCGCTTCGTCAGATTCGCCGGTACGGATGCGAATGACGCGCTGCAGTTCGGCAACGAAAATTTTGCCGTCGCCAATTTTGCCGGTATAGGCCGCTTTGCTAATGACATCAATGACTTCATCAAGCTGATCGTCAGCAATCGCGACATCAATTTTTACTTTTGGCAGAAAGTTAACGCTGTATTCCGCCCCGCGATAAAGCTCGGCATGACCCTTCTGACGACCAAAGCCTTTCACTTCGGTGACAGTCAGTCCCTGAATACCCATTGAAGACAACGCTTCACGCACGTCTTCGAGTTTGAATGGTTTGATTACAACCGTAACCAGCTTCATAGATCCCCTCCAGTCAGAATTCGGTAATGGCCGCAGCTTACGCAGAAGGTATTGCAAGGGGTGTGCCAGAAATGAAAACGAGGGGGAACGGCGGCGCACAGAGCATTACGCGGCCGTAATAAACAAACAGGTGAAAAAAAACGCACCATGCCGGTGCAGGGTGCGTTTCAGTTTTGCACCAACAGGAATGACTGTTAGCGCGTCGCCTCATTTTGGTGCATCAGGCGCTAAGCGACTCTTCATCACGCACGCTGGCCGCCAGCTCTTCGCCCGCCAGCTGCAGCTGGTACATCTGCCAGTAGCGCCCTTTGGCTTCCAGCAGTTCACGGTGCGTACCGCGTTCAACGGCCTGTCCGCGATGTAACACCAGAATGGTATCGGCATCGACGATGGTGGAAAGACGGTGGGCAATCACCACCAGCGTCGTATGGTCGCGTACGGCGGCCAGCGCCTGCTGAATGGCCTGTTCGGTGCCGGAGTCAATACTGGCCGTGGCTTCATCCAGAATCAGTATCTGCGGCGTTTCAATCAGCACCCGCGCCAGTGCCAGGAGCTGCTTTTGCCCGACGGAGAGATTGTTCCCCTGCTCGCCCAGTTTGGTATTGATCCCATCGCTAAACCCGCGCGCCAGCTCTGCCAGCTGCACTTTTTCCAGCACGTCCCAGACCTGCTCCTGGGAGTAGTCTCGCCCCAGGGTCACGTTGGCGTAGAAGGTATCGGCCAGCACGACCGGATCCTGCTGCACCATCGCGACGCCTTTACGCAACACGGTGTGGCTGAGAGACGCGAGCGGGCGCCCATCGAGGCGGATTTCGCCGTGCGTGACCGGATAATAGCCCATCAACAGGCTGGCAAGCGTGCTCTTACCGCTGCCGGTATGCCCTACCAGCGCCACGAAACCGCGCGACGGAACGTCGAGCGTGATGTCCTGCAGCACCAGCCGGTCTTCGCGATAGGCAAACGAGACGTTATCAAAGGCGATAGTCCCGCTTTGCAGAGGCCGCTCGTCATTGCCGTAGGCCTGGCGCGGCCTGTCCATCAGCTCAAACACGCGCTCACCGGCGACCACCGCCTGCTGCAGCATCGATTGCTGGGTGGTAAGCTCGATCAACGGCTCGTTAAGGCGTCCGAGATAGCTGATAAAGGCGTACAGCACGCCCACTTCAATCGTACCGTTTGAGCTCAGCCCGAAGAGCATCAGCAGCCCGCAAAGCACCAGCGCCGAGAAAAGGCTCAGCAGCGGACGCAGCAGGAAACCATCAAGCCGCAGCGTCTGCATACGCGCCATGTAGTGCGAACGGCTGGCTTCCCCCATGCGTTCGCCAAAGCGCGCCTGCTGGCGGAACTGCTGGATGACGCTCATGCCGTTGATCACTTCGTTGAAGCCATCGTTAATGTCGGCCAGATACGCGCGCACCCGACGCACAATCGGCGTGCTGTAGCGCTGGTAAATGACCATGACAATCAGCACCGCCGGGAAGATGGTGATCGCCACCAGCGCCATGCGCCAGTCGAGGCTGAACATCGCCACCAGCATCGCGCCAATCAGCGCCGCGCTGCGTAACACCGTCGCGACCACGGTAACGTACAGATCGCGGATCACCTCGGTATCGTTGGTTACGCGAGAAATCACCTGCCCGACCGGCTGGATGTCAAACTCGCTGAGCGGCTGGCGAAGCGCCGCGTCCATCACATCCGTACGCAGCTGCTGAACGACGCCCACGGCTGCGCGGTTAAACAGCAGCGACTGCGCATAGTGCAGCCCTGCCGCCGCCAGCTGCAGGCCAACGTAGGCCACGCCTAAGCCCGCCACCAGCCCCAGCGGAAGGTAGCTTTTGGCGACCATGTTGTCGATAAAATAGCTGATGAGCAGCGGACCGCTCACTTCAGCAATCGCCGCAATCCAGAGTAGAAGCACGGCCACGGAGAGCGGTTTACGCCACGGCGAGCCGTAGGCCAGCAGACGTTTGAGCGTCGGCCACATCGTTCCGAGCTTACGCATTAGCGGCCTCCTCATCCTGCTCCGGCGCATCGTCCAGCGCCGCCTCAAGCTGTTGATAGCGGTACATATCGCGATACCAGCCCGGCTGCTCGGCAAGCGTTTCATGCTGCCCGCGCTGGGCAATGTGCCCGTGCTGTAAGACCACAATTTCGCTGGCTTCGGTGAGCGCCGACAAACGATGGGCGCTGATTATCACCGTGCGCCCGTCGCCCCACTGGCGCAGGTTATGCAGAATTTGATGCTCGGTACGGCCGTCCACGGCGGAAAGCGCATCATCCAGGATCAGAATTTCAGCATTCAGCAGCAGCGCGCGGGCAATCGAGATACGCTGCTTTTGCCCGCCGGACAGCATGACGCCGCGTTCCCCGACTTCCGTTTCGTACCCCTGCGGCAGACGCAAAATATCATCATGAACGCTGGCCAGACGCGCCACATGTTCAATCTCTTCCTGCGTCGCCCCGGGGCGTCCCAGGGCAATGTTGTTTGCCACGGTGTCCGAAAATAAAAACGGCGTCTGGCTGACGACCGCCAGTCGACCGCGCCACTCGTCCAGCAGCAGTCTGGTCAGGGGAATATCGTGAAAGCGGATATCGCCCTCGGTGACGTCAAAGTGGCGCTGAAGCAGAGAGAGCACGGTACTTTTGCCGGATCCCGTCGGGCCGCAGATGCCCAGCATTTGCCCTGGCTGAAGCGTAAAGCTAACGTTCTCCAGCACCGGATGCTCCGTATGCGGATAGACAAACTTGCGGACGTCGACGGTCATGACGCCGCGCCCTTCCGGTACGGCCTCGCTACCGTCGATGACCACCGGCGCTTCGGCCAGCATGGCGCGAATGCGGCTGTAGGCAGCGCTGCCGCGCTCCACGATGTTAAACATCCAGGCCAGCGCCAGCATCGGCCAGATCATGAGCCCCAGATACATCGCAAAGCTGGTCAATTGCCCCAGGGTAAGCGTGCCCTGCACCACCATCCAGCTTCCGCCGCCAATCGCCAGCATATTTGCCATGCCGATTGCGATATAAATCGTCGGGTCAAAACGGGCGTCGATACGCGCGACGCGCATGTTTTTCGCCCCCGTGTCTGCCGCATCGGCGGCAAACAGCGCAGACTGACGGTCTTCCAGGCCAAACGCTTTGATCATGCGGATGCTGGTCATGCTCTCCTGGGTGCGATCGTTCAGAGACGAAAACGCCGCCTGCGCCAGCTTGAAGCGCTCGTGCAGCTGTTCGCCATAGCGATTGATCGCCAGCGCCATGATCGGCATCGGCAGCAGGGCGAGCAGGGTCAGCTGCCAGCTGATCTGCGTGGACATCACGATCAGCACCGCGCAGCCCATCACCAGCGAGTCCACCAGCGTCAGCACTCCTTCCCCGGCGGCAAAGACCACGCGATCGACGTCGTTCGTCGCGCGGGCGATGAGATCCCCGGTGCGATGACGAAGATAAAATTCGGGATGCTGTCGGCTCAGCTGGCGGTAAAAATCTTCACGCAGCTCAACGGCCAGCTGATAGGACGCACCAAACAGCAGCACGCGCCAGACGTAGCGCAGCAGATAAACAATGACCGCCGTCAGCACCAGCGTGCCGACCCACATCAACACCCGTGCGGTGGTGTAATGCTGTTCGGTGACGCCATCCACGACGTACCCCACCACTTTCGGCGGGATCAGCTGCAGGATGGCAATAATAATAAGCAGGGCGACTGCACCGAGGTAGCGTTGCCACTCCCGACGAAAGTACCAGCTTAGTTGGGCAAATAATCGCACGCGGTTTGTTCCTGAAGGTATTTTACGAAGTTATTCAATGGGTAATGCTGTGGTGTATTTAATCTGTTCCATGGCGAAGCTAGAGGTGACGTCCGACAAACCCGGGACGCTGTTCACCAGCCGCTTGTAGAAATCATCATAGCGCTTCATGTCGGCCACCTGGACGCGCATCAGGTAATCATACTCTCCGGCCATACGCCAGAAACCGAGCACCTCGGGCATCTCAGACACCTGAGTGACGAAGCGGCAATACCACTCGCTGCTGTGATGCTGGGTTTTTATCAGCACAAATGCCGTCAGCCCAAGCCCCAGCTTTTCGGGATCTAACAACGCAACGCGCCCCAGAAGAATGCCGTCATCTTCCAGCTTCTTAAGCCGCTTCCAGCACGGGGTGGTGGTCAGATTAACGGCATCTGCCAGCGCCTGCAAAGAGAGGGTACAGTCATTTTGCAGCAATGAAAGGAGCTTGCGGTCAATTTTATCTAGCATACCCACCTCAGAGAGAAAATTTTTCTCTCTTCATTCTATTTTAAAGGCCAGATAGCAACAATTTTTTCTGTGCTTTTCGCTATCCTAGGCACAAAATGACAAACGGATAACGATGATGAATAGCACCTGGGTTAAACATGCGATCAGCGAAATCAATGCCGACTATCAGCGCTCGGCGGATACGCACCTGATTCGCCTTTCCCTGCCGGGATTTGACGGCATTCAGCTCTATCTGAAAGATGAAAGCACCCATCCCACCGGTAGCCTGAAGCATCGCCTGGCGCGCTCGCTGTTTTTATACGGTTTATGTAACGGCTGGATTAAAGAAGGCACCACTATTATTGAATCTTCGTCCGGTTCAACGGCGGTGTCCGAAGCCTATTTCGCCCGCCTGCTGGGCCTGCCGTTTATCGCGGTAATGCCGTCCTGCACCGCAAAACGCAAAATCGAACAGATCGAATTTTACGGCGGACGCTGCCACTTTGTGGAAAGCGCCTGCGAAATCTACGCCGCCTCCGAAATGCTGGCCCGTGAGCTGAACGGTCACTATATGGACCAGTTCACCTTCGCCGAGCGCGCGACCGACTGGCGCGGCAATAACAACATTGCCGACAGTATTTTCCGCCAGATGACCCACGAACCGCATCCGGTTCCGTCCTGTATCGTCATGAGCGCCGGTACCGGCGGCACGTCAGCCACGATTGGACGCTACATCCGCTGTCAGGGATACGATACCCAACTGATGGTGGTTGACCCGCAGAACTCCGTGTTCCTCGACTACTGGCAAAACCGCAATGCGGAGCTGCGCAGCCCGGTGGGCAGTAAAATTGAAGGGATTGGCCGCCCGCGCGTGGAGCCCTCTTTCATCCCCGACGTCGTGGATGAGATGATGCGCGTGCCGGATGCCGCAAGCGTGGCAACGGCGCACTGGCTGGAAACGCAGCTGGGGCGCAAAGTGGGCGCATCGACGGGCACAAATATGTGGGGCGCACTGCAGCTTGCCGCCCGTATGCGCGAAGAGGGCCGTACCGGTTCCATCGTCACGCTGCTGTGCGACAGCGGCGAACGCTACCTTGAAACTTACTACAACGCGGAGTGGGTGCAGGCCAACATCGGCGATATCGCTCCGTGGAAAGCGCAGATTGCAGAACTGGTGAAATAAAAAAAGCCAGACCGAAGTCTGGCTTGCTGGAAGGGTCTCACTATTCGGGGGAATACGGGAGATTGTTGTTGTCCAGCCAATGCGTCAAAAAATGGGACACTGCTTCATTGCGGCAGTGGCCAATAACCGGCAGATGGGGAAGTTCTGCTTTCAGCTGCGCCATCGCATTCCCCATGATCAGACCGCGACCAACGCTACCCAGCATTTCGCGGTCGTTCATGGCGTCACCAAACGCCATACACTCCTGCAGCGTTAAGCCCAGGTGGTCGCTGAGTACCGCCAGAGCGGAGCCTTTGTTACAACCCACCGGCAGCACTTCCAGACAATCCACCGCCGAGAAAGTCAAGTGCGCCCGGTTGCCCAGCGCCTCATTCAGCTGAATCCGTAAGCGACACAGATCGTCATGATCGCCGCAGAAGCAGATCTTGGTTACCGCATGGGCGGGGATCCGACGCAGATCGATAAGCTGATATTTGAAACCGCTGTATACATGCGCGTGCAGCAGTTCAGGAATTTCACGTCCGGTAAACCAGCCCCGATCGTTAAAGACGTGGATACTGGCCTGCGTGTCCCAGGTGCTGTGCAGCACGATGTCCGCCACTTCCGGGTTGAGATCCTGCCGGTGCAGCACATCCCCTTCTACGGAGTGAATTCGCGTCCCGTTGCCGGTGATCAGAAAGGCGTTGAGGGAAAACGCGCCCAGCAAATGGCGCATCTCCAGCACATGGCGGCCAGTGGCAAACGTCAGGGTGACATCACGCTCGCGCAGGCGCTTCAGCGTGTTCAGGGTTTTTTCCCCTAAACGGTGATCCGGCATTAACAGCGTACCGTCCATATCAAATGCAGCGAGCCGAGCCATGATTACTCCCGAAATGTGATGCGGTTAACTTGTGCAACAGTATCGTGTGAGATATACGGAAGTAATAGTGAATAGATGAAAATTATTGTTCCGGGTTTCTTATGCGCCAGCTCAATCGACTCAACCAGTATCACCGCCTCTGGCAGCCTTCGCAGGGTGCAACGCAACAGGTCACCATCAGCGAGCTGGCCGCCCGCTGTTTTTGTAGCGAGCGGCATGTCCGAACCCTGCTGCGCCAGGCCCAGGAGGCGGGCTGGCTCAGCTGGCGAGCGCAGTCTGGCCGCGGTAAGCGCGGTGAGCTCACGTTCCATGTCGCCCCGGAGTCACTGCGCAATACGATGATGGAAGAAGCGCTGAAAAGCGGGCAGCAGCATAACGCGCTGGAACTGGCGCAGCTTGCCCCTGAAGCGCTGCGGTCATTGCTGCATCCTTTTTTGGGCGGGCAGTGGCAAAACGACACGCCGACGCTGCGCATCCCCTACTATCGCTCGCTGGAGCCGCTTCAGCCGGGTTTTTTACCGGGCCGGGCAGAGCAGCATCTGGCGGGAGAGGTGTTCTCAGGCCTGACGCGTTTTAACGGTAACAGCAGTGAACCTACGGGCGATCTGGCGCATCACTGGGATGTCTCTGCTGACGGCCTGCGCTGGCATTTCTACATTCGCTCCACCCTGCACTGGCATAACGGCGATAAAATAGAAACGGCGCAACTCCAGCGAAGTCTGACAGCGCTGTTGACGCTTCCCGCCCTGCGCACTCTGTTTCAGAGCGTCTTATGTATTGAAACAACGCATCCTCAGTGTCTGACGTTTACGCTGCATCAACCGGACTACTGGCTGCCGCACAGGCTGGCAACCTACTGTAGCCGTCTGGCGCATCCCGACCATCCTGCGGTTGGCAGTGGCCCGTTTCGGCTGGCCGCCTTTGAGCCCGACCTGGTTCGTCTGGAAAGCCATGAGCAGTATCACCTGAGCCATCCGCTGCTCAAAGCCATCGAATACTGGATCACTCCCCAGCTTTTTGATTACAGCCTGGGCACCAGCTGTCGTCACCCGGTGCAAATCGCGATCGGCGAGGCCGACGAGCTGGAAAGTCTGCGGCTGGTAAGCAGCAGCACCAGCCTGGGGTTCTGTTACCTCACGCTAAAACAGAGCGCGCGCCTGAGTGAGATTCAGGCAAAGCGGCTTATCAATATCATTCATCTCTCCAGGCTTCTTCACACACTTCCGCTAAACGAAGGGCTCATCACGCCCACCCAGGAACTGCTTCCCGGCTGGACCATCCCCGAATGGCCTGATTTATCGGACGTCACCCTCCCTGAAGCGTTGACGCTGGTTTACCATCTCCCTGTTGAGCTTCACACCATGGCCAGCCAGTTGAAGGCATACCTGGCGCTACAGGGGTGTGAACTGACCGTCATCTTTCACGACGCCAAGACGTGGGACGGATGCCTGGAGCTTGCCGATGCAGACATCATGATGGGGGACAGGCTGATTGGCGAAGCGCCGGAATATACGCTTGAACAGTGGCTGCGCTGCGATGCCCTCTGGCCGCACGTTCTTAGCGCACCGGCTTACGCCCATCTGCAAGCCACGCTGGATGCGGTACAGACTCAGGCCGAGGCTCGGGATAGACACGCGGGACTGCAAGCCATCTTTAACCGGTTAATGGAGAGTGCGGTGCTGACGCCACTCTTTAATTATCAATACCAAATCAGTGCTCCGCCTGGCGTGAATGGTATACGCCTCAACACCCGCGGCTGGTTTGACTTTACCGAAGCCTGGCTGCCCGCGCCCAAATCGTGAAGAAGCTGGTCGCCGTCGTGGTCAGACGGTAACATAACGTTTTTACCGTAACAGTCGAGATGATTTATGAAACGTGCCGTCGTCGTGTTCAGCGGAGGACAAGACTCTACTACCTGCCTGGTCCAGGCCCTTCATCAGTACGATGAAGTTCACTGTGTCACTTTCGATTATGGTCAGCGTCATCGCGCTGAAATCGACGTTGCTCGTGAACTAGCCCTGAAACTGGGCGCACGCGCGCACAAGGTGCTGGACGTTACGCTGTTAAATGAACTGGCCGTGAGCAGCCTCACCCGCGACAGTATTCCTGTGCCAGACTATGAACCCGATGCCAGCGGCATTCCAAATACCTTCGTGCCGGGCCGTAATATCCTGTTCCTGACTCTGACGGCGATCTACGCCTACCAGGTAAAAGCCGAAGCGGTGATCACGGGCGTGTGCGAGACCGACTTCTCCGGCTACCCGGACTGTCGTGATGAGTTCGTAAAAGCGTTAAACCACGCCGTCAATCTGGGGATGGCGAAAGAGACGCGCTTTGAAACTCCGCTCATGTGGCTGGATAAAGCCGAAACCTGGGCGCTGGCGGACTACTGGGGCAAGCTGGACCTTGTTCGCAACGAAACGCTCACCTGCTATAACGGCATCAAAGGCGACGGTTGCGGCCAGTGTGCGGCCTGTAATCTGCGCGCTAACGGGCTGAACCACTATCTTGCCGATAAATCCGGCGTGATGGCCGCGATGCAGAAAAAGACCGGTCTTAAATAGGGCTACTTGACCGTGCTGTCGCAAACAGGTGTCGACAGCACGAGTACGCCTTAACATGTCTTACACGATCATCAACTCCAGCTTTTCCCGCAGTTCCCCTTCCAGCGGCAGCGCTTTCTGCGTTTTCAGATCGATACAGACAAACGTGATCAACGCATCTGCGACCACCTGCCCTTCTGGATCGAGCGTCACCACCTGGCTTAAGACCCCGCTTTTGCCATTGATCTGTTGCACCTGGCTGGTTACCGTGAGCACGTCACCCAGCACGGCCGGACGGCGGTAGTTGATGTTGATATTGACGACCACAAACGCGATGTTGTGCGCGGTCAGCCACTGAAAGCTTTCGCTGTTTTCCAGCCCGTCCCAGCGCGCTTCTTCAAGAAACTCAAGATAGCGAGCATTGTTCACATGCTGATAAACGTCGAGATGAAAACCGCGTACTTTGATTTTTGTCTGCATAGCGCAATAGCCTTTACTGTTATTGTAGGAAAAGAGGTCATAACTGGTATGACCTCTTTATCCTGGCAAAAATTTGCCGCAGTGCAAGAAATTGCGTAATTACAGCGTCAGGTGTGAGAGGTTGCGCTCAACCAGCGCGCTGCCCATGCCCGGCACCTGCTTGAGATCGTCGACCGTTTTGAAAGGACCATACTCTTCGCGGTAGCTGACGATGGCCTGCGCTTTTTTCAGGCCCACGCCGTTCAACGCACGGGCGAGATCTTCCGCTGAGGCCGAATTGATACTGACCCGCGTACCTTCATCATCCGCATTTTTACCGGCATCTGTCGCTTTGGTTTGCCCCTGCACCGGCGCTGCCGCGTCGGACTTGCTCTGCGTAGCCTGTATTTTGGCTGCAGGGGCCGACGCCATCGCACCCGCGCTCATCCCGGTGGTGGCAATAGCCAGCGTAATTAACAGTGCTTTGATTCCACATTTCATGCTGTATCTCCTTGTTTGTTGACAGCCAGGTCACAATAGCCGCCAGATAAAACCGGCACAAACAGCAGATTGCAGAAATGGAAAAGGCCGCGAAAGCGGCCTTTAGTTTTTGCAGAGCGTTACGAAAATCTGCGAGCAGACACGTAATTACTGCTGCTGAGTCATTACATCACCCAGCTTGATTTTGGCTTCTTTACGCAGGTTGCTCATCATGGCTTCGAAGGCAATCTGAGCATTGTTCTGGGTAATCCCCTGAACCATCGCTTTCTTCTGCGCTTCTGGCAGGGTACCGGCTTTCACCTCATCCAGCGCCAGCAGAACGACGTTACCCTGCGTATCGGTGGTGGTACCAAAGCTTGGCTTGTCCTTCGCAGGCAGAGTCAGACCAAACGCGGCCTGGCTGATTGGGTCCTGGCCGGTACGGCTCAGCGTTTTCGCTTCACCGAAGCTCAGGCCAGCCGCTTTCAGCGCGTCTTCTTTACCCGCTTTCAGATCGGACAGAATCTTCTCAGCATCCAGTTTCGCCTGCTGTTCCGCTTTGTTGTGCTTAACCTGAGCGACGACCTGATCCTTCACTTCCGCCAGCGGTTTGACCGCTTCTGGCTTGTGCTCGCTGACGCGCAACACAAACGCACGATCGCCGTCGACGGTAATGATGTCAGAGTTACTGCCCGGCGTACCGTTCTCGCCCACCAGACCACCGTTGAAGATGGCATCGGAAACCGGTTTGAAATTCAGCTCTTCCGGAAGGTTGTCACGACCAAACCAGCCTGTCTCAACCGCCTTCGCGCCAGCCGCCTGCTCTGCGCCTGCCAGAGATTCGTTGTCGTTGCTGGCAGCATCGCTTACCTTCTGCTGCAGCGCGTAGTAGGCATCCAGCGCTTTTTCCTGTTTCACTTTCGCCGCGATATCATCACGAACGTCAGCCAGCGGCTTGGTTTTCGCCGCGGTGATGTCGTCCAGACGCACGACCAGGAAACCAACGGAAGACTTAATGACGCCAGAAAGCTGGCCTTTCTCTTTCAGACCGGCATTTTTCAGCTCGTCAGGCGTGGTCGCATCTTCCAGCCAGCCCATATCACCGCCGTTTTTCGCAGAGATAATGTCGGTGGATTTCGCTTTCGCAACGGTCGCGAAATCAGCGCCTTTGTTCAGCTCATCCAGCGCCGCTTTAGCATCAGCCTCGGTTTTCGTCTGAATTACGCTGTAGCGGTTACGCTGCGGCTGAGTGAACTGATCCTGATGCTGATCGTAGTAAGACTGGATTTCAGCATCAGACGCGGTTTCCTGCAGCGCGGCCGCATCCAGCTTGATGTAGCTCACGCGGAACTGCTCTGGAGAAACAAAGGAATTCTTGTTCTGCTCGTAGTAAGCGTTGACGTCAGCGTCGCTCACCTGCTGTTTCGCCGCCAGGGCGTTCACATCAATGGTCGCTTCGCGTACAACACGCTGCTGCGCCACCAGCGCGGCCAGTTCATCCGTTTCACCTTTGAGCATGAAATCGGTGCCCACGACGGCATTGATGAGCTGCTGGGTGGTCAGCTGGTTACGCAGCGCCTGAGCGTACTGGTCGGCCGTCATCCCCATTTGATTGACGATGCTGTTGTAACGCGCGTTGTCGAATTTACCGTTAGACTGGAAGGCTTGCGTGGAGAAGATGGCTTTTTTCACCTGCTCATCACTGATGCCAAGGCCGAGTTTTTTGGCATACTGATCAAGCAGCGCTTCGTCGATAAGACGGTTCAGTGTCTGTTGGCGCAGGGTCTTCATGTACCCTTCGTTCGCCGCCAGTTCAGAGAATTGGTCGCCCAGCTGTTGCTGCATACGGTTACGTTCACCGGCAAAAGCATTCTCGAACTGACCACGGCTGATTTCCTGGCCATTCACTTTTGCGGCGTAGTTTGCGCCACCGCCAATAAGGTAACTGCTCACGCCGGTCAATATGAACGACACGATAATGATACCGAAAATAATCTTGAGCACGAGACTGTTAGCAGCCGTGCGTAAGCTGTCCATCATGGTGTAACAACACTCCGCTGTAGGTGACTGGTTACCTGACGCTGACGGAAAATCCTGCCCGTCGCGCGTGAAGGCGTATTGTGACAAGAAAACGGGGCGATTGTCAGCCCACAACTCGCATAAACTCGCACAAATCAGGTCTGGACAAACAAAAAAGGCACATCAAATGATGCGCCCTTGTACTTTCCGGCTTCCCTGAAACGGGAAAGCAATCAGTTTACTGCGTCTTTCAGCGCTTTACCTGCACGGAAACCCGGCACTTTAGCAGCAGCAATGGTGATCTCTTTACCGGTCTGAGGGTTGCGGCCAGTACGGGCAGCACGCTCTTTAACAGCAAAAGTACCGAAACCTACCAGTGCAACGTCGTCCCCAGCCTGCAGAGATTCAGTAACAGAAGCAATTAAGGCATCTAACGCACGTCCAGCTGCAGCTTTAGAAATATCAGCACCCGCAGCAATTTTGTCAATCAGTTGAGATTTATTCACTGTTCTCTTCCTCTCTTTATAATTTATATCGCGCCTGAATCCTTCACAACGCGACCGCGCAGCAGTTATATCAGGCCTGCCATGACCTTACAACACCCGTTGTTGATGACGGACCTAATCAGCAATCTAAATTAGCTATACAAAAAAAGGCTGGCAAGTGCGAAATGACTTACCAGCCTTGTTTTTATTGACGCTCTTTGCGCGAGGTCACTATTTTGCGGTTACAACCTGCATTCCGGAGGGTTCATTCTGCAGTGCGAGACTGAGAACTTCCTCAATTCGCTTCACAGGATGGATCTGCAGGTCGGCAATCACATTGTCCGGAATCTCTTCCAGATCGCGTTTGTTTTCGTAAGGGATCAATACGGTTTTGATCCCACCGCGGTGTGCCGCCAGCAGTTTTTCTTTTAAACCACCAATCGGCAGAACCTGACCACGCAGCGTAATTTCACCGGTCATTGCCACATCGGCACGCACCGGGTTACCTGTCAGGCAGGAAACCAGAGCGGTACACATAGCAATACCCGCGCTTGGGCCATCTTTCGGCGTCGCCCCTTCCGGAACGTGCACGTGGATGTCGCGTTTTTCGTAGAAATCAGGGTTGATACCCAGTTTCTCCGCGCGCGCGCGCACCACGGTCAGCGCCGCCTGGATGGATTCCTGCATCACTTCACCCAGCGAGCCGGTATAGGTCAGCTTGCCTTTGCCAGGGACACAGGCGGTTTCGATGGTCAGCAGATCGCCGCCCACTTCCGTCCATGCCAGGCCGGTCACCTGGCCAACGCGGTTTTCGTTGTCCGCTCGACCGTAGTCGAAGCGCTGAACGCCGAGATAGGCATGCAGATTGTCGCCGTTAATCACAATGTGCTTAAGGCTCTTATCCAGCAGCAGCTGTTTCACCGCTTTACGACACAGTTTCGAAATTTCACGCTCAAGGCTACGCACGCCCGCTTCACGGGTGTAGTAGCGAATGATGCCGACAATCGCGCTGTCCTCGACGGTCAGCTCGTTGGCTTTCAGCGCGTTACGCTCAATCTGTTTCGGCAGCAGGTGCTGCTTAGCGATGTTCAGCTTCTCATCTTCGGTATAACCGGAGAGACGGATCACTTCCATACGGTCCAGCAGCGGGGCCGGAATGTTCATGGAGTTGGAGGTCGCCACGAACATCACATCGCTCAGGTCGTAGTCCACTTCCAGGTAGTGATCGCTGAACGCTACGTTCTGTTCTGGATCAAGCACTTCCAGCAGTGCAGACGCAGGGTCGCCACGCATGTCCGACGACATTTTGTCGATCTCATCGAGCAGGAACAGCGGGTTTTTAACCCCCACTTTCGCCATCTTCTGGATCAGTTTACCCGGCATAGAACCGATGTAGGTACGGCGGTGACCGCGGATTTCCGCTTCATCACGTACGCCACCCAGCGCCATACGGATATACTTACGTCCGGTCGCTTTGGCGATGGACTGACCCAGAGAGGTTTTACCCACCCCCGGCGGTCCAACCAGGCACAGAATTGGGCCTTTAATTTTGTTTACACGGCTTTGTACCGCGAGGTACTCAAGAATGCGGTCTTTCACGCGTTCCAGACCGTAGTGGTCGGTATCCAGGATTTCCTGCGCCTGACGCAGGTCTTTTTTGACCTTGCTGCGGGCGTTCCACGGAACCTGCACCATCCACTCAATGTAGCCGCGTACAACGGTCGCTTCAGCCGACATTGGAGACATCATTTTCAGCTTCTGCAGTTCTGCTTCAGCCTTCTCTTTCGCCTCTTTCGGCATCTTCGCCGCGTCGATCTTACGCTTCAGCGCTTCGTTTTCGTCCGGCGCGTCGTCCATCTCGCCCAGTTCTTTCTGAATGGCCTTCATTTGCTCGTTCAGATAGTACTCACGCTGAGATTTCTCCATCTGCTTTTTGACGCGGTTGCGAATGCGCTTCTCAACCTGCAGCAGATCGATTTCAGACTCCATCATCGCCATCAGGTATTCCAGACGTTCGTTAACGTCGGACATTTCCAGCACGGACTGCTTGTCAGCCAGCTTCAGCGGCATATGTGCAGCGATGGTGTCCGCCAGACGCGCAGGATCGTCGATGCTGTTCAGCGACGTCAGCACTTCTGGTGGAATTTTCTTGTTCAGCTTGATATAGCCTTCAAACTGGCTAATCGCGGTGCGAACCAGCACTTCCTGTTCACGCTCATCAAGCTCAGGCGAATCAAGGTACTCTGCCTTTGCAGAGAAGTGCTCGCCGTCGTCTGACAGAGTGGTAATACGCGCACGCTGCAGGCCTTCTACCAGCACCTTCACGGTGCCGTCAGGCAGCTTCAGCATCTGCAAAATAGAGGCCACGGTCCCGACGGTGAAAAGATCGTTTACACCCGGCTCATCCGTTGATGCTTCTTTCTGCGCGACCAGCATGATTTTTTTATCATGATCCATGGCGGCTTCGAGGCAACGGATAGATTTTTCCCGCCCTACAAATAAGGGTATGACCATGTGCGGATAAACCACCACATCGCGCAACGGCAATACGGGGATTTCAATGCGTTCAGAACGCTCAGGATTCATAGAGCTCTCTCTTAGTTAGTGTCCGCCAGGTAAGCTGGTCATGTCACTGTGCTTCACATAACCATTAACATGTATCCAGTATATGGGGATGTTTCCCACACATTCAACGCTATGAATACGGAAAAAGTAAAGGGGAGATAAAATCCCCCCTTTTTGATTAACTGCTTGTATGATTTGGTTAATTATTCGCCAGATGCCTGCTGCGCTTCCGGTTTGCCGTAAATCAGCAGCGGCTTGGTTTGACCGCTAATGACGGACTCGTCAATCACCACTTTCTCAACGTCTTCCATCGACGGAAGATCGTACATGGTGTCGAGCAGTGCCGCTTCAACAATTGAACGCAGACCACGGGCACCGGTTTTACGGACCATCGCTTTCTTGGCAATAGCATCCAGCGCTTCGTCGCGGAATTCCAGATCAACGCCTTCCAGATTGAACAGCGCCTGATACTGCTTGGTCAGCGCATTTTTCGGCTCTTTCAGGATCTGGATCAGCGCGTCTTCGCTCAGCTCATTCAGCGTTGCCACAACCGGCAGACGGCCGATGAATTCAGGGATCAGACCGAATTTGATCAAATCTTCCGGTTCAACCTGAGACAGCAGTTCGCCTTCGTTTGGTTTTTCGGACGTCGATTTCACCGTTGCGCCAAAACCAATGCCGGAGCCGGTTTCAACACGGTGGGAGATGACTTTGTCCAGACCAGCAAACGCGCCACCACAGATGAACAGGATCTTGGAGGTATCAACCTGCAGGAACTCCTGCTGCGGATGTTTACGACCACCCTGTGGCGGAACGGCAGCAACCGTACCTTCAATCAGCTTCAGCAGCGCCTGCTGTACGCCTTCACCCGATACGTCACGGGTAATTGACGGGTTGTCAGATTTACGGGAGATCTTGTCGATCTCATCGATGTAAACAATCCCGCGCTGGGCTTTCTGTACGTCGTAATCGCACTTCTGCAGCAGTTTCTGAATGATGTTTTCGACGTCCTCACCCACATAACCGGCCTCGGTCAGGGTGGTGGCATCCGCCATCGTGAACGGAACATCAAGCAGGCGCGCCAGGGTTTCAGCCAGCAGCGTTTTACCGGAACCGGTTGGGCCGATCAGCAGAATGTTACTTTTACCCAGTTCTACGCCATTGCTGGTGTCGCCGTTACGCAGACGTTTGTAGTGGTTATAGACCGCTACCGCCAGCACTTTCTTGGCCTGCTCCTGTCCGATGACGTAGTCGTCAAGGTGATGACGAATTTCATGCGGCGTTGGCAGCGCGCTGCGCTCACGGTGCGGTGCGACTTCTTTAATCTCTTCGCGAATGATGTCGTTACATAAATCGACACATTCGTCGCAGATATACACGGACGGCCCGGCAATCAGTTTACGCACTTCATGCTGGCTTTTGCCGCAAAAAGAGCAGTACAGCAGTTTGCCCGAACCATCTTTGCGTTTATCTGTCATGAGTCCAAACCTCTTTTTAAGTTCTTTGTGCCGCACATGACGACGCAAATGCCATTCTAAGACGCAAGCTGCAATCAGCAGCGTGCCGCCCTACCTTAGTATAGCGGCACACTCGCGTCGCGGGCATCAATTACGATGGGTCAACACGGAGTCGACTAAGCCGTACTCAACTGCCTCTGGAGCAGAGAGGAAGCGATCGCGCTCGGTATCGCGCTCGATCTGCTCGAGTGGTTGACCCGTATGCTGCGCCATAAGTTCATTCATGCGCGCTTTTACTTTCAGAATTTCACGGGCGTGGATTTCGATATCCGTCGCCTGCCCCTGGTAACCGCCCAGCGGCTGGTGAATCATCACGCGGGAATTTGGCAAGCAGAAACGCTTACCTTTCGCCCCTGCTGTTAACAGGAACGCGCCCATAGATGCAGCCTGACCCATACAGATAGTGCTTACATCAGGCTTGATGAATTGCATGGTGTCATAAATGGACATTCCTGCTGTAATCACGCCACCCGGGGAGTTAATGTACAGGTAAATGTCTTTTTCCGGGTTTTCCGCTTCCAGAAACAGCATCTGTGCCACGATCAGGTTAGCCATGTGGTCTTCCACCTGGCCGGTCAGAAAGATAACGCGTTCCTTGAGCAGACGGGAATAGATATCAAAAGAACGCTCACCACGTGAGGTCTGTTCAATAACCATTGGCACCAGAGCCATATGGGGTGCAAAGTTATCTCGTTCGCCACTGTATGACATTTCCGTCTCCTGGATCAAAATTGAAAACACCTGCTGTACTGATTGTAACCTTACGGACGGATTATCAGCCAGTCTCATTCATCATGATTACGTACTTATGGGGTTCACAGTGCCCTATTTCAAGCATAACAACCTTTTGTTGTTACGCTAACACCGAAAGGGCGTTTTAGCACTCTTCCTGGGCTATCGCTGCGATAAAAAAAACCCGCTGCCGCAAGGCAACGGGTTTTCTGTTCAAACTTTAAACCGTTGGGGCGAAATTACGCCTGCTGGTTCATCAGTTCGTTGAAAGAGGCCGCTTTTTCGGTCACTTTCGCTTTCGCCAGTACCGCTTCAACAGCCTGCTCTTCCAGGGCAACGTTGCGCATGTTGTCCATCAATTCTTTGTTCTTACCGTAGAACTCGATCACTTCTGATGGATCTTCGTATGCAGAAGCCATCTCTTCGATCAGGCTTTTCACACGCTCTTCGTCAGCTTTCAGCTCGTGGGTACGAATCACTTCGCCCAGCAGCAGGCCAACAACAACGCGGCGTTTCGCTTGCTCTTCAAACAGCTCGCGTGGCAGTTCCATCGCTTGCTGCTGGTTGCCACCGAAACGCTGTGCAGCCTGACGGCGCAGAACGTCGATTTCGCTGTCGATCAGGGCAGCTGGAACGTCGATTTCGTTGGCTTTCACCAGACCTTCGATCGCCTGAGATTTCACACGGTTACGCACCGCGCCGTTCAGTTCGCGTTCCATGTTCTTACGTACTTCGGTACGCAGACCCGCTACGGAACCATCTTCCACGCCGAAACGCTTGATGAATTCTTCAGTCAGTTCTGGCAGTTCGCGCTCTTCAACTTTCTTCAGGTTGATAGCGAACTTCGCTGCTTTCCCTTTCAGGTTTTCAGCGTGGTATTCTTCCGGGAAGGTCACGTCGATGGTGAACTCTTCGCCAGCCTTGTGGCCTTTGATACCGTCTTCGAAGCCTGGGATCATACGACCCTGGCCCATCGCCAGTACGAAGTCAGACGCTTTACCGCCTTCGAATTCTTCGCCGTCTACAGAACCGGTGAAGTCGATGGTGACACGGTCTTCAGCGTCAACAGCGCCTTCTTTCTCTTTCCAGTTCGCCTGCTGTTTGCGCAGGGTATCCAGCATGCCGTCAACGTCTTCGTCAGTCACGGAAACAACTGGTTTTTCAACTTCGATAGATTCCAGACCTTTCAGCTCAACTTCCGGGTACACTTCGAACTCAACGGAGTAGGTGAAGTCTTCGCCCAGTTTGTATTCGCCTGGAACGTAGTTCGGCGCGCCGGCCGGATTGATTTTTTCTTTGATGATCGCATCAATAAAGTTACGGCTCATCAGTTCACCCAGCACATCCTGACGCACGGAAGCGCCATAACGCTGAGCAACAACATTCATTGGTACTTTGCCCTTGCGGAAGCCGTCAATACGTACTTTTTTTGCTACGTTGACCAGCTCGCTTTTCACAGCAGTTTCGATGCTGTCAGCAGCGATAGTAATCGTTACACGGCGGCCAAGGCCTTGAGTGGTTTCAACTGAAACTTGCATCTTGTTACCTCAAAAAAATCACAGTGCTCGGTCAACTCTGAATCTGTCTGTTATACCGGGATGCTCTCTTAGTGCAGATTCACATTCCCTGTCGCCAGAATCATCCCGAAGACATTCAATAAGACGCGGCATTATAGCGGCATCACTTAGGTGAGTCGAGAACGGTTGGGGCATGTTGCTGCGGCTTTTTTCACACTTTAAGGCTATTTTTAGTCTTAAAATCGCTCCATTCGCTCAAAACTCAGACAAAACAAAACGGCCCGGAGGCCGTTTTGAGGAAATCTGTAAGCAACATACTGGAAAAGCTCCAGCCGTTGCAAATCCGATTTATCAGGCGATAGTGCCTGCACCGCGACAGGGCGGCGATGCGAAAACCGTATCCTGCAGGCCTTCCCATTCCTTAATGGTGTAGGTATGCAGTGCCAGCGCATGCACGGTCGTGGAGAGCTCTTCCGTCAAGGTGCTGTAGATCAAGCGGTGTCGATTCAGGAAACGTTCTCCCGTGAAGCGATCGCTAACCAGAACCACTTTAAAGTGGCTTTCAGAACCTGCCGGCACGTTATGACGATAGCTTTCGTCGACGACTTCGAGGAACACAGGGTTGAAGGCCGCCCTTAATTTATCTTCTATATGCTCACGTATCATCATGAAATTACTCCTCCGACAACGCCAGGATGTCACCCATCCCTTTAAATGTTAGCCGCTTTTACCGTTTCCATTACACCTTGACAACAAATATTTAGCTTTCGTCTGATTTTCTCATTCAAACGAATGAAGTTCACTGTGAGACTCATACGTTTTGTCATACACGGATTGGGAAAAAGGGTGATCTGGTCAGTTTTCGGACAAGGCGATGAATTTACATGCGTTGACCACTTCCCCTCGCCGTTGGCGATGTTATGATGGCGGCAATTTTTCTCTTTATATGCTTACGATTCGTTGAGAACCCGAAAATGTTAAAAAAACTCTTCTTTCCGTTGGTAGCCCTTTTTATGCTGGCAGGCTGTGCTACCCCACCTACCACCATTGATGTCTCACCAAAAATCACCCTGCCTCAGCAGGATCCAAGCCTGATGGGCGTCACCGTGAGCATTAACGGTGCCGATCAGCGTCAGGATCAGGCGCTGGCTAAAGTGACCCGCGATAACCAGCAGGTTACTCTCACCGCGTCCCGCGACCTGCGCTTCCTGCTCCAGGAAGTGCTGGAGAAACAGATGACCGCTCGCGGCTACATGATTGGCCCAAGCGGCGCGGTTGATCTGCAGATCATCGTGAATAACCTGTACGCTGACGTGTCTCAGGGCAACGTGCGCTACAACATTGCGACCAAAGCGGATATCGCCATCATTGCCACCGCGAAGAATGGCAACAAGATGACCAAAAACTACCGCGCCAGCTACTCTGTTGAAGGTGCCTTCCAGGCTTCTAACCAGAACATTGCTAACGCCGTGAACAGCGTGCTGACCGATACCATCGCCGATATGGCGCAGGACACCAGCATTCACGACTTCATCAAGCAGAACGCGCGTTAATCCCGCTCGCTGACCCGGTGTATCACCGGGTCAGTTTTATAAGAACATGTCCAGCCATTACTTACGCATTTTCCAGCAACCGAAATCAGCGATCCTGCTGATCCTCGGCTTCGCCTCGGGTTTACCCCTCGCGCTCACTTCCGGCACGCTTCAGGCGTGGATGACGGTTGAGAACATCGATCTTAAAACCATTGGTTTCTTCTCGCTTGTCGGCCAGGCCTATGTCTTTAAATTCCTGTGGTCTCCGGTCATGGATCGCTACACGCCGCCTTTCCTCGGACGTCGACGCGGCTGGCTAGTGATGACGCAGATCCTGCTGCTGCTGGCTATTGCGGCGATGGGATTTCTTGAACCCACCACCCAGCTTCGCTGGATGGCAGCGCTTGCGGTGGTGATTGCCTTCTGTTCCGCCTCTCAGGATATTGTGTTCGACGCCTGGAAGACGGACGTGTTACCTGCTGAAGAGCGCGGTGCTGGTGCAGCAATCAGCGTGCTGGGCTATCGCCTCGGAATGCTGGTCTCCGGCGGGCTGGCGCTGTGGCTGGCCGACCGTTACCTCGGCTGGCAGGGCATGTACTGGCTGATGGCCGCCCTGCTGATCCCCTGCATTATCGCGACGCTGTTCGCGCCCGAACCGAGTGACGTCATCCCGGTTCCCCGCACGCTGGAGCAGGCCGTCGCCGAACCGCTCCGTGACTTCTTTGGCCGCAACAACGCCTGGCTGATCCTGCTGCTCATCGTCCTTTATAAGCTGGGCGATGCCTTTGCCATGAGTTTAACCACCACCTTCCTGATCCGGGGCGTCGGTTTTGACGCCGGTGAAGTGGGTGTGGTGAATAAAACGCTGGGGCTGTTTGCGACGATTGTCGGCGCGCTTTATGGCGGCGTGCTGATGCAACGCCTGACGCTGTTTCGCGCGCTGCTGATTTTCGGCATCCTTCAGGGCGCCTCTAACGCAGGCTACTGGCTGCTGTCGATTACCGACAAACATACGATCAGCATGGCCGCGGCGGTGTTCTTCGAAAACCTCTGCGGCGGCATGGGAACAGCGGCGTTTGTCGCCCTGCTGATGACCCTGTGCAATAAGTCGTTTTCCGCTACCCAGTTCGCTCTGCTCTCGGCGCTTTCCGCAGTTGGCCGCGTGTACGTTGGCCCGATTGCCGGCTGGTTCGTGGAAGCCCACGGCTGGCCAACATTTTATCTCTTCTCGGTCGTGGCTGCCGTGCCGGGGATTTTATTGCTGCTGGTCTGCCGTCAGACGCTGGAATATACCCAGCGGACAGAACATTTTATGCCGCGCACCGAATATCGCCGCGCCTACCGTTTTGCGCTGCGTCTGTTAATGGCGGGTTGCATTGCTCTGGCGCTCTGGCTTGTGGTGCTTATTATCAATGCCAGCACCTCTCTGGTACTCCCTTTCGAAGCCCTTCTGCTGGACGCAGGCGCCCTGCTGGCTATCGCCGGGATCCTGACCGGAGGTCTGCTTGATTTCATGGCGTTGCGTAAAACGCAGATGACCTGAAGAAAAATGCGAAAGGTTATTTCCCGTTGTAATCACTAACCGAAATTATAACGGCGAAATAGCCGCCAGGCGCAAAAAAAATATTTGTTGTTTTGTGCGGGATAGGATTTGGAAATTATTGGCTCCCATTCCAAAACGCTATTTTTCATTAAACGATTCAGCATACGAGAGTTTGATTTTTCGTTTTTCAGATGTCTTTTTATTGATAATTAATTGTTAATTTTTTGTTTATTTTCAACAATGGTTATACCAATTGCCCCTTTTAGGGTATGCTTGGGGGTCCTTTCGTTATAAAGCCCTTGCCATGCGGCTTCGGTCATAAAAACCGACATAATTTGCAACACTTGTGACACGTGCGGCAGAACCCGGTAACACCTTCCTGACACAGGCCTAATGATGTTTACAGTAATGTAACCTTCCCGTAAAATGCCCGCACACTTTAAACGCCACCAGACTCCGTGGAATTGAGGTCGTTAAATGAGACTCGGGAAATACAATAAAAGTTTGGGATGGTTGTCATTATTCGCGGGCACTGTATTACTCAGTGGCTGCGATTCTGCACTACTAGACCCCAAAGGACAGATTGGACTGGAACAACGTTCACTGATATTGACGGCTTTTGGCCTGATGTTGATTGTGGTTATTCCTGCCATTTTGATGGCTGTTGGTTTCGCCTGGAAGTATCGTGCGAGCAATAAAGATGCGAAGTATAGCCCTAACTGGTCACACTCCAATAAAGTGGAAGCTGTGGTCTGGACGGTACCTATTCTGATCATCCTGTTCCTTGCCGTACTGACCTGGAAAACCACTCACGCACTTGAGCCAAGCAAACCGCTGGTTCACGATGAGAAACCTATTACCATTGAAGTGGTCTCCATGGACTGGAAATGGTTCTTCATCTATCCAGAGCAGGGTATTGCTACCGTGAATGAAATCGCCTTCCCGGCGAACACTCCGGTTCAGTTCAAAGTGACCTCCAACTCCGTAATGAACTCCTTCTTCATCCCACGTCTGGGTAGCCAGATTTACGCGATGGCCGGTATGCAGACCAACCTGCACCTGATCGCGAATGAAGCAGGCACCTATGATGGTATCTCCGCCAGCTATAGCGGCCCGGGCTTCTCAGGTATGAAGTTCAAAGCTATTGCGACGCCAGACCGTGCCGCTTTCGACCAGTGGGTTGAAAAAGCGAAGCAGTCTCCAAACACCATGTCTGACATGGCGGCGTTCGAAAAAGTGGCTGCACCAAGCGAATACAACAAGGTGGAGTACTTCTCTAATGTGAAACCAGATTTGTTCAAAGACGTTATTGGCAAATTTATGGATCACGGCAAGAGCATGGACATGACCCAGCCTGAAGGCGAGCACAGCGCGCACGAAGGTATGGAAGGCATGGACATGAGCCACGCGGAAACCGCTCACTAAGGGGCCGAGGAAGAAAATGTTCGGAAAATTGACACTGGATGCAGTGCCCTACCATGAACCGATTATCGTGGTTACGGTGGCTGCAATTATCATTGGTGGCGCGGCCTTACTGGCCCTGATCACTTACTTCGGTAAGTGGAGCTACCTGTGGAACGAGTGGCTGACTTCGGTTGACCACAAAAAACTCGGTATCATGTACTGCATCGTCGGTATCGTCATGTTAATTCGTGGCTTTGCGGATGCGATCATGATGCGTAGCCAGCAGGCACTCGCTTCTGCGGGCGAAGCCGGCTTCCTGCCACCGCACCACTACGATCAGATCTTTACCGCCCACGGCGTTATCATGATCTTCTTCGTGGCGATGCCGCTGGTTATCGGTCTGATGAACGTTGTCGTTCCGCTGCAAATCGGCGCGCGCGACGTGGCGTTCCCGTTCCTGAACAACCTGAGCTTCTGGTTCACGGTTGTCGGCGTTATCCTGGTTAACCTGTCACTGGGTGTGGGCGAATTCGCGCAGACCGGCTGGCTGGCTTACCCGCCGCTGTCAGGAATTGAGTACAGTCCGGGCGTTGGCGTCGACTATTGGATTTGGGCGCTTCAGCTCTCCGGCGTCGGTACTACCCTGACCGGTATCAACTTCTTCGTGACCATTATCAAGATGCGTGCCCCTGGCATGACCATGTTCAAGATGCCGGTATTTACCTGGGCATCTCTGTGCGCCAACATCCTGATTATTGCCTCCTTCCCAATTCTGACCGTCACCATCGCGCTGCTGACCCTGGACCGCTACCTGGGCACCCATTTCTTCACGAATGATATGGGTGGCAACATGATGATGTACATCAACCTGATTTGGGCCTGGGGTCACCCGGAAGTGTACATTCTGGTTCTGCCTGTGTTCGGTGTGTTCTCCGAAATCGCGGCAACCTTCTCGCGTAAACGTCTGTTTGGTTACACTTCTCTGGTGTGGGCAACCGTGTGTATTACCGTTCTGTCGTTCATCGTTTGGCTGCACCACTTCTTCACTATGGGTGCGGGCGCGAACGTAAACGCCTTCTTCGGTATTACCACCATGATTATCGCCATCCCTACCGGGGTGAAGATCTTCAACTGGCTGTTCACCATGTACCAGGGCCGTATCGTGTTCCACTCAGCGATGCTGTGGACCATCGGCTTCATCGTGACCTTCTCCGTAGGTGGGATGACCGGCGTACTGCTGGCGGTACCAGGTGCTGACTTCGTTCTGCACAACAGCCTGTTCCTGATTGCGCACTTCCATAACGTTATCATCGGTGGCGTGGTCTTCGGCTGCTTCGCTGGCGTAACCTACTGGTGGCCAAAAGCGTTCGGCTTCACGCTGAACGAAAAATGGGGTAAACGCGCGTTCTGGTTCTGGATCATCGGCTTCTTCGTGGCATTTATGCCGCTGTACGTGCTGGGCTTCATGGGTATGACCCGTCGTCTGAGCCAGCAGATCGATCCGCAGTTCCACCCAATGCTGATGGTTGCAGCGGGCGGCGCCGTGCTGATTGCCTGCGGTATCGCGTCTCAGCTGATTCAGTTCTACGTGTCTATTCGCGACCGCGACCAGAACCGTGACCTGACCGGTGACCCATGGGGTGGCCGTACGCTGGAGTGGGCGACCTCTTCTCCACCTCCTTTCTATAACTTTGCCATCGTGCCGCAGGTTCATGAACGCGACGCATTCTGGGAAATGAAAGAAAAAGGTGAAGCGTACAAGCAACCTGCTCATTACGAAGAAATCCACATGCCGAAAAACAGCGGTGCGGGTATTGTGATTGCCGCCTTCGCAACGGTATTTGGTTTCGCAATGATCTGGCACATCTGGTGGATGGCGATTGTTGGCTTCGCCGGCATCGTAATCAGCTGGATTGTGAAGAGCTTTGACGAGGACGTGGACTACTACGTACCAGTCCGTGAAGTTGAGAAGCTGGAAAATCAGCATTTCGACGAGATTTCTAAAGCGGGGCTGAAAAATGGCAACTGATACTCTGGCGCACTCAACTGCCCACGCGCATGAACATGCGCACCACGATACAGGACCGACCAAAGTCTTCGGTTTCTGGATCTACCTGATGAGCGACTGCATTCTGTTCTGCTGTCTGTTCGCGACCTACGCCGTTCTGGTGAACGGCACGGCGGGCGGCCCGGCTGGCAAGGACATCTTTGAACTGCCGTTCGTTCTGGTTGAAACCGCACTGCTGTTATTCAGCTCCATCACCTACGGCATGGCGGCTATCGCCATGTACAAAAACAACAAGAGCCAGGTTGTGTCCTGGCTGGCGTTGACCTGGCTGTTTGGTGCTGGATTTATCGGGATGGAAATCTATGAATTCCATCACCTGATTCTGGAAGGTTTCGGTCCGGATCGCAGTGGCTTCCTGTCCGCGTTCTTCGCGCTGGTCGGTACCCACGGTCTGCACGTCACCTCTGGTCTGATCTGGATGGCGGTACTGATGTTCCAGGTATCCCGTCGCGGCCTGACCAGCACTAACCGTACCCGTATCATGTGCCTGAGCCTGTTCTGGCACTTCCTGGACGTGGTGTGGATCTGTGTGTTCTCTGTTGTATATCTGATGGGGGCGATGTAATGAGTCATTCAAACGATCATGGCGCTTCCCACGGTAGCGTAAAAACCTACATGACAGGTTTCATCCTGTCGATCATCCTGACGGTGATCCCGTTCTGGATGGTGATGAGCGGTTCTGCGTCTAAACCGGTTATTCTGGGTGCAATCCTGGTGACCGCGGTGATTCAGATTCTGGTGCATCTGGTTTGCTTCCTGCACATGAACACCAAGTCCGATGAAGGCTGGAATATGACCGCCTTTATCTTTACCGTGATTATCATCGCTATCCTGGTAGTCGGTTCCATCTGGATTATGTGGAACCTCAACTACAACATGATGGTTCACTAAGAGCGGCGAGTATGTTTAAGCAATACCTGCAAGTAACGAAACCAGGCATCATCTTTGGCAACCTGATCTCCGTGATCGGAGGGTTCCTGCTGGCCTCTAAGGGCAGCATTGATTACACCCTCTTTATCTACACGCTGGTCGGTGTGTCACTGGTTGTTGCGTCCGGTTGTGTATTTAACAACTACATCGACATGGATATCGACAAGAAGATGGAAAGGACCAAAAATCGGGTGCTGGTGAAAGGCCTGATCGCCCCTTCCGTCTCGCTGGTGTACGCCACCTTGCTGGGTATTGCTGGCTTTATGCTGCTGTGGTTTGGTGCTAACCCGCTGGCCTGCTGGCTGGGGGTGATGGGGTTCGTGGTGTATGTGGGCGTCTACAGCCTGTATATGAAACGCCACTCCGTCTACGGCACGCTGATTGGTTCTCTCTCCGGCGCTGCGCCGCCGGTGATTGGCTACTGCGCGGTCACGAACGAGTTAGACAGCGGTGCGCTGATCCTGCTGGCTATCTTTAGCCTGTGGCAGATGCCGCACTCCTATGCCATCGCGATTTTCCGCTTTAAGGATTATCAGGCAGCGAACATCCCGGTTCTGCCGGTCGTGAAAGGCATTTCTGTTGCCAAGAACCACATCACGCTGTACATCATCGCCTTTGCCGTGGCAACGCTGATGCTCTCTCTGGGTGGTTACGCCGGGTATAAATATCTGGCGGTAGCGGCTGCGGTGAGCGTCTGGTGGCTCGGTATGGCGCTGCGCGGTTACAAAGTGGAAGATGACAAAGTCTGGGCGCGCAAGCTGTTTGTGTTCTCGATTGTGGCCATCACCTCGCTGTCCGTGATGATGTCCGTGGACTTCATGGTGCCAGATTCACACAACCTGCTGACTTACGTCTGGTAAGCCAAACAGGTCAATAAAAGGGTGCTTCGGCACCCTTTTTTATTCACTGAATCTACTAATAACGCATGTAATATTTGTTAAATAACCCTTTATTTACCCCGCCCCTTCCCCGCACTACACTATGGCCTGCTTTTGAACTGAGGTGGTAATGAACGATTATAAAATGACGCCAGGCGAGCTACGCGCGACCTGGGGCTTAGGGACTGTCTTCTCGCTACGGATGCTTGGCATGTTTATGGTCCTGCCTGTTCTGACCACGTACGGTATGGCGCTGCAGGGGGCCAGCGAGGCGCTGATTGGACTCGCGATCGGCATCTACGGTCTGGCGCAGGCGGTTTTCCAGATCCCGTTTGGCCTGCTCTCTGATCGGGTGGGCCGAAAGCCGCTGATCGTCGGCGGGCTGCTGGTCTTTGTGCTCGGAAGCGTGATTGCCGCCCTCTCCCACTCCATCTGGGGGATTATTCTCGGCCGCGCCCTGCAGGGTTCCGGCGCGATTGCCGCCGCGGTGATGGCGCTGCTGTCAGACTTAACCCGTGAGCAGAACCGTACCAAAGCAATGGCGTTCATCGGCGTGAGCTTTGGCGTGACCTTTGCGATTGCGATGGTGCTGGGCCCCATCATTACGCACACGCTGGGTCTGCACGCCCTGTTCTGGATGATTGCCGTGCTGGCGACCATCGGTATTGCCTTAACCCTGTGGGTCGTGCCGGACAGCAAAAACCACGTTCTGAACCGCGAATCAGGGATGGTAAAAGGCTGCTTCAGCAAAGTGATTGTCGAGCCGCGCCTGCTGAAGCTCAATTTTGGCATTATGTGCCTGCATATCCTGCTGATGTCGACCTTTGTCGCCCTGCCCGGCCAGCTTGCCGCAGCGGGTTTCCCGGCGGCTGAGCACTGGAAAATCTATCTGGTCACGATGCTGATTTCGTTTGTCTCCGTCGTGCCGTTCATCATCTACGCCGAAGTGAAGCGCAAAATGAAGCGCGTCTTCGTGGGCTGCGTGGCGGTCCTGCTGATTGCCGAAATTGTGCTCTGGGGTGCCGGCCCGCACTTCTGGGAGCTGATTGCAGGCGTGCAGCTTTTCTTCCTGGCCTTTAATCTGATGGAAGCGCTGCTGCCGTCTCTGATCAGCAAAGAGTCCCCCGCCGGCTACAAAGGCACGGCGATGGGCATCTACTCCACCAGCCAGTTTCTCGGCGTGGCGATCGGCGGCTCGCTCGGCGGCTGGGTGGACGGCCTGTTTGATTCACAAACCGTGTTTCTCGCCGGTGCGCTATTGGCGACAGTCTGGCTGCTGGTCGCCAGCACCATGAAAGAGCCGCGCTACGTGAGCAGCCTGCGGGTAGAAATCCCGGATGATGTGGAAATCAACGATGTGCTTAAGCAGCGTCTGGAAGCCAAAGAGGGTGTGACAGAGGTGCTCATCGTCCCGGAAGAGCGCAGCGCTTACGTCAAAATAAACAGTAAAATGACCAACCGCTTCGAAGTCGAGCAGGCGCTCAAAGCGTGAAAAAAAGCCCGGTTAAACCGGGCTTTTTATATTAATCGCGGAAGTTTTTAAACTGGAACGGTTGCCCCAGATCGCCGCCGCGCACCAGCGCCATTACGGACTGGAGGTCATCGCGGGACTTACCGGTCACGCGAATTTCTTCGCCCTGGATCTGCGCCTGCACCTTCAGCTTGCTGTCTTTAATAAGCTTAACGATCTTCTTCTGCACTGCGCTCTCGATGCCCTGCTTCAGCCTGGCTTCAACAAACCAGTTTTTACCGCTGTGCACAAACTCTTCCGGCACGTCCAGAGACGTCCCTTCGATGCCGCGCTTTAACAGCTTGGCGCGCAGAATGTCGAGCAGCTGATTCACCTGGAAATCAGACTCGCTCAGCACCTTAATGGTCTTATTTGCGTCGTTCAGCTCAAACGACGCCTCAACGCCACGAAAATCGAAACGTGACTCAACTTCGCGGGTTGCGTTCTCAACGCCGTTGCGAACTTCCTGGATATCAACTTCGGAAACAATATCGAAAGATGGCATCTTTTCTTCTCCCTTCACTTTTGTTGCGTTGCATAATACCCGCTACGAGGCATAACTCAACAGAAGCTTAGCTGTATAATTAAGCTGTAACACCTGGCGCAGTTGCAGGTGAGGAGGAACAATGAAAATTACGGTGCTCGGATGCGGAGCGCTTGGTCAGCTGTGGCTGACCGCGCTGTGCAAGCACGGACATGAGGTTCAGGGCTGGCTGCGCGTGCCCCAGCCCTATTGCAGGGTAAACCTGATTGGTGAAGACGGAAGCATCTTTAACGAATCCCTCACCGCGAACGATCCTGATTTCCTGGCGCAAAGCGATCTTTTACTGGTGACGCTCAAAGCGTGGCAGGTCTCAGACGCGGTAAAGACACTGGCCGCGCAGCTCCCCCCCACTTCGCCCATACTGTTGCTGCATAACGGCATGGGAACCCTTGATGAGCTGAAAAGCGTCCCGCAGCCCCTGCTGATGGCGACGACCACGCACGCTGCGCGTCGCGACGGCAACATCATCGTGCATGTCGCCAGCGGCGTGACGCACATCGGGCCCGCCAGAACTCAGGATGGAGATTACAGCTATCTTGCCGATGTGCTGCAGAAGGTGCTGCCGGACGTCGCCTGGCACAACAACATCCGCCCTCAGCTGTGGCGCAAGCTGGCGGTAAATTGCGTGATCAATCCGCTGACGGCGCTGTGGAATTGCCCGAACGGGGAGCTGAAAAATCATCCGCAGGACGTTGCGATTTTGTGTGCGGAAGTCGCGGCGGTCGTTGAGCGGGAAGGCCTGCATACCTCGGCCGACGATTTACGCTGTTATGTCGAGCAGGTCATTGAGAGCACGGCAGAAAACATCTCCTCGATGCTGCAGGATGTTCGGGCTTTACGCCACACGGAGATCGACTACATTACCGGCTATCTGCTAAAACGCGCCCGCGCGCACGGTATTTCCGTGCCGGAAAACGCCCGTCTGTATGACCTTGTTAAACGTAAGGAGAGTGAATATGAGCGCGTCAGCACTGATCTGTCTCGCCCCTGGTAGCGAAGAGATGGAAGCGGTCACCACCATTGATTTGATGGTGCGCGGCGGCATTAAGGTCACCACCGCCAGCGTCGCCAGCGACGGTAATCTGACAATCACCTGCTCGCGCGGGGTGAAAATCCTCGCGGATGCCCCCCTTGTTCAGGTGGCTGACGGCGATTACGACATCATCGTGCTGCCCGGCGGCTTAAAAGGCGCGGAATGTTTTCGCGACAGCCAGCTGCTGGTCGAGACCGTGCGTCAGTTTCATTTATCCGGCCGCATCGTCGCGGCAATCTGTGCCGCAGCAGGAACGGTTCTGGTTCCGCACGATATCTTCCCCATCGGCAACATGACCGGCTTCCCGGGGCTGAAGGATACGATCCCGGAAGAGCACTGGGTGGATAAACGCGTCGTCTGGGACCCGCGCGTCAACCTGCTAACCAGCCAGGGGCCAGGCACCGCGATTGATTTTGGCTTAAAGATTATTGACCTGCTGGTCGGGCGCGAGAAAGCGTACGAAGTGGCGTCATCGCTGGTGATGCCGGCGGGGATTTATAATTATTACGAATAGGTGTTCTCCCTCTCCCTGTGGGAGAGGGCCGGGGTGAGGGCTTCAGGCCGCACTCCCCGGCAAAAAACTACGGGCGATACACCTTCACGTTCGCAAAGCCCTGTTCGCGCAGGTACAGCGCCTGCAGGCGACTCATCACCCCGCGCTCGCACCACAGCAGATACGTTTTGCTCTGGTCGAGATCGCCAAACTTGGTGCTCAGCTTATAGAACGGCAGAGAAACCACGTCGACGCCTTCAACCAGCAGCGGCTTGTCATCCTGCTCGTCAATGGAGCGGATATCCAGAATCGCATCGTTAGCGCCAAAACCGCTCACGGTTTCAACTTCAACGACTTCCTGCTCGGTCTGCTGGGCAATCTCGCGGATGTCGATGTTGGACGCTTCCTCCACCACTTTTTCCAGAATGCTGAAATCGAAGTTCTCTTCTTCCGCTTCGATCTTCGCCTTCACCGCCTTCACCGTCGGGCTTTTTGAGATCACGCCGCAGTATTCCGGCATGGTGCGGGCAAAATCTTCGGTACCGATTTCGCGCGCCAGATCGATGATGTGCTCTTTATCGTGGGAGATCAGCGGGCGCAGGATCAGCGTATCAGACACGTTGTCGATCAGACGCAGGTTGGTCAGCGTCTGGCTGGACACCTGGCCCAGCGCTTCACCGGTGACCAGCGCCTGCACGCCGTAGCGCTCGGCAACTTTGGACGCCGCACGCACCATCATGCGCTTCAGCACCACGCCCATCTGGCCGTCGTCCACTTTTTCGAGGATTTCGCCGACCACAGGTTCGAAGTTGATCGCCACGAAACGCACGCGGTGGGAGCTGCCGAAGCGGTTCCACAGGTAATGTGCGACCTGACGAACGCCGATTTCGTGCGCCGCGCCGCCCAGGTTGAAGAAGCAGTAGTGCACACGGCAGCCGCGACGCATCAGCATATAGCTGGAGACGCCGGAGTCGAAGCCGCCGGAGATCAGGGACAATACGTCTTCCTGGGTGCCAATCGGGAAGCCACCGATACCTTCATAGCGCCCTTTCACCAGCAGCAGGCGATCGTTTTCGATCTCCAGGTTCACGGTTACGTCCGGGTTGGTCAGACGAACGCGCGCCGTTTCAACGTGCTGGTTCAAACCGCCGCCGACGTAACGTTCCACTTCAATAGAGCTGAACTCGTGCTTACCGCGACGCTTCACGCGCACGCAGAAGGTTTTGCCTTCGATCTGGTCGCGGTACTGCACCAGCGCTTTCTCGAAGATGTCGTGCATATCGCTGAACGGAACATCTTCCACTTCCAGGATATGGTGGATCCCCGGAATACGGGTCAGCGCGTCGCGAATATCCTGACGTTTGTTTTCGTCTTTCGCACGGACCTCTACGTGGTCCCAGTGGCGCACCACGGCGAGGGTTTCGTCGTAGTGCTTTAATACGTTACGAATGTTCCCGGTGAGAATTTTAATAAAGCGCAAACGCACAGATTGGCTTTTGATGGTGATTTCAGGGAACAATTTAATGATAAACTTCATGGCGGCAATGTTTCTTAGGCAAGCGTATTAAGGCTTGTAATGGAAAAGAGTACAGCAGCCCACACCCGTGGCTGCATCCAGGCGCGCAAGTATACCACCATCGCGCCGCTCCTGTGCACATTGCGCGTTATTTGATAATTGCCCTGAGTCCGTTACCATGTCGGGGCTGAGAATATAAGAGTCAATTCACTATGCCGAAGAAGAACGACGCACCGGCCAGTTTCGAAACTGCGCTGAGTGAACTGGAGCAAATCGTTACCCGTCTTGAAAGCGGCGATCTCCCGCTGGAAGAGGCGCTCAACGAATTCGAGCGTGGCGTGCAGCTGGCGCGCCAAGGGCAGGTCAAACTGCAGCAGGCCGAGCAGCGCGTGCAGATCCTGCTTTCCGACAGCGAAGACGCGAAAACCACGCCTTTCACACCGGACGCCGAGTAAATGGATTTTGCCAACGAGCTTCAGGCGCGTGTCGTACGCGCCAACGACGCCCTGCGCCGTTTTATTGCGCCACAGCCTTTTCAGAACACTCCACTGGTTGAAGCCATGCACTATGGCGCACTCTTGGGTGGAAAACGCCTGCGCCCGTTCCTGGTGTACGCCACAGGCAATATGTTTGGCATCAGCGATAACACGCTGGACGCCCCGGCAGCCGCCGTGGAGTGCATCCACGCCTACTCGCTGATCCACGACGATCTCCCGGCCATGGACGACGACGATTTGCGTCGGGGTCAACCCACCTGCCATATCAAGTTTGGCGAGGCGAATGCCATTCTGGCGGGTGATGCCCTGCAAACGCTGGCGTTCTCGATTCTGAGCGACGCGCCGATGGCGGAAGTGGCCGACCGCGACCGCCTGGCGATGATCTCCGAGCTGGCAATGGCCAGCGGCGTGGCCGGCATGTGCGGCGGACAGGCGCTGGATCTTGAAGCGGAAGGACGTCAGGTTAATCTGGAACAGCTGGAGCGTATTCATCGCCATAAAACCGGGGCGTTGATTCGTTCCGCCGTTCGCCTGGGCGCGCTGAGCGCGGGTGAACAAGGGCGCAAAGCCCTGCCGATTCTGGACAGATACGCAGAAAGTATCGGTCTGGCATTCCAGGTTCAGGATGACATTCTGGATGTGGTGGGCGATACTGCAACATTGGGTAAACGTCAGGGTGCGGACCAGCAGCTTGGCAAAAGTACCTACCCCGCCCTGCTGGGTCTTGAGCAAGCCCAACGTAAAGCCCGGGATCTGATTGACGATGCCCGCCAGTCGCTAAATGAACTGGCCGCGCAATCGCTGGATACCTCGGCACTGGAAGCGCTAGCGGACTATATAATCCAGCGTGATAAATAAACTATATATCTCGATGAGCCTTTGATGAGTTTTGATATTGCCAAATACCCGACACTGGCGTTAGTTGACTCCACCCAGGAGTTACGTCTGTTGCCGAAAGAGAGCCTGCCGAAGCTGTGCGACGAGCTGCGTCGCTACCTGCTCGACAGCGTAAGCCGCTCCAGCGGCCATTTCGCCTCCGGGCTTGGCACGGTAGAGCTGACCGTGGCGCTGCATTACGTCTATAACACGCCGTTCGATCAGCTCATCTGGGACGTGGGCCACCAGGCCTATCCGCACAAAATTCTGACCGGACGTCGCGATAAAATTGGCACCATTCGTCAGAAAGGCGGCCTGCACCCGTTCCCGTGGCGCGGTGAGAGCGAGTATGACGTGCTGAGCGTCGGCCACTCCTCCACCTCCATTTCTGCGGGCATCGGTATTGCCGTTGCCGCCGAGAAAGAGAACAAGCAGCGCCGCACCGTCTGCGTGATTGGCGACGGCGCCATTACCGCCGGTATGGCCTTCGAAGCCATGAACCACGCGGGCGATATCAAGCCGGACATGCTGGTTATCCTCAACGATAACGAAATGTCGATCTCAGAGAACGTCGGCGCGCTGAATAACCATCTGGCCCAGCTGCTCTCCGGCAAGCTTTACTCCTCGCTGCGCGAAGGCGGCAAGAAAGTCTTCTCCGGCGTACCGCCGATTAAAGAGCTGCTCAAGCGTACCGAAGAACACATCAAAGGCATGGTGGTGCCGGGCACCCTGTTTGAAGAGCTGGGCTTTAACTATATTGGCCCGGTTGACGGTCACGACGTGCTGGGACTGGTGACCACGCTCAAGAACATGCGCGACCTGAAAGGCCCGCAGTTCCTGCATATCATGACCAAAAAAGGGCGCGGTTACGAACCGGCGGAAAAAGATCCGATCACCTTTCACGCGGTACCGAAATTTGACCCGTCCAGCGGCTGTCTGCCAAAAAGCAGCGGCGGCATGCCGAGCTATTCCAAAATCTTCGGCGACTGGCTGTGCGAAACCGCAGCCAAAGACAACAAGCTGATGGCGATCACCCCGGCCATGCGTGAAGGTTCCGGCATGGTGGAGTTCTCCAGAAAATACCCTGACCAGTATTTTGACGTCGCCATTGCCGAGCAGCATGCGGTGACGTTTGCAGCGGGCCTGGCGATTGGCGGCTACAAGCCCGTTGTCGCTATCTATTCCACCTTCCTGCAGCGCGCCTACGATCAGGTGATCCACGATGTGGCGATTCAGAAGCTGCCGGTACTGTTTGCTATCGATCGTGCGGGCATCGTCGGTGCCGACGGCCAGACGCACCAGGGCGCGTTTGATCTCTCCTTCCTGCGCTGTATTCCGGATATGGTTGTCATGACGCCAAGCGACGAGAACGAATGTCGTCAGATGCTGTTTACCGGCTATCACTATCAGGATGGCCCAAGCGCCGTTCGCTACCCGCGCGGCAATGCGGTGGGCGTTGAGCTTCAGCCGCTGGAAAAACTGCCGATCGGTAAAGGGGTGGTTAAGCGTCGCGGTGAGAAAGTGGCGATCATGAACTTCGGCACGCTGATGCCCGAGGCCGCGAAAGCGGCTGAAGCGCTGAATGCCACCCTGGTGGACATGCGCTTTGTGAAGCCGCTCGACGACTCTCTGATCCTGAGTATGGCTGAGACCCACGACGTGCTGGTCACGCTGGAAGAAAACGCCATCATGGGCGGCGCGGGCAGCGGCGTGAATGAGGTGCTGATGGCGAACCGTAAAGCCGTGCCGGTGCTGAACCTCGGCCTGCCGGATCGCTTCATTCCGCAAGGTACTCAGGACGAAGCCCGTGCGGCGATAGGCCTGGACGCCGCCGGTATCGAAGCCAAAATCCGTACCTGGCTGGACTGACCCTTCCCCCTTTTCCGCTCCTGCTATGCTTAAAGCTGATGTTTAAACAGCAGGAGCGGAACCGTGCAATACACAACATTAGGAAGAACGGACCTTAAGGTTTCCCGACTTTGTCTGGGATGCATGACCTTTGGCGAGCCCGATCGGGGAAACCACGCCTGGACGCTGCCGGAAGAGAGCAGCCGTCCGATTATCAAACGCGCCATCGAGGGCGGCATTAACTTCTTTGACACCGCCAACAGCTACTCAGACGGCAGCAGCGAGGAAATTGTCGGCCGCGCACTGCGCGACTTTGCCCGCCGTGATGACATCGTCGTCGCCACCAAAGTCTACTATCCTGTGGGCGACCTGGCTGAGGGCCTTTCTCGCGCGCAGATCCTGCGCTCCATTGATGACAGCCTCAGACGCCTGAACATGGAGTACGTCGACCTGCTGCAAATTCACCGCTGGGATTACAACACGCCAGTCGAGGAAACGCTTGAAGCGCTGAACGACGTGGTCAAAGCCGGGAAAGCGCGCTACATCGGCGCATCGTCTATGCACGCGTCGCAGTTTGCTCAGGCGCTGGATCTCCAGGCGCAGCACGGCTGGGCGCGCTTTGTCACCATGCAGGATCACTACAATCTGATTTATCGTGAAGAAGAACGCGAGATGCTGCCGCTATGCCATCAGGAAGGCGTGGCGGTGATCCCGTGGAGCCCGCTGGCGCGCGGTCGCCTGACCCGTCCGTGGGGTGAAACCACGGCTCGGCTGGTATCGGATGAAGTGGGAAAGAATCTCTATGGCGGTACAGAAGCCAGCGATGCGCTGATTGCCGAACGTTTAGCCGGAATCGCCGACGATACCGGTGCAACCCGCGCTCAGGTGGCGCTGGCGTGGCTGCTGGGCAAGCGCGGGGTCGCGGCACCGATTATTGGAACGTCGCGGGAAGAACAGCTTGATGAGCTGCTGAATGCGGTGGATATCACGCTGACGCCGGAGCAGATTGCCGAGCTGGAAACACCGTATCAGCCCCACCCGGTGGTGGGGTTTAAGTAAGCCCATCTTTTGTAGGCCGGGTAAGGCGGAGCCGCTACCCGGCAGTACAGCGCGCACAAACTTACGCGAAGTGATCGTATCCTTTCCAGTCCAGCGTAACGGGCGCACCGTCTTTCACAAACTTCAGCCCTTCACTCTCCGGCATGATCTGACCGATGCAGGTAAACTTCGCGCCGAGATGCGCTAACGCCACGTCCAGCGTTCCACGGTTGAGCTCAGGCACCGTGAAGCACAGCTCGTAGTCTTCACCACCGGACAGCGCCCAGCGCAGGGCCTGCTCAGGCTCTACATGGCGAAGCAGTTGCTCCGACAGCGGGAACAGATCCAGGTCAACGCGCGCGCCTACGCCGCTGGCCTTCAGGATATGCCCGAGATCCGAGATCAGCCCGTCAGAGAGATCGATAGCCGAGCTTGCCCGTTCGCGCAGCGCCTGGCCGTGCAAAATACGCGGCGTTGGCCGCAGATGGCGTTTCACCAGATATGCCGCGTCGTCAGCATCATCAACCGTTAAACGGTTTTGCAGGATCGCCAGCCCTGCCGCGCTGTCGCCCGGCGTACCGGTTACGTAGATCCAGTCGCCCGGTTTTGCACCTGAGCGCTTCAACGCGCGGCCGAGCGGCACGTAGCCGTGGATCGCCAGCGTCATCGACAGCGGACCGGCAGTCGTGTCGCCGCCAATCAGCTGCATATCGTAATAGCTAAGCTGCTCAAACAGCGCATCGCTAAAGGCTTCCAGCCAGGCTTCATCCACCTCTGGCAGGGTCAGAGCCAGCGTCAGCCACGCGGGATCGGCACCCATCGCCGCCAGATCGCTGACGTTAACCGCCAGGGCTTTATACGCCAGATCGGCAGGATCGATATCCGGTAAGAAATGACGGCCGCACACCAGGGTGTCGGTGCTGATTGCCAGCGTCTGTTTTTCGGGAATATTGAGAAGTGCACAGTCATCGCCAATGCCGGTTTCAACATCAAGACGAGAGGTTCTGACACGGTCGAAATAACGGGCAATCAGGGAGAATTCGCCGCATGCCATACGTTATGCCTCAGCAAATAAAAGAAAAAACCGGAGCCGCACTGCCCGTCAGGCAATGCAGGACTCCGGTTTGCGGATCACTTTTTGTGGGGACGGATCGCAGGTGCTGCTTTATCAAGTACGCCGTTTACAAACTTGTGGCTGTCTTCAGCGCCGAAGGTTTTCGCCAGCTCGATCGCTTCGTTGATGGCCACTTTATACGGCACATCATCACGTTTAGACAGCTCAAACAGCGCGATACGCAACACTGCTTTTTCCACCTGGCCCAGCTCTTCGAGCAGACGGGACAGGTATGGCTTCATCAGGCCATCGAGATACGCGCTATTAGTCGCCACTCCCGACAGCAGTTCGCGGAAGTACAGAACGTCAACGTCTTTTACGTCCTGTTCTGACAGGAACTGGTATTCGACATCAGCGATGTCGTTCTGGGACAACTGCCAGGAGTAAAGTGCCTGGACGGCACATTCACGGGCGCGGCGACGAGCAGCAGGTTTCACGGAATTCCCCTTACAAAAAAATCAGGCCTTGATGGCTTTCAATACATTGATCATTTCAAGCGCGGTCAGTGCAGCTTCTGCACCTTTGTTACCGGCTTTGGTGCCAGCACGTTCGATGGCTTGTTCAATACTTTCGGTGGTCAGCACGCCGAACGCGACAGGAATTTCAGCATCCTGCGCAACGTGTGCCAGACCGTTGCTTGCACCGCCCGCAACGTATTCGAAGTGCGCAGTGCCGCCACGAATAACGGTACCCAGCGCAATCACCGCGTCGTATTTACCGGTTTTCGCCAGCGCGCCTGCCGCCAGTGGCAGTTCGTAAGCGCCTGGAACCCAAACAACGGTAATGTTGTCATCTTTAACCTGGCCGATACGTTTCAGGGCGTCAATCGCACCTTCCAGCAGGCTGTCGTTGATGAAGTTGTTGAAACGCGCAATGGTGATGGCGACGCGAGCGTCCGGGGTAGCTACAGCAGCTTCAATAATGTTCATACTCTTCCTTTACGGGTTCATTTGGCCCCGCAGGGGGGCGGATTTTATCATAATACTTTGCGCACTGCTTCCCTATTTCAGGAGCAATTACGCTGTCGTTAAGTGGAGGCAGACATCCGGGCCTACCGGACGAATCTCGCTAAATTTGAGTTGCGGTGCGTCGGCCAGTTTTTCAAGGCCGGGCAGCACAAACAGGCCGCGCGCGTCGTGACCTAACAGTTTAGGCGCAACGTAAACAATCAGTTCATCCACCAGTCCGGCCTGTAAAAGCGCACCGGCGAGCGTTGGCCCCGCTTCCACCCAGATGCTGTTCACCTGCTGCTTGCCGAGCAGCATCATCAGCACTACCAGATCCAGATGACCGTTATGCTCCGGCACCATAATGCTGCGCACGCCTTCCGGCCATTCGCGCGTATCTTCTTTAGTGCGGGCAATCCAGGTTTCACCCGGCTGCTGGACGATGCGGTGCTCCGGCGTCACCCGGTTCTGGCTATCAATAATAATACGCAGCGGCTGGCGCAGGTTCTCCTGCGGGTACAGCGCCTGGGTATCGGCATTCAGTTCGTCCCAGCGCACGGTCATGGCCGGATCGTCAGCCAGAACGGTTTCACTGCTGGTGAGAATAGCATGGCTTTGCGCGCGAAGACGTTGCACATCGCGCCTTGCCTGTGGTGAGGTTACCCACTGGCTTTCGCCGTTTGCCATCGCCGTACGACCGTCCAGCGAGGCGCCCAGCTTGAGCTGAATATACGGGAACCCCGTGCGCATGCGCTTCAGAAAGCCTTTGTTGATCGCTTCCGCATCCTGCATCATCAGCCCATGGCTGACGTCGATGCCTTCCTGCTGCAGGCGATACAGACCGCGTCCGGCAACCTGCGGATTCGGGTCCTGCATCGATGCGACCACGCGTGAAACGCCTGCCGCGATCAGCGCTTCGCAGCACGGCGGCGTACGCCCGTGATGGCTGCAGGGCTCCAGCGTGACGTAGGCTGTGGCGCCGCGCGCCTTCTCACCCGCCATGCGCAACGCATGAACCTCGGCATGCGGCTCGCCGGCACGATAGTGAAACCCCTCCCCCACGATCTCGCCATCTTTAACGATAACGCACCCGACGTTCGGGTTGGGATGGGTGGTAAAACGACCGCGCTGCGCCAGCTTCATGGCTCGCGCCATGTAAATCTCATCCTGCATGAGCTTAATCCTGTAAGCGGGCGATCTCTTCGCCAAACTCTTTGATGTCTTCGAAGCTGCGGTAGACCGAGGCGAAGCGGATATAGGCAACCTTATCGAGCTTTTTCAGCTGCTCCATCACCAGGTTACCGATCATTTTGCTCGGCACTTCACGCTCACCCAAACCACGAAGGTAAGATTTTATGTGGTTTAACGCCATCTCAACGTCATCCGCGCTGACGGGACGTTTTTCCAGGGCCTTCAGCATCCCGCTGCGCAGTTTATCTTCGTTAAACGGCTCGCGCACGTCGTTGCTTTTCACCACGCGCGGCATTACCAGCTCTGCAACCTCAAAGGTCGTGAAACGCTCGTTGCACACCAGACACTGCCGACGACGGCGTACGGAGGACCCTTCGCCCACAAGACGAGAGTCGATGACTTTGGTATCCACAGCGGAGCAGAATGGGCAATGCATACGGTATCCCTGTTATGTGGTTAACTAATTTTCATTTTACCCTGATCTGGCCTGACAACAAAGGAAGAGCTTTTTGAGACAAAGGATCTATGTCTGACACGTCGAGTCTGGCTACCATTAAGGCGATCCGTTATTTCAAGGAAATAAACGCAATGACAAGACGTTACCTTAAAATTTTGCTGGTGGGGAGCCTCTTCACCCTTAGCGCCTGTGCACAGCAAACCGAAGTCCGTCAGATGAAACAGAGCGTGAACACGCTCAATGCGGCGATGGACAAACTGAACAAAGAAACGGTGAAGATCACCCAGCAAAACGCGCTAAACGCCAAATCCAGCAGCGGGGTTTATCTGCTGCCGGGAGCGAATACGCCTGCGCGTCTCAATAGTCAGATTGGCACGCTAAAAATGTCTCTGGTGAATGTGGCGGCGAATGCAAATGGTACTCGCGCAACATTACGCATTCAGGGCGAGTCCAACGATCCGTTGCCCGCCTTCAGCGGCACCGTCGAATGGGGACAGATTCAGGGCACCACTGAGAGCTACCAGGAGGTAAATGTTAACAGTCAGCTGTTCACCGCACCGGCCAGCGTGCTGGCTCCGAGCGATGTTGACATTCCGCTGCAGCTTAACGGACTCACTCCGGATCGGTTAGGTTTCATCCGCATTCACGATATCCAGCCCGCCGCGCAATAACCCTCCCTTTAGCGGAGTGAAATGTCACTCCGCTAACATTTACATTTCGTATGGATTGGCAACATAAATGATTGCCGCTACAATCCCGCCCGTTTAAAGTACGCAAACGTGAACGCAATCGATTACGCGCGTGAGAGATATGTGAAACAACACATATTTTTGTGAGCAGGGATTCCTATAATAGGCACCGCAGAAACACGAAATATTTAGAAACGCAATTCGCGCATTTTTCACTCCCGGAAGGGAATTTCAATCAGTGGCATGATTATGAAAAAAACATTACTCGCAGCCGGCGCTGTACTGGCACTCTCCTCTTCTTTCACTGTTAACGCAGCGGAAAACGATAAACCACAATACCTCTCCGACTGGTGGCACCAGAGTGTTAACGTGGTCGGCAGCTACCACACGCGTTTCGGACCTCAGATCCGCAACGATACCTACCTGGAGTACGAAGCATTCGCCAAGAAAGACTGGTTTGATTTCTACGGCTATATGGATGCACCGGTCTTCTTCGGCGGTAACTCGCAGGCTAAAGGTATCTGGAACCACGGTTCTCCACTGTTCATGGAGATCGAACCGCGCTTCTCCATCGACAAGCTGACCGGCACAGACCTGAGCTTCGGCCCGTTCAAAGAGTGGTACTTCGCGAACAACTATATCTACGACATGGGCCGCAACGAGTCCGGTCGTCAGAGCACCTGGTATATGGGTCTGGGTACCGACGTTGACACCGGCCTGCCAATGAGCCTGTCCCTGAACGTGTACGCGAAATACCAGTGGCAGAACTACGGTGCCGAAAACCAGAATGAGTGGGATGGCTACCGTTTCAAAGTGAAATACTTTGTGCCAATCACTCAGCTGTGGGGCGGTAACCTGAGCTATATCGGCTTCACCAACTTCGACTGGGGTTCAGAGCTGGGCGATAAGAGCGGTTACGCAGAGAACGGTATCAAGCAGCGTACCAACAATTCCATCGCCTCAAGCCACATTCTGGCGCTGAACTACGATCACTGGCACTACTCTGTTGTTGCGCGTTACTGGCACAACGGCGGTCAGTGGAACGACGACGCGAAACTGGTATGGATGAACGAAAACGTCCGTTCTACCGGTTGGGGTGGCTACCTGGTTGTAGGTTATAACTTCTAACCTGTTCGGGACTGTGCGGGCTGATGCCCTCACCCTGACCCTCTCCCACAGGGAGAGGGAACAAATACAAAAAACGGCAACATTCGTTGCCGTTTTACTTTTACCTCGCCGCCGGGCAAAAAAAGCCAGCTCAAGAGCTGGCTTTTTACTGCTTAACCTTCCGCAAAAAATCCGCCAGCGATCTGTCCGCACTCTCGCTAAACCGCCTCTCCGTCTGCACAATATTGAGACAGCGGTCGAGCCGGAAACAGCGATAGTCGTCGCGCCGTTCGCACCACGCCGCCAGCAGCCAGCGCTCCCCCCAGAAGAACAAGCCCAGCGGCTGGACCTCGCGTTTAGAGAGCTGCCCGGCCTCATCACGGTAATGCAGCGCCAGCACGCGCTGGGCGGAAATCGCCTGATGGATCCTGTCAAAATCGCTGCGGGAGTGGCTTTGCATGCAAAAATCCGGGGCGTAGATCCGCGTCTGCTCCGCCTTTCGACGACTCTCCTCGGGCAGGATAGCCAGCACCTTCTCCTGAGCCGACTCCAGCTCGCACGAAAGCGATTCCCCTCCCCAGGTTTTGAGCAGGCGAATCGCGACGATCAGCGCCTCTGACTCCTTATTTGTCAGCATTAGCGGCGGCAGGTCAAAACCCGACATCAGCCGATATCCGCTCCCCGCCTCACCTTCCACCGGCACGCCGGAAAGCGACAGATCGCGGATATCGCGGTAGATCGTGCGCTCGGACACGCCAAGCCGGTCCGCCAGATGCGCTGCCGTTGTCAGACGCCTGCCCCGCAGGATCTGCACAATCTGAAACAAACGGTCAGCGCGTCGGGTCATATCTTATTCCGCTCTCAGGCAGGTTGATGGAGGCCGACGCGGTTACCCTCGCTGTCGGTAAACAATGCGATAGTGCCAATGCCATGCGGCAGTTCCAGCGGGCCAAACACGCACTCGCCGCCCGCGGAGGCGATGCGATCGAGCGTGGCCGCCAGATTGTCAGTATGCAGGTAGATAATAGCGCCCTGCAAAGACGGTGTAACGCCGTCAAATTTTGCCAGCGCCCCGCCGGTATACGGATCCTCATGCGGGAAAACGGCCAGCTCCGCACAGTCCATTTTCTCGCGACGCAGCGCGAGCTGCATCACCGGCTCATAAAATTTGATGGCGCGATCCATATCCGCGACCGGAATTTCAAACCAGTTAATGACGCTTTTCATACATCCTCCTGCCTGTTGTTTGGGTTCAGAAGGAGTCTACGACAGGGCTCCTGACAGCATACTGTCAGGAGTGTTTGTCAGGAGCAGATAAAAAAAAATCCCGGTCAACAGACCGGGATTTCGATAACGCGCTAAACGTCGCCTTACGGCAGAATGGACGGCTGATCCGCCCCTTCTTTCTCGACTTTCTGCTGGAGCAGGTGCTCGCGCTTCATGCCAAGTTTCAGTGCCAGAGCGGATGCGACGTAGATAGACGACGCCGTACCGATGGTGACACCGATCAGCATGGTCAGCGAGAAGCCTTCCAGTACCGGACCACCGAAGAGGAACAGCATCAGGATCACCATCAGGGTGGTACCGGATGTTATCAAGGTACGGTGCAGCGTCTGGGTCAACGACACGTTAAAGATTTCGTACGGCGTACCGCGACGGATCTTACGGAAGTTTTCACGGATACGGTCAGATACCACGATACTGTCGTTCAGTGAGTAACCGATAACGGACATCAGGGATGCCACAATCGTCAGGTCAATCTCAATGTGGAACAGCGACAGTATGCCCATGGTGATAACCACGTCGTGCGCCAGAGCGATAACCACACCGGCCGCCAGTCGCCACTCAAAGCGGAAACCGACGTATACCAGAATGGAGATCAGCGCCACCAGCAGCGCCATCGCACCGGTCTGTGCCAGGTCAGCACCCACGCTTGGGCCGACGAACTCAATACGCTTGACCGCCGCGTTCTGGCTGGTTGTTTCGTTAATCACGCTAACAACCTTACTGCCCAGCTCCTGGCTGCCGTTGGCATCGTGCACCGGCGGCATACGCACCATGATGTCGCGGCTGCTGCCGAAGTTCTGCAGCAGCGGCTCTTCAAAGCCCGCTTTCTGCAGAGACAAACGCATCTGGTCCATATCGACCGGTTTTTCCAGGGAAATCTCGATGACCGTACCGCCGGTGAAATCCAGCCCCCAGTTAAAGCCTTTCACGCTCATAATGCCGATGGACAGAATCAGCAGGAAACCTGAAATGCCGAAGGCCCAGTAGTCCCAGCGCATAAAGTCCCAGACTTTACGGCCGTGGTTCAATTGTTCAACAGTATATTCCTGTGCCACAACGCACTCCTCAGATAGACAGCTTTTTGACGCGCTTGCCGCCGTACAGCAGGTTCACGATGGCACGGGTGCCGACAATAGCGGTAAACATTGACGTTGCGACACCGATACCGGTTGTAATCGCAAAGCCTTTGATCGCGCCAGTACCCACTGCATACAGGATAAGAACCTTAATCAGTGTTGTTACGTTCGCATCGAAGATGGAGCTGAACGCGCCTTTATAGCCTTCGTCAATCGCCTGCTGAATAGAGCGACCGTTGCTCAACTCTTCTTTTATACGTTCGTTAATCAGTACGTTGGCGTCGACCGCCACCGCAAGGGTAAGAACGATACCCGCAATGCCCGGCATGGTCAGCGTCGCCCCCGGCAGCAGGGACATAATGCCGATGATCAGCACCAGGTTGGCGATCAGCGCGGAGGTCGCAATCAGACCAAACTTCTTGTAGAAGAAGATCATGAAGAGGATTGAGACCACCAGACCGGCCAGACACGCTTCCAGACCCTGCTGGATGTTTTGCATACCCAGAGTTGGACCAATGGTACGTTCTTCAACAATCTGAATTGGCGCAATCAGCGCACCGGCACGCAGCAGCAGGGAGAGCTGACGCGCTTCGTTCGGGTTGTTGATACCGGTAATACGGAAGCTGTTACCCAGACGAGACTGGATGTTGGCGATGTTAATCACCTCTTCCTCTTTCACCAGCACCGCACGACCGTTTGCATCTTTCTTACCGCTGTCTTTGTACTCCACGAACAGGGTCGCCATCGGTTTGCCGATGTTGTCCTTGGTGAAGTTAGACATGATGTTACCACCCGCGCTATCCAGCGAGATGTTAACCTGCGGCTGGTTGTATTCGTCCTGGCTCGAGGTGGAGTCGGTGATGTGGTCACCGGTCAGAATCACGCGTTTGTACAGCACAACTGGCTGACCTTCGCGGGTCTGTTTCACTTCGGAGTCACCCGGAATACGCCCTGCGGCAGCAGCGGACTGATCGACGTTGGAGTTCACCAGACGGAATTCCAGGGTTGCAGTCGCACCCAGAATCTCTTTCGCACGCGCGGTATCCTGGATACCCGGCAGTTCAACCACGATACGGTCAGCACCCTGACGCTGTACCAGCGGCTCAGCCACGCCCAGTTGGTTTACACGGTTACGCAGAATGTTGATGTTCTGCTGAACGGCATATTCACGCGCTTCTTTCAGACGCGCATCGGTCATCACCGCGCGCAGCTGATTGCTGCCCTGAGAGGTGATTACCAGGTCACGGTGACGTTGGGTCAGGTAATCTACAGCCTGATCGCGCGCCGCACTGTCGCGGAACGTGATGCTCATGCCGTAGTTATCTTCTTTACGCACGGTGGTGTAAGCGATGCCTTTATCACGCAGATCGCTGCGCAGGCTGTCGATATTCTGTTCCTGCAGCTTGCCGAGCGCGGTATCCATATCCACTTCCATCAGGAAGTGAACGCCGCCACGCAGGTCAAGACCGAGCTTCATTGGCTCTGCTTTCATCGCAGCCAGCCAACGCGGGGTTGCAGGGGCAAGGTTAAGCGCCACGACGTATTTGTCACCCAGCACGCCCATCAGCGCTTCGCGAGCGCGGAGCTGCGTGTCGGTGGTGTCGAAGCGAGCAAGAATTGCACCCTCTTCCAGAGCCACAGACTTAGCGGTAATTTTTTCTTCTTGTAACGTTTTCTGGACCTGGATCAGCGTTTGCTCACTGGCGGCGACACCGCGCGCGCCAGTGATTTGAACAGCCGGATCCTCACCATACAGGTTGGGAAGCGCGTACAGCAGGCCGACGAGAATCACGACGACCAGCATGATGTACTTCCACAAAGGATAACGGTTTAACACGGCAGTTCCCTTTGGGAAAAGTTGGGATTACAGCGCCTTCATGGTGCCTTTCGGCAGAACGGCAGCTACGAAGTCACGTTTGATGACCACTTCAGTGGTGTCGTTCAGGGCGATAGCAATGTAGCCGTTTTCAGCCACTTTGGTTACGCGACCCACCAGACCACCGTTAGTCAGTACTTCATCGCCTTTGGCAATGGAGTTCATCAGGTTTTTGTGCTCTTTGGTGCGCTTCTGCTGTGGACGCAGGATCATGAAGTAGAAGATCAGACCGAACACAACCAGCATCAGAATCAGAGACATCGGGCTGCCCTGCGCTGGAGCACCTGTTGCCGCTACCGCATCAGAAATAAAAAAGCTCATTCAAATTCCCTCATTATTAAAATTAATCAACGTTCAACGGTGGAACATCCCGCCCCTGACGTTGGTAGAAATCGGTCACGAAGCTCTCTAATTTACCCTCTTCGATAGCCTTACGTAAACCAGCCATTAAGCGCTGATAATAACGAAGATTATGAATGGTATTGAGACGCGCGCCCAAAATCTCGTTGCAACGATCGAGATGATGCAGATACGCGCGAGAATAATTGCGACAGGTATAGCAATCGCACTCGGAATCGAGCGGGCTGGTGTCACTCTTATGCTTCGCGTTACGGATTTTCACCACGCCATCGGTAACGAACAAATGGCCGTTACGCGCGTTGCGGGTTGGCATGACGCAGTCGAACATATCAATGCCGCGGCGTACGCCTTCAACCAGATCTTCTGGTTTACCCACGCCCATCAGGTATCGTGGTTTATCCGCCGGGATTTGCGGGCAGACATGCTCCAGAATGCGGTGCATGTCTTCCTTCGGTTCACCCACAGCCAAACCGCCGACAGCGTAGCCATCAAAACCTATCTCTACCAGACCTTTAACAGAGATATCGCGTAAATCTTCGTAAACGCTGCCCTGGATAATGCCGAACAGCGCATTTTTGTTCTGCAGGGAGTCAAAACGGTCACGGCTACGCTTCGCCCAGCGCAGAGACATCTCCATGGAGCGTTTTGCGTAATCCCAGTCGGCCGGATACGGCGTACATTCGTCGAAGATCATCACGATGTCAGAGCCGAGATCGTACTGAATCTCCATCGATTTTTCGGGATCGAGGAAAATCGGATCGCCGTTGATCGGGTTACGGAAGTGTACGCCCTGCTCGGTGATCTTGCGGATATCGCCCAGGCTGAAGACCTGGAAGCCGCCGGAGTCGGTCAGGATTGGGCCCTTCCACTGCATGAAATCGTGCAGGTCGCCGTGGAGCTTCATGATCTCCTGACCCGGACGCAGCCACAGGTGGAAGGTGTTGCCGAGGATAATCTGTGCGCCAGTGGCTTCTACTTCTTCCGGCGTCATCCCTTTGACGGTGCCGTACGTGCCCACAGGCATAAACGCGGGGGTTTCCACCACGCCGCGATCAAACACCAGGCGACCGCGACGCGCTCGGCCATCGGTGGTATCGAGTTCAAATTTCATTTTTTCTCCGACGTCAGAAAAACAGTCCAACGTTGTAAAACGGTGCCGCGGACTTATTCCCCGACACGCTCATTCAAAGCCAGCGGATTGTACGTGATAAACATCGCGTCCCCGTAGCTAAAAAAGCGATATTTTTGTTCTACCGCAGACTTGTAGGCCGCCATCGTATGCTGATAACCGGCAAATGCCGACACCAGCATAATCAGCGTTGATTCAGGCAGATGGAAGTTGGTCACCAGCGCGTCAATCACTTTGTACTGATAGCCCGGGTAGATAAAGATCTGCGTATCGCCAAAGAACGGCTCGATAAGATCGCTCTTCGCGGCTTGCGCGGCGCTCTCGAGTGAGCGCACGGACGTTGTACCGACCGCCACGACGCGGCTACCGCGCGCTTTCGCCGCCAGCACCGCGTCCACCACATCCTGAGGCACTTCGGCATACTCAGAGTGCATGATGTGATCTTCAATGCTGTCCACGCGCACCGGCTGGAAGGTTCCCGCGCCGACGTGCAGCGTCACGAACGCCATCTCCACGCCCTTCGCGCGCAGTTTCTCCAGCAGCGGCTCATCAAAATGCAGGCCCGCGGTCGGCGCAGCGACGGCGCCAGGCTTCTGGCTGTAGACGGTCTGGTACAGCTCGCGGTCGGCCTCTTCGTCCGGACGCTCAATATACGGCGGCAGCGGCATGTGGCCGATGGCGTTCAGGATATCGAGCACCGTGCGTTCGTCATCGAACGCCACCTCAAACAGCGCATCGTGGCGCGCGGTCATGGTCGCTTTGATGCTCTCATCATCGCCCAGCAGCAGTTCAGCGCCCGGCTTCGGCGCCTTGGAGGCGCGAATATGTGCCAGAATACGTTTATCATCGAGCATACGTTCGACCAGCACTTCAATCTTGCCGCCGCTGGCTTTACGGCCAAACAGGCGCGCCGGGATCACGCGGGTATTATTAAAGACCAGCAGATCGCCAGGGTTGAGCTTGTCGAGCAAATCGGTGAAAGTACCGTGCGTCAGCTCGCCCGTTGGCCCATCCAGTGACAGTAAGCGACAGCTGCTGCGCTCAGGCATGGGATAGTGAGCAATCAGGGATTCAGGTAGTTCAAAGGAGAAATCGGCGACGCGCATGACGTATACTCGTGACTTAAAAACAGGCGGCATAGTCTAGTGCTCACACCCTTTTGCTGCAACAACTAGCCGCCCCCGGACAAATAAAACGCATGAATTTTCTCGCTCACCTGCATCTCGCTCACCTCGCTGACAGCTCCCTGTCCGGCAATTTGCTGGCCGATTTCGTACGCGGCAACCCCGCTGAGGACTATTCCCCTGAGGTTGTCGACGGGATTTTTATGCACCGCCGCATCGACGTACTGACAGATAAGCTGCCGGAAGTGACGGAAGCTAAAGCGTGGTTTCGCCCTGAAACGCGCCGCGTTGCGCCGATCACGCTCGACGTGATGTGGGATCACTTTCTGTCGCGCCACTGGGAACAGCTGTCGCCGGAGATGCCCTTGCCGGCGTTTGTGCGCTATGCCCACCAGCAGGTGTCGATCATTCTGCCCGACTCGCCGCCGCGCTTTGTGAATCTGAATAACTATTTATGGTCGGAACGCTGGCTGGAGCGCTATCGCGAGATGGATTTCATCCAGAACGTGCTGAACGGGATGGCGAGCCGCCGACCGCGACTGGATGCGCTGCGGGATTCCTGGTATGACCTGGATGAACATTACGATGCCCTGGAAGCGCGTTTCTGGCAGTTTTACCCGCGGATGATGGTGCAGGCGAAAAACAAACAGCTCTGACAGAATTCACATTGATAGGTAAAAGCTGGCGGAACGATTGTCACCACCTCTTTGTCTTATCCATGAACACTCTCTATACTGGCTCGCGTTGCGTTCCAAATAACCTTAGTATCTACAGGAGAATCATATGGTTCTGGTAACTCGTCCGGCTCCGGATTTTACAGCTGCAGCAGTTCTGGGCAACGGTGAAATCGTTGAAAACTTCAACTTCAAACAGCACACCAACGGTAAAGCGACCGTTCTGTTCTTCTGGCCAATGGACTTCACTTTCGTTTGCCCGTCTGAGCTGATTGCCTTCGACAAACGTTATGAAGAATTCCAGAAGCGTGGCGTGGAAGTTGTTGGCGTCTCCTTCGACTCTGAATTTGTACACAACGCATGGCGTAACACCCCTGTCGACAAAGGCGGCATCGGTGCGGTGAAATACGCAATGGTTGCGGACATCAAACGCGAAATCCAGCAGGCTTACGGTATCGAACATCCGGACGCTGGCGTTGCGCTGCGTGGTTCCTTCCTGATCGACGCAAACGGCATCGTTCGTCACCAGGTTGTGAACGATCTGCCGCTGGGTCGTAACATCGACGAAATGCTGCGCATGGTTGACGCGCTGCAGTTCCACGAAGAGCACGGCGAAGTGTGCCCGGCTCAGTGGGAAAAAGGTAAAGAAGGCATGAACGCGTCTCCAGACGGCGTGGCTAAATACCTGTCTGAGAACGTATCCAGCCTGTAATCGGCACGGTTTACGAAAAAGGCCCGCTTATGCGGGCCTTTTTTTATGCCTTACGCTGCGTCTCTCGCCAGATACGCCAGGCCATGCCCGCCAGCAGAATCACCCCCGCAATCAGCACGCCCCATACCAGCAGCGTGTTCATCCTGCTCTCCCGCTCTGCCGCAGAGGTAGCGGTCAGACGCTCCTGGCCGCCTAACGCGACATCATCCAGAATGTCGGCCTGCGGCAGGTTCGCCATATCATAGGTCTTGCGCAGGTCGGCCGGGATCAGCATGCCGGGCTCCACGCTGGCAGGCTTCGCGGCGCCGTTGCCCCAGGCGAGCACGTACGGCGCTTTCCCCTGCGCGTTGAACACCAGGTCATAGCGGTCGCGATGTCCCGTGACGCCCGGCAGATATTCTGGCAGACGCGCATTCAGCGTCGTGATTTTCACAGCCTGCACCAGGCCCCCGTTAAGCGAAACCGGTGGCGACGTTTTTCCCTCAAGACGGTAAAGAACCTCTTTTTTAAGCGGGTGCCATGCGTCTTTTTCCGTACTCCGCCACGCGATCTCCACGGGAAGGACGCCATCGCCATTCAGTGAGAGGCTGACAGCACTCAGCGGCTGCGGGCGCGCCCAGTGCCACTGCGCTTCGCTTGTCGATAGCTGCTCCACTTCGCCCTCAAGGTCGACCGCTTCCGGGGCTGCCTGCGCAGGTGCGCTGATTGCGTTTACGCCGGTCAAGGTTAGCCCCTGGCTCTGCGCGTTCAGCACCACCATGAGATAACGATTTGCATCGGGAGATAAAACGGTATCGGTATCGATCCGATCGAGCTTAAGACGATCCTGACCGCTGACGACGTCCAGCAATGGCATATCCTCGCGCAGGGTATACCAGCGCTTAAGATCCTCGCTGTAATAGACCGACGCCGTTCCCTGCCACGGCGTCTGCGGGGTATTCCAGAGCAGCTGCAGCTGGGATATAGCGATCTCGCCCGTCGCCTGTTCCGGCAGGGTCAGCAGATAATGTTGCCCGGCTGCGGCGGCTTTTTGCCCCTCCAGCACAATCTCAACGCCGCTTCCGGAACGAAGCAGGATCTTATCGCTATCACCGGATCCTCGAGAAGCCGCTAGCGGCGAGGCGTCCAGCGGGAAAAGGCGCAGCGCGGTGGATTGCGCTGGCACCTGCGGACGCGTCGCGCTGACCAGGCTGAAGGGAACCGCCTCGCCCGACTGGTTAAAGACGCGGACATCATGCAGATCCGGCGACGTGCTTTGCTCATAGACGGCGAGCGGCAGCATCACCCGATACCACTGGGAAGGAACAGACGTATCCAGTGAAAGACCAAAGGCATAGTCCCGGGGCGATTCCGTTTGTCCTTCGTCGCAGAACGCCGGGCCGGAAAGCGCCAGCAGCGCGGTACAGGCTACCGCTTTCATCCATTTCATTTTTCATCTCCTGTTTTGGGCGGCAGCGGGGAGAAATACCCCACGATCAGAACCAGTATCGCCACGCCGATAAACGCCACCGCGCGCGACAAACCGCCTCCGCCCGCGCTGTCCACCAGCATCAGTTTAACCATCACCACGCCCAGCAGCGCGGCACCGCAGAGCCACTCCTGCCGGGAAGCCCGACGGGTGGCATGGATCATGACCACCAGCGCGCTCAGCATCCAGAACAGGGCAAAACAGGTCTGGATAAGCCGCGAATCCCACAGCGATGCCATATTCCAGGCCACGTCGCCGTACCAGGCCAGGGCGCGCATCAGCGCACCATTAAGCCACCAGAAGCCAAACGTCATCATCGCGACGGCAGGCCACGTACGGGCCTGCGAGAGCCACGCCGGGTAGTAGCGATCCACCGCCCGATAAAAGACCACCAGCCCCAGCAATGCGAACGCTGCGCCTTCCTCAAGCGGGTTTACCAGCGGCAGCCAGGTCTGACGATAGACCACGCCGTCCTGGAAATTGGTCACCACCAGCAGTACCAGCAGCGCCACGACCACGGGGATCGGCGCCAGGCAGGCGTAGAGTGCAGGCCACTCCCGGAACGGCCGCCCGCGACGCCGTACGGCTGCAGAGAGCCCCATAATTACCCCGCCGCCTGCTGCCATCGTTACTCCGCTGCCCCAGGCCGCCATGCCCCACGGCAGCGACCGGGCAAACCAGTAAAGCTCCGCGGCCAGCGCCAGCAAAATCATCCAGAACAGCGACAAATGCAGCCCCATCGCGATGCGCGGCAGGAGTCTGTCACCGTCGCGCCGCAGCAGCATCAGCGCGGCAGGAAGCGCAACGCACCAGGCGAGATTTGACCAGCCGGCGGCAACGATCTGCTGGTGCCAGAGCTGATAACCCACCATCAGCAGCATAACCGGCCACAGCAGCCATTTGCTGGCATCCAGCTCCCGCCACGCCAGACGAGCAGCTGCCTGCCGCCAGCCCCAGACCGACGCCGCCGTCAGCGCCAGCACGCCCGCCAGAATCGGTAATTCCTTCGTCAGTGCCAGCTGTGACGCGCCCAATAGCGCCACGAGCCAGAACAGCAGCCCGCCTGCCAGCAGCGCCCAGCTGACCGGCAGAAAGAGAGTCCGCCACAGCCAGGCCGCAGCCAGCCAGCAAAGGCTGAGGATGGTGAAGATCAGCAGCAGGCTCAGGGACGTAACGCCGTTCGTCTGCGCCCACAGCGCGCTGCCGAGCGCCAGCACCAGCAGCACCGTCCCGCTATAGCTCATGCGACGCTGGTTCTGCTGTACGCCCAGCCAGAGGATACCCAGCCCTTCCAGCGCCCAGGCCATCGCCGTCCAGCGCGCCGACAGCGCCAGCGGAATGGCGAGCGTGGCAAATCCGCCGCCGATGGCCAGCGCCGCCATGACCAGCGGTCGTCCGATGGAGGGATAGCGCCGCAGCGCAAGGAACGCGAGGGTAAGATAAAATGCGCCGTATCCCAGCGCGCTCAGGGCCGGGCCATACTCCCAGTGCCGGGTCATGCCGTACTGCATCCCGAAACCGATCAGCGGCGGGACAAACAGCAGCACGCCGTCGATAATCTGCTTCCCTTTCTCCTGCGCCCGCAGCGACAGCGCCGCGCTCAGGACGCCGAATATCAGCGTATTGGCAATCAGGAACAGCTGGCAGATCCAATAGTCTTCAGGCTGGTAGTCATTCAGCCCCCACAGGCCGCCCACGCCGAACGTAAACAGCAGCCCGAGCAGGTTCAGCTCGCGCCAGTGCTGCCAGATGCTGATAGCGAGAATCCCGATGGAAAGCAGGAGATAGAATGAGAACAGCGCCACAAAGCTGCCGCCCCCGGTGGACAACAGCAGCGGCGCAAGATACCCGCCGAGGCTCGCCAGCATGGCCAGGCTCAGCGCCTTCTGCAGCACCGCCAGCCCAACGCTCGCCGCGCAAATCACCACCAGCAGCGCAAAGGCCAGCGTCATCGGCAGCATTTGCCAGAGCCGGAATGCGCCAAACACCGTCAGGTAGAGCACGCCGGTCGCCCCGCCCTGGAGGATCAGCGCATAGACACGCTGCTTATGCCGCAGCCGCCACCCCACCGCCAGCAGAACGATGGCAAACAGCGCCGTTGCCACGAGGCGCAGCTCAAGCGGGAACAGGGAATGTTCCACGGTATAGCGCAACAGGAATGAAAGACCGAGGAAAAGCAGCAGGATCCCAAGCTTCGCCAGCGGATTACCCTGCATAAACCAGCGCGCCAGCGACGTCAGGATACCGCCAAAGGCAGAAGGCTGTTTTGCCGCAGGCGTCGGGGCCGGAGCGGGTTCTGCCACGGCTGCGGGAGTATCGGAACGCCAGGGGTCGACAGGCGCGGGAGCGTCTTCAACCACCGGCGCGGTCACAGCCACTGGCGCGGTAGGCTGCACGGGCTCCGGCGCGCTTTCAGGTACGTCGCGCTGCTCAAGCGCCTCAATGCGCTGGCGTAGCCGGGCGATCTCCTGTCGCGCCGCCGTACTTCGGTTAAAGCCGATAACCGCAAGCACGGGCGCAACCACCAGCGCAAAAACCAGGAACAAACAGCCAAGGATGTAAAGCTCGTCCATGTTTCCACCTTCACCGTAAACGATCCGTTAAGATTGACACAAATAGTTGCATTTGCGCCATCTTAAAAAGTGGAAACATTAACAGGTCTTAACTGCCGAACCAGATCGTCGCGGATACCGCAGGCAGCGCCAGCACGCCGTCCTGTATCGTCGCCTTGCCCTCTTTATTCTTCCACGCAGCCACCTTTAGCAGCGGTGAATCATCCAGCACCACTTCGCAGGCCTCGCCCCGGTTAATCGCCACCAGCACGCGCTGCTGGTTATAGACGCGAGCAAACACCACCACGTTATCGTGGGCGTATACCACCTGGCAGCCGCCGTAGCGCAGGGCGAGACTCTGCTTACGCAGCTTCGCCAGCCGCTGATACAGGCTGAACAGCATCTTGTCCTGCTTCTCTGGCTCCCACGGGAAGGTTTTGCGGCAGAACGGATCGTTGTTGCCGTCCAGCCCCACTTCGTCTCCATAATAGATGCACGGCACGCCCGGCCAGGTGAAGAGCCAGGTCACCGCCAGTGGCAGACGCGCCGCATCCTTGCCGAGCAGGGATTTAAAGCGGGCGGTATCGTGGCTATCGAGCTGGTTGAACATCCGCAGCTGCTGCTGATGAGACAGACCGGCGCGATAGTTCTCCATCCACGCCATGCAGGTTTCAGCGTCGATATGATTCGGATCGTAGGAGATGTCGGTGTTAGCGAGGAATCCCCACAGCGGGAAGGTAAAGCCGCGATAGTTCATCGCCGCATCTTCCGCATCGTTCTGCAGCCACTGGCGCGCGTCGCCAAAGTGCTCGCCAAAGACGAACGCCTCCGGCTGGGCCGCTTTCGCCGAGCGCGTAATCCCGGCGACGTGCTGAAGGTTATTCCGCGCTCCGCCGGCTTCACCGAGCATATGCACCACGTCCAGCCGCCAGCCGTCCATATTCCACGGCGCCTTCAGCCAGTGACGGACGATGCTGTCTTCACCGCCGTAGATTTCATTCACGAGCGTTGGCGACTGGAAATCCAGCTTCGGCAGGCTCGCGTAGCCCAGCCAGTCCAGCGCGCGGCCCTCCTCGTTAAAGCTGTACCAGTCGCGCTGCGGCGAGTCCGGGTTATGACACGCCCCGCCCATCGACTGGTTATGGCGGTCAAACCAGGCGTGCGAATCTCCACTGTGGTTGAACACGCCATCCAGAATCAGGCGCATGCCTTCGTTTTGAGTGTTCTTTCGCAGGCGCAGCAGCGCCTCGTCACCGCCAAACTGTTCGTCAACGTGGCGATAATCTTCGGTATCGTATTTGTGCACGCTCGGGGCTTTAAACACCGGGTTGAGATACAGCGCCGTCACGCCGAGCTTTTTCAGGTACGGCAGCTTTTCGCTGATGCCGTCGAGATCGCCGCCGTAAAACGTCGAGCCGCCAGCCTGCGCCGTCACCGGGTCATTCCACGCTTTCATAATGACGTCGTGACCCGCCGCGTGGTGGTAATAAACCTTATCCTGCTGCGCAGTACGCTTTTCGCTGCGCGCAAAACGGTCCGGGAAAATCTGGTAAAACACCTGATCGTTAACCCACTGCGGGCCGTTATCCGGGTAATCGACCGCAAACTGCTCCAGCCGTGCGGGCGGGAAACGGCTAAACCCCTGCGGGGTAAACCACAGCTGGCGGTTATTCCACAAAAGCTTAAAGCTGTAACGGCGGCGCGGCTGCCCAGTATTCAGGTCGATATTCGCCCGCCACGCCGTGATCCCCGGCTGCGGCTGGCTGCGCAGCTTGTGCATTTTCAGGCCGGTCTCTTCGTTATCTATTTCGGCGCGGAGCGTCACGCGTTCAGGCTGATTTTCCCCCGCCAGCCAGAGCGTAATCACAAGGTTGTCTTTGTTTTGCTTAACAAATGGGGCAACCGGAAGGTGCCAGGCGTTTAACATCACGAATCCCCTCTGATGAAATTGACGTCACCTTGCCACAGGGTGGTTAAGGATAGCTCATCACGTTCGGGATTATTGGGGGAGGAGAAAGGAGGATGAGGCAAAATTCCCTCTCCCAAGGGGAGAGGGGAAAAGGATATTACTGCGCTTCCGCCAGCTGACGGTCACGGCGGCATTTAAACATCCAGCCCACCAGCAGCAGGACGATCCACGCGCAGCCCACGTACAGGGAAATGCGGGTATCCGGATGGTAGCCAATCAGGCCAATGATAAACACCAGGAAGATCAGCCCGACGACGGTCGTCGCAACGCCGCCCGGTACTTTGAACTTCAGCGCTTTCGCCTCATCCGGCGACAGACGACGGCGGAACGCAATCTGCGACAGCAGGATCATAATCCACACCCACACCGTCGCGAAGGTCGCCAGCGATGCGATCACCAGGAAGACGTTCTCCGGCATGATGTAGTTCAGGTAAACCGAGAATAGCAGCGCCACGGTCATCACCACAACGGTTACCCACGGCGTGCCGCGGCGTGAGGTTTTGGCGAACACCTTCGGCGCGCTGCCCTGTTCCGCCATGCCGTGCAGCATACGGCCCACGCCAAAGACGTCACTGTTGATCGCGGAGAGTGACGCGGTGAGCACCACAAAGTTCAGAATGCTGGCCGCAAAGGCAATGCCCATATGCTGGAAGGTCAGAACAAACGGGCTACCGTTGGTGCCGACCTGATTCCACGGGTAGATGGACATAATCACGAACAGCGTGCCCACGTAGAACACCAGAATACGCATCGGTACCGAGTTGATAGCGCGCGGAATGGATTTCTCCGGATCTTTCGCTTCACCGGCGGTAATACCGATTATCTCGATGCCGCCGTAGGCGAACATCACCATCTGTAGCGACATGACCATCCCGAGCCAGCCGTTGCTGAAGAAGCCACCGTTGCTCCAGAGGTTATGGATGCCGGTCGGCTGCCCGCCGTTGCCGATTCCCCAGATGATGATGCCGAAACCGGCCACGATCATGATGATGATGGTGGCGACCTTGAAGAAGGAGAACCAGAATTCGAGCTCGCCGAACACCTTCACGCTCATCAGGTTGACGGCGCAAATGATCAGCACCACGCTCAGCACCCAAATCCAGTGCGGCACCGCCGGGAACCAGACGCCCATATAGATGCCAAACGCCGTCACGTCGGCAATCGCCACAATCAGGATTTCAAAGCAGTAGGTCCAGCCGGTGATAAACCCGGCCAGCGGGCCGAGGTTTTCCTGCGCGTAGCGGGAGAAGGAGCTGGCGGACGGGTTGTGAACCGACATTTCGCCGAGGGCGCGCATGATGATATACGCCGCCACGCCGCCGATGATGTACGCCAGCAGAACGCTGGGACCGGCCATTTTGATGGCATCTGCCGAGCCATAAAAAAGACCGGTGCCGATAGCAGAGCCCAGCGCCATAAAGCGGATGTGGCGCGTGCTCAATCCACGTTTAAGTTTGTTAGTGCTTTCCATTTAAATCTTGCCATTCAACACGAAAAAAACAAAAAACCACGGGGCCTTAAGCCCCGTGGTTAAACAGTTTGTTGCCGTTGATTAATGAGCGTTCGATGCGACCTGACGCCCTGCAGCACGGTCCCAGATAATCGCCAGAACCAGTGCAACAACGGTAGGCATCAGCCAGGCCAGACCCTGCTCGGACAGCGGCAGACGCTGTGTCCATGCCGGCAGTATGTGCGCGAAAGCTGATGCTTTAATCCCGTCAAGGATACCAAAAATCAGGCTGATAAACATGGCTGGCGCAATAATTCGTGAAGAGTTGTTCCACCACGGGCGAGTAAAGCTCAGCACCACCAGCACGATACACGGCGGGTAAATCGCCGTCAGCACCGGAATAGAGACCTGAATCAGGTGGCTCAGACCGAGGTTGGACACCGCCATGGAGAAGATACCGAGGATAAACACCAGGGTGCGGTAAGAGAGCGGCAGATACTGTGCAAAGAACTCTGCGCAGGCGCAGGTCAGGCCAACCGCCGTCACCAGACACGCAAGGAAAATCAGCGCTGCCAGCAGCATACTGCCCGCACCGCCAAAGGTGTGCTGAACGTAGGCGTGCAGGATAGCCGCACCGTTGGCGTTCTGCTCAACCAGCATGGCGCTGTCGGAGCCCAGACGGAACAGCGCCAGATACAGCAGCGTCAGCCCCACGCCGGCCATCAGGCCAGCCCAGATGGTATAGCGGGTCAGCAGACGCGCTTCGGTCACACCGCGGGAACGCGCGGCGTTAACGATAACGATACCAAACACCATCGCGCCCAGCGTATCCATCGTCAGGTAGCCGTTCACAAAGCCGTTAGAGAACGCGGCATTTTTATAGGCGTCCATCGCGTCGCTAATTGGGCCCGCTGGCCAGACGATGGCCGCAACAGCCAGAACAATCAGCGCCACAATTTTCAGCGGAGCCAGGAAGTTACCCACGGTATCCAGCAGCTTGCCCGGATAGAGGGAAACCAGAATCACGATCGCGAAGTAGATCAGGCTGTAGATAAACAGCGGCATCGCACCGTCACCGGTCAGGGGAGCAATACCCACTTCGAAGGACACGGTTGCCGTACGCGGGGTCGCAAACAGCGGGCCAACGGCCAGATAGCAGACGGTTGCCAGCAGAACGCCCGCCACTTTGCCAATCGGGGTGCTGAGGCTATCCACACCGCCGCCGACTTTCGCCAGCGCAACGACGGTCAGAACCGGCAGACCCACGGCAGTAATCAGGAAACCAAACGCGGCGGTCCAGACGTGTTCACCCGCCTGTAAGCCAACCATTGGAGGGAAAATGATGTTGCCTGCGCCAACGAACAGCGCAAATGTCATAAAGCCCAGCGCGATGATGTCACGCGATTTTAAGTGATGGGTCATAAAACCTTACTGCCTGTGGATGTGGTGTTGAAAACATTGAGATTTTCGATATCCCTGACGGGACGATACAGCCGAAAATTTGCTCAATTTCAGCGGGAAATGCTCCCGTCCTGGCGTGGAGAAGAATAGTTTTTCGATTTACCACGCAAATACAGTCGGTCTGACAGTATCTGGGGCGCAATTTAAACGCTTATAACGTTTAAAGGCAAGGTGGGATCGCAAAACCAGAACAATATGCCAGCATGAAAATACACGTCAGAACAATACGCTATTTATAAGAAAAACCCATGGCTAATCATGCGAACAAAAAACAGTCAGCCGTATAAAATTCATCCGCGTTTCGCTTGACTGCAAAGCAAACGGGCCAGCAGACGCTGACCCGTGGAAAGGTAAAATGACACGCCTGCCGTCAGGCGATCTTTTTGGCAATTAATCGTTCCGGAATAACGAAACTGAAGCGGGTTCCTTTACCCAGCGTACTCTGAATATCGAGACGGCTTTCATGGTGATTCACCGCGTGTTTCACAATTGCCAGCCCCAGGCCGCTTCCGCCTGTTTGCCGGGATCGCGCTTTATCCACACGGTAAAAGCGCTCGGTCAGACGCGGAATATGCTCAGGCGCAATCCCCGGCCCGTTGTCTTCCACGCTAAACTCAGCCCCCGTTGGGGCATGGTGCCAGCGCACCACGATATTCGTCCCCTCCGGCGTATGATTCACCGCGTTATATACCAGGTTGGAAATGGCGCTCCGCAGTTCATCTTCGCTGCCCAGCACCTTCAGCGTATTGTCGACCTCAAAAGTCAGGTGATGCTTTTTGTGGCTTAACGTCTGCGCTTCACGCTCAACGACCCGCAGCATCATCGGCACATCAATGGTGTCATTTAGCGCGAGCGACGGCGCCGCTTCAATCTTCGAGAGCGTCAGCAGCTGCTTCACCAGCCCTTCCATCCGGTGCGTTTGCTCGCGCATGGTGTGCAGCGCTTTTTCACGCGGCGCGCCTTCAAGCGTTTGCTCCTGCATCATCTCCAGGTATCCCTGAAGCACGGTCAGCGGTGTACGCAGTTCGTGACTGACGTTGGCGAAGAAGTTGCGACGCGCCCCTTCCAGCTGGTGCATCTGGGTGACATCGCGCGCCACCATCAGCCACTGTTTATCGCTGTAGGGCATCACGCGGATTTCCAGATGGCGACCATTATTGAGCTTCAGATTATGCGGGCGGGTAAAATCACGCTTTTTCAGATACAGCGTGAACTCGGGATATCGCAGAAGGTTGAGGATATTCTGGCCATTGTCGTCGGGCCAGCGCAGGCCCAGCAGCTGTTGCGCAAGGCCGTTACACCAGAAGATCGTCCCTTCTTCGGTCGTCAGAATAACGGCATCCGGCAGCGACTCTGCACCGCTGCGAAAACGCTTAATCAGGCTTCCCAGCTCGCGGCGACGCTTTTTATTACGCATCTGCATCTGATGCAGACCGTACAGCAGCGGCTCCCAGCTGCCGCTTCCCGGCGGCGGCGTCATACTTCGGTCAACCCACAGCCACCACGAGAGGCGCAGCAGGTTCCAGAAATGCCAGATCAGCAGCCCGGTGACCGACGCCAGCAGAAACCACGGCAGGTGTCCAAGAAAGGCCCCCAGAAGGAAGGCCGGAATACAGCATAAGATCAGTTCAAAGACGAGCCTTTTCCATGACAGACGTTCCAGCACGCGTCACACTCCTGTCATTGTTCAGAAACGGGTAGAAAAACGATAACCCGTGCCGCGGACCGTCTGCACCATGCGATCGTGGCCGCTCAGTTCCAGTGCTTTTCGCAGGCGGCGAATATGTACGTCAACCGTCCGGTCTTCGACATACACGTTAGTTCCCCAGACGTTATTCAGCAACTGCTCGCGGCTGTAAACGCGTTCCGGGTGAGTCATAAAGAAGTGCAGGAGTTTAAATTCGGTAGGCCCCATGTCGAGGGGATTTTCACCGGTCATGACGCGGTGTGAGGTGGGGTCAAGGCTCAGCCCCTGCATCTCTATCACCTCTTCCACCGCCATCGGCGAAATACGGCGCATCACGGCTTTAATGCGGGCAACCAGCTCTTTTGGGGAGAACGGTTTAGTAATGTAATCGTCCGCGCCGGTCTCCAGACCGCGCACGCGATCCTCTTCTTCTCCGCGCGCCGTGAGCATCACAACCGGGATGTCGCGGGTCAGCGCTTCACGCTTCAGGTGTTTGATAAACTGCAGTCCGGAGCCGCCGGGCAACATCCAGTCCAGCAGAATCAGATCGGGCCAGGGTTCATTCAGCTGGTTCACTGCGCTGTCATAATCTTCCGCTTCAACCGGCTGGAAGCCGTTTTGCTCGAGCACGAAGCACACCATTTCACGAATTGGAGCTTCATCTTCTACGACCAGAATACGTCTCGCCATACTTTGCCCTGTCTTATCTTATTTAAGTTACAAGTTTGTAATTCGGCGCCATTATGCGTCAGATTTATGACAGATTTATGAAAAACAGTACCACGATAACGGGCAAACCGTTGTTTTATTACAGCGGTTATTTTCCCGTCTCTGAACGTTTATAATCCTGCTTTCTCTTTTTTGCCACGGATCTGCTATGCGCATACTTCACACCTCGGACTGGCATCTGGGTCAAAATTTTTACAGCAAAAGCCGTGCGGCTGAACATGAAGCCTTCCTGAACTGGCTGCTGGAAACGGCCCGGACGCACGAGGTGGACGCGATTATTGTGGCGGGTGACATCTTTGATACCGGCTCGCCCCCCAGCTATGCGCGTGAACTGTACAACCGCTTCGTGGTGAATTTGCAGCAAACCGGCTGTCATCTGGTGATTGTCGCCGGCAACCATGATTCCGTCGCGACGCTCAATGAATCCCGCGACATCCTGGCATTTCTCAATACCACCGTCGTCGCCAGCGCCGGGCACGCCCCGCAGATCCTGAAAAAACGCGACGGCACGCCGGGGGCGGTGCTGTGCCCCATTCCCTTTTTGCGTCCGCGGGACATCGTGCAAAGTCAGGCGGGGCTGTCGGGCGCGGAAAAACAGCAGCATCTCCTGCAGGCCATCACGGATTATTATCACCAGCAGCACGCCGATGCCTGCGCCCTGCGCGGCGACCAGCCGATTCCGGTGATTGCGACCGGGCATCTCACCACCGTCGGGGCCAGTAAAAGTGACGCCGTACGCGACATCTATATCGGCACGCTGGATGCCTTTCCGGCGCAAAACTTCCCGCCAGCCGACTACATTGCGCTCGGGCACATACACCGGGCGCAGATCGTCGGCGGCAGCGAGCACATCCGCTACTGCGGCTCGCCTCTTTCGCTCAGCTTTGACGAAACGGGCAAAGCCAAGTCCGTCCATCTGGTGAGCTTCTCCGAGGGAAAACTTCACGCCGTCGAGACGCTGGAAGTACCGGTCACCCAGCCGCTGGCGGTGCTGAAGGGCGATCTTGACGCCATTACCGCCCAGCTTGAGCAGTGGCGCGGGGCAACGCTTAACCCGCCCGTCTGGCTGGATATCGAAATCACCACCGACGACTACCTGCACGATATGCAGCGTAAAATTCAGGCGCTGACGGAAGATTTACCCGTCGAAGTCTTACTGGTACGCCGCAGCCGCGAGCAGCGCGAGAAAATTCTGTTAAGCGCTCAACGTGAAACGCTCAGTGAGCTTCGGGTTGAAGAGGTGTTTGAACGCAGGCTCTCGCAGGAGGAAATTGACGACGCGAAGCGCGCAAGACTCAGCGAACTGTTCAGCCATACCCTGCATGCGCTCAATGATGAGGAAGAAAACGCATGAAAATTTTGAGCCTGCGCCTGAAAAATCTCAACTCCCTCAAGGGCGAGTGGAAAATTGACTTTACCGCGGAGCCGTTTGCCAGCAACGGGCTGTTTGCCATTACCGGCGCGACCGGGGCAGGTAAAACCACCCTGCTCGACGCCATCTGCCTGGCGCTTTATCACGAAACGCCGCGACTGCAGAAGGTCTCTCAGGCGCAAAACGACCTGATGACGCGCGACACCGCCGAGTGCCTGGCGGAAGTGGAGTTCGAGGTAAAAGGCACCGCCTATCGCGCATTCTGGAGCCAGAACCGCGCGCGCAACCAGCCGGACGGAAACCTGCAGGCGCCGCGCGTGGAGCTGGCGCGCTGCGAAGATGGCAAAATCCTGGCCGACAAAGTGACGGATAAACTGGAGCAAACCGCTGCGCTCACCGGGCTGGACTATGGCCGCTTCACCCGCTCGATGCTGCTCTCACAGGGGCAGTTTGCCGCCTTCCTTAATGCCAGGCCGAGCGATCGCGCCGAGCTGCTGGAAGAGCTGACCGGCACCGAGATCTACGGACAGATTTCCGCCATGGTGTTTGAGAAACACAAAGCCGCCCGCAGCGTGCTTGAAAAGTGCGAGGCGCAGGCGGCGGGCGTCGTGCTGTTGAGCGAAGAGCAACAGCAGCAGTTGCAGCAAAGTTTGCAGGCGCTTACTGACGAAGAGAAAACCCTGCTGGTTCAGCAGCAAAGCCAGCAGAAAGATTTTCAGTGGCTTACGCGCCATGATGAGCTCGTGCTTGAGCAACAGCGCGTCACCGCGATGCAGCAGCAGGCGCAACAGGCGCTGACGAACGCTGCGCCAGAGCTGGCAAAGCTCCAGCTTGCTCTGCCCGCCGCCCAGCTTCGACCGCTTTGGGAGCACCAGCAGGAGCAAACCGCGCGCCTGACGCAAACCCAGCAGCGAATTATTGAAGTAAATACTCGCTTACAAGCCAAAACCGCGCTGCGCGCGCGGATCCGTCATACCGCCCAGCGTAATCATGAGCAGCTTCAGACCGAACTGACGGCGCTGGCGCAGTGGCTGGCGGAGCACGAGCGCTATCGCCTGCTGGGGCAGGAAATTGCCGGCTGGCGTGCCCAGTTCTCACAGCTTAACCGCGACAAAACGCAGTTAGCCTCGCTTGCTGCGCGGATGGGTGAATTACGCAACAGGCTGGCTGAGATGCCGGAAAATGCGCTGACGCTGACGGCGGATGAGGTCAGCGCGGCCATGGAGCAGCAGTCCCGATCACGCACGTTGCGCCAGCGGCTGACGTCGCTGCATGCCCGCTATCAGCCGCTGCAAAAGCGCCTGCGCCAGAGCGGTGAAAGCGTGCAGAAGGCCCAGGCCGATCAAAATAAACTCAATGAAACGCTGACGCTTCGTCGCCAGCAGTACAAAGAGAAACACCAGCACTTTCTGGATCTTAAAGCCCTCTGCGAACGCGAAGCGACGATTAAAGACCTGGAAAGCTATCGTTCCCGGCTTGAGGCCGGCAAACCCTGTCCGCTGTGCGGCTCCAGCGAGCACCCCGCCGTTGCGCAATACCAGTCGCTTGAGCTGACGGATAACCAGCGCCGCCGCGATGTCCTGGAAAAAGAGGTCGCCGCCCTTAAAGAGGAAGGGCTGCTGGTGCTGGGACAGGTTAATGCCCTGACGCAGCAGATCCAGCGCGAGTCAGACGAAGCGCAGACTCTCTCTCAGGAAGAGCAAGCGCTCACTAAAGAGTGGATGGAGGCCTGCGCTTCCCTGAACATCGCGTTGAATATTCAGGAAGATATCACGCCATGGATGAACGAGCAGGAACAGTACGAGCGCCAGCTTTATCAGTTGAGCCAGCGTCTGACCCTGCAAAACCAGCTAAACGAGCAGGAAGTGCTGGAGCGACAGTATCAGCAGCAGCTGACGGCCGCGCGCCAGGCGCTGGAAAACACCCTGCTCTCGCTATCGCTTAACGTACCTGAAGACGGCAATGAAGCCGCCTGGCTGCACGCCCGCGAAGCGGAATTCGCGCAGTGGCAGGAGAAACAAACGCAGCACGGCGTGCTTCTGGAACGCATAAACGCGCTGAAGCCGCTGCTCGACACGCTTCCGGAAACGAACGGCGAAGAGGCCGAACCGGCCATTCCTGACGGCTGGCGCGACGTTCACGATGAATGCGTGTCGCTACAAAGCCAGCTCAGCGCGCAGCAGCAGCAGGAAAAGCTGGAGCAAGAGCGCCTGCAGCAGTCGCAGACGCAGTTCACCGCGGCGCTCGCAGCGAGCTGCTTTGCCGATCGGGACGCGTTCCTTGCCGCGCTGCTGGATGACGACGCTATTCGTCGCCTCGAACAGCTGAAGCAGTCGCTGGAAAGCCAGATACAGCAGGCCGCAGCCCTTTCCGGCCAGGCTAACCAGCAGCTGCAGGCTCATCTGGCGCTGCGGCCGGAAGGGCTCAACGCCGATGCTCCTGCGCTGCAAAGCCAGCTGCAGCAGCTGGCGCAACGGCTTCGCGAGAACACCACGCATCAGGGCGAGATCCGCCAGCAGCTTAAGCAGGACAGCGATAACCGTCAGCACCAGCTGGCGTTGATGCAGCAAATTGAAGAGGCCGCGCGCCAGGCGGACGACTGGGGTTATCTGAACGCGCTGATCGGCTCCAGCACCGGCGACAAGTTCCGTAAATTCGCGCAGGGGCTAACGCTGGACAATCTCGTCTGGCTTGCTAACCAGCAGCTTAACCGTCTGCACGGCCGCTATCTGCTGCAGCGCAAGGCCAGCGACGCGCTGGAGCTGGAAGTGGTCGATACCTGGCAGGCGGATGCGGTTCGCGATACCCGCACGCTCTCGGGCGGCGAGAGCTTCCTGGTCAGCCTGGCGCTGGCGCTGGCCCTTTCCGATCTGGTGAGCCATAAAACGCGAATCGATTCCCTGTTCTTGGATGAGGGGTTCGGCACGCTCGACAGTGAAACGCTGGATACCGCGCTGGATGCGCTCGACGCGCTGAACGCCACCGGGAAAACCATCGGCGTGATCAGCCACGTTGAGGCGATGAAAGAGCGCATTCCGGTGCAGATCAAGGTGAAGAAAATTAACGGGCTGGGTTATAGCAGGCTGGATAAGGAATTTGCGGTTGGCTGAATGGTAGGTCGGTGCGGTCTGATGCCCTCACCCTAGCCCTCTCCCACAGGGAGAGGGTAAAAACACCAAAAACAGCAACTTGCGTTGCTGTTTTGCTTTTACCTTGCCCCACCCTGGCCCTATCCCACAGGGAGAGGGAATAAACATTATTTGCTTTTATTCCGGCCACAGCCACGCCGCGCCGCGCACACCGCTGGAGTCACCGTGAACAGCTTTGCGGATCGGGGTTTCACACTCGCCGCCAAACACCCACTGTTTCACCAGATTCGGTACCGTGGCGTACAGCCGGTCGACGTTGCTCATGCCGCCGCCGAGCACAATCACGTCCGGATCGAGAATATTCACCACGTGCGCCAGGGATTTCGCCAGCCGCATTTCGTAGCGGCTAAGGGCCAGCTCGGCGACCGGATCCTGTTCTTCGACCAGACGCATGATTTCGTTGCCCTTAAGCGGCTGGCCGCTTAAGCGGTGGTAGTCGGTCGCAAAACCGGTGCCGGAGATAAACGTCTCAATACAGCCCTGCTTTCCGCAGTAGCACGGCACCTCAGCGCGGTATTTAAGCTCGTCTTCATCCATCCACGGCAGCGGGTTGTGTCCCCACTCGCCCGCGGTGCCGTTACCGCCGATATGGGCGCGTCCGCCGAACGCCACGCCCGCGCCGCAGCCGGTACCGACGATCACGGCAAACACGGTCTGGGCACCAGCCGCCGCGCCGTCGATGGCCTCAGAGACCGCCAGACAGTTGGCGTCGTTGGCCAGACGCACTTCCCGGTTCAGACGTTGGCTCAAATCTTTATCAAACGGCTGACCGTTGAGCCAGGTGGAGTTGGCATTTTTAACCACCCCGGTATACGGCGAGATCGACCCCGGGATCCCCATCCCGACGCTGCCGGTTTGCCCTGTCGCCTGCTCTGCCATCTCAACCAGGCTGGCAATCGTCTCGATAGTCTGGTGATAATCATCGCGCGGCGTCGGCAGACGATGGCGAAACAGCTGCTCCCCCTGCTCGCTCAGTGCGATGACTTCTGTTTTGGTGCCGCCCAAATCGATCCCAATACGCACAAGACTCTCCTCATTATTTTGATTATCAACAGAGTAGAAGCACGCTTCCCGATTAGCAATGCAAGCGATGCGACAATTCGTTATCATGCCCGCTGATTTAACGACAAGGCCGTGGAAATTATCATGCTGTGGTTCAAAAATTTGATGGTTTACCGTCTCAGCCGCGACGTTTCGCTGCGTGCAGAAGAGATGGAAAAACAGTTAGCCGCTTATACCTTTTCCCCTTGCGGTAGCCAGGATATGGCGAAAACCGGCTGGGTTCCGCCAATGGGTTCACAAAGCGATGCACTGACCCACGCCAGCAGCACGGGTCAAATCATCGTCTGCGCCCGTAAAGAAGAGAAAATCCTGCCGACGCCGGTGGTTAAGCAGGCGCTCGAAGCGAAAATTTTCAAGCTGGAAGCCGAACAGGGCCGCAAGCTGAAAAAGACCGAAAAAGATTCGCTGAAAGACGAAGTGCTGCACTCCCTGCTGCCGCGCGCCTTCAGCCGCTTCAGCCAGACCATGATGTGGATCGACACCGTCAACGGGCTGATCATGGTGGACTGCGCCAGCGCCAAGAAAGCAGAAGATACGCTGGCCCTGCTGCGTAAAAGCATCGGATCTTTACCGGTCGTTCCGCTGGCGCTGGAAACGCCGATCGAGCTGACGCTGACCGAATGGGTACGCAGCGGCGCTGCGGCTCAGGGTTTCCAGATCCTTGATGAAGCCGAGCTGAAAGCCCTGCTGGAAGATGGCGGCGTGATCCGCGCGAAGAAGCAGGATCTGGTGAGCGACGAGATCGCCGTCCACATCGAAGCGGGTAAAGTGGTCACTAAACTGGCGCTCGACTGGCAGCAGCGCATTCAGTTCGTGATGTGCGACGACGGCTCCGTGAAGCGTCTGAAGTTCTGCGACGAGCTGCGCGATCAGAACGAAGATATCGACAGGGAAGATTACGCCCAGCGCTTTGACGCGGACTTCATCCTGATGACCGGCGAGCTGGCCGCGTTGATTCAGAATCTGGTGGAAGGTCTCGGCGGCGAAGCGCAGAGATAACAGGCAAAACGCAGGCCGGGTAAGCGTTAGCGCCACCCGGCTTATTTTTTATTTCAGATAGCGGCACAGATAAGAGGTAGGTTCAGCGACCTGCAAATGAAACTCGCTGTGGCCAGGGACGTTGAAAACTTGCCCGGCAGCGTAAACTTTCCATTCCGTTTCACCCGGCAGTAAGACGTTCAGCGCCCCGCTGACGACCGTCATTTCTTCAGCTTCCGCCGTGCCAAAGGTGTATTCCCCTTCCGCCATAACGCCGACACTGGCGCGACCAGTGCTGCTGCTGGTAAAACCAATGGATTTCACTTTACCGGAAAAGTATTCGTTACTTTGAAGCATGAACTGGCCCTTATATTTTTAGATAAAAATTCACTATAGGGGCCATGCTCATCACCTGTCACGCAAAATCATTACATGAGAAGTTCCGAGGCCAGGCGAGCCATCAGAACGTTGGATAACAGCACGGGAACATCCAGCGCTTTTTGCAGCAGATCACGATGGTGCTGATGGAAACCGAGGCAGTCCAGAATCAAGACATCTGCTCCTCTCTCAAGCAGTTCCTTCCCGGCAGCAATAAGTTTTGCCTCACTGTCCCAGAACGGATTTGCCAGCGCATACAAGGGCACTTTTTCCAGCACGTGCCATTTTGCTTCCTGGTTATCCATGAGCTCCTCAATGGGCACAATCACCCCCACCTGATGACCATCCACGATGGAGGCCACCAGCGGTGGAATGATCCGCATCGGCTCAAGCAAAATCGCATTACGCGCCGTAAGCCCCTTAATGGGCGCGGTGCTCATCAGCAAAATAACGTCATAACCTTGATTATCGAGCACTTCTATTACGCCCTGCAGCGAGCGCTCGATTTTCTGACGCGAAACGTGCGCCAGTTTACCGTCGCTTAATAACGTCGCCAGGGGATCCTCCCCCGCCTCGACAGCGTAGTCTTCCATGACCTCTTCCCGACTCATCTTCCCCAGCAGGCTAAGATGCGTTATCTGTTGTTCAGATACATGCTCGGTTAAGAGCGGTAACACTTCGCTTACAGGGACCACACCAATGGTGAGGATCGCCAACGTTGCCTTCATCTTGATCGCCTTCCATTACTCCAACATCGTGCATACAGGTACAGGCTCACTACGCTGCACAGTTCATTTTTTCAACAAAACAGCACCAAGCGTAGCAGGTGATCCCGACATCGAAATGTAAAGATCGCCTGCCGATACCGGAGTTACTTGTAATAACTAAATATTAACTCCTGCTTAACTTTCCCGATGAGTAAAAAGTGTGATTCAGGCACGATACTGGAACGTTTAGGAAAAGGGTCAGGTTTTATCGGGATCTTCATAGCGCCGTTTCGCATCCAGCGCTTCCTGTTCAGTCTCGTGTTCACTGATCAGCGAGTCCGGCTTGGGGTGATCGGCACGCAGTTGATACCAGGTCACGGTATGACCCGTCTGGCCTTTTTCAACGGTAACAATGCGTGCTTCACGCGGATAGGGAGGTCTGGTTGGCATAGCTCATCCTTTTTTTATGTCTGAGCTATAAGTATAGACGCCGGTTAGCTGGCACAAGCCAGACGCAGGGCGGTAATAATCTGAATCACAACGTCTTCGGGAGAGGCTGACGCATCCACCACGTGGTGAGCCGCTTCGCGGTATAGCGCATCGCGTTCGGCCAGCACTTCGCTCACCTCTTCGCTGAGCGGCCTGGTAGTCAGCGCAGGGCGTTGCCCCTCTTCCGGAAAGGCTTCCAGACGTCCTACCAGAGCCGACACCGGCGCGCTGAGATAAATCACAATCCCCTTTTCGCGCATAAAGTGGCGATTACACTCCGCCAGAACAATGCCACCGCCAGTGGCGATCACGGCAGACGGGGTGGTGACCGCTTTCAGCGCGGCGGTTTCGCGCGCGCGAAAGCTCTCCCATCCCTCTTGCTCAACAATCTCGGCGATGGTTTTTCCGGCCTCGGTTTGCAGCCAGTGGTCGGTATCAACAAACTGGCGATGACACACGCGTGCCAGCTCCAGGCCAACGGTGGTTTTCCCACAGCCGCGGGGGCCAACTAAAAAGATGGGTTGGGTCATGCCAGGTGTTCCCCTTGATGCCGAATGGCTGAAGAGTGTAAAGAAATAATTGCAGAAGATGTTGCGATTACTTTACTGCAAAGCGGTACGGGATGACAACCCTGTGGAGGCCACACTGTACCACAAATTGACAATAATTATCATTACGCTGTGCGGCGCTTCACTTCCAGCAGCCATTTATCCAGCTCGGCAGCGAACTGCTGGCGATCGCGCTGGGACAGGCTGTCCGGTCCACCGGTCTGCACGCCGCTGGCCCGCATCGTATCCATAAAATCGCGCATGGTGAGCTTTTCCCGAATGGTCGAAGGCGAGTAACGCTCCCCGCGCGGATTGAGCGCCGCCGCCCCTTTCTCCAGCACTTCGGCAGCCAGCGGAATATCCGCCGTGATCACCAGATCCTCCACGCTGCACAGGCGAACAATTTCGTTATCCGCCACGTCGAACCCGGCCGGCACGCGCAAGGAGCGGATGAACCGCGAAGGCGGTACGCGGATATTCTGGTTCGCCACCAGCGTCAGCGGCATCTGAACGCGCTCGGCGGCGCGAAATAAAATCTCTTTAATCACGTTCGGACACGCGTCCGCATCAACCCAAATCGCCATATTGTCTCCCCATAATGAGTCTGCCGACTATTGTCGCCTGCATTTCGTTGTTAAGCTATCAATCAGAGAAAACAACGCATAATGACGGAGAATCGTGATGGACAAGAAAATCGGGTTTATCGGCTGCGGTAACATGGGCAAAGCCATCCTGGGCGGTCTGATCGCCAGCGGGCAGGTGCTGCCGGGTCAGATTTGGGTCTATACCCCGTCACCGGACAAAGTCGCCGAGTTGCGCGATCAATATGGGATCAACGCCGCCGAAAGCGCGCAGGAAGTCGCCCAGGTCGCCGATATCGTCTTTGGCGCCGTCAAGCCGAACATCATGATCAAAGTGCTGAGCGATATCACCTCCAGCCTGAATAAAGAGACGCTGGTCGTGTCGATTGCCGCAGGCGTCACGCTCGATCAGCTGGCGCGCGCGCTGGGTCACGATCGTAAAATCGTCCGCGCCATGCCCAATACCCCCTCGCTGGTCAATGCCGGAATGACCTCCGTCACGCCTAACGCGCTGGTGACCACAGAAGAAGTGGCCGACGTGCTGAATATTTTCCGCTGCTTCGGTGAGGCAGAAGTGATTGCCGAATCGATGATCCATCCGGTGGTCGGCGTGAGTGGCTCAGCCCCTGCCTATGTGTTCATGTTTTTAGAAGCGATGGCCGACGCCGCCGTGCTTGGCGGAATGCCGCGCGCGCAGGCGTATAAGTTCGCCGCGCAGGCCGTCATGGGCTCCGCCAAAATGGTGCTGGAAACCGGCAAACACCCGGGTGAACTGAAAGATATGGTCTGCTCCCCGGGCGGTACCACCATCGAAGCGGTGCGGGTGCTGGAAGAGCGCGGATTCCGCTCGGCCGTCATTGAAGCGATGGCAAAATGCATGGAAAAATCAGAGAAGCTGAGTAAATCCTGATTTCTGACCGGGCGTCAGGCAGCCACTTCGGTGCGGCCGCGCCCGGCATTTTTCGCCCTGTACAGCGCCACGTCCGCCGCCTTCAGCCATTCCCGATAATGTCCAAACTGCGGCCCCCAGGGGGCAACGCCTACGCTGATGCGCAGCGCTTCTTTTGGCGCGCACGGTAACGTCAGTTTTTCCAGCCGCTCATGCAGTCGCGACATCACGGCGATGGCGCTTTCCGCCGCGGTCTGCGACATGATCACCGCAAACTCATCCCCGCCAAACCGACCGATCGCATCGCCTGACCGTACCGACCGCTGGAGCTGACGCGTAATGGCAATGATCGCCTCGTCGCCCACGTCGTGCCCCCAGGTGTCGTTGATGTTTTTAAAGTGGTCGATATCAATCAGCAATATCGTGGCGGTGCTGTGGTCGCGCCGACAATGCTCAAATTCATTTCGCAGCAGCATTTCCCAGTGCCGACGGTTAAAGACCCCGGTCATCCCGTCGCGGGTGCTCATCATTTCCAGCCGCTGCTTATGTTCCGCAAGCCTGACGGCGGTTCGGTGGCTGAGCCAGGCAAACAGCATGGGATACAGCACGAGCACGGGTAACGTTAAGCCCCACTCCACGAGGTCGGGGTTGAAGACGGCCACTTTCCCGACGAGTGGCAGGGTCACCAGCGCGGAGAGCAGCGTCAACGCGATCCCCGGGATAAACAGACGACAGCCGCCGGAACCCATCATATTCATCCCCACCATCATCACCAGCGCTGCGGTGGGTAACGCATTCATCCCCATCACGCCTATCCAGAGCCCGGCGATAATGGCATCGATTTTAAGATTGAAAATTTCCTGCTGATGAGGTGAAGCGGCACGGCAGGACAGCTGCCAGGCAAAATGGGGCCAGACGAACGACCATCCCACCAGTAAAAGCCACCAGCCACCGGGTAAAAAATGGGTGACCAGCATCCCCGCAACGGGGAAAAACATCGCCGCCAGCCCGACGGCGCGCGCCAGCCGAACTCGCCGGGCAAACTGAATGCCGGCGCGGTGAGGGTCATCCTGAGAAAGGGTTAGATTCCACTCTTCCCGAATGCGCTTTTTGTTGTAATACGTTTCATCATTCATCATTTTTGGGAATATTCTGAAACATTTTCCCAAATTATAGAGAGGGGGTCTGCGGGGAAAGTATGAAATTTCGGGTGAGCCGCCGGAACCGCTCACCCGTTTGAACTACACTTTTTTCTTCAGGCACGCGCTCATGAACTTGCTGCGGTCGTCCCCCTTCAGGGACTGCTCGGTCGCTTTCGCATTACACTCGCGCATTTTTTGCTGCTGCGGCGTCAGGCTTTTTTCAGCTGGCTTCGCGGCGCCATTTTTAAGGCAGTCGCTCATGTAGGTCTTGCGGGCATCTCCCTTCAGACTCTGCGACGTCGCCTGTTGATTACAGGTGGTCATACGCTGTTGTTGCGGCGTTAGCGTCTTCTCTTCCGCGTTCGCCGATGCGACCAGGAACAGGCCGGAGAGCAGAGTAACCAGTAATGTTGTTTTCATTGCACCATCCTTTTGTGAACATTCCCTGTAAGTCTGGTTCGTGACAGGAAAAAAACCAGCCGACAGATGTGATTTCCGCCGGGATTTTATCATTTAAGACCCAGCGCCGCCTTCATGGTGTAGAACAGATCCGTTTGATCGGTCAGGCCTACCACATTTGCCGCGTGCGGACCGTAGGCTGCAATGCGCAGCTGGGTGCCGGTGTGCTCCATGGACTCTTCCTCAGAGTTGCCGTAGCTCAACACCATAACGGCGCCATCCTTGGTATTCAGCGCCTGCGTCAGGCCCGGGGCTTTGGTATCTGCCGGGATGATCTGGCTGGCGTGCGCATGGTCCGCGGTGACGATCACCAGGGTGTTACCGTCTTTTTTCGCGAACTCAAGCGCCTTCTGCACCGCTTCGTCCAGATCGACGGTTTCGCCAATCTGACCGCACGGATTCGCCGCATGATCCTGCTTATCGATCGACGCGCCCTCAACCTGCAGGAAGAACCCTTTTTCGCTCTTGCTCAGCAGAGAGATGGCTTTATCAGTCATCGCTGCCAGCGTCGGTACGCTGTCCGTGCGTTTCGGGTTAGGCGTACAGGTTACGGCAGGTTTATCGATATTGCCGTGATAAGAGGCTTTTGGACCTTCCCAGCGCACGGGCATGTTGCCGTCAGAGAATAGCCCCAGCAGCGGCTTGTCCTGGTTCGCCTCGGTGATGGCTGCCAGCGAATTTGCATCACTCACCAGCTGATAGCCGCGGGCCTGCGCCTGCTCGCGCAGCGTTTTGCCCTGCCACTCGCCCGCCGTTGCGGTTTCTGCGAAGGTTTTCGCGCCGCCGCCGAGGGTCACGTCAGGACGCGCGTTCAGCAGCTGTTCCGTAATCGAGCCTTTGCCGCCTTTTTCCAGCGCGTTCGTCGGGCATTTTTCGCTGGTCACTGACGGACCGTAGCATTTACGCGAGGTCACGTGCGCCACCAGCGCCGCAGGCGTTGCATCCTGAAGTTCAGCGGTGGAGACGTTGCCGGTCGCCAGGCCCGCCGCTTTTGCCATCTCAAGAAGGGTTTGATGATCTTTTTCGTGAATATCCACACCCAGCGCGCCATTATAGGTTTTCACGCCGGTGGACCACGCCGTAGCAGAGGCCGCGGAGTCCGTGACATAATCCGGTTTACCGGTTTTTTTATCCAGCGCGTAATGGGTATATTGTCCGGTCAGCGGTAATGCGTCGATGCCTTTAAAAAAGCCGCCCGCACCCTCGGCATAATTTCGCGCCGCCGTGATTTCGGAATCCCCCATTCCATCGCCAATAAGCAGAATAATATTTTTCGCCGCCTTATCATTCAGCGAAGCGCGAATAGCGGCAGTTTGATCTTCTGATAAACGGCGTGCGCCGCCAGGCTGGGTGATATCCCCTTTTGCCGCGCGATTATCCAGCACGCTGGTTTGGGCAGTATCGGCATAAACGGCAGGGGTAATTAACAGGGGAAGTAATGCGATGAAAAGTGCGCTCTGTTTCAATTTATTTTCTCCATGTACAAATACATAAAAAATAAAAACAGAGCGACTATAGGCATCCTGCATGACAATTCTATGACACGTCGTTACGTCCTGTGACGGTTTAGCTGCGCGGATGCCTTAACAGCTTCTTTACGTACTGGTGGAGCATCTCGGCATCCTCAACCGGAACCTGCGATTCAGGCCTGACGCTGTCCAGCGCGCCTTCCACGCTCTCAATCAACGCCTGTTGATCGGTTTTCGCCATTTGTCGCAGCAGCGCGGTGACCACAATTTCCAGCGCTTCGACCTGAGCAACCAGCTCTTTTGACTCCTCTTCCTTTTGTGCCAGCTTGACCAGCAATTCAGCAATGAGATTTTTCATCGTGCCAGTTCCTTTTTCAGTTTTGTCTGAAGTTAGCATTCTGAATCCATAATGCAAAGAGAAGAAATTTATTATGGTATGCAAAAGTGATGCAGGAATGGAAATAAAGGACCGCCGCGGTGAGCGAAACGTTTTTCTATAAAAAAGCGCCGCATTTTGTTATATAAAAATGCGGCTACCATAAGAATATATAATACATCAACGAAACGATTATCTCGACGATTTCGCTTCCGCCATTTGTCTGCGGCGACGCAGCGCAATAGCCAGCTGGATAATATTGATTAAAACGACAATCGCCGTGGCGGCGAATACCCAACGAAAACCGGCCATCGCGGAAACGGATGCGCCTATAAGCGGACCGGCAACATTCCCCAGATACATAAATGACTGGTTATATCCAAAAATACGCCCCGTCACCTGGTCGCTGGAATATTTAACCAGCAGGGTCTGTACCGCAGGCAACATTGCACCATCAGCAAACCCGAGCAGGAATCGCAATACGCCAAGCTGAAGCGGAGAGGTGACAAACGACATCGCGAAGAAGAGCACGACCGCAAAGATCAGCGTCGCCATCAGGATGCGCGCCGTGCCGATCCTGTCACCCAGTTTTCCCAGACGCGGCGCGGAAATCAGGGCGGATACGCCCGGCACGGCGGCAATCATGCCGCTCAGAAAAGCGATATTTGTACTTTCCGGCTCCATCGACTTGATAAACAGCGCCAGAATCGGACCGACCGAACCGTTACAAAGCTGGATAACCATAGTGGTCACAAACAGGCTGATCATCAGTCCAGGATAGGGCAGCGAGGCGAAGACGGCCTTGCCGCTCAGGCGTTCAGATTTACTGATAACCGGGCGGCCTCCCTCTTTGATAAGAAAGAGCGTGACCAGAAAACTGACCACCAACAGGATCGCGGTGATGATAAATACCGCCCGCAGCCCGACGTGATCCGCCAGAAAACCGCCCAGCAGCGGACCGCCGATGACGCCGCTTATTTGGGCCGTGGAGAGCGTACTCAGCGCCCAGCCGCTACGCTCGCGCGGCACCTGAGAGGCGACCAGCGCCATGGCGTTTGGAATGTACCCGGACGTCAGCCCCATCACCGCACGCAGGAAAAACAGCTGCCAGACGTTGGTGGCGAAGGCCTGGAGCAGAATGGCAATCGCCATCCCGAGCGAGGCGCGCAGCAGCATCAGTTTTCGGCCTTTACGATCCGCCAGGCTGCCCCACATCGGTGACACAATGGCGGAGACCAGAAACGTGACGCTGAACGTCAGGCCGGACCACATGGAGAGCGCTTCATGCGAGGTCACCCCCAGCTGCGAGACGTACAGCGGCAGGAACGGCAGGATCTGGCTAATGGCCAGCCCGGTAAAGAAGCAGCCGAACCAGACCGAGATGAGATTAACTTTCCAGGATTCCATAAAGAAATAGTCTTCATTTTTAGGCGAATTCGCCGACAGATTAGCAAGTTACGCGTTTTGACGTCGCACCAGAGATGCGGCCTGACTGACTTTGGTGTTTTATCTTCCCAGTCATCATATTTGTGAAATAAGTCACAATTCATCCATTTTCTGGCGGAATATTATGCTTCACCGACAGAGTCCGAAACCGCGCATTCCCAGATGAAAATGGTTGGCATGCGCCGCGTTATACTCCGGCCCGAGGCCGTTTCCGTAGTAGCCGCAGCTTGCCGCCAGCATGGCCTTCAGCCATGGCTGCGTTGTTGCCGCCTTCCAGCCGTTCAGCACCGTGACGCGCTCCCCGTTCGCCAGCCGAAAGGCGGCGATATCCAGCGCCTCCGCCGTGGCATGCTCACTGCGTCGCGCATCAGGGCGGTGGTAAATGTTGCGGCAGGCAAAGCTGCCGAGATGATCGATACGCGCCAGGTCGCTGCCCGTATAGCGTTTTGTCAATGGCCGGGCCTGCTGGCTGATAAACAGCGCAGAGCTGAGCGCCAGCGGACAGCTGGCAAGAAAACTGCTGTTCAGGCCGACCGAGCCGAAGTCACGCACGCGCACGACGTTGTTAAGCGGGCACGCGCCGCCGCTGTCGGCCACCGGCTGGGTGCGGATAAGATCCCTTTGGTTGGCCTGCGAAAGCAGGCTTGCGCACGCCTCGGGACTTAAGCGCCGAAGCTTATACTGGGTGATTCGGCCCGGCGGGTCGTCAAGCGTCAGCGGCATGAAAGGGTTGTAGTAAGGCGGCAACCAGCGGTAACCCACCGTTGCAACGGCCACAATGATGAATACGGTCAGCAGCGTTTTTCCTTTCACTCTCCCCCCTCAACATTCCCCAAAACATTATGGCAGAAGGCCGCGAAACCCGCCGGGCATCGTGGTATGTTATTGGCTTTTCGTCAGACTGGAAGAGAGTGAGATGGCTAAGCAGCGCGTAGGTATTGTCTTTGGGGGAAAATCAGCGGAGCACGAAGTGTCATTGCAATCGGCCAAAAATATCGTTGATGCGATCGATAAAAGCCGTTTCGACGTGGTGCTGCTGGGCATTGATAAACAGGGGCAGTGGCACGTTAACGATGCCAGCCAGTATCTGCTGAATGCTCACGATCCGGCGCATATCGCCCTTAATCCTTCGGAAGTGAGCGTCGCCACCGTACCCGGCGTCGCGAAGGGGCAGCTCATCGACGCCGGCAACGCACAGGCTCTCGCCCAGATCGACGTTGTCTTCCCTATCGTTCACGGCACCCTGGGCGAAGATGGTTCCCTGCAGGGAATGCTGCGCATGGCCAACCTGCCGTTCGTCGGCTCGGACGTCCTCGGCTCTGCCGCGTGCATGGACAAAGACGTCACCAAACGCCTGCTGCGCGATGCCGGGCTGAATATTGCGCCATTTGTGACCCTCACCCGCGCCAACCGCGACAAGCACAGCTTCGCGCAAATTAGCGGAGAGCTGGGTCTGCCGCTGTTTGTGAAGCCGGCAAACCAGGGCTCCTCCGTGGGCGTCAGCAAAGTCACCAGCGAAGCAGAGTTCACGCAGGCCGTCCGTCTGGCGTTTGAGTTCGACCATAAAGTGGTGGTTGAGCAGGGCATCAAAGGCCGTGAAATTGAGTGCGCCGTGCTGGGCAACGATTTTCCACAGGCGAGCACCTGCGGCGAAGTGGTCTTAAACAGCGACTTCTACTCGTACGACACCAAATACATTGATGACAAAGGCGCGCAGGTTGTCGTTCCTGCGGATATCGATCCGGCGATTAACGATAAGATCCGGGCGATCGCCATTCGCGCTTATCAGACGCTCGGCTGCTGCGGCATGGCGCGCGTGGATGTGTTCCTGACGCCGGAAAACGAAGTGGTGATCAATGAAATCAACACGCTGCCGGGGTTCACAAACATCAGCATGTATCCGAAACTGTGGCAGGCCAGCGGCCTGAGCTACCCGGAACTGATCACCCGCCTGATCGAACTGGCGCTGGAGCGTCACGCCGCCGACAGCGCGCTTAAAAGTTCCGTAAACGGTTAATCGGCGCGCTTCGCATCATCCGCTGTCGTCTCTTCAGGACGACGGCGGATAATCAACCCCGCCAGCCAGAAACTTATCACCCAGGTCACCAGCCCGACGGCATAGGTTTGCCATCCTTTTGCTTCAAACCCCAACAGGCCCACGACACCATTAAGAATAAAGATCAGCCCGATAGCAAAGGCGTAGTAGTGCCAGTCACGGCGTAGTTTGGACGTGAGCTTCATAACAACTCCGGCAGGAAAAAAAGACATCCTCTCACAGTTTTACGGCCAGGTCTGTGGCAGATACGGAAATTCTGAAACGCGACGCAATTTCACTTAAGTGATGAAATTGTGATGTGCTGCAGAAATCGACAATCCAGGAGGATTCCGGCGCGTAAATTACCACGATTCTGATATTGACAAATGCGATGACCTGTCAAACTCACCCCGTAAGACGCGTATTAAAACAGAGTGATACCACGGGAGGTCAACATGGCTGACTTTACATTGTCGAAACCGATTTTTGGCGGCAAACCAAAAACCTCCACGGCGGGTAATATCGCTTATGCCCTGTTTGTCCTGTTCTGCTTCTGGGCCGGCTCACAGCTGCTCAATATGCTGGTCCATGCGCCGGGCGTTTATGAACACCTGATGCAGGTGCAGGATAACGGACGCCCGCGAGTTGAGATTGGCTTTGGCGTCAGCACCCTGTTCGGCCTGATCCCCTTCCTCGCGGGATGTATGATTCTGGGCGTTGTGGCGTTAGTTTTGCGCTTTCGCCGTCGCCGTTAAAGCCCCATACAGCGCGCCCGACGATCGTCCACGCGTTTTGCGAACCATGCGGTGGTCAGGTTACGCGTGATCTTCGGGCTTTCCAGCTGGATCCCCGGCAGGATAGCCCTCGGTAACGCTTTCCCACTCTTCTTCTCTGCAAGCGCAAACACCTTGTTGTACAGATCCGTTTTCTCAAATGCCAGGCTATCGCCTTTCTCAAGCTGATGACGAATGTCGCTATTGCTCAAGCCAAGCGTGGTGGATAATTTCCGTACTGCCAGCTCGGTGCTTCCCGCCTCGCTGCTGCCGTAAGCGATGAGATCGCCGTCCAGTGCGAGCTTGACGCCGCTTGCGCGGCTGACCGCACTCTGGAATGCCGCGTTACGGCTGGCGTACCAGCCCGCGTTAAAGTCGGCAAAGCGGTACAGCGGCTCATTGTAGTTCGCCGGATAGTTCAGCAGATGATACGTGCCGAACCATAGCCCACCGCGCAGGGAGAAGACCTCCTGGCGTACCGTACCGTCGATTTTCCACGGGTAGCCGTCGGTATGCTTCTCCGCGAACGCAATGCTCACCTGCATCGGGCCACCGGTATGTACCGGGTTCAGTGAGCCAAACAGCTTCTGCCCCATCGGGACCATACTGATGAAATCATCAAAGATGGCGCTGAGCTGTTTTTCGGTTTTCACCGCGTCCAGCCGTTCGCTGTAGCTTTTGCCGTTCGGCGAGGTGATTTTAAGCGCGGTATGCACGAGGAAAACCGGGATATGCATGGACTCCGCGCGGCGGTCGATCTCTTTCCAGGCAATTTTGTTCAGGCCCGGCACCACCGGGTCTGACTGATACATCGACTCCTGCTGCGCCACCGCCAGCACCGAGCAGATATTCTCCTCGGTCGGCGCGATCTTTTGGCTTTCAAAGGTTTTTGCCAGCGCATCTGCCCACGCGTTGCGATCCTTCACGCTGGCGGGCATTTTCTGCCGCACAACGCTCGCCACATCGACGGGCTTCTCCCCCTTTTTGAGCGGAGCGGCCCCTTTTTCGGCACAGCCTGCCAGCACAAGAGCGGCCAGCAAGGACAACGGTAACGCGCGCGGTACGGCAAAAGACATAGCAACTTCCTGTATTAGCTAAATGTGTTGGTGACTTCCTGCAGGTCACGATCGTCCAGCTCACGTTCAAAACTGCGCAGACGTTTGTAGATGGACATCAGTTCTACCAGGGTGGTCCAGGAGCTGATCAGGTACTGGAACGACCCGCGAACCTGACCGAACACGTTGGTGATCTGCGTCATCAGACCGAGCGTAATCGTACCCGCAACAATCGACGGGAACAGCAGGAACAAACCGAAAACGTTATCCACCTGCAGATATAAAATACGGGCAATGTTGAAATACATATAGTGGAAGTAGAGTCGGAAGTAGTTACGACGCACGGCGCCAAACAGCTCGCGGACGGTTGGCGGCGAGGCGCGGTTGGCGTCATCTTCGCCGTAAACCAGTTCTTTACGGTAAGCGGCTTCCACGCGTTGATTTTTAAACTCCAGGCCCGGCAGTTTGATCCCCACCACCGCCAGCAGGCCCGTGCCCATCAGCGACCAGACGATCGCGGCAATCACCAGACCATAAGGAATATGGCCGACAATCGGCAGATCCGGCACGTGCGCCGAGAGCGTCACCAGCACCGGCAGGAAGGCGATCAGCGTCATGATGGCGTTGATAAAGCTGACGCCCATGTCTTCAAGGGTGGAGGCAAAACGCATGGTGTCTTCCTGCACACGCTGTGCGGCACCTTCGATATGGCGCAGGTGCTGCCAGTGCGCCATATAATGTTCGTTCATCGCGGTACGCCAGCGGAAAACGTAGTGGCTGACGAAGAAGTTGTTCATCACGCCGATAATCACCGCAATAAGGGCGATACCGAGGAAGACGCCGACTTCATGATAGAACTGGTTGATGGTCACCTTATGCGGCGAGCTCAGCGCGGTCTGGATCAGATCGTAGAACGGCGCATACCAGGCGTTAACCGCCACGCCCACCTCCACGAGGAACCAGGTTACAAAGATAATTAGCGATGTGCCGAGGATAGACCAGTACTGCCAGCGGTGCGGAGAATACATAAACCAGAACAGGGCAAACAGCCCTACGCACACCGTGTAGTAGGCGTAAAACAGTAGATAGCTGAGCGACCAGAAGCGCGCCGCGCTAATCGGCACCTCGCCCGTTGCTCCCGTGATGCGCGTCAGCCATGCGCCGCCGCCCGCCTGCCAGAAAATGACAGCGATGAGTGCCCAAATAAATGCCGACAGGAAAAAAGGCCCCGGCTTTGGGAAAAAAGACTTAAACATAATGCTTCCTTCTTGTTGTTATGGCTGTTGCTGTGCACAACACGTTACCACACGAAAAACCTGCCCAGGCCAGCCTCCCGACTCAGGCAAAAAGGTCAGACCCGAGGGTTGATTATTAGTTCGCTTTCCAGTTTTCGAGAATTGTTTCGGTGCGTTTCACCGCGAGAGGATTCGCCGGCGCGATGAAGTTACGCCAGACGTCGTTGTGGTGGTTAATCAGGATCTGCGCATCTGCCGCCGGGCGATTGGCGGTAGTATGGGCATCTTCCGCCACGGTGATGTGATAACCCCGGCTGACGCCGTTCTTGATCGTCGCATCGACGCAGTAATCGGTGGCGCAGCCGCAGATGACAAACTCGCGAATGCCCTGCTCACGCAGCAGCGCCTCAAGCACGGTGTTATAGAAGGCATCACAGGCGGTTTTGGTCACATATAGCGCGTCAGCTGGCTGATGGAGTTCAGGCAGTAGCGCAAACCCTTCACTTCCCTCTTCCAGGCCCCCTGCATCGGTATGCTGAATAAAAATGACCTTGTCGGCTGCCTGCGTAAGCTGGTTGATCAGAGAGACACATTTTTCGCGCTGATGACGAGGGGTTTCAAATACCCCGTTCTGCATATCGACAACCATAACCACACGCTTCTCAGACATACCGTTCTCCGTAAGATTGAGTGACACTGGTGCCTATCATAAGCCCGATGTCACAAAATGGGAGATGGCTCGTAAGTAAATTGTTCATATTTACCCATGGTTACGTTTTTCTCGCTATCGTTATGCAATTCGGGGCATTGCGCGGTACCGATTAGTAGTATAAATACCCATTACTTTCTTCATTCACTTCATGGATGCTTTTCGTTGAAACGTTGTCTGCTCTCTTTTGCCGCGCTGTGTGCGGTGAGCTTTTCTACCGCCCAGGCAGCCCAACCGCTGACGGCGCCCGTTTTAGCTTCAGATATTGCCGACCGCTACGCGAACCTTATCTATTACGGCAGCGGTGCGACCGGGATGGCGATGGTCGTCATCGACGGCAACCAGCGTGTGTTCCGAAGCTTTGGCGAGACGCGCCCAGGAAATAACGTTCACCCGCAGCTGGATTCCGTTATTCGCATCGCGTCCTTAACCAAGCTGATGACCAGCGAAATGCTGGTGAAATTGCTCGATCAGGGCGTGGTAAAACTCGACGACCCGCTCAGCAAATACGCGCCTCCAGGCGCCCGGGTTCCAACCTATCAGGGTACGCCGATTCGGCTTGTGAACCTTGCCACCCACACCAGCGCCCTGCCGCGTGAGCAGCCAGGCGGGGCGGCGCACCGTGACGTATTTGTCTGGCCAACGCGCGACCAGCGCTGGAGCTACCTGAGTACCGCCACGCTGAAGGTGGCGCCGGGTTCGCAGGCCTCTTATTCAAACCTGGCCTTTGACCTGCTGGCGGACGCCCTTTCAACGGCGGCTGGTAAACCCTACACGCAGCTGTTTGAAGAACAGATAACCCGTCCGCTGGGTATGAAAGACACCACCTTTACCCCGTCTCCGGATCAGTGTCGTCGCCTGATGGTGGCGGAGAAAGGCGCTAGCCCCTGTAATAATACGCTGGCGGCCGTGGGCAGCGGCGGGGTCTATTCCACACCTGGCGACATGATGCGCTGGATGCAACAGTTCCTTTCCTCAGATTTCTACGCACGCAGCAGCCAGGCCGATCGCATGCAGACCCTGATTTATCAGCGCACTCAGCTGCAACGCGTCATCGGGATGGACGTGCCGGGTAAAGCCGACGCGCTCGGTATGGGCTGGGTCTATATGGCTCCGAAAAATGGCCGTCCGGGTATTATTCAGAAAACCGGCGGCGGCGGCGGATTCATCACCTATATGGCCATGATCCCGCAGTCAAACGTGGGCGCATTTGTGGTGGTCACCCGCTCCCCGCATACGCGTTTCGTCAATATGAGTGACGGGATTAATAACTTAGTGGCTGAACTGAGCGCCAATAAAGCCCAGGTTCTCACCGCGTCTAACTAATCTAATATTCCGTGGGCAAGCGGTTGATGCTGACCAGCTTGCCCCGGCTCATGTTGATATAGTTTCCCTGCCTCAGGGCGGCAAGCACCTCGGCAACAACGGAACGTGAAATTCGTGTGCTCTGTTGAATATGATTCATCACACCGATTTTTGAACGCAGCGTTTCATCCCATTCCGCCATATTCAGCAGCATCGAGCGGATCTGGTGATAGGAATTATTTCCCACCAGCTGCTTATCGCGTTTCTCAAGAATGTAAGTTATCCAGGATAACCAGCAGAAGGCCTCTTTCCAGAGTGAATACTGCTGGATGAGTTGACGGGTGGTTTCCGTGGGCAAATAAAAACCGGTACAGGCCGTTTTAGCAATCACCCTGTATTCGTGAGAGTGATTAATCACCACCGTAGACAGCCCGAATATAAAAGGGGCAGTCGCAATCCCCACCAGCAATTCATCAGAAGTTCGATAAACCTCAATAACGCCGGTTTGTAATACGATCGTACAAGGCTCATTCCATTCGCCTGACGTAATTAATTGCTGGGGCGCACATGTAAAAGGGGTACTGGCCGCTGTTAAATACTGTTCGAGCCGGCGTAATTCAGAAAGCGGTTTCGCATTAACGTTCATGCAGACCTCAAGTCATCCGTATTTGTCGGTCCAATATTATTTTTATTGCTTCTATAAAAAGCGGGGGAGATAACCACTCCCCCGCTTTTATTCATTACCAGGTATATTTCACGCCCAGATTTGCGCCCCAGTTCTGATCAACGTCGCCGCCGCCCAGATAAGTGGCATCGGTGTACGCACTGAAGTTCTTCGTGAAGCTAAACTGGGTGCCCAGCCCTACCCGCACAGCGGAGCCTTTCACGCCGTTATCAATGCTGTCACCGTTAATATCGGCATTGTTATCGGCATCGTCATAGACGTAGGCCAGTTTGAAGTAAGGCGTCAGAGCCTGTTCGCCGCCGTAGTTGAAGGTGTAACCCGTATCAACACCGAGTTCATAACGCAGGCTATCGTATGATTGTCCATCTACGCGCATGTCATTGCTCAGACGATAATCATCGCCAGACTGGAACAGGCCAGATACGGCTGCATATGGCGTAACGTAGCCAGAGAGGTTTGGTTTCCAGTCATAGCCCAGCTTCAGCCCAAAACCAACAGCATCATTCGTGGTATTGCCGTCAACATACTTACCGTTGCTCATGTTGGCAGAGAGATCGCTGTTGAAGCGGGTGTAGCTCAGGGAGCTGTCGAGGAACAGATCGTTCATGAACTTCGCTGACGCATAGATCATCGCTGTCTGGCTATCCTGATCGACCTGACCGGTACGATCGCTGATATCACCCTTCGCGAAACCTGCCGCACCACCGACGATCCACTTCGCGTTATTACCGTCAATCTGGGTGTCCAGACCCACCATAATACCGCTCACGTCCTGATCGTAGCTGATAACGCCATTGTCACCGTCGAAGTTGCCACCGAAGTAGCTCACCCACGCCCCGCCGTTATCCGCCAGGCCGTGACGGCTGTTGGTCAGACGCGTGCCGACGGTATCCTGCTGCAGATTCCAGATATTGGTATTGGCAGATGGGATGCTCAGCGCAATGTTGGCAGAGTCAGTCAGCTCTTTCTGCTGAAGGACAACGGCGTCACCCTGCTGCTGCGCCTGATAGGTGTAAGCACCTAAATCGGCTTTGTTTGCGGCAGTAAAGCTGGCTGTGGTATCCGCGTTATTGTCATAGACGCGAATAATCTCTTTGTTTTTGTAATCGGCAACGGAACCGGCACCGGTCGCATCGTCGATGCGCACCTGGTAGTTACCTGCAACATCACCGTTAACTGACAGATGGCCATCTGAGTTAATCGCCACAACACCATAGTCGTAATCGGCATTGTACTTATCGTTAGTGATATAGCGTGCGTTGTTCAGATCGCTGTTCAGGACGTAATCACGACTGGCAACGTTCAGCACCCCGCCATCGGTCAGTTCCATATTATGCGTATCAACCTGACCCAGCCCCAGCGCCAGCTCAGCACCGTTATCCACGGTGATGGTGTTGGCATACAGTTGGGACGTTTCTTCCGTCAGTGCCGCACGGCTATAGCTGTCCAGATACAGATGGTCGGTCGCCACAGCACCGCTGTCTCCAATATTCATTGATGAAGCATTGGTCAGGGTGATGGAGTCCGCCAGCAGATCAGAGTCTTCAACGTTAACCTGAGACTGGTTGTTTACCGTCAGCGTGTCGATGTTTGAAAGCTTGCGGGTATCCCACTCAGAGCCGTTATCCAGCGCGATGTTAAACAGCCCGCTCTGATACACAGCTTCACCCGCAACGTGTCCGTTGCTGTCATAAATGGAATCCGGCCAAATGCTGTTAGGGGATAAGCTACTCCAGTCTACGTTGCTGTAGCCCAGTCCATACATCTGCGCTGGGCCGATAGCCTCGACGCTGGACTGTGCTGCGCCGACCCATTTGCTGCCGTTGGTCAGGGTGACATCCAGCTTATCGGTGCCATCCCAGCCGTTGGTGGTTGGGTTATAGACACCGTCTGCAGTCGTATCCGTTGCCGGATCGCCGTTCGGATAGAAGTTGTTGTCGAAGGTGCTGGAGAACAGAATATCGCCAGTAACGGTGGAATGATCGAACGTGGCAGTGGTCTGCATCGCGTTATCAGACGCGCTAGCGGCAACGATCAGCGCCGCATCATCTGCTGGCGTGGCATTCGTTTCACCGTAGTCGCTCGGTTTCGCGGTTTGACCGTAGAACCCGCTGGTCCCCAGATCGCGGTACGCGCCTGAGGTCAGTACGGAGTCTTTCACCACCAGCGTGTCGGTAAATACTTTGCTGCTGTTGGCTACGCCTTCCACACCGTCGTAAGGTGTATTATCCGGCTCCTGATAACCCTGCGTCAGGGTAATACCGGCAATGTGGGAATTGTTCTGGATAACAATATCGGACTCCACATCCAGGGTGATCGCATTACCCAGATTATACGTATCCAGATAGTGTCTTTCCGTATTTTCCCCATTCACGACATCATACGCATAATGCTCATAGGTATCGTTAATGGTGGAATTATCTACGGTCAGGCTAAAACGATCGTATTGAGAATGGTTGGTGCCATCGGTATCCACGCCGTCAGCACACGAGGGGGTCATACACTTAGAGGTAATCATGCCATTAATGGTACTGTTGGAAATGCTTAATGCATTCGCCCGACCATTGATGCCATCATCCAGATAGTATGTTGAAATAACACCATTCACGGTGCTTTTATTAATCACCGGATAAATATCACCGTCATGGGTAGCGCCTGAGTAATCCCAGTCGGCATAGCCATAATACCAGGGAGTGGAAGCGGTATTATCGTATCCGAATGTATTATATGTCGTACCGGAAATATCCTTCGCATTTGCCTGAGAAGCGATAGCCAGGGTGCAGGCTAATGCAAGTTGAGATACAACGAGTTTCTTTTTCCATGTTTGCATTGGGTCATCCCTCCTCAGGGACGTAAGCAAGTTTGTCCATCAATGATTTTGCAATGTTTAATTGCGGAGGGAATTATGCATTTTCATTTCGAAAAGGTTCAATGAATGTTTCCATTAAGTCCGTATCCAGACTAATAACACATCAAAACCGAGAAAGCATCTGTCACTACAGATAAATATTATAAAAACAAAGCATTAAAATACAGACACAACAATAAGACACATATAAAAATATATAATGAATCATTTTCAATGATGTTTTCTATTTAATATAAAAACAATATGAATAACTCATCTCCATTTCGGCGTTATACTGCCCTGCATTATATATTGATGCCAGAAAGCCAGACCCATCACATTTTACAAAAATAAAATGCCCACTTTTACCAAAACACCTGTCTTCACTTTGAGGTACACTAGCCTTCTTTGTTCCACAAACATCAGGCATACCATGACCGATTTAATTGCACGTCCCCGCCGCCTGCGCAAGTCACCTGCACTGCGCGCTATGTTTGAAGAGACAACCCTGACCTTAAACGATCTGGTGTTGCCGATTTTTGTCGAAGAAGAGATCGATGACTACAAAGCCATCGAAGCCATGCCGGGCGTAATGCGCATTCCGGAGAAATATCTGGCGCGTGAGATTGAACGCATCGCCAACGCGGGGATCCGCTCGGTGATGACCTTCGGCATCTCTCACCATACCGATGCCACCGGCAGCGACGCGTGGAAAGAAGATGGCCTCGTTGCCCGCATGTCGCGCATCTGCAAAGAGACCGTGCCGGAAATGGTGGTAATGTCAGACACCTGCTTCTGCGAATATACCTCTCACGGCCACTGCGGCGTGCTGTGCGATCACGGTGTCGATAACGATGCCACCCTGCTGAACCTCGGCAAACAGGCGGTCGTGGCTGCCGCTGCCGGTGCGGACTTCATCGCGCCCTCTGCCGCAATGGACGGACAGGTTCAGGCGATCCGTCAGGCGCTGGACGCGGCGGGCTTTACCGACACCGCAATCATGTCTTACTCCACCAAATTTGCCTCCTCCTTCTACGGCCCGTTCCGCGAAGCGGCCGGTACGGCGCTGAAGGGCGATCGTAAAACCTATCAGATGAACCCGCTGAACCGTCGGGAAGCGATTCGCGAATCCCTGCTCGACGAAGCCCAGGGCGCAGACTGCCTGATGGTGAAACCAGCGGGCGCGTATCTCGATATCCTGCGCGACATCCGCGAGCGCACCGAGCTGCCATTGGGCGCTTACCAGGTCAGCGGCGAGTACGCGATGATCAAATTCGCCGCGCTGGCCGGTGCGATTGATGAAGAGAAAGTGGTCCTCGAAAGCCTCGGCGCCATCAAACGCGCAGGCGCGGATCTGATCTTCAGCTACTTCGCGCTGGGTCTGGCCGAGAAGAAAATCCTGCGTTAATCCGCTCTAGCGCCGGGTAGCGGCTTCACCTTACCCGGCCTGCTCTAATCTTCACCAAACTGCAATACAACCGACATCTGCTCCTTCTACTGTCTTCGCAAGACGGCAGGAGGAGTAACCATGTTTAGCCTCGATAGCGTTCTCGACGATCTTTGGCCTCAGGCGAGGCCTGCACCCTGGCAAAAAAGTCTGTTAAAAAGACTGTTTTACGAAGACGAATTTCAGCAATTTGCCGCAGCACACCGCCACCTGAAAGGACTGGATATGGTGGAGCAAGTTCTGGAACACCTTGATATTCTCTGCACCGTTTCCGCCCGCGATCTTGAACAAATCCCCGAACATGGCCCGCTGGTCATTATTGCCAACCACCCGACGGGTACGCTGGACGGCCTGGCGCTGATGTACGCCGTCTCCCGCGTGCGACGCGACGTTAAAGTCGTGACCAACCGGATGCTGACCCACCTTGAGCCCCTCAGCTCGCTGTTTATTCCGGTGGATAACATGGGCGGCAGGACGGCGAAATCGTCCCTGGTGCAGATGGAACAGCATCTGCAAAACGCGGGCGTGCTGATCTTCTTCCCGGCCGGAGAAGTTTCCCGCCCCACGCGCAAAGGCATTCGCGACAAAAAGTGGCACTCTGGCTTTATCAAACTCGCCAGCAAGCTGCGCGCCCCGCTGCTGCCGGTGCATATTCAGGCGCATAACAGCCTGCTCTTCTATGCCAGCACGCTGGTTTCCCCGACGCTGTCGATGCTGCTGCTGATGCAGCAGATGTTCCGCCGCCGCCATAGCCAGCTGCCGATTAAAATCGGCCAGCAGATTGCCTGGCATCACTGGCACAGCGCCACCCTTTCGTCGCGTGAGATGGCCGAACAGTGCCGTCAGCACGTGATGCGTCTTGGCAAGGGATTGCCTGGCGTCTTTAAAACCCAGTGCGCCATTGCCCGTCCGGAAGACCGGGCCACCCTTAAACGCGCGCTGGCGCAGGCCGAATGTCTGGGCAATACCAGCGACGGTAAAACCATTTATCTTTGGCAACGCAACGGTCAGGAAGACGCCCCGCTGCTGCGCGAGCTGGGCCGCCTGCGCGAGATTGCCTTTCGCGCGGTCGAGGAAGGGAGCGGCAAACGCCGTGACACCGACTGCTACGATGATGATTATCTGCACCTGATCCTGTGGGATGATGAGGATCTGGAGATCGTCGGCGCGTATCGCTTTATGCCGACCGCCAGACAGGTTGAACGTCGCGGTCTGGAAGGGTTGTATAGCTATAGCCTGTTCCACTACGACGACAAAATGCAGGACGTGCTGGAACACGGCATTGAGCTGGGGCGCAGCTTTATTCAGCCCCGCTACTGGGGACGCCGCGGCCTGGACTATTTATGGTCCGGCATTGGGGCTTACCTGGCGCGTTATCCGAACTACCGCTACCTGTTTGGCCCGGTCTCCATTTCCGGCGGCTTACCGCCTGCCGCGCGGGATCTGCTGGTGGCCTTTTACCGCCTGTGGTTCCCGGCAACGCATCCGCTCGCCGCGTCACGTCAGCCGTATCCCGCATCACTGCCGGACGTGCTCGCGCAGTTTGGCGGCGTGGATTACGTGGACGATCTGACAAAGCTCAAATCCCTGCTCGGCAATCTGGGCTGCGGCATTCCGCCGCTCTACAAGCAGTATTCCGAGCTGTGTGAACCCGGCGGCGTGCAGTTTATTGATTTTGGCAGCGACCCGGCGTTTAACGACTGCGTCGACGGACTGGTGCTGGTGGATTTGTGTTACCTGAAGGCGAACCGCTATCAGCGGTATATAGAGGCGCATTTAATACCCTCACCCCAGCCCTCTCCCTAACAGGGAGAGGGTGAAAACCGCACCGGGCAGTCCCCTCGCCCCTTTGGGGAGAGGGTTAGGGTGAGGGGATCAAGACGCACGGTAGAACGGCTTATCCCCCAGGATCGTCGCCCGCTGCATAATCCGGCGCTGCGGAAGATAGTCCGCATTGGCATAGTGCTGCGTCACGCGGTTATCCCAGATCGCCAGGTCATTCTCCTGCCAGCGCCAGCGCACCTGAAACTCCGGCCTGGTGATATGCGCGAAGAGGAAGCTTAACAGCGCCTCGCTCTCTTTCTCCGTCACATCCACAATGCGCGTCGTGAACCCTTCGTTCACGAACAGCGCCTGCTTGCCGGTGACCGGATGGGTCCGCACGACCGGGTGCAGCAATGGAGGATGTTTCGCAACCGCCTCCTGCCAGCGCTGATGCTCCTCTTCCGTTTTGCGGTACTTGTACTCCTGGAACGATTTTTTGAAGTCGTGCTCCGCCCGCAGCCCGCTCAGCAGCGTCCGGAACGGCGCGGAGAGCGCCTCATACGCCGCAATCCCGCTGGTCCACAGCGTATCCCCCCCGGTTTCCGGCAGCAGCTTCGCCGCCAGAATCGCCCCGGCGGGCGGCGTCTCGATAAAGGTCACGTCGGTATGCCAGTTGTCGTTGTCCGGCGGGTTATCGTTGTGGGTATCCAGAACGATAATCTCCTCCACCCCCTCCGCATGCGGATAGACAGGGTGGATATGCAGATCGCCAAAGCGCAGGGCCAGCGCGCGCTGCTGCTGCGGGGTGATCGCCTGTTCGCGCAGGAAAACAACCTGATGACGCAGCACCGCGTGGTACAGCTGCTCGAACTGGTTATCGCTCAGCGGACGGGTCACATCCAGGCCCGACACCTGCGCGCCAATGTACGGCCCCAGCGGGGTAATGGTCAGACGTTCACTCATTGTATTTCTCCATGCCAGGGCGTCAGGCGGCGCTGTAACGCGCGCAGCCCCAGTTCTAATCCGAAGGCGATCGCGGCGATCACCGCGATCCCTGCCAGCACCACGTCAGTCGCCAGGAACTCTCCCGCCGACTGCACCATAAACCCAAGGCCGCGCGTGGCCGCAATCAGCTCTGCCGCCACCAGCGTGGACCAGCCCACGCCAAGGCCGATGCGCAGCCCGGTTAAAATCTCCGGCAGCGCGCCCGGTAAAATCACGAACAGCAGCACCTGCGTGCGGCTGGCACCCAGCGACTGCGCCGCGCGGATCCGCACCTGCTGGGCGCTCTTCACGCCCGCCAGCGCCGACATGGCAACCGGGGCGAAAATCGCCAGATAAATCAGCAGGATTTTTGACGTTTCACCGATGCCAAACCAGATCACCATCAGCGGCAGATAGGCCAGCGGCGGCACTGGACGGTAAAGCTCAATCAGCGGATCGAGGATACCGCGCACCGTCGGGCTCAGCCCCATCGCAATGCCCACGGGAATGCCGATGATGACGGCAGCCAGCAGCGCCACCAGAATACGCGCCAGACTGGCTCCAAGATGCTGCCAGAGCGTGGCATCCATAAAGCCCTGCGGCCCGGCGATGGTAATGAGTTTGGCCAGCACCTGGCCCGGCGGCGGCAGAAACAGCGGGCTGACCCACTGCTGGGCAGCAACCGCCCACCACACCGCCAGAAGCACCAGCAGCGTACCGACGCTCAACGTGATTTGGCGCGAGAAAGGCCAGCGCAGCGCCAGACGCGTGCGGCGCGTTTTTTCACTGAAGACGATGCTCATGAGAAAGCCTCCCGTTGTTCAAACACGCGGCTTAAAACGTATTCACGCTGTTCGATAAACAGCGGATCGGATTTGATGCTGCGCACGGGCTCTCCCGCGACGTAGCGGCGGGCGAAATCCAGCGGCAAGCGCTCCAGCACGCGGCCCGGCCCCGGCGAGAGCAGCACCAGCTCCGTCGCCATAAACACCGCCTCTTCGATATCGTGGGTAATCAGCAGCACCTGCTTGCCCGTCTCGTGCCACAGGCGCAGCAGCAGGGTTTGCATCTGCTCGCGGGTGAAGGCATCCAGCGCCCCGAACGGCTCGTCCAGCAGCAACAGCTGCGGATTCGCGGCCAGCGCGCGGGCAATACCGACGCGCTGCCGCTGGCCGCCGGAAAGCTGCCAGATAAAGCGTTTTTCCGCCCCTTCCAGCCCCACTTTTTTCAGCATCGCCCGCGCCGTTTCCAGCCGCTGTTCGCGGTTGATGCCCGCAAGCTGTAGCCCAAACGCCACGTTTTCCTGCACGTTGCGCCAGGGAAGCAACCCTTCGTTCTGGAAGACCACGCCGCGCTCGGCGCCCGGGCCTTCCACCTTTTTGCCTTCCAGTTGAATAGTGCCATGCTGATAAGGGACAAACCCGGCGATCAGATTCAGCAGCGTGGTTTTTCCGCACCCGGACGGGCCCAGCACCACCAGCAGTTCACCGCTGTCCAGCGTCAGGTTGATGTCCTCCAGCGCGGGTTTCCCGCCGTAATCGGCGTACAGGTTCGTAATATTCAGCATGGCGGACTCCTTATTTCACAAAACGATCGGTCACGTACTGGCTGTAATCCGCCGCCACCGCAGGCACTTTGCCCTGCTCTTTCAGGAAGGTGGCGGTATCCACAATCGCTTTGTTCACCGGCCCGGTCAGCTGCTGCACCTGCTGCGCGGGGGTCAGATAGGTATTGCCTTTCACCAGCCCCGGCACGTCCGCTTCCGGCACGCCGCTCAGGCGGGAGAGTTTTTCCAGGTTGGCGGGCTGCTTCAGCCATTCATCCGGGTTGCTGATATACGGCTGCTGGGCGTCAATCGCGCTTTTGGCGAAGGCTTTCACCACTTCAGGATGTTTCTCGGCGAAGTCCTTGCGCACGACCCACACGTCGAGGGTTGGCGCGCCCCACTGGCCCACTTTTTCAGAGTCGGTCAGCACGGTGCCGTCTTTTTCCAGTTCGTTCACTGCCGGAGCCCAGACGTAAGCCCCGTCAATATCCCCGCGCTGCCAGGCGGCGATAATCGCCGGCGGCTGCAGGTTGATAATTTGTACCTGACCCGGCTTGATGCCCCAGTGTTTGAGCGCCGCCAGCAGGCTGTAGTGGGTGGTGGAGATAAACGGCACGGCGATACGTTTGCCGATCAGATCTTCGGGTTTGGTGATGTTTTTCTTCACCACCAGCGCTTCAGAGTTACCGAGCTGCGAGGCGAGCAGGAAAACCTCGATCGGCACCTGCTGGCTGGCCGCAACCGCCAGCGGGCTGGAGCCGATATTGCCGATCTGCACGTCGCCGGAGGCTAACGCACGCACGACGGACGCCCCGCTGTCGAACTTGCGCCAGTCGACTTTCGCGCCGCTCTCTTTCGCAAAGGTGTTGTCCGCCTGCGCGACTTTCGCCGGTTCCGCAGAAGTTTGATACGCGACGGTGACGTCCACCGCCTGCGCCTGAAATGCCCACAGCGCCAGTGCGCCGAGAAGTGTGATTCGCGATGAAATTGCCATAATGTCTGCTCCCCTTGTTGTTATGAGGGCAGTATTTCCGGCGCGGGAATTTTGATAAAGGAATAAAAATGAATCGCTCATAACGATTCGTTTTTAGATAAAAAGCGGGAAAGGATAGTTGGTTTTGTGCGGTTCGTTTTTTTCCCTCTCCCCGTGGGAGAGGGTCAGGGTGAGGGCATCAGCGCTGCGCGTTCAGCTCAGCAATATCCTTCGGCGTGGTGCGACAGCATCCGCCAATCAGCTTCGCGCCGGCTTCCAGCCACTGCGGCAGATACCCTACCAGCGTCTCGCACGCTTCACCGTGGTGGTGCCAGGTTTTGGTTACCGCGTCATAATGCTCGCCCGAGTTCGGATAGACCACCAGCGGCAGCGACGTCAGGCTTTGCAGATGCTTCAGCGCCGCCGTAGTGTTTTCCAGGGCGATGCAGTTAATGCCCAGCGCGACAATCTGCGGAGAGTTTGCCAGCGCGCTGACCACCTCGCGCAGCGGCGTGCCGTCGCTCAGGTGTTCGCTGTCGCGCAGGGTAAAGGAGAACCACGCCCGGGCGCGGGGGTACCCGGCCAGAAGCGCCGCCAGCGCCTTGATCTCCACAAACGAAGGCAGCGTTTCGCAGGCCAGCAGGTCAGCGCCCGCATCCAGCAGCGCTTCCACGCGCGGGCGGTGGAAGGCAGTAAACTCCCCGGCGCTGCGCACGTAGTCGCCGCGATACTCTGAGCCATCCGCCAGATACGCGCCATACGGCCCAACGGATCCCGCCACCAGCAGCGTGCCCGCGTGCGGGTTTTCAGCCAGATACGCTTCGCGCGCCTTACGCGCCAGCTCCACACTTTTACCGATCAGCGCGCGGGACTGCGCTTCGTCCAGACCGCGCGCCGCAAAGCCCGCAGGCGTGGCCTGATAGCTGGCGGTGATCGCCACCTGCGCGCCCGCCCGGTAGTAATCGAGATGCACTTCGCGAATGAGTTCCGGGTTTTCCACCAGCACTTTGGCTGACCAGAGGCTGTCTGCCAGGTTACAGCCGCGCGCTTCCAGCTCCGTCGCCATCGCGCCATCCAGCACCACAAACGGCTGTTTTTCAAGGATGGCGGTAAGCGGGTTATTCTGCGACATGTTCAGGCTCCTGCGATGTCATATTTCGGGTCAGGTAGTACGCACCATAACACAGGGCGACAAACGGAAGCCCGCAATAAAGGGCAATGCGCTGGCTTGGGTCAAACCACAGGCCGACACAGGCCACCACGCAGAGGATAAAACCGAGCACCGGCACCAGCGGATACCACGGCGCGCGGTACTGCAGCGCAGAGAGCGGCTGGCCGGACTGCAGATGACGGCGACGGAAAACGAAGTGCGACGCGCAGATGCTGATCCACACCGCCACCACCGCAAAGCCAGAAATCGCCGAGAGCGCGACAAACACCGTGTCCGGGGCCACGACGCTTGAGAACAGCGCCAGCACGCCGCCGAGCATAGAGACCGAGAGCGCCGTCAGCGGCACGCCGTTTTTGTTCACGCGGGCAAAGCAGCGCGGCAGCGTTTTCTCGTTCGACAGCGACCACAGCATGCGCCCGGAAGCGTACAGTCCCGAGTTCGCCGCCGAGAGGATCGCCGTCAGGATCACGAAGTTAACGATGTCTGCCGCGTAAGGAATACCGACCTTTTCAAACACCAGCACGAACGGGCTCTTTTCCACGCCCGCCTGCTGCATCGGGATCAGCGCCGCCAGCACAAACACGGTGCCGATAAAGAAGATAATCAGGCGCGCAATGGTGGTGCGGATCGCAACCGGAATCACCTTGTGCGGATTTTCCGTTTCGCCCGCCGCGATACCGATGAGCTCCGTCCCGGAGAAGGCAAAGTTCACCGCCACCATGGTCATCAGGATCGGCAGGCCGCCGTGCGGGAACCAGCCTTCGGCGGTGATGTTGCTTAAGCCCGGTGCGGGGGAACCGTCCTGCATCGGGATAAAGCCAAAGACCGCCGCCCCGCCAAGAATAATAAAGGCGATGATGGTGATGACTTTCACCAGGGAGAACCAGAACTCGCCTTCCGCAAAGAAGCGCGTAGAGATGACGTTCAGGCCAAAAATCACCACGCAGAAGACCACGCACCATGCCCAGACGGGCACCTGGGGGAACCAGTACTGCATGCAAAAGCCCGCGGCGGTGAAGCTGGAGCCGAGCGCCACCGTCCAGGTGAGCCAGTAGAGCCACGCCACGGTGTAGCCCGTCGCCGGGCCAAGATAGCGGGCGGCATAGACGTGGAACGCGCCGGTTTCCGGCATCGCCACGGAGAGCTCGCCCAGACACTGCATCACCAGCCAGACCACCAGCGCGCCTATCAGGTACGCCAGCAGCGTGCCCGCCGCCCCGGTCGTTGAAATGATGTATCCGGTATTGAAGAATAACCCTGTCCCAATCACACCACCCAGCGAGAGCATAATCAGGTGGCGTGTTTTCATGGTGCGCTTAAGCTGCCCATTTTCTTGTTGTGTTTGCATATTACCTTCTATACGTATGGACATCTAAACATCCAAAGAAGGTGTGTTATACCGCGATTGTTAATAAAAAGCTAGATGACCAGACGCAAACGGGCACGCCTCGCGCTGAGTCTGGGGTGGGTCGTGAGGATCACATAGAGAATCGGACGCCAGGCCATAAGCACCTCCGCAAGCAGATACTTACAGCATGGTGCGGGAAAAGGCGATCTTCGGTCAGTCGAAAGTGGTATACGTGAAGAGCGGAATCATACCGCGACACTGCCCGCAGGACGGGTAAGGCGCAGCCGCTACCCGGTACAGGGTTGGTAATTCTCACAATCAGTTCTATAGTCGACACAGTTTCTTAGTAACAGGACTGACTGATGCGCTTTAACGGACTGACTAAAGGTTTCTTCATTTTTATTCTCGCCCTCGTCACCTGGGCCTTCTTCGACATACTGTCGCCCTACTTCTCCGCGATACTGTGGGCCGCCATTCTGACCGTCATCTTCAATCCGGTAAAAAACAGGCTGCGCGCCGCGCTGGGGGATCGCAACGGGCTCGCCTCGCTGTTGACCATTGGCATTATCTGCCTGATCGTTTTTATTCCGTTGATGGTGATCCTCTCCTCGCTCGCCATTGAGCTGAACGTGGTTTACACGAAGCTTCAGGAGAACAACACCCAGTTTCCGGAAGTGGTGGCGAGCATCTTCAACCATCTGCCTGACTGGGCCAGCGGCTTCCTGGCGGATCACAACCTGACCAACGCGGCGCAGATCCAGAAAAAACTCTCTGATGTCGCCCTGCAGGGCGGGCAATATCTCGCCGGCAGCGCGTTCCTGATTGGCAAGGGCACGTTTGGCTTTGCGATTAGCTTCGGCATCATGCTTTATCTGCTGTTCTTCCTGCTGAAAGACGGCCCGTATCTGGTGCGCCAGATCCTTGACTCCCTGCCGCTGTCTGATTTCGCCAAACAGCACCTGTTCGCCAAATTCGTCGGCGTGTCGCGAGCCACGGTAAAAGGTACGGCGGCGGTGGCGGTGGTTCAGGGCATCCTCGGCGGGATTGCGTTTGCTATTGCCGGTATTGACGGTAGCGTGCTCTGGGGGGCGCTGATGGCCTTCCTCTCGCTGGTGCCCGCCATCGGCTCGGCGATTGTCTGGGTTCCCGCCGCCATCTTCCTGTTCGCCACCCATCAGCTTTGGCAAGGGCTGTTTATTGTCGGCTTCTTCGTGATTATCGTCGGGCTGGTGGACAATATCCTGCGCCCGCTGCTGGTCGGGAAAGACACCAAAATGCCGGACTACCTGATTCTGATCTCCACCCTCGGCGGCATGGAGCTGTACGGCATTAACGGCTTTGTGATTGGGCCGCTCATTGCCGCGCTGTTTATCGCCTGCTGGAACCTCTTCTCAGGGCGCGATCACGAAGGTAACGCCGAAGAGCTGGACCCCGACTTCATCGAAGAAGGAAAAAATCCTCCAGAATTGTGAGGATGTGACGATATAGATCACACCAGGCGGCGCTGTGCCGCCTTTTTTTTCGCCTTAAATCAAACGTTTTCTATAATTTGAAAGAACGCCATCCTACTCATGTCGTAAAAGGATCATCAGGTGCGAATCGCGACGATAACAAACTGGGCCTATGGTGCCACGGTCTGCCTGACCATCGCCTCCGGCATCATCATGCTGATGGCGTCCAGCGCTGATACCCTCGAGCGTCAGGCCGTTGAACAACGGCAGAAATTTGATCAGCTCACGGAAGATATCGAAACCGATATCTGGGCCCAATCTGATTTAGCACGGCTGTACGTCATTAAAAAAGATCCTCAGGTTCTCAAGGAATATAACCAGGCGGAAAACAGCCTGAAGAGCATCGAGCTTCGGCTGGAAAAGTTGCAGGATAACGGCGCATCGGATGAAGAACTGGCCCTGCTGCATGAAGGAATAAAGATCGTCGATGAGCTGCAGGACGAACAGCAAACCGCCCTTTCCAGCCTTGAGCGAGGAGAAGACGCGCAGGCCGTTGCGCTACTCTACGGTGCGCCCTATGAGCAGGAGCTGGAGCGCGCGCAGAACCAGCTCGATCACTTCCGCCAGATACTCGACAAACGCGTCATCGCCTCCGTTCAGGACGCGACAAAAACATCGAAAGCGCTGCGTACGGCCTCTGAGCTGATGGTCGGCCTGACCGCCCTGCTGTTCCTGTTTGTTCTCGGCTTTATATTAAAGCGCCGCGTGCTGCGCCCCGTGGTGCGCCTGAGCGACGTGGTGCACCGCCTGGCATCCCAGGATTACGCGGTTGAAACGCCCAATTTCAACCAGATTGATGAGATTGGCGACATGGCCCAGGCCATCCGCATCTTCCGCGAAAACGGCCTGGCGCGACAGCGTCTGGAAAAAGAGCGCGATGCCGACTGGGCCATCCGCGAGCTGCTGGCGCGCATGACCCAGCGGCTGCAGGGGTGTGAGAACTTTAACGATGTGATTAACGTGGCGGAGCTGTTTGCGCCTAATATCGCGCCGGGGATCGCGGGGCGACTTTACGTCCTTGACCGGGAGCCATGGCAGATGCGCTGCGTCGCACACTGGCTTTCACCGGTTGGTGAAGAGACGAGCTTCCACCCGGACGAGTGCTGGGCCGTGCGCCGCGGGCAGAGCCACCCGCCGGTAAACGGTGAGCCGGATATCGCCTGCTACCATCTGCCGTCCTCCCAGGCGGAAAGCTCGCTGTGCGTGCCGCTTATCGCCCAGGGCGAGGCCATTGGCCTGCTCTCCTTCCAGAATATTACGGCGGACAACGCCCCTTCCCGCGCCTATCTGGAGCTGATGGCCGAAGCGCTCGGGCTGGCGCTGGCCAACCAGCGTCTGCGCGACGCGTTGCTGGAAAAAGCCTTGTTCGACCCGCTCACCGGCCTGCGTAATCGTCATCATCTGGAAGATACCCTGCAAACCCAAACGGCACAGGCGTTGCGCACCGGCGAACCGTTAAGCTGCATGATGATCGACATCGATCACTTCAAGAGCATCAATGACCGCTTCGGCCATGAAGCGGGCGATCAGGTGATTAAAAGCGTGGCGTCAATTGTTCAGCGGGCCGCACATGACAACGGACTCGCATTCCGCTACGGGGGCGAGGAGTTTCTGGTCCTGCTTCCCGGTGCCGATGAACCAGAGGCGCACGCCTGCGCGCAGAAGATTTACAATAGCGTGCATGAGCTGTCGCTTCGCTACGGGCTGACCGAGATTGGGCCGGTGGATGTGTCGATTGGCATTGCCAGCTACCCGCAACATGCCCAGACTGACAACCTGCTGCGCGCCGCGGATGTGGCCTTGTACCGGGCGAAAGAGCTGGGCCGCGCGCGGATTGTGAGCTTTGGGATGCTGGAGGCGGGTTAGCTATTATTTTCACGCCACTGCTTTACCTTCTCATCCGTAACTTCATTTTTATAACAAATGGGAGCATAGCCTCCCGCTTTACTCCATGCGCTGCGTCTGCCGCAGGCGCTTCCGTTTCTGGCCCGGTTAAAAGGACAGGCGCATACTCCGGGATAAGATGCGATCGACTCTGCAATAACGTTCTCTTTAACCTGTTCACTGGAAACTGAACTGTTTTTTGCCATAGCGATGTCCGCAACAAAAAAGCAGCACACAGCGCAAAGCACCATCAAGAATGGTCTTTTTTTCATTTTTTGATTCGTTTTAAGGAAGGGTGTGCACACGATAAGCGGCGAATGAAAGAGATAATCTGATTTACATCAATGAATCTAATTCGTCAGGAACAACAAACCTTACACGTTCTCGCTTGAGAAATAGAAAACTTTAAATTACATATTTCGTCACTATTTCTCAGTAAGAACCTGTCCTGCCACAATTACCGTTGTGATAAGTAGCCCTCCTTTGGGACGGCGAAAAGGTTTAAACTTTTCGTGATATTCTTTCTTTACGCCCCTTAATTTTTATACTCAAACCATATTCGCCACTGTATTAACACATGTCACGCGCAATACGTTGTGCATGACATGTGAAGATATTTTGTTATGGAAAAACGTCTATGTCGAAACTGGATTTGAGATCCAAAAAAACCTGGGGCGCGCTGGCATCGATCGCCGTTGTCGCCGGTACGCTGGCATTTGCTTTTGCATGGACGGCGGGCTGGCTTGGTTCACGCACGGTCAGCCAGGCACTGGTGGGTGAAACACCGAAACCCTTCCCGCCGGGTTTTCGCCGCGCGCATGGAAAAGGCATCTGCTTTGCTGGCACCTTTACGCCAAACGGCTCGGCAAATTCTCTTTCAACCTCCCGCCTCTTCTCACAGCAGGAAGTGCCCGTGGTGGGCCGATTCTCTATTGGTACTGGCGATCCCCATGCCCCGGATAGTACGACCAAAACCCTGAGCATGGCGCTGCTGCTGAAGACAGATGACAAGCAGCAATGGCGAATGGCGATGAACAACGAGCCTTTCTTCGCCACGCACAGTCCGGAAGGTTTTCTGGCCTTGCGAAAAGCCACGGCTGTCGATGCAGCCACTGGCAAACCGGATCCACAGCGTCTCGCAGACTTTTTGAAAGCGTACCCGGAGGCGGAGAAATACCTTAAATGGGCGGCACAAAAACCCGCGCCCGGCAGCTTCGCGGGCGCGACGTTTTACAGCATTAACGCCTTTTATCTTGTGAACTCGCAGGGAGATCGCCAGGCCGTTCGCTGGATGATGCGTCCGCACGAGCCTTTCCTTTCTATGAGCGATGAACAACGACAGAAAGCCGATGACAACTTCCTGTTCGAAAACCTGCGTCAGCGCCTGGCGCAGAAGCCACTCTATTGGGATTACGTTTTGCAGCTCGCACAGCGGGGCGATCCGGTGGATGACCCTTCCCAGCCATGGCCGGACGATCGCAAACAGATGGTTGCCGGCACGCTGGAAGTGACGCGTGTCGAAGCACAATCCGAGGGCGCGTGCCGCGACGTTAACTTTGACCCTTCGATTGTTCCTGCAGGCGTTGCAGTGTCTGATGATCCCATCTTAAACGCCCGTTCCGCTGCCTATTCCCACTCTTTCAGTCGCCGTGAGCGGGAAATCGGCTACGGCAAGGCCACCGAAGCTGTGCAAAAGCAGGAGGTAAAATGAGCTCGAATAAAGATATGCGAGAGCACGCGCCGCAGCATTTCAATATCCTGGCGCGAAGCCTGCATTGGCTGATGGCGGTGATGATCCTGGCCATGCTTTTCATCGGTGCCGCAATGATGACGTCGTTACATCACCGGATTTGGTTAATCGACCTGCACCGGCCGCTGGGTGTCGCCATTTTACTGCTGGCACTGGTGCGTCTGGTCAACCGGCTCCTCAGCCGGACGCCCCCACTTCCTGCTGATTTGCCCGTCTGGCAGGAGCTTGCAGCAAAGGCATCACACTGGATGCTGTATGGGTTAATGCTGGCAATGCCGCTGCTGGGCTGGGCGCAACTGTCGGCAGCCGGGCTGCCGATTGTGATGTTTAGTGGCGTCAACCTGCCGGCGATTGCCCCGAACAGTCCAGCACTGTATGCCTGGTGTCACGACGCCCATAGCCTTCTGGCAAAGTTGCTTTTTGCTGTGGTGCTGGTCCATATCTCTGCCGCACTCGTTCATGCGTGGATCTACCGGGACGCAGTGTTTTCCAGCATGGCGAAAGGGGGGAAGTCGGCGTCAGCCATCCAGGATGACATGAAGTAAGGCAAGCGATATGGGACACGCACCATCAGAATGGTCGTGTTCTCGCTTATCGTCGTCATCCTGAAACAACGGACACAACCGGGGTGCGTATTTAGTCTCCAGATTCGCGCCCCAAAAAGCCAAGGACATCCTAAAATTGTCGCGGAAGTTAATATCCATCAATTAAAGCGGTTATTTTTTAAACAGAAGAGCATTTATGCCCGCAATTTTAGCTTTTATCAAAAAGTTAAGCGTCGCTCTAGTATCAAACACCCTGTCACCCGCAACACCTAACCCATTGATTAAAATGGGTTTATATCAACAAAAACGATAAAACCCCTTACTCCTCAACAAAATATATAAACTCGTGTGATATCTAAATTATAATTCTTATACTTATGTTCAAAAGGTGGAGGTCAAAATGCGATTAACCCTACTGCTGTTATGCTGTCTCGTACAAAGTGTAACCTGGGCTGGCGACCTGCCAAAACCAGTTGGTAAACCCATTTTAACGATTTACGGTAATATAGAAAATACCAATGAAAATGGAAAAGCAGTGTTTGATCTCGCCAGCCTTGAAAAACTCGGAGTAGTGAGTTTCGAGACGACATCTCCCTGGTATAATGGTCGTACGAAGTTTGAGGGTGTTCCAATGAACAAACTCATGGAGTATGTGGGTGCGAAGGGAACTAACGTTAATGTTATTGCGCTCAATGATTACTCTACCGTGATCCCTCTCAGCGACTTTAAAAAATACAACGCCATACTTGCCTTAAAGGTCAATGGCGAATATATGCGCATCCGCGATAAAGGCCCATCGTTCATTGTATACCCCTATGACAGTCTTCCTGAGTTGAATAATCAGATTTATTACTCACGATCAGCATGGCAGGTTAGCAAAATGAAGATTGAGTAGTCGTTCAGGAGAACATAATGAACAGGATACTGGTTGGTATCATTTTTTCTCTTTTTATCACGACAGGATATATTGCATTCCTTGTTTACGATCGACAGCAGGAATTGCAAAAACTGACTCAATACACTGAGTCCTGGTCCGTGGCACAACTGGTATCAGAGTATTACCGTTTTGAATCATGGCTTGGTCTATACGCAACCGATACCGATGACGTTACGATAGACCAGGTCCGCATGCGTCTTGAAATTATGCTAAGCCAGAGCGATTTAATGAAAGGGGGTGATTTAGGTCGCTATATTGACAGTGATAAAGCGCATCAGGAGCTCGCTTTGCGCTTAGAGAAAATACTGGCCTATCTGGATAGCCATCTTGAAAAAATGAGCCACCCAGAGCTACAGGCATACCTGACAAATATGCATGACCTTGATGCGCCACTGAGCCAGCTTTCAGCAACGGCATTGACGAAAGATATTAACACGGTTAATGAATCCAACCATAAAATACAGATTCTTTATTATATTTATTCGGTGCTTTCATTATTACTGGTAATATTAAGCTTTATTCTGGGTTTCTTAATGATCTACCAGAATAAAAACATTCTCAAAGCGCACATGCAGGTTAAAAGCCTTGCTGACGAGCTTCAGATATCAAAAGAAACGCTGCAAATTCAGAACTCGAAGCTGGAATATGATGTTTATCATGACTCCCTCACCGGCATGAAAAACCGTCTTTTCTTCTGGGACGATCTCAACAAAATTAATCTTCAGGCAGATAAAAACCATATCCCCGTCACGGTGATGTTATTTGATTTAGACCGCTTCAAAGAGGTCAACGATACCTATGGCCATGATGCCGGAGATTTGCTGCTGAATCAGGTATCCAGACGCCTCACCTCAATGAGCAGCGCCACTGATACGTTTTACCGTTTGGGCGGAGATGAGTTCGCCCTGTTGTCCAGTGGACTCACTGAAGCAGCCGCCGTTTCGCGCGCCAAAGAAATCAGCGAACATATCAGCCAGCCCTATACGATTAATAACCAGCTGATAAAAATCGCCACCTGTGTGGGTATCGTTTTATCTGATAATGAACGGCGCTCTGACTACCTTTATAAATTTGCCGATCTGGCGCTCTACGAAGCCAAAAAAGAGGGCTCACAGCAGATAAAAGTCTTCCGTCAGTGGATGCTGCAAAAGTTGCAGGAAAGCAGAACCCTTGAACATGATATGGCACTAGCGATCGATAACCATGAATTCGTTGTTTATTACCAGCCTATTGTCGATTCATTCAGCAATGAAATTTACGGCTATGAAGCGCTTATTCGCTGGATACACCCGGTGAAGGGGCTACTGTCACCCGATTACTTTATTTCCGTCGCTGAAAAAACGGGGATGATCAACCAGATCGGCAAAACCGTGCTGGAGCTTGCCTGCCGGGAAGCGGTTTCCTGGGCGGTTCCGGCAAGGATCTCTGTGAACGTCTCACCCGTTCAGCTGGGCACAAAATCCTTTACGGCAATGGTACAGTCCATCCTGAAGGAGACAGGACTTCCGGCAAACCGTCTTGAATTAGAGGTTACGGAGTCATCGCTCTTCAGCGACAGCAACACGCCGATCACTATTCTCAAAAAGCTGAGAACGCTGGGTGTAAGAATTTCAATCGATGATTTCGGGACGGGTTATTCATCGCTCTCACGTCTGAGTGAACTGAATTTTGATAAAATTAAAATCGACAAATCCTTTGTGAACCCGATATCCACGCAGGATGATGCCCTTAATATCGTTAAATTGATAACCGGCATGGCGAAGAGCCTCAATATGAGGGTCATTGCAGAAGGTGTTGAAACCGAAGCGCAGCTCGAACGTCTTCAGGCGCTAGGCTGCGATCTCGTGCAGGGATATCTGTTCGGAAAACCACAGGCTGAGATTGACAGGAAGATTAGATACGGTTGAAATGGTTGCGCGGCTTTTTCTGGCCCAAAATCCTTTAGGCGATTGATAATCAAAGGTTAAAAAATGAAAAAAGCAGCCCCGGAATATACGCCTGTTGATTTATCTCGTTGGGCCAGGAAGGAGCATTTTGAAGTATTCCAGTCATTTGCTGAGTGTACAATTAACCAAACGGTTCTGATCGACATCACCGCGCTGCGAAAACATATCAAAAAGGTCGGCTGGAAGTTTTACCCAACGATTATTTTCCTCCTCTCTAAAATCATGAACCGGCATCCGGAATTCCGTATGGCCATGAAGGACAATGAGCTTGTCATATGGAATGAAATTCATCCCAGCTATACCATTTTCCACCCTGAAACAGAGACCTTTTCGTCATTGTGGAGCCATTTCGACGGCAATATTCAGCACTTCCAGAACACCTATGCAGAAGATGTTGCGCGCTATGGCAATAACCTTTCTTATTGGCCGAAAGAAGAGTCCCGGGAAAATGTCTTTTTCGTATCGTCTATTCCCTGGGTGACGTTTACGAACTTTACGATGAACATTGCGCACATGAAGAACTTCTTTTCCCCTATGTTCACGTTTGGAAAATACTACGAGCAGGATGGGAAAGTGTTGTTGCCTATGGCGGTACAGGTACATCACTCGGTGTGCGATGGTTTCCATGTGGCAAGAATGTTTAATGAGCTGCAGGAGATGTGTGATGGTTTGCCGGAGCTGTCGGAGGGACTAAATAGCTGATACGCCGAAGGCGGTTTTAAAAGATGGTGCGATAATAGGAATAAAACAAACCTTCATAAGCAACTGTTATTTATACATTTAATAATATTGTGTTTTATTAGATACCCCCATAAGTACCCCCAAATAGTTTTAGCTTAAAATTAAATTGACCGAATTACTTTCAAGTGTAAATTTTTTGAGGTAATTCGCTTAATGTTACCGCGCAACTATTTAAGTGATTTTAAGTAAGAAGTCTTTCTTCATAATCTTCAACAGTTGGCATTCTGCCTAGCTCTGTCATCCGGCAAACTAGTTGCGATAGGAGCTTCCTTACCTCAATTATATGCTCAACTAAGTGATGATCTGACGTAACTCCACCGTGTACCGCTTTAGAGCGATAATCATACAGTTTCTTTATCCTGCGATACGCCTCTAAACGCTGTACCCCTCTTTCTTCAAGATATGCCGCCGCCATGAGCGCCAGCCGGAAACGAAGTTCGGAGTTTATGCCAAAAAGAGCCTCAATTCCTGCCCATAACGCCGCGGCAGACATCCGTAAATTGGCGTGTTGGTTGTGGGTCGTAAGAGAATCTATAGCTAGTCTAAAGGCCGGGAACTCAAGCAAAGTTATCCAATTTTCTAAGTATTGTTGAACCCAATCGAGAGCCTCAAGCGATAGTTCTTTAACGGTATCTATTCGACGAGTTGCAGGTACGTCTTCAAGAAGTTGTACTTCGCAGGAGTTTGAGTTCATCGCGGGGAAAACATCCCATGATACATTTGCTACCGCGGGGACAAGTACCTCAATGAGAGTACGACATCTGATCGCCGATAAGATCCACCATCCTATGTTTAACTCTGTCTGTTGAAGAGTTGAATTACAGCATTGCAAAGCAAGTTCATGCGTTAATGCAGGCATATGGCGAGCAATAGGGCTTAGTAAGGATTTATTCTTAAGGGCAGCAGCAAGCTCGATTTCTCCTGGCGGATAAAGTACTTCTCTTAAAACGCCGATACCCTCAAAAATATAGGGACTTTTACTAAAGGTTAGACCAGACAAAGCAAAACATATTTCATGTTGCTCTCGTAAATGCTTTATTTTTTCCGACGCGTATTGCTTACGCCGCTTAAAGTGGGCTGTTAAATCCAATAACCTATCCTTACTATACTCTTTTTCCATATTTTACAGCTCCTTAGATAGCTTCATATACCTTAGACCATAGAGCTTATTGAAATGACTCGACTGTAAACCATAAGCATGTTAGCAGAATAAAATTTAATGTAGACTATATAAGGATAAAACCAAATGAACAACTAAATTAATGATAATTTTGTGATTTCAAGTCTATTGTAAGATTACAAGCAGCTTATAGAAATCATTTATTTTCAATAAATATGTGATCAAGGTTGCACATTCGAATTTTTGTTTATAATACTTTGCACAAGCCACGTGTTATTTTTATGTATGTTTTATTAATCGATATTCATAACAAAACAAGGTATAATAACTATTTGTTATATAACAATTAATTTTATTGTCACTTCTTATTAAAAGGATTGTTTATGTTTAATTTAATAGTTGCTGGTGATATTTATAACTTCATCAAAGAAGATTCTGGCCGAGAAAACTTTTCAGTTTCACGTTTACTTGAATCAACACCAGAGGATATTAGAAATAATTTACTACCTCTCACTGATGAATCTCTAGAATATCTTTCTTCATTACCTGTATTATTTATGACGGAACCGGAAAGAGAGTGGGGCGAGGATTTTGACACATCTGAATACTCTGAGATAAGAATAGGTAGCATTAGTGATTTAAAAATCACTAAATTGGGGCGAGATACAGTTATTGCATTCAACTTTAAAATTGAAAGAAATCTCGGCAAATGCAAGTTAAATGATGAAAGTCATTATTCCGATGCTCTATCCCTAGGTGGCTTCGGACTACACAGAACTCACTGGTCAATAAAACGACTTGATATTGACACAGTATTAGATTTACTTGGTATAGAGGGACAATTACCACCAGTTCAGCCTAAAAAAACCAACCTCCCAAACAAAACCGAAGATATCGTAATATCTGATGTTAATACCTATCTTGATAAAGTATTGAAACATAACTTTGATGAGGATGAAGAGGTATTTTATCGCGGACATTCAGATCATCGGTATGAATTGGAACCATCATTATACCGTAAAAGTCCGCAGGGGTTTTTTCGTTATAGGCAACATGAATCAGAAATGATTACAGAACTATTAACAGTCCAACCATCCGAATTTACTACCGATAGATATATGCTCGACAAACTGGTTCGAATGCAACACTACGGTCTTCCAACACGTTTACTTGATGTAACCACAAATCCTCTCATTGCCCTTTACTTCGCATGTTCCAGTAAAAAAATAGAAAAGGGAAGTGAGGTTGATGGTAATGTGATAATCATTACCACAAAAAAAAATCAAATTAAGTTCTTTGACTCTGATACGGTTAGTTGTATTGCAAACCTTTCGCGTTTGCCTGAACATCTAAAAAAGGAATTAGATTTCAACCTTAACAAGCATGAATTTAATAAAACTGATCCTTGTGCGCAACTCTTACATTTAATCAAGGATGAAAAATCATATTTCAAAGATGTCATTGAACCTTCTGACTTAAGAAGCCTACTTGTTGTGAAGGGAAGAATGACAAACCCAAGAATTAACTCTCAGTCAGGGGCATTCTTAATATTCGGTGAAGACGCCGTTCTTCCTGAAACAGGTTTTAGTGAGATAAAAATAAAAAAAATACGTATACAAAACAAAAGTGGTTTAATGAAAGAGCTCGCACGCTTTGGTATCAACGAAAGTACAGTTTATCCAGGCATTGAAAAAGCGGCAGGGGAAATTGCAAAAAAATATGATATTTCAAAAATATAAAGTTTAATAGTTGTTCTCATGAAAATACTGACTGAAGCAACTGTAACTTAGAGCGCGTTCTGCCAAAAATCCCCACTGGCGCTGACGGTGGGTGACAACTTTTGACAACTCAATCTGAACGCCAGCGTCCGGGCAAACCAGAACAGCGATCTGAAAGAAGCTCGAGGATAGTTGCAAAGGGGGAGTGCTTAACACCTCCCCTTCCCGAGTTCGTGTACCTGAAGTTTTCTAAAGCGGTAGCGGTTGGCACTTTACCCCTAGTTTTCCCTAGTAAGGCATAACAAACCATAGCAGGCTGACACCTGCCCTGCTTCGCATCAGGATTAACAAAAGCTAACAGCCAAGGCTCAACAAATCTCAACGCCAGCCCTTTACAGTTCTGCTGTAGCTGCTGTTCGTAGGCGTCAGGATCCGTTAGGTTGGGTTGACACTTTTCCCAGTTTCTCGCGAAAAAGTGTCAAGTTTGAGGGGCTGGGGGGTTTACAGTTTTTCGCCGTCCAGCAGGCAGAGCGAGTTTTGTTCCTGTCATCCGGCGTATCGGGGTGCATTGTGGCAACGTAGGCCAGCTCAGTACGAAGAAACCGTAAAGCGCCTGCTGCACGGTCTTTGCCATAGAAGTTGTGGGTTTCTTAATCCGGCCGGAAGAGAATCATTAGTTGCTCTTCGGGTTCGTGCTGAACATCAAAATCCAGCTCAGCGGCAGCTGCCTCTATCCGCCGGCCAGCATCAACATCAGCCGGCAGCTTTTCCTGCCATCATGCTCCAATACACGATATTTGAGCCGCCAGAATTTGCCTCCATCAGATTTGATCAGGAGATAGATACCAGCCACCATCAGTCAGCTTGTAAGGCTTATCTTTAGGCTTGGCGGCGTATACCTGCCGGGCGTTTAGTTTCACCTGGGGGTACCTTCTTTAGACCGAACAGCAAATCTAAACATAAGTCCCCAAAAAGACTGTAGATTTCAGGAAACTTTAGTCGATGCTGGAATACTAAAAGGGGCTATAAAGCTCAATGCATAAGGGGTTTCAGTGAACTTTAGTAAACCTTGGGAGACGTTAGAATGGTGCCGATAATAGGAGTCGAACCTACGACCTTCGCATTACGAATGCGCTGCTCTACCAACTGAGCTATATCGGCCCTGAGAGGCCGGTTACGAGCGTAACCACGGGGCAAAAGGTTAGATCTATCCGGGTGATGCGTCAATGCCCTTTTGAATCAAACGGCTATTTTTGCATCACCCGTGATTATTTACGCACGAATCGTATCGTCACCGAAGCCGATCCACTTGTACGTGGTCAACGCTTCCAGCCCCATCGGGCCGCGCGCGTGCAGTTTCTGCGTGCTGACCGCCACCTCAGCGCCGAGGCCGAACTGGCCGCCGTCGGTGAAGCGGGTGGAGGCATTCACATATACTGCTGAAGAATCCACTTCGTTCACGAAGCGATCGGCATTGCGCAGGGTACGCGTCAGGATCGCGTCAGAATGCTGCGTGCCGTGTTCACGAATGTGCGCAATGGCGTCGTCGAGATCGGCAACGATTTTCACGTTTAGATCCAGTGACAGGAACTCGTCGTCGTACTGCTCCGCTTTTACGGGAACAACGTTAGCCGGGCCATCCTGAAGCAGTGCGAGCGCGCTGGCGTCAGCATGCAGCGTCACGCCGCTCTCTGCCATCTGTTTGCTCAGGGCCGGCAGGAAGCTGTTCGCTATATCCTGATGCACCAGCAGCGTTTCTACGGTGTTACAGGTGCTTGGACGCTGGGTTTTCGCGTTAACGATAATCTTCAGCGCCGGTTCAATCTCCGCGCTGTCATCCACCACGATATGGCACACGCCGATACCGCCGGTGATCACCGGAATCGTTGACTGCTCGCGGCACAGCTTGTGCAGGCCCGCGCCACCGCGTGGGATCAGCATGTCGATGTATTTGTCCATGCGCAGCATTTCGTTGACCAGCGCGCGGTCTGGGCTCTCGATCGCCTGTACGGCCCCCGCCGGTAAGCCACACTCTTCCAGCGCCTGCTGAATGACTTTCACCGTCGCGGCGTTGGTACGCCAGGTCTCTTTCCCACCGCGCAGAATAGCGGCGTTACCGGTTTTCAGGCACAGGGAGGCGACATCCACCGTCACGTTTGGACGGGCTTCATAAATAACGCCGATGACGCCGAGCGGCACGCGGCGGCGCTCCAGGCGTAAACCACTGTCGAGCAGCCCGCCGTCGATCACCTGCCCTACCGGGTCGGCCAGATTGCAGACCTGACGCACATCGTCGGCGATGCCTTTCAGGCGTGCCGGGTTCAGCGCCAGACGGTCGAGCATCGCTTCGCTCAAGCCGTTGCGATGCGCTTCCAGCAGATCCTGCTCGTTGGCGAGCAAAATTTCCTGAGACTGGGATTCCAGATAATCAGCGATTTTTTCCAGCACGCGGTTTTTCTCGCGGCTGGAAAGGAGCGCCAGTTTGTAAGAGGCAGCCTTCGCGGCAGCGCCCATTTGTTCCAGCATGTTCTGGCTCCTTAACGAATAATCATGTCATCGCGATGCACGGCAACCGGGCCATATTCATAGCCCAGAATGGCGTCGATCTGCTGCGAGTGGTGACCCGCGATGCGGCGCAGCGCGTCGCTGTTGTAACGGCTTACGCCGTGGGCGATGTCGCGACCTTCGAGGTTACGGATACGGATCACTTCACCACGGGAGAAGTTGCCTGTCACGCTTTTAATTCCTTTAGGAAGCAATGAACTTCCTCGTTCCAGAATCGCGGCGGTTGCCCCTTCATCGACAACGAGTTCGCCAGCAGGAGGCGCGCCAAATATCCAGCGCTTGCGGTTTTCCAGCGGGGATTCCTGGGCGTGGAAGCGGGTGCCGACGGAGATGCCTTCCATTACGTCGCCAATCACGCCGGGGCGGCTGCCCGCTGCAATGATGGTGTCGATACCGGCGCGGCATGCGACGTCAGCGGCCTGCAGCTTGGTCCCCATACCGCCCGTTCCCAGGCCTGAAACGCTGTCACCGGCGATAGCGCGCAGCGCATCGTCGATGCCTTGAACGTCGGTAATCAGCTCGGCTTCCGGATTCGAGCGCGGGTCGGCGGTGAACAGCCCCTTCTGATCGGTCAGAAGCAGTAATTTATCGGCACCGGCCAGAATCGCGGCCAGCGCCGAGAGGTTATCGTTATCACCCACTTTGATTTCAGCGGTAGCAACGGCATCGTTCTCGTTAATGACCGGAACAATGTTGTTGTCCAGCAGCGCGCGCAGAGTATCGCGGGCGTTCAGGAAGCGCTCTCTGTCTTCCATATCCGCACGCGTCAGCAGCATCTGCCCGACGTGAATACCATAGATGGAGAACAGCTGTTCCCAGAGTTGAATGAGTCGGCTTTGCCCCACGGCGGCCAGCAACTGTTTGGAAGCGATCGTCGCGGGGAGTTCGGGGTAACCCAGGTGTTCACGCCCGGCGGCAATCGCCCCGGAGGTCACAATCACAATACGATGCCCTGCGGCATGTAGCTGAGCGCACTGACGTACAAGCTCAACAATGTGGGCGCGATTTAGGCGGCGCGATCCGCCTGTTAAAACACTGGTACCGAGTTTTACCACCAGCGTCTGGCTGTCACTCATGATTCTCTGCCGTTCAACGATAAGGGAAAGTAATGTCGAACGAACGTTTTAACAGGAGTCAGCCCCGTTGCCAACTGCCTTAGCACATCGCGAAACACTTTGTTGCGCGGGATCAGGAAGCCTAGCGGGAAATTTTGACAATTTTATTACCGAAATAATAAATCACAGTTTTTTAAAATTATTCTTAGTTTGTCATAAAAGTTTCATTCCAGAACGATAAAACCCTTCCTGTTTTTTCACGGGACTTAAGCATGAGCTTATCGTCCAGCGAATTTTTTAGCGCGTTTATAAGACAGGATCGAAAATGAAAAAGAGCACTCTGGCATTAATGGTTATGGGCGTAGTGGCTTCTGCATCCGTTCACGCAGCTGAAGTTTATAATAAAGATGGTAATAAACTGGACGTGTACGGCAAAGTGAAAGCCATGCACTACATCAGTGATGATGCCACCAAAGATGGCGATCAGACTTACGTTCGTTTCGGTTTTAAAGGCGAAACGCAGATTAACGATCAGCTGACGGGCTATGGCCGTTGGGAATCTGAATTTGCAGGTAACAAAGCCGAGAGCGACTCTACTCAGAAAACGCGTCTGGCGTTTGCGGGCCTGAAGCTGAAAAACTTTGGTTCACTGGATTATGGTCGTAACCTGGGCGCCCTGTATGACGTCGAAGCATGGACCGATATGTTCCCTGAGTTCGGCGGCGACTCTTCCGCGCAGACCGATAACTTCATGACCAAGCGTGCTACCGGCCTGGCCACCTACCGTAACACCGATTTCTTCGGCGCGGTTGACGGTCTGGACATGACGCTGCAGTACCAGGGCAAAAACGAAAACCGTGACGCCAAAAAACAGAACGGTGACGGTTTTGGTACCTCTCTGACCTATGACTTCGGCGGCAGCGATTTCGCCGTCAGCGGCGCCTACACCAACTCTGACCGCACCAATGCTCAGAACCTGCTGGCACGTGGCCAGGGTCAGAAAGCAGAAGCCTGGGCAACCGGTCTGAAATATGATGCGAACGATATTTATCTGGCTGCAATGTATTCTGAAACCCGCAATATGACGCCAATTTCCGGCGGCTTTGCAAATAAAGCGCAGAACTTTGAAGTTGTCGCACAATATCAGTTCGACTTTGGTCTGCGCCCGTCCCTGGGCTATGTCCAGTCTAAAGGCAAAGATATCGAAGGTATTGGCGACGAAGATCTGGTGAAATATATTGACGTTGGCGCGACCTATTACTTCAACAAAAATATGTCCACCTTTGTTGATTATAAAATCAACCAGATTGACGACAAAAATAAACTGGGCGTGAGCAGCGATGACATCGTTGCTGTAGGTATGACCTACCAGTTCTGATGATGTGAAATAAAAAAACCGGCTTGATGCCGGTTTTTTTATTGTCGGGATTAATGCGGTCTGGTGCCCTCTCCCACGGTGAGAGGGAGAATTTGTAGGCCGAGTAAGGCGAAGCCGCCACCCGGCGCTGTGACACCATCAGGCAGTCAGCTTCACCGCTTCGCTGGAAAAGTCATCCGCAGGTTCGAACTTGAGATCCAGGGTAGCCAGCAGTGCGCGTGCCTTATCGTGAAACTCTTTTAGCGTATATTCCAGGCGGTCAATCACTTCCTGATCTTTAATAGTGGTGGCCTGCCAGTTGCCGTCTTTATTAAACAGGCCAAACTGGTAGCTATACGTAAAGCGTTTTTCCTCTGCTTCCATTTCCATCCACCAGCCCCAGAATTCACGTTTTTCGGGTGCAGGCTTCACGTTGACGCATACAGCCAGGCAGTCGAAAAAAAAGCGATTCTCTTCACACTGCTCTTCTCGAATATACGGGCCGAGAGCCATAAACTTCTTAATCAGTCTACTTTTCGGGTGTCCACTCGGTAACGTCATTGCGATCTCCTTTTGTGAAGCCACTGTTTTACCAAACCAGCGAAATTTAGCAATCTATTAACACAATCTCTTAGCGATCCAGCGCGTAATCTCTTTCAGTGATTTGTCGAAATTCTGATAGACCGGGCTGAACGGCACCTCAAGCAATTTGCCATCCGCAGATGACGAAGTGATTAATCGCGACTCTTCTTCCGGGCTGAACGGATCGTTTTTCCAGAACCCTGACAGCATCGGCGTTGGGCAGCGACGTCCCAGCAACCCCTGCGTTTTTAACGAGTAACGATTGAGCTCAACGCGCAGCGCTTCGTCTGATGCATCATGCATGCCAAGACGGCTGGCCAGCACATCAAGGTACATTTCAGGTACGCTCCCCTGGCGTGCAGGATCGCTGAGCAGAGCGTGTACGACCGGGCCGAGGCAGGCGACAGCTTTCAGACGAGAAGATTCAAGATAAGCCAGACGCACCGCGACGTTCGCGCCGAAACGGAAGCCGAATGCCGCCACGCGGGTGTGGTCAACCCACGGAATGTTTTCCAGCGCTTTTAGCGCATGCTGGTGCAGCAGGCTGGAATCCTGAGTCAGTTTCCATTTGGATGAGAAACCAATTGAAGGCATATCAAGCGTCAGCATCGCGATCCCTTTTGGTGCGAAGTAACGCTCATACAGGCTGTAATAATCAATTTGCAGCGAATCCAGTCCGCCGCACATGAGGACGGTCGGGAACGGACCTTCACCTTCAGGCATATGCAGGAATCCGGTCACGGACGCGCCCCCTGAAATGGTGAACTCAAGTTCACGCATCCGGCCCGGTAGACGTTGAGCCGCCTCCTGATAGGCGCGATTCGCCAGCGCCTGAGCCTGCTCTGCCAGTTCATCCCCTTTTAAATGGGGGTAAGCGGCAATGCCGTAAAGATTAGCGGCGTGTAGCCAGTGCTTGCCGCTGCGCGTGGCATCCTCTTCCTGGCTGGCTTTTTGCTGCCAGAGCATCGCCTGTTTAGACCACTCGTAGATCCAGTTTCCGCCACGGTAGCCCACCACCGTATCGTAGAGTTCGCTGTCGGTACGTTCGGCTTCACTCATCACGATACGTGCCTGCACATCAAGGATTTCACGGGGGTCGATACCGCGCCAGATCCACATCAGGCGGTTAATCATGCGATACCAGTGAGGCACGTTTTTTCCGTCTAACGCGGACTGGACGGCAGGCTGGGTACCCGGATTGAAGCGACGCACCAGCGTCGACGTTTCAGGGTGTTTGAAACGGGGTTTGAAGAGAGTCTCGGTGAGATTCGCCTGCGTCATTGCGTTGCCTCCATGAATACGTCGTATAGAGACTATTGTAACGCGTGGCAGGCCAAAAAGAACAACGCCCGACATAGTCGGGCGTGTAAAGTTACGTACTGGTATTAACGGCCTGAAATAGGCGGTACGAAGACCACGCCCATATCCCATGGCTGTTCAATCCAGGTGTCCTGCGGGATATCAATCACGTAATCGTCAACCAGCGGGCGGCCAGCAGGCTTCGCGAAGATAGTGACGAAATGCGCTTTCGGATACATTTCGCGGATAGCGACCGCAGTACCACCGGTATCTACCAGGTCATCAATAACGATGAAGCCTTCGCCGTCGCCTTCCGCACGTTTCAGCACGGTCAGCTCGCGCTGGTTGTCATGGTCATAGCTGGAGATGCAAACGGTATCGACATGACGAATACCCAGCTCACGTGCCAGCAGCGCCCCCGGTACCAGACCGCCACGGCTGACGGCAATAATGCCTTTCCACTGTTCGGAAGGCATCAGACGCGCAGCCAGTTTGCGTGCGTGAATCTGCAACATGTCCCAGGTGACGACGTATTTTTCGCTCATGTGAAGTGTCCCAGCCTGTTTTTATACGGCTTAAAAAGTGTTCGAGGGGGAAATAGGTTGCGCGAGATTATAGAGATCTGACGCACTAAAAACCAGTGTTTAGCGCCCTCTGCCTGAGTTTTTACATGCTTTATGCTACCAGCCAGCAGAGAAAGTGGTATTCTCAGTTTCATCTCGCAAGCCTGACTTGTGGTAACTATTAACCTGCTAACCCTGTGACCTGCAACCCTGTTTGCAGCGCCTCGACAAGGAGACTTATCGTGTCTGAACTGTCTCAATTATCTCCGCAGCCGCTGTGGGATATTTTTGCGAAAATCTGCTCCATTCCACACCCTTCCTACCATGAAGAACAGCTTGCCGAACATATTATGGGTTGGGCGAAGGAAAAAGGTCTGCATGCTGAACGTGACCAGGTTGGCAACATTCTGATCCGCAAACCGGCTACCGCAGGCATGGAAAACCGTAAACCGGTTGTGCTGCAGGCGCACCTGGACATGGTGCCACAGAAGAACAACGACACCGTTCACGACTTCACCAAAGACCCGATTCAACCGTACATCGACGGCGACTGGGTGAAAGCACGCGGCACCACGCTGGGCGCGGATAACGGCATCGGTATGGCCTCTGCGCTGGCCGTGCTGGCCGACGAAAGCGTTGAGCACGGTCCGCTGGAAGTGCTGCTGACCATGACCGAAGAAGCGGGCATGGACGGCGCGTTCGGTCTGCAGGCGAACTGGCTGCAGGCGGACATCCTGATCAACACCGACTCTGAAGAAGAAGGTGAGATCTACATGGGCTGCGCGGGCGGGATTGATTTCATCTCTACCCTGCCGCTCTCGCGCGAAGCGATTCCTGCTGGCTTCCAGACCTTCAAGCTGACGCTGAAAGGGCTGAAAGGCGGCCACTCCGGCGGCGATATTCACCTGGGTCTGGGTAACGCCAACAAGCTGCTGGCGCGCTTCCTGGCAGGCCATGCGGCCGAGCTGGATCTGCGTCTGGTGGACTTCAACGGCGGTACCCTGCGTAACGCGATCCCGCGCGAAGCGTTCGCCACCGTAGCGGTTCCAGCGGCAAAAGCGGACGAGCTGAAAAAACTCTCCACCGTATACCTGGATATCCTGAAGAACGAACTGTCGGCGAAAGAGAAAAACCTGACCGTGGTGCTGGAATCTGTTTCTACAGATAAAGCCGCGCTGACCGCGCAGTCTCGTGACACCTTCGTTCAGCTGCTGAACGCGACGCCAAACGGCGTGATCCGCAACTCTGACGTGGCGAAAGGCGTGGTGGAAACCTCACTGAACGTGGGCGTGGTGACCATGAGCGACGACAGCGCGGAAATCATCTGCCTGATCCGCTCCCTTATCGACAGCGGTAAAGAGTACGTGGTGAGCATGCTGGAATCTCTGGGCACGCTGGCGGGCGCAAAAACGTCTGCAAAAGGCAGCTACCCGGGCTGGCAGCCGGATGCAAGTTCTCCGGTGATGGCGCTGGTGCGTGAAACCTATCAGCGTCTGTTCAACAGCACGCCGAACATTCAGGTGATCCACGCCGGTCTGGAATGTGGTCTGTTCAAGAAACCGTATCCGGACATGGACATGGTGTCCATCGGGCCAACCATTACCGGTCCGCACTCGCCGGATGAGCAGGTTCATATCGAAAGCGTCGGTCACTACTGGACGCTGCTGACTGAACTGCTGAAAGCGATCCCAGTTAAGTAATACCCTCACCCCAGCCCTCTCCCAAAGGGAGAGGGTGAAAAACGTAGGCCCGGTAAGCGTAGCGCCACCGGGCTTTTTTACAATCCCAGAACCAGCTGGCGCTCTAGCTGCGGATCCAGCAGCGTAACGTGTAATCCCACCAGCCTCACCCCTCGCCCGCCCCGGCGCTCTTCCCATGCCTTTTTCGCCGTCGCGATAAGATCGTCTTTATTCAGACGCGGCCAGACGTGTTCCTGCGTTGTCTGCTGGAAGTCGTTGAATTTAAGCTTGATGCCCTGACGGGCGATGAGCAGATCCGGCTTCACCTTGCTTAAGCGTCGTTCCAGCTCCGGGTAAAGCTGTTCCGTGATAATGGTTTCGCATTCGGACCAGTCATGAATATCTTCAATGAGGGTGCGCTCAACGCCGACGGATTTACGTAGCCGCTCGCTGTTCACATCGCGATCGTCAATCCCCTGGCTGCGCTCCCACAGCACGCGGCCAAACTTTCCAAAGCGCTTGAGCAGCATGGCGAGATCGCTTCGCTGCACGTCTTCGCAGGTCCGTAGCCCCATGCTTTCCAGCTTTGCGGCGGAGACTTTTCCCACGCCGGGGATTTTGCCGAGCGGCAGCGTTTTCAAAAACGCCGGCACCTCGTCAGGCGTGATGACGTATTGACCGTTGGGCTTATTTAAATCGGAGGCAATTTTGGCGAGGAATTTAACGGGCGCGACGCCCGCCGATGCCGTCAGATTCAGCTCGTTGAAAATCGTCTGGCGGATCTCCTGCGCCATCAGCGTGGCGGAGCCGTGGCAGTGCACGCTGTCGGTCACATCCAGATAGGCTTCGTCCAGCGACAGCGGCTCTATCAGAGAGGTATAGCGGGAGAAGATTTCCCGAATATGGAGGGAAGCCTCTTTATAGGCTTCAAACCGGCCGGGCAGAAGCGTGAGATGAGGGCAAAGCTTTAAGGCCATCGCCGTCGGCATCGCGCTGCGCACGCCAAATTTGCGCGCAGGATAGTTGGCGGTGCTGATGACACCACGCTGAACGCGGCTGCCGCCAATGGCGATGGGAATATCCCGCAGCGCCGGGTTGTCACGCATCTCCACTGCGGCAAAAAAGCAGTCCATATCGACATGGATTATTTTGCGCATAGTAAGCCCTCACTCATCACTGGATAAGTATACAGTAAACAAATGAGGGTTGAGAAGAAGATGTGAGAACGCCGGGTGGCGGCTTTGCCTTACCCGGCCTGCAAAAAATTAAATAATGCGCTGCTGCTCGCGGGCCATCCTTTTCTTCCGCGCATCGCACGGTTCCGGGCAGTCGCAAACCTTTTCCATCCCAATAGAGGAAATACCGCCGCAGCTGCCCTGAATGCTTTTCCGCTTAACGATCCAGCCTAACGACATGCCGAAGATGACAAGCACAAACACCACAAAGGTTGCCAGAAACGTCAGCATCATCAGCCTCCAAAGTCATCGAGCAAGATGTTCTCATCTTCGACACCGAGATCTTTCAGCATCTTAATCACGGCGGCGTTCATCATCGGCGGACCACACATATAGAACTCGCAGTCCTCAGGCGCCGGGTGCTGTTTAAGGTAGTTTTCATACAGCACGTTGTGGATGAACCCCGTATAGCCCGTCCAGTTATCTTCCGGCTGCGGATCGGAAAGCGCCACATGGAAGGTGAAGTTCGGGTTTTCACGCGCCAGCTGTTCAAACTCATCTTCATAGAACATCTCGCGCAGCGAGCGCGCCCCGTACCAGAAGCTGATCTTACGCTGGCTACCCAGCCGCTTGAGCTGGTCAAAGATGTGCGAGCGCATCGGGGCCATACCGGCACCGCCGCCGATAAAGACCATTTCCGCATCGGTATCTTTCGCGAAGAACTCCCCGAACGGGCCGGAGATCGTCACCTTATCGCCAGGCTTCAGCGACCAGATGTATGACGACATGACGCCCGGCGGTGCATCCGGCACATTCGGTGGCGGCGTGGCGATACGCACGTTGAGCATGATAATGCCCTTCTCTTCCGGATAGTTGGCCATTGAGTAGGCGCGCAGCGTCGGCTCTTTCACCTCAGATACAAAGCGGAAGAGATTGAATTTGTCCCAGTCGGCGCGGTACTCATGCGGAACGTCAAAGTCCGCATAGGCCACAGCGTGCTCCGGGCACTCGATCTGAATGTAGCCTCCGGCGCGGAACGGGACATGCTCGCCTTCCGGCACCCGCAGCTTCAGCTCTTTTATAAAGGTGGCTTTGTTATCATTAGAGATAACCTCGCACTCCCATTTTTTGACGCCGAAGATCTCTTCCGGCAGCTCAATCTTCATGTTCTGGCGTACCGCGACCTGGCAGGCCAGACGACAGCCCTCTTTTGCCTCACGCTTTGTGATATGCGCCAGTTCGGTTGGCAGAATATCGCCGCCGCCCTCTTTTACCGTCACGCGGCACTGCCCGCAGGAACCGCCGCCGCCGCAGGCTGAGGAGACAAAAATGCCGTTACCGGAGAGCGTGTTGAGCAGCTTGTCTCCGGCCGGCGTGCGGATCTGATTCTGCGGCTCGTCGTTAATATCAATGACCACGTCGCCGGAATTCACCAGCTTCGCGCGCGCCGCCAGAATAAGCCCTGACAGCACCAGTACAATCAGCGTGAACATCACCACGCCAAGGATAATTTCCATCTGTTTGCCCTTATAGCTGCACACCGGAGAAGGACATAAAGCCCAGCGCCATCAGCCCGGTGGTGATAAAGGTGATCCCCAGGCCACGCAGACCCGCAGGCACGTTGGCATATTTCATTTTCTCGCGGATCCCCGCCATGGTGACAATCGCCAGCATCCAGCCGATGCCGGAACCAAAACCGTACACCACGGATTCGCTGAAGTTGTAATCACGCTGAACCATAAACGAGACGCCACCGAAGATGGCGCAGTTCACCGCGATCAGCGGCAGGAAGATCCCCAGCGCGTTGTAGAGCGACGGGAAATACTTATCGAGGATCATCTCGAGGATTTGCACCAGCGCCGCGATCACCCCGATAAAGGTGATGAAGTTCAGGAAGCTGAGATCAACCCCTTCCACCAGCGCGCCGTCCCGCAGCACAAAGTTGTACACCAGATTGTTGATCGGTACAGATAAGCCGAGCACCACGGTGACCGCGATACCGAGACCAAATGCCGTCGACACTTTTTTGGAAACCGCAAGGAACGTACACATGCCGAGGAAAAACGCGAGCGCCATGTTTTCAACAAACACCGCCCGCACAAACAAACTCAGGTAATGAGCCATCGTCGGTTACTCCTTTTCCTGCTGTTCTGGCTTCAGCGTACGAATCAGCCAGATCAACAAACCGATAATGAAAAATGCGCTAGGGGCCAGCAGGAACAGGCCGTTTGGCAGATACCAGCCGCCGTTCTGCACCGTGTCCAGCACCGTGATGCCAAACAGCTTGCCGCTGCCAATCAGCTCGCGCAGGAACCCCACGGTCAGCAGGATCACGCCGTAGCCCAGGCCGTTGCCGATGCCGTCCATAAAGCTCGCCAGCGGCGGCATTTTCATGGCGTAGGCTTCCGCACGCCCCATGACGATACAGTTGGTGATAATCAGCCCGACAAACACCGAGAGCTGTTTGGAGGTTTCATAGGCGAAGGCGCGCAGCAGCTGATCGACCACGATCACCAGCGAGGCGATGATCGCCATCTGTACGATGATCCTCACGCTGTTGGGGATATGGTGGCGGATCATCGAGATAAACATGCTGGAGAACGCCGTGACCAGCGTGACCGCCAGCGTCATCACAACCGCCGTTTCCAGCTTGGTCGTCACAGCCAGAGCCGAACAGACACCCAGCACCTGGAGCGTGATCGGGTTATTGGCTAACAGTGGGCCAACGAGCACCTTTTTAACTTCTTTCAGTTCACCGGTATCAGCCATTGTTCAGCGCTCCTTCACGTACGTTTTTCAGGAAAGGACCAAAGCCCAGCTCGCCCATCCAGAAATCAAAACTGTGCTGCACGCCTTTTGAGGTGAGCGTGGCGCCGGAAAGCCCGTCAACGGCGTAGTCGTCACCGGGACGTGCCGCCCCTTTCATCACCTTCAGCGCAGGCAGGCCGTTATCGTCGAGCACTTTTTTGCCGACAAACTGTGCCCGCCAGTTAGGGTTTTCAACTTCGCCACCCAGCCCCGGCGTTTCACCCTGGTCGTAATACGTAATGCCTTTGACCGTGCGCCCATCGGTATCAAGGGCCACAAACGCGTACATCATTGACCACAGACCGTTACCGTAAACAGGCAGTACCACTTCCTGAATGCGTTTTTGGGGATCGCGAACCAGATAGATTTCGGCCAGGTTGCTGCGACGCTTAATCCCGGCGGGATCTTGCGATGCCTCCAGCGTCAGGCTCATCTGCGGATCTTTAAGCGCCAGCGCCTGGTTGAATTTTGCCGGGTCTTTATCCAGCAGTTCACCCGTTTTTAAATCCACCAGACGCGCCGAAATACGTTCAGCAAAGACGGCCGAAACGTCGTCCGCGCTCATTCCTTCCTGCATCAGCCCGGCGACGGCCAGGATGTTGCGCTGTTTATCCAGCGCACGTTGCTCCTGCTGCAGGGGTTTTAACCCCACGGCAGAACCGGCTACGACAATAGAACAGACCAGACAGAGCACCAGCACCACCAGCAGCGTTTTGCTGATGCTGTCGTTATTTTTAACCTCAGCCACGCGCCTTCCTCCGCTTAATGTTGGCCCGCACCACCAGGTAATCGAAGAGCGGTGCAAACAGGTTGGCAAACAGAATGGCCAACATCATCCCTTCCGGATACGCCGGGTTGACCACGCGGATCAGAACGCACATCGCGCCAATGAGCACGCCATAGCTCCATTTACCTTTGTCTGTAAACGAGGCAGAGACGGGGTCCGTCGCCATGAACATCATGCCGAACGCGAAGCCACCCAGCACCAGATGCCAGTACCACGGCATGGAGAACATCGGATTGGTGGTCGAACCGATAACGTTGAACAGGGTGGCGGTCAGCACCATGCCGATCATCACGCCCGCAACGATCCGCCAGGAGGCCACGCGACCAAAAAGAATGATCGCGCCGCCAAGCAAAATCATCAGCGTAGAGACTTCTCCGATGGAGCCCGGAATGTTGCCAATAAAGGCATCAAACCAAGTGACTGGCTGACCCGTCGCGTTGTTAACCAGCGTTTCGCCGCCGTGTGCCGCCCACTGTGAAAGCGGCGTTGCGCCGGAAAAACCGTCTGCCGCCGTCCACACGAGGTCGCCCGAGATTTGCGCCGGATAAGCAAAGAATAGAAACGCGCGTCCCGCCAGCGCCGGGTTGAGGAAGTTCCGCCCGGTGCCGCCGAAGATCTCTTTGGCAATCACCACGCCGAAGCTGATGCCAAGCGCCGCCTGCCAGAGCGGTAGCGTCGGGGGAACAATCAGGGCAAACAGAATAGAGGTCACGAAGAAGCCTTCGTTGATCTCATGTTTACGGATGATGGCAAACAGCACTTCCCAGAAGCCGCCCACGACAAATACCGTGATGTAAATCGGCAGGAAGAACACGGCACCCAGCGTCATCATGCTCAGCCAGCCCGCGTCTGCAGCGAAGCTTACCCCTAACGACTGGGCCAGACGGTAGTGCCAGTCGGACTGGATCACCTGCGCCAGCTGCTGTGCATCGTACATGTGGTGCAGCGCCGGAATGGTCTGCAGGCCGACGTTGTACATTCCCCAGAACATCGCCGGGAAGACCGCAAACCACACCAGGATCATCATGCGCTTCAGGTCGATAGCATCGCGAACGTGCGCCGCCCCTTTCGTCACCAGCCCCGGCGTGTAGAAAATGGTCGTCGTTGCTTCATACAGCGGGTAGTACTTTTTGAGCTTTCCTTCGGTAAAGTGCGGCTCAATTTTTTCAAAGAGGTGTTTTAAGCCCATCGGTTATCCTTCCTGCTCAATGCGGGTTAACACCTCGCGCAATACCGGTCCATATTCGTATTTGCCCGGACAGACATAGGTACAGAGCGCCAGATCTTCCTCGTCAAGCTCCAGACAGCCCAGCGCCTGCGCGCCGTCGGTATCGCCAGCAAGCAGATCGCGCAGCAGCACGGTGGGCAGAATATCCAGCGGCATGACGCGTTCGTAATTGCCAATCGGGACCATGGCGCGCTCGCCGCCGTGCGTGCTGGTTGAGAAGCTAAACAGCTTATTACGCAGGAAGTGGCCCAACGTGGTTCGGGTGACGGAGTATTTTTCTGCGCCTGGCAGAACCCAGCCAAACAGCTCTTTCTCACGCCCTTCCTGCACAATGCTGACCTGCAAATGGAAGCGTCCCAGGTACGCGTGCGCATTGGCCGCATGGCGGCCGCTGAGGACCGAGCCGGAAATCAGGCGGTTTTCGCCCTCTTTCGTTTCCCCCACCAGCAGTTCATTGATGTCAGCACCCAGCAGCGTCTTCACCAGGCGCGGATTTGCAGCCTGCGGTCCGCCGATGGCGATTATCCGTTCAGCGCAGAGTTCACCCGTAGTAAAGAGCTTACCGATGGCGATGACGTCCTGATAGTTAAGGTGCCAGACCTGTTTCGTCAGGCTCACCGGCTCAAGGAAATGGATGTGCGTCCCGACCAGCCCCGCCGGATGCGGGCCAGAAAATTCATTAAACGTGACCTGCCCCTGCGGATGCCCGCCAGGCTTGCCGCCGCCGGCCTGGCAAACGTGCACTTTTCCGGATGTGAGGCGGGTTAAAACGGTTAGACCAGCATCAAAAGCTTTTCGCTGCGCCAGGATAATCGGTTCCGGATCCACGCTGAGCGGGTTGGTGTCGATGGCCGTGACGAAAATCGCGGCCGGTTCCGTGCCCGGAACAGGGGATTTGCTGAAGGGGCGCGTACGAAGCGCGGTCCATAAACCGGATGCCAGGAGCTGATCCTGAACGGCGTCGCGGTTCAGCGACGCGAGTTCTGCTATATCGTAATGGGCAAATTCACGCTTTTCATCGCCCTCAATGCGGATAACCACCGACTGCAGAACGCGCCGTTCGCCACGGTTGATGGCCACAACGGTGCCGCTCGCGGGGGCCGTGAACATCACGCCGGGATTTTTTTTGTCCTCAAAGAGCGGCTGTCCTTTGATAACGCGATCGCCCTCCTGTACCAGCATTGAAGGACGCATACCCAGGTAGTCTTCGCCCAAAATGGCGACATGACGGACACTTGCGCCTGTCGAAACGTGCTGCGCTGGCACGCCTGCAATCGGCAGATCAAGTCCTTTTTTAATTTTAAACATGTGGTTAGCAGGTTTCCATGAACAACAATCCAGTGGGCGCAAAGTGTAACATTTTCCCCTTCACGCGGGCAGGGAATCCGCCGTCACGCGCGCCAAATTGCGAGCTAATGCGCAAAGTTCCTGGAGCCATCGCAATTTTGATGGTTTATAAAGTAAAACTAATTTGTAAACTCACTGCCCGGCTCTTGCGAAAATCTATAGCGGTGCTAATGTGAGCGCTCCTAACAGAATAATCTGATTTCGGGTCTCTTTTGCCGTCCTGGCAAGTTGGTCATGGTTTTATCAAGGAACTAGTAGTATGCGTAAAATCGCATTGTTCATTGCGATGCTTCTGATGCCGTGCATGTCGTTTGCCGGACTGCTCAGCAGTAATAGCTCAACGACGCCGGTCAGCAAGGAATATAAACAGCAGTTAATGGGATCGCCGGTTTATATTCAGATCTTCAAGGAAGAGCGCACTCTCGATCTGTTTGTCAAAATGGGCGAGACATATCAGCTGCTTGATAGTTACAAAATTTGTAACTACTCCGGCGGACTGGGGCCAAAACAGCGTCAGGGCGACTTCAAAAGTCCGGAAGGGTTCTACAACGTTCAGCGCAGCCAGCTCAAGCCTGACAGCCGCTTCTATAAAGCCATTAATATCGGCTTCCCGAATGCCTATGACCGTGCACACGGTTATGAAGGTAAATATCTGATGATCCACGGCGCCTGCGTGTCTATCGGCTGTTATGCGATGACCGACTCCGGCATTGATGAGATTTTCCAGTTCGTGACGGGCGCGCTGGTCTTTGGGCAGCCTAACGTACAGGTCAGCATCTATCCGTTCCGCATGACGGACGCCAACATGACGCGTCACAAGTACTCATACTACGCGGATTTCTGGAAACAGCTGAAGCCGGGTTACGACTACTTTGAGCAGACCCACAAGCCACCTGTGGTCTCTATCGTCGATGGCCGTTACGTGGTCAGCAAACCGCTGAGCCACGAAGTCGTCCATCCACAGCTGGCGTCAAATTACACGGTCCCCGAGACAAAATAGCACCCACTCGCCTGGCATAATCTTTTGCCAGGTTTCGTTGCCCGTCAGCGGCTGCGTTGCGATAACAGTGACCACATCGTTCGGTGTGGTCTCCTTCTGAAAGTCTATCTCCACATCCTGATCGAGCAGCGTCGCAACGCCAAACGGCGCACGGCGGGTGATCCAGAACAGATTCGTCGAGCAGAACGCCATCACATAGCGGCCATCAGAGAGCAGCATGTTGAACACGCCTTTTTCACGCAGTTCAGATGCCAGCGTCGCGATGTATTTGAACACGGCAGTCATGTTGCCGGGCGTGCGGGGATAGCGCTCCGTCAGCTTGTGCAGCAGCCAGCAGAAGGCTTTTTCGCTGTCCGTCTCGCCGACCGGGCGGAAATTGCCCGTCTCCAGCGACTTATAGCCCGTGAGCTGCCCGTTGTGTGCATAGGTCCAGTTACGGCCCCACAGCTCGCGGGTAAACGGATGGGTATTTTCCAGCGCTACTTCGCCACGGTTAGCCTGACGGATGTGGGCGATCACCGAGCGGGACTTGATGGGATAGTCCTGCACCAGTTTGGCAATCGGTGAGTTAAAGCTGGGCTGTGGATCTTTGAACGTGCGACACCCTTTGCCTTCGTAAAAGGTGATGCCCCAGCCGTCTTTATGCGGCCCGGTTCCTCCACCGCGCTGAACCAGCCCGGTGAAGCTAAAACAGATATCGGTTGGCACATTGGCGCTCATCCCGAGCAGTTCGCACATAACAACACCTCCACAACAGCGGGGGGCACCGGAGCCCCCCAGCGAAGTCTTACTTAACCATCTCTTTTTCGATCAGCTGGATCAGGATGTGGATCACTTTGATGTGAATTTCCTGAATACGGTCAGCATAACCGAAGTGCGGAACGCGAATTTCGACATCCGCTGTACCGTCCATCTTACCGCCATCTTTACCGGTCAGGGTGATGACCTTCATCCCTTTTTCACGCGCGGCGGCGATCGCTTTGATCACGTTGCCGGAGTTACCAGAGGTAGAGATCCCCAGCAGCACGTCGCCTTCACGGCCTACCGCTTCAACGTAGCGGGAGAAGATGTGGTCGTAACCGAAGTCGTTGCCTACGCAGGAGATGTGGCTTACGTCTGAAATCGCAATCGCCGGGTAGCCCGGGCGGTTTTCGCGATAGCGTCCGGTCAGCTCTTCTGCGAAGTGCATAGCGTCACAGTGGGAGCCGCCGTTACCGCAGGAAAGCACTTTGCCACCGGCTTTGAAGCTGTCGGCCAGCAGGACCGCTGCGCGCTGAATAGCGTGAATATTGGCATCATCTTTCAGAAAGTTCGCCAGCGTTTCCGCCGCTTCGTTCAGTTCGTTACGAATAAGATCCTGGTACATGAGGATAATCCTTCAGTATTGATGAAATAACACAGTGGAGTGTACCGGATAGCGGGAAAAGCGAGAAGCTAAAGCCATGCGAATCGTTCGGCGTTTTGATTTTTTGTGCCGGCTAAAACGCGAACAATGTGAACCAGGTTGTAATTATTTTGTAAACACATTGCTAAAGGAAATAACATCAACTACAACCATATCATCACAAGTGGTCAGACCTCCTACAAGCAAGGGAGCTTTTCTTTATGATGATTTTGAGCATTCTCGCAACCGTTGTTCTGCTCGGTGTGTTGTTCTATCACCGCGTAAGTTTATTCCTGAGCAGCCTGATTCTTCTGGCCTGGACGGCTGCGCTTGGCGTCGCAGGTCTCTGGAATATTTGGCTTTTAGTCCCTCTTGCCATCATTCTTCTGCCGTTTAACCTGGCCCCGATGCGTAAATCAATGATCTCTGCGCCGGTGTTCAAGGGCTTTCGCAAAGTGATGCCGCCCATGTCGCGTACTGAAAAAGAAGCGATTGACGCGGGCACCACCTGGTGGGAAGGCGATCTGTTCCAGGGCAACCCGGACTGGAAAAAGCTGCATAACTATCCGCAGCCGCGTCTGACCGCTGAAGAGCAGGCCTTTATTGACGGCCCGGTGGAAGAAGCGTGCCGCATGGCAAACGACTTTGCCATCACCCATGAAATGGCCGACCTGCCGCCGGAGCTGTGGGCGTATCTGAAAGAGCATCGCTTCTTCGCGATGATCATCAAGAAAGAGTATGGCGGCCTGGAATTCTCCGCTTACGCTCAGGCTCGCGTCCTGCAAAAGCTGGCTGGCGTCTCCGGGATCCTGGCGATTACCGTTGGCGTGCCTAACTCCTTAGGCCCGGGCGAACTGCTGCAGCATTACGGTACGGAAGAGCAGAAAGATCACTACCTGCCGCGTCTGGCACGCGGTCAGGAAATCCCTTGCTTCGCGCTGACCAGCCCGGAAGCGGGTTCCGATGCAGGCGCGATCCCGGATACCGGCGTGGTCTGCATGGGCGAGTGGCAGGGCGAGCAGGTGCTGGGCATGCGCCTGACCTGGAACAAGCGTTATATCACCCTGGCGCCAATCGCCACCGTGCTGGGTCTGGCCTTTAAGCTCTCTGACCCGGAAAAACTGCTGGGCGGTGAAGAAGATCTGGGCATTACCTGTGCGCTGATCCCAACCTCTACCCCAGGCGTTGAAATTGGTCGCCGTCACTTCCCGCTGAACGTGCCGTTCCAGAACGGTCCGACCCGCGGTCAGGACATCTTTGTGCCGATTGACTACATCATCGGCGGTCCGAAAATGGCCGGTCAGGGCTGGCGCATGCTGGTGGAATGTCTGTCTGTGGGCCGCGGCATTACCCTGCCGTCGAACTCAACCGGCGGTCTGAAGTCGGTCGCGATGGGGATTGGCGCTTACGCCCACATCCGCCGTCAGTTCAAAATCTCCATCGGCAAGATGGAAGGTATCGAAGAGCCGCTGGCGCGTATCGCGGGCAACGCCTACGTGATGGATGCCGCTGCTTCTCTGATTACCTACGGCATTATGCTGGGCGAAAAACCGGCCGTGCTGTCCGCGATTGTGAAGTACCACTGTACCCACCGCGCGCAGCAGTCGATCATTGACGCGATGGATATCGCAGGCGGTAAAGGCATTATGCTCGGCGAAGGCAACTTCCTGGCGCGCGGCTATCAGGGCGCACCGATTGCCATCACCGTGGAAGGGGCAAACATCCTGACCCGCAGCATGATGATCTTCGGTCAGGGCGCAATTCGCTGCCATCCGTACGTGCTGGAAGAGATGGCTGCCGCGCAGAACAACGACGTGGATGCCTTCGATAAGCTGCTGTTCAAACATATCGGTCACGTGGGCAGCAACAAGGTGCGCAGCTTCTGGCTGGGCCTGACGCGCGGTCTTACCAGCGCGACGCCGACCGGCGATGCGACCAAACGTTACTACCAGCATCTGAACCGTCTGAGCGCCAACCTGGCTCTGCTGTCTGACGTCTCCATGGCGGTGCTGGGCGGAAGCCTGAAGCGTCGCGAGCGTATCTCTGCCCGTCTGGGAGATGTGCTGAGCCAGATCTTCCTGGCCTCTGCGGTCCTGAAGCGTTACGACGACGAAGGCCGTCAGGAAGCGGATCTGCCGCTGGTGCACTGGGGCGTTCAGGATGCGATGTATCAGGCTGAACAGGCGATTGACGACCTGCTGGCGAACTTCCCGAACCGCTTCGTGGCGGGCGCTCTGCGCGCGGTGATCTTCCCGACCGGACGTCACCACCTTGCGCCGTCCGACAAGCTGGACCACAAGGTGGCAAAGATCCTGCAGGTACCGAGCGCAACCCGCTCCCGTATCGGTCGTGGTCAGTATCTGACGCCGACGCCGCATAACCCGGTGGGTCTGCTGGAAGAGGCGCTGCTGGACGTGATGGCTGCCGATCCGATTCACCAGAAAATCTGTAAACAGCTGGGCAAAAACCTGCCGTTTACCCGTCTGGACGAACTGGCAAAACAGGCGCTGGCCGGCGGCATTATCAATAAAGATGAAGCCGCTCTGCTGGTGAAAGCCGAAGAAAGCCGTCTGCGCAGTATTAACGTGGATGATTTCGAACCGGACGAGCTGGCGACGCAGCCGGTAAAGCTCCCGGAGAAGCACCGCAAACCTGAAGCGGCGTAACGCGTTTCGCTTATACAAACCCCGCCTCTCGCGGGGTTTTTTATTGCCACATTTTCTCGTAATGACGTGCTACAGTGTCAAAAAGCGGTCTTTTGAGGAGTCTGTATCGTGCCTGGTTTGAAGATTTCTATTTTGCAGCAACCTTTAGTGTGGATGGATGGCCCCGCCAACCTGCGCCACTTTGATCGTCAACTGGAAGAGATTACCGGGCGCGATGTGATTGTCCTGCCGGAGATGTTCACGACCGGCTTCGCCATGGAAGCGGCACAACAGTCAATGCCGCAGGATGAGGTGGTGGCCTGGATGCATGCCAAAGCGCAGCAGACCAACGCGCTGATCGCCGGGAGCGCCGCCCTGCAAACGGATCGCGGGCCGGTGAACCGCTTCCTGCTGGTGGAGCCGGAAGGGAAAGTGCATTTTTACGATAAACGCCACCTGTTCCGCATGGCGGATGAGCATCATCACTATGAAGCGGGTCACGAGCGCGTGGTGTTCGAGTGGCGCGGCTGGCGTATTTTGCCGCTGGTCTGCTACGACCTGCGCTTCCCGGTGTGGTCGCGCAACCGCAACGATTACGACCTGGCGCTGTATGTTGCCAACTGGCCTGCACCGCGCTCCCTCCACTGGCAGTCGCTGCTGGTAGCGCGCGCGATTGAGAACCAGGCGTACGTGGTGGGCTGTAACCGCGTGGGAACCGACGGCAACGGGCATCACTACCGCGGCGACAGCCGGGTGGTAAATCCGCAGGGCGAGATCATTGCCACCGCCGAGCCGCATCAGGCGACGCGCATTGATGCCGAGCTGTCGTTGACGGCGCTGCAGGAGTATCGCGAGAAGTTTCCGGCCTGGCAGGATGCGGATCCGTTTAGCATTGGCTGAAATTGTCCCCTCACCCCGCCCCTCTCCCAACGGGAGAGGGAGGATAAAACATTAACTCACCAGCGCCTGCCCGTCTTTGCGGCTTTCCGTCGCGGCCACGTAGTGTCCTTCCGGCAGGCGATAAATCACCTGCGCCCCGCCGAAGTTGTAATCCTGAAGCGGATCTTCCACCACGATCTGATGCCCGCGTTCGCGCAGCGCGGCGATGGTATTGCGATCGAAGGTCGATTCAACGATCACCTCCCTGCCCTGCACCACGCGCCAGCGCGGGGCATCGATTGCCGCCTGTGGGTTTTGCCCGTGCAGCATAATGCGCAGCGCCATCTGCATGTGCCCCTGCGCCTGCATCGGGCCACCCATCACGCCTAAAGACATCAGCGGCTGGCCGCTGCCGTCCATCGCAAAGCCCGGAATGATGGTGTGGAACGGTCGCTTGCTGCCCGCCAGCGCGTTCGGGTGATTGGGATCCAGCACAAACCCGCAGCCCCGGTTTTGCAGGCTAATCCCCGTATCCGGCACCACAATGCCTGAACCGAAGCCCATGTAGTTGGACTGAATAAACGAAACCATCATCCCGCTGGCGTCGGCGGTGCTGATGTAGACCGTGCCGCTCTGCGTCGGGGAACCGTAAACGAAATCAGAGGCGTGCTCGTGATTGATAAGCGCCGCGCGCGACTTCAGATAATGGTCGCTCAGCAGCTCTTGCGCCGCGAACGCCATATGGTCTTCATCCGCCACGTAGCGGTCGAGATCCGCCAGCGCCAGCTTCATCGCCTCAATGGACAGGTGCAGGGACTGCACGGAATCCGGATGATGCTTCTCAATGCCGCACTGCTCCAGAATGCCGAGCGCAATCAGCGTGGCGATCCCCTGGCCGTTTGGCGGCAATTCCTGCACCGAACCGCCCGCGAAGTCGCGCGATAGCAGCTCTACCCAGTCCACACGATGGTTTGCCAGATCTTCAGCCGTCAGGTGCGCGCCGTGTTCTTTGGCGAAAGCGGCAATTTTCTGCGCCAGCTCGCCGCGGTAAAAGGCTTCACCGTTGGTGCGGGCAATCAGCTCCAGCGAGTTCGCCTGCGCCGGGTTACGGAAGATTTCACCCACGCGCGGGGCGCGGCCTTCCGGCGCGAAGCAGGCGCTGAAGCCCGGCTGATCTTTCAGCTTGCTATAGCCGCGCTGCCAGAGATGGCCAATCAGCGGGGAGACAGGGAAACCGTTGCGCGCGTAGTCAATGGCTGGCTGCGCCAGGGTGGTCAGCGGCAGCGTGCCGAAGCGTTCCGCCAGCGCGACCCAGCCGGATACCGCACCCGGCACGGTCACCGCGTCCCAGCCAATTTCCGGCACCGCGGTTTTACCGGCAAACAGATCCGCATGCCAGCTCGCAGGCGAACGACCGGACGCGTTGAGGCCGTGCAGCTTTTCGCCGTCCCAGACGATGGCAAAGGCGTCGCTGCCGATCCCGTTGCCGGTCGGCTCAACCACCGTCAGCGCCATCGCGGTGGCAATGGCCGCATCCACGGCGTTGCCGCCCAGCTGCAGCATTTTCATTCCCGCCTGCGCCGCCAGCGGTTGCGACGTGGCGACGGCGTTACGGCCCATCATTGGCGGGCGGCGTGAAGCGTAACCGGATGTAAAATCAAGCGCTTTGGTCATCATGACTCCTTAGTCGTGGCGCGGATCGAGCGCATCGCGCAGCCCGTCACCGAGTAAATTAAAGCCCTGCACGGCAAGGAAAATCGCCACGCCGGGGAAAACGGACATCCACGGCGCCTGCTCCAGAAACCCTTTCGCGGTGTTGAGCATAGAGCCCCAGGAAGGATTGGGCGGCTGCTGCCCCAGCCCCAAAAACGACAGGCTGGCTTCGGCGATAATTGCCGAGGCGATGGCCAGCGTGGCCTGCACCAGGATCGGCGACATCACGTTTGGCAGGACGTATTTGATGATGATCCAGCGGTCCGGCAGGCCAATCGCCCGCGCGCCGTCGATGTACTCTTCGTTGCGAATGGCGATCACCTGCCCGCGCGTCAGGCGGGCGAAGATCGGCATCGCCGAAAGACCGATGGCAATCATGGCGTTGGTCAGGCTCGGACCCAAAAATGCCCCCAGCGCGATCGCCATGATCAGGAACGGACAGGCCAGCAGCGCCTCGATAAACCGCGAGATCACGCCGTCCCACATCTTCTGGAAGTAACCCGCCACCAGCCCCAGCGGCACGCCGATGACCACGGCAATCACCACAGACATACAACCTGCCATCAGCGAGGTGCGAGCCCCCCAGATAATGCGGGATAAAATGTCGCGCCCCAGCTCGTCGGTGCCGAACCAGTACATCGCCGACGGCGCTTTGCGCACCGCCAGGAAGTTGGCTTTGACCGGGTCGAACGGGGCAATCCACGGCGCCAGCAGCGCCACCAGCACAAAGAATCCCACCACCACCGCGCCAATCACCGCACTTTTGTTGGCAAGGAATTTCTTCAGCACCCGGTTCTGCGCACGCGGCAGCGCGGGCGTAACGGTTTGCGTCGTCAGTTCCGCCATGGTTAACCTCGCATTTTCGGGTTGATAAGGACGTAGAGCACGTCGGCCAGCAGGTTGAGCATCAGGAAGCCGATCGCCACGATCAGCACCACGCCCTGCACCACCGCGTAGTCACGGTTAAATACCGAGTCGACGATCATCTTGCCGAAGCCCGGAATGGTGAAGACCTGCTCGGTCAGCACCGCGCCGCCCAGCAGCTCGCCGAACAGCAGCGTGGTGAGGGTGATGACCGGCACCAGCGCGTTGCGAAACGCGTGCTTCAGGATCACCGCCTTCGGCAGCAGCCCCTTAGCGCGCGCGGTGCGGATGTAATCCGCCTTCAGGACCGCAATCATCGAGGCGCGGGTATGGCGCATCAGCGTCGCCGCGAGGCCCGTTCCGAGCACGGACGCGGGCAGCAGCAGCGTGCGCAGGTTCTGGAGCGGATCTTCACTGAACGGCACGTAGCCGGACGCGGGCAGCCACTGCAGGTTCACCGAAAAGACCAGAATCAGCAGGATCCCCAGCCAGAAGTGCGGGATCGAGATCCCCGAGATCGCCACGAAATTCGCCCCGTGATCGATCCAGCTATTTTTGTTCACCGCCGCGAGGATCCCCATGCTGATGCCAAACACCAGCGCGATAATCATCGCCAGCAGAGACAGCTCCAGCGTGACCGGCAGCTTGCTGGCGATCAGCTGCGTCACCGGTTCGTGCGTGCGTAAGGAGACGCCCAGATCGCCCTGCAGCGCGCGCGTCAGCCAGTGGAAATACTGCACGGGGATTGGCGCATCGAGGTTCAGCTCCGCGCGCAGCTGGGCGATGACCGCCGGGTCGCGCTCCTCCCCGGCCATGGCAATCAGCGGGTCGCCGGGCAGCAGCTTTTGCAGCCCGAACACCATCATGCTCACCAGTAGCAGGGTTGGTATAGCCAGCAGCAGACGTTTGCAAATCAGTTCCAGCATGGGTTCTCCTCGGGACCTTTATTTCGCCAGCGTCAAACCCGCCAGACGCACGATGCCGTCCGGGTACGGCTTAAAGCCCTGCACGCTTTTGTTCAGCCCGAAAATGCGCGGCTCGAAGTAGAGGTAGGCAATCGGCATGTCGGTTTGCAGCTGCTTCACCACCTTGTCGTACAGCGGCTGGCGTGCGGCCTGGTCGGTGCTCTGGCGCGCCTGGGTCAGCCACTCATCGACCTGCGCGTTGCTGTAGCGGCCGTCGTTAAGGGTGCCTTTGCTGTTGATAAAGCCGTAGATGCTGCCGTCCGGATCCGGGCGTCCCGACCAGCCGGAGAAGCTCAGTTGATAGTCGCCGCTCTGCTGGCGGTCGAGCAGCGTGGCGAATTCGGTCATCTGCAGGTTCAGGTTAAATCCGGCCTCGGCGACCATCGCCTGCAATACCTGGCCCACCTGCTGCGAGGTTGGGTTGTTCGGCACCAGCAGGTTGACGGTCAGCGGCGCGGTGACGCCTGCCGCCTTCAGCAGCGCTTTGGCTTTGTCGACGTCACGCGGCGGAACCGGCAGGTTAACGTGATACGGGCTGACCGGGGAAAACGCCTGGTTGGCCGGGGTGTAGAGCCCTTCAAAGACCACCTGATTTAACGCATCGCGGTCGATGGCCTGAGAAAACGCCTCGCGCACGCGGGCGTCCTTGAACGGATCGTTGGCCGGCACCTTGCCGTTGTTGATGTTGAAGGTAATGCCCTGATAGCCGAGACCGGTTACCTTCGCCAGCGCCAGCTTGCTGTCGGCTTCGACCGTTTTAACGTCGCTGGCGGCGATGCCTTCGGTCAGGTCGAGATCGCCCGCGCGCAGGTTCGCGAGGCGCACGGAGGCATCCGGGATCGGCAGATAGATGATTTTGTCGAAGTGGTAGGCGTCTTTGTTCCAGTAGTTGTCGAAACGGGTCAGAACGATGCGGTCCTGCGACACGCGGCTGTCAAACTTGTACGGGCCGGAACAGACCGGGTGGGCGGCAAAGTCAGGCTTTTTCGCCGCCTCGGGGGCCATCATCGCGCCCGCGCGGTCGGTGAGATGCATCAGCAGCGCGGCATCGGGGGTCTTCAGGTGCAGCGCAATCTGCATCGGGCCGGTGACCTCGACCGATTCAACGGAGGAGATCTCGCTCTTACGCAGGGAGCCTTTCAGGGTCAGGGCTCGGTCGAGGTTGTATTTTGCCGCGGCGGCATCGAATTTCTCACCGTCGTGGAAGGTGACGCCTTCGCGCAGATTGAGCGTCAGGGTTTTACCGTCCTCGCTCCACGCCCAGTCTTTAGCCAGGCCGGGGACGACCTTCAGGTTTTCATCCACGTCCACCAGCCTGTCGCACAGGGAGGCAAAGACGAAGCGGCCATAGTAGGTGCGCGCCAGATGCGGGTCGAGCATGTCCGGGTCAGCGCCCAGGCCGATTCGCAGCACGCTTTCAGAATGGGCGGGCAGCGCCGCGCCAAGCAACATAACACTTCCCAGTACGGTCAAAAGAGAATTACGCATTGTCATTATCATGAGTTCCTTGAAGGAAGGGACGAGTGAGTGGCCGCGTGTTCAAACAGCGCGCGGCGGCGCAGAAAGGCGGCGGATGGCGGTGCGATCTGAATAACGCTGCGATCGCGGTTGATCTCCTGCCAGCGATGACAGGCAACCTGACGCCCGCCGTCGAGCACCTGATTGATCGGCTCAACCTGGCGGCATTCATCGGTGACGTACGGGCAGCGGGTGTGGAAACGGCAGCCGGACGGCGGGCTGGCCGGGTTGGGCAGATCCCCCTGCAGCAGCGGCGCGTCGCGTTCAACGCCCGGCTGCATCTGCGGTGCCGAGGCGATCAATGCCTGCGTATAGGGGTGCAGCGGCGCGTCAAAAATCTCGTCGACGGTGGCAAGCTCGACGATTTGTCCGAGATACATGACCGCCACACGGTCGCTCATATGGCGGATCACCGTCAGGCCGTGAGCGACAATCACCATCGTCAGCCCCAGCTGGTGCTTCAGGCTCTCCAGCAGGTTAACCACCTGCGCCTGAACGGAGACGTCCAGCGCGGATACCGGCTCGTCCCCCAGCAGCAGCTTCGGTCCCGAGGCCAGCGCGCGCGCAATGCCGATACGCTGGCGCTGCCCGCCGGAAAACTCGTGCGGATAGCGCCCGGCCCAGGCGGCAGGCAGGCCCACGGTTTTAAGCAGCTCGGCAACGCGATACTGGCGATCCGCCTTTTTCATGTTCTGGTGCAGCCACAGCGGCTCCCCGACGATCTGCTCCACCGTCATGCGCGGGTTGAGCGAGGCGAAGGGATCCTGGAAGATAATCTGCAGCTCGCGCCGGAGCTGATTGAGGCGCGCACCCGATGCATGCGTGATCTCTTCCCCCTGATAGAACACGCGCCCTTCGCTGGCGGCCAGCAGGCGCAGCAGCAGGCGGCCGAGCGTAGATTTGCCGGAGCCGGACTCGCCGACGATCGCCAGCGTTTCGCCCGGCATTACGGCAAGCGAAACGCGATCGACCGCGGTGACAAACCGTGCCGGGGTAAAGAGTTTTTTGGGGCCGGGGAAAAGCTTGCTGAGGTCACGGGCTTCAAGAATGGGCGTGGTCATGCGGTCTCTCCCAGGGCAATGTGGTGTTCGAGCGGCACGCGGAAGCAGGCGACCTGATGGCCCGCGCCGAGCGCGGTGAGCGGCGGTTTTTCATCATGGCAGCGCGACTGCGCAAACGGGCAGCGGGTGGCAAAACGGCAGCCTTTCGGCATGGATTCCGGGAGCGGGACCGCGCCGGGAATGGTGGAGAGCTGGCCCTTGCGTGCGCCCAGCGAGGGGATCGACCCCATCAGGCCGATGGTGTACGGGTGCTGCGGGTCGGCGAATATTGCCTCCACGCTCCCCTGCTCCACCACCTGCCCGGCATACATCACCGCGACCTGCTGGGCGACTTCTGCCACCACGCCTAAATCGTGGGTGATCATCAGCACCGCCGTGCCGGTTTCCTCTTTTAAGGCGTTGAGCAAGGCGAGGATTTGCGCCTGGATGGTGACGTCGAGCGCTGTGGTCGGCTCGTCGGCAATCAGCAGTTTGGGGTGGTTAATCAACGCCATCGCAATCATCACGCGCTGGCGCATGCCGCCGGAAAGCTGGTGGGGATATGCTTTCAGGCGCATCTCTGCCGCCGGGATCTGCACCTTCTCGAGGATCTGCAGCGCGACCTTCATCGCCTCTGCGCGCGAGACGTTCTGGTGCCGCATGGCCGCTTCGCTCAGCTGATCCCCCAGCGTGAACGCCGGATTGAGCGAGGTCATCGGCTCCTGGAAAATCATCGCCAGCTCGCTGCCGCGCAGATCGGCATACTCCCGCGGTGAGAGCTTTCGCAGATTGTGGCGGCGAAACTGCATCTCACCGCTGACAATCTGCGCGCTGGCGGGCAGTAATCCCATCAGCGCCAGGGAGGTGATACTTTTCCCGCAGCCGGACTCCCCCACCAGCGCCAGCGTTTCGCCCGCCCTGACGGTCAGCGAGATACCATCAAGCACGCTAACCGGCGAGCCAGCAAACGTAACGTTGAGGTTTTGCACCCGCAATACGGGCGCGGCGTCCTTAAAGGGTATTGTCGTCATGGCGTGAAGTCGTCCTCAAGGTGAATCGCCTGAATCAGGGCGGTTTGCAGGCTGAGCAGGTGTTCACGCATGGCGGCCGCGGCTTCATTAGGCTGGCGATGGATAATCGCAGACATGATCTTATGGTGGTGGTCGTTATAGCTGTCGACACGTTCGGGGGTGCGTGCCAGCTCGCGCAGATGCTGCCAGCCCGGTTCGCGCCGCACGGCATCAATGGCATCAAACAGGCCGAGCATCAGACGGTTGCCCGCCGCCTCGGCAATCGCCCGGTGAAAGGCGCTGTCCCAGAGTTCGTTGAGATCGCGGTCGTCCGGGCTGACCTTGTCGATGCGTTCCAGCATGCGCTGCATGAGCGCGAGGTTTTCCCTGGTGGCACGCAGTGCCGCAAGCCGGGCTAAGCCGGGTTCGAGCTGCAGACGAGCTTCCATCACTTCCAGAAGGTTGGTTTGCTGAACCAATCCCTGAAGGGCCAGCGGTTCAACAGGTGCCGCCGGGCCAATAAAGGTCCCTTTGCCCTGCTTACGCCAGATGCGCCCCTCTTCTTCCAGCACGTCCAGCGCACGACGCACTTCACGTCGTCCTACGCCGAGAGTGTCCGACAGCTCACGTTCCGTGGGCAGCGGTATGCCTGGTGTTGACTCATGCTGGTTGATAAGCCCGCGCAACTGCTCAAGCGCGGTGCTGGAATTGGCCAGAAACCGTGACGGTTTTTCCATATTGGTTCGCTCGCTTTCATCATGACTTTATTTTTATTAACGATAAGTTATTGATATGGAATGAAGCTTATCGTGCTAATGATTAAGCAATAACCAAACCAATACGCAATTGGTTCGGTATATTTTTGGAAAGCAGGAGATAACCAGATGATTCTGCGTGAATTATTTTTACAGAAAGAAACATTCTGAATGAGGTGCGAAGAGAGGAGTGATGGAGAAATGCACAATTACAGTGCAAATAATGCACTATATCCGTGCAATTGTTAATAAATTGCACTATGAGTATTAACTTTTTGTTAACGATAAGAGAGAGAATGAGATTACTGAAGGCTGAAACGACGAAAGCCTGAATCATTTCTGATTCAGGCTTTCTGAATAGTGGCGGAACGGACGGGACTCGAACCCGCGACCCCCTGCGTGACAGGCAGGTATTCTAACCGACTGAACTACCGCTCCACTGTTCCCGTTTGGGGAACGAGGCGCATATTACGGTGCGCCTCCGATCTCGTCAACGCTTTTTCTCAAGTTTTGAATCGTTTGCTGCAAAAATCGCCCAAACGATGATTTTACAGGCATTAAGGCATTTTTTCAGGCGCGCCACAAACAGCTGCCGCCCTTCTTCTGGACCAGATCAAGCCGGGATTCGTGGTTAAGAAGCTCTTCGTCACTGGCTAAAATAACCCGCAACCGACTGGCCTGACGGACAACACGCTGAATGCCCGCTTCGCCTTGCGTCTGCTGGGATTCATTTTCCATACTGAACTTCATTGACGTCTGCCCGCCGGTCATCGTCAGATAGACATCGGCCAGGATCTGGGCATCGAGCAACGCCCCGTGGAGCGTTCGCTTGGTATTGTCTATCTCGTAGCGCGAGCAGAGTGCATCCAGGCTGTTACGCTTGCCGGGGAACATCTTCCTTGCCAGCGCCAGGCTGTCCGTCACCTTACAGAAGGTGTTCGTCTTCGGAATATCACGATTAAGCTTGCTGAATTCATAATCCATAAAGCCGATATCGAACGATGCGTTATGGATGACAAGCTCGGCGCCCTTGATGTATTCCAGGAACTCGTCAGCGACATCCGCAAAAGTCGGCTTATCCAGCAAGAACTCATCGGCAATCCCGTGAACGCCGAACGCTTCCGGATCCACCAGCCGATCGGGTTTGAGGTAGACGTGGAAGTTGTTCCCCGTAAGACGACGGTTCACCACTTCAACGGCACCGATCTCGATGATCTTATGCCCTTCGTAGTGCGCGCCGATCTGGTTCATACCGGTGGTTTCGGTATCGAGGACAATCTGGCGAGTAATTGCAGTGCTCATAGCGGTCATTTATGTCAGACTTATCGTTTAACTGAACGTTTCGAATACAGGAAGTCTACCAGAGATGCGTAAACAGGTAGAAATTTTCACCGATGGATCTTGTCTCGGTAACCCAGGACCCGGCGGCTACGGCGCGATTATGCGCTATCGCCAGCACGAAAAAACCTTTAGCGAAGGCTATTTTCTGACCACCAACAACCGGATGGAGTTGATGGCGGCCATCGTGGCGCTGGAGGCGTTAAAAGAACATTGTGACGTGGTGCTAAGCACCGACAGTCAGTACGTGCGTCAGGGGATCACCCAGTGGATCCATAACTGGAAAAAACGCGGCTGGAAGACCGCCGATAAGAAGCCGGTCAAGAACGTCGATCTCTGGAAACGTCTTGATGCTGCGCTGGGCCAGCACCAGATTAAGTGGGAGTGGGTTAAAGGCCACGCAGGCCACCCGGAAAACGAACGCTGCGACGAACTGGCGCGTGCTGCGGCATCCAATCCCGCACATGAAGATGCGGGCTATCAGCCCGACGCCTAATCGGTTTTTTTGTACTGCCGCGTGGCGCCCACGGTCTGGCGGATGGGCGTTTTCGACTTGCTCTGCTTCATGGGGTTAAGCGTAAGAGGAATGGTTCGCTTACGCGCAACGATAAACTGCAAACAGCCCAACGCGGGGAGATGGGTGCTCAGTACCACGCCCCCCAGCCTCGCCCACGGCAGCACCTGAAAACCGCCGTAGCAGAGCACTTCAAAATTCAGCAGTGAAAGCCAGTCGAGCTGACGCATCATGGTGAACATCCGGCTGTTGTAAGGTGGAGTCCGGCGTAGCACCGGTACCAGCTTACGCAGGCCCATCAGGCTTAGCGGATTGAATCCGCTAAGTACCAGCCAGCCGTCATCAATCAGCACGCGATCGGCTTCGCGAAGCAGACGATGCGGATCGCTGCACCAGGGTAGCGTATGTGCGAGCAAACATGCATCGACGGATTTTTCCGCAAACGGCAGATGCAGCGGGTCTGCTTTCACCTGAACCGGCGATCCGCCGAGAGAGACGTTAACCTGATGCGAGATAGCGCAGCTTTCGGTATTGATTTCCGCGCTGAGATTGCCAATCTTAAGCAGGTGAAAGCCATACATTTTCGCGAGCCAGGGCTTCAGCTGCTGTTCTAACGCTTCGCGATAGTATTCACCCCAGGGCAATTCCGCCCAACGTTCCGGTGCTGCGACAGTCTGAGGTATCCTTGCCGGTTTCATCAAAACACCCGCCACGCTCTAAGAGGTAATGTATGAATCTTATCAGTATTCCAGCGTTTCAGGACAATTACATCTGGGTTTTGGTTGACGACGATCGCCGCTGCATCATTGTCGATCCCGGAGAATCCGCCCCTGTACTGCACGCCGTAAAAGAGAACGGCTGGCAGCCAGAAGCCATTCTGTTGACGCATCATCATAACGATCACACTGGCGGCGTGCCTGAACTGCGCGCTCATTTTCCGCATCTTGTGGTTTACGGACCGGCAGAGGCACAAGATAAGGGAATCACGCATGTAGTCGAAGAAGGCGAAAATATCCTCATACGCGAGTGGGAGTTTTCCGTATTTGCCACACCGGGTCACACTTTGGGACATCTGTGTTTCTACAGTAAGCCTTATCTTTTTTGCGGCGATACGCTCTTCTCCGGAGGCTGCGGAAGACTGTTTGAAGGCACGCCAGCTCAAATGTATCAGTCTTTACAGAAGATTAACGCGCTACCCGATGAGACGCTCATTTGTTGCGCCCATGAGTATACATTAGGAAATATGAAGTTTGCAGTGAGCCTCTTACCCGAGGATCGAGCGATTCAGGATTATTATCACAAAGTGAAGGAGTTACGTGCAAAAAACCAAAAAACACTCCCCGTAATTCTGAAAAATGAGCGCCAAATTAATTTATTTTTACGCACAGATGATATTGATTTAATTAATAAAATTAACCAAGAAACAAATATGCAACAACCAGAACAGCGATTTGCATGGTTAAGGTCAAAGAAAGATAACTTCAGATAATTGCGGGTTGCCTTTTCAAAATTTCGCCGTTATCATCGCTCGTCTTTTAAGCAACTATTGACACACACATGAAGGCAAAAGCGATATTACTCGCCTCTGTCCTGCTTGTAGGTTGCCAGTCGCAAAACGGCAGCAACGTACAACAGCACGCACAGAGCCTTTCTGCAGCTGGTCAAGGGGAAGCAGGGAAGTTTGCAAGTTCGGCGCGCTGGATGGACGATGGAACATCTTACGCGCAGGATCAAGACTTGTGGACCTCTATTGGCGACGAGCTAAAGATGGGAATTCCGGAAAATCCCCGGATTCGCGAACAGAAACAGAAGTATTTAAGTAATAAGAGCTATCTCCACGATGTAACGTTACGGGCAGAGCCGTATATGTACTGGATAGCCGGGCAAGTTAAGAAACGTAACATGCCTATGGAGCTGGTACTCCTACCCATAGTGGAGAGCGCTTTTGACCCACACGCGACGTCTGGCGCCAATGCCGCAGGCATTTGGCAGATCATTCCGAGCACCGGGCGAAACTATGGTCTGAAACAGACCCGCAACTATGATGCGCGTCGCGATGTTGTCGCTTCAACGACAGCCGCTCTCGACATGATGCAACGTCTGAACAAGATGTTTGACGGCGACTGGCTGTTAACGGTCGCAGCGTATAATAGTGGCGAAGGTCGTGTACTGAAGGCAATGAAAGCGAATAAAGCACGGGGTAAATCCACCGATTTTTGGTCGCTCTCACTGCCACAGGAAACAAAGATTTACGTACCGAAAATGCTGGCATTGAGCGATATTCTCAAGAACAGCAAGCGTTACGGTGTACAACTGCCAACACCAGACGAAAGTCGTGCACTGGCGCGTGTTCGCCTCAGCAATCCAGTTGATATTCAACAGGTTGCTGATATGACGGGTATGTCGGTAAGTAAATTGAAAACCTTTAATGCTGGCGTTAAAGGCTCAACCCTGGGGGCAAGTGGCCCGCAGTATGTAATGGTTCCGCAGAAACATGCCGAGCAGTTACGTGAGTCTTTAGCTTCTGGTGAAATCGCCGCCGTTCAGTCAACGCTGATCGCGGATGCATCATCAGTTAACAGCCGCAGCTATAAGGTTCGTTCAGGTGATACGCTTTCGGGCATCGCGTCACGTCTTGGCGTGAATGCGAAAGATCTGCAGCAGTGGAATAATCTGCGCAGTTCCGGCCTGAAAGTGGGTCAGACTCTGACGGTAGGTGCAGGTAGCAGCGCACAGCGTCTCGCCAGCAACAGCGATAGCATTACCTATCGCGTACGCAAGGGCGATTCACTGTCCAGTATCGCAAAACGGCACGGCGTGAACATCAAGGATGTGATGCGCTGGAACAATGATACTGACAATCTGAAACCTGGCGACCAGCTGACGCTGTTTGTGAAGAACAGCGCGACGCCAGACTCCTGATAGCACGATCGAAAGATAAAAAGGCACCGATTCCCCTCGGTGCCTTTTTTGTTTATTCCGCTTTTTGCGCTTCAGCCATGATGGTATCGCTGGTAAACGAGCCATCGTCCTGCAGTTCAAAGTACGCCTTTACCTCCGCGGACGCACTCTCCTGATACAGTCTGATCGCCTGGCTCAATGCTTCCGGGGTGCGCATACGCGCGATCCAGGAGCTGAACTCCAGCGGTAAGCGATCGGTAATCAACGCGCGCGCGATCAGCCCCGCTTCAGTGATAAGCGACAACCACTCTCCGCTGGCGTAATTTTGCACGTGCGAGGTATCGCGCAGCGCTTCTACCGTCTGCAGCCAGATATTGCGCACCGGGTGTCCGGGAGACATCACATCCATAATGATGAAGGTGCCGCCCGGCTTCAGAACACGTTTGACCTCGCGCAATGCCTGGCCGACATCGTGCCAGTGGTGCGCGGAATAACGGCTGATCACCACCTCAAACGATGCATCATCGAACGGTAAGGATTCGGCATAGCCCTGGCGCGTATTGATGTTGTTCAGCCCTTTCGCTTTTGCCGCCCCGGCAACGACGTCCAGCATCTGGCTGGATAAGTCATACGCGGTAACGTGCGCGACCCGCTGCGCAGCGGTAAAGCTGGCATGCCCTGCCCCGCAGCCTAAATCCAGCACGTGTGCCTGCGGGAACGCCGCCAGACGTTCACCGAGACGCACCAGATCGCGGCCAGAAGCATGCACGGCGCTGCTCAGATAGGCACTTGCCTGAGAACCAAACTGTTTTTCTACGTTGTCATGATGGGAGCGTGTTGTTGTCATCGTACTGTCCTTTGTGAGTGAAAAATAAAGGGCAGCACCCGCACAGGCCTGCCCCACGGCAGACCTGACACACCATTATTTATCAGGTTTGCCGGGACTGAATTCGACTAGTAGAGGATTATGATCCGAGGCGCGCGTCACCAGAACCGAGGCGTCGTGCACGCTCAAACCACGATAGAAGACAAAATCGAGAGGACGACCAAAGGCTTTTTTGCGCTGGTCATCGCTAAAACGAACTTCACGCAGCGACATTTCGCGCGCAAAGCGATACAGCGCATTCATGCGCGGACGGCTCCAGGCATTGAAATCACCGGCCATAATGATGGGCCCGCTGTGATGGGCAATCTGATCGCCGATCGGAAGTAACTGCTTACTGTAGACATCCACGCCCAGACTGAAATTTACCGCATGGATATTCACGACCATCAGCATTCGGGTATCCGGCAGCGGATAGACCGTCACCAGCGCCGATTTTGCCAGACGCAGGATAGGTTCACGTTCGCGCAGTGGACAGCAATAGACCGGATGTGCTGCTGAAAGCGTCATCACACCTGAGGGGTGTTGTGGCAGGACAAATGCAGGCACCTGGTCGGCGGCAAGATAGTTCGTGGTGGCAAACCGTACCAGCTCGGGAGTGGTTTGCGCCTCCTGGAGCAGAACCAGGTGGGCATCTTTTCCAAAATTCTTGAGCACCGATAACCATTCAGCACGCTGCTGCTTAAAGATATTCCACACCAGTACACGGATTTTCTCATCGCTGCTTAACGGCGTGCCGGCGGGTAATGCCTGGCTTATGCTCGCGAATGACCCCGGAGGCAAGATCCTCTCCGCGGGCATTCCGGCAACATAACGCATGGCATAGGTATTTTTTCGCACTTTTGGAAACAGCCTCTGTAACATGAACCAGCCCGGAAAACGGACTGGTTCTAATGTTATAGGGACTTTAGGTCATACTTTCAACGCAATTTCTGAGAAACCGCTTTCCAGTTTTGTAAGCAAGCACTTACTGATGTTAACCCAGCGCGACCCTGGCTGGCTTATCGAGACGTCCACTCAGGCCAATCAGCAGGAAGGCGACCAGGACAATCACCGCGCCAATCCACGGGGTCTGGGCTAATCCAATATGCGCTACGGTTTGTCCGCCAATGATGGAGCCCAGCGCAATGCCGATATTAAATGCGGCAATGTTCAGACCGGACGCCACATCCACCGCATTTGGCGTATAGAGCTCGGCTTTCTGGACAACGTAAACCTGAAGCCCGGGGACATTACCAAAGGCAAAGATCCCCATGACCAGCACAGTGACCAGCGCGGCGTAGTGTACCGAAGCCGTGAACTGGAAAATCATCAGCAGAACCACCAGGGCGGCGAAGATGAATTTCAGCGCCGGTACCGCGCCATGCTTATCCGCAAGCTTGCCGCCCCAGATATTGCCAACGGCAACGGAAATACCGTATCCCAGCAAAATCCAGCTCACGGCATTAGGTGAAAAGCCTGCCAGGTCCTGCATCATCGGCGCCAGGAAGGTGAAAGCCGTGAATACGCCGCCATAGCCCAATGCAGTTACCGCGTAGATAATCAGCAAACGCGGATGCGTGAGCACCTTCAGCTGATCGCGCAGGCTGGCGCTCGCCCGGCCTGGGATATTCGACGGTACCAGCAGCAGGCTGGTCACCAGGGCGATGGCACCCAGTAAGGAGACGGCAAGGAACGTTTCACGCCAGCCGAAGTGTTGTCCGATAAACGTTCCCAGCGGTACGCCCGTAACGAGTGCAACGGTCAGTCCACCAAACATGATCGCAATCGCTGAAGCCGCTTTCTCTTTGGGCACCAGGCTGGTTGCAATGGTGGAACCAATCGAGAAGAACACGCCGTGTGCAAGGCCGGTTAACAGACGCGCAATCACCAGCGTGGTGTAGTCCGGCGCCTGCCAGGCCAGAATGTTGCCAGCGGTGAACAGCACCATCAGCGCGACTAACAGCTGCTTACGCGGAAAACGTCCGGTCAGGGCCGTCAGCACTGGCGCACCGACGGCGACGCCCAGGGCGTAGATAGACACCAGCAATCCGGCGGAAGGCAACGAGATCGCAAGCTGGTTAGCAATAGTGGGAACCAGACCCACGATAACAAATTCGGTCGTGCCAATTGCGAAGGCACTGATCGTCAGGGCAAGTAGCGCCAGTGGCATAAAATACTCCGTATCATCAGGATTAAGATGACAGGCAGTATGCGCCAGTGCTTAAATAACAAAAATGGTCAAAATCTCAATAGAATTTTGCAGGTGGTGCAAAAATGAAAGCAACATCGGAAGAGCTGACAATCTTTGTCGCCGTCGTTGAAAGCGGCAGCTTTAGCCGCGCGGCCGAACAGCTGGGTCAGGCTAACTCAGCCATCAGCCGTTCGGTAAAAAAACTGGAGATGAAGCTTGGAGTGAGTCTGCTTAACCGAACGACGCGGCAGCTGAGCCTGACGGAAGAAGGAGAGCGTTACTTCCGCCGCGTGCAGTCGGTACTGCAGGAGATGGCCGCAGCGGAGACGGAGATTATGGAGACCCGCAGCACGCCGCGTGGGTTGCTGCGCATTGATGCGGCCACGCCGGTTGTGCTCCATTTTCTGATGCCGCTGATCAAACCTTTCCGCGAACGCTATCCGGAGATGACGCTATCGCTGGTCTCCTCAGAGACGTTTATCAACCTCATCGAGCGGAAAGTGGATGTTGCTATCCGGGCGGGAACCCTGACAGATTCAAGCTTGCGTGCCCGCCCTCTGTTTGCCAGCTACCGCAAAATTATCGCATCGCCAGAGTATATTGCCGAACATGGTAAACCGGAGACGGTTGAAGAATTGAAGCAGCATCTGTGCCTTGGCTTTACGGAGCCGGTGTCGCTGAACACCTGGCCTGTCGCCTGTCATGATGGTCAACTTCATGAAATTACCTGCGGATTATCGTCAAACAGCGGGGAAACGCTGAAGCAGCTGTGTCTCGAAGGAAATGGTATCGCCTGCTTGTCAGACTATATGATTGACAAGGAGATAGCCCGGGGTGAACTGGTGGAGCTAATGGCCGATAAACGTCTGCCGGTCGAAATGCCTTTTAGCGCGGTGTATTACAGTGACAGAGCGGTAAGTACGCGCATTCGTGCCTTTATTGACTTCCTGAGTGAACATATAAAAACAGCTCCCGGAGGAGCTGTGTGAGGGTTCAGGTTACAGAGGGTGGGTCAAACTTAATCCCAGTCAGGAGCTAAACCTTCCGGGCTTACCAGGCGATCGTTGCACTCCAGCGCTGCGATCGCTTTTTTATCGTCTGCATCCAGATGAAGATCCGCTGCTAACAGGTTGCTGGCCAGGTTTTCACGCTTAGTCGATGATGGGATCACGGCATAACCTTCACCCATTGCCCATGCCAGAATGACCTGCGCAGCAGTCGCGTTATGTTTCTCTGCGATACGCGTAATCACTTCATCTTTCAGCGCCTTACCGTAGGCCAGCGTCATGTAGGAGGTGATGTGGATCCCGTGCTGTTTTGCCCAGTCCACGACTTTGCTGTTTTGCAGGTATGGCGACAGCTCAATCTGGTTAGTCGCAATATTTTCTGCGCCAACAGCAGCAATGGCTTTTTCCATCAGCGGAATGGTGAAGTTGGAGATCCCAATTTCGCGGGTTAAGCCCTGCTTTTTCGCTTCCAGCAGCGCCTGCATGAATTCTTCTACTGAGACGGTATCATTCGGTGATGGCCAGTGGATCAGCGTCAGATCTACGTAGTCAGTACGCAGTTTTTTCAGGCTCTCCTTCAGGCTAGGGATCAGCTTATCTTTGCTGAGATTCTCAATCCAGATTTTCGTGGTGATAAACAGTTCGTTACGCGGTACACCACTCTCTTCGAGAGCTTGTCCAACGGCAGCTTCGTTTTCATAGATCTGTGCCGTATCAACTGCACGATAACCCAGTTCGAGTGCGGTTTTAACAGATGCGATAACAACGTCGTCTTTCAGGCGGAAAGTGCCCAGACCAAATGCAGGGAGAGTCATACTATTCCTCAATCATTATGTTCGTAAACTGAGGAAGATTATCGCTGGCGTTGTTATAGAGAAAAAGATCGCAAAACGCAGAGGATTTTTGCTAATTTCGCAATAATTAAACGTCAGATAAGAAAAAAGCCCTGAGCGTGAGCTCAGGGCTTTTAATAAGTGGCGGAACGGACGGGACTCGAACCCGCGACCCCCTGCGTGACAGGCAGGTATTCTAACCGACTGAACTACCGCTCCACCGAAGACTGCTGTAACCACCGGATTTATGCACCGGCTTACTACTTAATTTGATGCCTGGCAGTTCCCTACTCTCACATGGGGAGACCCCACACTACCATCGGCGCTACGGCGTTTCACTTCTGAGNCGCCGAAACAGCTTCGGCGTTGTAAGGTTAAGCCTCACGGTTCATTAGTATCGGTTAGCTCAACGCATCGCTGCGCTTACACACCCGACCTATCAACGTCGTAGTCTTCAACGTTCCTTCAGGACTCTCAAGGAGTCAGGGAGAACTCATCTCGGGGCAAGTTTCGTGCTTAGATGCTTTCAGCACTTATCTTTTCCGCATTTAGCTACCGGGCAGTGCCATTGGCATGACAACCCGAACACCAGTGATGCGTCCACTCCGGTCCTCTCGTACTAGGAGCAGCCCCCCTCAATTCTCCAGCGCCCACGGCAGATAGGGACCGAACTGTCTCACGACGTTCTAAACCCAGCTCGCGTACCACTTTAAATGGCGAACAGCCATACCCTTGGGACCTACTTCAGCCCCAGGATGTGATGAGCCGACATCGAGGTGCCAAACACCGCCGTCGATATGAACTCTTGGGCGGTATCAGCCTGTTATCCCCGGAGTACCTTTTATCCGTTGAGCGATGGCCCTTCCATTCAGAACCACCGGATCACTATGACCTGCTTTCGCACCTGCTCGAGCCGTCACTCTCGCAGTCAAGCTAGCTTATGCCATTGCACTAACCTCCTGATGTCCGACCAGGATTAGCTAACCTTCGTGCTCCTCCGTTACTCTTTGGGAGGAGACCGCCCCAGTCAAACTACCCACCAGACACTGTCCGCAACCCGGATNACGGGTCTACGTTAGAACACCAGCCATTAAAGGGTGGTATTTCAAGGTTGGCTCCACGCAGACTGGCGTCCACGCTTCAAAGCCTCCCACCTATCCTACACATCAAGGACCAGTGTTCAGTGTCAAGCTATAGTAAAGGTTCACGGGGTCTTTCCGTCTTGCCGCGGGTACACTGCATCTTCACAGCGAGTTCAATTTCACTGAGTCTCGGGTGGAGACAGCCTGGCCATCATTACGCCATTCGTGCAGGTCGGAACTTACCCGACAAGGAATTTCGCTACCTTAGGACCGTTATAGTTACGGCCGCCGTTTACCGGGGCTTCGATCAAGAGCTTCGCGTTGCCGCTAACCCCATCAATTAACCTTCCGGCACCGGGCAGGCGTCACACCGTATACGTCCACTTTCGTGTTTGCACAGTGCTGTGTTTTTAATAAACAGTTGCAGCCAGCTGGTATCTTCGACTGATTTCAGCTCCACCCGCAGGGGCTTCACCTACATATCAGCGTGCCTTCTCCCGAAGTTACGGCACCATTTTGCCTAGTTCCTTCACCCGAGTTCTCTCAAGCGCCTTGGTATTCTCTACCTGACCACCTGTGTCGGTTTGGGGTACGATTTGATGTTACCTGATGCTTAGAGGCTTTTCCTGGAAGCAGGGCATTTGTTACTTCAGCACCGTAGTGCCTCGTCATCACACCTCAGCGTTAANTCCGCCTACATGCTTAAACCGGGACAACCGTCGCCCGGCTAACATAGCCTTCTCCGTCCCCCCTTCGCAGTAACACCAAGTACAGGAATATTAACCTGTTTCCCATCGACTACGCCTTTCGGCCTCGCCTTAGGGGTCGACTCACCCTGCCCCGATTAACGTTGGACAGGAACCCTTGGTCTTCCGGCGAGCGGGCTTTTCACCCGCTTTATCGTTACTTATGTCAGCATTCGCACTTCTGATACCTCCAGCATGCCTCACAGCACACCTTCAACGGCTTACAGAACGCTCCCCTACCCAACAACGCCTAAGCGTCGCTGCCGCAGCTTCGGTGCATGGTTTAGCCCCGTTACATCTTCCGCGCAGGCCGACTCGACCAGTGAGCTATTACGCTTTCTTTAAATGATGGCTGCTTCTAAGCCAACATCCTGGCTGTCTGTGCCTTCCCACATCGTTTCCCACTTAACCATGACTTTGGGACCTTAGCTGGCGGTCTGGGTTGTTTCCCTCTTCACGACGGACGTTAGCACCCGCCGTGTGTCTCCCGTGATAACATTCTTCGGTATTCGTAGTTTGCATCGGGTTGGTAAGCCGGGATGGCCCCCTAGCCGAAACAGTGCTCTACCCCCGAAGATGAGTTCACGAGGCGCTACCTAAATAGCTTTCGGGGAGAACCAGCTATCTCCCGGTTTGATTGGCCTTTCACCCCCAGCCACAAGTCATCCGCTAATTTTTCAACATTAGTCGGTTCGGTCCTCCAGTTAGTGTTACCCAACCTTCAACCTGCCCATGGCTAGATCACCGGGTTTCGGGTCTATACCCTGCAACTTAACGCCCAGTTAAGACTCGGTTTCCCTTCGGCTCCCCTATACGGTTAACCTTGCTACAGAATATAAGTCGCTGACCCATTATACAAAAGGTACGCAGTCACACCACAAGGGTGCTCCCACTGCTTGTACGTACACGGTTTCAGGTTCTTTTTCACTCCCCTCGCCGGGGTTCTTTTCGCCTTTCCCTCACGGTACTGGTTCACTATCGGTCAGTCAGGAGTATTTAGCCTTGGAGGATGGTCCCCCCATATTCAGACAGGATACCACGTGTCCCGCCCTACTCTTCGAGTTCACAACCTGTGTGCTTTCGTGTACGGGACTGTCACCCTGTACCGTGCGACTTTCCAGACGCTTCCACTAACACACAAGCTGATTCAGACTCTGGGCTGCTCCCCGTTCGCTCGCCGCTACTGGGGGAATCTCGGTTGATTTCTTTTCCTCGGGGTACTTAGATGTTTCAGTTCCCCCGGTTCGCCTCGTTAACCTATGTATTCAGTTAATG